>NZ_JBITHH010000001.1:1049033-1551960 GCF_044457795.1 Streptomyces sp. NPDC050528
GGTTCCGGGGTTCCGGGGTTCCGGGGTTCCGGGGTTCCGGGGTTCCGGGGTTCCGGGGTTCCGGGGTTCCGGGGTTCCGGGGTTCCGGGGTTCCGGGGTTCCGGGTGGGCTTGGGTCGTCCCGTCCGTTCTCCTTCCGGGGCGGGGGGTTGGGCTCAGGGGACCAGTGCCCTGACCTCCTCCGCCGCGAAGCGTACGAAGCCCTCCGGGTCGGGTTCGTCGCCGGTGGGCTGGAGGACGACGGTGTCGGCGCCGGCTTCCGCGAGGCGCTGGACGGCCTTCGCGACGGTGCCCGCGTCACCGGCGACGCCAAGGTCGGGGACCGACTCCACGCCGTCGTCGGCGAGTTCGGCGCGCAGGCGGGCGGCGGCGTCGGGACCGGTGGCGGTGAGGAGATAGACGACGACCTTGTGCGGCTCGGTGCGACCGGCCGACTCCCGTCCCTCGTCGATGAGTTGACGGGCCCGGCGGACGCCGTCGGGTGGGGTGCTCGCGGTGAGGATCGTGCCGTCGGCCGCCGCGCCCGAGAGGCGGAGGGTACGGGGGCCGCCGGCACCGGCGAGGACCTCGACGGGACCGGCCGGCGGCCAGTCGAGGGCGACGTCGTCGAGCTTGACGTAGCGCCCGTCGGTCGTGAGGCGCTCCCCGCGCAACAGGGCGCGCAGCGCGTCGAGATGCTCGCGCAGCAGGGTCACCGGGGACTCGGCGCGGGCGCCGACCTGGCCCATCCAGTCCTGTACGCCGTGTCCGACGCCGATGATCGCGCGGCCCGGGAACAGCCGGTCCAGCGTGGCGACTTCCATCGCGGTGATGGCGACGTTCCGCAACGGCACGGGCAACAGGCCGACGCCGACGCGTACGTGCTCGCTCCACGCGAGCGCTGCGGCGGCGGCCGAGATCCCTCCCTCCCGGAAACAGTCCTCCCAGAGCCAGAGCTCTTCGAGCCCTGAGGCGTCGGCCAGTTGGACCACCGCCCGCAGTCGCTCGGGAGGCAGTTGGGGACGGAATACAGCGCCGAGGTCGGTCATGGTTTCTTCCTACCCGGGGAGAGTGCCGTGGACAACAGCTTTACGCGTGGCCGGAGTTGAGGTCGGCGCGCTCGTAGCGCAGCAGGACGACCCCGTTGCCGAAGGTGCGGTTCTCGGTGAGGCGGAGGGGGGTGCGGGTGTCGGAGACGGGGAACATCGGGGTGCCGCGGCCGAGGACGATCGGGTTGACGTACACCTTGATCTCGTCGACGAGGCCGAGGCGGAGGAAGGTCGCGGCGAGGTCGGCGCCGCCGAGGCCCAGGTCGCCGCCGGGCTGTTCCTTGAGGGCCAGCACCTCCTCGGGGACGACCTCGGGCACGACGGTGGTGTTCCAGTCGGCGGGGCCACTGGGCAGGGTCCGCGAGTACACGATCTTCGGCATGTCCCGCCAGATGCGCGCGAACTCGGCGATGACGGCGGGGGCTTCGGGGTCCGCGTCGGCGGTGGGCCAGTAGTCGGCCATCAACTCGTGGGTGATGCGGCCGTCGACGAAGGCACCCATGTGCTTGAGGGTGTCGTTCATGTGCTGGTGGAGTTCCTCGTCGACCCTGTGCCAGTCGATGTCGTGGCCGGGGCCCTCCATGTAGCCGTCGAGGGACACGGACATCATCAGGCTGATCTTCCGCATGGGTGCACCGCCTCGTTCGTGGCCGGCCCCGCTCGGTGCCGGGTCCACCACCGTCTCACGCGACCGCGAAGGCCCCCAGCACCACACCGGTGAACGCTCCCCCGAGCATGAACGGCCCCAGCGGGATCGCCGTCTTACGGCCCGCACGACGCAGGGCGACCATGCCGAGGCCGTAGACCGCGCCGTAGAGAATCCCCGCGAAGGCGCCCGTGACGAGCACCGGCCAGCCGTACCAGCCGAGGGCCGTGCCGAGGCCGAGGGCTAGTTTCACGTCGCCGAAGCCCATGCCGGCCGGGTTGATGAAGTACAGCACCCCGTACCCGGCCCCGAGGGCGAGTCCGCCGAGCAGGGCCGTGGGCCAGGAACCGGCGTCGCCGGGGAGCGCGGCCGCGATGCCGAGGAGGGCGGCGGTCGCCGCGGCGAGCGGGAGGGTGAGGACGTCGGGGAGCCGGTGGACCCGGAGGTCGACCAGCGCGAGGAGGACGGCGACGGGGGCGGCGAGCAGCCAGACGACGAGTTCGGGGCGGGGGCCGGTGGCGGCGGCGAGGATCGCGCAGACGAGGGCGGTGACGGTGGATACGGCGGGGGTGCGGGGGCCGTAGGGACCGCAGGCGGTGGTGCCCGGGCCGTACGGACGGCGGGCGGTGGTGACGGGCCGCGCGCCGTTGGTGTCGGTGGTGCAGCGGGCCCGGCCCAGCCAGCCGTCGAACCGGCCCGTGATCGGGTGGCCGTCGGGGCACTCCCCGTTCCAGGGTTCCTCGGGCTGTACGGAGAGGCGGTGGGCGGCGCGGGGCAGCAGGAGGCCCGAGCACGCGCCCCACAGGGCACCCACGACGATCAGAATCAGGCGCACGCGGGGACGATATCGAGCGGGCGGCGGTCGGGGCATGGGTCCGTGGGCCCATGTGGGGCCTACTCCCGTGCGGATACGGTCGGTTGACTCGGTTCACACTGGTTCAGCAGTGGCGCAGGAAGGTGACCTGGCATGGGACGACGCTGGAGTGACGGGCGCGGGAAGCTGATCGTGCACGGGGCGGCGGGGGCGGTCACCGTCCCGCTGGAGCTGGCGACCTCGTACCGGGCACGGACGAAGGGGCTGCTCGGTCGGGACGCGATCGACGGGGCGATGCTGCTCTCACCGGCGAGCAGTGTGCACACGTTCCGGATGCGGTTCCCGATCGATGTGGCTTACCTGGACCGGGACTTGAAGGTGCTCGACGTCCACACGATGAAGCGGGGGCGGCTGGGGTTGCCTCGGTTGCGGTCCCGGCATGTGGTGGAGGCGGGGGCGGGGGTTATGGCGGGGTGGGGAGTGAGGGCGGGGGTTCGGGTGTCGGTGGAGACGGAGTAGGCGGAGACGAGGTAGGGGGTGGCGGAGGCGGCAGGTCCGGTACCTGTTCCGCCACGCCGTACACCCGATACGGGTAGAGGGCCGCGTCCTCGCCGTACCCCGTCTCGATCGGCTCGATGCTGCACCTGACCACGCGTCCGTCGGGGACCGCCGCCCAGTACGCGCTCGGCGGGTAGGACTCCGCGGGGTGGAGGACCGAACTCCCCACCCTGGCCGCGATACCGAGGGCGAGGTCCGCCTCCGTGAGGTCGCCGGCGGCGGATTCGGTGACGCTGATGTCGAGGGAGAGCGCCAGGTCGCCCGGCGGCAACGGGCAGTAGGTGCAGAGCACCGGGGCCTCCCAGTCCCGGCCTTCCTGGTCCCCGTCCTCGTGCGCCACGTCGACGCGCTCGTCGGGCAGGCCGAGCAAGTCTGCCAGGGCGTGGCGGAGTTGGGCGGGTCGTGGCTCCGTCACGACGAAGAGGTTCGCGAGGAGGAGCTTCATCTGTCACCCGCTTTCCGGCAGTGTCTGTGGCACAGCCGCGGAATGTCCGCGGCGCGGTTCCAGGGGGTCACGGTGGCAGTGTCCCATCCCGGGCCGGGTGGGGTCGTGCCACGGATCGCGGTGCGGTACGGCTGTTCACCCGGCCTCCGGGAGCTCGGTGATCGGGTGGTCGGAGACGACGGCGCACAGGATCGCGGGGGCGTCGCCGTCGGACCGGCTGAGGGAGACGGCCAGTTGGCGGGTGAGGGTTTCCGGGCGGCCGGTCGGTACCGGGCCCCAGACCGCCAGGTCGCCCAACAGGTCCTCGTCGCACAGGGCTTGGAAGAGTGCGGGCATCGGGTCTCCCGCGAGCTTGCGGAAGAGCGGTACACGCATGGCGACTTGGCGGTGCGGTCCGTATCGGTCGTCCAACTGCCGGACGAGGGAGGTCAGTTGAGCCTTGTCCGCTTCTTCCGCCGCGTTCCACTCGGGTGTGTACACGCCGGTGAGCGGCTTGCCCGTCCACAGCGGGGCGATCACGAAGCCCGCGCCCCGGGTTACGGTCCACTCCCCCGTGGCCGGATCGCCCTCGCTCACGGTCGGCCCGGTCGCCGGAACGGGCCCGGTGAGCAGCGCGTCGAGGTCCGACAGCTCCCGGCCGGGTGCGGTCACAGCGTGGCCCGGTCCATGGGGCGCGGCAGGGGCCGTAGCGCGCCGGTCTCCCGCAGGCGTTCGAAGGCCCGCACCACGGCGTCCGTGTCGCCCTCCGTCGCGATGTCGAGCACAACGCCCGCGCCGGGGACGGATGTTCGGGGTGCGGTCAGGTCGGCCGGTACCAACTCGGCGCGGGCCGGGGAGAGATAGCCGACGCGGCCCACGCACGGTTCACCGACGCGGTACTCCGCCTCGTCCTCCAGCGCGTCCAGTACGTCGTCGTCGGTCACGTCGCCGAAGTCGGGCTGCCAGAACTCGGCGACAGCGGCGAGGAGTTGGGGGCCGGGCAGCTCGGTGTCCGACGGTGAGCGGATGCCGATCACCAGGGACTGGAGCAGGAACTCGGAGTCGCCGCCGGCCAGTCCGCTCACCTCGACCGTCCAGTCCGGGGCGCCCGTGGCGGTGAGGCGGAGAGCGGTGCCGGTTCCCTTCGACCAGTCGTCCGCGGCCCGGGCCTCTTGGAGGGCGGTGCGCAGGCTGTCCTCGTCCGACGGCACCGGGGCGGCCGGGGAGGCGGTGCCCGGTGCGCGGACCACCGTCCACTCCGTGGGCAGAGCGGCGTGCGGAAGGAGCCGGGTGACCTGGTCGAGTGTCGCCTTCCAGCGGTCGGCCAGCTCCTCGACCGATTCCTCCCGGGGGCCCCAGAAGCCCCTCACCAGACGTCGCATTCTCCGTCTCCGTCCCGTCGTGTCCAGTCCCTGGTTGCGCGTGCGTGTGCGGGTGTCGTAGCAGGTCCGGCTGCCGCCGTCACCCTAGTCGAGCTAGCCGAACGCCCCCGGCTTGCGCGTTCCGCCGACCGGCTTCTGCTTCTCGTAGACGACCCTGATGTCGAGGCCCTCGTCCCGGAACGCCCGCCTGGCCGCCTTCGCCACGTCGGGGTTCGAGAAGTGCCACTCGACGGGCTTGCCGCCCGCCGCCGCCACCTGCCGCCGCGCCTCGGTGGCGAACTCGGCCTTCGCGGACGGGGTCAGCTCCCCCTTGCTGGACTTGGAGAGGTAGCCCTCGTAGCCGTTCTTGGCCTCCAGATACGTCTGCCGGCCCGCGTCCCAGCCGTCGAACTCGACGTCGGGCACGCCCTTCTTGGGGTACGGGACCACGTACTCCTCGCCGCGGACCGTGCCGGTGACCTGCTCCTGGTAGCGGAGCCAGGACTCGTTCTGCCAGTTGGGCACGGGGTTGCGGTCCCGGCTCGCCCAGTAGCCGTCGCTGCCGTCGGCGTCGCCGAGCGTGTGGTTCTTCAGGTCGGCGGCCCAGTCCGGCGGGTTGTAGTTGCGCGGGTCCGAGGTGTCGCCGTGCTTGGGGTCGGGGTACTCCTTCTTCGCCGCCGCGGCCTTCGCCGCGCGTCCCGGTTCCTCCGCCCGCTTCTTGGCCAGGTAGGCCTCGCGCTCCTGCTTGCGGGCCTCCTCGGCCTCCTTCTTGGCGTCCTCGTCGCAGCCGTCCTCGGCGAGGAGGACGTACGGGGAGGACGCGCCGGCGGCCAGGACGGTGGTGCCGGTACCGGTGCCGCCGAGCAGCCCTGGACCACCGCTGTCGCCGTACGGGATCCGGTGCGCCGGGGCGCCGATCGTGCAGCCGGACTCGCGGGCCTTCTTCTCCGCCTCGTCCGCCGCATCGTCGGCTTCCTTCGCCGCCTTCTCGGCACCTTCTACGTCGCCCGCCTTGGCCGCCTTCTTGGCGTCCTCGGCCGCCTTGGAGGCTTCCTCCGCGAACTTGCCGAGCTTCCCCAGCTTGCCGACCTTGCCGAGGTCGCCGAGCTTCTCGACGACCTTGGCGCCGTCGTAGCCCGGGATGAAGAGGGAACCGACGTTCCAGAGCACGTGGCTGACGGCACGGGTCTTGTCGCCGTTGTTCCAGTCCTTGGCGACGTCGTCACCGATGAACACGTCGTAGAGAACCGTGCCGCCGGTCTTGACGGAAGCACCGGCCCAGTCCCAGAGGGCGCCGCCGTAGTCACCGTCGGACCACTTCTTGCCGGCGTCCTTGGAGTTCTTCGACCAGTCGTCGCCGAGCTGTTTGCCGTAGTCCCCGATGCCTTTCAGGGTGTCCCAGGGATGCCGCACCAGGTCGTAGATACCGGTGAGGTCACCCCAGACACCGTCGACGAAGAGGCCTTGGCCGACCTGCTTGACCTGGTCGCCGGCGCAGCCGAAGAAGGCGCCGATGCCGGAGAAGCAGCCGTCGTCTTTGTTGCCGTTGTCGTTGTCGTCCTTCTTGTCGTCGGCGGGGGCGGGGGCGGGTTTCTGGTCGCCGGTGGTGGTGCTCGTGTCGGTGGAGCCGTTGCCGGTACCGCCGTTGGTCCCGCCGTTCGCGTCGGCGTTGTTGTTGCCGGCGGTTGTATCCGTGCCCGTGTCCGTGTCGCCTCCGCCGCCTACGGCCGGGCAGGCCATGCCGGTGACCTTGCAGACCTCCGACTGGATGCCGGTGAAGATCTGGGTGCCGAGGCCGCTGACGAGCAGGGCGGTGATGAGGGCGGCGACGATGGCGATGAACCCGGCGTACTCGACCGCCGTCTGCCCGTCGTCCCGGCGCCAACGGATCAGCCGGGACAGGGAGAACGGCCGCCGCTCGACGCGGTCCAGGTCGGAAAGCCCGTACCACTGACGGCTTTCGGGGCGGGTCAGGAAGAAGAGGATCAGGATCGGGAGGAGGAGTTGCAGTCCCCCGCGGGCGGACCCGGAGACGAGGTTGACGACCCCGCCGAGGACCAACCAGCCCTGTACGGCGAGGAGTCCACGCCGGACGCGGTCCCCGCCCTCCCAACTCCGCCGGGCGAGCCACCAGCCGAGGACGCCCGGCGCGGCGGCGTACGCGACAAGGGCGATCACCTGTCCGTCGAGGGCGTCGTACGCCCCGGCGGTCATCAGCAGCCCGAGCCCACCGACGACGGTGACCACGAACAGGGCGTGCACGAGCACCAACGCGGTGACAAGCGGCACGGGCATCCCCCGCCGCCCCCTCAACTCACCTTGCCCGCCCGGCACTCCTCCGATCGAGGCCATGCTGTCTCCCCCGTCCCCCGACGTCCCTCACAACACCACTGGAGCTTTCAGAGGTTAGGGACGGGACGGTTGCCCGAGATGGGCCCGTGGACCCAAATCGACACCCAAGTCGTGGGTGGGTCCGGGGCGGTGTCACGCCTCACGGGGGTTGTAGGGGCGCGGAGTTGAGGTTCTACGGACCGCCGGTCGG
Organism: Streptomyces sp. NPDC050528; assembly: GCF_044457795.1. NCBI lineage: Bacteria > Bacillati > Actinomycetota > Actinomycetes > Kitasatosporales > Streptomycetaceae > Streptomyces > Streptomyces sp. NPDC050528. The sequence goes on from NZ_JBITHH010000001.1 coordinate 1,056,406, forward strand.
CGGGATGTCGCGAACCGGGATATCAGCTCATTCGGTCGCAGCCCCGGACGACGCGATCAGTTCCTGCAGGTCTCGGACGAGGATCATTTCGTAGCGGGCGAGGGACGCGAGGTTGTCGAAGATGCGGCGGGCGGTCGCTTCCTGGCGGGCCAGGTTCGAGTCGAAGTCCCGGACCGTGAAGAGTGAGTCGTAGTTCTCGAAGGACATGCCGTGGTCCTTCTCGTACTCGTGGGTGAATTCCAACTCGACCGCCGCGTGGCCGAGGTTCGCCGCGTAGTCGATGAACTCGGAATCCACCGGGCGCAGTTCGGCGGCGCAGGCCCATGAGATGTCCGAGACGAGCCGGTCCCGGGGAGATCCGGGACGGAGGAAGACGTCATGGTATTCACTCATCAGTGCCCCCTCAGCAGCGCCTCCAGCAGACCGAACCCCGCGCCGAGTGCCGCGCCCAGCACAGTGAAGTCGTGCAGCCGACTTCCAGGAGGGCTACGACCGTTCCGCAGGCGCAGACGCCCACGAGCACGGCGAACACCTGCGCGACCCCGTACAGGGCCGCGGTCACGTGGGGCCGTCCCTCAGCTCTCCGTCCGCGGGAACGTAACCTCGACCCGCCGGTTCTTCTTGCGGCCGGCCTCCGTGGAGTTGTCGGCGATCGGGTACTGCTCGCCGTAGCCGCGGACCTCGAAGGTGATGCTCGGGTTGTTCAAGTCCGAGTCCAGGACCGCCTGTACGGCGTCGGCGCGCTGCTTGGAGAGGATGTCGCCGTGGGCGGACGAGCCGAGGTTGTCGGTGAAGCCGAAGACGCGGACCGTCGAGGCGTTCTGCTTCTTGATCTCCTCGGCGATCGCGTCGATACGGGACTTCGCCTCGGCGCTCAGCTTGGAGCTGTCCTTGCTGAAGAGGACCTCGGCCTGGAGGGCGAAGGTCACGTCCGAGTTGGTGTCCTCACGGCGTTCCTCACCGCCCTGGTCCTCCACGACCGACTTGATGTCCAGGACCTTGGGGGCGGCGAGCGTCCCGCCCTCGGGGAGTTTCAGGTCCGGGTCGTTCGGGTCGACCTGCACGGGGGCGGAGGCCGAGGCCTCGGTGCCCGGCGGCACGCTCGGGCTCGGGGTGTCGTCGGCGTGCGCGGCCACCGCGCCGACGATGTTCGCGGCGACCATGATCGTGGCGGCGGTCACGACCAGGGCGAGACGGGGAGTGGTGGTCACGGTCGCCTCATCCGGAGATCTTGATCGTGGCGACCGCGAACGTCGGCAGCTCGAAGGAGACCTCGGTCGTGGTCGTCGGCGGTGCCGGGAACTGCATGAAGACGGACAGCTCGTCGCCCGACTTGATCGTCGTCATGCCCGTCGTCGTCAGCGGACGGCCGTCCGTGTCGCGCAGCACGTAGTAGCGCTTCTTGCCCTTCGAGTCCACGAGCGTGGCGCCGCCGAGCGACGGGCCGTTCCTGATGACCTCGGTCTCGTTGCCGCTCAACGCGGCCGGAATCACGACACTTTTGTCCGCGTCGTTCTTCAGATTGCCGTTCACCGTGACGAAGCCGCCGGAGTCCCGGGTGGCTGAAGTGATGTCCAGGACAAGGCCGTTCGAGCCCTTCACCTCGGCCAAGGGCGCGTCCGACTGGCCCTCCTGAGCACTCGGATCGGATCCGCCGGTCTTGGAGGCCGACGCCGTGGTGTCCGGCTTCTTGGTGTCGTCGCCGCCACTCCCGCAGCCGGCCACGCCGAGGGCCAGACCGGCCGCGACAGCCAGGGCGACCGTCCCCCTGCGGGCCGTCGAAGTGAACCGAATGCTCATGACTCTGCTTCCCTCATCACTCGTCGTTCGCTTGTCAGTCGGCCAGATGGACGTCGAAGAGGTCCTCGGGTCCCGGTAGATCGGTGAGGTGGAGCGGATCCAGGTCCCACTCGTCGCCGTTCTTGCAGGTGAGCTTCGGCAGCACGTCGTCCCCGGCGTCCGCGCCGAGGGGAGGGAACGTGCAGAGCGACTCGATCACTGCGGTGGCATGGGCTGTCGAGTGCTGGTCCTCCGTGCCGGGGACGATCGAGTCTCCGACCGGCTTGTCACTTTCGACGGCGACCTCGTAGCCCGGGGGGAGCCCCGGTTGCCAGTGGCACCCGGCGCCGGTCATGTGGGCCTCGTTCTGGGCCGCGAGTTGGCCGGCCCGCCCGCACGAATCGACGAGTCCCGCCACGTCGCCGTCGAAGATCTCCTGCCACTTGGTCGGATCGAGTACGTCCTCCACCCACTTACCCGCGAGTTGGTCCCGGGTGTCCTGGGCCGCCGCGAGCGCCGCCGCGTCGGCGGCCGTCTGGGCGCCGCTCCGGTTCACCGCGGCCTGGCCGACCGCGACGTAGGCGAACGCGAGGAAGAGCAGACCCGCCACCACCGTGATGTAGATGGGGAAGGCCTGCCCTGCGTCGCTGTGTCTACGGGGCGGCATCAGCCGCCGGTGACCTCGGAGATCTTGTTGTTGATCGCGTCGAGGATCGTCTGCCCGATGGACGTACCCGTGATCGCCAGCACGATCGCCACGACCACCGCGATGATGCCCAGGTACTCCACCGCTGTCTGGCCCTTGTCGCCGGCTCGGCGCCGCAGGGCCGCGACGGTCGTGTTCTTCCAGCCGTTCACACGCGCCTTGGTCGCAACGGCGGTCTTCAGCATCAGGTCGCTCATGGTGTTCCCCTCCGAATGACGCGTTACCGGCTTCCTCGTCGCCGGTGCCGCTTTCGACATGAGAACGGTATGCCCGAACCACAGGTACGCCAGAGGGTCCCAGGGCCCAAAATCGGGCCCAATCGGAGTCCCGGCGTTCGCATTGGGCCCGCCCGTCACCGAACCGGGGCCGTAGGCCCGGCAGTTGGGTCCACCGTCGGCTCGTCACCGGTCCTCACCCCAGTCCTCGGGCCGAACCCGGCGCCGTACCAAGCCACTTGGCGGCGGCCTCGGAGCGGCTGGTGCTGTGGAGCTTGGCGAAGATGCGGTTGATGTGGTTCTTGACGGTCTTCTCGGAGATGAAGCAGGTGGCGGCGATCTGCTGGTTGGTCATGCCGGACGCGATGTGGTCCATGATCTCCGCCTCCCTCGCGCTCAGTTGGAACCGTGACCTGTCCGAGGACGACTGTCTCACAGTTGGTTGCAGTTGCGAAAGGCCGTGAGGCAAATTCGGGTGAGGATGGGCCGTCGAAGGCATTCTTCCGTTTGCAGTCGCACCTAGTTGAGAGTCGTAGGAGCCCAGGCCCTCGGGCAGGGAGGGACCCGTCCGCTCCTGTCGCAGCTGCGCCAGCAACGCCCCCGCCGCAGATGGCGTGAAATGGGCCCTGCCCTGCTTGATGTCCCTTACGGCGGCGACCAGTTCGTCCGCCGTGAACTCGCCGTGGACCAGATAACCGCCGGCCCCGCGCCGCAACGCCTCCTGGACGATCTCCGACTCCCTGCTGTACGTGAGCATCACGACCGGCGCGATCCGCACGAGGTACGGAAGCGCCGAGATGCCGTCCACGCCCGGCATGCGAACGTCCAGCAGGACCACGTCCGGGCGATGGAAGTGCGCCGCCTCGTACGCCTCCCGGCCGTCCGCCGCCTCCGCTACGACCGTGATGTCCGCGCGACCCGACAGCAGGGCCGTGAGGCCCGCCCGCACCACCGGGTTGTCGTCGGCCACCACGACCCGGAGGGCCGAAGTCGGGGCAGGCTGCGGGAAGTTGGGGAACGGGTTCGGTGGCGGCTGTGGCGCGCCGGGGTGGGGCGTCGACTGGTCCGGCATGGCTGCCTCCTCTCGGGTTGTCGTGTGTGGCTGTGTGCGGCTGCGTGTGTGGCTGTATGTGTGGGGGGGGGCTTGCTTACGTCTTCTACGTCCTCGGTGACGCCAAGGCTCCCAGGGGGAGTTCCAGGCGGACCTCCGTGCCCGTGTCGTGGCCGCCCCTGCCTATACGGATGCGGGCGCCGACCGACGCGGCCCGTTCGACCATGCCGACCAGGCCGAAGTGGCCTGCCCTGCGCAGCTGTTCGAGGGTCGTGCCGGCGGGGAGGCCGCGGCCGTCGTCGTAGACGCTGATGCGCAGGAGGCTGTCGTGGACCCCGGCCTCCACGTCGACCTTGGTGGGGGTCGCGTGACGGTGGGCGTTCTCCATCGCCTCCGTGGCGATGGTGAGGAGTTGGCGGGCCACGGCGGGCGGGACCGGCGGTACGCCGTGGTCGCCGGTCGGGCGGTAGGTCGTGGGCAGGCCCGTCCTGATGCTGAAGTCCCTTGTGCGGGCGGCCAGTTCGACGAGTACGTCCGTACCCTCGTCCGGGTCGGACTCCCGTCGTAGATCCGCCAGGAGTTCACGGGATTCCGCCGCCGCCCTGCGCGCCGAACGGGCCACCAACTCCGCCTGCTGCCGGATCAGGGTCGGGTTCATGTGGTCCGCGCCCGCCGAACCCACCAGGCCGTCCGCCGCGAGGGCCACACCGTGCAGGGTCTTGGCCACCGAGTCGTGCAACTCCCTTGCCAGGCGCGCCCGTTCGGCTCCTACGGCCTCCGTTACCGCGAGGCGGGCCTGGACCGTTGTCAGGGCGGTCGTGGCCTCGCCGAAGCGGAGCATCAGGTTGCGCAGGGTCACTCCCACCGCGCCGGCGATCACGCACAGGCCGGGCAACAGGAAGCTCTGCGCCACGACTCTGTGGTGGTCCGTCGCCGCGGTCTGCGCCAGCACCAGGATCACCGCCTGGAGGCTCGCGAAGCAGCCGGCGCCTCGCCAGCCGTAGACGATGCCGGCGAGGAGGGGGGTGCAGACGCTGACGTAGGCGAGCGTGCTGGTTGGCCCTGCCGAGATCAGGAGGAGGGAACCGAACAGGGTGTCCACGGCCAGGAGGGAGGGGTGGCGTAGGAGCAGGGGGCCGAAGCGTTCCCAGTCGCGGAACAGGACGTAGGACGCCATGAACGTGACCACCACGGCTGCGCCCACCAGGCGGGTGGCTACCCCGGGTGTGGCGTTCACCAGGGCGGAGGGGGCGGCGAGGGCGATCATCGCGAGGCGGAAGCCGAAGACCTGCCTGCACATTGCTTGGAGTGCGCTGATCTGGATGGGGAGGGCGACTTCCCGGCCTTCGGCCGCGAACGATTTCCCACCCGCAGCGGCCGTGCGGCCTTCGTCGTCGGGTGCGGGTGGCCCCTGTGGGGCGCCCCCACCGTCGGCGGCCAACCGTTCCACACTCGGCTGCTCCGGCGGTGCAGGCACCCCCGACAGCCTCGCCCGCACCGGTACCCACCCCTCCGGCAGCGCCGGCGTGACCGACGTGACCGGAATATCCGTCGCGCCCGACCGCACATGATCCGGCAGCACCGTCCCGGCCGGCGGAGTCGTGATCTCCGTCGGCTGGGGACGCCGCCGCAGCAGCCTCGTCCGTCCGCGTTCGTCCGTCGTCGCCATGGCCCCCGTCGCCCCCGTCCGTCCCTACTTGCCCGTGATCGTGCTGAAGTCCGTGCCGGAGCCCAGGAGAAGGCCCGCGCCGAGGAGCAGCATCGTGGCCGGGACCATGAACGTGGTGATCATCATCGTGGCCTTGGGGACCGCGCGGGCCGCCTTGCGGCGGGCGTTCTGCGCGTCCGTTCGGCGCATGTCCTTCGCCAGGGACACCAACGTGTCTACGATCGGCGCGCCCAGCTCCTCCCCCTGCTGCAACGCCGTGACGAACATGGCGACTTGCTCACTGTCGTTGCGCCGCCGGAGTTCCGTGAAGGCCGCGCGGCGGCTCATTCCCAGGTCCATCTGCCGTAGCGTGATGCGGAGTTCGTCCGCCCACGGGCCCTCGTACTTCGACGCCACGCGGTCCAGCGCCTGGCGGAAGCCCAGGCCCGCGCTCACCACGACCGCGAGCACGTCGAGGAAGTCCGGCAGGGTCCGTTCGATGACGTCCCTGCGGATGCGGATCGCCGACCAGATGCCGACCTCCGTCCAGAACGCGCCGAAGGCGAAGAGGATGACGGCGACGATGTAGTGGCCCTCCAGCAGCATCAGCAGGCCGCCGAAGCCGCCGAGGAAACCGTAGACCGCCCGGCGGGCCGCGTAGCGGTCGATGGTGAGGCCGCCGGGGTTGCCCGCGAGGTCGATCTTGCGGCGGTACTTGGCCACCAGCTTCGGGCCCATCAGGCGCAGGACCATCGGGGCGTAGCGCATGCCCAAGCGGTCGATGAGGGAGTCGACCGCGCCGGTGCGGGTCGAGCCGACCTCCAGGGCGAGGACGAGGTCGGTGGGGAGTTTCGCGTCCGCGCGGTACATGCGGATGCCCGCGAAGACGCCCCACACGCTGAGGCCCATGACCAGGGCGAGAACGAGTGCCGCCATGTCTGTTCCCCTCCCCTCAGACGTCGATGCGGGACAGGCGGCGGATGAGGATGAAGCCGACCGCGTACAGCCCGAAGGCGATGATCACGCAGGCCTGGCCGATCGGGGAGCCCGTCATCCGGTCCAGGGCACCGGGTTTGACGCCGTTCATCAGGAAGAGGGCGCCCACGCCCATCACCGGAACGGCGTACGACGTCATGTTGACCTGGGAGAGCTGGGTGCGGACCTCGCGCCGGGTCTCCTTGCGCTCCTCCAGGGTCTCCGTGAGGTTCCGCAGGGCGCTCACCACCTGGCCGCCCGCTCGGTTCGAGAGCACCAATGTCGTTACCAGGACCACTAGTTCGCGGGACGGGAGCCTGTCCGCCAGCTCGCTCAGCGCGTCGTCCATCGAGGCGCCCACCGCCAACTGGTTGGCCACCTTGGCGAGTTCCTCCCCGGCCGGTGCCTCCAGCTCCTCCGCCGCCATGCTGATCGCGGTGCGCAGCGCGAGCCCGGCGTGCGTGGCGTTGGCCATGATGCGGGCCAGTTCGGGGAGTTGGTTGATGAACTTCTCGATGCGCTTCTGGCGCTGCCAGTTGAGGAACTGGATCGCCACCCCGATGCCCAACAGGCCTGCTATCGGCCCGAAGAAGGGGGCCAAGGACGCCTGTCCGATCAGCCAGAGCGCCGCCACCGTGGCCAGCATGTAGACGAAGAACTCGCCCGGCGTCATGTCCAACCCCGTTGCCGCCAGGCGGAGTTCGAGCTGCCTGCCGAGCCTGGTGCGGCGCAGTCTGCGGTCCAGGTCGCGGAAGCGGCGGGTGCGGCCCACCTGGATCTGGCCGGTCGAGGAGAGCCGGTCGACCAGGGCCGCGCGCTGCGCCTTGCCCATGGCGTAGGCGTGCAGGCCGGCCACGCCCAGGACACAGGTCAGCAGGGTGATGCCGGTGGTGAGCGTGACGATCGTCTGGAGATCCATGGGGTCGGTCCCTACCTACTGGCTTCTCTGAGGGCGAGCTGTTCCGCGGTGTGGGCGACGCCGAAGGCCTGCGGCAGGGGCTGGCTCGCCATGTAGAGCCGGTCGGCGGTGCGGCGGGAGAGCGGGAAGTACTCGAAGGTGCCGTAGACCCGGCCGTCGGCGGAGATGGGCTGCGGGCTGAAGCGGGCCACCGTCGCCAGCCGGTACGGCTCGCTGCCGTGGCTGTCGAGGAGGGCGATCTCGGTGATGCGGCGGGCGCCGTCGGCGAAGCGGGTGAGCTGGATGATGACGTCGATGGCGCTGTTGATCTGGTCGTGCAGCGCCTCGAAGGGGATCTCCACCTCGGACATGGACGCCAGGGTCTTCAACCGCATCAGCGCGTCCTCCGCGCTGTTCGCGTGGACCGTGGCGAGCGAGCCGTCGTGGCCCGTCGACATCGCCTGGAGCATGTCCAACGATTCGCCGCCTCGGACCTCTCCTACGACGATCCGGTCGGGGCGCATGCGGAGGGAGTTGCGCACCAGGTCGCGGATCGTGACCTGGCCCTTGCCCTCGACGTTCGGCGGGCGGGCCTCCAGGCGGATCACGTGCGACTGCTGGAGCTGGAGTTCGGCGGAGTCCTCGATGGTGATGATGCGCTCGGTCTCCGGGATGAGGCCGGAGAGCGCGTTGAGGAGGGTCGTCTTCCCGGTGCCCGTCGCGCCCGACACGATGATGTTGAACTTCGCGTGCACCAACCCCGCGAGGAGATACAGCATGTGCTCGTCCAGCGAGCCGAAGCCGACCATCTCCTGGAGCGTGAAGGAGCGCGGGAAGCGGCGGATGGTGAGCGTGGCGCCGGTCAACGACAGGGGCGGGATGATCACGTTGACACGCTCGCCGGACGGCAGGCGCGCGTCGACCATCGGATTCGACTCGTCCACACGGCGGTTGACCGTCGACACGATCCGCTCGATCGTCTGCATCAGCTGGTCGTGCGAGGGGAAGCGGAGCGGCAACTGCTCGACGCGGCCGCCCCGTTCGACGAAGATCGCGTCCGGGCCGTTGACCATGATCTCGGTGATCGACGCGTCTTCGAGGAGCGGTTCGAGTATGCCGAGGCCGAGCGCCTCGTCGACGACCCGGCGGATCAACTGCGAGCGCTCGACGGTCGAGAGGACCGGTCCCTCACGGCTGATGATGTGCCCGAGTACCCGCTCCAGACGGGCCCGTCGCTCGGCGGCGGCCAGCGCGCTCATCTCCGCGAGGTCGATCTCCTCCAGGAGTTTGGCGCGGTACGAGGCGACCATGTGGCCGTCCTCGCCCCGATGCCCGTTCTCCTCGGGATGGTTGACGCGTTCCCGCAGACCCATGAGTGCTGTGCTCCTCGCTCCTTGTTCAGTCGAACCCAGTTGTTCTCAGTTGTTGTTCTCAGTTGTTGTTCTCTGTCGTTCAGTGGTCGAGCGGCATCGTGGCGGTCTTGCTGGCGTCCCCGAAGCCGTCGTAACCGGGGATGACCGACGGGATGTGGATGGTGGCGGTGACCGAGACCGTGTCGCCGCCGAACGACGCCGGGCAGCTGACCGAGAGCCAGTCGCTGACGGCCTCGCTGCACGCCGGCTGCGCCCCCTGCCGCAGCGAGGCACTGCGCGCCCCCGCCCGGGCCGCCGTTCCCGCCTGTTCCGCGGTGTACGCGACCAGCCCGAGCTGCACCGCCGCCAGCGTGACGAGGATCAGAACGGGGATGAACCCGAGGTATTCGATGGCGACTTGACCGCGGTCGCGCGCTCGGAGGCCGTGGAACATGTCAGTCCTTCGCCTCCTCTACGGCGCCCGCGTGACCGTGCACCGTGAAGGGGAAGGCGATCGAGCCCGGGAAGAGGATGGGCACCTTGAGGTCGACGTCGGCCGTGACGAAACCCGTGCCTCCGCAGGTCACCGTGGCGTCCCCCTTCCACGCGCCGTCCAGCTTGGCGAGCCCCGCCTGCCGGCAGGCGGCCTCCCGGTCCCCCGGGGCGGCTGCCGTCCCCGCGCGCACCGCCTCGTCCGCAGCATTCCCCGCGAGCGTGAAGGTGTACCCCACCAGCACGAACTGCCACATCAGCACCAGCGTCAGAATGATCAGCGGGGTCATGCCGAGGAACTCGATGGTGGTCTGGCCCCGGTCCCGGTCCCTGTCCCGGCCCCTGTCCCGCTCCCGCTCCCGCGCGGAGATCAATGGCATACGCATCCCCCTCACTCCCCTCACTCCCTACGACGCCGGAAGCTCACCGAGCCGCGATCGCCGCCGCCCCGCGACCGCCCGCTCTTCTGGGCGACTTCGGAGACCTTGACCAGTCCGAGTTCGCCCGCGAGACCCCAAAGGGCCTGTTTCACCACGCTCTTGTTGTCGAGTTCGTGCAGGCGGCCGGCGTCCACCGCGCCCTGGAGTTCCTTGAAGTTGGCGGGGATCGCGGTGGCGGCGACCGTGGTGCCGGTGATGCGCTGGATGAGCGCCGGCTGGATCTCGGTGCCGCGCGTGTAGCGGTTGACGACGATGGTCGTCTCCTCGGCCTTGCGGATCTGCAGCCGGTCCCACATGCGGACGGTGCGCTTCGCGGCGCGTACGGCGACCACGTCCGGGGTGGTGAACAGCAGTGCGGTGTCGGCCATTTCGACGGCGGCCGCGCTCGCGCCGCTCATCTGGGCGCCGCAGTCGATGACGACGACCTCGTAGCGGGAGCGCAGCGCGCTGACGATCTGGCGGGCGGCCCGGTCGGTGACCTCCTCGCCGCGTTCGCCCTCGCCGGGGGCGAGCAGCAGCGCGATGCCCGTGTCGTGCCGGAAGACGGCGTCGGCCAGGACCCGCGGCGAGATGTCGGTGATCGCGGCGAGGTCGACGACCGAGCGGCGGAACTGGACGTCCAGGAAGGAGGCGATGTCGCCGGTCTGGAGGTCCATGTCGACGAGCGCGACGGTACGGCCCGACGCCTGGGCGGCGAGGGCGAGTTGGATCGCGGCGAGGGTGGCGCCGACCCCGCCCTTGGCGCCGCTGACCGTGACGACGGTCCCGCCGACCCCGGTGAACACGTCGCCGCCGTGGCCCAGATGGCGCCGGACGCCCACCGACCAGGCGGCGACGGCCTGGACGCGGTTGGCCAACTCCTCGTAGCTCAGCGGGAGGGCGATGAGGCCGCGGGCGCCGGCGTCCATGGCGGCCTGGAAGAGGCCGGGGCTGGCGTCGGTGGTGACGAGGATGACGCCCACCGCGGGGAAGCGCAGCGCGACCTCGCGGACCAGCTCCAACGCCGGGACGGGACCGATGCGTTCATGCACCACCACGACCTCGGGCAGCTCGTCGACGGACTCGGCGGCGAGCCGGGCCAGGGTGTCGATGAGCTGCGTCGAGTCGGCCACCGGGGCCACCGGGTCGGCGTCCGGGAGCTGACTGAGCAGGGTCGTGATGGCGCGGATGGCGTCCGCGTCTCCGACCGCCGGAAGAATCCTGGTGGGCATGCGGGCCTCTCACTTGTCCTTCGCGAGTTCGTACGTCCGGTCCTTGTCGGGGACGGTCGTATCGGTGCCGGGTGCCACCAGCGCGAGCCGCACCCGCTCGGCGAACGACTCGGCGTAGGTGATCCGTTGGGCGTCGAGCGTGGAGAGCGCGAAGGTGATCGGCACGCCGTTGGTCGACTGCTGCTGGTTCTTGTCGCTGTTGCTGCCGGGGTCGAGCGCGGTGATGTGGCCGACGTCGATGACCTTCGCGTTGGTCACGATGATCTTCGACTGGTCGGGGTCGCCCTCTTTCGCGCCCGCGAAGGTGGCGTAGACGTTGACCGTCGAGCCCGGGGTGATCTTGCCGGCGACGCCGGTCGCCGCGTCGATCATGATGGCGACCTCCTGCTCCCCCGGCTGCAGGGCGGGCTGGTCCACGATCATGTCGGTCTGCAGCAGGGAGCCCCCGCGCAGGGTGGTCACCGCGATCTTGCCCTGGATCTGCCGGAGATCGGTCACGGCGGTGTCCGACAGCCACCGCTTGGGCATCTCGATCTTCTTGAACTGCGCGGCGGTCAGGGCCGTGTAGGGCGCCACGTTGCCCTTGACCTGGTACGCCGTGACCTCGGGGCCGACCTTGGACTTCACGTCACGGATGACGGAGAGGACGCCGGCGAACGCGCCGAGGGCGCAGATGACCGACAGGAGCAGGAGTATCACGCCGCGGCGCTGACGGGAGTTCATGAACCGTACAACCTCATTGGGGATATCGGTCGAGCGGAGATGAGCGGATCGAGCGGGAGCGAACCGGGCCGAGCGAATCGTGTGCTGTAAGCGTGTCCTGTGAGTTGAGGACTTATCCGCTCGATGTTTGGTTCTCGTGAACGGGCGGGGTGGCGCAACAGAAGACACAACGGTCGCCGATGACGTCGATACCGCACCAGTGGCACACGGACTGCCGTACAGAGGTGACCAGTTGGTACAGCACCGACAGGTCGGGCAGATAGGTACAGAACTCGATCAGTCTGTTCGTACCCCACCAACTCACCGATTCGGCGGGCAGGGTCGCCTCGCGCAGCCCCATCGCGTTCCACGCCGGGGCGAGGGTGGTGCCGATCCAGTCGGACTGGAGCTGCCCCTTGGCGACCAGCATCCAGGTGCCGAACTCCGGCCCCTCCAGGGCGGCTCCGGGGCCGACCCGGACCAACTGCGGCTCGGGGTGGGCGATCACCGCGAACTGGCTGCCGGGCACCCAGGACTTGGCGTGCTGCTTGAGGCCGACGGGGACCCGGTCCAGTTTGGTGACCGAGCCGAGGAGCGCGCCGGCGTGGATGTAGTGCGTGAGCAGCCGGCCCGCCGAGGCGAGCACGCCGGGACTGAGGTCGCAGGACGCCAGCTGCCTCAACTGCCGGGCCAGGACGGCGAGTCCGAGCGGGGGCAGATTCGGGCGGAACAGGGCGATCCGGTCGCTCTCCAGGATGGACCGGATCGTGTGCAGCCGTCGGTCGACACCCTCGGACACGGCCTGCGAGGACACGACGACGACATGCCCGTGCTGGTCGATCAGGGCCTGCATCTCCGACAGCGCCTGGTCCAGCGGTCGTTGATCGAGGTCCCGCAGGACGACGGCGGGCAGGGTCCGTTCGTCCTGTGCTGGCAGCGCCATGTCGGCGCTGGTCACGGCAATGGCAGTTGGCACGCGCAGCTCCCCGTCTCACGCCTGTCGGCCCACCGGCATTACTCCGGCACACCGAGTTGACTTCACTGCGTGACTACCTCAGCACTGTAACCACGCCCCTGTGACCGGAGAACAGCGTTTCTGTAGCTGTGCGGCAACTGTCATCGCACACAACACGCCAAAACGGGGCAGGTCACGCATCCGATCGCGACGGGAACGCCGCGACCGACGTCGGCGAAGTTGGTCTGGACCTCTTGACATCAGATTGGTCTGGACCAACTCTGGACTTCCAGCGGTGGCCACCGTCGGCACAGTCACAGTCACAGCCCCCTCCAACTCCCCCACCGGAGGCATCAGTGGACCGCGCACCAGGCATGCCCGTACTCGGAAAAAGACGTCTGTGGGCCGGGGTCGCCCTGGCCGCCCTCGCCCTCTCCTTCGCGGGCACCGGCCAGGCGTCCGCCGCCGACATCAACAACGCCAAGAACGCCGGCTTCGAGTCGGGTCTGACCAACTGGACCTGTACGGCGGGCAGCGGCACGACCGTCTCGTCCCCGGTGCACAGCGGCGCGGCGGCCCTGAAGGCCACCCCGGCCGGCCAGGACAACGCCCAGTGCAGCGAGTCGGTGGCGGTGAAGCCCAACTCGACGTACACGCTGAGCGCTTGGGTGCAGGGCGGCTACTCCTACCTGGGCGTGACAGGCACGGGCACGACGGACGTCTCGACATGGACCCCCGACACCACGTCGTGGAAGCAGCTCTCGACGACATTCACTACGGGCGCGTCCACCACGTCCGTCTCGGTGTACACGCACGGCTGGTACGGCCAGGCCGCGTACTACGCGGACGACATCTCGGTCTACGGCCCGGACGGCGGCGGTGGCAGCGACCCGGCCCCGACGGTCCCGGCGACACCGACAGGCGTGAGCGTCTCCTCTACGACTTCTTCCTCGGTCTCCCTCGCGTGGAGCGCGGTGTCGGGAGCGACGGGCTACAACGTCTACCAGAACGGCACGAAGATCACGGCGGTGACGGGAACGTCCGCCACGGTCACGGGACTTGCGGCCTCCACGTCGTACTCCTTCCAGGTCACGGCGACCAACTCGGCCGGTGAGTCGGGGAAGTCGACGGCGGTGACGGGCACGACCACGGCGACGGGCGGCGGAGGCGGCGGCACCCTGCCGAAGCACGCGGTGACCGGCTACTGGCAGAACTTCAACAACGGCGCGACCGTGCAGAAGCTCTCGGCCGTCTCCTCGCAGTACGACATCATCGCGGTGGCCTTCGCGGACGCGACCTCGACGCCGGGCGCGGTCTCCTTCACGCTCGACTCGTCCGGCCTCGGCGGCTACACGGTCGACCAGTTCAAGGCGGACATCGCGGCCGAGCACGCGGCCGGCAAGAAGGTGATCATCTCGATCGGCGGCCAGAACGGCACGATCTCGGTGAGCGACTCGACGTCCGCGACGAACTTCGCCAACTCGGTCTACTCCCTGATGCAGACGTACGGCTTCGACGGCGTCGACATCGACCTGGAGAACGGCATCAACGCGACCTACATGACACAGGCGTTGAGGTCTCTGTCGTCGAAGGCGGGCTCGTCGCTCGTCATCACGATGGCCCCCCAGACGATCGACATGCAGTCCACGTCGAACGCGTACTTCCAGACGGCCCTGAACATCAAGGACATCCTCACGGTCGTCAACATGCAGTACTACAACAGCGGCACGATGCTCGGCTGCGACGGCAAGGTCTACGGCCAGGGCACGGTGGACTTCCTCACCGCCCTCGCCTGCATCCAGCTCCAGGGCGGCCTCGCCCCGTCCCAGGTCGGCCTGGGCCTCCCGGCCTCCACGAGCGCGGCCGGCAGCGGCTACGTCTCCCCCACCATCGTGAACAACGCCCTCGACTGCCTCACCGCCGGCACCAACTGCGGCACCTTCAAGCCGTCGAAGACGTACCCCGACCTGCGGGGCGCGATGACGTGGTCCACCAACTGGGATGCGGCCGCGGGCAGTTCGTGGTCGAACTCGGTGGGGGCGCATGTGCACGCGCTGCCGTAAAGGGCTGAGGTAGCAGGTACCGAACGACAGGGACGAGGGGCCGGCCGATCATGTGCCGATTCCCCTCGTCCCTGCATAGATTGCCGCCATGGGACTCTTCGACAAACTGACCGGAACCGAGCACCCCCCGGCCGGACTCGCGCCGCTCCCGGCCGAGGAAGTGCGGGCGGCCCTGCTCGGCCTCAACCAGCCCGACGTTCCGTACGTCATCCGCTACGGCGCCGCGGAACAGGCCGATCTGGTGGCCGAGTTGCGGATCGCCGAGCCCGCCTGGCGGAACTTCTTCGTCCAGTCCCAGCTCACTCACGCGGTCAGGATCCGGCTGCGGCTGAACCGGAAGGACCACGAGGTGCGCGTACTGGAGGAACAGCGCGAGGTCACCCGGGTCGGGAATCCACCGAGCCTCCGGATCGCGTCGAGCTATTCGCGCGGGCCGGACAGGACCGTCACGCGCCGCTGGACCGTCGGACGCGGGGACGACGGACGCCTCGGCGCGACGGAGACCTTCCGCTTCTCCGCCTCGGACCTGCGCACTCCCCTGAAGGACACCGTCCTCAACTCGGGCTGGACCTGGCGGTCGGTGATCTTCGGCAAGCTGTGACACCGACGGCGGGTCCGTAGAGGTCGGCTCCGTAGCTATCAGCTCCGTAGAGGTCAGCTTTTGTCGTCGCCGCCCTCGTCGGCATGCGCGTCGGCATTTTCGGCCAGCCTCTCCAACAGCCGCTGTGCC
Organism: Streptomyces sp. NPDC050528; assembly: GCF_044457795.1. Taxonomy (NCBI): domain Bacteria; kingdom Bacillati; phylum Actinomycetota; class Actinomycetes; order Kitasatosporales; family Streptomycetaceae; genus Streptomyces; species Streptomyces sp. NPDC050528. The sequence goes on from NZ_JBITHH010000001.1 coordinate 1,071,623, forward strand.
TTGTCGACCGCCGTGTCGATCTGCTCGCTGTGCTTGCCGTCCGTCTTCTCGTCGATGAGGTCACCGGCCTTCTCCAGACCGTCGGCGATCTTGTCACCGTGGTCCTCGGCGATCTCCTCGGCCTTGTCCTTGAGCTTGTCCAGGTCCCGCAGGTTGTCGAACACGACAGTCCCCCTCGCCGCAACGGCCTTGCCCGGTCAGGGACATGGTCCGCACGACGGACCCCGGAGGACAAGGTGGCACCGATGCGGACACCCCGGCGGGCGGGGGTACGGGACGGGCGCGTTCGGGGCGTATCCGGGTCGCGTCAGTCCTCCGTGCAGTACGACGACGCGTCGGGCGCCGCCGGAAAGACCGCCTCCCCTCCCAGCCACCCCTGAAGCCGCTCGGCCAAGGTGAACTCCTCGGGGAACAGCGCCTCTCCGTGGTGCGGGCACCGGGCGTTGGGGTCCCACCCCCACATCCGGCCCTCCGGGGTACTGAAGTCGACGAGGGACCAGATCGCACAGCCCCACGTCAACAGCGGTACGACGGAGGGCGGGTAGCCGGGGACCCTACGCCAGCCCCGGTACTCCACGAGCAGCAGATCGGCGTCGCTGTAGCGGAATCCGGCCTCCGGATCGGCGAGGGACAGCGCCTCGCCCCAGCGGCCGAACCCGCCGTCGGCCACTTCGAGATAGATCCGCTTGAGGAGCGGCGGCATCGGGTGTCCCACCACGGCCTCCACCTCGGCCACGGCCTCCGGCGGGGCGGTCGGCGGCCGTTCGCCCGCCGGGTAGCGTTCGCGGATCGCCTGGATGATCTCGTCCTCGGTCATGCCGACATTCGTAACAGCCGCCACTGACAACGGGGCAAGCTGAAACATTCCTGTGGGCCCACCGCATCAGTACAAGTGAGGGCGGTGCCGGAACCGGGACCGCCGGGGGCAGGGGGATCAGGTGTGAGACGACATGAACGTGCCGACGAGTACGCGGAGTTCGCCGCCGCACGTGCCGGGCATCTCTATCGGTCCGCGTGTCTGCTGACCGCCGGGGACACGCACCTCGCGGAGGACCTGGTGCAGGAGACCCTCGGCAAGCTGTACGTCGGCTGGGGACGGCTGGCCCGGGTCGACAACCCCGCCGGGTACGCCCAGACCGTCCTCACCCGCACCTACCTCGCCCATCAGCGGCGCCGCAGCAGCACCGAGCGCGCCACCGACGTCCTGCCCGACCTGCCCGACCCCGGCACCGACACGCCCCTCCGGCTGACCCTGCTCCAGGCCCTCTCCCGGCTGCCCGCCAAGGACCGTGCCGTGGTCGTCCTGCGGTACTGGGAGGACCGGTCCGTCGAGGAGACCGCCGACGTGATGCACGTCAGCTCGGCCGCCGTCCGCACCCGGTGCGTCCGCGCGCTCGGCCGACTGCGGGAGCTGCTCGGCGAGAACCTCGACGAGTACGCACGCCCCTGACCCGCCACTCCCGACTCCTTGCCCTCCGCTCCCGACGCCAACTCCCTTCTCCCTCAAGCCCTTTGTACGAACCCGCCTCGACTCCCTCATGCGAAACGGTGGTCCGCCATGCCCGACGCCCAGCACAGCGAACGCCTCGACCCCTTCGAGGAACGGCTCACCGCCGGCCTGCACGACGCGGGCAACGCCTTCGAGACCGACCGCGCCGCACTCGCCACCGCCGGCGCCCTCAAGGGCCGACGACGCCTGCTGCGACGCCGTAACGCCGCGGTGATGGGCAGCGCGGCCGGTATCGCCCTCGTGGGCGTGGGCGGCGCCCTGCTCCTGCCGAGCGGCTCCCCCGGCACACAGGCCTCCCCGGCCACCTCCGCCACCTCCTCCACCCCGGCTCCCGTCTCCGGCCAGGCTCTGTTCCAGGTGTTCACCCGCCTGGTGGGCGACGGCACGTACTCCAAGGTCGAGGCCCGCGGCACCGCCGAGGGATCGTCCCCGTTCGTCCATGCCGTCTTCGACGACGGGAAGGGCAAGGCAGCCGTAGAGCTCAATCTGGGCCGGGTGGAGCCGGGGAGCGACGAGGCGCGGCAGGCCACCACGTGCCCGGGGAAGGCGTTCACGCACTACGACGCGTGCGGCACGAGCCGGTTGGCGGACGGTTCGGTGGTCATGGTCCTTCAGGGGTACGAGTATCCGGACCGCCGGGTGGACACCAAGTGGTGGAGCGCCGAACTCGTCACCCCGCAGGGCCAGCACGTCAGCATCAACGAGTGGAACGCCGCCGCCGAGAAGGACGCCCCGATCACCAGGCCCCAACCCCCGCTGTCCGCAGTCCAGTTGAGGAAGGCGGTCGCCTCCACGGCCTGGCGGGACGCGATCGATTCGATGCCGGTGGACCCGAACGCACCGGTCACACCGCCGAGTCCGAGCAGCACGGGCGCCACCCTGTCCGTCACGTCCACACTCCGGTCCCTGCTGCCGAAGGGCCTCACCGTGTCCGAGGCCGGCGACGCCGGCGACACCGGGTTCGGCTATCTCGTCGTCGACGACGGCAAGGGCAAGACCCTCGTACAGGTCAACGTCCAGGCCGACATGTCGGATGTCGAGGGCGACCTGTTCGGCTCCGACGCCGAGGTCCTGTCCGACGGCACGAAGGTCGCCGAGCACCAGGGCCCCGGCGAGAAGGGCGGTCACGGTGTCGTGATGTGGACCGTCGACACCATCAGGACCGACGGAAAGCGGGTGGTGATCAGCGCCTTCAACTCCAACGCCCAGGACAGCCCCTCGACCCGTATGACCCCGGCCCTGACCATGAAGCAGCTCCGCCAGATCGCCCTCAGCCCCAACTGGCGCTGATCCGGCGACGGTTCGCGAGACGGCCGTTTTCCGCCAGGGCGCACTTTGTTCGTCCTTGACCTGACCATGCCAACACTTCACCATAGGCGGCACACAGGAATGCCCACCCGAACGCTCCACCCGCACGCCGTACCTCACGCACGTCGCACTGGAACACCCCCCAACTCCAGCAAGGAGATTTCATGCGACTCCGGATACGCGGCTCAGGCGCCCGAAACGGCGCCCGTAGCGGCAGACGCACCGCCGCGCTCGCCGCCCTGATGGCCCTCGCCCTCGCCGCCCCCGTCACGGCGGCCACCGCGTCCAAGGCCACCGCCGACAGCACCCACCAGGCCGCTCCGGCCGCGGACGACATCCGCCAGTACGAGATCCACGTCGACCACAACACCCCGGTCACGCGTACGGCCATCGCGGCGGCCGGCGTCACCGTGGACGAGTCCGACGAGGAGACCGTGGTCGTCTCCGGCCGCGCGGCCCAGATCAAGCAGCTGCGCCAACAGGGCTACGCCGTCACGCTGTTGGGCTCGGCCCCCGACCGTTCCTCGGCCGCGGACGCCGCACGGCTCCTCGACTTCCCCTCGGCCGACTCGAAATACCACAACTACGCCGAGACGAACACGGAGATCGACCAGCGGCTCGCGGCCTACCCGAGCATCATGAGCAAGCGGGTGATCGGCAAGTCGTACCAGGGCCGGGACATCGTCGCCATCAAGGTCAGCGACAACGTGGCCACGGACGAGAACGAGCCCGAGGTGATCTTCACCTTCCACCAGCACGCCCGCGAGCACCTCACGGTGGAGATGGCTCTGTACCTGCTGCGCGAGCTGGGCGCGGGCTACGGCACCGACTCACGCGTCACGAACATCGTGAACAACCGCGAGATCTGGATCGTGCCCGATCTCAACCCGGACGGCGGCGAGTACGACATCGCGACCGGCGCCTACCGGTCGTGGCGCAAGAACCGGCAGCCCAACTCCGGTTCCAGTTACGTCGGTACGGACCTCAACCGGAACTGGAACTACAAGTGGGGCTGCTGCGGCGGCTCTTCGGGCTCGACCTCGTCCGAGACCTACCGGGGCGCGTCCGCCGAGTCGGCGCCCGAGGTGAAGGTGGTCGCCGACTTCGTACGCAGCCGGGTCGTCGGCGGGAAGCAGCAGATCACCGCGGGCATCGACTTCCACACGTACAGCGAGCTGGTGCTCTGGCCCTTCGGGTACACGTACTCCGACACGGCCACCGGGATGACCGCGGACGATGCCGCCGCGTTCAAGGCGGTCGGGCAGAAGATGGGCGCGAGCAACGGCTACACGGCCGAGCAGTCCAGCGACCTGTACATCACGGACGGTTCGATCGACGACTACCTCTGGGGCACTCAGAAGATCTTCGACTACACCTTCGAGATGTACCCGACGTCCAGTTCCGGAGGCGGTTTCTACCCGCCCGACGAGGTGATCGAGCGGGAGACCTCACGGAACCGGGACGCGGTGTTCCAACTGCTGGAGAACGCGGACTGCATGTACCGGTCCATCGGCAAGGCGACCCAGTACTGCGGCTAGTCGGTCCTCGTACTACGGCCAACCAGCCCTCCTACCGCGGCCGACTAGTCCTCGCGGACCTCTGCCTCGGCCGCGGCGAGCGCCGCCTCGTCCACCTCGTCGGACCCGTCGGCCTCGTCATCGTCGCCGTCGTCGAAGTACGCGTCGAGGACCGCGTCCAACTCCGTCTCCCACTCGGTGAACCTGCTCCTGGCCGCCGCCTCGATCTCGATCGGGTACCAACGGCGGTCAGGAGTGTGCACCGTGATGGTGAACCGCCTGCCGAAGCGCGGCGACTCGGTCTCTATGGCACCGATCTCGTCCCAGCGGAACTCGCACGCCTGGTCGTCCAGGCGCAGTCGTACGCCCTTCGCGTCGGCGACGATCTCCGCACGACGGTCGGACGCCTCGAAGACCGGCCCGTCCTCGGACGACTCCTCGCCGTCGTCATCCGCGTCGGCGTCGTCGGCGTCATCATCCTCGGCAACGGCCTTCTCGGCGTCCGCCTTCTCGACGTCCACCGTCTCGACCTCGGTCTCCTCGACCGACGCCTTCTCGGGCTCCGCCGCCTCGGCCTTCGCGTCCTCCGGTGCGTCGGAGGACACGGCGGGTGCGGTGAGCCCCGGGATGAAGGCCGGGTCGAATCCGGCACCCTTCACGGGCTCGCCCTCCAGGGGCTGGCTGCTCGAACCTATGCGCTGCTCCACAGCGCGAAGTATGGTCGACGATCCTGTGCCGCACACAGCCAGCCCCAACTTTGTTATCAGACGCCTACAAGCGGCTTACACGAACAGACTGAGCACAGCCGCCACCGCGAACCCCGCGACGGACAGCACCGACTCCAGCACGGTCCACGTCTTCAGGGTGTCCCGTTCGCTGATCCCGAAGTACTTCGCCACCATCCAGAAGCCGCCGTCGTTGACGTGCGAGGCGAAGATCGAGCCCGCCGAGATGGCCATGATGACCAGCGCGACGAAGGCCTGCGAGTGGTCGCCCTCGGCGAGGAGCGGAGCCACGATGCCGGCGGTCGTGACGATCGCGACCGTCGCCGAGCCCTGTGCGACCCGTAGTACCAGCGAGATCAGGTACGACAGGACCAGCACCGGCAGGCCCACGTCGTGGAAGGTGTCCGAGAGGGCCTGCGCGACTCCGCTCGCCTTCAGGACGGCACCGAAGATCCCGCCCGCTCCGACGACCAGCAGGATGTTGCCGACCGGCTTGAGGGACGCGGTGGAGACGGTCTCCAGGGACTTACGGGACCAGCCCCGCCTCAGACCCAGGAGGTAGTACGCGAGGAGGAGCGCGATCGTCAGGGCCACGAACGGGCTGCCGAAGAACTCCACCACCGAGCGGCCGGTGGACGGGTCGAAGGCGATCGACGAGAAGGTGGCCGCGAGGATCAGGACGAGCGGCGTACCGATGATCGCGAGCACCGTGCCCAGCGCCACCGGCTTCTCCTGCGGTACGACACCGGACTCCCGCTGTTCGTCGATGACCGCCTGCTTCGCCTCGGCCGCCGCCTCGACCATGTCCTGCGGTACGGCGACGAAGATCCGCTTGCCGATCCAGGCGGCGTAGGCCCACGCGGCGAGGACGGCGGGGATGCCGCAGACGATGCCCATGAGGATGACCCAGCCGAGCTGGACGTGCAGCAGACCGGCCGCGGCCACCGGGCCGGGGTGCGGCGGCAGGAACGCGTGGGTCATCGACAGGCCCGCGAGCAGCGGCAGGCAGTACAGCAGGATCGACTTGCCGCCGCGCTTGGCGGCCGCGTACACGATCGGCGCGAGGACGAAGATGCCGACGTCGAAGAAGACCGGGATACCGAAGATCAGGCCGGTGAGACCCATGGCGAGGGGCGCCCGCTTCTCACCGAACAGATTCAGCAGCCGGGACGCCAACACCTCGGCCCCGCCGCTGACTTCGAGGATCGCGCCGAGCATCGTGCCCAGGCCGATGATGATCGCGACATGGCCGAGGATGCCGCCCATGCCGGACTCGATGGTGGAGACGGCGTCCGAGCGCTGGACCGTGCCGAAGAGTTCGGTGACCGAGAGGCCGGACAGCAGGCCGACGGTTATGGAGACGGCGAGGAGGGCCACGAAGGGCTGGAGTCTGACCTTGATGATCAGGAAGAGCAGGAGCGCGATCCCGATGGCGGCGACCGTCAACAGGCCTGCCGTGCCGTCCAGTAGAAGCAGCAGGCCTCCGGTGTGGGGTGGTGTCGCGGGGGCGGTGGCGGCGAGCGGTAGGGACATGGTGGGGGTCCTCGTGATCGTCGTAAGGGCATGGGGCTTTCGGGCAGGGGGCATCGCGGTTCGGCACCCCTAAGGGCGCCGAACCGTCGTACGGTGTGCGGAAGTTGAGGCAGTGTCAGTTCACAGAGCAGGTCAGCCCAGGACGGCCAGCGCGTCGATCTCGATGAGCAGCCCCGCGGGCAGTCCGACGTAGACGGTCGTGCGCGCGGCGGGCACCTCGACGCGCCCCTCGAAGTACTCGTTGTAGATCGCGTTCATCTCGGCGAAGTGGTCCACGTCCGTCAGATAGACGCGGATCATCATCGCGTCCTCCCAGCTCGCGCCGCCCTCCTCCAGGATGGCCTCGACGTTGGCGAGGGTCTGGAGGGTCTGCTCGCGCAGGGTCGGGCCGGCCGGGGTCGGCGGCTTGCCCTCCTCGGCGGGGAGGAAGCCGACCTGGCCGGCGACCTGGAGGATGTTGCCCTTGCGGACGCCGTGCGAGAACTTCGCGGGCGGGGCGGTGTGGGTCTTGGGGGTGAGGGCGGTCTTGTCGGTCATTCGGTGTCCCTGGTGGTAGTTCGGCCGGAGTACTCACCGCTGATGGTGTCCGCCGTACGACGGACGAGGGGGAGCAGGGTGAGGAGTTCGTCGGCGGTGACGACGACGTTGGGCGCGGAGACCGACATCGCGGCGGCCACCCGTCCGTCGGCGCCCCGGATCGGCGCGGCGACGCAGTTGATGGACTCTTCGTGGCCGCCGAGGTCGGTGGCCCAGCCCTGTTCCCGCACCTTCTCCAACTCCCGCAGGAAAGCGGGGGCGTTGGGGGTGGAGCGGGCGGTGTACATCGGGTATTCGAGCTTGTCGGCGAGGGCCCGGCGCTCGATCTCCGGGAGGTCGGCCAGCAGCAGCTTCGCCACGCCCGCGACCGTGATGGCGACGGGCTTGCCGATCCGGGAGTACATGCGCACCGGGTAGCGGCTCTCCACCTTGTCGATGTAGAGGACCTCGTTCTCCTCGTACACCGCGAGGTGGACGGTATGACCGCACTGCTCGTTCAGCCGGACGAGATGGGGGTGGGCGATCTCGCGGATGTCGAGGTTCTCCATCGCCTCCTGGGCGAGGGCGATGAGGCGGGCGCCGAGGCGGTAGCGCTGGTCGGACTGGCGGTAGACCAGGCCGTGTTCGTGCAGGGTGCGCAGGAGGCGCAGGGCCGTCGACTTGTGGACGTCGAGACGCTCGGCGACCTGGCCGAGGTCGGCGGGGCCCTCGGCGAGCAGCGGCAGGATGCTGAGCGCGCGGTCGACGGTCTGACTCATGGCGTACATACCTCCTCGTCGGCCCAGTCGGCGGCGTCGGTCCAGCCGGGGCCGAGTCGAAGTCTCCCCCACGCCTGGTCGTCCAGGGCGACCAGCCGGTCGGCGTGGTCGCGGACCGGGGGCGCGGCGAGGTCGCCGGGGACGGTGAGGGCGGCGGCGGCCGTGAGATGCCCGTGCCGCAGCCGGTCCCGTACGGGAAGTCCCCGCAGGGTCGCGGAGAGGAACCCGGCGGCGAAGGCGTCCCCGGCGCCGACCGCGGCGACGACGTCGACGTGCGGCGCGGGCACGAAGGTGGTGTCGCCCCGGTGGAAGACGGTGGCCCCGCGTCCGCCCTGCTTGACGACGAGCGTCTCGGGGTCGGGAAACGCGGCCCGTACGGCATCGGCCCCGACGAGCCCCCAGACCTCGGCGGCCTCGTCCTCCCCGACGAACACGAGGTCCGCGCCGCGCGCCAACTCCAGCAGCACGCTCGGCCCGTCGGCCGAACGCCCCAGCGCGGGGCGGTGGTTGACGTCGAACGAGATCAGCGGACGGTGCGCGCGGATCGCGGTCAGCTCACGCACCAGCCCGAGGCAGTCGGCGGACAGCATCGGGGTGATCCCCGACAGATGCAGCACCCGCCCGCCCCGTACGGCGGCCAGGTCCACATTCGCGACGCCCATCGCGGAGGCGGCGGACCCGGCCCGGTAGTACGCGACCTCGTGCGCGTCGGTGGCCCGGTCCCCGGCGGTGCGGAAGTAGATGCCGGTCGGCCGTGCGGGATCACGCCGTACGGCGGACACGTCGACCCCGTACCCCCCGATGGTCCCGACGAGATGATCGCCGAACCCGTCGGCCCCCACCCGGCTGACCCACCGGACGGTGTGCCCGGCGGCGGCCAGCACGCAGGCGACATTCGACTCGGCGCCGCCGATGGCGCGATCGAAGGACGGTACGTCGGCGAGGCGGCCGGGCCGGCTGGGTAGGAACGTGACCATGGACTCGCCCAGCGCTACGACGTCCACGACGTCACGGGCGGCGGTGGACTGTCCGTCGGCGGTCACGATGGTGATGGCTCCTCGTCCGGTGCGCCGGGGCGGCGGCTCCGTTGACCCGGTGTTGGGCGAGATGTTAGACAGCGGTAAGCGATATACGCAATGAATGTTGCAGAGATTGCAACACTCCAGCTCAGGGAGGCCCCATGGTCCGCGACTCCGGTACCGAAGCGCTCGCCCGGCTCGCCGGGGAACGCGTCGACCACCGTTTCAAGGGCCTCCCCCCGGACGCGGACGGCCGCACGCTCACCGAGCTGGCGGCCCAGCGCCGCAACCTCTTCACCGGCGGTTTCACCACCCCGGTCCTGGCCCTCTCCGCCGAGCGCCTGGACCACAACCTCCGCCTCATGGAGACGTACGCGACCCGCCACGGCCTGGCCTTCGCCCCGCACGGCAAGACCTCCATGGCCCCCCAGCTCTTCCACCGCCAACTCGCCCACGGCGCCTGGGGAATCACCCTCGCGGTCCCCCACCAGGTGCGCGTGGCAAGGCGGTTCGGGATCGGCAGCATCTTCCTCGCGAACGAACTGGTGGACCCGTCGGCCCTGAAGTGGATCTCGTCCGAACTCGACGCCGACTCCACCTTCCGCTTCATCTGCTACGTCGACTCCGTGCGCGGCGTCGAGTTGATGGACGCGGCCCTGCGCGGCGCCGCCCGCCCGCTGGACGTCGTCGTCGAACTGGCCGCCGGCGAGGGCGCCCGCACCGGCGTGCGCACGGAGGCGGAGTGCGCGGCGGTCGCGGACGCGGTGGCCGCCGTAGGGACACTGCGGTTGGTGGGGGTCGCCGGGTACGAGGGGGAGGTGCCGGAGGCGGATCCGGGGCGGGTGCACGCGTGGTTGCGTCAACTGACCGCGCTCGCCGTGGACTTCGACAAGGACGGACGCTTCTCGGGATCCGGGCTCGACGAGATCGTGGTCAGCGCGGGTGGCAGCGCGTGGTTCGACGCGGTGGCCGATGTCTTCGCCGAGCTGCCCGAACTCTCGCTCCCCGCACTGAAGTTGCTGCGGTCGGGCGCCTACGTCTCGCACGACGACGGGCACTACCGCGAGATCACCCCCTTCACCCGCATCCCCGAAGAGGGCGCCCTGGAGCCCGCGTTCCGGCTCTGGGCGCAGATCGTCTCCCGCCCCTCCCCCGAGCAGGCCTTCGCCAACGCGGGCAAGCGGGACGCGGCCTACGACCTCGACCTCCCCGTCGCCCAGGTCGTCCGCCGGGACGGCACCGAGCGCCCGGCGACCGGCGTCGAGGTGACGGGCCTGTCCGACCAGCACGCGTGGCTGCGGACGGCCCCGGAGGCGGACCTGGAGGTGGGCGACTGGATCGGGATGGGCCTGTCCCACCCGTGCACGTCCTTCGACAAGTGGCAGCTGATTCCGTTGGCGGAGGCGGACGGGACGGTCGTCGACTACATCCGTACGTTCTTCTAGAGGCTTCTACAGGCCGTATCGGACCCCGCTGGAGGCATGGGCATGGAAGAGCTGGTCATCCGGGACGCCGATGTGGTGGACGGCGGTGGTGGACCGTCGTACCGCGCCGATGTGGTGATCGACGGCGGACGGATCGTCTCGATCGTGCGGGAGGCCGCGGCGGCGGGCTGCCAACGCCCCAAGGCACGCCGGGAGTTGGATGCCGAGGGCCTGGTCCTCTCCCCCGGCTTCATCGACATGCACGCCCACAGCGACCTGGCGTTGCTCCGCGACCCGGACCACAGCGCCAAGGCCGCGCAGGGGGTGACCCTCGAAGTCATCGGCCAGGACGGGCTGTCGTACGCCCCGGTCGACGACCGCACGCTGGCCGAGGTGCGCCGGGCGATCACCGGGTGGAACGGTTACGGCGACGACATCGACTTCGACTGGCGTTCGGTGGGCGAGTACTTGGACCGGCTGGACTCAGCGTTCGGAGGCCGGGGCATCGCGGTCAACGCGGCCTACTTGATCCCGCAGGGCACGGTCCGGATGCTCGCCGTCGGCTGGGAGGACCGAGAGGCGACACCCCAAGAGCTGGACCGGATGCGGCAGTTGGTCGCCGAGGCCATGGAACAGGGCGCGGTCGGCATGTCGTCCGGCCTCACCTACACCCCCGGCATGTACGCCAAGGACGCCGAACTCACCGAACTCTGCCGGGTGGTGGCGTCGTACGGCGGCTACTACTGCCCCCACCACCGTTCGTACGGCGCGGGCGCGCTGGAGGCGTACAAGGAGATGGTGGAGCTGGCGCGGGAGGCCGGCTGCTCCCTGCACCTGGCCCACGCCACCATGAACTTCGGCGTGAACGAGGGCCGCGCACCAGAGCTGTTGTCCCTCCTGGACGAGGCCTTGGCGACCGGCGCCGACATCAGCCTCGACACGTACCCCTACACCCCCGGCTGCACAACTCTCGTGGCGATGCTGCCGAGTTGGGCGAGCGAGGGCGGTCCCGAGGAGATCCTGAAGCGCCTGGCGGACGACGACACGGCCGAGCGTATCCGCCACCACCTGGAGGTGATCGGCTCGGACGGCTGCCACGGGGTGCCGATGGAGTGGGACACGATCGAGATCGCGGGGGTCACGGACCCCGCGCTGGCGCAGTACGTGGGCCGCCGCCTCGACAGCTGGCCCACGGCCCGCCATCTCCTCCTCGCCGACCGCCTCGCCCCGTCGATCCTCCAGCACGTGGGCCACGAGGAGAACGTCCGCCGGATCATGCAACACCGCGTCCACACCGGCGGCTCGGACGGCATCCTCCAGGGCGCGAAGCCGCATCCGCGGGCGTACGGCACGTTCCCGCGCTATCTCGGCCACTACGTACGGGAGTTGGGCCTCCTGTCCCTGGAGGAGTGCGTGTCCCACCTGACCTCCCGCCCGGCGGCCCGCCTGCGCCTGCCGGACCGGGGCCTGGTCAAGGAGGGCTACAAGGCGGACCTGGTCCTCTTCAACCCGCAGACAGTGGCGGCAGGTTCAACATTCGAGGAGCCGCGCAACCTGCCGACCGGCATCCCCCACGTACTGATCGACGGCCGCTTCGTGATCGAGGACAGCCACAGAACGGACGAACTAGCGGGCAGATCAGTACGCGGGGTCTTTTAGGGGCGCGGGGAACTGCGCGACCAGCCCCCACGCACCCGCACACAAAAAACGACCTACTACGGCTTAGGCAGGGTGCAACCCGACGCGCTAAGGCTAAGCACGTTCGCCGAGGTGAAACAGGCCGGGATGTTGTAGGTCTCCTCGGCGTAGTTGATCCCCTCGCGAACAGTCACCTTGCCGCTCTCATCCACCTCGCACGGATTGTCGACCGTGCAAGTCTCCCCGCTCTCGTTACCCGTGTTGTTGACCGCGACGACCTGCCCGGTACTGGTGTCGATCACCGGAGACCCCGACGTACCACCGATCGTGTTGCACGCGGAGGTGTAACGGACCGAGTCCTTCCAGGTCCAGTCGCCCTCCTTCAGCCGGTACACGAACCCGTCGATGCTGCAGCTGTAGATCGTCTTCCAGTACCCGGAGACGACCTTGATCGCGGTACCGGCGGTGGGGTGCGTGGCGCTCACGGTGAGCGGGCTGATGCCGTACGCGCTCTTGATCGCCGCGTACGTGGTGGTGGTGCGGTAGATCGTCACGTCCGTGTCGGTCATCGTCGAGTAGAGGACCTGGTTGGCGCGGAGTGTGGCGACCTTGGTGCCGGCCGAGTTCAGCAGCCCGAAGGTACGGCTGGAGGACTGGCCGGTGATGACCTCGCCGGCGGCCGGGAACCCGGTCTCCAGGCAGTGGCCGTTGGTCATGACCAGCGCCGGAGCGGTGTCGGTCGAGTTCGGGAAGCGGATGACCGAGCCGGAGCAGTTGCTGAGCGAGACGGTACCGGCGAAGTCGACGGTCACGGCCGCCGCCTTGGGAGCGGCCTGGGGCGCCGCGACCGCGGGCGCCACGCCCGCCCCGGCGATGGCCAGGGTGGAGAGCGCGGCAAGGAGAGGCTTGTTCATGTGGGGGTCCCCTCTTATGACGAGGCGACCGGAGATCTTCCGGCCGCCGTCTTTTTGTCATGGGCATTGTGATCGTTGAGGGGGGTGGGGGCAAGGAGCGGTTTCCGGCCGTTCGCGAGGGTGTCTCATGTGGCGGAAAGCACGAGCCAAGTCTCGTTACCGCGCCGTAAGCTCACCGACATGCAGGTGATCCAGTCGACCAAGCTCTCCAACGTCTGTTACGAGATCCGGGGCCCGGTTCTCGAAGAGGCGATGCGTCTGGAGGCGGCAGGCCACCGCATCCTGAAGCTGAACACCGGGAACCCGGCCGCGTTCGGGTTCGAGTGCCCGCCCGAGATCCTGGAGGACATCCTCCGGAACGTGTCGTCGGCGCACGGGTACGGCGACGCGAAGGGGCTGTTGGCGGCCCGGCGCGCGGTCGTCATGCACAACCAGACCCTGGGCATCGAGACGGACGTAGAACACGTCTTCATCGGCAACGGCGTCTCCGAGCTGATCGTCATGGCGATGCAGGGACTCCTCGACGACGGCGACGAGGTCCTCGTACCGTCGCCGGACTACCCCCTGTGGACCGCCGCCGTCTCGCTCTCCGGCGGGACCGCCGTCCACTACCGCTGCGACGAGCAGTCCGACTGGATGCCCGACCTCGCCGACGTGGAGCGCAAGGTCTCCGACCGCACCAAGGCGATCGTCATCATCAACCCGAACAACCCCACCGGGGCCGTGTACGACGAGGAGATGATCAAGGGCCTCACCGACATCGCCCGCCGCCACAATCTCCTCGTCTGCTCCGACGAGATCTACGACAAGATCCTCTACGACGGCGCCACGCACACCCCGACGGCGAAGGTCGCCCCGGACCTGCTGACCCTCACGTTCAACGGGATGTCGAAGGCGTACCGGGTGGCCGGATATCGCGTCGGGTGGATGTCGATCTCGGGGCCGCGCGCGCACGCCGACTCGTACATCGAGGGGCTGACGATCCTGGCCAATATGCGGCTCTGCGCGAACATGCCCGGGCAGCACGGGGTCGTCGCCGCGCTCAGTGGGCGGCAGACCATCAACGACCTGGTGCTTCCGGGTGGGCGGTTGAAGGAGCAGCGGGATGTCGCGTACGAGCTGCTGACCCAGATCCCGGGTGTGACCTGCGTGAAGCCGAAGGGGGCGCTGTATCTGTTCCCTCGGCTGGATCCGCACGTCTTCAAGGTCAAGGACGACCGACAGCTGGTCCTCGATCTGCTGCGCCAGGAGAAGATCATGGTCGTGCACGGCACCGGGTTCAACTGGTCCGAGCCCGATCACTTCCGGGTCGTGACGTTGCCGTCGGTCGGGGATCTGCGGGACGCGGTGACGCGGATCGGGAACTTCCTGGACGGGTACAGCCAGCCGTAAACCTCGCGGAACAAGTTTCTTCCGGCCAATTTTTCAGCCAGCACAACTTTAGACGAGATCTAAGCTAGGATGGTTTCCTGTCTGAGCACAGGAGACCATGCCATGTACGAACCGATCCGCACGAAGTCGGTCCACAGCACGGTGGCCCGTACGTCCTCCTCCGACTTTCCTCACCGGTCGCGTGAGGAGGAGCTTGATATTCAGCTCGCGGGGCATCTTGCTGCGCTGCTTGCGGTGACTGATGAACTGCGGGCGCTGGAGCCTTCCGATGAGCTGGACGTGGCCGCGGAGCGGCTTGCCGGGCAGTTGACGCGGTTGCGGGGGGCTTCGCCGAGCCGTGCGGGTGTGGCTGCGGACGCTTCTTCTACGTCCCGTTTGGATGCCCTGCATCTGCGGGCGCACGCGCTTGCCGGGAGGGCGTTGGTTGTTGCCGCGTCCCGGGCTGATACTGCGGTGGCGATTTTGTCCGCCGAGCGGATGGACGCGCATGCGGTGACTGCGGTCGCCTGAGCTGCGATGCCTATTCGCCGTAGGGGTTCTGTGGTTTTTCGGGTGCGCGTCCGCTGTGGCTGGTCGCGCAGTTCCCCGCGCCCCTAAAAAAACCCGGGTGCGCGCCCGTTGCGGCTGATCGCGCCCACGCGGCGGAGCCGCATATCGATACAGCCCCGCGCCCCCCCAAAAAAAACCACGGGCGCGCCCACTGCGGCCGGTCGCGTCCACGCCGCGCAGCCGCAAATCGACACAGCCCCGCACCCCTGAAAAACCGAGCGTGTTGATCCGGGACCCGGCCGACACCTCCCGTTCATCCCATTCCTCGGGGAATGTTGGGTTCCGCGAGCACGCTGCCCCTCGTGAGACGTATCGCGGGAATCGTCCTCGCGGTGTTGCTGATCGGTGGCGTGGTGGCAGCCGTCGTAGCGGGCCGGGACAACGGGGACAAGGGCACGGCAACGAAGACCGTGCGTGGTGTGATCGGTTCGGAGAAGGCGGACTTCTTCGCCGATCCCGATGTGGTGAAGGCCCTCGCCGCCAAGGGCTTCACCGTGAAGACGGAGACCTCCGGGTCCTGGGCGATGGAGGGGCTCGACCTCAAGGGGTACGACTTCGCCTTCCCCTCCAGTCAGGCGCCGGCCGACGCGCTCGCGGACAAGTACAAGGTCCAGCAGCCGTTGCCCCGGCCCTTCTACTCGCCCCTCGTCGTCGTGGCCCACCGCAGCGCCGCCCAGGTCCTCGCGGACAACGGGCTCGCCACGCTGGACAGCGGCAAGGATCGCGGCACCCTGAAGATGGGCGCCTATCTCGACGCGGCCAAGGATGATCGGACCTGGCAGCAGCTCAAGGGGGCCTCGAAACATGGGGAGTTGACCGGCACCCTCTACATCGCCACCACCGACCCCGAGACCTCCAACTCCGGTGCCCTGTACCTCGCCGCCGCCTCCTACGTCGCCAACGGCGGGCGGGTGGCGGCCAGTAGCGTCGATGTGGATCGCACCGCGTCGCTCATGCACAAGCTGATCAGCGTGCAGGGGGCCCAACAGTCCAGCTCCGACGCGCCGTTCAGGGACTTCATCAGCGGCGCCGGCAATCCGCTGGTCCTCGTCTACGAGTCGCAGGTCGCCGCGCTGCTCCTCGACAAGCAGCCGGTCGGCGACCTCGTCGTGCTCTACCCGGACACCACGGCCAACAGCGACCACACCGTCGTGCCGCTCAGCCCGGAGGGCCGTGAGCTGGGTCAACTCCTCACCAGCGACCCGACGTTGCGCAAGCTCGCCGTACGGCACGGGTTCCGGCCGCAGGGTGACACCGCCGAGTTCATCGCGGCCACCGCCGCCCACTCCAGCTATCTCAACCAGACGCTGACCGGTGTCCGGCAGGCGCCCGTGCCCACCTCGAAGGTGCTGCACGACATGGCGCGCCGGGCGCGCGGTTGAACGGGGGGAACCACATGAGCAGCAGTTTCAACACCAGCCAGAACAGCAGTCAGCACACCCAGAGCGGGGACGACGTCTTCACCCTCACCCCGCCCGAGGCCGTCGCACCGGTGCCGAGGGAGAAGGCCGGCGGGCTTGTGCCCGTGGACGACTCCGTCCGTACGGACATGGCTCAGAAGGCCGCCGCCTACGTCGAAGGGCTTGCCTCGCTCGATGCCCGCTCGCCCGAATTCGCCGGCAAGGTCGGGGAGATCAGCGCGCTGGGGGCTGGGGAGATGCGTACCGCCACCGCTCAGTCCAACCGCATGCTGGAGCGGACCGTGCGGAGTCTGCCGTCCAAGGGCGGGGATGCTCAGTCGCAGGTCGCCGGTTCGCTTGTCGAACTCCGGCGTGTGGTCGAGGACTTGGACCCGCGTGACCTGCCCGCCTCCAAGGGGCGGAAGTTCCTGTCCCGGCTGCCCGGTGGCAACAAACTGCGCGATCACGTCGCCAAGTACGCCTCCGCGCAAGGAACTCTCAACAAGATCGTGGGTTCGCTGCGCGGCGGTCAGGACGAACTCCGGCGTGACAACGCCGCGTTGCAGACCGAGCGGGTCCGGCTCTGGGAAACCATGGGCAAGTTGCAGGAGTACGTCGTCCTCACCCAGGCCCTCGACACCGCCGTCGAGCAGCACATCACCGGCGTCGAGGCCGCCGACCCGAGCCAGGCCGACACCCTCCGCGCGGACGTCCTCTTCCCGGTCCGGCAGAAGCACCAGGACCTGCTGACCCAGCTCGCGGTGTGCGCGCAGGGCTACTTGGCCATGGACGTCGTACGACGCAACAACGACGAGCTGATCAAGGGTGTCGATCGGGCGGCAACCACGACCGTCTCGGCCCTGCGTATCTCCGTCATGCTCGCCTCCGCGCTCGACAACCAGCGCAAGGTCGTCGACCAGGTCAACGCCCTGCGCGGTACGACCGAGGACCTCATCCGGGGCAACGCCGAGATGCTCTCCACCCAGAGCGGCGAGATCCAGCGCATCGCGGCCGACCCGGCGGTGGGCGCCGAGACGCTCCGCACCGCCTTCCAGCAGATCTACCGCACCCTCGACGCGATCGACACCTACAAGGTCCAGGCGACCGAGGTGATGGCCGCGACCGTCGAGTCCCTGACGTCCGAACTCCAGAACGCCGGCACGTACTTGGAGCGCAGCCGGTCGCAGAGCGCCTTGGAAGGCGGTCTCGGATGAGACGTCTCCTCGCGCTCGCCCTCGGCACGGCCGCGCTGCTCACCGCCTGCACGTCGTCGAACCATGACACGAAGGCCGACACCGACAACGCCCCCAAGCCCGGCACCCTCCGCGTCCTCGCCTCCAGTGAACTCAGCGACATGACCCCGGTGTTCGACCAGGTCCGCAAGGACACCGGCATCACGATCCGCCCTACCTACATGGGCACCCTCGACGCGGTGGACCTGCTGGCGAAGGGCAAGGTCGACGGGCAGTACGACGCCTTGTGGCTGTCGTCGAACGACTATCTGCGGCTACGGCCCGACGCGGCGAAGAAGGTCGTCTCCGAGACCTCGATCATGTCCAGCCCGGTCGCGATCGGCGTCAAGAACGCCACCGTGAAGACCCTCGGCTGGACGCCCGACAAGGTCACCTGGTCCCAGATCGAACAGGCCGTCCAGGACGGCAAGTTGACCTACGGCATGACGGACCCGGCGCGCTCCAACTCCGGTTTCTCGACCCTCATCTCCGTGGCCTCCGCCCTCTCCGGCGCCCAGTCGGCGCTCACCGACGCGGACGTCACGAAGGCGACTCCCCGGCTGAAGGAGTTCTTCAAGGGGCAGAAGCTGACGTCGGGTTCGTCGGGCTGGCTGGCGACCGCCTACCAACGCCGGGGAAACGTCGACGCGTTGCTCAACTACGAGTCCGTCCTCAAGGGCATCCCGGGCCTGACGGTGATCCGCCCGAGCGACGGGGTCGTCACCGCCGACTACCCGTTGACCTCCCTCGCCTCGACGGACGCCCCGACCCGCGAGAACGTCCGGCGCGTGACGACCGACCTGCGCACGGACGCCCTGCAAAAGCTGATCACCACCCGCACGCACCGCCGCCCGGTCGTCACCTCCGTACCGCCCGCGTCCGGCCTGGACACCAGCCGACGGCGTGAACTCCCGTTCCCCGGCAGCCAGTCCGTCGCCGACGGCCTCCTCGACTCGTACGAGAGCAAGCTGCGCCGGCCCTCACGGACCGTGTACGTGCTCGACACCTCGGGCTCGATGGAGGGCGACCGGCTGTCCCGGCTGAAGAAGGCCCTCACCGATCTGACCGGGGACTTCCGGCAGCGCGAGGAGGTCACGCTGATGCCGTTCGGGTCGGCGGTGAAGAGCGTCAAGACGCATGTGGTGAGCCCTGGCGATCCGCAGGCCGGGCTCAACGCGATCCGCAAGGACACCAAGGCCCTCAGCGCGGACGGCGCCACCGCGATCTACACCTCGTTGGAGAAGGCCTACGAGCATCTCGGCACCGGCGGTGACACGTTCACCTCGGTCGTGCTGATGACCGACGGCGAGAACACGACCGGCGCCAAGGCCAAGGACTTCGACGGCTTCTACGGTCAACTCCCCACCGCCCAGCGGGACATCCCCGTCTTCCCCATCCTCTTCGGCGACTCGGACAAGGCGGAGCTCCAGCACATCGCCGACCTGACCGGCGGCCGGCTCTTCGACGCCCAACAGGGCTCGCTGGACGGCGCCTTCGAGGAGATCCGTGGCTACCAGTAAGTTCCTGGGCTACTTGGAGTCCCGCAAGAACCTCACCGGCAGCGCCTGCGGGCTCGTCGGGCTGGTGCTGACGTTCGTGGGCGTGGCCGGGCCGTACTGGCCGGTCGTACTGGTGGGGCTGTACGGCGCGGGTGCGCTGATCGCCCCGCCGGAGCGGCCGGCCCTCCCCGACTTCCCGGACCCCTCCGCCCAACTGGAGGAACTCCGCGACGACTTCGAGAAGCTCGGCGGCTATCTGGCGGACGTCGAACTGCCGCCTGCCGCCGCCGGCCGGCTCACCGAGCTGAACCAGCTCCTCGCCGGGCTCCTCGATCCGCAGGTCACCCACGACCTCGCGCAGGACCCGGAGGGCGTGCACATCCTGTCGCGGGCGATCCGGCAGGACGTACCGGAGGCGGTCGACACGTTCGTACGGACGCGGTGGTGGACGCGTCTGGCGCCGGGTACCGAGCCTCCGGAGCGGCATCTGGAACGGCAGTTGACGGTCCTTCAGGAGGAGGCGCAGGGGCTGGCGAGGGCCCTGCGCGAGGCCGAGGAGCGGCGGCAGGAGACGCACACCCGGTTCCTGGAGGAGCGCGGGCGTTCTCAGGACAACAGGTGACCCAGCACGATCAGCACCAGGACGAACAGGAGCAGCACGCCCATCACCTTGAGCGGCCCGAAGCGGTTGCTGTCCTGCGTGTCCCCCGGCGGTGGCGGTACCGGCACGGGCGGCCGTACCGGCAGGTTGAACACGTCGTGTCCCGTCACCGCCGCCCGCGTGCACCACGGGCAGGTCGGGAGGTGGGAGCCGTAGGAGTGCAGGGGGCGTTGGGGGCAGACCTGGACGCGGGAGCGTTCCTGGTCCAGGGCGCGTAGCCAGACCTCCGGGGTGGGGCGGGCGGAGGGGGCGTGGACGCCCGCGCCGAACGCCGTGTGGGCCAGGGTCAGGAGACCGGGTGGGAGGACCGACGGGTCAACCGTGCCGCGGGGAATGACGACCGCCTCGGGGCGGACGACGTAGGAGACGCTCGCGGCGATGTTGTCCTTGACCGTGGACTCGGGGGTGCTGTCGTGCGGGACGCCGCCGAAGGGGTGGTTGCCTGCGGTGAGGAGCTGGTAAATCAGCACCGCCAGCGCGAAGTTGTCGCTTTCCGGGGTGGCCGCCGCGCCCGACTGGCGCTCCGGTGAGGAGTAGTCGGTGGTGTGCATCAGGCAGGGGAAGGGCTCGCCGGTTTCCGGGTCGGTGAAGGCGATGGAGTCGCAGTCGAGGAACGTGACGAAGCCGTTGGTGTCCACGACGACGTTGCTCGACGAGAAGTCGCCGATGACGAGGTTGTCGTAGTGCATGCGAGCCGTCATGAAGGCGAGGTTCCAGGCGACGCCGAGCAGGAAACGCCAGTCGGCGCGGTCGCCGAAGAGGCGGAGGCGCTGGGCGCGGGTGAACAGGCCTACCAGCTGGACGTGTTGGGGTTCGCCGAAGCGGCGCATGGCGTAGCCGAGGAACTCGCCCTCCGGGCTGCGGGCCATGGCGGTGGGCCAGGCGAGTTCGGGGGGCTGGTTGGCGTCGGTGGGGCGGGCCGTCAGCGGGGACATCGTGAGCATGCGGGTCAGGCGGCGTTCCAAGTCCGGGCCCGGGCGGTCGCGGTAGAGCTTGACGACGATCGTGTCGTCCCCCTCGACGGGGAAGACGGCCGCCTGGCCGCCGCCCTTGAGCGGGAGTTCGGCGAGGGTGACCTGCTTGCCGTCCAGGTGGACCGTGCGGCCGGTCATGGGGTCACCACGCGGACGGCCCGCAGCAGGGTCTTGTCGTCGGCGTTGAGGCTGGTGAGCCGGTCCGACCTGAGGAGGGCGGCGAGGCTCTCGTGCGCTTGGTCGGTCACCGGTCCCGGGGTGTCGAGGGAGCCCAACACCGCTTCCACGAATGAGGTGTTGGGCTGGGGCGGGCCGCCGCCGGAGAGCGACAGGGCGGCCTGTGCGAGGCCGTCGGTGGAGAGGAGTACGCCGTCCACGCGCGGGTCCGCCACGCAGTCGGTGCGCAGGCGGCGGGGTGCGTCGGGCGAGGTGAGGAAGACGGTCTCGTTGCTGTACTCGCTGACGGCGGGCGGCTGCGGGAGGAGGTGGAACTGCCGTTCCCCGTCCTCCGTTCCGGCGCGGACGACGACGAAGCCGTCGCCGACGCTGAGATGGCCGAGCCAGCCGGGGGTGAGGACGACGACCGTGAGAGTGGTCGCGTAGTCGGGGGCCGTGCTGCCGTAGGTGTCCAGGAAGATCTTGGACACGTCGTCGAAGGCGTCCGCGAGCAGGTCGTGGACCTCCTGCCCCGGTGGACAGCCGGACGCGGCGGCCGCCCGGCGCCGGAAGTGCTCGGCCGCCAACTCGACGGCGTGCAGGGCCCCTTGGTCGGAGTGCGGGCGGCTGCCCGCACCGTCCGCGACGGCGAGGACCGACACGGATGCCGAGGCCGTGTAGGTGCAGGCGTCCTGGCAGGGCGTGCCGGTACGGCGGTGCCGGTAGCCCTCGACGCTCAGGCCGTGGATGCGCCAGGGCGAGTCGGCCACCGCTCAGCTCTCCCAGGCCGGGCGCTGCGTCTTGAACTGGCTGAAGATCTTCTCGAAGACCTCGTCGCCCGCGCCCTTCTGCTCGGCGTTCGCGCTGGCCGACATCATCTGGAGCAGCTCGCGGAACGGGAAGCCCTGGATGCGCGCGTTGAACTTCGGCGCGAAGGCCTGGAGCACCTGCTCGCCGCGGTCCGTGATGCCGCCGACGCCGATCGCGTACAGCCGGAAACGGCGGGCCTGTTGCTCGTCGGCGAGGACGGGCAGCAAGCGGTGCCAGGAGTCGGTCATATGACCGGTGGCGTCGGTGGGGAGGCCGTCGGTGACCAGGCAGATCTGCGGGCGGTAGTACTGGAGTCCGGAGGCGCGCAGCTCCGCCTTGCGGGCCGCGACGACATGCATGGCCAGTTCCAGCGCCTCGGTCATCAGGGTGACCCCGGACGCGGTGAACCGGGGTGCCTGGAAGGCGTGCGCGGGCACGAAGGGGCTCAACGGGGCGCGCGGGTCGAGGAGTTGGGGTCCGCGCCAGGCGCCGACGCACCGGCCGCCGAAGGTGATCACGGCGACCTCGACGCTGTAGCTGAGGGAGACGTCGTCGTGGAGTTCCCTGGTCCACTCGGCGAGCGCGTCGTTGAGCGTCTGGATCGGCGCGCCCGCCATGGAACTCGACGTGTCCAGGCACAGCACGAGCGGCAGCCGTTGCGCGTTGTTCTCGAACTCGATGTCGGCGTACTCCGCCGGCATCGTGGGCGGGTATTCGCTGTGCATGGGCGTCTCCAGGTGGCACGAGCGGTACGGGGACGAGCGGTTGGGCGTCACGAACCGCCGCGCGCGTGGTGCCGGGCGGCGGGCGGGAAGGCGTACAGGACGTCGGAGTCGGCTTCGTGGGCGTCGGTGACCTCGACGTACGCGCCGGGCACGGGCGGGGTGCGGTCCGGTTCGGCCCACACCGCGCGGTACAGGACGTGGTCGAGTTCGACGTATCCCTGCGGGTGAAGTGCCGTACGGACCACGGCTGTTCGGGACGGGCCGGGGCGGGGGCCGACCTGGCGGCCGTAGGAGGACGGGGCCGGAGCGGGCGGGACCGGGCGCAGGCGGGCGGTGGTCTCGGCGGCGGCCTCCTCGGAGCGGGCCTCCGTGGCGCCCGCGACAGCCGGGGTGCGGGAGCGGCGGACGGCGAGGACGAGGGCGAGGAGCAGGAGGAGGAGTACGGCGGTCAGGGCGAGCAGCAGGATTCGGGTGTGGTCCGTGGACTTGTGTCCGCCCCCGAGTTCGGCGACGCCCACCTTCTTGTCGATCAGTTGACCGCCGGTGAACGAGGAATTCTTGAGCGCCTTGCACAAGTCGCCGTCACAGGCGGGGAGTTCGGCCACTGTTCCGGCGTCCAGCCGGTCGATCTTGGCGTCCCGGTCGACCAGTGCGTGGCCGGCCAGGACGAGCAGCGCGGTGCCGCCCTGGCCGGTGTGGACGCCGGCCGGTACCTGCACCCGGAGGTTCTTGAGGTCCCGGCGGACGGCGGCCTCGCCGCCCTTCCGGCCGGCGTCGAGGCCCAGGGGCTTGTCCAGCGTGACCGTGACCGCGGCCCCGTCGTCCAGCGCGTCCTGCCAACAGCCCAGCCGGGTCGGAAAGTTCTTGCCGCAGTCCGCGCCGGCCGCGGCCACCGGCCCCGCCGGAATCACCGCGATCAACAAGCCGAACAGCAGGGCAGTGAACAACGTATGTCTCATGACGACCCCCCGTTGGCGCCCATAGTGGAGGCAACAGGCCGGTGGCCGAAAGGGGTTGACTGAGAATGCTCAATTGATTTCTACAGCTGGAAAACCTGATGGCAACGGGTGAACATCTGTCGCGCCCGTTCCACCCAATCACTGGCCAGAACATCGAAATCGGCCTGGGAGATCCGGCAGGTCAGCGGGAGATCGCAGACCCCGGCGAGGCACGGTCTGGGTCCGCGTACGTCCCACACGGAGAGCATGGGATTCAGCTGTTCGGTGTTCCACGCGTTCGACGCGGCGGCGGCGATCGCCAATTGATCCTTGCGCAGAGAATGACCGTCGGTGACAAAGGCGACGAGGAGTCTTTTCGTGGTCATGAAACGCACGGTGAGCGTGCGCCCCGAGGCTTCTAGATCGAATTGCAGGGAGACGGAATCGACATCGCTCTCGACGTGGTAATTCCGGCGCGCGCCCCAGGTGTGCGTCAACTGCCGCCAGGACGAGCCGATGTCGTAGTCCCGGCCGGGCGGGATCGAGGCCTCAGGCGTCGCCACGGACCACCGCCCGCGTGATCATCTCGTCGGTGAGCCCCGCGTCCAGCAGGGCCTGCGCGTGCAGCAGCAGACAGGACGGCACCGGGAGACTGGCGCCTCCCCCGCGCCGGGCTTCCAGTTCGTTGCGGCGGACCTCGATCGTGCGGGCCACGGCCGGTGGCGGCCAGGTCGCGGGGCGCGGCTGCGCCAGCAACTCGCCGAGCAGCACGGCCAGTTGGGGCCGGTCCTCGGGGCGCTTCGCGAGACACCGCGCGAGCAGCGGCCGTAGACCCGGTGGTACGCCGTCCAGTTCGGGCTCCCGGTGCACGACCCGCAGGCTCACCGCCTCGCCCGTGCCGAAGGGCGGGCGGCCGGTCAGGGCGTGGACCAGGACTCCGCCGAGGGAGAACACATCGCTGGGCGGGCCGATCTGACGTGCCGTCATCTGTTCCGGGGACATGAAGGGCGGGGTGCCCACCACGATCCCGGCCTGGGTGAGGCTCGGGGCGCCCTCGACGCGGGAGATGCCGAAGTCGATGACGCGGGGGCCGTCGGAGGCGAGGAGCACGTTGGCCGGCTTGAGGTCGCGGTGGACCAGGTTGGCCGCGTGGATCGCCTGGAGCGCCTCGACGAGGAACGCGCCGAGCCTGCGGACCTGCGCCTCGGGCAGCGGGCCGTCCGACCGGACGGCCTCGGCGAGGGACGGCCCGGGCACGTACATCGTTGCCAGCCAAGGGAGTTCGGCCTCGGTGTCGGCGTCGACGACGGCCGCGGTGTAGGCGCCGCTGACCAGCCGGGCGGCGGCGACCTCGCGGGCGAAGCGCTCGCGGAACTCGCGCTCGGCGGCCAGTTCGGGCCGTACGACCTTCACCGCCACCTCGCGCCCGGCGGGTGAACGGCCGAGATACACCCAGCCCATCCCGCCGGAGCCGAGCCGCCCGGCGATCCGGTACGGCCCCACGCTCAGGGGATCGCTGACCGGTGTGCGCACCCCGCTCACCTCACTTCGGGGTTCGTTGCAGGTTGTCCCGAGTGTCCCCCGAAATCCCGTCTTGGGCAGGGGGGATGCGTGAAATGGCGGTCAGGGGTGCGCCGTAGGGCTTTGGTGGTGTAACGGCAACGGGCAGGGCCCCGCACGCCGTTGTGCGGGACCCTGCCCGTTGTGCTGGCACCGCGGCCGGCCTGTGACGACATTGCTGGTCAGGGCACAATCGGCGGCCGGCCGCGGAGTTTTCGGCGGGACTAACCCAGGCGCTGCACCAGCGCGCGGTACTCGTCCCACAGTTCCTTGGGCGTGTGGTCGCCGAAGGTGTTGAGGTGGTCGGGGACCAGGGCGGCCTCCTCGCGCCAGACGTCCTTGTCGACGGTGAGGAGGAAGTCCAGGTCGGACTCGGAGAGTTCGAGGCCCTTGGTGTCGAGGGCACCCTTGGCCGGCAGCACGCCGATCGGGGTCTCGACGCCCTCGGCCTTGCCGTCGAGGCGTTCCACGATCCACTTCAGGACCCGGCTGTTCTCGCCGAAGCCGGGCCACACGAACTTGCCCGCGTCGTTCTTGCGGAACCAGTTCACGTAGTAGATCTTCGGCAGCGTCGCCTGGTCGCGGCCCTTGGCCACATCGACCCAATGGCCCATGTAGTCACCCATGTTGTAGCCGCAGAACGGCAGCATGGCGAAGGGGTCGCGGCGCAGCTCGCCGACCTTGCCCTCGGCGGCGGCGGTCTTCTCGGAGGCCACGTTGGCGCCGAGGAAGACGCCGTGGTTCCAGTCGAAGGACTCCGTCACCAGCGGTACGGCCGAGGCGCGCCGGCCGCCGAACAGGATCGCCGAGATCGGCACGCCCTTGGGGTCCTCCCACTCGGGCGCGATGATCGGGCACTGCGAAGCGGGCACGGTGAAGCGGGCGTTGGGGTGGGCGGCGGGCGAACCGGACTCCGGCGTCCAGGAGTTGCCCTTCCAGTCCGTGAGGTGGGCCGGAGTCTCCTCCGTCATGCCCTCCCACCAGATGTCGTTGTCGTCGGTCAACGCCACGTTGGTGAAGACGGAGTTGCCCCACAGCGTCTTCATCGCGTTGGCGTTGGTGTGCTCGCCGGTGCCGGGCGCGACGCCGAAGAAACCGGCCTCGGGGTTGATCGCGTAGAGCCGGCCGTCCTCACCGAACCGCATCCAGGCGATGTCGTCACCGATGGTCTCGACGGTCCAGCCGGAGACGGTGGGCTCCAGCATCGCGAGGTTGGTCTTGCCGCAGGCCGAAGGGAAGGCCGCCGCCACGTACTTGGACTCCCCCTGCGGCGGGGTGAGTTTGAGGATCAGCATGTGCTCCGCGAGCCAGCCCTCGTCCCGCGCCATCACGGAGGCGATGCGCAGGGCGTAGCACTTCTTGCCCAGCAGCGCGTTCCCGCCGTAGCCCGATCCGTAGGACCAGATCTCGCGGCTCTCGGGGAAGTGCGAGATGTACTTCGTGGAGTTGCACGGCCACGGCACGTCCTGCTCGCCCTCGGCAAGCGGCGCTCCGAGCGTGTGCACAGCACGCACGAAGAAGCCGTCGGTACCGAGTTCGTCGAGGACGGGCTGTCCCATGCGGGTCATGGTGCGCATGGAGACGGCGACATAGGCGGAGTCGGTGATCTCGACGCCGATCGCGGAGAGGTCCGAACCGAGGGGGCCCATGCAGAACGGGACGACGTACATCGTCCGGCCCTTCATGGAGCCGCGGAAGATGCCCTTGTCTCCCGCGAAGATCTCCCGCATTTCAGCGGGAGCCTTCCAGTGGTTGGTGGGACCCGCGTCCGCTTCCTTCTCCGAGCAGATGAACGTCCTGTCCTCGACCCGGGCGACATCGGTCGGGTCGGAGGCGGCGTAGTACGAGTTGGGGCGCTTGATCGGGTCGAGCTTCTTGAAGGTGCCCTTTTGGACGAGCTCCTCGCTGAGCCGCTCGTACTCCGCTTCGGATCCGTCACACCAGACCACGCTGTCCGGCTGGGTCAGTTCGGCGATCTCGTTGACCCACGAGATCAGTTCCTTGTGTTCGGTGGGGATGACGGGGGGAGCCGCGATGTCGCGCGCCACGATTGCTCCTATGATGAGGGATTTTGTCCTTGTTGCCCCGTGGGGGCCGCGACCCGGATGCTTCACGATGGTCGATCTTGGCGCTCATCCGGTGCCGACCGCACTCATTTGATCATCCGACGCGTCCGCCCATATGTCCAGAGGGCCTCACATACGAGCGACGTGAGGATCGCCACTCATTCGCCACTCATCGGCATGTTTTCCGTGCGTCACCATCGATTCACCACGCGTACCCGGATGCCCGGTAGGCATGGGAGACATGAGAGAGTGGCCACTTCTGGACCCTCATCTCGCCGCACTGATACGTAACTTACGGTTCCGTAGGTACGATTGAGCGCATGACTGCGTCCGTCCCCGACGCGCCCACGGACACGCCGACAGACGGCCACGGTCCCTCCGCGCTCTCCCTCCCCGACCACGTCAAACCGAAGTTGCGCGGCTGGCTGCACCTAGGCATGTTCCCGGCCGTCCTCATCGCGGGCCTGGTGCTCACCGCTCTCGCCGACTCGCCCCGCGGCCGTATCGCCTGCGGGATCTTCGCCCTGACGGCCTGCCTGCTCTTCGGGGTCAGCGCGCTGTACCACCGGGGCAACTGGAGTCCGCGCATGGACGGTGTCCTGCGCAGACTCGACCACGCCAACATCTTCCTGATCATCGCGGGCACGTACACACCGCTGACGATGCTGCTGCTGCCGGGCGCCAAGGGCGAGTGGCTGCTCTGGGGCATCTGGGGCGCGGCCGCGGCCGGCATCGCCTTCCGCGTCTTCTGGGTCGGCGCACCGCGCTGGCTCTACACCCCCTGCTACATCGCGATGGGCTGGGCGGCCGTCTTCTTCCTGCCCGACTTCATGCGCACGGGCGGCATCGCCGTCCTGGTCCTGGTGGTCGTCGGCGGACTGCTCTACAGTGCGGGCGGCGTGATCTACGGCATCAAGCGTCCGAATCCGTCACCGCGCTGGTTCGGCTTCCACGAGGTCTTCCACTCGCTCACGGTGGCGGCGTTCCTCGTCCACTACGTGGGGATCTCGCTGGTGGCGTACCAGCACGGGTAGCACCTGAGACAGCTTCTCTTCATGGCCACGGCTTTCGAGCCGTGGCCATTTTTCATGCCTGTTCGCCCGCCGGCCGCCCGATCGCCATGTTCTGACAGCGGATCCCGGTTGACATCAACCACCTTTTGAGAGCTACTCTCATTTCATGGCTACTGTCACTCACTCCAACGACGTGCGACGCGACCCGCGCCGCTGGTGGGCCCTCGGGGCCCTGGTCGCGAGCATGCTCACGCTCGGCTTCGACACGACGATCCTCAACGTCGCCCTGCCCACGATGGCCGGCGAACTCGGCGCCACCACCGGCCAACAGCAGTGGATGGCCGACTCCTACGTGATCGTCTTCGCCGCGCTGATGCTCCCGGCGGGACTCCTCGGCGACCGCTTCGGCCGGCGCCGCATGCTGATCGCGGGGCTCGGCATCTTCCTCGCCGGTTCCGTGGCGGGCGCCCTGGCCGGCGACGTCAACTGGGTCATCGCGGCCCGCACGGTGATGGGCGTCGGCGCGGCCCTGGTGACTCCGCTCGCCCTGTCCGTCCTGCCTTCTCTCTTCGGCCCCGACGAGCGCACCAAGGCCGTCGGCATCATCTCCGCGGCCTCGTCGCTCGGGCTGCCGCTCGGCCCGATCATCGGCGGCTGGCTGCTCAACCACTTCTGGTGGGGCTCGGTCTTCCTGGTCAACATCCCGATGGCCGCGATCGGCATAGCGGCCTGCGTCTTCCTGCTGCCCGAGACAAAGGACCCCGCCTCACCCCGGGTCGACACCCTCTCTACCGCGTTCACGGCGGCCGGCCTCGGCGCCCTCATCTACGCCATCATCGAGGCGCCCAGCCGCGGTTGGGGCGACCCGCTGATCGTGGGCATGCTCGTCGGAGCCGCGATCCTCATCGCCGCGCTCGTGCTGCGCGAACGGCGCATGGAACGCCCCATGCTCGACATGACCCTGCTCGGCCACCGCGGCTTCCTGTTCAGCTCGATCGCGGCGACCCTGGTGATGTTCGTCCTGTCCGGCCTGCTGTTCGTGCTGCCGCAGTACCTCCAGGCGGTGCTCGGCCACGACGCGCTCGGCACCGGCGTCCGGCTGCTGCCCATGATGGGCGGCCTGATCGTCGCCGCCCGGGCCGCACAACCGCTCGTCAACAAGTTCGGCTCCCGCGCCGTGGTCTGCGCGGGCCTGGTCGTCCTGGCCTTCGCCGCGCTGCTCGGCAGCCGCACGACGGTCGACTCCGGCTACGGCTTCACCGCGCTGTGGCTGTCCATCACCGGGTTCGGCTTCGGCTTCTCGATCGTCCCCGCGATGGACGGCGCGCTGGGCGCACTCCCCCGCGACCGGGCCGGCAGCGGTGCCGGGCTCCTGATGACCATGCGCCAGGTCGGCGCGGCGATCGGCATCGCCCTCCTCGGCAGCCTGCTCGCGAGCACCTTCCGCGACCGCCTCGACGTCACGGGCCTGCCCGCGAAGGCGGCGGACACGGCCGGCGAGTCGGTGGTGGCGGCGCACATGGTCGCGCAGAAGACAGGCTCGACCGAGCTCCTGGCCTCCGCGAACAGCGCGTACGTCCACGGCATGGGCCTGGTCCTGATCGTGTGCGGCGTCGCGGCCCTGGTCACCGCCCTGCTCTCGGCGGCGTTCCTGCCGAACACGCCGGCCGCGCCCACCCAGCAGGAAGAGGCGGAGGAAGACCCGGCCACCGCCGGGGCCATCGCTCTGGCGGATGCCGGACAATGAACACCATGACGGCAACACCCTCCCCCTTCAGCCCCGCCGACCGCCCCCAACTGGGCCTCCGCGAGCGCAAGAAGATCAAGACCCGCGAGGCGATCCGCACCGCGACGTACGCACTGGTCAAGGAACAGGGGTACGACGCCACGACGATCGAGCAGATCGCCGAGCGCGCCGAGGTGTCGCCGTCGACGGTCTTCCGCTACTTCCCCACCAAGGAAGACATCGTCATCACGGACGAGTTCGACCCGATCATCATGGAGGAACTCCGGGCCCGCCCGGCCGACGAACCATGGATGGTCACCCTCCGCTACGTGATGCAGAAGGCCATCAAGTACGGCATGAAGGAGGACGCGGAGACCTCCCGCCTCCGCACTCACCTCATGGTCCAGGTCCCGGCGGTGCGCTCACGCATGATGGAGAGCATGTCGGTCACCGGCAACATGCTCTGCGAGGCCATCGCCACCCGCACCGGCCGCGACCCGGAGAGCCTGGAGGTCCGCGTCTACGCCATGTCCCTCGTCGGCGGCCTCATGGAAACGTCCCTGTACTGGGCGGAGAACGGCCACCGGGACGACTTCGCGGACCTGGTGGACCGCACGATGGACGTACTGGAGCACGGGCTCACCGACTGAGCCCGCGCTCCAGCGCCAACTACCCCTTCTTCTTTACGGTCTTCAGGTCACCCTTCCCGCAAGCCACCCCGTCCCCGTTCGGGTCGAGTCGCAGCGGGTCGTCCTTGCCGTTGATCTTCAGGCGGCCGTAGTCGTTCTGCTGGAGCCATGAACAGCGGGCCGCAGTGGTCGACTTGACCTCCGACGGGAAGACCGTGGGGACGCAGACGTTGATCGTGCCGTAGTGACGGTCGCAGCCCGAGATGGTCGTGCTGACCTTCTGCGAGGTGCGCTTCTTGCCGGGCTCGGTGACCTTGCCCGTCAGGGAGTCCGCGAAGGAGTGGACGTGGGCCGAGGCGGTGTCCGTGGTCAGGGCCGAAGGGCCTTGCAGATGGACCCACTTGGCCACCGACGGGACCCCGTTGGCGTCGACCGCGAAGAGCATGTACCAGCCGGGCGGGGCCAGGTTGGGGTTGCTCGTCACGTTCAGGTCGACGGTGTTGCCGTCCACCGAGAGCGGCAGGTCCACGAACCGCTGGTTAGGGTCCGAGGAGTGCGTGACCGCCGCCGGGCGGATCAACTCGGCCTTGGCGATGGGCCGGTCGACGGTGATCGTCTGGGTGTCGCCGTACTCCCACTCGTTGTCGATGACCGAAGTGATCGTCGGCCGCGTGCCCTTGAGGAGATACGGCGGGGTGTAGATCGACACGTTGTGGTTCCAGGTTCCGTTGCCCGGGTTGTCGCCGGTCGACATCACCCGGCCGTCCGGCAGCAGGAACGAGGAGGAGTGGTAGCCGCGGGCCTCCGGGTCGGCGGCCACCGGGTCGAACGTCGTGGTCGCCGGGTCGAAGATCGACGCCTCGTACACCGGGTTCGCGCGGTTGTGCAGCCCGCCGCCCGTCTCCAGCACCGTGCCGTCCGGCAGGACCACGGCGGACACGTACATCTTCCCCTGCGCGCCGGTCTCCGCCACCGGACCGTTCCCCAAGTCGACAGTCCCCTGCGGGATTTGGGGACCGACCGTGTACGTCGGGTTCGCGGCCTTGAGGTCGATGATGTCGGTCAGCCGGTTCGCGTCCGGGTTGGAGTCGATGTTGCCGCCGCCGATGGTGAGGACCTTCTGGTCCTGCGCCGGAGGCAGCAACACGCTTGCGGACTGGTCGCGTTCGTCCTTGTTCTGCAACCCGGAGACGGACGTGATCGTGTTCGCGTTGTAGTCGTAGATCGCGCTGCCCGTCCCGGGGATGTTGTTCCCGAAGACATGGCTGCCCGTGTAGAAGAGCCGGCCGTCCTGCATCAGGACCATCGACGGGTACAGCCCCCAGTACGACCAGGTCTGGTTGACCTGCGACAACGGCAGCCACTTCTGCTGGGCGTCCGACCAGTACTCGGCGGTCACCGAACCCGTCGAGTCCTCGCGCAGCCCGCCGAAGGAGATGACGTCACCGTTGCCGAGCTCGGTCGCCGACGGGTACCAGTGACCGTCGTTGAGGTCGTTCGTCTTGCTGTACGTCTCGGTCACCGGGTCGAAGATGTACGAGTCCTTGTACCCCTCGTAGCCGTGTCCGCCCGCGACCGGGAACGCCTTGTTGCCGCTCAGCACCAGCACCCGGCCGTCCTGCAACTGGATGTGCCCCGAGCAGAACATGTCCTTCGGCGTCGGGATCACCTTGTACGTCCCGGCGACCGGGTCGTACACCGCGCTCGTGAACGTCCCCGCGTCGAACTGTTCCTCGCTGTTCCCGGACCCCGCGATCAGCAGCACCTTGCCGTTGTTGAGGACGACGGAGTGCATCGAGCGGACGGGGTTCTGCGTGGGCAGCACGTCCCAACGCCCGTTCGCACACTCCTCGGCGGTCGCCTGGCAAGTCGCCGGCGGGAGCGTGTCGGGCACCTGGTCCATCGTGTAGTCGTCGGTGGTCGCGGACCCCGTGCCGTAGACCGAGACGCCCCAGGTGATCCGGTCGGTACCGGCAGGCACCTCGGGCGTACGGACCGTGGCCTGGGTCCAACTCCCCTGCATGTCCAAGGTCTTGAGGTCGGTCCAGTACTGCCACCCGGCCGTCGCGTCGTGCCGGAACAGCGTGATGTTCGCGTCCGGCGTCGTCGTCTTGTACCAGAGCCCGAGGTCGTACTGCTTGCCCGCCGTCACCACCGGCGCGCAGGTCGTCGACTCGGTGATCAGCGCCTTGCGGTCACCGTCCACCCGCCGCGTCACGGTGACCTTCATGGCCTTGGAACCGGAGTGCGCGTCCGAAGTCGTAGTGAAATCAAAGTCGTTGTCGCCCCAGCCCGACTTCTCCCAGCAGTACGGCATCCCGTCGCTGCCCGCCGTCTCGAAGCCCGGATTGAGGACGAGGTTCGCGGCCTCGGCGGACTGCGGCGCGGTGAGCAGCAGCCCGGCGGTCAGGGCGCCCACCCCGACGAAGGCGGTTCTTCTGCGGTACTTGTTCACACGGCTCTCCTTGGTGCTGTACGACTCCCTTTGCGACGCGGGAGGTAGACCAGTGCCTCGGTTCCGACGAAGCGCAGGACGAACGTCATGACCAGGGCGAGCGCGGTCGCCGGCACGGCGCCCATGCCGAACTTGTGGATGAACAGGGCGATCAGCGGGATCCGCAGCACCAGGTCGGCGTTGGCGAGCAGTGCGAACCGGCCCGCCCGGTCCCACCAGTTGCGGTGCAGGCGTCGGTCGCGGAACAGCAGGTGCTCGATGAGCAGGAAGTTCCAGGCCACGCCGAGCTGGTTGGCGAGGATCTCGGCGGGGACGTAGTGCATGCCCGTCTTGGTGAGCGCCCACAGGCCGACCAGGTTCGGGATGAAACCGGTGGCGCCGATCAGGCCGAACACCACCATGCGCGCGACCGGCGAGGCGGTGCGCAGGCCGAGGAGGTGGCGGAGGAAGCGAAACCCTTCCTGCGCGGTCGACTTGGACTCTCCGGCGAACCGGTCCTGGAAGACGAACGGCACCTCGGTGACCTCGCGCGGACGGCTGCGTACGGCGAGTTCGAGGAGGATCTTGTAGCCGAGCGGCTTGAGCGCCTCCGCCGTCACCGCGCTGCGCCGGATCGCGAAGAAGCCGCTCATCGGGTCGCTGATACCGCGGAGTTTGCGCGGGAAGAGCGTCTTGGTCAGCCAAGTCGCCCCGCGGGAAACGGCGATGCGGTATCCGCCGGCGAGGCCCTCGCGGCTGCCGCCCTTAATATACCGGGAGGCGACGACGAGCCCGGCGTTCGCGCGCTCGCCGGTGCCGACCAACTCCGGTACCAGGGACGGCGGATGCTGGAGGTCGCCGTCCATGACGACGATCCAGTCGGACGTCGCCGCCTTGATCCCCTCGACGACCGCGCCGCCGAGCCCGCCGACCGGCTCCTCGCGGTGCAGCACGGTGACCGGGAACGGGCAGTCCTGCGCCGCCTCGGAGATCACCTCGGGGGTGTCGTCGGTGGAGTCGTCCACGAAGACGACCTCGCAGGGCAGGCGGGTGGGCACCGATTCGGTGATGCGGTGCAGCAACTCCCGTACATTTGCGGACTCGTTGAAGGTCGGTACGACGATGGTGACGGCGCCGGGTTCCGCGATCTCCGCGCCGCGTACGGCCGGATCGCCCAACTCGCCGGGGACCATGGACTCTTGGCTCATCACTGGGCTCCCACGGTCTCGGACTGGATCTGCCGGATCTCGATGCGGTCGTCGCCGGTGCCGAAGGTGGCGACCGGGGTGGAGTGCTCGATCGCCGCCTTGACGTTGGGCAGGTCGACCGCGTCGCGCCGTACCGTCGGGGAGGCCACCACGTAGTCGATGTCCTTCCAGCCGTGCGGCATCGTCTTGGTGACGGCGGGGTCGAGGTCGGCCTTGTAGAACCAGATGACCCCGAGCCCGGGCCGGTACCCGGCGTGCACCAGGTCGAGCCAGAGCGCGTCGTCGACGAGGACGCGGGTGTCCTTCGGGTCGGCGACCTCGGTGGACAGCCACTTGGAGGCGGCCCGGTAGGGGGCGTTGGCGTCGGTGGTCATGGCGGTGCGGTCGCCGTCGTACCACTTCGGTACGACATAGGCGCCGGCGGCGATCGCCAGGACTACGGCGAGGGTGTACCGACCCCCCGTGACGTATCGTTTCTCTCCTTCCCCACGCCATCTGCGCAGCACCGCGTGGGCGACGGAGGCGGTGCCCCCGGCGAGGACGAGGGCGAGGAAGGGCAGCGCGCCGATGATGTACATCGCGGGCAGATAGCCGTTGGGCCGCATGGAGACCAGGGCGAGGATCGCGACGGTCATGGCCGGTCCGGCGAGGGAGCGGGCGGTGACCGACCAGCGCCAGGTGAGCAGCAGGAGCAGCGCCCCGGCGAGGCCGCCCAGGGGCAGGACACGGTCGTAGTACAGCCAGGAGTGGAGGACGCCGTAGGAGCCCGTGCCCTGGTCGAGGATGAAGCCCGAACCCGGTCTGGTCATCTGGTACTTGAGGCCGTCCCACAGGGAGACGTGTCCGTTGCCCGGGATCAACTCGCCCTTGAGCAGGGCGAAGAGGGGGTACGCGAAGCCGATCAGGGCGCAGGCGGTGATGGCTCCGGTGAGTGCGAACTTGCGGGTGTCGCGGTGTCCGTGGCGCCACATGGTGAGCAGCAGCGCGGGCAGGATGACGAGCATCGTCTCCTTGGTGAGGACCGAGGCCGCGCCGGCCAGGCCCGCCCCGAAGTGGTGCCAGAGATGGCGACTTGGGGACGCGGCGAGGCAGAACGCGAGCAGCATCCACATCACGGCGATGTTGTCGAGGAAGATCTCCCGCTGGAGGATCACGGACAGCGGGGACAGCCCGAAGAGCACCATCGCGAGTCCGGCCGCCCAGCGCGGGAGCGAGAGCCGGCGGGCGAGGACGTAGACGAGGACCGCGCTGATCGCGCTGATGACCAGCATCGCGAGGCGCATGGTGCCGACGGTCATCGAGTCGGGGCTGAAGTGCGCGGGGATCCAGGTGAGCAGGGCGATCTGGATCCAGCCGAGCGGCGGGTGGTCGTACCAGTAGGTGTAGTGGGCCAGGCCGGTGCCCTGTTGGACGGCCCAGGCCTGGGCGAGGTAGGTGCCCTCGTCGTCGCTGAGCGTCGGGTAGTCGGCGATGTTCCAGCCCTGCACGACGAGGATCGCCGTGAGGAGGAGGCCGCAGAGGAAGAGGTCGGGCCGGGAGGAACGGAGCCGTGACGGTGGCGCTGTTCGACTGGCCGAACCGGTTTCAGGCGCAGGCTGCCGCTGCGCGGGGACCGTGGTGGTCACCGCGGGAAGGGTGGAAGTCACGCAGGAACGTCCTCTCGGATTTCTGCGGTTTCGGTGAGGTGCGCGCCGACGTGGGAGGTCAACTCCCAGTCGTTCCGGCCGCGTTGCTCACGCCAGACGGCGCGGATCGCGGCTCCGGCGAGCAGGACCTGGTAGAAGGGGCCGCCCACGACGAGCTTCAGATAGTGGACTGCGCGGACGCGGAGTCCGTACTGCTTGCCGAAGTCGTGCAGGCCGACGATCTCGAACACGAAGGTGACGGCGGCGGTGACCAGCGGCAGGAAGGTGAGGAACGCGATGCCCACCGGCACGTCCAGGAAGAGCGCGACCGCGGCGTTCAGCGGGATGATCACCCCGGAGAAGGCTTGCAGGAACGGCGTCATCAGCGTGTAGCGGGCGAGCAACCGCTGCCCGAATCCCGGGAGTTGCTTCCAGTCCTTCTTCCGGTAGACCTGAAGGAAGCCCTGGTTCCAGCGAGTTCGCTGCTTCAGCAAGGACATCAGCGAGCCCGGGGTCTCCTCCCGGGTCACCATGTCGGAGTCGTAGGCGACGACGACCTTCTTGCCGACGCTGGACAGCCGGACGCCCAAGTCGCAGTCCTCGGCGAGGCAGTTGGGGTCCCAGCCGTCGGCCTCGCGCAGGACATCGGTCCGTACGAAGACGGTGTTGCCGCCCAGCGGGATGAACCCCTTCTGCGCGTGCAGATGCAGCCGGGACCGGAACCAGAAGAAGTACTCCAGGCAGTTGCGCAGGCTGTACCAGCTGGAGTGGAAGTTGATGAGCTGGACGCCCCCCTGGACGACGTCCGCTCCGGTCGTCCGGAACGCGTGGTCGACGTGGGCGAGCAGCTCCGGATGGACCTGGTCCTCCGCGTCGAAGACCCCGACGACATCGCCGCGGCAGTGCGGCAGCGCCGTGTTCATGGCCTTCGGTTTGTTCTTCTTCTCGTGGGTGTCGACGACGACCCGCACGCGCGGATCGCGCTCGGCGGCGCTGTTGGCCACCGCCGCGGTCTCGGGGTCGTCGTGCCCCACGATCACGATGATCTCGAAGTCGGTGTGCGTGGACTCCAGCAGCCGCTGGATGGTGTGGTCGAGCACGGCCTGTTCGTGCCGGGCCGGCAGCAGCAACGAGAACGAGACGTGCTCGTCCCCGTCCGGGCTGCTGAATCGGGTGGAGGCGAGCACTTCGGGCGTACGCCACGCGTGCATCTGCCACCACAAGGTGAAGGCGGCCATCCAGAACAAGGCCAGCGAAACGACAGCGATGAAGACAGACGTCAGCAAAACAGATCCCCCCAGATCCCAATACCCCCTGGCGCGACGGTGAGTTACAGCCGTCGCGTCACGGAGCAGAGACTATGGGTGATCTGTGAAGCGGACAGGTGATTTCAGTGAAGAGCGTGTTTCATCACAATGAGGCTCCCCCGTGAGCATTTCTCGCACAGGTCGCGTTTGGCCCGGTTACGACTCTGTCGTTTCACCTGCTCAGCGCGGTGCTCAGCCGCTCCGGATCGGTGGTCGGAGCGTCACAGGTGAAGTTACGACAGACGTACGCGGCCGGTCCACCGTCGACCAAGGGCCGGTCGGCGAGCAACGGCAGCTCGTCACTCCCCGCCACCCCGAACGCGACCACGGCCCCGGGCGCGGTCCCCAGAAGTGCCGTACGGTGCAAGGCTTTTGTGCCCTCGTCGGTGAGCGACGGCCCTACGACGGCCACCTCGCGCGGCCCGTCGAGGTACGCCTCGGCGACGGCCAGCCCCCACCCGATGAACCGCGGCACACGCGGCCCGAGCGCCTTCACGACCCCCAACGCCCGTTCCGCGGCGGTGCGATGGGGCTCGGCGCCGGTCTGGGCGGCATAACTCAGCAGAGCACCGGCAGCGGCGGTCCAGCCGGACGGGGTGGCGTTGTCGGTCGGATCCTGCGGCCGCCGAATGAGCCGCTCGGCGTCGGAGGCGGTGTCGTAGAGCGCCCCGGACTCATCGACGAACCCGGCGAGCACGTGGTCGAGCAGGAACCCGGCGAACTCCAGCCACACCCCCTCCCCCGTGACCGACGCCAGCGCGAGGAAGCCCTCGGCGACATCGGCGTAGTCCTCCAACACCCCGGCGTTCGCCCCGACTTGGCCGTCCTTGCTGGTGCGGGCCAGCTTGGCGTGCTCGTCGAGATGCAGGCGTACGAGGAGATCGGCGGCGGAGACGGCAGCCTCGACCAGGTCGGGGCGGTCGAAGTAGGCACCGGTCTCGGCGAGCGCGGCGATCGCGAGCCCGTTCCAGGCGGCGACCACCTTGTCGTCGCGACCGGGGGCGGGGCGCTGTGAACGGGCGTGCAGGAGACGGCTCTTGACCGACTCGATCTTCTCGGCGTCGAAGACCCCTTCGTCCTGCGGGAGTTGGAGAACGGACTGCCCTTCCTCGAAGGTCCCGTCCTCGGTCACGCCGAAGTACTGGGCGGCGAGTCCGCCGTCCTCCTCCCCCAGAACCTCGGCGAGCTGGGCGGGCGTCCAGACGTAGTGGGCACCCTCGACGTGCTTGCCGGTGCCGTCGTCGCTGTCGGCGTCGAGGGCGGAGGCGAACCCGCCCTCGTTGGTGCGGAGTTCACGCACGATGAAGTCGGCGGTCTCGACGGCGACGCGGCGCGCGAGGTCGGAGCCGGTGCTGCGCCACAGGTGAGCGTAGACCCGGCAGAGCAGGGCGTTGTCGTAGAGCATCTTCTCGAAGTGCGGGACGGTCCACTCGCGGTCGACGGAGTAACGGGCGAACCCGCCCGCGAGTTGGTCGTAAATACCCCCGCGTGCCATCCGCTCGCAGGTGTCCCGGGCCATCTCCAGGGCGCCCTCGGCGCCGGTGCGGGCGTGGTGGCGGAGCAGGAACTCCAGGGCCATGGACGGCGGGAACTTGGGCGCGCCGCCGAATCCGCCGCGCTGCGGGTCGTACTCGCGGGTGAGGCCGAGGAGGGCGCGGGACAGCTCCTCCTCGCCGGGGGCCTCGGTGCTGCCGTAGTCGATCTCGCGCTGGGAGAGGTCGCGGACGATGTTCCCGGCGACCTCGGCGACCTCGTCCCGCCGGTCGCTCCAGGCGCTGCGCACGCCCTCCAGGACCTGGCGGAAGGAGGGCATGCCGTGGCGGGGCGCGGGCGGGAAGTACGTGCCGAAGTAGAAGGGCTCGGCGTCCGGGGTGAGGAACACGGTCATGGGCCAGCCGCCCTGGCCGGTGGCCGCCTGCACGGCCTCCATGTAGACGGCGTCGACGTCGGGGCGCTCCTCGCGGTCGACCTTGACGCTGACGAAGTGCTCGTTGAGGTAGTCGGCGGTGGCCTGGTCCTCGAAGGACTCGTGGGCCATGACGTGACACCAGTGACAGCTGCTGTACCCCACGCTCAGCAGCACCGGTTTGTTCGCCTTCCGCGCCTCGTCGAAGGCCTCGGCCGACCAGGGGTACCAGGCGACGGGGTTGTCGGCGTGCTGGAGCAGATACGGGGAGGTCTCATGGGCCAGTCGGTTCACGACCATCACCCTCTCACGTCGCTCCCCGGCGGCCCTGTGGCCCGCGCCTGAAGAGCGACCGATCCCACGGCGGGTTCCGGTCCGCACGGCTGTCATCTGCAGTCGGGCACTCTGGCAGCACAGGACAGTACGCTGAGCCGAGCAGCACCGGAACTGCCGAGCATCCTCGAAGGAGGTACGCCATGACCGCCGAGAGGGTCGCGCCCGCGTGGATGCACCTGCAGATCAGCGCGGAGCAGTACGACTCCTGGTCCGAGGAGCAGTGCGCCGGCATCGAGATCGTGGACGGGATGGTCGTGGTGAGCCCGAGTGCGTCCAAGCGGCACAACCGGCTGGCCCGAATTCTGGCCAATGCCCTGGACGCCGCCGCGGGCCCGGACTGGAACGCCGACACGGACTTCGATGTCCGACTGCAGGACGTTCCGCTCACCAACCGGCGTCCGGACGTCGCCGTGTACCGGGCGGAGACCATCGATCTCACGCCCACCCGCCCCGAACACGTACTCCTGGTCGTCGAGGTCGTGTCACCCGGTTCGGAGACCACGGACCGGATCGTGAAGGTGGACCAGTACGCCAAGGCAGGCATCCCGTTCTACTGGCGGGTCGAACAGGCCGCCACCGGTGTCCCGATCGTCTACACGTACGTTCTCGACCCCGCCACCAAGGCCTACAGGGACGGCGAGATGTTCACCGGCGTGATCAAAGCCGCCGTGCCTTTCTCCGTCGCCGTGGACCTGGGATCCATCTGACAGCGCTGGAAGATTTCCTTCTTCGTGACCGAGCACAAGGGAAAGCGGAAATTCCGGGAGCGCCTGGAAGCGCTTCTCACTGCGGCCGGCTCTCCCAAGCCGGCCGCGATCTGCGCTGCGAGCAAGGACAGTCTTGGGCGAACTTCCCTGTCCGTCCAGCGCATCAGCGATTGGCGAAGCGGTAAGCACGTACCGTCGGACAAGCTCTTTCAACAGTTCCTCCATGCGACCAGCACCTTGGCTCGACAGCGGAACATCGCTCTCCCTCCCGCACTCGCCAATCGGGTAGCCTGGAATCACCTGCTGGGCGCAGCACGAGCGAAGAGTTCCCCTCCGCCGCAGGAAGAATCGCGCCACATCACGGTAGGTGCATTCCGGATTCCGATCTACCCAGTGGCTGACGCCCAGCCCCTGGATCTGGGCGTACACCGAACGAGGCGTCTGGAGGGCGCCCCGTCACTTCCGATCTATCAGGCGCGCGACGCGGATACGGCAGTCGCGGCTCAACTGGCAGAAGCCGAAGAGAGCGGCGGTTTCGTCCTGTTGGTCGGTGAGTCCACGGCCGGAAAATCGCGGTGCGCATTCGAGGCTGTACGACGTGAACTGCCCGATCACTGGATCATTGCCCCACCTGCGGCAGGCGAACTGAGCCCGGTGTTGTCGCATGTGTCGTTGCCCCGCTCCGACCGCCGGAAGTGGGTCCTCTGGCTGGACGACCTCGACCATTACCTCCTCCCTGGCGGCCTCGACCAGGGCATGTTGTCCGCACTCCTCGATCAGCACGTCGTGGTGATGGCCACCATGCGCTCCGAGTCGTACGGAAATTACAGTGAGCGTTCGTTGCGGGACACGGAAGGTGGTGTGGCATCTACACGCCGCCTCGGATCCCGGGTCTTGAAACTCATCGAGCCCGTCGTACTGAAAAGGCGGTGGTCCGAGGCCGAAATGAACAGGCTCCACGAGCACCTCGCAAACGAGAACCCCGATATGCGCCTGGTAGAGGCAG
The DNA here is from genome assembly GCF_044457795.1 of Streptomyces sp. NPDC050528. Classification (NCBI taxonomy): domain Bacteria; kingdom Bacillati; phylum Actinomycetota; class Actinomycetes; order Kitasatosporales; family Streptomycetaceae; genus Streptomyces; species Streptomyces sp. NPDC050528. Next base: position 1,112,365 of record NZ_JBITHH010000001.1, read on the forward strand.
CTCGCCACCATGGCGTTCACGGCATCGCGGAATACCTGGCAGCGGGTCCGAAACTGCTCGAAGAGTTCCTGACCACCAAGCATCGGCCCGGGGGCAACCCCCGTGGTGCGACCCTGGTGCAGGCAGCCATCGATCTCGCACGAGCAGGTATCTCCACTCCTCTGCCTGCTGAGACCCTGCTGGCTCTGTCTTCGTGCTATCTCAATGACGGAGACGCTTGCCGCCTCCGGGCCGAAAGCCCCGTACAAGCTCTGAACTGGGCAACCGAGATCCAATACGGTGTGACGGGAATGCTGGTCGCCACAGAAACCGCAGAATCCTGGCGGCCGTTCGACTACCTCGTGGACGCCATTGCCAGTGCCACCGAAGTGGCGGGCATCCCTGACAAGGTGTGGGAGGCAGCAGTCACGCACGCGAATGGCGGCAGCGAACTTCTGCCGGTCGGGCGTTCCGCCTTTCGCTTCGGTCGCCTGGCACTCGCTGAGCGCTGCTTCTCACCGCTGGCGGCTGATGGAGACCATGCCGCCATGCACGACCTCGGGTTCGTACAGCGCGAACGACGCCCGGAACACACATGGCCCACGTGGTACCGAACGGTGGCTGAGACAGGAACTCCATTGCAGGCCAGAGCTCTTGGCGCCCTGCACGAGATCGAAAAGCGATGGGACGAAGCAGCGGCCTGCTACGAGCGGGCCGCGGTCCAGGGGGATGCTCTTGCCATGCGGCTCCGGGGTGTGATCGCCCAGCGGCGCGGGCAAAAAGACGAATCCCATGAGTGGTATGTCCGCGCTGCAGAAGATGGAGACGCGGTAGCCATCGCGTACTTCAATTCTCCTGGAATCTATCGTCCCCCAAAAGGCCATGCGCTAGGTTCGGAAACCTGGGACCGAGACACCGAATGGGACGAGGAGGACGAAGAGCCATGGCAGATGACGCCTCGCACATCGCGCATCCTCAGCTGCAACTTGGAAATACTCGCCGACATGGCTCATTGGGAGCTGAGTGAACTAGGCGACGAACCCATTTCCCCCAACGGCTTTGGAATCTTCTTCGCACTATTGCCAGCGTCCACATGGGGCCAGTCACGTTCCTGGCGGCGAAAGGTACTAAGAGCGCTGGATGATCTCAATGAAGACATCACTCTCGGACATCCTCCTGAGCCACGCTGCGCGGCAGAGGAAATGGCGCTCCACTTCGCCCTGCAGAGCGCTTCGGCAATGACAATTGATGAACCGGATCTGGTCACTGAGTTCACCCAAGGAATCCCCCAGCAGCAGGGCGACTACGACTGGTCCATTTGTTCAGATCTACTCTTTCAGGACCACGATGTGCTGTTCCTGTACGACCCGAACCTACAAGGATGCGAGCACCCCGACAATCCGCTGAACCGGTACATGCGCATTGGCGACCTCCGCCCCGAAGGGTGGTTCGAGGAGTTCAGGAACGTGTCACCTCGCGATCCGACCCGAGGGTTCGTGCATTGACACGGCCCTGGTAGCGCACATCCGGACCGGAACTCCGGACACTACCCACCTGACCAGGCACTTCGAGCGTCGTGACGCACGAGCCGCCTAGAAGTTCCGGTACCACGCAGCCTTGTATGAGCGACGGCACACCAGTCGGTGCGCCGTCGCTCCGAAAGGGCTCTCACCATGACCGTGGCACTGCTGTCCACCGCAATCTGCGCGGGTGCACTCACCCTCCAGCGCGCCCTCTGCCCGTTGGTCCTCCTGGTCGGCTTCTTGTCAGCGCTGCGCGGCCTGAGTACCCGTGAGCGGGTTTTGGCTTTTCGCGTCTTCGCCCAAGCAGTGGTGGACGTCAGGAAAGGCCACTCGGCTCAACCGGTAGTCGCCACCATTCCGTGGACTTGAAGCACCCCATGAGCCAGTGGGCTTCCGCGCTGTTGAGAATGACACCGCCGATCATCGGGATGGGAGCGAAGCAGAGCATCTGCTCCTGAATGCGCACCGGAGACCAGTCGAGGTCGTGATGAAGCAGGACCGCGGACGGCTCCCCACGCTGCTGCCAGAAGATCATGGGTTCGCCGTACTCGTTCTCGAAGGGTTTGACCATGTCGTTCGGACCGAACTCGACATCCGCCATGTCCGCCCACCGGCCAACCCCTTGACGCTCCCAAACCAGGAAGTTCCGCATGTGCTGCACGAAAGTCCCGATGGTGTCGTCATCGAGCACGGAATCCCTTGAGACGACAACGGACTTCAACGTCTTGCGCAACGCTTCGGCTCGACGGAGCTGACGGGTCGCATTGGCCCAGAAGAGGCCGCCCCGCTCAGGGTCGTGGACTACACAGAGCACCGGAAGCCTGCCATCGCGCCAATTGCCCCCGTGATTCCCGACCGGGACGCGATGGCCCCTCCTGGTGCGCGTCGAGACCCCGCCCTTGACCTGTAGGGCCACGGAGTCCGCTGTGCGCTGACCGTCGTGCACGAACGTGACGTACAAGTCCTCGCCGTGATCGTTGCCGCCGTCGACTTCCTGCACGATGTGCCCGTGCCGCTCCAGCAGCGCACGCACCTCATTCACGGCCATACGTCCAACGCGCCGACTCTCAGGCACCTTTGGCATTCCGCTCCCCCGTTGATTCCGAGGGCAAGGTTAGAACAGCGAGCGAGGCACAAACAGCGTCGGACGATCAAGACAGGTCTGTTTGACTACCGGCTAGCTGAAAGCCGAACCGCCGCTTCCACGCCATGAACGGGTGATCGTCGCCCCCTCGCGCTCAAGCCTCCCCCGAAGGACACTCATAGACCAAGCAGTTGCCGTCGGAGGGGGACGTGACATGCGGGACGGCCATCGGACCGATGCCGAGCGGCTGTTGGCTCGGGCCGTGGAGGAGGAGGTGCGGCGCTCCGGCGGGCGCACCGACGGGCAGGTGCTGCTGGCGCGGTCCCGGGCCGCGCTGGATGCCATGGCGGAGACGGCGGCCGAGGAGTACGCGGCCTATACGGGGGCCCTCGACGAGGCGTCGGCGGGGCAGCTCACCTTCGGGCAGCGCTATGCCAAGGAGGGAGGCCGAACTCCCTTGCTGGTGGCCGGTGTTGGCGCGGTCGCCGCTGTGGTGGCCGACCTCGCGCTCGGTACCGGGACCGGTACGGCCTTCGGTGCCGGCGTGACCGTCGGGGTCGTGGGCGCGGCGGCGACCGTCGTGAAGGTGACCGCCACTCATCTGCCCGCCGCGCATCACCGTGCCGGTGCCGTGAGCCAGCCCGGGGGTCCGGAGCAGTTGCGGTTGCAGTGGCTGACGGCGCTGGAGGTGCGGGGCATCCGGCCGTTCCTGGACCAGCAGCGGGTGCTCGCCGCGTCGACCGGGCCGACGAAGAAGCCGGGGCCGCAGTTGCGCGGTGCGGACAAGAGTGCGGCGGCGCGGAGAAGGAGTGTGCTGGAGCAGTCCTTCGGTCAACTCCCCGACGCGGTGGGCGCGTTCGCCGGGCGGCGGGCCGAGCTGGCCCGTATTCGGCAACTGGTGCAGGCCGCCCGGGCGAGTACGGAGACCCGGCCCACGGTGGTCGTGCTGCACGGTGCGCCGGGTTCGGGGCGGACCAGCCTCGCGGTGCGGGCCGCGCACGATCTGCGGGACCACTTCCGCGGTGCCTGCGTGGTGGACCTGCGCGGCGACAGCCCGGGCGAGCCGCCCTTGCCCACGCGTGATGCCCTGCTGCATCTGCTGAACCGGCTCGGCGCACCCCGCGAGCAGCTGCTCTTCCGTGAGCGGTCCTCGCCCGACCAACAGGTCAAGCGGCTGGGCGAGTTGTACCACCAGCACCTGACCGGGCTGCCGGTGACGATCGTGCTGGACGACGCCTCCGATGTCGCCCAGGTGGCCACACTGGTGCCCGAGCGCTCGGACAGCCTGGTCGTGGTCACCGCCCGCAAGCCTCTCGACCTGCCCGCCGAACTCGCCGCCTGGGTCCACCAGTTGGCGGTGGAGCCGCTGGACGCGGCGGGCTCGGAGGAGCTGTTGGGCGCTGCGGCGCAGGACGGTTCGGAGCCGTACGACGCCGAATCGGCCGACCGGATCAGGGAGTTGTGCGGCGGGCTGCCGCTGGCGCTGCGGATCGCGGGCTCGTCCCTCGGCCCGCGCTCACCGCGCCGACTGGCCACGGATCTCGGCGCGTACGGCCCGGTCGAGCCGGTCGAGCGGGCCCTGTGGCTGCGCTACACCGACCAGTCCGACCCGGCCCGCGCGCTGCTGCGCAGGCTGGCGCTGGCCGGCCGGGCCTCGCTGGGCGCGGCGGCGGCCGCCGCCCTGCTGGGCACGAACGAGGCCGAGGCCACCCGCCACCTGGAGGCCCTCTCCCGGGCGGGCCTCATCGACCACGTCCGCGGCACCCGCTACCGCCTGCACGACCTGGTCCGCGCCTTCGCCCAGGCCCGCCTCCTCGACGAGGAGGAGCCCTCCGAACGTACGGCCGCGCAGGAGCGGTTGATCGTGAACTACGGCGAACTCGCCGACTCCGTACTGCGGTTGGTCGACGGCAACATGTCGACGCGCTCGGACCGCTTCGGCCCGCACGGCTTCACCTCGCTCGACGAGGCGCTGCGCTGGCTGGACGACGAGTCGAGCTTCATCACCTCGACGCTGCGGCACGCGGAGGGCGTCGACCAGGGCGCCGTACTCAATCTGCTGGGCGCGCTGTGCGACTACTGCCTGCTGCGCGGCGACCTCTACCGGCTCGGTGAGATCAGCGAGTTGGCGCAGGCCGTCGACCAGGGGCTGCTGGTCCGCTCGGTGCAGTGGCGCACCGGTATCGCGGCCCGGCAGCTCGGTGAACTCGACAAGGCGCGCACCACGCTCACCTCCGTCGTCGACCTCTACATGGAGGCCCATCACGACGCGGGCGCCGCACGCGCCCTCTGCTCCCTCGGCATCACCCTCCACCACCAGGGCAACCTCACCGAGGCGGCGGCGAAACTCCGCGAGGCCCTCGACCTCCAGGCCCCGCCCCAACTGGCCACGGACCGCGCCTGGACGATGCACGCCCTGGCCGCCGTGGAACGGGATCGCGGCCGACTCCCGGAAGCCATGCGGCTGTTGACCGAGTCCCTGGTCCTGCACCGCGCCGGCGAATCCGTCCACGGCGAGGCCTGGGCCCACTTCCAGCTCGGCCAACTCGGCCTGCGCATGGGCGACATCCCCCGCGCCGAGTCCGAACTCACCACCGCCCTCGGCCTCTACGGCCGCACCCGCGACGCCCGCGGCGAAGCCTGGGCCCTGACCCAGCTGGCCCGCGCCCGCCTCGTCGCCGACGACCCGTCCCCGGCGGTCGACGGACTGCGCCAGGCCGCCGCCCGGCACCGCGACAACGAGGACGCGCGCGGCGAGGCCTGGACGGTCTACTACCTCGGCCAGGCCCTGGAGGAGACCGGCAACCTCGACCTCGCGGTACGCGAGCTGGAACGCTCCCGCACGATGTTCTCCCGCATGCGCGACGTCTACGGCCTCGCCTGCGCCCGGCACCACTCGGCCCGCGCGACCCGCGACCAGCGCGCGGCGCAGACCGGTTCGCTGCGCAACTCCGGGTTCGCCCGCCAGCTCCTCGTCGACGCCCGCGCCGACTTCCAGCGCATCGGCGTCGCCCACGGCGAGGCCTGGACCTGCCTGGAACTCGCGGTCGTCGACGCGGGCAACGCCCGTACCCAACAGGCACTGACGCTGTGCGACGAGGCCGTAGGACTGTTCACCTCGTACGGCGACCGCCGCGGCGAGGACTGGGCCCGCTTCCTGCGCTCCACGCTGCTGCCGTACGCGGCCCCCGGCGGGGTCGAGGTCGGCACGGCGGTCGCGCAGGAGGAACTGGCCCAGCTGTCCCGCACCGGGCACCCGTACCGCGACGCGAAACTCGACGACTACGTGGAGGCGTACCAGCTGCTGCTGGAGCGGGGCGTGAACCTGGACGCGGGCTGGCAGGCGTGGCGGCTGGGCATGGTGCCGAGCCGGCACGCGCGGGAGGTGATGGGGGTGACGGTGTCCGGCACCCCCTGAGCACCCTTCGTGCGGACCGCCGGAGCGGCCGCCTCAGCCCTGCTTGGCCTTGGGTTCGGCCGAGGCGGCGGCCTTGGAGTCGGCCTTCGGCTCGGCGGTCGGCTCGGCCGTCGGGTCCGCGCCCTCCTTGAAGTCGACCTTGTTCATCTGCTTGCTCATGGACTTCATCAGGCCCCAGACGGCCAGGGCCATCACCGCGAACACGATGAAGCCGAGGACGCCGGGGGTGACCTTGTTCTCGTCGACCTCGGCGAGGGGGACCAGGTGCGTCATTGCCAGGGCTGCGCTTGAGCTCATGTCAGGCATTGTCGCGGATGCCCGCAAAGAGGTCGTCCTCGGGGAGGGAGGTGGCGACGAGGGACTTCGCGAGCTCGTACTCCTCGGTCGGCCAGACCTCCTTCTGGATCTCCATCGGCACCCGGAACCAACCGCCGTCGGGGTCGATCTGCGTGGCGTGCGCGAGCAGCGCCTTGTCCCGGATCTCGAAGAACTCGGCGCAGGGAATGTGCGTGGTGAGCGTGCGCTCGACGTGCCCCGACTCGTCCCAGCGCTTGAGCCACTCCTCGTACGGCGACTCCAGGCCGCGCGCCAGCAGCGCGCCGTGCAGGGCCTCGGTGCGCTGCCGGTTGAAGCCCTGGTTGTAGTATAGCTTCTGCGGCTGGTACGCCGGGCCGTACTCCGACTCCGGGTACTTCTCGGTGTCTGTCGCGCCCTCGAACGCCACCATCGAGATCTTGTGGGTCATGATGTGGTCGGGGTGCGGGTAACCGCCGTTCTCGTCATAGGTGGTGATCACCTGCGGACGGAACGCGCGGATCTGCTTCACCAGCTCGCCGGCCGCCTTGTCGACGTCCTCCAGCGCGAAGCAGCCCTCGGGCAGCGGCGGCAGCGGGTCGCCCTCGGGCAGCCCCGAGTCGACGAAGCCGAGCCACTCCTGCTTGATGCCGAGGATCTCGCGGGCCTCGTCCATCTCCTTCTTGCGCACCTCGTGGATGTGCTCCTCGATGTACGTGTCGCCCTGGAGCTTCGGGTTGAGGATGGAGCCGCGCTCCCCGCCCGTGCAGGTCACGACCAGCACGTCCACCCCCTCGGACACATACTTCGCCATGGTGGCCGCGCCCTTGCTCGACTCGTCGTCGGGGTGCGCGTGAACGGCCATCAGTCGCAGCTGGTCAGTCAAGACTCAATCCTCAGTAAGTCGGCGCCCCGGTGTCCTGGGGTGCGATCGGCGGCTTCTATAGTGACCGAATCCGGGGGCGAATAATTCCGGGGGCCCGCTTCTACGGCCCCTTGCCGAAAGGACGATCATGAGTACGGCGAGTGCGCGACTGCCCGAGGGCCGTTACGGCCGCTCGTCGGACGAGCGCGCCGACCACAAACTCAAGATCGCCGGTGCCGTCCTCGCGGCACTGCTGCTCGCCCTCGTCGGGTACTTCGCCTACCACTATGTCGTCGAGGCCAAGATCAGCGCCGAGGTGATCACTTTCCAGGCCTCCGGCAACGAGGTCAAGGTGCATCTTGAAGTCCACAAGGACTCCGGGACCACCGGCTACTGCACCCTGCGCTCCCAGGCCGCCGACCAGTCCGAGGTGGGCCGCGCCGACTTCCACTTCGGCGGCTCCGCGACCCGCATCGACAAGGTCGTCACCCTTCGCACCACGGCCAGGGGCACCACGGCCGAGCTGCTGGGCTGCCACTCCGACTGACGTCACCCTCGTTACGTAGGCGCTGACCAGCATTGACGTATGTCTGACGGCTTATGTCCTCCCCCTGACGCCGTTGAATTGTTAGGCTCGTGGTTTCGCCCTTCCATGAAGGAACATTCTTCTGGGTAGGGCGATGCTTTGTATTCCCAGTACCTACGAGGAGCACCTGTGACCCAGACCAGCGAAGACGTCACCTGGCTCACGCAGGAGGCGTACACCAAGCTCAAGGACGAGCTGGAGTACCTGTCTGGTCCCGCGCGCGCCGAGATCACCGTGAAGATCGCGGCCGCTCGCGAGGAGGGCGACCTGCGCGAGAACGGCGGGTACCACGCGGCCAAGGAGGAGCAGGGCAAGCAGGAGCTCCGCATCCGCCAGCTGACCCAGCTTCTGGAGAAGGCCAAGGTCGGCGAGGCTCCGGCGTCGTCCGACGGCGCGGTCGCGCCCGGCATGGTCGTGACGATCGCCTTCGACGGCGACGAGGACGACACGACGACCTTCCTGCTCGCCTCGCGCGAGTACGCGAGCGCCGACATCGAGACCTACTCGCCGCAGTCCCCGCTGGGCTCCGGCGTGCTCGGCCACAAGGTGGGCGAGGTGGCGCAGTACGAGCTGCCCAACGGCAAGAAGGCCTCGGTGACGATCCTCAAGGCCGAGCCGTACAACGGCTGACCCCTCAGGACCCGCCCTTCGGCGAGCCCCCGGCGGCCTTGCGGCGCCGGGGGCTTCGTCGTGCGCGGGAGCTACCGCGAGGGGCGGTTCCCGGGTCGCCTCAGGCCGTCGCCGAGCGGTACTTCCGCACCGCCAGGGTCCGGAATATGAGGATGATCAGCAGAGAGTAGATCAGCGAGGCCCAGACCGGGTGCACCATGGGCCAGGCGTCGGAGGGCGACTGTCCCGGGTTGGCGAAGAGCACCCGGCAGGCCTGCACGGTGGCGCTGAAGGGGTTCCACTCGGCGATGTGGCGCAGCCAGGGGGTCATGTTGCTGGTGTCCACGAACGCGTTCGAGATGAACGTCACCGGGAACAGCCAGATCAGCCCGCCGGAGGTGGCCGCCTCGGGCGTACGGACGCTGAGCCCGATCAGGGCGCCGATCCAGGTGAACGCGTACCCGAGCAGAAGCAGCAGCCCGAAGGCACCGAGCACCTTGCCCGCGTTGGTGCCCCCGTCCGACCCGACCCGCCAGCCGACCAGCAACGCGACTATCGCGAGGACCAGCAGGGTCAGCGCGGTCTGTACGAGATCCGCGAGCGTCCGCCCGGTCAGCACCGCACCGCGTGCCATGGGCAGCGAACGGAACCGGTCGATCAGGCCCTTGTGCATGTCGTCCGCGATGCCCGCGCCGGAGCTGGCGGTGGCGAACGTGACGGTCTGCGCGAAGATGCCGGCCATCAGGAAGTTCTTGTAGTCGGTGGCGCTCGTGCTGCCGCCGATCTGCATGGAACCGCCGAAGACGTACGTGAACAGCACCACGAACATGATCGGCTGGATGACCCCGAAGATGACCATCTCCGGGATGCGGGACATCCGGATCAGGTTGCGCTTGGCGACGACCAGTGAGTCGTGCACGGACTGACCCAGCGCGCTGCTCGGCGCCGCGATCGGGGTGGCATCGGTGACGGCGCTCACTTCGCGGCCTCCTTCTTGTGCTTGCGGTCCTTGGGGTTGGCTTCCGTGCCGTTCTCATCGGCCTTCTCCTCGGCCAGGTGGCCCGTCAGGGAGAGGAAGACGTCGTCGAGGGTGGGGCGGCGCAGGCCGATGTCGTCGATCTCGATGCCGCGGGAGTCCAGCTCGCGGATCACCTCGGCGAGGAGCTTCGCGCCGCCGGTGACGGGCACGGTGAGCTTGCGGGTGTGTTCCTCGACGGTGGTCTCGCCCTTGCCGAAGCCGAGGAGGACCTCGGAGGCGATCGCGATGTGGTCGCGCTCGTGCACGACGACCTCGACGCGCTCGCCGCCGGTGCGGGCCTTGAGCTGGTCGGAGGTGCCGCGGGCGATGACGCGGCCGTGGTCGACCACCGCGATGTCGTGCGCGAGATGGTCGGCCTCCTCCAGATACTGGGTGGTCAGCAGGAGGGTCGTACCGCCGGAGACGAGCTGTTTGATGACCTCCCACAGCATCTGGCGGTTGCGCGGGTCGAGGCCGGTCGTCGGCTCGTCCATGAACATCACCGGCGGGGAGACGACGAGTGCCGCCGCCAGGTCGAGCCGGCGGCGCATGCCTCCGGAGTAGGTCTTGGCCGTGCGGTCGGCGGCGTCCATGAGGTTGAACTGGTCGAGCAGTTGGTCGGCCCGGGCCTTCGCGGCCTTGGCCTTCATCTGGTAGAGCTGGCCGACCATTTGAAGGTTCTCCCGGCCGGTCAAGTACTCGTCGACCGCGGCGAACTGGCCGGAGAGGCCGATGGAGCGCCGTACCTCGTTGGGCTGCTTCAGCACGTCCAGGCCGGCCACGATCAGCTTGCCGCTGTCGGGGCGCAGCAGCGTGGTCAGGCAGCGGACGGCGGTCGTCTTGCCCGCGCCGTTGGGCCCGAGGAGGCCCAGCACGGTGCCCTCGGGGACATCGAGGTCGACGCCGTCCAGAGCTTTCACATCGCCGAAGGTTTTCACCAGGCCTTCGGCATAGATGGCGCCTGGCATATCAGTCTCCACGTCGTCGGGGATTCTTTGAAAAGCCTAGGTTTGTGTCTTTTGTTCTGCCCATGGAAGCGGCATGCTGCTGCCTGCGGGCGACACGAGACACACCATAACGCGATGTATCGCGTCTCTCAACGGATTTTCTCGAACGAGTGATGGGACGGGTGAGGAGACGGGTGGGGAACGGGCTCCGACCTCAGTCGATGACCGTGTAGCCCGCCTCGCGCAGGGCGTGGCCGACCTCGGCGCAGTGCACCGGACCCTTCGTCTCCAGATGCAGCTCGACCTCCGCCTCCGTGAGCCCGAGCCGCGGATCGGTCCGGACGTGGCTCACATCGAGGACGTTAGCGTCGACCACTGACAACACCCCGAGAAGCGTCGCGAGGGCGCCCGGCCGGTCCGTCAGCCGCAGCGTCACGGCCAGGTAGCGGCCCTGCGCGGACATGCCGTGGCGCAGGATGCGGTTGAGCAGCAGCGGGTCGACGTTCCCGCCGGACAGCAGCGCGACGACCGGTCCCTCGAAGCCCTTCGGATCGCTCAGCAGCGCCGCGACCGGGCTGGCACCGGCCGGTTCGACGACCAGCTTGGCCCGCTCCAGGCAGAGCAGCAGCGCGGCGGACAGCTCGTCCTCGGTGACCGTGCGGACCTCGTCCACCAGGTCGGCGACGATCGAGAACGGCACGTCACCGGGGCGTCCGACCTTGATGCCGTCGGCCATCGTCGCCGGGTTCCGGACCGACACGGGGCGCCCGGCGGCCAGTGAGGGCGGGAACGCGGCCGCGCCCGCCGCCTGGACGCCCACGATCCGCACGTCGGGCCGCAGCGCCTTCACGGCGACCGCGACACCGGCCGCGAGTCCGCCGCCGCCGATCCCGACGACGATCGTGCGCACTTCCGGGCACTGGTCCAGGATCTCCAGGCCGACCGTGCCCTGGCCCGCGATGATGTCCGGGTGATCGAAGGGGTGGATGAACACCGCGCCCGTCTCGTGGGCGTACTCCTGCGCGGCGTGCAGCGTCTCGTCGACCACGTGGCCGTGCAGGCGCACTTCCGCGCCGTACTCCTTGGTGGCGCTGATCTTCGGTAGGGGTGCGCCCTTGGGCATGAACACCGTGGAGCGCACGCCCAGGAGTGCGGAGGCCAGCGCGACGCCCTGGGCGTGGTTGCCGGCGCTCGCGGCGACGACACCGGCGGCGCGCTCCTCGGGGAGCAGGCCGGCGATACGGACGTAGGCGCCGCGGAGTTTGAAGGAGCCGGTGCGCTGGAGGTTCTCGCACTTGAAGTGCACCGGTGAGCCGACGAGCTGGGTGAGGTGCCTGCTGCCTTCCATGGCGGTCACTCGCGCCACGCCCGTGAGCATCTTCTGGGCGCCGCGCACATCGTCGAGGGTGACGGGTCGCAAGGAGTCAGCCGTGCTGTAGCTCATGACTCAAGCATCGCAGTTCACAGGCGCACGCCACGGCTGTGACCAACCTCCGAGACTGGTTTGCGCAGCGCCGGTACGGCCTGCCTTCCGGCCGCGTACCCTGTCCCCCAACCCAGCACCCCCTTCATGAAGCGAGCCCCCGGCCATGCCCACAACACCTGAAATGTCGATGGACATGACGACCGTCGGTGAACCCGGTCTCCTCGACACGCTGCAGCACGAGGTGGCGGTGTTCGCGCGCCGTGCCGAACAGACCCGGCTCGGCGGAGTCGGACAGGTGCGCAACTCCATGGACCGCGCCGCGTATCTGCTGCTCAACCGCCTGGACAAGGAAGGTCCGATGGGCGTCAAGGCGCTCGCCGCGAGCATGGGGATCGACTCCTCGACGGTCACCCGGCAGGTGGCGCCGCTCGTCGACACCGGGCTCGTGAAGCGCACCTCGCACCCCGAGGACGGCCGCGCGGTGGTGCTGCAGCTGTCCCCGCGCGGGCAGTCGCGACTGGAGGAAGTCCGGTCGTCCAGGCGTCAGTTGATGGACGAGCTGACACACGACTGGGCGCCGGAGGAGCGCGAGGCGTTCTGCGCGCTCCTCACACGCTTCAACAGCGCCCTCTCCGCGCGGATGGCCGTCCCGGGCACCGATACACCGTCGGCTTCCTGAAGGACGCGGGTTCCGAAGGACGCGGGTTCCTGAAGGACGTGGCTTCCTGAACGGCTCGGGCACACGCGCGTGATGCCCGACTCCCGCCTTTCGTACCGAACTCTTGACCTCGCGACGGCCCTGGCCTCATATGAAACCGGGTCCTTCAGGGGGGAGGCGGCGCGGTGCGAGAACGGCAGGCGTTCCAAGACGCCCGTCGTGCCCGGGAGTTCGAGGCGTTCGTCGCGGGCGCGGCAGGGCGGCTGCTGCATGCCGCCACGCTGCTCACCGCGGAGGCCCCGGACGACAACCCGCGCGCGCGGCGTCTGTTGACGCTGTCCCTGGCACACACGTACGCGTGCTGGGACCGGCTGCGCGGTGAGGACCCGTACGACCGCGCCCGCCAGTACCTGGCCACCCGGTTCGCCCGCGGGGCCTGGCACCAGTACGGCGGTCTCGGGCGGGCCCGGCCCCACCCCGACAGTCCGCTGGGCGTCCTCGTGCCCCAGGAGCGGCTGATCGTCGTCCTCAGGTTGTACGAGGGGGTCGCCGAGGAACAGGCCGCCGCGCTGCTCGGACTGCCCGTGGAACGGGTCCGGGCGATCTGCGAGCGGGCGACGGCGACACTGCTGCATCCGCCGCGCGGTCCGGCACCGAAGGTGGCCGGGGCCAACGTGGTGCCGTCATGACGACGTGGGGCGGAGGTACGCGCGCGTGAACAGGCCCGAGCGGGAGTCGGCCGTACGGCAGATCATGGAGCGGACTCCGCCGCAGGTGCCGCCGGAGCTGTACGCGGAGGTCGTGCGGCGCGGCGGGCGGATGCTGCGCCGCCGCAGGGCCGCCCGGCGGTTGATGTGGCTGCTGTTGTGGTCGGCGGTCGTGGCGTTCACCGTGTGGGCGCTGATGGTGCATCCCTGGGTGGAGCCGCCGTCGGAGACGACTCCACCGCTGACGGGTTGGTGAGAGCGGCCGGGGGCTAGCCCAGGGCCTGCTGCAGGTCCTCCAGGAGGTCCTGCACGTTCTCGATGCCCACGGAGAGGCGGACCAGGTCGCCGGGGACCTCCAGGGCCGAGCCGGCCACGGACGCGTGCGTCATGCGTCCCGGGTGCTCGATCAGGGACTCGACGCCGCCCAGGGACTCGCCGAGTGTGAACACCTTGGCGCGGTTGCAGACCTCGACGGCCGCCTCCTCGCCGCCCTCGACCTGGAAGGAGATCATGCCGCCGAAGGACCGCATCTGCTTGGCGGCGACCTCGTGACCGGGGTGGTCCGGGAGACCCGGGTAGAGAACGCGGGTCACGCGTGCGTGCCGGGTCAGCATGTCGGCGATCTTCGTGGCGTTCTCGCTGTGCCGGTCCATGCGCACCGACAGCGTCTTCGCGCCGCGCAGCACCAGCCAGGAGTCGAAGGGCCCGGCGACCGCGCCCATCGCGTTCTGGTGGTACGCGAGTTCGTCGCCGAGCGCCTCGTCGGCCGCGATCAGCGCACCGCCGACGACGTCCGAGTGACCGCCCATGTACTTGGTCAGGGAGTGCACGACGACGTCCGCGCCGAGGGCCAGCGGCTGCTGGAGGTACGGCGTCGCGAAGGTGTTGTCGACGACGAGCTTCGCGCCGGCGTCCCGGGCGATCTGGGCGACGACCGCGATGTCGGTGATGCCGAGCAGCGGGTTCGAGGGGGTCTCCACCCAGACGACCTTGGTCTTCGGGGTGAGGGCCGCCCGTACCGACGCCGGGTCGCTGGTGTCGGCGACCGACCACTCGACGCCCCACCGGGAGACGACCTTCGCGAAGAGCCGGAAGGTGCCGCCGTACGCGTCGTTCGGGATGACGACGTGGTCGCCGGGGCTGAGCAGCGTACGCAACAGGCAGTCCTCGGCCGCCAGTCCGGACGCGAACGCGAGGCCGCGGCGGCCGCCCTCCAGGGCGGCGAGGTTCTCTTCCAGGGCGGTCCTGGTGGGATTGGCGCTACGGCTGTACTCGTAGCCGCCGCGCAGACCGCCGACGCCGTCCTGCTTGTAGGTCGAGACCTGGTAGATCGGCGGGACGACCGCGCCGGTCAGGGGATCGGCGGTGTTGCCCGCGTGGATCGCGAGGGTCTCGAAGTGCTGACTGATGTGCCTGTCGCTCATGAGGACCGAGGGTAGTGCGCCTGCGGGGTGGACGACGATCCGGAGATTTTCCGCGGGGTCGCGGGCGCCTGGCGGCGGAGACTTTCTGCGGGGCTGCGGGGACCGGACGGCGGAAACTTTCCGCAGCGCCGCGGGCGCCGGACTGCGGAGATTTGCCACGACGCCGCAGTGGCCGGGCGGCGGAAACTTTCCGCGACGCTGTGGGCACAGGACAGCGGAGATTTGCCACGACGCCGCGGGCGCCGGACGGCGGAGACCATCTGCGGCGCCGCAGTGGCTGGGCGGCGGATCGACCTGGTCGGCCTCGACGTACGCCTGGCCATCGCCGACTACGTTTCCCCAGTGCCGCAGGAGCAGGGCGGCGGACGTTTTCCACAGGGGCGAGAGACGGGACGGCGGCGGTTTTCCACAGGGCGGTGGACCGGGTTGGCCAATTGTCGGACGCGTCTGGTTCGCTTGTGGCATGGAGATTCTCTGGGTCCTGATGGCGCTGGTCATGCTGGGCTTCGTGCTGGTCCCGTTCCTGCGGCGCAGGCGCGGGATGATCGGGCAGGTCCCGCCGGGCCATCCGGACGCCGCGGACCCGGCGACGTACGGCTTCGCACCCGAGGAGGAGCTGGACATCCGCATGCCCGGCCCCGACCAGGACCTGCTGGACGTCCTCGACCTGGTGCAGCGCACACAGGACTACCGCGCGGCGATGCAGCTGCTGGCCGGCACGGAGATCTCGGGCGAGCTGCGCTGGCAGCGCGTGCAGGCCTTCGCGGGTGCGGCCTCGCTGGAGCTGCAGCAGCGGCCCGGCGGGGTCAGCGAGACGCCGGGCGGACAGTGGCTGCGGGTGTGGCGGCTGGAGCACCCGAAGGACGCGGGCGGCGCGGCCGTGCACGCGGAGTTCCTGGTGCAGCAGGCGTGGCGTACGTCGACGCGGGGGACGGACGAGTTCCGGATCATCATGGAGGAGGCGAAGGACGCCTGCTGGCAGGCCGCGCTGCTCTCCCCCGGTGACCCGGTCCCGTACATCGTCGAGCTGTCGGTGGCACGCGGACTGACGTATCCGCAGCCGGAGTTCGAGAAGCTGTGGCTGAAGATCCTGGACCGCGCGCCGGCCCACATGGGAGCGCATCTGGCGGCGCTGCACTACTGGTGCGAGAAGTGGCACGGTTCGCGTCAGCTGGCGAACTCGTTCGCGGAGGCGGCCGCCGCGCGCGCCCCGCAGGGTTCCCTGCTCGCCGCGATGCCGCTCTTCGCGGTGTTCGAGCACCTCCCCGAGGTGAACCTGGTCAGCAGCTTCTACCAGAGCGAGGTCGTCGAGAAGGCGATCCACGGCGCGCTCTTCGCCGTCCACGCGGCCCGCCCCGACGACCCGATGCTGGCGCACGTCCGCCATCTCCTGGTCTTCTTCCTGGTCCGCGCGGAACGCTGGTCCGAGGCGATGAACCAGCTCATACACATCGACGGCCACGTCGGGGCCCTCCCCTGGACGCTCTCCCCCGACCCGGCGGCGGAGTTCGCGGTGTACCGCGCGCTGGCGGTGGCGGGATACGAGGCGAACGGCGGGAGCCCGGCGAGCCTGCCGCACTGAGCGACGAGCCTGCCGCACTGAGCGTCCCGGGAGCGGGGGGCAGCGTCCCGGGACCGGGGACCGTCCACGCGGCGGCCGTGCGAGAGACGGTCGAAGTTCGCAAGCCGGGCGGAATTCTCGGCGGCCCCCGCCCGTTCAGCAGGTGCGGACCCCCGTTGAGGCCCGATTGGAGATCGTATGTTCCTGCACAGTCGCACGCCCCAACTGCCCACTCGCGAACAGGCTTTGCAGGGCCGGCCGCAGCCGGTGTTCACGGTCCCCGATCGGCACACGATCCTCCGCACCCCGCTGCTCGGCCCCTACCCCGAGCACGTGGAGATCGCCGACTTCGCACTGGGCTGCTTCTGGGGCGCGGAGCGTACGTTCTGGCAGCTCCCGGCGGGGGTGTGGACGACGCTGGTCGGTTACCAGGGCGGCTACACGGAGAACCCCACGTACGAGGAGGTCTGCTCGGGCCTGACCGGGCACACCGAGGTGGTCCGTGTGGTGTACGACCCGGAGCTGATCTCGTACGAGAGGCTGCTGAAGACGTTCTGGGAGTCGCACAACCCGACCCAGGGTTTCCGCCAGGGCAACGACGTGGGCACGCAGTACCGTTCGGCGATCCACACCCACACCCCCGAGCAGGCAGCCGCGGCGGAAGCGTCCCGCGCGGCCTACCAGCGGGTCCTCACGGGCTCGCGGTTCGGCACGATCAGCACGGAGATACTCCCGGCGGAGGGCCGGGTGTTCTACCCGGCCGAGAGTTACCACCAGCAGTACCTCGACAAGAATCCGGCGGGCTACTGCGGGATCGGCGGGACCGGGGTGTCCTGCCCGATCGGCGTGGCGCCGGCCGATGGCTGACGGCACCGCGCCCACCGCGCAGCAGGCGTTCGCCTCGCTGATGCGCGCACGGATCGCTCCCGCTCTGCGCGCGCTCGGGTTCAAGGGTTCGGGGCAGACGTACGAACTGCCCCATCTGGAGACCTGGGCTCTCATCGGCTTCCAGAAGGCCGCGCGCCAGACGGCGGGGCGGGTCGAGTTCACTCTGAATGTGACCGTGGCCGACAAGCTGGGCTGGGCCCAGGCCCGCAGACGTGAGCCGCACCTGCCCGCCCGTCCCAGCCCGAACACGGTGTACGGCCCGGCTGCCTGGCACAGCCGGATAGGGAGTCTCCTCCCGGCGGACCGCGACACCTGGTGGACGATCACGGCCACGACCGACCCGGAGCCTGTCGCCCGCGGAGTCATCAGCGCGGTGACGGAGTACGCGCTGCCGGCCATCCGGGAGCGGCGCCGTTCCTGAGCGGGGGTCGGCTGTACCGGCCCCGGCCGGGCGGAATCCGTGCGGTCAGCAGTCAGCAGTCAGCAGTCAGCAGTCAGTCGAACGCCACCACGAGGCGGACCCCGTCGTCCCCGAAGCGACCTGCCAGGGCCTTCATCACGGCGAAGACATGGGTCCAGTGGGTCTCCGGCCCCAGGACCGCGCCGATCGTCAACTGCTCGCACGTGCAGGCCAGTTCGCCGACAGTGGAGAGGACCTCGGCCAGCTCCGCCCAGCTCACCCAACTCGCGCCGGACAGATCGCCCGGTACGACCCAACTACCCAGTGTCGAGCGCATCCCGCTCGACAGATCGGCGGGAAGACCCCGCCCGGGTGCGAGCGGTCGGAAACCCGCGGAGTTGCGCACCCCGAAGAGACAGCCGAAGGCCAGGTAGTCGCGTTCGTCGTACAGCGGCCAGAGATCCATGGCGGCCACCCACGGCTCGCCGTCGTAGTGGTCGGTACCGGCGCCGGGATGACGGAACTCGATACCGCCCTGGATGTCCGTGCCCACGACGCCGCACCCTAACAGCGCTGGTCCGGCCCATGGACAGGGCCCTAATCCACGTCGATGCCGAAGTCCCGGACGAGTTCCTCCAGGCCGCCGGTGTAGCCCTTGCCGCCGAGGACGAAGTCCCAGTCGCCGTTCGACCGGCGGCGGAACGAGCCGAGTACCAGGGCGGTTTCGCGTGGCCGGCCGTCGGAGACGTCGAGTCGTCCCAGTTCGTTCAGGCCGGGGTCGCGCAGGTGGATGCAGGCGTCCGTGAAGCCGGAGAGGTCCGCCCCGGGATTCGCCTCCGGGTCGACGGCTGCCACGAGGACGAAGCGGTCGGCCTCGTCCGGCAGGCCGTCGAAGGAGACGCGGATCGCGGCCTTGTCGGGTGCCGTGGGAGAGAGAGCGCGGACCGAACCGTCCGCTGTCCGGGGGTTGTTGAAGAAGACGAAGTGCTCGTCGCTGAGGACACGGTTGCCCCGGCACACGAGGGCGCACACGTCCAGGACGACGCTCCCGGTCCACGACATGCCCAGGACGTTGTAGTCGTTGTCGTTGTTGTAGTCGTCGGGCAGCCGGGGGTCCGCAGTGGACGGCACCGGCGGCCGCGCCGGAGCCCGCCGGGCCGGGTCGCCCAGGCGCCCGCGCAGGCCGTGGCGATGCAGCAGGTCCACGAGTTCCGTGCCCGAGATCAGTTCGAGCGGCTTGCCGTTGGCGAAGGTGTGCGAACCGGGGCCGAAACCCGAGGTCGTCACGAGAACGCCCTTGTTGGCACCGGCGTCCTGGACGGTCCCGTACAGGTCGCGCACGGCGGTGGGCGGAACCGTGTTGCGGTACCGCTTCACCTGGACGACGATCTTGCCGCCCCGGATCGGGGTCGGGTCCAGGGCGTCGACGTCGACGCCTCCGTCGTTGGAGCGCTGCGTAGTGACCGCCTGCATCCCCATCGCCCGGAAGAGCTCGGCGACGAGGTTCTCGAAGAGGATCGGATCCATGTCGTACAGGTCGGGTTCCTCGTCGCCGCCGTGCGCGACGACGCGGTTGCCGACCTCCGCGGGCAGGCGGCTCGGCCGTACCGGTGTCAACTGGTCGGGGCGGGCGGAGAGTTGGCCGCGCAGGGCGTCGGCCAGGCAGCTGCCCGCGTCGACCTGGGCCAGGTGCAGGCCGAGGAAGTCCGAGCGGGACGCCATGACGGTGGCCAGGTACATGTGACCCGGTCGGCCTGTCGTGGGGTCGTGTCCGTCCACGAAGCCGTTCAGGGTCACCGACTCCAGCGCGCCCGGTTCGTCGGCGGCGAAGAGCTGGTGCAGGACGAGCAGCATGCACTGCGCGAGGAGCTCCCGGTACAGGGCCCGGCGCTGCCCCACCGGGCGGAGCGTCTCCTTGTCCTGGTCCGTCCCGGACAGATACCGGACGGACTTGGCCTCGGGAACGACGTCGTAGGCGGGCAACTCCCAGTCCAGCACGAGTTGTCGGGCCGCCGGGTCGTAGGCGGCCGCCACCTGGCGCGGGAAGTCCTCGGGCCACGACGTGGCGGCGTAGAGGGCGCCCGAGAAGTACTCGACCACGGATTCGGGATCGCGGCGCCGCACCCCGTCGGTCACCTCGACGATGCCCGCGTTGTACCGGCGCACCTCGGCCAGCTGGGCGTCGGCCCACTGCTGGTACTCCCGCTGGTAGGCGGCCAGATGGTGCTGCCGCTGGGCCTCCGCCGCCTGGGCTGCCTGCCAGTCCCGCTCGAAGCGCGCCCGCGCCTCGGCCTGCGCCTGCGCCCGACGGCCGGCGGTCCAGCCGCTCTGCGTCTGGTACTGACGGACGTCCGGCATGGGCACGGGCTGCGCCAGCGCTCCCGGCGCGAAGGGCTGGACGTCCTCGGCGCGCAGGAGCGAGGCGGCCCTGAAACCCGGCACCCGACAGCCCGAGGCGAGCAGACCCTGCAACGACGCGACCTGCGCGTCCAGTTCCTCCGTGCGGCGCAGCGCCTCGGCCTGCCGGTACTCACGGTGGCTCTGCGCGGCCTGCCGCTGATAGGCGCGCGCCTGCTGCGCCTCCTGCCGCTGCCTTCGGGCCTCCGCTTGGATCTGGCGCTGCTGCTGCCGTTGGATTTCGGCCCAGACGCCGACAACGCCGGTCGAACGACGACTCATGAGGTGCTGGCCCTCCCCGAGGCACTCCGGCTGTCCCCACAACCAGTTGTAACCAGACGACTCTACTCAGCAATTGCCGTCCCGCATATCCACGCGTCAAGGGCCGGACCTGCCCGATCGGTATCGTGAAGCCCGATGACCGAGCCTCTCCCGCACAACGCCGCCGCCACCCTGCGCGCCCTGCTGACCGGTACCGATCCGGTCGGCGCGGCGCTGCGCGCCCAGATCCCCTACACGCGGGTGACCCGCAGATGCGGGTGCGGCTGCGCGACCGTCGATCTGGACGTCGACCGGGCACAGGCGCCGCCGGCCCCGGCCCACGACAATCCGGCGGCGGACGCCTGGTACGCCGTACCGGACGGCGCCGGGGTCCTGGTGTTCACGGCGGACGGGTATCTAGCGTCCCTGGAGATCTACTCGACCGCCGACGAACCGATCACCGACTGGCCGGAGCCCCGCTTCGCGCAGCTCTGACGTACGACGGCACACCTCGCCACATCGTCAACTGTCAAGCATTTCGACCTCGTTCAGAATGAACGGCGGTCGCGCCCGGCCCGCCCTACGATCCCGCACATGTTGATTCGTCGCGCACTACGGATGATCATCGTGCTCGCTGTGGCCCTCGCCGGAGCGATCGGGGGTGGGGTGGGGACGGCCCAGGCCGAGGGGAACCGGGCTTCGTACGATCGGCAACTGCTGTTCTACAACCACTCGTTCGGGGTCTTCGACCGGGAGACCGCCGACGCCATCGAACACTCCGCCTACTTGCGGGAGTTCGCCAACTTCCAGGTCCGCACCACGACCGGCAGTGGCGGCCAGGTCTGGACCGGCCGCTATCTGATGGGCCGCGAGACCTATCTGGAACTGCTCGGAATCGGTGACGTCCCCGGCCAGGACGGCACCCTCGGCGCCGCCGGACTGGGCCTCTCCGTCGAACACGCGGGAGACCTGGCGACCGTCAAGGAGCGGCTGAAGGACGAGGAAGTCACGCCCGTCGACTTCCTCCAGACCAAGGACTTCGGCGACGGTGTGCCCGTGCCGTGGTTCGACGCCGTCCTCACGACCGAGGAGTACGACGGCTTCGACGCCTGGGGAATGGAGTACCGGCCGGAGTACTTCGCCGACCCGCGCAGCAACACCGAGCCGCCGAGCTTCCCCGGTGACGTCGGCCGGGAGCGCTACCTCCCCGACGACTACCGCACCCACCTCATGCGGGACGTGACCTCCGTCCGCATCGCGATCACCGCGGGCGACCTCGCCGACACCGTGCCGCTGCTGCGGGCGGGCGGCTTCACCGTCCGGACCGTGACGGGCGGGGGCGTCGTCGCGGAGGGCGGCGGGACGACGATCCGGCTCGACGTCGCCACGCGCGCACAGGCCGGTTACCAGCAGGTCGACATGTCGCTCAACCGGCCCGTGAAGGACCGGCACGTGGAGCGGATCGGCAACTCGACCCTCACGGTCGGCCCCGGCAGCCGTGCGGTGTGGACGTTCGCCAAGAACGGCACCAGCTAGCCGGCGCCCCTTCACCGATGAGTGCGCCCCCTTTCACCGAAGAAAGGGGGCGCACACCTGTGGCACCGCTACGGTCGCGTCCCGCCTCGGTGTCAGCCCTCCGTGCGGGCCGGCAGTCGCCATCCCGGGCGCGGGAAGTGGCAGGTGTAGCCGTCCGGGTACTTCTGGAGGTAGTCCTGGTGCTCCGGCTCGGCCTCCCAGAAGGGGCCGACCGGCTCCACCTCGGTGACGACCTTGCCCGGCCACAGGCCCGACGCATCGACGTCCGCGATGGTGTCCTCGGCGATGCGCTTCTGCTCGTCGTCCACGTAGTAGATCGCCGAGCGGTAGCTGAGGCCGATGTCGTTGCCCTGGCGGTTCTTGGTGCTCGGGTCGTGGATCTGGAAGAAGAACTCCAGGAGCGCGCGGTAGTCGGTCCGCTCCGGGTCGTAAAGGATCTCGATGGCCTCGGCGTGCGTGCCGTGGTTACGGTACGTCGCGTTCGGCACATCCCCGCCGGTGTAGCCGACCCGGGTCGCCGTCACGCCCGGGAGCCGGCGGACCAGCTCCTCCATCCCCCAGAAGCATCCGCCCGCCAGCACGGCCCTCTGCGTCTGCGCAGCCATTGCGACCCTCCAATTTCCGTCAGCTCGATCACGGGGTCGGTTCGGTCACTCGGCACGTACGTCACCGGCATCCCTCACCCAGTGTGCTCAACACACGAGGGCTCCGCGCTGTTCCGCGCCGATCCGCTCCTCCAGCAGCTCGGCCAGCCGCAGCGGGGTCCGGTCCTCGAACATCGGCCCGACGATCTGCACGCCCACCGGCAGCCCCTCGGGCGACCGCCCCGCCGGTACGGCCGTGGCGGGCAGCCCGGGCATGGTGGCCAGCCCGGCCCAGACCAGCTGGTCGAAGTACGGGTGCGGCACGCCGTCGATGTCGAGCCGGCGTGCCAGCGGATCGGGGTTGTGGTCGTGCGGGAACGCGGGCGTGGGCGTGATGGGACACACCACGGCGTCGAACGCGCCGAAGAGCTGCCGCCAGCCGTGCCGGTGCAGCTCGCGCCGGTTGTTCACCTCCATCCAGTCCCGGTGACTGAGTACCATGCCGCGCAGCCGCGCCGCGTCGAGGCTCAGATCGTCCGCGCTCAGTCCCGCCGCAAGGGTGCGAAGGTGCTCGTACTCCTCGACGGGGAACCGTGCGACGGAGCCCGAGAACAGCAACTGCGTGTAGAGCAGGGCGGCTTCGGCCAGATCGGGCAGCAGCGGACTGTCCCGTTCGACGCGCGCACCGGCGTCGACGAGCGCGTCGGCGACCCGGTTCACGCCCGCCCGCACCGCGGCCCCCGTCGGGATGAACGGATGCTCCTCGACGACCAGGACCCGGAAGTCGCCGAGTCGCTCGTGGCGCGCGGGCGGCAGCGTCACGTCGTACGCGACACCGAGCGTCAGCGGGTCCGGGCCGACCATGACGTCGAGCAGGAGCGTGAGGTCGCGGGCGGTGCGTGCCATCGGGCCGACGACCGCGAGGTCGCGCTCGACCGGCAGGGCCGGTCCGGGCGGCGGGACCATGCCGCGCATCGCCGCCAGCCCGAGCGTCGGCTTGTGGGCGTAGACACCGCAGAAGTGCGCGGGGGTGCGCAACGAACCGGCGAGGTCGGACCCGATGGACAGCGCGCCGAACCCGGAGGCCAGGGCCGCCGCCGAGCCGCCGGAGGATCCGCCCGACGTACGGCCGTGGTCCCAGGGGTTGTTGGTGGTGCCGTAGATCTCGTTGAAGCTCTGGATGTCCTGCAGTCCGAACGGCACGTTGGTCTTGCCGAGGACCACCGCGCCCGCGGCCCTGAGCCGTGACACCTGGACCGCGTCCTCGGCGGGGACGTGGTCGCGGTGTTCGGGCATGCCCCACGTCGTGGGGAGTCCGGCGATGTCGTAGCACTCCTTGACCGTCACCGGGATGCCGAGCAGCGGCCGGTCCTCGCCCCGGGCGCGTGCCTCGTCGGCGGCGCGTGCGGCGGTCCGGGCGCGGTCGAAGTCCGGCACGCAGATCGCGTTGATCGCCTTGTCGTCCCGTTCGATACGGGTGATCGCCTCGTCGGTCAGTTCCGCCGAGGTCACGTCACCGGCGCGCAGGGCGGCGGTGAGTTCTTCGGCCGTCGGGAAATTCCACGGATTCGGCTCCATGGACCGGACCGTACCGACCAGGCGGAGGAGCCACGAAATGCCTTTTCGCGCAATGGAGTTGAGAGCTCGAACCGCCCCTCGGTACCGCACCCCTCAGTACCGCACCCCGCTCGCCTCCAGCGGCGGATACACCGCGCTCGGCACCCCGTCCACCGTCGCCCCCGCGTACTTGAGCATGTCGCCGACCTGCCGGTTGAGGTCGTAGGGGAAGTTGAGGGTCGGCGTCGACACCTCGTCCAGGATCGCCGTCTGGGCCGGGGTGAGGTCGAGGTCCAGGGCCGCGAGGTTGGCCTCCAGGTGGGCCAGGGTGCGGGGGCCGATGAGGGTGGAGGTGATGCCAGGACGGGACTGGACCCAGGACAGCGCTACGGCGGCGGAGGTCGCGCCCGTCTCCTCCGCGACCTCGGCGACGGCGTCGATCACCGTGAACTGGGCGGGAGTTGGAGCTCCGAGGACAGCGGAACGCTTGGTATCGACGGGAGTTGACTGGGCCCGGGTGTATTTCCCGGACAGGAAACCGCTCTTGAGCGGGCTCCACGGCAGTACGCCCATCCCCGCGTCCTGGGCCAGCGGGATCAACTCGCCCTCGATGGTGCGTTCCAGGAGCGAGTACTCCATCTGGAGTGCGGTGACCGGGGTCCAGTCGCGCAGCAGGGCGGTGGTGTGCGCCTTCGCCGTGAACCAGGCCGGGGTGTCCGAGAAGCCGACGTAACGGATCTTGCCGGCCGTCACCAGGTCGTCCAGCGTCCGCAGGGTCTCCTCGACCGGGGTCGAACGGTCGTGGTTGTGCAGCCAGTACAGGTCGACGTAGTCGGTGCGGAGGCGGCGCAGCGAGTCCTCCAGCTGGCCGATGATCGCCTTGCGGCTCGCGCCGCCGCCGTTGGGGTCGCCGAGGTGGAGGTTGCCGTAGAACTTGGTGGCCAGGACCAGGCGGTCGCGCAGGGCGGGGCGGGCGGCGAGGAAGTCGCCGAGGATCGCCTCCGAGTGGCCGTTCGTGTAGAAGTTCGCGGTGTCGACGAAGTTGCCGCCGCGGTCGAGATAGGCCTGGAGGATCTTCTCGGACTCCTCGACGCCGCAGCCGAAGCCGCCGTCCTCGCCGAAGTTCATCGCGCCCAGGCAGAACGGGCTGACCTTGAGGCCGGAGCGGCCGAGACCGACGTACGAGTCGAGTGCCATGAAATGCTCCTTTGGGGAGTGGGTGGAAAACCGACTCCTCAAGGACACCACCGTGACCAGGCAGTTCGTTAGGGCGATCCCACCGCTCGCTTGCACGATCCTGTCGATCTGCCGAGCCGGTGGACGGTTGCGGGCCGGTCGTCCCGGTGCTTGGATCGGGACGTGCACCCACCCGCGCTCCTCACGGAACTGCGCGCCCTGATCGACCGGCACGCGACCCGTACGCCCCTCGCCGTCGACGGCCTGATGCTCACCAGGGCCGACGAGCCGGAGGCGCCGAGCGCGAGCGTCGCCCGCCCGGTCCTGGCGATCGTCGCGCAGGGCTCGAAACGGCTCACCCTGGGCGACCGCGTCCACGACTACGGCGCCGGCCAGTACCTCGTCGTCTCGGTCGACCTCCCGGTCGCCGGCCACTACACCCGGGCCAGCCCCGAAGTGCCTTTCCTCGCCTGCGGGTTGGCCCTCGAACCGTCGAAGATCGCCTCGCTCCTCCTCGACACGGGAGCCACCCCGCTCCCCCGCAGGACGACCACCCCCCACGGCCTCGCCGTGTGCGACGCACCCGCCGAACTCCTGGACGCGGCAGTGCGTTTGCTACGGCTGTGCGACCGTCCCGGCGACGCGCGCGTCCTCGGCCCGTTGATCGAGAAGGAGATCCTGTGGCGGCTCATCACCGGTGAACAGGGCGCCCTCGTACGGCAGATCGGCCTCGCCGACAGTCAACTCACCCATATCGGCAGGGCCATTCACTGGATCCGCGACCACCACACGGAGACCCTGCGCATCGACGACCTGGCCCGCCTCGCCGGTATGAGCGCCTCCCCCTTCCACCGGCACTTCCGCGCGGTGACCGCCCTGACCCCGATCCAGTACCAGAAGCGCATCCGCCTCCAGGAGGCCCGCCTGCTGCTGATGAGCAGCGCGGGGGATGTCTCCGACGTCGGTTTCGCGGTCGGTTACGACAGCGCGTCCCAGTTCAGCCGCGAGTATCGCCGTGCGTTCGGCAGACCGCCGGGGCAGGATGCGCTACGGCTGCGGGGCGGGGCCGCGAACAGCGGTGCCCGGACGGGGAGTTGAGCACGGCCGGGTTCGTCAGCGTCCGCTGCCGTACGGTCGCGTGAGGATCTCCAGGCTGTGGCCGTTCGGGTCGTCGAAGTACGCGCCCCGGCCGCCGTCGTTCGTGTTGATCTCGCCCTCGCGGCGGTGCGCCGGGTCCGCCCAGTAGGTGATGCCCGCCGCCTGGATGCGGGCGAAGATCGCGTCGAAGTCGTCCTCGGAGACCAGGAACGCGTAGTGCTGCGGGGCGATCTCGGCGAAGCCCGAACCGGGCTGGTCCATGTAGTCGAGGGTCACCCCGTTCGGAATCGCGACCGGGACGAACGGGCCGTACTGCGGGCTCACTTGGAGGCCCAGGAGGTCGGCGAGGAAGCGGGCCGACGTGTGTTTGTCGTGCGCGGCGACGATGGTGTGGTTCAGCTGGACGGTCATCGTGTGGGCCTCCTCATGTCCAAGCTACTCCGACGGCAAGTTAAGGTAAGCCTTACCTGGCCTGATGTGATCGGAGAGACAGTGACAGTGCGTGCGTTCAAGAGGAAGGCTGTCACGGCGATGGTCGCCGTGTCCGCCGTCGGGGGGTTGCTGGCCGGGTGCTCGTCCTCCGCCGACAACGATGCCGAGAAGACGAGCGAGGGCTCGCAGAACAAGGTGATCGGCGCCTCCGAAGGCCCCGCCGCCGCGCCCAGCACCCTCGCCACCGGCATGGGCTCGGACAACGACACCGACGGCACCTTCCCCCGTACCGTCACGCATTTCGAGGGCAAGACGACGATCAAGTCGAAGCCCACGAAGATAGCCGTGCTGAGCACCGGGCAGCTCGACGACCTGCTCTCCCTCGGTACCGTCCCGACGGCCACCACCCGCGCCGACAACGCCGGCCTCGTCCCCGACTACCTCGCGGACGCCTTCCCGGCGGACAAGTCGAAGCTCGCCGCGATGACGGACGCGGGCACGCGCCAGGCGCCCAACCTGGAGACGCTCGCCGCCGCGAAGCCCGACCTGATCCTCGCCAACGACTCGCTCGGCGACCTCTACCCCAAGCTGTCGAAGATCGCGCCGACCGTCATCACCGCCGGCAACGGCATCAACTGGAAGCGCGACCTCCTCCTCGTCGGCGACGCGATCGGCAAGGGCGAGCAGGCGCAGAAGCTGCTCGACGGGATCGTCGAGGACGCGGGCGAGAAGGGCGAGGCGCTGTCGAAGACGTCCGTGTCGATGCTGCGCTTCACACCCGGCCGCACCCGGATGTTCGGTGTCTCCTCCTTCACCGGTTCCATCGCCGTCGACATGGGCCTCGACCGGCCCAAGTCCCAGCAGTTCAAGGCCATTTCGGAGGACATCGGCGCCGAGAGCATCGACAAGGCCGACGGTGACTGGATCTTCTACTCCGTGCAGGGCGACGCCCCCAAGACGGATGCCGCGAGCGTGCTCGCCGGGCCCCTGTGGAAGTCGATGTCGGCGGTCAAGGCGGGCCATGCCGTGAAGGTCGACGACGACCCCTGGTACCTCAACGCGGGCCCGACCGCCGCCCGCCTCGTCGTCCTCCAACTCGCCGAGGACATCAGCAAGTAGAGAGACAGAGCGACGAGTAACGGAACAGCACAGTGAGCGTCAAACGCCTCGCCTGGCCGGCGGCCACCTTCGCGGTGGCCGCCGCCGTGCTGCTCAGCCTCGCCGTCGGCACGCGTCCCATCCCTCCGTCCGAGGTGCTCAACGCGCTGTTCCACGGCGGGAGTTCACCGGACGCGTTGGTCGTACGGTCGCTACGGCTGCCCCGCACCGAGATCGGGCTGACGGCGGGCGCGGCACTCGGCGTGGCGGGCGCCGCACTCCAGGCCGTCACCCGCAACCCGCTCGCCGACCCCGGCATCCTCGGCCTGAGCCAGGGCGCGGCGGCAGGCGTCGTCCTCGCCATCGCGACCGGCCTCGCGAGCGGTTTCACCGGCTACGTCTGGTACGCCTTCGCCGGCGCCGTCCTCGCCGCCTGTCTCGTCTACGGCATCGCCGCGCGCGGCCGGGGCGGGGCCTCACCGGTCAAACTCGCCCTCGCCGGTACGGCGTTGTCGGCGATGACCGCCGGGGGTACGACCGTGGTCCTGACGTCCAGTTCGGCGACGCTGGACCAGTTCCGGTTCTGGCAGGTCGGCTCGCTGAGCGGGCGGGATGCCGACACGGTCGTAGAGATGCTGCCGTTCCTGGTGGCCGGGGCGCTGCTGGTGCTCGCGTGTGCGCGGGGGCTGGACGCGTTGGCCCTCGGGGATGAGACGGCGCGGGCGCTCGGGCATCGGGTGGGGGTCGTGCGGGTGTGTGCGGCGCTCGGGGCGACCCTGCTGGTCGCGTCCGCGGTGGCCGCCGCCGGGCCGATCGCGTTCGTCGGCCTCGCCGTCCCGCACCTGGCCCGGCGCCTCACCTCCGGCGGCCACCGCACCCTGCTTCCGCTGTGCGCCCTGCTCGGCGCCGCGTTGCTGGTCGGGGCGGATGTGGCGGGGCGGGTCGTGCGGTCTCCCGCGGAGGTGCCGGCCGGGGTGATGACGGCGTTGGTGGGGGTGCCGGTGCTGGTGGTGCTGGTACGGCGGAGGGCGACGGCCGTATGAGCGCGACCGGTGCCACTGTGCTCCGCCCCCACCCCTCCATCTCCCTTCTCCTGCACCGCCGTTCGGCCGTAGTGGCCGCAACTCTCGTCCTCGTGCTGGCCGTTGCGATGACCGCGGCCGCCTGCTGCGGGCAGACCTATATCTCGCCCGGCGAGGTGTGGCACACGCTGCGCACCGGATCCGGTCAATACGACCTGGTCGTCAACGAGTTGAGAGTCCCCCGGATCGTGCTGGGCGCGCTGGTCGGGGTCGCCCTGGGCCTCTCCGGAGCGCTCGTGCAGACCGTCACCCGGAATCCGCTGGCCAGTCCGGACGTGATCGGCGTCGGGCACGGCGCCGCAGCCGCGACCGTACTCGCCCTGTCCGCCGGACTCGTGAACTCGCCCAGCGCCATGCCGGCCATCTCCGTCCTGGGCGGACTCGCGGCCGCCGCGCTCGTGTATGTCCTGGCGTGGCGGCACGACATGCAGCCAAGTCGGTTCGTGCTGACGGGAGTCGGGATCGGGGTCGCGCTGTCGGCCGTGGTGCAGCTGTATCTCTCGGACAGCGAGTTGCAGGCCGCCGAGACGGTCAAGCTGTGGCTGACCGGTTCCCTGAACGGGCGGGGCTGGGTGCAGGCGGCGCCCCTGGCCGTAGTACTGCTCCTGTGTCTGCCCGCGTTGGTGTGGGCGAGCCGGGCGATGCGGCCGCTCGGGCTGGACGCCGACACCGCCGCGTCGCTGGGGGTACGGGTGGATCGGACTCGGCTCGCGGTGACCGTGCTGGGGGTGGTGCTGGCTGCTACGGCGACGGGGGCGGCCGGGCCGATCGGGTTCGTCGCGCTGACCGCGCCGCAGTTGGCCCGGCGGCTCACCCGTACGCCTCAACTGCCGTTGGTGTGCTCGGCGTTGACCGGTGCGGTGATTCTGGTGGCGGCCGACCTCGCTGCCCGCACGGTGCTGCCTCCGCTGGAAGTTCCGGTAGGGGCGCTCACCTCGTTGGTCGGGGGGCCGTATCTGCTGTGGCTGCTCGGGCGGAACAGGGTGGGGGGCTGAGGTTCGTCGGCCACTGCGGGTGCGTGGGGGTTGCTCGCGCAGTTCCCCGCGCCCCTAAAAGCGTGGCGGCTGCGGGTGCGTGGGGGTTGGTCGCGCAGTTCCTCGCGCCCCTGAAAGCATGGCGGCTGCGGGTGCGTGGGGGCTGGTCGCGCAGTTCCTCGCGCCCCTGAAAGCATGGCGGCTGCGGGTGCGTGGGGGCTGGTCGCGCAGTTCCTCGCGCCCCTGGGTAGGGCGACGCCAGGCGCTTTTAGGGGCGCGGGGAACTGCGCGAGCAACCACGACGGCGCCGCGGCCACCGAACCAGGCGGAGGACCCCGAAGCAGTTCCAGGGGCGCGGGGAACTGCGCGAGCAACCCCCACCGGCCCGCGCTCGACAACGCACCGAGCCCCGGAGCAGTGCGGCTCCGGGACCCGGTATCAAACGGCGACCGTCAGATCGTCGCCGTGTCGATCACGAACCGGTACCGGACATCACTCGCCAGCACCCGCTCGTACGCCTCGTTGATCTGCTCCGCGGAGATGAGCTCGATCTCCGCGCCGAAGCCGTGCTCCGCGCAGAAGTCCAGCATCTCCTGGGTCTCCCGGATGCCGCCGATACCGGACCCGGCGAGGGTCTTGCGGCCGCCGATCACGGAGAAGAGGTTGAGGGAGACGGGCTCCTCGGGGGCGCCGACGTTGACGAGCGCGCCGTCCGTCTTCAGCAGCGAGAGGTACGCGCCGAGGTCCAGCGGAGCGGACACCGTGGAGATGATCAGGTCGAGGCTGCCGCGCAGCTCCTCGAAGGTCTTCGGGTCGCTGGTCGCGTAGTAGTGGTCGGCACCCAGCTTCAGGCCGTCCTCCTGCTTGCGCAGCGACTGCGAGAGAACGGTGACCTCCGCACCGAGCGCGTGCGCGATCTTGACGCCCATGTGGCCGAGGCCGCCCATGCCGACGATGGCGACCTTCTTGCCGGGGCCGGCGTTCCAGTGCTTCAGCGGCGAGTACAGGGTGATGCCGGCGCAGAGCAGCGGCGCGGCCTCGTCGAGGGCGATGCCCTCGGGGATGCCGAGGACGAAGTTCTCGTCGACGACGACCTTCTCGGAGTAGCCGCCGTACGTGGGCTCGCCGTCCTTGTCGAGGGCGTTGTACGTGCCGACGTTGCCGCCGGTGCAGTACTGCTCCAGGCCCGCCTTGCAGTTGTCGCACTCGCGGCAGGAGTCGACCATGCAGCCGACGCCGACGCGGTCGCCGACCTGGAACTTGGTGACGCCGGGTCCTACCTCGGAGACGATGCCGGCGATCTCGTGGCCCGGGACCATCGGGAAGATGGCCTTGCCCCAGCCCTCCTGGGCCTGGTGGATGTCCGAGTGGCAGATACCGGCGAACTTGATGTCGATCAGGACGTCGAACTCACGGACGGCCCGGCGCTCGATGGTGGTGCGCTCCAGGGGAGCCTTGGCGGCGGGGGCGGCGTACGCAGCGACTGTGGTCATGCCGGAACACTCCTAGGGGGGATGCGCGCCCGGCCGCCTTCTGACCGGGCACGATGCCAAGCCTGCCCGAAAGTCCGGGGGCTACCCAGGCCACGGTCCTGCGTACGTCTGCTGTGCCTACCACCAGCGAGGTCAGGCTCCTGTTCGTACGACCGGGAATACTGGACCGTATGGACGAACACCCCGGATCCGCCCCCGCGCCCGCCGACGCCGGTCCGCCGCTGGACCGGCGGGCCGAGCTGAGCGAGTTTCTGCGCACCCGGCGGGCCCGGCTGAAGCCCGAGGACGTGGGGCTGCCGGACTTCGGGCGGCACCGCAGGGTCCCCGGGCTGCGCCGCGAGGAGCTGGCACAGCTGGCCGGGGTGTCGGTGGCGTACTACACCCGCCTGGAGCAGGGCAACGGCCGGAACGTCTCGGCCGAGGTCCTCGAAGCGATCGCCCGCGCCCTGCGCCTGTCGGACGCCGAGTCCTCCCACCTCACCCACCTCGCGAAGCCGAAGCAGCACAAGAAGAAGACGTCGGCCCCCACCCAGCACGTGCGGACGCCGCTACGGCAGCTGCTCGACACGATCGACACGGTCCCGGCGTACATCACGGGCCGCCGCACGGACATCCTGGTGTGGAACCGGATGGCCGCGGCCGTCTTCGGCGACTGGTCCGAGCTGCCGCCGCAGGAGCGGAACTGGGCGCGGCTGGTGTTCCTGCGGCCCGAGTACCGGGACCTGTTCGTGGAGTGGGAGCAGAAGGCGACGGACATCGTCAGCATGCTGCGGATGGACGCGGGCTTCTGCCCGGACGACCCGCGGCTGTCCGCGCTGGTCGGCGAACTCTCCGTGAAGAGCGAGGAGTTCAGGCGCCTGTGGGCCACGCACGACGTCAAGGAGAAGACCTACGGCGTCAAGCGCCTCCACCACCCCCTGGTCGGCGACCTCACCCTCCACTTCGAGGGCTTCCACCTCAGCGACGGCTCCGACCAGGCCCTGATCACCTACCACGCGGAGCCCGGCTCACCATCGGCCGACGCCCTGCGCCTGCTGGCGAGTTGGGGCACGGACGCGACCCGCGCGGGCACCTCGGCCCAGCGCCCCGACCTCACTCCGTGACACCGAGGTCCGCCCGCATCAGCCGCCGCATCGCGGCCAGCCGCGGCTCGGCCTCCTTGAGATCCAGCAGGGCTTCTTCAGCACTCTCGCCGTCCCGGGCGAGGCCACGATCGAGCCGTTTTACGACGGCGTCGACACCGGCGAGAACCTGGTTCACCGAGCGGGACGCGTCCAGGATCCGCTCGGGCACGACCATCTGCGCCTCGGCGTAACGGTCCCGGTACTCCCGCCGCGCCTCCTCCAACTGGTCGCGCTCCAGCTCGGTATAGACGCCGTCGCGGATGCGGTGCAGGGCGTCCTTGAGCAACGTGTGGAACTGGCGCGAGGCTCTGTTCATGGCCGTATAGGCGTCCCGCCGCTCCTCGAACCGCCTTACCCGCGCGGCGAGTTGGGCCTCCTCGGCGCGCTGCCGTGCGGTGAGGCGCTGGCTGAGAACGGGTGCGAAGAGGGTGCCGAGCACGCCGACGACGGCGGTGATCATGGCGGTGACGGCGGCGGTCATGGGGCCAGGAAAACACGGACGGCCCGCCGGAAGGTGAACTTCCGCCGGGCCGTCCGCCACTCAACTCACCGCGTTTCGCGGCTCACTTGCCGTAGTACGCGTTGTAGATCGAGATCGTCGACTTGTTGCCCTTCTTGTCGGCGATCTTCGCGTGGAACGAAATGGCCTTGCCCTTGGCCGGGTTGGTGACGGTGATCTTGCCGTTGACGACGGTGACCTTCTTCCAGGTCTGGCCGTAGTCGTACGACACCCACACACCCAGGGACTTGAGGTTGCGGCCGGCTGCCGCGCCCTCGACGGTGACCGGGAAGGTCGCCTTCTTGCCGGCCTCGACACGGCTGTCCAGGCCGGTCGTCGCGTTGAAACGGGCGGTGGAGACGGGGAGTTGGACCACGTCGGCGCCGGACGGCTTCTTCGAGGAGAACGTCCAGCTCGCGTCGATGCGGGTGGAGGCGGCGGCGACCTTGACGCTCCGGATGACCGAAGTGGTCAGCTTGTACGAGGCGTTGGCGGCCGGGACCTTGAATATCCCGTCCCCGAGCAGCGGGTCCTGGTTGGAGCCCACCTTCGTGCCGTTGCGGTACAGGGTCGTGTTGACCGAGGTGAACAGCGACGAGCCCGCGTGCTGCGCGGAGTCGGCGAACAGCGGCACGATGCCGGAGATCTCGTTGCCGCTGCGGTACACGCCGTAGACGTCGTCGAGGTGCGGGCCGAAGACCGCCGTGTTGAAGGTCCGGGTGTACGTCCGGCCGGACTTGAAGGTCTCCGGGCTGTTCGAGACGTAGGAGGACTCGGCGATCGGGAAGCCGTCGGCGTCGAGCCCGGCGTCCTGCTCGAAGTCCAGCTCCCACTGCGCCCCGTTGATGGTGGAGACGTGCAGGACGCGGGTGCCGGGCAGCGGCTGCGGGCTGGAGGTGCCGGAGGAACCGAAGGCGCTGGGCAGATAGCCGAAGGCGTAGAGGATGCCGGTCTTGCCGCTCGCCGCGGCGCCCATGCGGCCCTTCACCGTGGCGAATTCACTCGCCTTGTAGTGCTTGGTGAAGCCGGTGGCGAGCTGCTTGACCGTGCCGCCGGTCGTGGTGTCGTACTGCTCGTCGGTGCCCTTGAGGAAGTGCGCGTCCCACTGCTCGGAGAGCGAACCGTCGGTGATCTGCGGACCGAGGTGCGCGGAGCGGAAGTTGGCGTATGTCTCCAGGAGCCAGCCGAAGGAGGCGCCGCTGTCCGCCGTCATCAGCGAGTAACTCGGCGACGCGAAGGCCGCCTTGGCGCCGGCGTCCGGCACCGTGATGTCGACCGGCTTGGTGGTGCGGGCGTCGAGCGTGATCGAGGTGTTCTTGGAGATGTCCAGCTTGGGCCGGGCGAGCCAGTCGGCACCCTTGGCGGCGTCCTCCGGGTCCACGAAGATCCCGGTGTCGAGGACGTAACCGCCCTTGGGGACACGGACCTTGACGGTGCCCGAGGCGTCGTAGGGAGCGAAGTAGGTGCCGGCGCCGAGGCCGGACAGGCCCGCCACCGTGGCCGTGTAGTACTTGGCGGGGGTGCCGTCACGGTTGACGAACTTCAACGTGAGGTCGTACGACTGGACTTCGCGCACCACGGCCGCCGCGGTACGGACGCTCTGCCCGCCGCCCGTCGCCGTCACATACGCGGAGTAGGCGCCGTCGAGCGTGCCGCCCAGCTTGGTGTTCACGGTCAGGCCGACCGAGGCCGTGCGGCCCGCCGGGACGGTCACCGAGGTCTTGGCGAGCTTGAAGAAGCCCGAAGGAGCCGTCTGGCCCTTGGGGTTGGTGGCGGCCACCGTGAGCTTGAGGGTGATGTCCGCGGTGCCGAGGTTGCGGTAGGTGACCTGCTGGGTGACCGGGGTGTCGTCGGTGTGCGGCCACTGCTGGATGCCGAAGCTCTCCGACACCGGGTCGGCGATGACGCTCTGCTTGATGGCCTTGTCGACGGCGATCCGGCCCGAACCCTGCTGGAACGGCGTGTACTTGCCGCCCTTCGCGGACCCGGTGAGCGCGCCCTTCAACTCGGCGTAGCCCCAACTGGGGTGCTCCTGCTTGAGGATGGCGGCGGCACCGGCGACGTGCGGGGTCGCCATCGACGTACCCGAGATGGTCAGGTAGCCGGGCGGGTTCTCGCCGACCTCCTTGTCGATGACGCTGCCCGGGGCCGCGGCGGCGGTGATGTCGACACCCGGCGCGGTCACGTCCGGCTTGATGGCGCCGTCGCCGACGCGCGGGCCGGTGGAGGAGAAGTCGGCCAGCTTGTCGTTGCCGTCGACCGCGCCGACCGTGAGGGCCGCGTCCGCGCTGCCGGGCGAACCGATCGACTCCGGGCCCTCGTTGCCCGCGGCGATCGCGAACAGGATGCCCTTCTCGGTGGAGAGCTTGTTGACCTCCGCCTCCAACGGGTCGATCCCCGGGGTGTCCTGGCCGCCGAGGCTCAAGTTGACGATGTCGGCGCCCTGCCCGGCCGCCCACTCCATGCCGGCGAGGATGCCGGAGTCGTCACCGGAGCCGTTGTCGTCGAGGACCTTGCCGTTGAGGATCTTCGCGTCGGGCGCGACACCCTTGTACTTGCCGTGCGACTTCGCGCCGGTGCCCGCCGCGATCGAGGCGACGTGCGTGCCGTGACCGAAGTGGTCGTTCGCGTCGGCGGCGGTGGAGAAGTTCTTGGACGCGATGACCTGGGTCTTCAGGTCCGGGTGGTCCGCGTCGACTCCCGTGTCCAGTACGGCGATTTTGACGCCCTTGCCCGTGTAACCGGCCGCCCACGCCGTCGGGGCGCCGATCTGCGGCACGGACTTGTCGAGGCTGGCCTTGCGGACGCCGTCGAGCCAGACGTGCGCGATTCCGGCGGCCGACTTGTCGCCGTTGGTGACGGCCTTCCACAGCTCGGGGGCGTCCTGCTGCGGGGTCTGGACGGCGTCGGCGTTCAGCGTCTTCAGGGACTGGCGCAGCCTGCCCGCGTCCCGGACGTCGGCCTTGGTCGCGGTGGCGGCGCCCTGGTAGCCGACGATGACCTTCAGGCCGGCCTTCTGGGAGGCGCGCTCCGCCGACTTGTTCAGCTCGGTGACGTCGAAGAGCCGCTGGTCGAGCTTGCCGGACGCGACGAGTTGGGCCGCGTCCACGGGTATGACGAGCGTGTGCCCGTCGACCTTCCGGACCTGAACGGGTATGTGTTCACGGCCCTTTGCCGGCTGGAGACCGGCGACCCGGCCCTTCGCGTCGACGGTGACGCGGTCGCCGGTGATCAGGGTGATGTGGTGACTGCCCTTGAGCCGGGCCTGGGCGGCACCGGTCTTCGCCGCACCGGGTTGCGCGGCACCGGCCGCACTCTGATCGGGCTTCGCCGACGCCGGGGTGGTCATTCCGGCGGCGAGGGCTACGGCGGCGGACGCGGCGACGGTGGCCGCGCACGCTCTCTTCACGTGTCTGCGCAAGGCTCCCCCTGGAGCTGAGGTACCGGGCGAATTCCCCGTTCACCCGGCCGGGGGAAGGCCCGCACGCACGTGCGTGACACCCCCCGGAATACGCAGTATGCCGAGGGGTGATCACCCGCTCAAGAGATGAGAGGAGGGTAAGAAACGCATCCGGAAAGTGTTACGCCGTCGCCCGGACTCCGTTACGCAGTCGACGGGTGAAGGTGCCGAGAACTCCGCTAGGGGCTCCGCCGATAACCCTGAACTTCCTTGCGCTCCAACCGAGTTACTTCGATCCGGCGTTCTCCTTCACCGTGATCTTGCCCTTGCGGATGGTGGCGAGACGCGGGGCCTTCTTCGCGATGGCGGAGTCGTGGGTGACCATGATGAAGGTCAGCCCGTGCTCCTTCCACATGCGTTCCAGTACGTCCATGATCTCGTCGCGCATCGACTCGTCGAGGTTGCCGGTCGGTTCGTCGGCGAGCAGCACCTTGGGCTGCTTGACGAGTGCGCGGGCGATGGCGACGCGCTGCTGCTGTCCTCCGGACATCTCGCCGGGGAGGTGGCCGAGGCGCTCGCCCAGACCGACCGACTTCAGTGCCTCGGCGGCTCGTTCGCGGCGTTCCTTCGCCTTCGTGCCGAGGGGTACGAGGGCGGTCTCGACGTTCTCCTGTGCGGTGAGCGTCGGGATCAGGTTGAAGGACTGGAAGACGAAACCGATGTTCTCGCTGCGGACCTTGGTGAGCTTGGCCTCGGAGAGTTTCGCCAAGTCGATGCCGTCCAGGACGATTTCGCCTGCGGTGGGGCGGTCCAGGGCGCCGATCATTTGGAGCAGGGTGGACTTGCCGCCGCCGGTCGGGCCCTGGATGACCAGGCGGTCGCCGTCGCCGATGGTGAGGTCGATGCCGTCCAGGGCGTGGACGGTTTCCTTGCCGCGTGAGTAGAGCTTGGTGACGCCTCTTAGTTCGTACATGGAACAACTCCTGGAGAAGTAAAGGGGGTTGGGGCCCGTCATGGGACGGGCCCCGTTGCGCCGATTTCGTCTGCAGCGCCGTCGTGGCTGGTCGCGCAGTTCCCCGCGCCCCTCAAAAGCGCGCTACCGAACCGCAGTTGACTTCGCCAGGTCTGCTACTCGACCCGACGCAGGGCGTCCGCCGGACGGAGTCGCGACGCGCGCCAGCCGCCGAAGGCGCCCGCGATCAGGCCGCCCGCCACCGCGAGGCCCACCGCGAGGGCGATGGTGGTGGCGTTGACCGGGGCCGTGAGGGCTACGTCGAGGGTCTTGGCCGCCGCCTGGCGGCCGCCGCCGAAGCCGCCGCCACCGCCGGGGCCGCCGCCCGCGCGGCCGCCGCCACCGGTGTTGCCCAGGGAGGCCGACAGGGTCGGGCTGATCGCGGTCACGACGTACGCGCCCGCCAGGCCGAGCGCGATGCCGAGGACGCCGCCGACCAGACCGTTGACGATGGCCTCGCCGACCACCTGCCGGGTCACCCGGCCGGACTTCCAGCCGAGCGCCTTCAGCGTGCCGAACTCACGGACCCGGCGCGAGACCGCGGAGGAGGTGAGCAGACCGGCGACCAGGAACGCGGCGATCAGGACCGCGATCGACAGCCACTTGCCGACGCTGGTGGCGAGGGAGGAGGCGGTGGACAGGGAACCGGAGACGGTGTCGGCCAGGTCGGCGGACGTGGTGACCGTCGTACCGGAGACATTGCTCGTGATGGTCTTCTTGACGGCCGAGATCTGCTTGGAGTCGGTCGCCTTGACGTAGATCGTGGTGACCTTGTTCTTGTCACCGCTCAGGGTCTGCGCCTGCGTCAGCGGGATGTACAGGTTGGCCGCCGCGTCACCGCTGGTGGCGGTCGCGATCCCGATGACCTTGTACTTGACGCTCTTGATCGTGACCGTGGACCCGACCTTGAGCTTCTTCTCCTTGGCGTACGCCGAGTCGGCGACGACGACCTTGGAGTTGCTCTCGGCGGTGGTGAAGGTACGGCCGCTGGTGATCTTCGAGGAGGTCAGCGGGCCGAGCGCGGGCTTGGTGACGTCCGTGCCGTAGACCGAGTACGAGTTGATGTTGAAGTTGGCGCCACCACCGGTGACTTCACCCTGCGGCGCGCCGGTACCGCCGCCGCGGTTGCCGCCGCCCCCGGTGCCGCTCCCCTGGTTCTGCTGGAACTGGCCGCGGGTGAACTGCCCGTCGACCTTGACGACGTTGAGGCTGAGCCCGCCGACGGCGTCGGACACACCCTTCTGTCCCGCGACCTTGGTGACGGTGGTGGAGGCCAGCGTCGTGAAGCCCTGGACCATGACGCGGTCACTGCTCTGCGTCTTGCTGTCGCCGTTGTTGTTGGCGTCGAACTGGAACCGCGGCTGCTGCGAACCGCTGGCGGTCGGCGTGGCCGCCTTGGTGACGGTCATGTCCGTACCGAGTCCGTACAGGGACTGGAGGACCTTGTCCTGGGCCTTCCCCATGCCGGAGGACACGGAGTTGACCACGATGACCAGCGCAATGCCCAGTGCGAGGCCGGAGGCGACGACGAGGGCCGCTTTTCTGCGGCGGCGCAACTCGCGCCTCAGGTAGGTGAAGAACATGGCCCGCAAGCTAGGTACAGCGCGTGATGATGCCATAAGGCCGACATAAGAGAACGATGAGAAGGCTGTCCGTGACCAAAGAATGAGCCCGCGTGGGGCTGTCAATGGGGCTGCGCTCTATACCGCTTTACGATGTTTACGGCGCCGGCCTCGGCCCGTCGCGGGTATCCGCGTGGCCGTACGCGATGTGCTGGTGTGATGATTTCGCCCATGTCCGATCGGGGGGAAACGACATGGGGAGCGGCAGCGAGGCGGGGGCATACGGCGGTATCCGGTGGATCTACGCGTTTTCCAACGAGTCGGCTTTGGCGGGGTTCGCGATCGCGAGGGGTGAAGGCGGGCGCGAGTGGCCGTATCAACGACTGCTGGGAGCACGCCTGTTGGACGCCGCGGTACCGGCTGTGGGTGTGCCGTGCGGAAGGGGAACTCGGAGGCCGTGTGGATCCACCTGGACTTCACAGCCTGATGCCGGGGCGGACCCGGCGACTGTCAGTCTCCGGAGGGAAGGGGCTCCGCTGCCGTGCGAGCGGGTTCGGGTGTGTGCGGCGTGGGGTGGGCGGTGCTGGCGGGGGCCAGGGGCACCGGAGCCCGTTCGCCGCCCGGCCAGGACAGGTTGACGGCCACGGCGGCCGTGGAGGCCACGACGATCAGTGCGCCGGCTGTGGCGAGCGCGACTCGTCGGCGGCGGATCCGGAAGCCGCCGACGACGGCCGCGTCGACAACGCTGGGCAGCGCAGGCTCCGGATCGGCGCTGAGGACTGCCTGGAAGGCGGCGTGCAGAGCGTCGTTCTCGTGCTCGTTCATGGCCGGTTTCACCTCCTGGTCCCTTCACTGTCAAGGCCTTCGACGATCTCGCGCAGCCGGGCGAGCCCGCGGGCGCTCTGGCTCTTCACCGTTCCCGGACTCACCCGCAGTGCGTGCGCGGTCTGCTCGACGGACCAGTCCTCCCAGAATCGCAGGACCAGCACGGCCCGGTAGCGGGGCGCCAGCTCCATCAGGGCTTCTTGCATCATCAATCGCAACTCCGGTGCGCCGGACACGTCCGAGGGAAGATCGGGTGGCTCGCTCACCGGCTCCTCACGCCAGCCTCGCTTGCGCCACTGGTCGATGAAGGTACGGGTGAGGATGGTGCGAGCGTAGGCGTCCGTGTTGCCGTCCCGGCTGACCCGTCCCCAGGCCGCGTACAACTTCATCAAAGTCGTCTGGGTCAGGTCCTGTGCCTGGTGCCAGTCACCGCAGAGCAGGTAGGCGCTGCGACGGAGCTGCGCCTGCCGCGCCTCGGCGAATTCCCGGAACTCTCGTTCCCGGGCCGTGTTCCTCACTCTTCGCCGGCCTCTCCCTCGCGCACCACTCCATCTGTCATACATACGGGGAGTGGCCCTCTGGGGTTGCACGGTGCGGGCAGGAGAATCTTCCCGCCGCACCGTGCAACCCGACCACCGCCCGACTCCGTACGTCTCTCCCGAAAGGGCTTCCACGCACAGGTGGGAGTCCGGCGATCCGAGGAAGAGGCACACCGTTGTCGAAGCACCGCAAGTTCTCGCACAACCGCCGCGCTATGTTCAGCGTCGCCGCCGGAACCGTTCTGGCCGCCGCGGGGATGGTCAGCGTCGCCAGCGCCGCGACCCCGGCCACCCATGCGAACCCGGTCCCGGCCACTCAGGCGGACCCGGTTGCCGCCACCCACGCGGACCCCGTTGCCGCCACTAAGGCGGACCCTGTTCCGGCCACCCACGCGGACCCGGTTGCGGCCACTCACGCGGACCCGGTCCACGCCAAGTCTGTCGCCGAACCCCTCTCGTCGCTGAGCGCGGCCGAGCGGGCGAACGCGGTGGGCTGAGCCCCACCCCGAGGAGTACGCACGCCTCCCCGAGAGCCTCGGGCTTCTGCCCGGCGCGGGAGGCGTGCTGCTCCGCACGACCCACCGTGGACAAGGCTCACTGAACCACCACCGCAGTGCGTCCTTTGTCGAACCGCTCAACAAAGGACCACGCATGTCCACACTCAGCGGAGTGCTCATCATCGGCTCCGGTCTCGGCGGCCTGACGCGGGCGCAGGCCCTGCGGGGCAGCGGAATCGACGTCGCCGTCTTCGAACGTGACGCGAGCCCGTGGGACCGCCCCCAGGGCTACCGCCTCCACCTCTACACCGACGCCATCAACGCCGCCCGCGAAGTACTCCCCAGCCACCTGACCGCATTGTTCGAGGCGACCTCGCAGTTCACCGAACCCTTCACCACGATCCTCACAACGGATCTGTCCGTCCTCAAGCGTCTGCCCACCCACGACGACCACGGGGACGTCTGGCCCGACCGCGAGAACAGCCTTGGCAGCATGTCCGTCGGCTGACCGGGCGTCTCCTGCCAGAGTTGTCAGGCGCCCCGGTCGGAGGCGACGGCACCCCGGTGAGAGGACCTCCAGTCATGGCACCAGCCGAGCAGCAGCACCTGACGGGCGAGGGACGCGCGGCGATCGAGGAGTTTCTACGCGACCGGGGAGCCGATGGGATGCCCCACCCCGGTGGGACCTTGCTGGCCCATCTCGGCCGGGTTCAGGGCCTGTTGGCGGAGTGGGGAGCGGATGCCGTCGTCCAGACGGCCGGGCTGTGCCACGCGACGTACGGCACGGACGGCTTCGCAACGGCGCTGCTGCCCCTCTCCGACCGGGCCAAGCTCGTCGCGCTGATCGGCGAACAAACAGAGGCACTGGTGTACCTCTACGCCGGCTGCGACCGCACCGCTGTCTACCCTCGCGTCGACGGCACCACGGAGTTCACGTTCCGGGACCGCTTCACCGGCCGCGAGCTCACCCCACCCGCCGACCAGTTGCGCGCGTTCCTCGAAATCACCGCCGCCAACGAACTCGACGTCCTGGCCCACAACCCAGAGCTGGCCGAGCGCTACGGTCCAGCCCTGCACGCCCTCCTCACCCGCGCGGGCACGCTACTCTCTTCCGGCGCCCGCGAGGCCGTGACCCGTCAACTGGGCTGAGTTCAGCTCACCTCAACATCCCCTTCCGGCAAGGCTGTTGAGGCCGGCCAACTCGCACCACACCGTCTTGCGGTCCGCCCCCTGTTCCACTCCCCACCTCCGCGCCAGCGCGTCAAGTAGCGCCATCCCCCTGCCGTGTTCGTCCGTCGCGGTCGCCCGGAGCAGCAACGGCAACGCCCGCGGGTCCGGGTCGGTGACCTCGACCCGGGTATGGCCGTCACCCGTGTCGCGGATCCGGACAGTCACCGGAGTCCCCTCCCCCACGTGCTCGATCACGTTCGTCACCAGCTCGGTTGCGCAGAGGCGGACGTCGTAGTCGTAGCTCCGGAGGTGATGACGCAGTTCAGGTACCGCCTTTGGCGTGGCGAGCAGGCGGAGTTCGAGGGTCACCGT
Organism: Streptomyces sp. NPDC050528; assembly: GCF_044457795.1. Classification (NCBI taxonomy): domain Bacteria; kingdom Bacillati; phylum Actinomycetota; class Actinomycetes; order Kitasatosporales; family Streptomycetaceae; genus Streptomyces; species Streptomyces sp. NPDC050528. Next base: position 1,154,440 of record NZ_JBITHH010000001.1, read on the forward strand.
TCTGCCGCCTTGCGAAGGGCGGCGGCGAGTTCGCGGGCGGTGGGGACGTTGCAGTTTCCGAGGGTGACGAGTCCGGTGCGCGGGATGTAGGCGCCGGCCTGGGTCACCAAGTCCATGCCGAGGGAGGGGAGTTTGATGCCGTGCAGGTCGAGGGCCTCGCGGAGTTCCTCGACGCAGAGGGTCGTGTCGTAGGGGTCGGACATGAACGGGTGCCTCCTGTGCGCTCTGTGACGAACTCCTCACAGACTGGCGTTCCGCTGGCTACCGTAAAAGAGGTTTCGCGTTCGCGACCGGGGCTGCGGAGGAGGGCAAGTGGTGGCACGGGGCAAGGACATCGACGGGTCGATGAGCGTTCCGACCTTCTACGGCAAGGAGTTGCGGTGGAAGCGGGAGGAGGCGGGCCTGTCGATGGAGGTGTTCCTCAAGGGCAGCTTCTACAGCAAGACGTACCTGAGCGACATCGAGCACGGTGAGCGCAGGATGCCGCTCGATCTGGCCCAGCACGCGGATCAAAAGCTGGGGACGGACGGGTTCTTCGAGCGGAACTGCGAGTCGGTGCGGAAGGCGCGGAGGGGGCCGCACGCCGCGTACTTCGAGAAAGTCCTGGAGGCCGAGAAGCACGCGGAGTCCATCGAGGAGTGGTGCCCGATCAACATCCCGGGGCTGCTCCAAACCGCCGCGTACGCGCGGACGATGGTCCGGTCGGCTCACCCGGCGGCCTCCGACGAGTGGGTCGAGGAGAAGGTGACCGGCCGCCTCGCTCGCGCCCGCCTCTTCGAGGACGATCACTCAATCCCCGAGTACTGGGTGATCCTGCACGAGACGCTGCTTGCCGACCCGGTCCTCCCGCCACGGGAGATGGCCGAACAGCTCGACCGGATCGTGGAGTTGGCCGAGCGGCGTCGGGTTACTCCGCAGATCGTTCCGCGGACGTGCGGCGCGCATCCTCTGATGGCCGCCTCCATCAAGGTCATGGCCTTCCCGGACGCCCCGCCGTTGATCTACACCGAGGCGTCCTACAGCGGCGACACCATCGACGATCCAGCCCTCGTGAAGCAGTACCGCAAGGCATACGATCGGCTCAGGGCCGTCGCGTTGTCACCGAAGACGTCCCTGGCGATGATCAAGGCAGCGGCAGAGGAACACCGAAATGGCAAGCAACGGGACCGACTTGAGTGACGCGCTCTGGCTCAAGAGCAGCTACAGCAACGGGGACGGCGGGGACTGCGTAGAGATCGCCAGTGACTTCCCCGGCGCCGCCCTCTGGCGCAAGTCGAGCTACAGCAACGGGGACGGCGGCAACTGCGTCGAAGTCGCCGCCAACCTCCCCGGCCTCATCCCCGTCCGCGACTCAAAGGCCCCCCACCGCCCCGCCCTCATCCTCACCGCCCCCGCCTGGACCCCGTTCATCACCGCGCTCAAGGACGACGGCAGCCGCTAGTCACGCTTGCGACGGGCATCGCAACGGGTATCGTCGTCGTAGAACGATGAGCTCTCGTCACGGCCGGGTAGAGATACAAAACCGCGACAGGGGTTCCAGCTCAACAACGAGCCCCCGCCACGGCCGGAATCCGTGACAGGGGCTCAGGCTCGCTCAGGAGCCTTCGGAGGCCCCTAGTACTTCTGGGGGCCTCCGGCTACCTGGCGCTCCACCAGAGCCACCACCTCCTCACGTGCTTGGCCCACGATTCCGGCAGCAACCGGGTGAGTCGACACACAAGAGTCAGCCTTGGCCTGGCATGACGTCCCATAGGGTGCGCCTCCCTTTCCATAGGGAGGCGGCCTTTTTTCTTTACCCGGAACCGCCCCGCTTCGGGCCGGGCCCCGAGGAGAGGGGCCCGGAACAAGGGAGGCGCACCCGAGGGCGCGTCATATGACGGATATTACCGGCAACTCGCATATGCCGTGGACCACTTGAGGCGGACAGCGAAAAGGCGGCCGCCCCGCCAGGGGCAACCGCCTTCAAGCAAACCGAAGTTGACCGGAGTCGACAGGTCAGGTCAGGTCGGGTCAGATCAGACCGCCGACCCCGCCTTCCACTGCGCCCAGTCCATGTTCCAGCCGTTGAGGCCGTTGTCCGGGGCCACCGTCTTGTCGCCGGTGTTGGAGATGACGACCACGTCGCCGACGATCGAGTTGTTGTAGAACCAGGCCGCCGGCATGTTCTTGTCGCCCGCGCCCTTCACGTCCTGCAGGCCCACGCAGCCGTGGCTGGTGTTGACGGAGCCGAACACCGAGGGCGAGCCCCAGTAGTTGCCGTGGATGAACGTGCCGGAGCTGGTGAGGCGGATGGCGTGGGGGACGTCCTTGATGTCGTACTCGCCCTTGCCGTCGTCGTCCGTGAAACCGACCGTCGCCCCGTTCATCCGGGTCTGGACGAACTTCTCGGACATCACCATCTGGCCGTTGTACGTGGTGTGTTCGGGGGAGCCGGCGGAGATCGGGATGGTCTTGATGACCTTGCCGTCCTGCTCCACCTTCATCTGCTTCGACTTCGCGTCGACGTACGAGACCTGGTTGCGGCCGATGTGGAAGGTGACCGTCTTCTGCTGCACGCCGTAGACCCCGGAGGCGCCCTCGACGCCGTCGAGCGCGAGCTTCAGCGTGACGGTGGAGTTCTCCTTCCAGTAGTCCTCGGGGCGGCAGTCCATGCGCTGGGTGTTGAACCAGTGGCAGACGACCTCCTGGCCGCTGCTGGACGTGACGGTGATGCCCTTCTGGACGGCGGCCTTGTTCGTGATCGCCTTGTTGAAGTTGATCGACACCGGCATGCCGACGCCGACCGTCGAGCCGTCCTCGGGAGTGAAGTTCCCTATGAAGCTGTTGGCCGGGGAGACCGTGGTGAAGGAGGCGTTCTCGTGGGCCGCGAGACCCGCGGAGTCCTTCGCGGTGGCCGCGACCTTGTACGTGGTCGAGCGCTCCAGCTGGGCGCTGGGCTTCCAGCTGAGCTTGTCGGCGGAGATGGTGCCCGCGACGGCCTTGCCGTCCGCGGTCGTCATCGTCACGGCCGTCAGCGTGCCCTTGGTGACCTTCACCGTGGCCGAGTTGTTGATGGAGGCGTTGTCCGAACCGTCCGCCGGCGTGATCTTGATCTGCGCCTCGGAGGACTTCTTCGCGGCCGCCTCGTCGGCCTTGGACTGTGAACTCTGGCTCGACTCGCTGCCGGACGACTTGTCGTCGCTGCCGGAACAGGCCGTGAGCACGAGCACACCGCCGAGCAGTGCGGACGCGGCCACAAGACCCTTGCGCCGCTTACTGTCCGTCATCACACGCTTCTCCATCGTTGCCGAATCCCCAAAAACCCCGAGCGCCCCGTAAACAGTTTCTTAAGAAACCAACGCTACGACTGCCCCGTCACGTTCCGCTTCCCCACCAGGTGTGGGGCACACCACGTCCACCGTGGCCCCTGACATCCCTGAGACATCTGGGACGACGAAACCCCGGACGGCGGTTGCCGCCCGGGGTCACCTGCTCCCGCGCACGGCTCAGCCGGCCACTGCCGTCCCGTCCGATTCCTCGTCGCCGTCGACATCATCCTCGTCGATGTCCCAATCCGGCGAATCCGGGTCGTAGTCGATCTCCTCACTGCTCCACGAGGCCTGGGCGAGCTCGACCCCGGGCATCTCGCTGACCAGGTCGAACGGGTCCACGAGATACGCGAGCGCCTCGGCGGTGTCTTCCGTCACAGCGGTCTCGGCATGGCCGCGCTCGTCGCCGGGCAGCTCGGGATCCTCGGCGATCTTGGCCAGCGCGGCCTTGGTCACGGCGTCCTCGTTCTCCACTTCAAGAACGAGTTCGACGCGAAGGCGTACAAAACGTGATGTCTCTGGAGTGCTCATGCCGGGAGCGTACGGCCCACAGCTCCCGTGACTTTCCCGCGACCCGCACCGTTCATTAGCATCGCTCCACACGGCCAATTCGCCAGCGCCACAAGGGGATCGATATTCCGTGTCAACCGCTCGCCGAACGATGCTGACCGCCACCGCCGCGGGCACCCTGCTGGGTGCTCTCTGGTTCGTCCCCTCCGCGCACGCGACGGTGACCGACCAGGCCAGAGTGGAGACTTCGGCGACACCTGCCCCGCAGGTCACCCAGCAGGCCCGGGCCACCTCGACGGCCGTCACCGCCACCTCCGACGACACCCAACTCGCCGACACCGGCAGCCCGGACACCACGCCGTACATCGTCGGCGGCACGGTGTTCCTCGGTCTCGGCGCCGGTTTCGTGGCGTATTCGGTACGACGGGAACGCCTGGGCTTTTAACTTGCTTGACGGTTACTTGACTCAAGCTTCATAGTCCGCTCATGAAGAGATCATCGGGCATACGGCTGTGCGTCACCGTCGCGGTGGGCGCACTGTCGCTGGCCCTCATCACCGGTTGCTCCGACGGCGGTTCGGACAAGGCCGAGAGCAACACCGAGAACGCCGCGCAGGGTTCGGAGAAGAACACCGACAAGGCGCTCACCGCCGCCGAGTTGAAGAAGCTGATCCTCGCCCAGGGTGACGTGGACGGCTACAAGGTCGCCGCCGCCGACGCGCTCCCCGGCGGCAGGAGCGGCATCAAGGGCGACGAGAAGTGCAAGCCCCTTCTCTACGTCCTGAGCGGCGCCGCCCCGGCCGACGCGCCCGCGGAGACCAACCGCATGGCCACCGCGGCCAAGAAGCCCTCGGCCACCGCCTCCGCCGACGTGGAGGACATGAGCGACGCCGAGATCGAGAAGGCCCTCACCGACTCCATGAGCGTCGACATGACGATGGTCGGGCTCTCGTCGTACGACGGTGACGGCGCCGAGAAGGCCTTCAAGGCCGTGTCCGACGCGGTCGCGGGCTGCACCGGCGGCTTCACGGGGACGGCCGGCGGCGAACCGCAGAAGTTCACCAAGGTCAGCGCCGAGAAGGGCTCGGGCACCGGCGACGAGTCGCTGGCGTACGCGGCGTACGGCGAGCCGGACGCGGAGGACGGCACGACCCCCGTCTCGCACGCCGAGGTCGTCCGTCACGGGAACGTCGTCGCGACGTACTACACGATGAACGTCGGCGCGATGGTCGCCGACAAGGCCTACACGGTCCCGGCCGCGGTCATCACCGCGCAGTCCGCCAAGCTGAAGTGACGTACGGGGCCCGGCCATTGCCATGACTGGGCCCCAACTCCCCTACCGCAGCGGCCCGGTGACCTTCTCCACGGCCTCGACCACGTGCCCGCCCCGCACGAACGCGTCCGCCGCCGCGAGGTCGGGAGACAGGAACCGGTCCGGTCCCGGACCCTCGACTCCCGCCGCCCGTACGGCATCGATGACCGCCCGGGACGCCGGCGCCGGGGCCAGCCCCTCGCGCAGCTCGACGGCACGGGTCGCGGCGTACAGCTCGACGGCGATGATCCGGGTGAGGTTGTCGACGGCGGTGCGCAGCTTGCGCGCGGCCGACCAGCCCATGGAGACGTGGTCCTCCTGCATCGCGGAGGACGGGATCGAGTCGGCGGACGCCGGTACGGCCAGCCGCTTCATCTCGCTGACCAGCGCGGCCTGCGTGTACTGGGCGATCATCAGCCCGGAGTCGACACCGGCGTCGTCCGCGAGGAACGGCGGCAGCCCGTGCGAGCGGTTCTTGTCGAGCAGCCGGTCGGTACGGCGCTCGGCGATCGAACCGAGGTCGGCGGCGGCGATGGCGAGGAAGTCGAGGACGTAGGCCACGGGCGCGCCATGGAAGTTGCCGTTCGACTCGACCCGACCGTCGGGCAGCACAACGGGGTTGTCGACGGCGGACGCCAACTCCCGCTCGGCGACGAGCCGTGCGTGCGCGATCGTGTCGCGTCCGGCACCGGCGACCTGCGGCGCGCACCGCACCGAGTAGGCGTCCTGGACGCGCGGCGCGTCGTCCTGGTGGTGCCCGGTCAGCTCCGAACCGTCAAGCACGGCAAGCATGTTGGCGGCACTGGCGCCCTGCCCGGGGTGCGGGCGGATGGCGTGCAGCTCGGGCGCGAGCACCTTGTCGGTGCCGAGCAGCGCCTCCAGCGAGAGGGCGGCGGTGACGTCGGCGGACTTGTAGAGCATGTCGAGGTCGGCGAGTGCCATGACCAGCATGCCGAGCATGCCGTCGGTGCCGTTGAGCAGGGCGAGGCCCTCCTTCTCCCTCAACTCGACCGGCACGATGCCGTGTTCGGCGAGCAGCTCACCGGCGGGCCGCACAACTCCGTCCGGGCCCTCGGCGTCGCCCTCGCCCATGAGCGTCAACGCGCAGTGGGAGAGCGGCGCGAGGTCGCCGGAGCAGCCGAGGGAGCCGTACTCGTGGACGACGGGCGTGATCCCGGCGTTCAGGACGTCGGCCATGGTCTGCGCGACCTCGGGCCGCACACCGGTGTGCCCGGAGCAGACGGTCTTGAGCCGCAGGAACATGAGCGCGCGCACGACCTCCCGCTCGACCCGCGGCCCCATCCCGGCGGCGTGCGAACGGACGATATTCCGCTGCAACTGCGCCCGCAGTTCCGGGCTGATGTGCCGGGACGCCAGCGCCCCGAAGCCGGTGCTCACGCCGTACACGGGCTCCGGCTTGGCGGCCAGCGCGTCCACGATCTCCCGCGCGGCGGCGAGCGCCGCGACGGCCTCGCCCGAAAGCTCGATCCGGGCGCCCCCACGCGCCACGGCCAGAACGTCGGACGCGGTGACCCCGGACGTCCCCACCACCACAGTGTGCATATCCATATTCAGGAGCGTACGCATTGAATGTGACGATGTCACTACCGGGTGACCGCTTAGACCCTTACAGGTAGGTCACACGCGACGAGTGCGGGCGGGTCACGTCCGGCGCCCCCGGAAGCGCCGCCGCTCGGCCGGCATCTCCGGGGTCGGGGAGTCCGCGAGCCGCACCACGGGGTCGTCCGGCCCGTCCCGCCCGGCGACGACCGGCTTGTCCGCGCGGAGCGCCTTCGCACGGTACTGGGCGGCATCCGCCAGCCGGAACAGCCGGCGCCCGGAACGCACCGCCCCGATCGGATCCTCCGTCGACGCGACCCCGCACGCGACCCCCTCCCCCAGCTCCAACTCGGCGGCCCTGCGGCACAGTTCGATCGCCGCGTCGACCACTTCGTCGGCGGGCGGCCCGACCGCGAGCAGACAGAACTCGTCCCCGCCGAGCCGCGCGGCGAGCGCGCCCGGGATCATCGCCCCGCACAACGACAACACCGACCCGAAGCGCTCAAGCAACCGGTCCCCCACGGCATGCCCCCGGGTGTCGTTGACCCGCTTGAGCCCATTGAGGTCGCACACCACCAGGCTCACCACGACCCCGTCCCGCCGGTGCCGCTCGATCGCCTCGTCGAGCCGTACGTCGACGGCACGGCGGTTGGCGAGCCCGGTGAGCGCGTCCGTGAAGGCGAGCCGTCGCGCCTCCTCCAGCCGCTCGGTCTGCGCGATCCCGGCCGCGACGACGGAGGCGAGGACGGTGGCGAAGTCGGCGTCGCCCCGGTCGAAGACGGGCGCACCGACGGGCCGCGCCACATACAGCTCGCCCCACGCCCGCCCGTGCAGCACGATCGGGGCGACCACACAACATCCGCGCCTACGACGCCGTAGGGCCGCCACGCGTTGGTGGCAGTAGCCGGGGCTGCCCGCGGCCGGGCCCTCGGCGGTCTCGACCCAGGCGTTGGGCTCGCCGCCACCCGCCCACCGTTCGTGCAGGAACTCGGTGATCTCGGGGAACTGGTGCACGGGGTAGGTCTCGCCGTCCGGGAACTCCTCCTCGCCCTCGGCGCGCTCCCCCACGTTCACGAGGACCCTGAGCCGCCCGAGCTCCCGCTCCCACACCGACAGCGCGGCGAAACTGCCGTCCAGCGCCCGGCAGGCCCCGGCCGCCGCCGCCCGCCAGGACTCACGGGGGGTGTGCGCCGCCGCCATCCCCTGCGCCAGCTCCACCACGGCCGCCAACCGCCTGTCCTCACCCATCACTCCAGGCTAGGGACAATAGGGAAATAAGGGGATATCAGTGCGGCGAACGGGTACGTCCCGCGCCGGACCCCACCGGGCGCGGCACCAGCCGTAGACCCTTCGGGCCGGGGATCGGTTCCCTGACCGAGACCCCGACCCTCAGGCCGGGCGGAAGGCCGAGCCGCCAGCGGGTGCCCACCGCCGCCAGCGTGGCCATGATGGCGGCGCAGGCGAAGTTGTCGCCGACGCACTTGAACCGGCCGCCGCCGAACGGCACGAACGAGTGCCGCACCGGCTCCCACCCGCTGTCCGCCAGCCACCGCTCCGGGGAGAACACCTTCGGATGCGGGAAGAGCCGCGGATCGGTGTGCAGGGAGTGCATGCTGTACGCCGTGTCGGTGCCGCTCGGCAGCATCACTCCGCCCAACTCCACGGCCGCCACGGTGCGTTGGGTCACCAGTTGCACCGAGTGCAGCCGCATCGCCTCGAACATCACGGCCCGGGTGTACGGCAGCCCGGCGTCCAGGTCCGCCAAGGTCGAGGCCCGGTCCAGGGCGGCGATCTCGGCGAGCACCCGCTCCTCCGCGCCGGGCCGCAGCGCCAGCCGGAACCATGTCCAGGCCAGCATGGTCGGCACATTGGCCGCGCCCCCGACCAGCAGGGCGATGATCTCGTCGCAGACCAGGTCGTGGTCGAGCGGCCGGCCGGTGTCCGGATCACGCGCCGCGAGCAGGCACGCCACCACATCGCCCGAGGCCCCGTCCACCGGCTCCCGGTCCTGGCACTCCCCCAGCGCCTCGCTCACCACGGCCCGCATCCGGGCCATGGCCTCGTCCCCGCGCCGTACGAAGGGCAGCGGCAGCCGGTCCACCACCTCGGGCATCATCGGACGCTCGACGGCCGCCTTCTCGATCACCGGCAGGACCTCGGTCACCTGGTCGAGGACCCGGTCGGTCATGCGCCCGGAGAAGACCGTCTCGGCCATCACCGCCACGGAGAGGGCCTTCATCTCGTGCAGCACGTCCACCGGGCGCCCCTCCTCCCAGCCGGCGCACGTCCGCTCCGCCTGCCGATGGATCGCCGTCAGATACCGCTCGATGTGCGCCACCGTGAACGCCTTCTGCACGGTGCGGCGCTGCCGGTGGTACAGCTCGCCGTCCGAGGTGATCAGGCCGTTCCCCAGCAGGGCCGCCAGCCGCTGGAACTGCTTGCCCCGCCCGAAGCTGCGCGCCTTGGCCGACTGCACCTGGTGCACCAGCGCGGGGTCGGTGACGACGTAGACCGGCGCCGTACCCAGCCGGACGCGGACCAACGGCCCCTCCCGCCGCAGCGATTCGAGGAACCCCAGCCGGTCGCCGAGGAGGTGGTGGAGATGCCCGATGCCGGGCAGGGCGCCCGGCGCGGTGGGTACGTCGTCGACGGTCGGCACAGGGCGGCCCCCTTCGGTCGGTCACGGACGGCGCACCCCGTGGTCCGGGTGCGCGACCCCGTACCGACAGCAGTGTCCTCGTCGTCCCGCCGACCCGGCAGGGCGCCAACTGCCCAGCCCAGCGCCCCTGTTGCACCCCCGAACACGCCCTTACGGTCCGCCCGTGCGGCGTCCGACGATGGGGATGTCGGATCCGACCGGACCTCCGAGGCAAGGAGCGCCGCATGTCCGCACCGGCCCCCGTCACCCCTCCGCCGTCCGCCACCGAGGCACTGCCGATCCTGGGGCACGCGCTGCCGATGTGGCGCGACCCGATGCCGTTCCTGCTGCGCCAGCACACGCGCGCCTCCGTGGTGCGCCTGCGGCTCGGCCCCAAGCCCGTCCACCTCCTCACCGATCCCGCGCTGGTGCGCAGGGCACTGGTCACCGAACCCCAGCGGTTCGACAAGGGCGGCCCGTTCGTGGACGCGGCCCGCACCCTGATCGGCGACGGCCTGGGCACGTGCTCCGCGGCCGACCACCGTCACCAACGGCCCCTGATGAACCAGGCGTTCAGGCCCGCGTGCGTCGCCGGTTACACCGCGGCGATGGTCGACTGCGCCCGGGAGACGGTCGCCGCGTGGCAGCCGGGCCAGATCGTGGACGTGTGCCGGGAGATGCGCCGCCTCGCCTGCCGGGCCCTGACCCGCACCCTGTTCTCGGACCCGGCCCAGCAGGGCCTCACCGCCGAGATCGAGGAGGCGTACACCGTCCTGATGCCCGGCATGTGGTGGCAGATGGTGATCCCCTTCGGACTGGTCCACCGGGTTCCCGTACCGGCCAACCGCCGCTTCGAGCGGGCCCGGGTCACCGCCCGCTCCCTGATCGCGCGGATGGTCACCGCCTACCGCGCCCGCAGCGCGGACCTGGGCGACGGCCTCTCCCTGATCATGGCCGCCCAGGACGACCGGGGCCGGTCCTTCACCGACGACGAGGTCTGCGACCAGATCGCCACCCTCATGATCGGCGGCATCCCCGCCACCGCCGACCTGCTGTCCTGGATGTTCGCGGCCCTGTCCCGGGACGGAACGCTGGAGCGGGCCCTGCACGACGAGATCGACACCGCGCTGCCGGGCCGCCGTACGCCCACCCACGACGACATCGCGGCCCTGCCCCTCCTCGGCCGGACCCTGACCGAGACCCTGCGCCTGTACCCGTCGGTCTCGGTCCTCAGCCGCAGGGTCACCCAGGACGTCGACCTCGACGGCACCCGGCTGGGCCCCGGCGACGAGGTCATGTTCAGCCCGTACTGCCTGCACCGGGACGCGGAACTCTTCCCCGACCCGGACCACTTCGACCCCGACCGCTGGCTGCCCGGCCGGATCGGCCGGGAGCAGCGCGAGGCGTTCATCCCGTTCGGCGCGGGCACCCGCAAGTGCATCGGCGACGCGTACGGCATGGCCGAGGCGACCCTGGCCGCCGCCCACATCCTCTCCAGGGTCCGCCTGGCCCAAGTCCCCGGCACCCCTGCTCCGAGGCCGATGCTGCGGATGACGCTGTCCCCGGTCCCCCTGAACCTGACGGTCGAGCCGCGCGGTACGGGGGCGACGGCGACCGAACAGGCGGAAGACCGGCAGGAGTTGAGGGTGACGACCAGCCCGCAAGAGGGGAAGCCCGTTGACGAAGCCGGCGAATCCGCGGGAACGCCCCGCTGCCCCGCCCACCCGGCCGACCCCGCGGCCGACTGAACTCCCGCTCGCCGTACCGGAGTTGTGGTGTCCCGTACCCCCGGCCCGGCACCCCGAGCAGACGGAGATCACCGAGCGGACGATCGCCTGGATGCGCCGCTACGGCTACATCACCACCCCGGCCGACGAAGTCGCCGCGCGCGCCGCGCAGTTCGGCGAACTCGGGGCCCTGACCCATCCGCACGGCACCCTGGAGGGCGCCGTCCTGGCGGCCCAGCTGATGGTGTGGCTCTTCCTCCAGGACGACCGCTTCGCCGAACGGGCCCCGGCGCAGGGCAGGATCGAGGACCTCGCGGAACACATCCTGTGGTCGCAACGCGTGTGGCAGGGCGACCGGGCCCCGGTACCGGAGCCCTACCTGGAAGCCCTGCTGGACCTGCGCACCAGGCTGACCCGGATGTCGGCCCACCACGAACAGGTGGAGCGCGTCACCGACGGCTTCAACCGCTACCTGGGCGCGGCGGCGGCAGAGGCGATCTACCGCACCAAGGGCATCGCACCGGACCTGGACCAGTACCTACGCCTGCGCGAGTCCACGATCCTCATGCGGGGCATGTGCTTCGTCGCCATCGAACTCGCCGACGACTGCTACCTCCCGGGCCCCCTCTGGTCCCGCCCCGACGTCCGCACCTGCGAACAGGCCGCCGCCCGAGCCGTCGCCTACACCAACGACATCGTCTCGGGCCTCCGCGAACTCCACTGGCCGAACCACACCAACCTCATCACCGCCCTGTCCCGCCACTTCCACTGCTCCTTGCAGAAGGCCCTGAACAGAGCGGTCCACATGTGCGAGACCCAGATCTCCCTCTACGACCGCCTGTCCCGGCCCCTGCTGACAGAGGGCGACGCGAGGCTGTCCCGGTACGTGCGGGGGATGGGCGCGTGGATACGGGGCAACGTGGACTGGTCGATGACGTGCGGGAGATATCACGTGGGGACGCCGGGGCAGGGTGGGGGACCGGGCCGGTTCGAGGGGTGAGCGGGGGGGGCGGTTCAAGGGGTGAACGGGGGCAACTGCCCAACACCGGGCGGCACGGACACCCTAGGGGCGCGGGGAACTGCGCGACCAGCCCCAACGCACCCGCACCCGGCAACGCACCCAAGCCCCCCACCCCTGCCCCGCTACTCCCCAGGCCACACCGGCGCCCGCTTCTCATTGAACGCCGCAACCCCCTCCGCCCGATCCCCCGAAAACGCCACAGACCGCCAAGCCGCGTCCTCAACCTCAAGCCCGGCCCGCAGATCCAGCCCCTGCCCCAACCGCAACGCCCGCTTGGCCGCCCGCAGCCCGACGGGCGAGTTCGCGGCGATGCGCGCGCCCAGAGCCAAGGCCTCCTCGCGGTCCTGGCCCGGCTCCACCAGAACGTCCACCAGTCCCAGTTCCGACGCCTCGGGTGCCTCCAACCGCCTTGCGGTGAAGATCAGTTCAGCCGCCCTCGCCGCCCCCACCCGCCGAGGCAGCAACTGCGTACCCCCACCCCCCGGAATCACCCCCACCGACACCTCCGGCAACCCCACCACAGCCGTACCGTCCGCCACGATCAGGTCACAGGACAGGGCGAGTTCGAAACCACCGCCCAGCGCGAACCCGTGCACCGCGGCGACCGTAGGCATCGGCAACTCCAGAACCCCCGTGTACGCCGCACGCGCCAGCGGACGCTGCCGTACGAGTTCCGCGTCCGTGAGGGAATTCCGCTCCTTCAGATCCGCCCCGACACAGAACGCCCGCTCGTTCGACGACGTCACCACGGTCACCCGCACGTCCCGGTCCGCCCCCAGCACCGCACAGGCCTCGGCGATGGACCCCGCCATCGCCGTGGAGACGGCGTTCATGGCCTTGGGCCGGTCCAGCACGAGCTCCGCGACATACCCGTGCCGCCGCACCAGCACGAACTCCCCGAACCGCGACTCGGACCGCTCCTCGCTCATGACCGCCTCCTGGTTAACGTGGGTTAACAGACCTCGCCCCGATCATCGCACGGCCCTTCCCCGTTCGGGTGACATCCCACCCAACTCCCGCCGCACCGCCCGTAGAAGCGCATAACGTGCGTCCGCCACACCACAGGGGAGGGATCGTGCCGACGACCACGAAGGCGGAGCGGACAGCGGACACCGCGGAGACGGAACCGCCACTCCCGCGCGGTCGGCACCGCCGTCCCCGCCCCCGCAAGGTTCTCCTCGCCGTCAGCGGACTCGCCGTGGCCGCCGGGGTGTTGAGCCTCGTACGACTGGCACCCGAGTCGGGAGTCGGCGGCCTGGGCACAGCAGAGGCGGAACCCCGCCCGGACCCCGGCACCGGCACCGGCACCGCCGACGGCACCGACCGTCCCGCCAACGCCGCCGCCACCATCAGCGCCGACCCGACCGCGATCCCCTCGGCGACCTCGGTGATGGGCGGCGCGAGCGCGACCCCGACCACCACCGGCTCCAGCGTCGTACCGACGCCTTTCACGTCCGTGCCACCGTCGGTGACCCACCCGGCCGCGGCTCCGGCACCGACCGCCACGACCGTCCCCGAGGCGCCCGACACCACGGCGGAGCCCCAGGCACCCGCGACGAGCGCGGCCCCACGGCCGACACCCACTCCGACCCCGAGCCGAACCGCCGACTCCCCTGCCCCGGCACCGAGTCGGCCGAGTCTGTGCGTACCGATCATCGGGCTCTGCGTGGACCCGCTGGTCCACCGTGATTGAGTGGACAGCTCCCGGTTTGTGCCGGTTTATGGACGGCGTGAGACTGAAGACATGAACACTTCAGACACCACCCTCGCCAAGAACAAGGACCTTGTGCACGCGTTCATCGACGCGCTGTTCACCAAGGGCGACCTCGGCGCGGTCGACGAGTACCTCGCCGAGGACTTCGTCGACCACGACCCTCCCTTCAACGGACCTGGTGACCGGGAAGGCTTCCGCTCCGCCGGCGCGCTGTTCCGGGAGGCATGTCCCGACTGGCACAGCGAGCCGGACCTGATGATCGCCGAGGGCGACCTGGTCGTCGAGCACTTCACCGCCAGTGGGACGCAACGCGGTGAGCTGCTCGGAGTGCCGGCCCCGGCCGAAGGCCGCCCCTTGGCCCTGCACGGAACCAACATCTTCCGGATCCGGGACGGCCACATCGTCGAGCGGTGGAACCGGCCCGACGAACTCGGCATCCTGCGCCAGCTGGGGATCGCCCCGTAGCAGACGTGCCGCGGCCTACGCCGGTGACGAGTCCCGGCGGGTGAGGAGCCAGGGTTCGACAACTCCCAGGCCGCGCACGGGTCGTTGCCACATCGGCTGGAGGGCGAAGCGGTAGGTCGGGGGCTCCTCGCCCTCCTTCTCGGCGGTCGCCGCGGCCTCCGCCGCCTCCGCCTCGGAGGCCGGAGCCTCGCCGCTGCGGATCAGCTCCTCGGCGAAGGCGCTGTCGACGAGGACGGCGTCGCGAGGAGCTATCGACGTGAGGCGCGAGGCGAGGTTCACCGTCGTGCCGAAGACGTCGCCCATACGGGTCGTCACCGTGCCGAAGGCGATGCCGACGCGGAGTTCGGGCATCGTCTCGTCGTTGGCCATGGTCTCGATGAGGCGGAGGGCGATCTCGGCGGCGACCCCGGCGTCGTCGGCGGAGAACAGGACCTCGTCGCCCAGGGTCTTGATGAGGCGGCCGCCGCGAGCCGCCACCAGGTCGGCGGCGGTGGTCTCGAAGGCCTCGACGAGTTCGCCGAGTTCCTCCTCCTCCATGCGCCGGGTCAGCCGCGTGAAGCCGACCAGGTCGGCGAAACCCACCGCGAGCCGCCGGTCGACCATCTCCTCGTCGTCGCCCGCCTGGACGACCCGGCCGGCCGAGGCCGCGAGCTGGCGCCGCCAGACGTAGACGAGGAACTCCTCCAGCTCGGGCAGGAGCAGTTCGATGATCGGGTACGTGACCTCGGTGCGGGACATGCCCGGTTCCGGTGGCTCGGTCAGGCCCTCCAGGAACGAGTCCATCTGCCAGCCGGCAAGGCGTGCCGTGGTCTGCCCGGTCGAACGGGCCACCTGCACCGCCATCGCCTCGCTCAGCAGCCCCGCCTCGACGAGACCGGCGAGGCGGCGCAGCGCGAGGACGTCCGCCTCGGTGAACGCCTTGGCCTGGCCGACGTCGGCGAAGCCCATGGCCCGCCAGAAGCGCGTCGCCAGCTCCATGGAGACGCCGGCGGTACGGGCCGCCTGGAAGGGGGTGTAACGGCGCTCGGCGCCCAGGATGAGCCCTTCGAGGCGCAGCGCGAGCGGATCCTCGCCGGGTTCGGCGGCATCGGGGGCCACCCGGCCGTCCGCGTCCGCGCCGGAGCCCGTGTCGTCGACGGTCACGCCTGCTGCCCTTCCGATCTGCCACGGTCAGGTATCGACCGGGCCCAATGCTACGGCAGGTGTGGGCCAGCTCACTCCGTGAGTCACACGGGAAGAGGGGCCACAAGAGCGGTCGGGGTCACGCGGGGCGCAGGTGGACGATGTCGCCCGCCCCCACGGGCTCCTGCACGCCGTCCTCCGTGGCGAGCACGAGCCGCCCGTCGCCGTCGATCGCGACGGCCTCGCCGGTGATGGACCGGTCCCCGGGCAGTTCGGCGCGGACGACCCGGCCGAGCGTCGAGCAGCCGGCCGCGTAGGTCTCCTGGAGGCCGCTCTCCAGCGGGTCGCCACCCGCCGCGCGCCACTTGTCGTACCAGTGCTCCAGGGACCGTAGAACCGCCCGCAGGAGGGGATCCCGGTCGGTCGTGACCGCCCCGGCGAGGGCCAGGGAGGCCGCCTGGGGGACGGGCAGCTCGTCCTCGCGCAGGGTGACGTTGATGCCGACGCCGACGATCACCGCGTCGTCGCCCGCGCGCTCGGCGAGGATGCCGCCGGCCTTGCGTTCCTCGCCGCCGACAGTCACCAGGAGGTCGTTGGGCCACTTGAGTGCCGTGTCCACGCCGGCCGACCGGGACAGGCCGGTCGCGACGGCGACCCCGGTGAGCAAAGGCAGCCAGCCCCAGCGGGCCACGGGAACGTCGCTCGGCTCCAGGAGCACGGAGAAGAACAGCCCCGAGCGGGCCGGTGCCGACCACTGCCGGTCGAGCCGCCCGCGCCCGGCGGTCTGCTCCTCGGCGACGAGCACCGCACCTTCCTCTGCGTTCCCCGCGAGCGCCAGGGCCATGAGGTCGGCATTGGTGGATCCGGTGCGCTGCACGACCTCGATGTCGCAGTAAAGGCCCCCGTGGCCGCCGTCCCGCACCAGGCCCTTGCGCAGCGCCGCACCGTTGAGCGGCGGACGGTCCAGGTCGGACCAACGACTGTTGTTCTCGTCTGAGGCATCTCGCGGCGTCATGCAAGCCACCCTAGGTGGGTGTCGTGCAAGCCACCCAAGGTGTGTTGTACGCCGCACTGCCGATCGGTAGGCCCGCCACTACTCTACGGATGAGTAACCCGTCCCCCTTTTGAGCAGGCAGGGAGCCGCAATCCCGATGTCCGAGCCGGAAGCGCCTCAAGAGATCGACATCCACACCACCGCCGGGAAGATCGCGGATCTTCAGCGCCGTATCCAGGAAGCGACGCACGCCGGCTCGGCACGTGCGGTCGAAAAGCAGCACGCCAAGGGCAAGTTGACGGCCCGTGAGCGGATCGACCTGCTCCTCGACGAGGGGTCCTTCGTCGAGTTCGACGAGTTGACCCGGCACCGCTCCACGGACTTCGGCCTGGAGAAGAACCGCCCCTACGGCGACGGAGTCGTCTCCGGCTACGGCACGGTCGACGGCCGCCCGATCGCCGTGTTCTCCCAGGACTTCACGGTCTTCGGCGGCGCCCTGGGCGAGGTCTACGGCCAGAAAATCGTCAAGGTGATGGACTTCGCGCTGAAGACGGGCTGCCCGGTCATCGGCATCAACGACTCCGGCGGCGCCCGCATCCAGGAGGGCGTGGCCTCGCTCGGCGCGTACGGCGAGATCTTCCGCCGCAACACGCACGCGAGCGGCGTGATCCCGCAGATCAGCCTGGTCGTGGGCCCGTGCGCGGGGGGCGCGGTCTACTCCCCCGCGATCACCGACTTCACGGTGATGGTCGACCAGACCTCGCACATGTTCATCACCGGCCCGGACGTCATCAAGACGGTGACGGGCGAGGACGTCGGCTTCGAGGAGTTGGGCGGCGCGCGCACCCACAACTCGGTGTCGGGCGTGGCCCACCACATGGCGGGCGACGAGAAGGACGCGATCGAGTACGTCAAGCAGCTCCTGTCCTACCTCCCGTCCAACAACCTCAGCGAACCCCCGGCGTTCCCCGAGGAGGCGGACCTCACCGTCACGGACGAGGACCGCGAGCTGGACACCCTGGTCCCGGACAGCGCGAACCAGCCGTACGACATGCACACGGTGATCGAACACGTCCTGGACGACGCGGAGTTCTTCGAGACGCAGCCGCTGTTCGCGCCCAACATCCTCACGGGCTTCGGCCGGGTGGAGGGCCGCCCGGTAGGCATCGTGGCCAATCAACCCATGCAGTTCGCGGGCTGCCTGGACATCGACGCGAGCGAGAAGGCGGCCCGCTTCGTCCGCACCTGCGACGCGTTCAACGTCCCGGTCATCACCTTCGTGGACGTCCCCGGCTTCCTCCCCGGGGTGGACCAGGAGCACTACGGAATCATCCGCAGGGGCGCAAAACTGATCTACGCGTACGCGGAGGCAACAGTCCCCCTGATCACGGTGATCACCCGCAAGGCCTTCGGCGGTGCCTACGACGTCATGGGCTCCAAGCACCTCGGCGCCGACCTCAACCTCGCCTGGCCCACCGCCCAGATCGCCGTCATGGGCGCCCAGGGCGCGGTCAACATCCTCCACCGCCGCACGATCGCCGAGGCGGAAGCTACAGGCGACGTCGAGGCCACCCGGGCCCGCCTGATCCAGGAGTACGAGGACGCCCTCCTCAACCCCTACATCGCAGCCGAACGCGGCTACATCGACGCGGTGATCCTCCCCTCGGACACCCGCCGCCACGTCGTCCGAGGCCTACGCCAACTCCGCACCAAGCGCGAGTCCTTGCCCCCGAAGAAGCACGGCAACATCCCCCTGTAGAGGAGCGCCGCATGAACATCAAAGTCGTACGGGGCAACCCGACCCCGGAGGAACTGGCAGCGGCCCTGGCGGTGGTGAGGGCGCGCGCAGCCGCGGCGACATCAACACCGCCGGGCACCCCGAGGCAGCGGGACGCGTGGTCCGACCCGTCGCGTATTGCGGGGGCGAGGCTTCCTCACCCGGGGCCAAGCGCATGGACCCGCACGTATTGGCCCGGCTAGGGAGAGCTTTTAGAGGCGCGGGGCTGTGTCAATTTGCGGCTCCGCCGCGTGGGCGCGACCAGCCACAACGGACCCGCACCCTACAAACAACGCGACACAGCCTCAGCCATCACCCCGTACCCCTCGTCATTGGGGTGCAGACGATCCCCAAAGTCATAAGCAGGGTGCAGCCGATCCGACTCCCCCGGATCGGCCATCACCCGATTCAGATCAACAACCCGATCGAACTCCCCCGAACAACGCACCCACTCGTTGACCTCATGACTGACCTTCGCCGCCCGCTCCCCCCAGTGATCAGACCCCCCGAACGGCAACAAGGTCGCCCCGATCACACGGAGTTCACGACCCTGCCGTATCAACTCCCGGTATCCAGCGATGACTTCACCAGCTGAGACCACCGGCGCCGGCTTGTACGTAGGCTGCACATCCGTCTCGCTGAACCCGATGTCGTTGAGCCCCAGCAACACAACGACCGTGTCCACCCCGGCCAGTTGAAGCACATCGCGCCCAAACCGTCGCACCCCCCGCTCCCCGTACCACGCGGAGTCGTTGAGCAGCAGATTCCCCCCGATCCCCGCGTTCAACACGGCCCGCCCCGTCCGCGAGGCCAACGCGTCCGACCACCGCCGATCGGCCCCCGGCGTGGACCCGAACCCGTCGGTGATGGAGTCACCGAAAAGAGCAATCCCGTCCGTCCTGCCGGAGTCGGTCTCAACGGCGGACAGGAAGTACCAGGACTCACTGGACTCGGTGAACCCCTCCCCACCCAGCAGACACCCCGCACCCCGATAACTGGTCGCGAACGCCTGCGCATGGAAGGTGGCAGGCCCGGTGGCCAAGTCGAAGTACAACGTGATGACCACCGACTCCCCTGCTTCTACGGCGAGTTGGACCGCGTCACTCACCAACTCCCCCCGCGCAGGTATCTCCCCCTCCGCCGCACCCCCGAAGGCCAGCCGCACCACAGCCCCAGCACACCCCACAGAGCCGGAGGCAATCCGCACCGGCGAGTTCCCGTACGCGTTCGAGAACCGCACCCGCACCCTCTCCCCACCCGCCGTCAGCCGCACCACCTGCCGCACGGACTGACGCCAGAAGCCCTCGCGGGACCAGTTCGGGGTGAAGCCCTCGCTCGGGAGCTGGGGTGACGCGGTCCAGGCAGCAGTGAACATGACACACCTCTCCAAAAGAAACCACAGTCCCATTACCCTAACGGAACCATGGACCCTTTTGGGAGTGCCGAAAGGAAGCCGAGGAAGTTGAGTACCCGTACTCAGGCGCCCCGGCCCACATCGCCGCAAGCTCGGAAGCATGTTGTGGTCCGACCCCGATGACGAGCCTCCCAAAGACCTGCGGGAGACGGAGGTCATGTTGCGGCGGCTCGGAATCCTCATGGCGCTGGCGATGGTGCTGGCGATGATCGTGCTCGGGCTGACGTGAGCCGCTGAAGCCACGCCGATACCCTGGGCGCATGACAGATCAGCCGCGCCGCCGACTCGTGCTCGCCTCCCAGTCCCCCGCCCGGCTGGGCCTGTTGCGCCAGGCCGGCCTCGACCCCGAGGTGATCGTCAGCGGGGTCGACGAGGACGCCGTCAGCGCACCCACCCCGGCCGAACTCGCCCTCGCGCTCGCCGAGGCCAAGGCCTCCGTCGTCGCCGCGAAGCCCGAGGTCAAGGGTTCGCTCGTCATCGGCTGCGACTCCGTGCTCGACCTGGACGGCGAGGCCCTCGGCAAGCCCGCCGACGCCGAGGAGGCCACCGCCCGCTGGAAGTCGATGCGCGGACGCGCCGGGACGCTTCAGACCGGGCACTGTGTCTACGACACGACGAGCGGCCGGTACGTCTCGGCGACCGCGTCCACCGTCGTCCGCTTCGGCGAACCGACCGACGCCGAGGTCGCCGCGTACGTCGCGTCGGGCGAACCCCTTTACGTCGCCGGGGCGTTCACGCTCGACGGGCGTTCGGCGCCGTTCATCGAGGGCATCGACGGCGACCACGGCAACGTGATCGGCATCAGCCTGCCGCTGGTTCGGCGACTGCTGGCCCAACTGGGCGTCGGGATCACGGAGTTGTGGACCCCGTCGGAGAAGTAGGGAAGTAGAAGCAGGGGAAGCAGGAGAAGCAGCGGTCAGGAGGGGCTGGGGGCCGCCGGCGGGGTCGGGGTGACCGGCACCGGGGCCCTGTCCGGCTTCTCGGGGTTCTCCGGCCCCTCGGGACTCTCCGGGCCCTCGGGGCTCTCCGGGTCCTTGGGGCTCTCCGGGTCCTTGGGGCCGCTCTCCGCCGGGGTCGCGCCCGAGGGGCCCTCCTGGCGGTCGTAGGTCATGAGGAGCAGGACGACGAGGCCGAGCACCACCACCATGAACACGAACGCGCCCGTGCCCACCAGGCCCCACGCGAACGCGCCCAGCAGTCCGTGCACCACGGCCACGCTGATCAGCAGGATGCGGCCGAGGCCGGCCGGGGCGCGGTCGCGCAGGGCGACGAGCAGGGCGACCAGGCCGCACAGGGCGAAGTAGAGGCCGAAGACGACTCCGCCGGCCTTCGACGAGATCGACATCGCGTCCGGGTCGAGGCCCGCCAGGGACATGTCCTGGCGGTCGACGACGATCCCGAGGAACCAGTTCAGCGCGGCTATGCCGAAGGCCTCCACGAAGAGAACGACCGCCACGATCCAAGCCACCGGCCTGCGTACCACCGGCCCCCACCCACTCTCGACCACCGCTCGACCAAAGTTGTCGTTACCCCAAGTACGTTCGAGGCACGGTGAACGCTACTAACGGGTAAACCGCGGGACAAGGGTTGTGGCAGGGGCAAAGAATCATTGGGCCATTCGTAGGGACTCCACAAAGAAACGGCGTGGCGCGCGGCACGCTCTCACAGAGACCTTGACCACACAGGAGGGCTAGGGTTTCTCCGAGGAGTCCTGCGTACCGAGGTGCGACAAGGGATTTCACGGGTCGAGCGGGCCTCGTATCACGCTCCGTGTGGGCAAGCTCACCACAGGGGACGGGTCGATGCGCCGTGTCGGCAGTCCCTAAACTCGGCTTGTTTCAAGGAGGGAGCCTCAATCGTGCGCAAGGTGCTCATCGCCAATCGTGGCGAAATCGCTGTCCGCGTAGCCCGGGCCTGCCGGGACGCCGGGATCGCGAGCGTGGCCGTATACGCCGACCCGGACCGGGACGCTCTGCATGTCCGCGCCGCGGATGAGGCGTTCGCCCTGGGCGGTGACACACCGGCGAGCAGTTATCTGGACATGGACAAGGTCCTGAACGCGGCCCGCGAGTCCGGTGCCGACGCCATCCACCCCGGCTACGGATTCCTGTCGGAGAACGCCGAGTTCGCCCAGGCCGTCCTCGACGCGGACCTGATCTGGATCGGCCCGCCGCCGCAGGCGATCCGGGACCTCGGCGACAAGGTCGCCGCCCGGCACATCGCCCAGCGCGCCGGTGCCCCGCTGGTGGCCGGCACGCCGGACCCGGTCTCCGGGTCGGCCGAGGTCGTCGCGTTCGCCGAGCAGCACGGGCTGCCCATCGCGATCAAGGCCGCCTTCGGTGGCGGCGGTCGCGGTCTGAAGGTCGCCCGCACGCTCGAAGAGGTTCCCGAGCTCTACGACTCCGCGGTGCGCGAGGCGGTCGCCGCCTTCGGCCGCGGCGAGTGCTTCGTCGAGCGCTACCTGGACAAGCCGCGGCACGTGGAGACCCAGTGCCTGGCCGACACCCACGGCAACGTGGTCGTCGTATCGACCCGTGACTGCTCCCTCCAGCGTCGGCACCAGAAGCTGGTCGAGGAGGCGCCCGCGCCGTTCCTCTCCGAGGCCCAGGTCGCCGAGCTGTACGCGTCGTCCAAGGCGATCCTCAAGGAGGCCGGCTACGTCGGCGCCGGGACCGTCGAGTTCCTCGTCGGCCAGGACGGCACGATCTCCTTCCTGGAGGTCAACACCCGCCTCCAGGTGGAGCACCCGGTCACCGAGGAGGTCGCCGGCATCGACCTCGTCCGCGAGATGTTCCGCATCGCCGACGGCGAGGAACTCGGCTACGGCGACCCCGAACTGCGCGGCCACTCCTTCGAGTTCCGCATCAACGGCGAGGACCCGGGCCGCGGCTTCCTGCCCGCGCCCGGCACCGTCACCACGTTCGCGGCGCCCACCGGTCCGGGCGTCCGCCTGGACGCCGGTGTCGAGTCCGGCTCGGTCATCGGCCCGGCGTGGGACTCGCTGCTGGCCAAGCTGATCGTCACCGGCGCGACCCGCGAGCAGGCGTTGCAGCGGGCGGCGCGTGCGCTGGACGAGTTCACCGTCGAGGGCATGGCCACGGCCATCCCGTTCCACCGCGTGGTCGTCAGGGACCCGGCGTTCGCTCCCGAACTCACCGGCTCCGCCGACCCGTTCACGGTCCACACCCGCTGGATCGAGACCGAGTTCGTCAACGAGATCAAGCCCTTCGCGGCTCCCACGGACGCCGAGGCGGACGAGGACGCGGACCGCGAGACGATCGTCGTCGAGGTCGGCGGCAAGCGCCTGGAGGTCTCCCTCCCGGTCTCGCTCGGCATGTCCCTGGCCCGCACCGGCCTCGCGGCGGGCGCCAAGCCCAAGCGCCGCGCGGCCAAGAAGTCCGGCCCCGTCGCCTCCGGCGACACCCTCGCCTCGCCGATGCAGGGCACGATCGTCAAGGTCGCGGTCGAGGAGGGCCAAGAGGTCAAGGAGGGCGACCTCATCGTCGTACTCGAAGCCATGAAGATGGAACAGCCGCTGAACGCGCACAAGTCCGGCACGATCAAGGGACTTGGCGCGGAGGTCGGGGCGTCCATCACCTCCGGCGCGGCGATCTGCGAGATCAAGGACTGATCCCACCGTACGTCCCGAGGTGCCCGGCGGACAGGAACAGCCTGTCTTCGCCGGGCACTTCTGTAATGAACGCCTGGCATGCTGAGGGAACTGGTTGAGGAGGGCAGGTGGAAAGCATGGCCAAGCCGCCGGCCGGGCTGCGCGCGGATGCCCGTCGCAACTACGAGCGGCTGCTCGCCGAGGCCCGGGTGTGCTTTGCCGCGCACGGTACGGACGCGTCCCTGGAGGATGTGGCTCGGCGTGCGGGTGTCGGTATCGGCACGCTGTATCGCCACTTCCCGAACCGCCAGGCCCTGATGAGCGCGGTCTTCGAGGACGCGGCGAGTGAACTCCTCGCGCGTTCCCGGGAGTTGCTGTTGGCTCCGCAGCCGTGTGTGGCTCTGGTGACGTGGTTGCGGGAGATGGTGACGCACGCGAGTGAGTACCGGGGGTTGTCGTGGACGCTGATGGCTGTCGCCTACGACGACTCGTCCGCGTTGGCCCGGTGCAGTGCCCCTATCCGGGAAGCGGGGGGTGCGCTGCTGTTCCGGGCGCAGGAGGCCGGTGATGTGCGTGGGGATGTCGAGATCGGCGACCTTCTCCAGCTGACCCATGCGATCGCGTTGGCGGCCGAGGGGAATCCTGGGGACCCTGAACTGGCGGACAGGTTGCTGACGTTGACGTTGCGCGGGTTGAAGCCGTAGCGCTGGTTCGGTTTTCGGGTGCGGGCCCGGTGGGGGCTGGTCGCGCAGTTCCCCGCGCCCCTTAAAAGCAGGTCGGCTAAAACGGGGCCGTCTTTTAGGGGCGCGGGGAACTGCGCGACCAGCCACGACGCACCCGCGGCCGAAAACCGGACCCTCGATCAACGCCTGCGCAGATCCGCCACCCTTGCCGCACGTTCCCGCTCGGGCGACTCCCCGCCCAGCACACCCGCCGACCTCAACCCCGGTCCCCCACCCGGTACTTGACCCCGTCGCGGTGCCGGGAGGGGTACGTCCCGGCGGCGTTGGTCCCGCGTCGGGGTCTGATCACCCCCCTGGGTTCCCGACGCGCCGGCCACGGCGATCTGCACCCCCTGGTCGGCCAGCGCCTGCAACTCCGTTGCCGCGCGGTCGTCGTGGCCCGGGGGCTCGTCGGTGACGAGGCGGGTGATGACGTCCGTCGGCACGGTCTGGAACATGGTGTCCGTACCGAGCTTGGTGTGATCGGCCAGGACGACGACCTCGGCGGCAGCCTGGACGAGGGCCCGGTCGACGGACGCCGAGAGCATGTTGGACGTGGAGAGGCCGCGCTCGGCGGTCAGGCCGCTTCCGGAGAGGAAGGCCCGGGAGACGCGGAGGCCCTGGAGGGACTGCTCCGCCCCGCTGCCCACCAGCGCGTAGTTGGAACCGCGCAGGGTGCCCCCGGTCATCACGACCTCCACACGGTTGGCATGGGCCAACGCCTGGGCCACCAAAAGGGAGTTGGTGACCACGGTCAGTCCGGGGACCCGGGCGAGCCGGCGGGCCAGCTCCTGGGTCGTGGTACCCGCCCCCACCACGATCGCTTCGCCCTCTTCGACGAAGCTCGCGGCGAGATCGGCGATGGCCGTCTTCTCGGCGGTCGCGAGATGCGATTTCTGCGGAAAGCCGGATTCTCGCGTGAACCCGCCCGGCAATACCGCACCGCCGTGCCGGCGGTCGAGGAGTCCTTCTGCCTCCAGTGCGCGCACGTCCCGCCGTACGGTCACTTCGGAGGTCTGGACGACGCGGGCGAGCTCACGGAGCGATACGGCCCCATTCGCTCGCACCATTTCGAGGATCAATTGGCGACGTTCTGCAGCGAACACGAAACTGACAGTAACCCCAACGACCGTCTGCTTTCAGGTGTTTGCGCCGAATAACGGAAGTTGTTCGTACAGCGGGACCGGAAGTGGTATAGGGCCTAGTCTCGCCGCCTATGCCGCCCGAATGGTCGACAACTCCCCGTGACCAGCGGGGAGTCCGTTTCGGCTCAGACTTCGCCCGTCGCCTTCCGCGTGTGGAGCTGGCGGGCCACCTCGGCGATCGAGCCCGAAAGAGACGGGTAGACGGTGAAGGCGTTCGCGATCTGTTCGACCGTCAGGTTGTTGTCGACGGCGATCGAGATGGGGTGGATCAGTTCCGAGGCGCGGGGCGCCACGACCACACCGCCGACGATGATGCCGGTGCCGGGGCGGCAGAAGATCTTGACGAAGCCGTCGCGGATGCCCTGCATCTTGGCGCGCGGGTTACGGAGGAGAGGGAGCTTGACCACGCGGGCGTCGATCTTGCCGCCGTCCACGTCGGCCTGGGAGTAGCCGACCGTGGCGATCTCCGGGTCGGTGAAGACGTTCGACGACACCGTCTTCAGGTTCAGCGGGGCCACCGCGTCGCCCAGGAAGTGGTACATCGCGATACGGCCCTGCATCGCGGCCACCGAGGCGAGCGCGAAGATCCCGGTCACGTCACCGGCGGCGTACACGCCCGGAGCCGTCGTACGGGAGACCTTGTCGGTCCAGATGTGGCCCGAGTCGCGGAGCCGGACGCCCGCCTCCTCCAGGCCCATGCCCTCGGAGTTCGGGATGGCGCCGACGGCCATGAGGCAGTGCGAGCCGGTGATGACCCGGCCGTCGGCGAGGGTGACCTCAACCTTGTCGCCGACGCGCTTGGCGGACTGGGCACGGGAGCGGGCCATGACGTTCATGCCGCGGCGGCGGAAGACGTCTTCGAGTACGGCGGCCGCGTCCGGGTCCTCGCCGGGCAGGACGCGGTCACGGGAGGAGACGAGGGTGACCTTGGAGCCGAGGGCCTGGTAGGCGCCGGCGAACTCGGCGCCCGTGACGCCGGAGCCGACCACGATCAGCTCTTCGGGGAGTTCGGTGAGGTCGTAGACCTGGGTCCAGTTGAGGATGCGCTCGCCGTCCGGGCGGGCGTCGTCCAGCTCGCGGGGGTGGCCGCCGGTGGCGATGAGGACGGCGTCGGCGACGAGCGTCTCCTCGGTGCCGTCGGCCGCCTTCACGATCACCTTGCGGGAACCGTCGATCGCCTGCATGCCGTCGAGCCGGCCCCGGCCGCGCATGACACGGGCGCCGGCCCGGGTCACGGACGCGGTGATGTCGTGCGACTGGGCGAGCGCGAGGCGCTTCACACGCCGGTTGACCTTGCCGAGGTCCACGCCGACGACCCTTGCCGCCTGTTCCAGCGGTGGGGTGTCGTCGGCGACGATGATGCCGAGTTCCTCGTACGACGAGTCGAAGGTGGTCATCACCTCGGCCGTCGCGATAAGGGTCTTCGACGGGACGCAGTCGGTCAGCACCGACGCCCCGCCCAGACCGTCGCAGTCGACGACGGTCACCTCCGCGCCGAGCTGCGCTGCCACCAGCGCCGCTTCATAGCCGCCGGGTCCGCCACCGATGATCACGATCCGAGTCACGTACCCCATTGTCCCGCACGCTTCAAGGTGCTTCCGCCCGGGGGCGACGCGGGGTCCGTTGTCGGCGGGCTGGAGTACCCACGGTTACGGGAGTGGCTGGTGGTTTCGCTGCCGTACTCTCGAAGCATGTCGCTCTACGCCGCGTACGCCGGCAATCTCGACGCGCGGCTGATGACCCGCCGCGCCCCGCACTCGCCGTTGCGCGCCACGGGCTGGCTGAACGGGTGGCGGCTGACCTTCGGCGGCGAGCACATGGGCTGGGAGGGCGCGCTCGCGACGATCGTGGAGGCCCCGCGCTCCCAGGTCTTCGTCGCGCTGTACGAGATCGCGCCGCCCGACGAGGACTCCATGGACCGGTGGGAGGGCGTCGGCCTCGACGTCTACCGCCGGATGCGGGTGCGGGTGCACACGCTGGAGGGCGAGGAACCCGCTTGGGTGTACGTGCTGAACGGGTACGAGGGTGGGCTCCCGTCCGCCCGTTATCTCGGTGAACTCGCGGATGCAGCCGAGTCGGCCGGCGCCCCGCACGACTATGTGATGGAGCTGCGGAAGCGTCCGTGCTGACGGGTCCGCGCGGCTCTGCTGAGGGGTCCGCACGGCTCCGCTGCGGATTCCCCGCTATTCCGCTGAGGGCTTCCCACACATAACGCCCGTCACAGGTCTCGTTGGAAACGACAAGACAACGATCGCCATCCCGTGCGCTCTGTCATCTACGCGCGTAGGCCCAGACCAGCTACGCTCATCCGCGTGAACGCATCTCTTCTTCCGGACGACATCCAGGGCGACCCCCATGCCGCCGCTGACGCCGCCGCCACGCGCCTGCGCGAACTGACGGGCGCCGAGACCCACGACGTCGCCCTTGTGATGGGCTCCGGCTGGGGACCGGCCGTCGACGCGCTCGGCGTACCCGAGGCCGACTTCCCCGTCACCGAGCTGCCCGGCTTCCCGCCGCCGGCCGTCGAGGGCCATGGCGGGCGGATCCGCTCGTACAGGATCGGTGACAAGCGCGCGCTGGTCTTTCTCGGGCGTACCCACTACTACGAGGGCCGCGGGGTCGCCGCCGTCGCGCACGGGGTCCGTACCGCCGTCGCCGCCGGCTGCAAGACCATCGTGCTGACCAACGGCTGCGGGGGGCTCCGCGAGGGCATGCGTCCCGGCCAGCCCGTGCTGATCAGCGACCACATCAACCTCACCGCCACGTCCCCGATCGTCGGCGCCAACTTCGTCGACCTCACGGACTTGTACTCCCCTCGGCTGCGCGCCCTGTGCAAGGAGATCGACCCGGCGCTGGAGGAGGGTGTCTACGCCCAGTTCCCCGGGCCGCACTACGAGACTCCGGCGGAGATCCGCATGGCCCGGGTGATCGGCGCGGACCTGGTGGGCATGTCCACGGTGCTGGAAGCGATCGCCGCGCGCGAGGCGGGTGCGGAAGTTCTGGGTATCTCCCTGGTGACGAACCTCGCCGCGGGTATGACGGGCGAGCCTCTGAACCACGAGGAAGTTCTCCAGGCGGGCCGGGATTCCGCCACGCAGATGGGATCACTGCTGGCCCAGGTGCTCGGCAGGCTGTAAGCGCACTCATCGGCTCCGGCCGGCACCATCCAGCCCGTCCGGCGTTTGAGGACGAGGCCCCTTCAGGGCCGAAGGGGGTCTGGGGGCGCAGCCCCCAGGTACCCGCACCAAGAGACAACGAGAGGTTGACCGACCGTGCACGCCAATCTCATCGCGCAGGCCAACACATGGCTGGCCGAGGACCCCGACTCGGACACACGCGACGAGCTCGCCAAGCTCATCGACGCCGGGGACCTGGCCGAGCTCACCGACCGTTTCAGCGGGACGCTCCAGTTCGGCACCGCCGGCCTGCGGGGCGAACTCGGCGCCGGGCCCATGCGCATGAACCGCGCGGTCGTCATCCGGGCCGCCGCCGGACTCGCCGCGTACCTCAAGAAGAACGGCCACACCGACGGAACCGGCACCGGAACCGTCGTCATCGGCTACGACGCCCGCCACAAGTCGGCCGACTTCGCCCGCGACACCGCAGCCGTGATGGTCGGCGCGGGGCTGAAGGCGGCCGTACTGCCCCGCCCCCTCCCCACCCCCGTACTCGCCTTCGCCATACGGCACTTGGGCGCGATCGCGGGCGTCGAGGTCACCGCCAGCCACAACCCGCCCCGGGACAACGGCTACAAGGTCTACCTCGGCGACGGCTCCCAGATCGTGCCCCCGGCCGACGCGGAGATCGCCGCGGAGATCGAGGCCGTCGACTCCCTGCACGACGTGCCCCGCCCGGCGGACGGCTGGGAGATCCTCGACGACGCCGTCCTCGACGCCTACCTCGCCCGCACCGACGCCGTCCTCGCCCCGAACTCCCCCCGCACCGCCCGCACCGTCTACACGGCGATGCACGGCGTCGGCAAGGACGTGCTGCTGGCCGCGTTCGCGCGGGCCGGTTTCCCCGAGCCCGTGCTCGTCGCCGAACAGGCCGAGCCCGACCCGGACTTCCCGACCGTCGCGTTCCCCAACCCGGAGGAGCCCGGCGCGATGGACCTCGCCTTCGCGCAGGCCCGCGCCACGGACCCGGACCTGATCATCGCCAACGACCCCGACGCGGACCGTTGCGCCGCGGCCGTGAAAGACCGTACCCAGGGCGGCGATTGGCGCATGCTGCGCGGCGACGAGGTCGGCGCGCTCCTCGCCGCCCACCTCGTCCGCCGCGGCGCCCACGGCACCTTCGCCGAGTCGATCGTCTCCTCGTCCCTCCTCGGCCGTATCGCCGAGAAGGCGGGCCTCCCCTACGAGGAGACCCTCACCGGCTTCAAGTGGATCGCCCGCGTGGAGGGCCTTCGCTACGGCTATGAGGAAGCCCTCGGTTACTGCGTGGACCCGGATGGCGTGCGCGACAAGGACGGCATCACCGCCGCACTCCTCATCACCGAGTTGGCGTCCGAGCTCAAGGCCGAGGGGCGTGATCTGCTCGACCTCCTCGACGATCTCGCCGTGGAACACGGTCTGCACGCCACCGATCAACTCTCCGTCCGCGTCGAGGACTTGACCGTCATCGCGGACGCCATGCGGCGGCTGCGCGAGCACCCCCCCACCGCACTCGCCGGGTTGGCCGTCACCAAGGCCGAGGACCTGAACGAGGGGACCGACAAGCTGCCGCCCACGGACGGGCTGCGCTACACGCTCGACGGTGCCCGGGTCATCGTCCGGCCCAGCGGTACCGAGCCCAAACTGAAGTGCTACCTGGAGGTCGTGGTGCCGGTCGCGGCGCACGCCGATCTCCCGGCCGCCCGGGCCCGGGCCGCCGAGATCCTCGCGACGATCAAGCGGGACCTGTCGGCGGCGGCGGGTATCTGAACGTCGTCGTATGCGGTGGGGTGCCCGCCCTGACCGTCCCGCGCGGGGATCAGGACAGCCATCGCGCGACGAGCAACGCGGTCCACCCCAGACCGAGGACCACGGCGAACGGCCACAGCGGACGTCCGCGCTCCCGCTCACCGCTCTCGCCGGTGGGGCGGAGGGCGGGGTCGGCGATCATGGCGGCGAGTTCGGCGGCCAACTCGTCGTAGGGGTGGGTGAGTTGGCGTTTGCGTTGCAGCCAGGGCCAGCGGGGTGCCGAGACGTCCCAGTGGTCGCCGTCGCGCACCCTCAGCTGCAACTCGAACGCCTGGCGGCGGGCCGAGCGGAGGTCGGCCCAGGGGACGTGACGCGGCCGGCGCAGACCGTTCAGCCAGATGCCGGTGCGGTCGGCTGTGATGCGCCAGCGCAGTTTCCGGGGGAGGAGGCTGGCGCCCGCGAGACCGCCGAGGAGCACCACGGTCGCGTCCCAGAGTCCCGGGTCGGCCACGACCGAGAGGACCACGGCGCCCCACAGCAGCACCAGGAAGGTTCCCAGCCAGTCCACCGGCCCCGCCCGCCAGCGCCGCACCGGCACCACGGCCATCCCGGCCCGCACGGTCGCGGCGAACTCCTCGTCCAGGGCCTTCCGGACCACCGCCCGCTCCTCCCGGGCGAGCCGCCGCCGCACGGCACCCTCCGGCAACGGCCGTACGGGCCCGGTCGACCACTCCGCCACCGGCGGCTCATCGGGCTCCTCCGCGGCGCTGACCAGCAGGATCTCGGCGCCGTCGTAGGGGGCGCCGTAGAGGACGGCTTCCCGTAGGGGGCCGGGACCGACGGCGGCGGCCGCGTCGAGGAGAGCCTCCAGCTCCTCCCGAGCCACCTCGTCGTCCTCGTCGCCCTTCTCGTCGCCCTTCTCGTCCTCCCCCTCGTCCTCGCGTACCGCCCTCATCGCGACCGTGAAGAGCGGCCGTAGCGCCTCCGTGTCGTCCGTCGCGTAGATCACGGCGTCCTCGTGGTCGTCCTTGCCGACGAGGACGCGCAGGACGGGTGCGGGTGCGGTGCGCAGGGCGATCGCCCGGCGCCGGCCGAGGGTGCCGGAGAGGAGCATGGTGAGGGCCAGACCCAGTACGAACAGGCCCTCCGCGAGCGTCAGTTGGCGGGTGTCCGCCGCGTGCCACAGGCCGGAGGTGGCGAGCAGGACGACACCGGCTACGGCCAGACCCGCCCCGAACTTGAGGAACAGCCCGCCCCGCCGCACCGGCCCGTCCGTGTCCGGCACCACGGCCGTGACCCCGCCGGTCGCGGCCAGGGCGGCTCGCCGCTGACGGGCACGCGCGCGTGCTCGTAGTTCGGTGGCCGTCGCGGAGGCCAGCACCAGCAGGGCGGCGCACACCAGGACCGGCCACGGCAGCCCGGCGGCATGTACCGCCGCCGACACGATCAGCACGGGGGCGGAGAACCGTACGGCCTCGGGGCGCCACAGCCAGCAGACGACCTGGAGCGGCAGCAGCGCGATCAGCTCAGGGGGCAGATCCGTCGTCGCCAGCAGGCCGAAGGCGGCCAACACGGCGCACCAGACGGTCAGTTCGAGGGACCAGCGGCGCGGCCGTACCGGCACCCACCACGGCACCACCGCACCGGCCCACACGCGCGCGTGCTCCCCGTCC
Organism: Streptomyces sp. NPDC050528; assembly: GCF_044457795.1. Taxonomy (NCBI): domain Bacteria; kingdom Bacillati; phylum Actinomycetota; class Actinomycetes; order Kitasatosporales; family Streptomycetaceae; genus Streptomyces; species Streptomyces sp. NPDC050528. Next base: position 1,186,055 of record NZ_JBITHH010000001.1, read on the forward strand.
AGGTCCACGCACCCGTCGGGTATCGCGGAGGCGGGCAGCAGCGCGGGCTCTTGGACGTTCGTGGTCATGACATCCCAGAGGGTGGGGAAGGGGTGTGTGAACGGGGAGGGTGCTCGTCCGGTCAGCCCGTCGCGAGCAGGATCGCCATGAGTACGGCGCCCGCGAGCGCCGGTGCGATCACCTCGTACGCCCAGCGCACGGTGACCTCGCCCTGCGCCGGTTCCGCCTGTTCCCGGGACTCCAGCAGTTCGCGCAGGTCGGCCATGATCTGGTCGGACTCCGCGCGGGTGGACCCGGCCGGTGCGATGCCGCTCCGCGAACCGCCGCCGGTGCCGCCGCCGAAGGCTCCGAGCCGGCCGCCGCCGCTCTGCGCGCCCGGTGCCTCCGCGGCGGCCCTCGCCTCGCGCCGGGCCGCCTTCTTGCGTGCGCGCAGCGAGACCGGGATCGACCAGAGCTGGAACTTGGTGCCCGTCTTCGTGACGACCTCGTTCGAGAAACCGGATCGCAGGGCGGCGACCGTGCCCCACGGCAGCACGATGATCCGGAACGGGTTGCGGATCCGGAGGCGGTTCTCGTTGGCGTACACGGCCGGGCGGAGCGTGAACGCGACGATCAGCGGCACGACGAGGATCAGGCCGGCGAGGGCGAGCCATGGGGTGCGGCCGTGGCCGGTCGCCAGGGCGTCGATGCCGAGCCAGCCGACGATGGCCAGCAGCAGGACGCCCCCGACGATGCCCCCGGACGAGCGGTGGGTCTGGTCTTGGGGCTCGGGGTGCGGGGTCGTCATGGTGCGAATTCTGCCTCAGAGGTGCGCCTGATCGCCGTTGGGGTTGTGCACGTTCGCGACTGCGGGTGCGTCGTGGTTGCTCGCGCAGTTCCCCGCGCCCCTTCAGGGCGCGACATCTCACCCGGGGTGTACAGCTGCTACGCGCGTAGATATGCTCGTCTGGTGACCATGCCCACCACTGCACCTGCTGCTGCACACTCACTCGGCGAGGTGACGGCGTCGGACAGTACGCTGCGCCGTTTCCTCCACGGGCTGCCCGGCGTCGACGCGGTCGGCCTGGAGGCGCGTGCCGCCTCGCTCGGGACCCGTTCCATCAAGACCACCGCGAAGGCGTACGCCATCGACCTCGCCATCTCGATGGTCGACCTGACGACGCTGGAAGGCGCGGACACCCCGGGCAAGGTCCGGGCGCTCGGCGCCAAGGCGGTCCGCCCCGACCCGACCGACCGCACGAGCCCCTCGACCGCGGCCGTCTGTGTCTACCCCGACATGGTGGCCACCGCGAAGGAGGCCGTCGCCGGTTCCTCGGTGAAGGTCGCCTCCGTCGCCACCGCCTTCCCGGCCGGCCGTGCCGCGCTCGACGTGAAGCTGGCCGACGTACGGGACGCGGTCGCCGCGGGCGCCGACGAGATCGACATGGTCATCGACCGCGGGGCGTTCCTCGCGGGCAACTACATGAAGGTCCACGACGAGATCGTCGCCGTGAAGGAGGCCTCGGGCGCCGCCCGACTGAAGGTCATCTTCGAGACCGGCGAGCTGTCGACGTACGACAACATCCGCCGCGCGAGCTGGCTCGGCATGCTGGCCGGCGCGGACTTCATCAAGACCTCGACGGGCAAGGTCGCCGTCAACGCCACCCCCGCGAACACCCTGTTGATGCTGGAGGCGGTCCGTGACTTCCGCGCCCAGACCGGCATCCAGGTCGGCGTGAAGCCCGCGGGCGGTATCCGCACCTCCAAGGACGCCGTCAAGTTCCTGGTCATCGTCAACGAGACGGCGGGCGAGGACTGGCTGGACAACCACTGGTTCCGCTTCGGCGCGTCCTCGCTCCTGAACGACCTGCTGATGCAGCGTCAGAAGCTGGCCACCGGCCGCTACTCCGGCCCCGACTACGTGACGGTGGACTGATCCACATGGCATCCGCATTTGAGTACGCACCGGCGCCCGAGTCCCGCTCCGTCGTCGACATCGCGCCTTCCTACGGCCTGTTCATCGACGGCGAGTTCACGGAAGCGGCGGACGGCAAGGTCTTCAAGACCGTGTCGCCCTCCACCGAGGAAGTCCTCTCCGAGATCGCCCAGGCGGGCGAGGCGGACGTCGACCGCGCGGTGAAGGCCGCCCGCAAGGCCTTCGAGAAGTGGTCGGCGCTGCCCGGCTCCGAGCGCGCGAAGTACCTGTTCCGCATCGCCCGGATCATCCAGGAGCGCAGCCGCGAACTGGCCGTCCTGGAAACCCTGGACAACGGCAAGCCCATCAAGGAGACCCGCGACGCCGACCTCCCCCTGGTCGCCGCGCACTTCTTCTACTACGCGGGCTGGGCCGACAAGCTGGACCACGCCGGCTTCGGCGCGAACCCCCAACCCCTGGGCGTCGCGGGCCAGGTCATCCCCTGGAACTTCCCCCTGCTGATGCTGGCGTGGAAGATCGCCCCGGCACTGGCAACGGGCAACACGGTGGTCCTGAAGCCCGCGGAGACAACGCCCCTCTCGGCGTTGTTCTTCGCGGACATCTGCCGCCAGGCCGGCCTCCCCAAGGGCGTCGTCAACATCCTTACCGGGTACGGCGATTCGGGCGCCGCGCTCGTCGCGCACCCGGACGTGAACAAGGTCGCCTTCACCGGCTCCACGGCGGTCGGCAAGGCGATCGCGCGCCAGGTGGCCGGTACGACCAAGAAGGTCACCCTCGAACTCGGCGGCAAGGGCGCGAACATCGTCTTCGACGACGCCCCGATCGACCAGGCGGTGGAGGGGATCGTCACCGGCATCTTCTTCAACCAGGGCCAGGTCTGCTGCGCGGGCAGCCGCCTCCTCGTCCAAGAGTCCATCCAGGACGAGCTGTTGGACTCCCTGAAGCGACGCCTCTCCACCCTCCGCCTCGGCGACCCGCTCGACAAGAACACCGACATCGGCGCGATCAACTCCGCCGAGCAGCTCGCGCGGATCACCTCACTCGTGGAACAGGGCGAGGCGGAGGGCGCCGAGCGCTGGTCCCCGTCCTGCGAACTCCCGTCCTCCGGCTACTGGTTCGCCCCAACGCTCTTCACGAACGTCACCCAGGCGCACACGATCGCCCGCGACGAGATCTTCGGCCCGGTGCTGTCGGTCCTCACCTTCCGCACCCCGGACGAGGCAGTCGCGAAGGCCAACAACACGCAGTACGGCCTCTCGGCGGGCATCTGGACCGAGAAGGGCTCCCGCATCCTGGCCGTCGCCAACAAGCTGCGCGCGGGCGTCGTCTGGTCCAACACGTTCAACAAGTTCGACCCGACCTCGCCGTTCGGCGGCTACAAGGAGTCGGGCTACGGCCGCGAGGGCGGTCGCCACGGCCTGGAGGCGTACCTCGCCCCGTCGAGCCCGGAGGGCGAGCGATAAATGAGCACAGTTGAGAAGTCCGAACAGCAACGTCTGAGCGTCTTCAAGACCTACAAGCTGTACGTCGGGGGCAAGTTCCCTCGTAGCGAGAGCGGCCGGGTGTACGAGGTGACCGACTCCAAGGGCAAGTGGCTCGCGAACGCGCCGCAGTCCTCCCGCAAGGACGCACGCGACGCGGTCGTAGCGGCCCGCAAGGCGTTCGGCGGCTGGTCCGGTGCGACGGCGTACAACCGCGGCCAGATCCTCTACCGCATCGCCGAGATGCTGGAGGGCCGCAAGGACCAGTTCACGCGCGAAGTCGCGGACGCGGAGGGCCTGTCGAAGTCGAAGGCGGCTGCCGTGGTCGACGCGGCGATCGACCGCTGGGTCTGGTACGCGGGCTGGACGGACAAGATCGCCCAGGTGGTTGGGGGCGCGAACCCGGTAGCGGGCCCGTACTTCAACCTGTCGTCCCCCGAGCCGACGGGCGTGGTCACGGTCCTGGCCCCCCAGGAATCATCGTTCCTCGGCCTGATCTCGGTGATCGCCCCGGTGATCGCGACCGGCAACACGGCCATCGTCATCGCCAGCGAGAACTCCCCGCTCCCCGCCCTGTCGTTGGGCGAGGTCCTGGCCACGTCCGACCTCCCCGGCGGAGTCGTCAACATCCTCTCCGGAAAGACGGCGGAGATCGCACCCTCCTTGGCCGCCCACCAGGACGTCAACGCGATCGACTTGGCCGGCGCGGACGAGACACTGGCAAAGGAGTTGGAGATCGCAGCGGCGGACAACCTCAAGCGAGTCCTCCGTCCACAGCCTGTGGACTACGCGGAGACCCCGGGCACAGAACGCCTGACGGCCTTCCTGGAGACGAAGACGGTCTGGCACCCCACGGGTTCACTGGGAGCAGGCGGCTCCTCGTACTAGGCAGGCCGAAGGCCGATGCCTAGGGGCGCGGGGAACTGCGCGACCAGCCACAACGGACGCGCACCCGGCAACAAGTCCGCAGTTCCCCGACCGCCTCCGCAACTCAACCCCCGAGCAGCCCCGTAACCTGCCCCACCACCGGCATACTCCCGATCGACTGAGCCTCGGCAACCGGCCCCGTCAACGCCCGCGAGGCAAGCGGCTGAAAGTCCGCAAGCTGAGTCGCAACCCCGTTGTCGAGGGGGTCAACTCCCGTACCCGCGAGCGGATTCGGCTTGAGTCCGGCCACAGGGCCGGTGACATAGCCCACCGTTCCGGCAACCGCACCAAGCCCCGCCGCGGGGTCGATCTTGCCCAAAGACGTGGGCCGAGTCCGCACCACGTCAGCCACCGGCGAGGTGTCCGCCGCGGCCGACGCCGCCCCCGCCCCGAGCGCGACCCCCGCGGTCGCGAGGGCGACCAGGGCGCGCTGGGCGGTCGGATGCTGAGGGGACGTGTGTCGTGCCATTGCTGGTGCCACCTTCTGATGCGCAGGGTAATCAGGTCAGCACGAAGGGTAGTTGACGTGTGATGCGCGTTCCACTGGCGACCCGCGGGGTCGGCAGGACGTACCGAATGCGTCAAACTGGTGTCCCGTGAGCATCCTTTCCCCGTCACCGGCCCGTGTCGTGCTGCTGTGCGGCCCCTCGGGTTCCGGCAAGTCCCTCGTTTCGGCCCGCTCCGGTCTGCCCGTGCTGCGGCTCGACGACTTCTACAAAGAGGGCGACGACCCGACGCTGCCGCAGGTGGCGGGGAGTTCGGACATCGACTGGGACCACCCCGACTCCTGGGACGCGGACGTCGCGGTCGCCGCGATCGTCGAACTGTGCCGCACGGGCCGTACGGACGTGCCGGTCTACGACATCTCGCTCAGCGCCCGCACGGGCACGGAGGCGGTCGACGTGGGCCGGACGCCGTTGTTCATAGCGGAGGGCATCTTCGCGGCCGAGGTCATCACCCGGTGCCAGGAGCTGGGCGTACTCGCGGACGCGCTGTGCCTGAGCCGGGGCCCGGTGCGCACTTTCCGGCGCCGTTTCCTGCGGGATCTCAAGGAGGGCCGTAAGTCCGTGCCGTTCCTGTTGCGACGCGGCTGGCGGCTGATGCGGCTGGAGCGCTCGATCGTGGCCCGGCAGACGGGGCTCGGCGCGTACGCCTGCGACAAGGACGAGGCACTGGGCAGGCTCGCAGCGGCGGCGGTGGGCCGGCGCCCCGCACGGACGACTCCGGCGACGTCTCCCTCGTAGGACATGAAAAAGCGGGACTGGACGGACCCCCCGGCCCTCCAGTCCCGCTCTCCCTTTTCCCCCGTGGTACTTCCCCCGTGGTCCCCCCCATGGTCCCCGTGACCCCGTCGGCACCCCCCGGTACCGATCCCCCGTGGTCCCCCCGGACCGTCCCCCGTTACCTATTCCCCCCCAACCCTCAGGCGACAAGCTCCCCGAAGGCGTCCTCCTCGTCACGGCCGAAGCTGAGGACCTCGTCCTCGCGCATGCGGCGGAGTGACCGCCAGATGCTGGACTTCACCGTGCCGACACTGATGTCGAGGATCTCCGCGATCTCCGGGTCCGTGCGGCCCTCGTAGTAGCGGAGGACCAGCATGGTGCGCTGGAGTTCCGGCAGCCGGGACAGCGCCTGCCACAGGACCGCGCGCAGCTCCGTGCCGCGCATCGCGTCCGTGTCGCCGGGCGTCTCCGGCAGTTCCTCGGTCGGGTACTCGTTCAGCTTGCGGCGGCGCCACGCGCTGATGTGCAGGTTCGTCATGGTGCGGCGGAGATAGCCCCCGACCGCGGCCTTGTCGCTGATCCGGTCCCACGCCTTGTACGTCGAGAACAGCGCGCTCTGCAGCAGGTCCTCGGCCTCGAAGCGGTCGCCGGTCAGGTGGTACGCGGTGGCGTACAGGGAGGCGCGGCGCTCCTGGACGTAGGCGGTGAACTCCGCCTCCGACAGCGAGCGACGCTCCCCCGTGTCCTCCCTGTACGCGCTTCCCCCGTGCGCTTCCCCCGTGTGTGCGTCAACCACCGTCATGTAACCGGTGTGCTGACGCCCGGCACCGCGAACGCACCCCCGCCCGCTCACGGCACCGGACTTCTCGGAACCCCGGGTGACGTCGTGCAGACGCGTGATGACTGCGTTGTTGCTGGTGCTGTGCAGCGTGTTCATCTCGCGCCCCCCGTAGTGGACTTGCCCGGTGTTCGGATGTTCCGGCTCGGTTCCCTCGTGGTTCCTTGCCTGTGCCGAAAATCCTGCCGGGGGCACTTCATGGACGTGTCCCCCGACTGTCACAGACCTGTCACAGGGCCCGGTCTCTGCGGCTGCCCTCAGAAAACGGACAGTCCGGTCACAGAAAGCAGCGCTACGGGGACGTACCCGTACAGGTGTCGAAACCCCACCCCCACATGGGCCAGAATGAGCCCCGTGCCTTCCCTGTTGCTGATCGAGGACGACGACGCCATCCGGACGGCCCTGGAGCTCTCGCTGACGCGCCAGGGCCACCGGGTAGCCACCGCTGCCAGCGGCGAGGACGGTCTGAAGCTGTTGCGTGAGCAGCGGCCGGACCTGATCGTGCTGGATGTGATGCTGCCCGGCATCGACGGTTTCGAGGTGTGCCGTCGTATCCGGCGCACGGACCAGCTGCCGATCATTCTGCTCACCGCGCGCAGCGACGACATCGACATCGTCGTCGGACTGGAGTCCGGTGCCGACGACTACGTGGTCAAACCCGTGCAGGGGCGGGTCCTCGACGCCCGGATCCGGGCCGTGCTGCGGCGCGGGGAGCGCGAGGCCAACGACGCGGCCACGTTCGGTTCGCTGGTGATCGACCGCGCCGCGATGACCGTCACGAAGAACGGCGAGGACCTCCAACTCACGCCCACCGAGCTGCGGTTGCTCCTGGAGCTGAGCCGGCGGCCCGGACAGGCCCTGTCCCGGCAGCAGTTGCTGCGGCTGGTGTGGGAGCACGACTACCTCGGTGACTCGCGCCTCGTGGACGCCTGCGTCCAGCGGCTGCGCGCCAAGGTCGAGGACATCCCGTCGTCCCCGACGCTCATCCGTACCGTGCGCGGCGTCGGCTACCGCCTGGACTCGCCTCAGTGACCGACGCACCAGGGGGGATCCGCGGCTGGCGCCCGGGTCGTAAGGGAGTTCTGTGGCGGCTGCGGTTCACCAGCCTGCGCCTCAGGCTGGTCGTGGTCTTCGGTCTCGTCGCGCTGACCGCCGCCGTGTCCGCGTCCGGCATCGCGTACTGGCTCAACCGCGAGGCGGTCCTCACCCGCGCCCAGGACGCCGTCCTGCGCGACTTCCGCCAGGAGATGCAGAACCGCGCCGGCGCCCTGCCCGTCCACCCCACGCAGGACGAACTGATGCGCACGGCGGGCCAGATGGCCAACAGCAGCCAGCGCTTCAGCGTCCTCCTCGTCGGCGAGGACGCCAACGACAAGACGGTCTACGGCAACTCCGGCGGCCTGAACGGCTTTTCGCTGGAGGACGTGCCCAAGTCGCTCCAGACGGCGGTGAACAAGCAGCAGTCGGTGTCCGACGGCAACAAGGAGCCGTACCACCTGTACTGGCAGCGGGTCACCGAGCACGGCACGCCGTACCTGGTCGCCGGGACGCGGATGATCGGCGGCGGGCCGACCGGCTACATGCTCAAGTCCCTTGAGCCGGAGGCGAAGGACCTCAACTCCCTTGCCTGGTCGCTGGGTATCGCCACCGGGCTCGCGCTGATCGGTTCCGCGCTGCTCGCGCAGGCCGCCGCGACGACCGTCCTCAAGCCCGTGCACCGGCTCGGCATCGCCGCGCGCCGGCTCGGCGAGGGCAAGCTCGACACCCGGCTGCGGGTCTCCGGGACGGATGAACTCGCCGAGCTGTCAAGGACGTTCAATCAAACGGCCGAGGCGCTGGAGAAGCGGGTCGCCGACATGGCCGCCCGGGACGACGCCTCGCGCCGGTTCGTCGCCGACATGTCGCACGAGCTGCGTACGCCATTGACCGCGATCACGGCGGTGGTTGAGGTCCTCGAGGAGGAACTCGACGCCGAGACCGGCAGCGTGGACCCGATGATCGAGCCCGCCGTACGGCTCGTGGTCAGCGAGACCAAGCGGCTCGGCGACCTCGTCGAGAACCTGATGGAGGTCACCCGCTTCGACGCGGGCACCGCCCGGCTCGTCCTGGACGACGTCGACCTCGCCGACCAGATCACCGCCTGCATCGACGCCCGCGCCTGGCTGGACGCCGTCGACCTGGACGCCGAGCGCGGCATCCACTCCCGGCTCGACCCGCGCCGCCTCGACGTCATCCTCGCCAACCTCATCGGCAACGCCCTCAAGCACGGCGGCTCCCCGGTCCGGGTCTCGGTCCGGTTGGAGGACGACGACCTCGTCATCGCGGTCCGCGACCACGGCCCCGGCATCCCCGAGGACGTCCTGCCGCACGTCTTCGACCGCTTCTACAAGGCGAGCGCCTCCCGGCCGCGCTCCGAGGGCAGCGGCCTCGGCCTCTCCATCGCCCTGGAGAACGCCCACATCCACGGCGGCGAGATCACCGCCGCCAACTCCCCCGACGGCGGCGCGGTGTTCACCCTGCGGCTGCCCCGGGACGCCTCCACGCTCACGGAGGACCCGGAGTCCGACAAGGGCGAGGGCGAGACCCCCGACGGCTCGGGCGGCTCGGGCGGTTCGGGCTGCTCCAAGAGGAACTCATCATGACCGTACGACAGTTGCTGACACCGCACGGTGAACGGGCCGTCGCCGTACGCCGGTTGATGGCGCTCCCCCTGCTCGGCCTGCTGCTCGCCGGGTGCGGGATCCGGGCCACGGAGGTGCCGACCGACTTCGGGGCGGCGCCGTCCCGGGTGCCGTGCACGCTCACCGAGCCGGACGTGTCGGCGCAGGCCTCGCGCGGGGTGCCCGTGCAGGTGTTCCTGCTGTGCGGGTCGTCGCTGGTGACCGTCGACCGGGCCGTACAGGTGCCGGACGGCACGGCGGACGTGCAGCGGCGCGTCATCGTCGCCCAGGGGCTGCTGGACCAGCTCGCCGAGTCACCGTCCTCGGGCGAGCGGGACGCCGGGTACACGACCGACGTGCGCGGCGGCATGACGGTGAGCGGACCCCGGGCCAAGGATCCCAAGGACGCGCTGCGGCTGAGCAATTCACCGGCCGACCTCACGTCGTACGCGCTCGCCCAGATCGTCTGTACGTTCTCCGACTCGGCCGCGGCCGAGGGCGACGGCTCCGTGATCCTCGGCGGCCCGGACGGCACACCGCTGCGCCGTTACGAGTGCACCGACGACGTCCGCACCGACCCGGGCACCAAGGCGCCGCCGTCCAGCGAGGTGACGGGCGGCTGAAGCCGCGGGCGCCCGGGGGGTGAACGAGGCGCGAAAAGGGGCGTGTGGCGCAGGCCTCACCCTGGTGCTTGGTGCCTACCCGGAACCGATCGTGCCGGAGAGGGCGTCTTGTGGGGCGTGCAGCGTCAAGGCTCCATCGGCGGCAGCGCCGCGATTCGCATCCGTGTGGCAGGAGGTGTCCTCCTCGTCGCACATCTCGTGCTCGTCGCCTGGGTCACGCTGCGCCCCCGGGACGTCCCCTGGGTGATGCCCCCGAACCTGCACCCGCTGGCCAGCATCAGAGCCGACCTGGCCCTGGGCTGGCCGGAGGCGACGAAGCGGATCGGTGAGGGCCTCGCCCTGCTGGCCCCGCTGGGCGTCCTGCTCCCGATGGTCAGCGGCCGGCTCCACGTCTCCCCGCTCGCGTCCTTCATCCGTACGGTCGCGGCGGGCGCCCTGATCTCCCTGGGCATCGAGCTGCTCCAGACCGGGGTCCCGGGCCAGGTGGTCGACATCGACTCGTTGCTCATGAACACGGTGGGCGTCGCCATGGCCCACGCCGCGATCGTCCCGGCGGCCCGCGCCCGGCTACGCCGCAGGACCGAGAACGGGCTCCCCCTGACCGTCCTCCAGGAGGAACCGGCTCAGGGACGAACCCCGACGATTCCCAGGGTCGGCATCGCACCGTAGAGCGACGCCGGGCGGACGGCGGCTCCGTACGGTTGAAGACAGATGAGGCAACCACACGGGGGGCCTCGGACAGCCGCTCGCGAAGGAGCACATGATGACCGCCATTGCCCGCCCCACCCAAGGCCGCATGATCGGCGGAGTGTGCGCAGCGCTGGCGCGGCGCTTCGGTACCTCCGCGACCACGATGCGGGTGATCTTCCTGGTCTCCTGCCTGCTGCCCGGCCCGCAGTTCCTGCTCTACATCGCGCTGTGGATCCTGTTCCCGGCCGAGGACAAGGTCCGCACCGAGGCCTGGTGACACCCGGACCCCGGCGCACGTACGCCGATGAGGCGCACCCTCGTCCAGGGTGCGCCCCATCGGCGTGTTCGGGGGTGGGCTCAGCCCAGCGGGATGCCGTTCACCGGCAGGCCGTGGGTGGGCAGGCCCGTCTGCGACAGCGGCAGACCGCCCAGCAGCCCGGCGACGGGCGCGGTGGGACCGTCGGACAGCACCTTCTCGGCGGCCGGCTGCACGGCGGACAGACCACCGGCGAGCGCGGGCTGCGCCTGGCTCAGCGCCTGACCGGCACCCGGCAGCGCCTTGGCGACGTTCTCCGCGGGCAGCGTGTGGGTCACGGTGCCCAGCACCTGGGTGGCGTCCGGAACAGCCGGAGCGGCCACGGCGGCTGAAGCCGACCCCGCGGCTACGGCGGCGAAGGCAGCACCGAGGGCGGCGACACCGAGGGTCTTGGCAGCAGACTGCTTCATGGTGAATGCGTCCTTGAATGGATGACGGGGGATGTGAGCGGTCCAAGACCGTAAACACGCGAAGGCACCCGCCGCAAACATCGAAATGCGGACGGATTGTGAACACCCGCCCGCATTCCGGTCCCACCCCTAAGCCCGATTCAGCCCTCTTCTGCCACAGAACCGCTGGTGGAAGCCGTCTGCCGGAACAGCCATTCGGATTTCAGCTCGGCATATCCGGGCTTGATCACGTCATTGATCATGGCGAGTCGTTCATCGAAAGGAATGAATGCTGACTTCATAGCATTGACGGAGAACCACTGCATGTCGTCGAGCGAATAACCGAACGCCTCGACAAGGTGCTCGAATTCCTGACTCATGCTGGTGTGGGACATCAGCCGGTTGTCCGTATTGACGGTGGCGCGAAAATGCAGCCGCCGCAGCAGCCCGATGGGGTGCTCGGCGTAGGAGTCGGCGGCCCCGGTCTGGAGGTTGGAACTGGGGCACAGCTCCAGCGGGATGCGCTTGTCACGCACGTACGACGCGAGCCGCCCCAGCTCGACCGACCCGTCCTCCTTCACCTGGATGTCGTCGATGATGCGCACCCCGTGCCCGAGCCGGTCGGCGCCGCACCACTGCAACGCCTGCCAGATCGACGGCAGCCCGAAGGCCTCGCCGGCGTGGATGGTGAAGTGGTTGTTCTCGCGCTTCAGATACTCGAAGGCGTCCAGGTGCCGGGTGGGCGGGAACCCCGCCTCCGCACCCGCGATGTCGAAGCCGACGACGCCCAAGTCGCGGTAACGGTTGGCGAGTTCGGCGATCTCCAGGGAACGGGCCGCATGCCGCATGGCGGTGAGCAGCGCCCCGACCCGAATCCGCCGCCCGTTCTCCCGCGCGAGCAACTCCCCTTGCCGAAAGCCCTCGTTGACGGCCTCGACGACCTCTTCGAGGCTGAGCCCGCCGTCGAGGTGCTGCTCGGGCGCGTACCGCACCTCCGCGTAGACGACCCCGTCCTCGGCGAGATCCTCGGCGCACTCGCGGGCCACCCGGATCAGCGCGTCCCGGGTCTGCATCACCGCGACGGTGTGCGAGAACGTCTCCAAGTACCGTTCCAGCGAACCGGAGTCGGCGGCCTCGGCGAACCACACGCCGAGCTTGTCCGGGTCGGTCTCGGGGAGTCCGGTGTACCCGGCGTCCCGGGCGAGTTCGACGATCGTCCCCGGGCGGAGACCGCCGTCGAGGTGGTCGTGCAGCAGAACCTTCGGCGCCCGGCGGATCTGGTCCGGCGTCGGGGTGTTCGGGGTGTTCTGGCTCGTCATTTCCGCACTCTAACTCCTACGCGCGTAGATCGCCCGCTGTACGAATCCGTCGATACGTAACGGTGACCGCGCGGAAGGATGGCGTACACGCTCACTTCTGACACTGTTCTGTCATGGCACAGCAAGCGACGCCGGTCAGGACGGCCCGGCTGGGGAGAGCGCTCGGTCCCGAACCGACCTCGGTGAGCGGCGTGGTGCTGCTGCTCCCCGGCGGCGAGGAGGTGTCCAGCCGTAAGCCCTCCCCCATGTTGGCGACGGCCTCCGTACGGACGTTGGGCCGCCGACTGGCCCGCTCGGGCGCGTCCGACGGGCTCGCCGCGCATGTCGTCCACTACCGCTGCCGCGGCTGGAACGGCAGCGAGGCGTCTCTCGCGCACGACGCGGCGTGGGCGGTGGAGGAGGTCGTACGGCGGTACGGGGATGTGCCGGTCTGTCTCACCGGGATCGACATGGGCGCCCGCGCGGCGTTGCGCTCCGCGGGGCACGAGGCGGTGAACTCCGTTGTCGCGCTTGCCCCTTGGTTGCCGGAACAGGATGTGGCGGCGCCACCCGAACCGGTGAAGCAGCTTGCGGGGCGGCGGGTGTTGATCGTGCACGGCACGAACGACGAACGGACCGATCCCGAGTTGTCGTTCCGGTTGGCTGCTCGGGCGAAGAAGGCGAACCGGGACATCTGTCGGTTCGAAGTCCACTCTGACGGGCACGGGTTGCATCAGCATCGGCAGGAAGTGCATGCGCTGGCTGAGGACTTCGTGATGGGGGCGTTGTTCGGGCGGGCGTTTTCTCGGCCTGTTGAGGATGCGTTGATGGCTCCGCCGCCGTTGGGGTTGAGGATGCCGTTGGCTGCGGGGTTTGGGCGGTCGCTTCGTAAGGGTTGAGGGGTCGTTGCGGGGTGCGGGTTCGTTGTGGCTGAGCGCGCAGTTCCCCGCGCCCCTAAAAAGGTTGGGCAGGCCTACGTTGGTAGCAAGTTGCCCCGTCTCGACAGTAGGAACTGCTTGAAAGCCGCCACCGGCGGAGTGTCTGGGTGGCCGTCCAGCCACGCTACGCCGATCTCTCTCACCGCTCTCGGAGCTGTGACCGTTAGTTCTGCAACTCCCGGGCGGGGTACGGCTGGTGGGGGTAGGAGGGCGACCCCCAAGCCTGCTGCCACCAGGCCCCGTAGGGTCTCCGCCTCCTCTCCCTCGAAGGCGATTCGTGGGCGGAAGCCGGCTTCCTTGCAGACGTCATCTGTGATGCGGCGCAAGCCGTAGCCCGGCTCCAATGTCACGAACGTCTCGTCGGCTGCTTCCGCCAGGCGGACCCTCTTTCGTGTCGCCAGACGATGGTCGGCGGGAACCACCAGCCGCAGCTTCTGTTCGTCCAGGCGGCGGGCCACCAGGTCCGGGGCATCCGGCACCGGAGAGGTCAGGCAGAGGTCCAGTTCGCCCGCCCGCAGGCGCTCCAGCATGGCCTCGCCGTAGTTCTGGACGAGGCTGAAGCGGACTCGGGGGTGGTCGGCTCGGAAGGCTCGGATGAGGCCCGGGACTGTTTCGGAGCCGAGGGTGTGGAGGAAGCCGAAGGCGACCTTGCCGGTGGCGGGGTCGGCGTCGGCGCGGACCTCGTCGGCGGCCTTCTCGATCTCGGCGAGGGCGCGGTCCACCGAGGTGAGGAAGGTGCGGCCGGCGGGGGTCAGGGAGACCGTGCGGCCTCTGCGGGCGAACAGGTCCACGCCCAGGTCCTGTTCAAGGCGGACCATCGCCCTCGACAGGGTGGACTGCGGGACCTGCATCTCCTGTGCGGCCCGGGTGACGTGTTCGGTGCGGGCTACGCCGGCGAAGTACGCGAGGCGGGGCGCGAGCAGCGCGACGATGTCTTCTGTGTCACCGGACGGTGACAGGTGAGCCTGTGAGCTGTACTGATGCACCATGGGAACGATTATGGCGTTTCCGTGCATTGGACGGATGAGCGGGAGCGTACGTAGCTTCGAAGCATGCCTTCCGCCGATACCGGGGCGTCCACGATCGTGGCCGCCACGTCCCCCGTCCCCGCCTCCGACTCCGACACGCGGCTGACGCCCGGTGGTCCCGGTTATCGCCGGATGAGCTTCGCGCTGTTCCTCGCGGGCGTGGCGACCTTCGCGCTCCTCTACTCCACGCAGGCGCTGCTGCCGTTGATCTCCTCCGGTTTCGCGGTGTCGGCGAGTGCGGCGAGCTGGACGGTGGCGGCGGCGACGGGTGGGCTCGCGTTGTTCGTGCTGCCGATGAGCGCGCTGTCGGAGCGGTTTGGACGTCGTACGGTCATGACGGCGTCGTTGGTCGTCGCGGTGAGCATCGGGGTTCTGGTCCCGTTCGCACCGTCGCTGGGGGCGTTGGTGGCGTTGCGCTTTCTTCAGGGGGCCGCGCTGGCCGGGTTGCCTGCCTCGGCGACGGCGTATCTGGCGGAAGAGGTCCGGCCGAAGGCGCTGGTCACGGCGATCGGCCTGTTCGTGGCCGGCAACAGTGTCGGCGGGATGAGTGGCCGGGTCATCACCGGGTGGGTCGCGCAGGAGTGGGGGTGGCGGGTCGCCGTGGCGGTGATCGGCGTCATCGCGGTCGGCTGCGCGGTCGCGTTCCGGCTGCTGCTCCCCGCCCCTCGGCACTTCACGCCGGGGTCGTTGCGCCCGCGCGTCCTGGCCCGCACGGTCCGCGACCACCTCGCGAACCCGCTGCTGTGCCGGCTGTACGCGATCGGCGCGTTGTTCATGACGGTCTTCGGCGGCGTCTACACGGTCATCGGCTACCGCCTCACCGAGGCCCCCTTCTCCCTCCCCCAGGGCCTCATCGGCTCGATCTTCCTCGTGTATCTGGTGGGGACCGTGTCGGCGTCCACGGCGGGGCGGTTGGTAGGTCGGCTGGGGCGCCGGGGTGCCCTTTATCTGGCGGGCGGTACGACGGCTGCGGGCCTGCTCGTCTCCCTCGCCGACTCGCTTCCCCTGGTCCTGCTGGGTCTCGTCCTCATCACCGCCGGCTTCTTCGCGGGGCACGCGGTCGCGTCCTCCGCGGTCAGCAAGACGGCCACGACCGGGCGTGCGCAGGCCTCCGCTCTGTATCAGTCCGCCTACTACATCGGGTCCAGCACCGGCAGTACGGTCGGCGCGATGGCGTTCCATGCGGGGGGCTGGGGCGGGACGGTGGGGGTCGGGGTGCTGGCGGTGGTCGGTGTCGTGACGATCACTGTGTTGGGGTCGCGGGCGGCGCGGGTCGAGCGGCGGGGTGTGGTGACGGCCTGAGCGGGTTGAGCGGCCTGGCGACGAGCCCTGCGCGGGGCGGTCTGAGGGCCTGAATCCGACGCTGGGCGGCCTGAGTTCGGCGTCGGGTGGCCTGGCTGGCGGCCCGAGTCCGGCGCCAGGTGGCCTGGCGGCTTGAGTCCGGCGCCGGGTGGCTGTCCGGTGCAGGCCGTCAACATCCAACGCCGGTCGGCAGTCCAGTACAGGCTGCGAATACCAGTGCCGGGCGGTTGTCCAGTACAGGCCTCCAACACCCAGCGCAGGACGGCTTTCCAGCGCAGGCCAGCTCTTCAGTACAGGCCGCGATTATTCAGCCCGTCCGGCGTTTGAGGACGAGGCCCTTTCGGGGCCGATCGGGGGTCCGGGGGCGGAGCCCCCGGTGGCGGTCACCTCCATACCGGGCGCCCCGCAATCATCCTGACCTGCACGTTCATCCACTCCGGGGGCCATTGTCAGTGGGCTGCGCTACGTTTCGGGGTAAGGGAAGAACGGCCACAGGGGTGGGTGGGCGAGACCATGAGTGACAGCGTTGTTACGACGACGGACCTCGACGTCAGGCTGGAGAAGCACCGCGTCGAGCTGACCGGGTACTGCTACCGCATGCTCGGCTCCTCCTTCGAGGCCGAGGACGCCGTGCAGGACACGATGGTCCGCGCCTGGCGCAACTACGAGAAGTTCGAGGGCCGGTCGAGTCTGCGGTCGTGGCTGTACCGGATCGCCACGAACGTCTGCCTGGACATGCTGTCCGCCGGCAACAAGCGGGCCCGCCCCGTCGATCTCAGCGACTCCACCCCCCTCGCGCAAGCCGCGCTGTCACCCCGCCCGGACAACACCTGGCTGGAGCCGATGCCGGACGCGCGCGTGCTGCCGACGGTCACCGACCCGGCGGAGGCGGCCGTGGCGAAGGAATCCGTACGGCTCGCGTTCATGGCCGCCCTACAGCAACTCCCGCCCAAACAGCGGGCGGTGCTGATCCTGAGAGAGGTCCTGGCCTGGCGGGCCAACGAGGTGGCCGAGCTGCTCGACACCTCCGTCGCGTCGGTCAACAGCGCGTTGCAGCGCGCCCGCGCCACCCTCGCCGAGCGGGACGAGAAGGCGGCGGACGCGGCCGTCTCCGACCCGCTCGACGAGGAGCAGCAGAAGCTTCTTGAGCGGTACGTCGCCGCCTTCGAGGGCTACGACATGGCCGCGCTCACCGCGCTGCTGCACGAGGACGCCATCATGACGATGCCGCCGTTCGACCTGTGGCTCACCGGCCACGACGACATCACGGGCTTCATGACGACCCTCGGCGCCGCCTGCGAGGGCTCACGCCTGATCCCGGTGCAGGTGAACGGTCTGCCGGGCTTCGCCCAGTACAAGCCGGACCCGGAGGCGGGCGGCTTCAGCCCGTGGTCGGTTCAGGTGCTGGAGATCTCAGACGGCAGGCTCACCGGGTTCCACTTCTTCCTGGACACGAAGCGCTGGTTCCCGCTGTTCGACCTGCCCCTCCATCTCGAAGCGGAGTCCGACGAGGTCGAGGAGGGCGCGTAGCGCGGGGGCGGGGTCGCGGAGCCTGATCCGGCCGCCCCTGGTCCGGCGGGCGGTGAGGTGCAGCCGGGCCAGGAGATCGACGGTGCCGAGCCCCGGCGGCCCGGGCCCCACGACCTCGACCACCACGACCGCTCCCGCACCGGGCGTCGCCTCCAGCAGCGCCCGTACCTCGGCGCACAGTCCCGCCACCTCGTCGGGGGTGACGGGGCGGGCCGGCACGAGTACAGCGGGTGTCTTGGCGTCCACGATCGGTAGACCGGGTGGGCGGTCGTAACTCATCGGGGGCGACCGCCTAGGTTTGCTGTATGCCCCACGGATCAGCCCCGCCCTGGATACCCGACGCCCTCGCGCACACCGGCCTCGCTGCCGAGGGGGTGCCGTGCAGGGCGTACTGACCGGGTTCGCGGTGATCGGTGTGGTCATCGCGGTCGGCTATCTGATCGGCCTGCGCGGGTCCCTCGGCGAACACGGGCGGGACGTCCTGACCAAGCTCGCCTTCAATGTCGCGTCCCCGGCGCTGCTGTTCACGACCCTCGCGCGGGCCGACCTGTCGGTGATCTTCTCCAGCGGGCTGCTCGTGACGGTGCTCAGTACGGCGGCGGTGGCGAGCGTGTTCGTGGCGGTGGGGGTCGTACGCGGGTGGGGTGTCGGCCGTACGACGATCGGGGCGCTCTGTTCGAGTTACGTCAACTCCGGCAACCTCGGGATCCCGATCTCGGTCTACGTCCTGGGCAATGCGTCGCTCGTGGCGCCGGTGATGTTGTTCCAGCTCGTGGTGGTGAGCCCGCTCGCGCTCACGATCCTCGATCTGTCGGGGGCGGGGGAGAAAGGGCCGTTGTGGCTACGGCTGCTGACTCCGCTGCGGAATCCGGTCGCGGTGGGGTCGCTTGCGGGGGTCGCGGTGGCGGGGGCCGGGGTTCGTGTTCCCGGCCCTGTGATGGATCCGCTCACGTTGATCGGGAACATGGCTGTGCCGGCGGTGTTGATCGGGTTCGGGATTTCCCTGCGGGGCAGTGCGGTTCCTGCGCGGGGCGTTGAGCGGGGGCCGGTGTTGTTGTCCGTTGCGCTGAAGTCGGTGGGGCAGCCGGTGGTTGCGTGGGCGTTGGCGGTGGGGGTGTTCGGTGTTCATGGGGCGGCGTTGCTCGACGTGGTCGTGACCTCGGCGCTGCCGGCTGCGCAGAATTTGTACACGTACGCGAGTCGTTATCGGGTGGGTGAGGGGTTGGCTCGGGACTCGATTCTGCTGTCTACGGTGTTGTCGGTGCCGGTGTTGGTGGGGATCGCTGCGCTGCTTGGGTAGGTGCGGTCGTTTTTTGTCTGCGGGTGCGTTGTGGCTGGTCGCGCCCACGCGGCGGAGCCGCAAATTGACACAGCCCCGCGCCCCTAGGTAGGCAAGCGGGGCCGGGGACGGAAAGTCCCCCGCCCCGGCCCCGCCTCCACTACCAACCACCGATCAGGCGATGCGCTCCAACACCACCGGCGAAGCAGTGAACTTGGTTCCCTCCACGCCGATGCCGTACGAACCCTCCACCGCCTCCAGGGCGTACTCGAAGCGCTCCGGGGTGTCCGTGTGCAGGGTCAGCAGGGGCTGGCCCGCGGTCACCGTGTCTCCCGGCTTCGCGTGCATCTCCACTCCCGCGCCCGCCTGCACCGGGTCCTCCTTGCGCGCACGCCCCGCGCCCAAGCGCCAGGCCGCGATGCCGATGTCGTAGGCGTCGAGGCGGGTCAGGACGCCGGACGTCGACGCCGTCACCACGTGCTGCTCGCGCGCCACCGGCAGCTCCGCGTCCGGGTCGCCGCCCTGCGCCGCGATCATCCGGCGCCAGACGTCCATCGCGGAACCGTCGGCCAGGGCCTTCGCCGGGTCGGCGTCCTTCACGCCGGCCGCGTCGAGCATCTCCCGGGCCAACGCGATCGTCAGCTCGACCACGTCGGACGGGCCGCCGCCTGCCAGGACCTCCACCGATTCGCGGACCTCCAGCGCGTTGCCTGCCGTCAGGCCGAGCGGGGTCGACATGTCCGTCAGCAGCGCTACCGTCCGGACGCCGTGGTCCGTGCCCAGGCCCACCATCGTGGACGCCAACTCCCGCGCGTCCTCGATCGTCTTCATGAACGCGCCCGTGCCGACCTTCACGTCCAGGACCAGGGAGCCGGTGCCCTCGGCGATCTTCTTCGACATGATCGAGGAGGCGATCAGCGGGATTGCCTCCACCGTGCCCGTGACGTCCCGGAGTGCGTACAGCTTCTTGTCCGCCGGGGCCAGGCCGTCGCCCGCCGCGCAGATCACCGCGCCGGTCGTGTCCAGTACGTGCAGCATCTCCTCGTTCGAGAGCAGCGCGCGCCAGCCGGGGATCGACTCCAGCTTGTCGAGGGTGCCGCCGGTGTGGCCGAGGCCTCGGCCCGAGAGCTGGGGGACGGCCGCGCCGCAGGCCGCTACCAACGGGGCCAGCGGGAGGGTGATCTTGTCGCCCACGCCGCCCGTCGAGTGCTTGTCGGCCGTCGGGCGGGACAGGGACGAGAAGTCCATGCGCTCGCCGGAGGCGATCATCGCGGCGGTCCAGGTGGCGATCTCGCGGCGGTTCATGCCGTTGAGGAGGATCGCCATGTTGAGGGCGGCCATCTGGTAGTCGGCCACCTCCCCGCGGGTGTACGCGTCGATGACCCAGTCGATCTGCTCGTCGCTCAGTTCACCGCGGTCCCGCTTGGTGCGGATGACGGAGATGGCGTCCATCGAGACTTGCGCCATGGCTTGGCTTTCCTTCCGAACGTTCAGAAAATGTGCGGCCCCGCCGAGGGGGATGGACCAACTCGGCGGGGCCGTACGGGAGTTACCTGGTGAGATGGTCCGGCCCGAAGGCCTGCGGGAGCATCTCCGAGAGCGGCAGGATGCCCGCCGGTGTCTCCACCAGCAGGCCGGGACCGCCGAACTCGTACAGCAGTTGGCGGCAGCGGCCGCACGGGACGAGGATGTCGCCCTTGCCGTCGACGCACGTGAAGTGGGTCAGCCGGCCGCCGCCGGTGCGCTGGAGGTTGGAGACGAGTCCGCACTCGGCGCACAGGCCCAGGCCGTACGACGCGTTCTCCACATTGCAGCCGGAGACCGTGCGGCCGTCGTCGACCCGGGCGGCGACCCCCACGGGATAGCCCGAGTACGGCGCGTACGCGTGGGACATCGCCTCCCGCGCCTCCGCGCGCAGCTCCTCCCAGTCGACGGCCAACTCGGCGGCGGGCGAGGTCACTTGCCCTGTCCCTTCCGGTACGGCAGGCCGTCCGCCTTCGGCATCCGCAGGTGCTGCGCGGACAGCGAGAGCACCAGCAGGGTGACGATGTAGGGGCTGGCGCCGACCAGTTGGGTCGGAACCTGGTCCGTGGTGGCGTACCAGACGAACATCAGGGCCGCGATGACGGCCGTGGCGACGGCGGGGACGTAGCGCTTCTTCCAGACCATGTACGCGCAGCCCGCGACGAGCAGGAAGCCGATCAGCAGGATCAGCGCGTGGACGTTGGTGGCGCCGCCGCGCAGGTTGAGGCTGTCGGTGTAGCCGAACAGGCCCGCGCCGAGGGCGAGTCCGCCCGGCATCCAGTTGCCGAAGATCATCGAGGCGAGGCCGATGTAGCCGCGGCCGCCGGTCTGGCCGTCGAGGTAGACGTTGGACGCGACGATCGACAGGAAGGCGCCGCCGAGACCGGCGAAGCCGCCGGAGATGATCACGGCGATGTACTTGTACTTGTAGACGTTGACGCCCAACGACTCGGCGGCCACCGGGTTCTCACCGCAAGAGCGCAGGCGCAGGCCGAAGGCCGTGCGCCACAGGACCCACCAGGTGGCGGGGACCAGCGCCACCGCGATGACCGTGAGCGGGGAGAGGTCGGTGATCAGACCGCCGATCAGGCCCGCGATGTCCGAGATCAGGAACCAGTGCTTCTCGTTGAGGGTGTCCAGCCAGCTCGACAGTCCCGGGATGTCGAAGGTCCCGAGCGAGTCGATCGGCGGGGACTGCTTGGCGGAGCCCTGCTCGGTGTTGGCGAAGGTGAACTTCGAGAGGTAGCGGGTGGTGCCCAGCGCCAGGATGTTGATGGCGACACCGGAGACGATGTGGTTGACGTTGAACGTCACCGTGGCGATCGCGTGCAGCAGCGCGCCGAGGCAGCCGCCGATGATGCCGAAGACGATGCCGACCCACGGGCCCCACTGGTAGCCGGCCCAGGCGCCGAACCAGGTGCCGAGGATCATCATGCCTTCGAGGCCGATGTTGACGACGCCCGCACGCTCGGCCCAGAGGCCGCCGAGACCGGCGAGGCCGATCGGCACGGCCGCGCGCAGGGCCGTAGACATTTGGCCGGTTGACGTGATGCCGTCCGCGCCCGTGATGAGGCGGACGATCGACGTGAGGATGAGGGCGCCCGCGATGATCAGCAGGAGCACGGGGAGCGAGAAACGGCGGCCGCCCTTGCCGGGCTGCCGCACCTGCGGCTTGGCGATGGTCGCGGTACTCATCGGGCCGCCACCTCCTTCTTCTCGGAGTTGTTGCGGGCGGCCGCGGCGAGTTCCTCGCCGACGCGCTTCTGCTGGCGGCGCAGGCCCCAGGTGCGGACGACCTCGTACGAGATGACGACCGCGAAGACGATCAGGCCCTGCATGATCGTGGCGATCTCCTTCTGGTAGGCGACCGGGGTCGCGTAGTCCAGGGCGGGAGACGCCTTGTCGAGGAAGGCCCAGAGGAGGGCGGCGAGGGCGATGCCGCCCGGGTTGTTGCGGCCGAGGAGGGCGATGCCGATCGCGGTGAAGCCCAGGCCCTCGGGGAAGGTGAGGCTGTAGGTGTGGCTGTCGCCGAGCAGCAGCGGCAGACCGGCGAGGCCGGCGACACCGCCGGAGATCAGCATCGCGGTGAGCGTCATGCGCTTGGCGTCGACGCCGGAGGCCGCGGCGGCCGACTCGGACTCGCCGGTGGCACGCAGGTCGAAGCCGAAGCGGGTGCGGTTGAGGACGAGCCAGTACAGGACGCCCATGATCACCGCGAGGAAGACCAGGCCGTAGATCTCGCCGACGTCCGAGCCCATGTCGATGCCCGGGATCCAGCCGGACTTCTTCATGATGCCGGTCGTCATGTTGTTGCCGACCTGCACACCCCACGTGTTGGTCTGCGTGAGGTAGAGGATCAGGCTGGTGGCGATCGCGTTGAGCATGATCGTCGCGACGACCTCGCTGACCCCGCGGGTGACCTTGAGGACACCCGCGATCCCGGCCCAGAAGGCGCCGGTGAGGATGGCGACCAGGAGCAGCAGCGGCACCTGGAGGACGGCCGGCAGGCCCACGTGCGCGCCGACGACCGCGGTCATCACGGCGCCGAGGCGGTACTGACCGTCGACGCCGATGTTGAACAGGTTCATCCGGAAGCCGAGGGCGACCGCCAGGGCGGCGATGTAGTACATCGACGCCTGGTTGATGATCAGGACCTGGACGTCGGAGTACCCGATCTGCTGGAGCATCAGGTTGTACGGCTCGATCGGGTTCTTGCCCGAGGCGAGCAGCACGACCGAGGTCAGCAGGATCGCGGCGACCAGCGCCATGACCGGTCCGGCCACGGCGAGGAGCACGCGCTCCTTGTCGAACTTCTTCATCGGGCCTCGTCCTCCGGGGCGGCGGTGTCGTCCGCGTTCTCTACGGTGCTGTCCGCGCCGTTTTCTACGGTGCTCTCCGCGCCGTCCGCTGCTTCCTCGACGTGTTCGAGGTGACCGGACGCGGCGCCGGTCATGGCCGAGCCGAGTTCCTCGGGGGTGACGGTGGCCGGGTCGGCGTCGGCGACCAGCCTGCCGTCGTAGATCACGCGCAGGGTGTCCGACAGGCCGATCAGCTCGTCGAGGTCGGCGGAGATCAGCAGCACGGCCAGGCCCTCGCGGCGGGCCGCGCGGACGTGGTCCCAGATCGCGGCCTGCGCGCCGACGTCCACACCGCGGGTGGGGTGGGCGGCGATCAGGAACTTCGGCGTGTGGCTCATCTCTCGGCCGACGATCAGCTTCTGCTGGTTGCCGCCGGAGAGGGAGGCGGCGGTGACGTCGATGCCGGGGGTGCGGACGTCGTACTCCTCGACGATCCGGCGGGTGTCGGCCTGGGCGCCCTTGATGTCCAGCCAGACGCCCTTGGAGTTGGGCGTCTCGGTGACGTGGCCGAGGATGCGGTTCTCCCAGAGCGGGGCTTCCAGGAGGAGGCCGTGGCGGTGGCGGTCCTCGGGGATGTAGCCGATGCCGTGCTCGCGACGCCTGCGGGTGGCCCAGGGCGTGATGTCCTCGCCGAGGAAGGAGATGGTGCCGGAGTCGGCGTTCTTCAGGCCGATCAGCGCGTCGATCAGTTCGGTCTGGCCGTTGCCCTCGACGCCGGCGATGCCCATGACCTCACCGGCGTGGATGGTGAAGGTGACGTCGTCCAGGACGCGCTTGGCGGTGCCGCCGGGGGCGAGCTCGCCGAGGAGTCCGCCGCCCACCGGCTCCGACTCGGCGCCGAGGGAGGCGCCGCCGTCGGCATAGACGGTGAGGCCCTCGACCTCGATGACGGGCTGGTCGGTGACCGTGGACTCCGCCGTCTCGGGGGTGGGGAGTTCGCTGCCGACCATCATCTCGGCGAGCTGACGGGGGGTGGTCGCGGAGGGGACGGCCGTGCCCACGGTCGTACCGCGCCGGATGACCGTGATCTCGTCGGCGACGGAGAGGACCTCGCCGAGTTTGTGCGAGATGAAGATGACCGCGAGGCCCTCGGACTTCAGCTCGCGCAGGTTGCTGAAGAGGGCGTCGACCTCCTGCGGGACCAGGACGGCGGTGGGCTCGTCCAGGATCAGGGTGCGGGCGCCGCGGTAGAGGACCTTGAGGATCTCGACGCGCTGGCGCTCGGCGACGCCGAGGTTCTCGACGAGGACGTCCGGGCGGACGTTCAGGCCGTAGCGGTCGGAGATCTCCTTGATCTTCTTGCGGGCGCCGCCGCCGATGCCGTGCAGCTTCTCGCTGCCCAGGACGACGTTCTCCAGGACGGTGAGGTTGTCGGCGAGCATGAAGTGCTGGTGGACCATGCCGATGCCGCGGGCGATGGCGTCGGCGGGGGACGAGAAGGTGACGAGCTCGCCGTCGACGGCGATCGTGCCCTCGTCCGGCTTCTGCATGCCGTAGAGGATCTTCATCAGGGTCGACTTGCCGGCGCCGTTCTCGCCGACGAGGGCGTGCACGGTGCCTTTTCGGACACTGAAGCGGATGTCGCTGTTGGCGACGACACCCGGGAACCGCTTGGTGATCCCCACCAGCTCGACCGCGATCGTCGACTGATCGCCGAGTGGAGGGTTGCTGGACGCGTCGATGGCGAACTCTCCTCGTGGAAAGGGGCCTCTCTACGCGCGTAGCGCCCCTGCTTTAAATAGTGCCCGGACCTGATCGTTTTTTGTCTGGCATCCGATCCGTTCCGAGCATTCTGCCGCGCGAACGGGGCGTGAGGAGACATCCTCCCCACACCCCGTTCCGTGGCCGTAACGCTGTCATTACAGCGCTCTTTTGGCCATGGTCGTGACTGGCCTAGAACCAACGGTTCAGGAGGTCTTGACCTTGATCGAGCCGTCCTTGATGCCCGCCTCGGCCTTCGCGAGGGCGGCCTGGAGCGTGGCGTTGTTCTTGAAGGTCGGGTTCGAGTCGGCCAGGCCGACCGCGCCGTTGCTCAGGGAGCCGCGGATCTCGCCGCTCAGGGGCTTCTTGTCCTTGATGACGGACTTGGAGAGGTCGTAGACCGCGCCCGCGACGTTCTTCAGCGCCGAGGTGAGGATGTACGGCTTGTACTTGGCCAGCGCGGCCTGGTTGTACTGGTCCGAGTCGACACCGATCGCCCACACCTTGTGCGCGGCGGCGGACTTGATGACGCCCTGGCCGGAGAGACCGGCGGCCGCGTAGACGACGTCCGCGCCGGCCTCGATCTGACCGTCGGCGGCGGCCTCGCCCTTGTCGGGGCTGGAGAAGCCACCCTGGGCGGCGGTCTGGGTCAGGTACTGCGACTTGACCGTGACGCCCTTCTTGGTGTCCTTGACGCCCTGCTCGAAGCCCGCCGCGAACTTGTGGATCAGCGGGACGTCCACGCCGCCGATGAAGCCGACGGTGTTCGACTTCGTGGTGAGCGCGGCGGTGACGCCGGCCAGGTACGAGGACTGCTCCTCGTGGAAGACCATGTCGGCCACGTTCGAGGCCGTGATGGTGTTGTCGTCGATGATGCCGAAGGTGATCTTCGGGAACTTCGCGGCGGCTTCCTTGACGGCGGGGGCGTAGGCGAAGCCGACACCGATCACCGGGTTGTAGCCGGACCTGGCGAGGGTCTCCAGGCGCTGCACCTTGTCCGCGTCGGACTCGTTGTCCTGCGGCTCGACGTCGCGACCGCTGACGCCGAAGTCCTTCTCGGCCTTCACGAGACCCGCGTAGGCGGCGTCGTTGAAGGACTGGTCACCCTTGCCGCCGACGTCGTAGGCAAGACCAATACCCTTGGACGTGCCGGAACTGCTGCTGCTGGAGCTGGACTCGCTGGACGAGCTGCCGCAGGCGGAGACGGTTACTGCAAGAGCTGCGGTTGCAACGCCTGCAACCGCGATTCGGGACACCCGGCGCATGGAACGAGACTCCTTCGTGCAAGCGCCCAAACCAGGCGCTGGTTCCGCCGCAGCGTAACGCGCGTAGACCAGACGGAAAACCCCATCTGTCCGGTCCGTTATAGAGCTGTGGCCACAGATGGTGGCCAGCGTACGGACAGCCTGGCGCCCCTTGCGGGAGGCAGGTCCGGGGCGTCGATCTCCCGTCGTCCGCCCGGAGGGCGGGCCGCGCGGCGTCTGGTGCGTGCGATCGCAAGGCGCCGGGGCGTCCTCGTGGCGGAGCCACGTGGGCGTTTCGGCAACGCGGCGAGCGTGCGTGCCAGGCGTCGCGCGGCAGACGGGAGATCGACGCCCCGGACCTAGGTGCGCCAGGCTGCAACGATGCCCGTAGGGGCTAGTTTTTCCGCTCTCTTACGGCGTTCCAGCGCGCCGTGACAAACCGTCGTCCTACTTCGTGTTGACGGTGATCTTGCCGGAGACGATGTCCGCCTTGGCCTTGTCCACCGCGGCGACGGCGGCGGTCATGGCCTTGTACTTCGGGTTGGTGTCGGAGAAGCCGACGCCGTCGTTGTCGAGGCCGTAGCGGACCACGCCGGTCTTGGGCTTGCCCTCGTAGACGGACTTCACCAAGTCGTAGACCGCGCCGCCGACGTTCTTCAGGGCCGAGCCGAGGATCGCGTCCTTGTACTTGGCGAGCGCCTTCTGCTCGTACTGGTCGGAGTCCACGCCGATGGCCCACACGCCCTTGGCGGAGGCCTCGGAGATGACGCCCTGGCCGGAGAGACCGGCGGCGGCGTACAGGACGTCCGCGCCCGCGTCGATCTGGCCGCTCGCCGCGTCCTTGCCCTTGTCGGGGCTGGAGAAGCCGCCCTGGGCCGCGGTCTGCGTCAGGTACTGCGACTCGATCTTGATGCTCGGGTTGACGGACTTGGCGCCCTGGTCGAAGCCGGCCTCAAACTTGTGGATGAGGGGGACGTCCACGCCGCCGATGAACCCGATGTGGTTCTTCTTGGTGGCCTTGGCCGCGGCGACGCCCGCGAGGTACGAGGACTGCTCCTCGTGGAAGACCAGGTCGGCCACGTTGGCGGCCTTGATGGTCTCGTCGTCGATGATGCCGAAGGTGATGTTCGGGAACTTCGCCGCGGCCTCCTTGACGGCCGGCGCGTAGGCGAAGCCGACGCCGATCACCGGGTTGTAGCCGGCCGTGGCCAGGCTCTCCAGGCGCTGGACCTTGTCCGCGTCGGACTCGTTGTCCTGCGGCTCGATGTCGCGGCCGGTGAGCTTGAAGTCCTTCTCGGCCTTCTGCAGACCCGCGTACGCGGCGTCGTTGAAGGACTGGTCGCCCTTGCCGCCGACGTCGTAGGCGAGGCCGATGCCCTTGCCCGTGTACTTGCCGGACGAGGACGAGGAACTGTCACTCGCCTTGTCGGCGTCCTTGCTGGAGCTACCGCAGGCGGTCGCCGCGAGGGCGATGACCGTGACGGCCACCGCAGCTTGGGAGAACTTCGTCCTCCGAGATGTCTGACGCACAGCAAGCACTCCTTCGTCCCCACGGCACCGTCACCGGACCGCTTCCCCAAGCCGCCGCCTCTGTGGCGATTTCCGCGCACAGTAACGCGCGTAGACGAGGAGGGGAACGGGGTTTCTCCTTGCCGTTACCGGATCGTGCCGCCGCCGCGTTACGTTCACGCGCCGGTGGTTACACCCGGGTGACACAAGGGGACGTAGGGGTACCGAACGGGCACCCTCACGCCCCCGCCGTGCTCAGATCGCGCCGTCGATCAATGCCGCCGCGGTGAACAGCTCCACGCCGACCGTGATCGCGGACTCGTCGGCATCGAAGTCGCCCTGGTGGAGGTCCCGTACGGTCCGCTCCCCCGGGGTGCGGACGCCGAGCCGGGCCATGGCGCCGGGCACGTGCTCCAGGTACCAGGAGAAGTCCTCGCCGCCCAGGCTCTGCTCGGTGTCCTCGACGGAGAGGGGCCCGCGCCGTGCGGTCATCGCGTCGCGGAGCAGCTCGGTGACGAGCGCGTCGTTGACGACGGGCGGCACCCCGCGGACGTAGGTGATCGCGGACTTGGCCCGGTGCAGCCCGGCGACCTCGTCGATGACGGCGTGCACGACGTCGGGCGCCTGCCGCCAGGCGTCGAGATCGAGACACCGTACGGTGCCGGAGAGCTCGGCGTGCTGCGGGATGACGTTGGGGGCGTGGCCGGACTCGATGCGCCCCCAGGTCACGGACACCCCGCTCCGGGCGTCCATCCTTCGGGCGACGATCGCGGGCACGTCGGTGGCGACGCGGGCGGCGGCGGTCACGAGGTCGGTGGTGAGGTGCGGCCGGGCGGTGTGGCCGCCGGGGCCGTCCAGGGAGACCTCCAGCCGGTCGCAGGCGGAGGTGATGGGGCCGATGCGCAGTCCGATCCGCCCGCTGTCGACCTTGGGGTCGCAGTGCACGGCGATGATCCGGCCGACCCCGTCCAGCACCCCGCACTCGATGGCGTCGGTGGCACCGCCGGGCAGGACCTCCTCGGCGGGCTGGAAGAGCAGCCGTACGGCACGCGGCAGCAGGCCCTGCTCGTGCAGCCGGGCCAGCACGAGGCCGGCGCCGAGGACGACGGTGGTGTGGATGTCGTGGCCGCAGGCGTGGGCGCGGTCGGGCACGGTGGAGCGGTACGCGCACTCACTCTTCGTGTCCGGGATGGGCAGGGCGTCGATGTCGGCGCGGAGCGCGAGCATCGGTACGGCGGTGTCGCGGGGTCCGATGTCACAGACGAGCCCGGTGCCCATGGCGAGGACTCGGGGTTCGAGACCGGCCAGCTCCAGCCGCGCCTTGATCGCCGCGGTGGTCCGGAACTCCTGGTTGCCCAGCTCGGGGTGCATGTGCAAGTCCCGCCGGAACGCGACGAGTTCGGCACGCAAGGTCTCCGACAGGGTGCCCGGAAGCACATTCCCGACGGACTCGACCTCGGACTCTGCCTCGGACTCTGGTGACATCAATTGCTTCACCCTCTGAAGGGTAGGGCGCCCGGGTGGTCAACTGACCCTCGATCAACAAAAGTTCAACCCGTTAGTCGAAGAAAATCTGACCGCCGGCCGCATAGCTGTCTGTGGAGATGGGTAAACTCCCCGCCTCTTCTGGGATACCACGCCTCACGACAGCCCAGCTCGCCCCGTCCGCATCCCGGAATCCGCACTGCCGCACACCAGCACAAACACCGCTACGCAGCGTGAGATTCCCGGTCGCGTGTCCCCTGGGTGGGTCCCTTGGTAGGGTCCGCCGACGTGACCGACCCGAACGCGGATTCCGCCGCGGACTTCATAGAGGCCACCCGCTCCTCCTACGACGCGATCGCGCCCGCGTACGGCGCCGAGCATCCCGACAGCCTCGTCGAGAGCCCCCTCGACCGCTCACTGCTGACCGCCTTCGCCGACCTGGTCCGTACGGCGGGCGAGGCGCCGGTGGCCGACGTGGGCAGCGGCCCCGGATACGTGACGGCGCGCCTGAACGCCCTCGGCCTGCCGGCCTTCGGCATCGACATCTCACCTCGCATGGTGGCGCTGGCCCGCGAGGCGCATCCCCAACTCCGGTTCGAGGTGGGCTCGATGACGTCCCTGGACGTACCGGACGGAACGCTGGGCGGCGTCGTGGCGCTCTACTCCACGATCCACATCCCGGACGACCGCCTGCCCGGCGTCTTCGCGGAGTTCCACCGGGCCCTGCGGCCGGGCGGCCACGTCCTGCTCGGCTTCCAGGCCGCCGACGACGAACACCTGCACCTGTCGGAGCGCTACGGCCAGGACATCTCGCTGGACTACTACTTCCGCACTCCGGCCACGGTCGCCTCGTTCCTCACACAGGCGGGCCTGCATCTGTACGCCGAGGTCCTCCGCAAACCCCAGGAGGAGGAGAAGCGGCCGCGGGCCTTCATCCTGGCCTACAAGCCCCCGGCGGCCGACTGAGATGTGACGGTGAGCGGCAACGCCATGCCGTGCACGGTGACACCGTCACCCCCGCACGTGAACACGTCCTGCTCCAAGTCCCGCAGGTCCTGGGCGAGTTGACGCGCGACGGCCGGGATCAGCGGATCCCGGCCACTGCCGATCCGGACGCCCACCGGGCTCCTGGCCACCGGATCGCGCTCACCGAACCAGTCGACGCCCTACGCCGCCGTAACCGCCGACAACCGATGCACATCCCGAGCCGTCCCCGTAACCCCCGACAAAAACCCCTGCGCCCGAGGCGAGGCGTTCTCGGTCAGCCACGCCGGGTCGATGTCGCACACCGCGACGCGGACCTCCGT
This sequence comes from Streptomyces sp. NPDC050528, assembly GCF_044457795.1. Classification (NCBI taxonomy): domain Bacteria; kingdom Bacillati; phylum Actinomycetota; class Actinomycetes; order Kitasatosporales; family Streptomycetaceae; genus Streptomyces; species Streptomyces sp. NPDC050528. The sequence goes on from NZ_JBITHH010000001.1 coordinate 1,216,120, forward strand.
GCCCACCAGCGCCAGCGGCAACGTATGCACGACCGTCGACGGGAAGCTGAGGATCGTGCGGCCGATGGGGCCCCTGCGGGCGATCAGCTCCAGGGGCAGGTCGGGGCGGACGATCTCCAGGCCCGTTTCGACCGCCAACCGGTGGAGTTTCTCCGTGCTTTCGCGGCGGTGGGCGAAGTAGCGGGTCGCGCCGTGGGTCTTGGCCAGGGCGGAGACCGCTTCCAGGTAGCGGTCGTTGTCGACAACTCCCGTTTCCACCAAGGACGTTCCGACCATGTCCGCGCCCTTGGTGATCCGGGGCGGGCCGAAGGTGGCGCGGGTCCAGGCGAAGGCGTTGGGCGTGATCGTGACGCCCTCGGGGGTCGTCTCGATCGGCATCGACGAGAAGATCTCCACCGTGCGGCGGGCGCTCGGGGTCAGGCGGCGGCGGGCCGCCGAGGAGACCGGGGCGAAGATCAGGTCGCGGGGGCCGGGGCGGCCGCCCTTGCGGTGCCAGCGGACCAGGCGTTCGCCGCTGGCGAGTTGGGCGACGAACTCCATCGTCGCGGTGCCGTCGTCGACCACCACCAGCTCGCGCGCCTTGGTGATCGTCAGCAGGAGCTGTACATAGCGGGAGAACGGGTCGCCCATCACGATCCGGTCCGCCTTGCGGAGGAGCCGGGTGAGGCCGCCGATCGTCTGGAAGGGGGCCGCGGGTCCGCCCCGCGCCTCCTCCCAGCGGACGGTGTGGCCTTCGTCGCGGGCGAGGTCGGCCATGCGGCGCAGCTGGCCGCGGGTCATCGGGTCGGTCGGCGACAGGACCACGAGGGTGAGCCCCCCGCCGGCTGCCGCCTCGGCCCTGGGCGCACGGAGGTGCGCCCACTCCAGCACGTTCAGAAGCTGTACCGGACTCTCCACGAACGCGAGAGTGTGGGGGGTGAGGCCGGCAGTGCCGGCGTGGGGGCTCATTGTCGTACGACCGTCCCGTGACCGTAAGTGACGCTGGCGCTGGCTCTTAATGGCTCAGACTCAGACCGAGACCGGCTCGCCCGCCGCCGCGGCGATCTCCGCCTCGGCGACCACGCCGTTGACGCGGCGCAGCTTCTTCATCGGGCCCAGCTCCGACTCGTAGACCTTCTTGACGCCGTCGCCGAGGGAGGCCTCGATGGTGCGGATGTCGCGGACGAGGCGGGTCAGGCCCTGCGGCTCGACCGACGCGGCCTGGTCCGAGCCCCACATGGCGCGGTCGAGGGTGATGTGACGCTCGACGAAGGTGGCGCCGAGCGCGACCGCGGCGAGGGTGGTCTGGAGGCCCGTCTCGTGACCGGAGTAGCCGATCGGGACGTTCGGGTACTCGGCCTGGAGGGTGTTGATGACGCGGAGGTTGAGCTCCTCGGCCACCGCCGGGTAGGTCGACGTGGCGTGGCACATCAGGATGTTGTCCGAACCGAGGACCTCTACCGCGTGGCGGATCTGCTTCGGCGTCGACATGCCGGTCGAGAGGATGACCGTACGGCCCGTGGCACGGAGGGAGCGCAGGAGCTCGTCGTCCGTGAGGGAGGCGGAGGCGACCTTGTGGGCCGGGACGTCGAACTTCTCCAGGAACGCGACGGCCTCGGTGTCCCACGGGGAGGCGAACCAGTCGATGTTCTTCGACTTGGCGTACTCGTCGATCTGGCGGTACTCGTCCTCACCGAACTCCACGCGGTGGCGGTAGTCGATGTAGGTCATGCGGCCCCAGGGGGTGTCGCGCTCGATGTCCCACTGGTCGCGCGGGGTGCAGATCTCCGGGGTGCGCTTCTGGAATTTGACGGCGTCGCAGCCGGCCTCGGCGGCGGCGTCGATCAGCTTGAAGGCGTTCTCCAGCTCACCGTTGTGGTTGATGCCGATCTCGCCGACGACGTACACGGGCTGGCCGGGTCCTGCGGTCTTCGAACCGAACTGGCGCAGACGGGAGTTGATGCTCATGACAGCGGGTTTCCTTACTTGGTGAGGGAATCGAGAGAGGGGCCGAGGATCCAGCTGGCGATCTCTCGGACAGCGCCGTCGCCACCGGCCACGGTGGTGACCGCGCGTGCGGCGCCGCGTACGACGTCGTGGGCGCTCCCGACCGCCACGGGCCAGCCCACGAGGGCGAAGCACGGGAGGTCGTTGACGTCGTTGCCGACGTAGAGCACGCGCTCCGGCGCGATGCCCTGCTCCTCGCACCACTGCTTGAGTGCGAGGTCCTTCCGGTCGATGCCGTGCAGGACCGGGAGTTGGAGCTTCCGGGCCCGGGCGGCGACGACCGGGTTCTGCTCCGAGGACAGGATCAGCATCTTCAGGCCGCTCTTGCGCAGCGCGGCGATGCCGAGTCCGTCTCCGCGGTGCACGGAGACGAACTCCCGTCCGTCGGAATCGATCAGCACCCTGTCGTCGGTCTGGGTGCCGTCGAAGTCGAGTACGACCGCGTCGATGTCGTCGGCGGTCGGGAGCGAACCGGGGCGGTCCGCATCGAAGAGCGGGGCCAACGCCCTTGCCCTGGCCAGCTCGTGGGGATCGTCGATCTCCAACACGCGGGCGGGGTCGGTCCGTACGAGTTCCGTGCGGCCGAAGAAGCGGTGGCCGACCTTCCGGAAGCCGGCCGCGTCCATGCCGTAGACGGCGCCGGTCTCCAGGAAGTCCTGGGGGCGGTCCTGGCGGCGCGGGCGGAACGACTTGTCGTGGTTGACGCCGTAACCGCCGCTGGTGACAGGGGGGTTGGCGACCTTCGTGGCGCCACCCACTTCGCCCGCCCGCGTCGGCTCGACGACCGTCGTCGCCTCGTCGTCCGCGTCGCGCCACACGAAGCCGTGGAAGGGGGCGACGGTGTGCGCGGTGTCGGCGCCGTTCGCGACGATCGCGTTGACGATGCCGTCGACGTCCTCACGGACGATGAAGGGGCTGGTGCACTGGACGAGGAGGACGACGTCGACCGCGGAGCCGTGCAGCGCCTCGTGGGCGTCCATGGCGTGCAGGACGGCGGCCTCGGAGGTCGCGGTGTCACCGGCGATGGCGGCGGGCCGCAGCACGACCTCGGCGCCGGCCTGGCGGGCGGCGGCGGCGATGGCCTGGTCGTCGGTGGAGACGACCACGTCCGTCACCAGCCGCGAGGCGCGGCACTCGCGCACGGCACGGGCCACCAGCGGTACGCCTCCGACGGGGGCGAGGTTCTTGGCGGGGACGCCCTTGGAGCCGCCGCGCGCGGGGATCACCGCGAGCACCCGGCGCATCGAAGCGCCTTGCCCTGCTTGCGAGTTGGACATGGGCTCTACTCCCATGGAATGTGCTCCTTGAGCGGAAGTCTTGGTGTGCGCGGCTCTGGCGGTCACAGCTCCCCCATCCGGCGGATGACGGGCGCCACGCGCTGCACGCCGTGGCGGTAGGCGCCGCGCGCGGCCCGGCGGACGATCTGCCGGACGGGGCCCGGCGCCTTGTCCGCGGCGGGGGCGCCGGGCAGCGGGGTGCCGTCGGGGCCGAGGTGGTGGCGGGCGAGGATGCCGGGCAGATAGCCGGGGGCGGTCTCGGGCGTGTAGTACGGGGTCAGCGGCGCCATCTCGTCGCCGGCCAGCAGCTTGACGATCCGCTCCCGGGCCGCGTCGAAGGCCGTCTCGTACGACCCTCCCCCAGAGGGGGGACCCCCAGCCATGACGCCCTGCCGGGCCACCCACTCCGCGTCCGGCACCGGCTTGTACCCGGCGTCGAGCTGGTCCCAGGAGGCGAGGCACCCGGAGCCCACGAAGTGGTGGTTGCCGAGCCCCTCGCGGATGCCGAGGTCGGTCAGCACGACGGTGGGGATACGGCGGTGCAGGGACTCCAGGGCGGCCGTGGAGCTGATGGTCACCAGGAGGTCGGTGCGGTCGAGCACGTCGCCCATGTGCCCGTACACCAGGCTGAAGTTGGCGGGGAGGTCCTTGCCCTGGACCAGCTTCTGGTAGGGCAACTCCTCGATGTGCGTGGTGTGTTCGCCCGGCTTGGAGCGGAGCTTGAGCAGCACCTCGCGGTTCGGGTGGAAACGGGCGTGCTGGATGGCCCTGTTGAGCAGGTAGTCGCGGTCCCGGCGGTTGTCGGGCACCGAGGGCTGCACCGCGAAGACGACCGTGTACGGGTCGCGCTCGCCGGTGTAGGTGTCCCCGCCGAGGAACGGCAGGGCGACCTCGGTCACGGAGGAGGAGTCGGCGCCGACCCCGTCGTAGACCGCCTTGAAACGGTCCGCGTCCTGGCGGGAGTTGGCGAGGACGAGGTCCGCGCCGTGCCGCAGCAGCAGACCGTCGGTGAGCTTCTCGTAGACGACGCCGACATAGCCGGTGACGACCACGGGGCGCTTGGTGCGTCCGTCCCAGGCGCGGGCCAGACCGTGCAGCATCGCCTGGACCCCGCCGCCGACGAGGGAGAGCACGAGGATGTCGTACGGCTCCTTCTCCATGGCGCGCAGGAATTCGACGGCGGTCACCTCGCGGAGGGAGTCGGCGGTGACGCCGACTTCCTTCAGCTGGCGGGCTGTTGGGGTGGCACGACCCCGCAGGAGGTACCCGTCCAAAGAGATGTCCGAATTAGGCGGAGCAATGCGGTTCGCGGTGAGCGAACCCCATTTCCACCGGGTGTCGGAATCCGCGAGGACGGCGACTCGCAGGGTCTGCGTTGCACTTGCTGGCACACCGAAGACGCTAGGAAGCCATTCCGTTGTTCGGCCCAACCAGAAGGCAACAAACGGTTAACAGCACACCGCCGAATGGCGAATCAGGGCGTGGTAGGGCGGTAAAAATTCCTGGTTCACAGGTTCGCCACGTGGCGTTCACCCGACATCAAACCAATGGTAAAGACCGATGACGGAGCGCCCTCTAACGTCATGCGGGTGGTCAAGCTCTCCGTCATCGTGCCGTTCTACAACGTGCAGCAATACGCGCCCGACACCCTGAAGAGCCTGCGTGCGAACACACGGGAGGACTTCGAATTCATCTTCGTCGACGACTGTTCGACCGACGAGACCCCTGACATTCTCGCGCGCGCGGAGCGTGAGCTGCCAGGCGTCGTGCATGTCAGACACAAGAAGAACGGAGGGCTGGCGACCGCCCGCAACACCGGCATCGACAAGGCACGTGGCGAGTATCTGACGTTCCTGGACGGCGACGACTGGCTCGCCCCGGACTACTTCCCGCGGCTGCTGGCCGCCATCGAGGAACTCGGCTGCGACTTCGTGCGCACCGACCACGTGGTGTGCACGGCCAAGGCCCGCTCGATCGCCCGGGTTCCGCAGGGCCGGCGGGGTGTGGTGATGAACCCGCGGGACGCGATCCTGCCCGCCGACCGCTCCACCTCCGTGGACTACGCCTACGCCTGGGCGGGCATCTATCACCGCAGACTGGTCGACCGGGGCCTGCTGCACTTCACCGACGGGCTGCGCACGGCCGAGGACCGGCCATGGATCTGGAAGCTGCACCGGGAGGCGGAGTCCTTCGCCACGGTGGGGCTGCTGGGGGTGTTCTACCGGCGCGGGGTCGCCTCGTCGCTGACCCAGATCGGGGATGTCAGGCAGCTCGATTTCATTCGTGCGTTCGACCAGGTAATCGAGGAAACGGCGGCTGACCGCGACGCCGATAAACTGCTGCCCAAAGCGGTGCGCACCTATTGCGCGATCATGGCTCATCATCTCGGATCGATCGAGAGGTTCGAACCCGCCGTGGCTCGAAAACTGCGTTCACTGAGTTCCGCCGCGCTCAAGCGCATGCCCCAGGATGTTCTGGCGGAGGTAATGGACTCGATGGACCCCCAGCGCGCGAGCCGGCTGCGGCGTCTGCGCCGCCGTCCCACCTCGGCCCGGACGGTGGCCGCCTGATGCCCCGCACCACCCAGATCCTGTGCGCGTCGACCCTGTACGGCGCCGCGACCCTGGCCGCCGCGCTGGACGCCGGGCTCCTCGGCGAGGCCGACCGCAGGCTGCTGCTCATCACCAACAACGCGGCGAACCCGGAGACCACCCCGTCGGTGGACACCATGCCGGGCTTCGACCGGCTCCGGGACCGCTTCGACGACGTGCTGTCGTGGAACGCGACCATCTCCCCCTTCCACCCGAGCGGTTGGAGCCCGCGGGGCGACGACGTCCCGATGTGGGAGCGGTACGTACGGCTGCTGTGGCGGCTCGGCGACGACGAGATCCGGCTCGCGGTGGAGTCCGTCCAGGTCAATCCGTCGCTAGCGCTGTGCCAGCTGTTCACCGGCGCCCCGGTCGACGTCTACGCGGACGGCCTCATAAGTTACGGCCCCACGCGCGACAAGATCGACCCGCTGGTCGGCACCCGCATCGAGCGGCTGCTGCACCTCGATCTCGTCCCGGGCCTCACCCCGCTGCTGCTCACCGAGTTCGGCGTCCCGCCGGAGCTGGTCCCAACAGAGGCCTTCCTCAAGGTACTTGGCGAACTCGCCGAGTCCGAGAGCGAGTTGCCCGCCGTGCAGGGTCAACCGGCGCTGCTGCTCGGCCAGTACCTCGCCGCGCTCGGCATCCTCACCGACCAGCAGGAGGAGGAGCTGCATCTGCGCATGGTGCGCGGCGCCGTGGCCCTCGGTCATCGTGAGCTGGTGTTCAAGCCGCACCCCGTGGCGCCCTCCCGCTGGTCGCGTCTCCTGGAGGACGAGGCGAAGAAGCTGGGGGCCCAACTCACCCTGCTGGACCGGCCGGTGCTCGCCGAGGTCGCCTTCCAGCGGATGCGTCCCGCCCTGGTCGTCGGCTGCTTCTCCACCGCGCTGTTCACCGCCGCCGGTCTCTACGACATCCCGGTCGCGCGGGTCGGCACGGACACGCTGCTGGCCCGGCTCGCGCCGTACCAGAACAGCAACCGGGTGCCGCTGACCATCGTGGACGACGTGCTGCCCGACCTCGCCGACAAGAAGGCGGTGACGGACTGGCGGATGCCGTCGGCGGAGCGGGTCGAGGAACTGGCCGGACTTCTCAAGGCAGTTGGCTTCGCGATGCAGCCCAAGATCTACCCCCGGCTGCGCGCGGACGCCGAGCGGTACCTCTCGGCCCACCTCAATCCGCACACCTGGCGCTATTTCAAACGCCGGCGCCTGACCGCGCTGGCGCTGCCCGGGGCCGTACCGGCACAACTGTCGTTCATTCCGCGGAATCAGACGGTCCGGCGCATCGCGCGTCGCGCCCGTGCTTTGTCCGGACGTTAGCGTCCATTCAAATTGTTCATCCGGGCGACATGTAGGAGACCCCTGTGTGTCGCCGGTGAATTGCCTCTCATCCGTCGAACGTTCGTAGCGTCACATCGTTCCCCCGCGGAACAGCCATTCGACGTCGGCTAGAAAGGCCCAGGATGAACGCGGTTGACCAGGCCCTGGCACCCACCCTGCGGGGCCAGGACCCTGGGCAGGACCCGGAGCAGCCACCCGTCGCCCCGCCCCGCCCGCCCCGGGAGAACCGGCTGCGCGCCCTGGACGGACTGCGGCTGCTGGCCGCGCTGATGGTGTGCCTGTACCACTTCACCGGCAAGAACGGCGAGGTCGCGTCCTCCTGGCACCAGTCCCCCGGGAAGATGTTCCCGACCCTGTCCGAGGCGGGGACCTACGGCTCGCTCGGCGTGCAGTTCTTCTTCCTCATCAGCGGCTTCGTGATCTGCATGAGCAGCTGGGGCAAGTCGATGGGCGAGTTCTTCCGCTCCCGCATCGCCCGCCTGTACCCGGCGTACTGGGTGGCCCTGATCCTGGTGGGCACCGCGTCGGTGCTGATGCCGGTGGTCGTCAAACCGCTGCGCTCGGACGAGTTCCTCGTCAACTTCACCATGCTCCAGCAGCCGTTGGGCGTGCCCCGCGTCATCGGCGTGGACTGGACGCTCTGGGTGGAGATGCGGTTCTACCTGTTCTTCGCCCTGTTCGTGATCTGGAAGGGCGTCACCTACCGCCGTGTGGTGACCTTCTGCATCCTGTGGACGTTCGCCGGCTGCTTCGCCCGGGTCGCCGACAACCCGCTGACGACCGAGCTGACGATGCGCGACCACGCGCCGTACTTCATCGGCGGCCTCGCCTTCTACCTGATCTACCGCTACGGCAGCGACCTGCTGCTGTGGGGCATCGTGGGGATGTCCTTCCTGCTGGGTCAGCGCTACTCGGTGACGGCCCTGTGGCACCCGGGCATGACCGGCGACTTCCACCGCAACCCGCATGTGATCCAGGCGATCGTGTTCGTCGCCTTCGCGGCGGTGGCGGCGGTGGCGCTGGGCTGGACGAGCTGGGCGAACTGGAGCTGGCTGACGCTGGCCGGCGCGCTGACGTACCCGTTCTATCTGATCCACGAGCACCTGGGCTGGTTCGCGATCCGCGTCCTGCACCGGGGCTTCGGACTCGGCCCGTACGAGACGCTGGCGCTGACCGTGCCGGGGCTGCTGTGCCTGGCGTATCTGATGCACCGCTTCGTCGAGAAACCGTTCGGGCCACGCCTGAAGCGCACGATGTCGCTCCAGTCGAAGCAACTGGCGGCGAAGCTCGGCAAGTAGCCGCCGCACCGAGCAACAGAAGGGCCCCTCGACCGATGTGCCGGTCGAGGGGCCCTTCCCGTGTGCCCTCGTGTGCCCTGCGTGTCTCAGGCCTGCGCGGCCCGGATACGGCGCACCACGCGCCGTACGGTCGGGTTCCTGCGCAGCGACTCCGCGCGGACCGCGCTGCCGCCGGGCAGGCGGAGGCTGGTCAGGCGGCGCTTCTTGAAGTACTGCGGGTACTCGTCGAGGTGGACGGCGAGCCAGGCCGCCACCTCGTCGCGCATCGCATGGTGCTTCAGGGCCTGCATGCAGTAGCCGACGGCCCGCACCAGCGGCGCCAACTCCTCGGCCAGGGCGCCCAGTTCGAGCGGCTGACCGACCTTGTCCTTCTCGGCGTCCGGCAGGATCGCGTCGATGACGGTGAGCGGGATGCGGTTGCTGTTCTCGTACGGCGTGATGCGTTCGAGGAGCAGTCCGGTACCGACGCGGGCGACGGGGATGTCGTAGAGCGCGGCGGCCGTCATCAGCGCCGTGGAGAAGCAGCCGATGACCAACTGCGGGCGGAGGTAGGCGAAGACGGTCTCGGCGAGGACCGGCTCGCGCAACACCGTGAGGCGGACGCCGAGTTGGTCGGCGGTCTGCTCAAGTGACGTGCTGTAGACGGCGGGTGCGCTGGGGTGGGGCTTGAACAGGACGTCCTGGTGGCCCGCCTTCGCCGCGGCGCGCAGCATGCGGACGTGCAACTGCTCCTCCTCGTCCTGGGTGATCAGGTCGATGGCGGAGAGGTACTGGCCCAGCATCACGGCCGTGGGCCGGTTCTCCTGGGGCAGCCTGTCGGCGAGGATCGAGGCGCCCTCCTCGCCGATCTGGGCGAGGACGTCGACGATCGCCTCGTTCGGGACGGGCTGCGGCTCGACGCCGTACTCGGACAGCAGCATCGGGCGCAGCCCGGGTATCAGGTCGAGGTGCAGCACGCGGGCGATGCGGCTGTTCAGGTTGTGCGGGATGCGGTTGCGGGTGGGGCCGTAGCTCATCAGGCCGTCCGCGTACACGTGCACCGGGCTGTCGGCGAAGATGTCGGCGACCGCGCGGGAGGGGTTGGCCTGGATGGACTCGCAGGCGATCTCCACGTCCTCGTCACCGAGGTTCCAGGCCAGGCGTACGGCCTTCTCCCACAGGGCCGCGTCCTGGGCGCGCGGGGACCAACCGGCCGGGTGGAACGGGGAGATGAACTCGTTCCACGAGCGGACCTCGTCGAACTCGGGGCGCAGCTTCTCGAAGCCGGGCATCCGGTCCAGCGGAGTGCCGACCTCGGGCACGGCGGCCGTGTTGCTGACCACCAGGATGCGGCGGTGGGCCGCGCGCGGGCCGAAGAAGCCGGCGCGGATCGCGGCGGTGACGGTCGCGGCGGCGTACTGCGTGGCCGAGAAGAAGATCTGTGTCGTGCCGCCGCTCATGCCGCGACTCCCTTCATGCCACCGCGGATGCGCCGCAGCGTGTGCACGCGTTCCTCGCCCATGCCGACGAGCGCTTCGTTGAGTTCGGTCTCCGTCATCCGGCCGAGCGCCTCGGCGGCCATCTGCCGCAGCTTGGCGTGCACGCTGCGCTCGAAGCGGCCCCGGTCCAGGAGCTGGTGGGCGATGACGACGCAGTAGTTGCGCAGCGCCTTCTTCCTCAGTTTCGCGGCTTCCGGGTCGTCGGCGAGTTCGGCGAGGACCAGGTCGAAGGAGCGGAAGAAGTCCAGCTGGCGGACGTCGCCGATCTGGGTCAGCGAACCGGCCAGGCCCCGGCGGTAGAAGACCCCGCGCAGGCTGGCGGCGACGTAGGACTCCGCCTTGCGGTGCAGTTCCCAGATCCAGGGGCGGTCCTCGGCGGTGCGCAGGCCGTCGTGGAAGCGCAGCAGGCCGCGGTCGAGGAGGCGGCGGTGGTAGATGCCGGCCCAGGCGTACGGGTAGTCGACCATCGTCGTGTCGTCGACGGGGAGGATCGAGCTGCGCGGGTCGAGCGGGGTGTGCCGGCGGCCCTCCGGGGAGCGCTGGATGGCGCGCTCGACGCCGGTGACCGTGACGTGGTCGGTGCGCACGAAGTCGACGTCGAAGCGCTCGATGACGTCGACGAGGTCGGCGAGATAGCCGGGCGCGAGCCAGTCGTCGCCGTCGAGGAACGTGAGGTAGCGGCCCTCGGCCTCGTCGATCCCGGTGTTGCGGGCGGTGGCCAGACCGCCGTTCTTCTCGTGCCGGACGACCCTGCTGTTCGGCAGCCGCTTCGTCAGCTCCAGGAGAGCCTCATAGGTCTTGTCCTTGGTCGAGCGGTCCTCGACGAACAGGAACTCGAACTCGTCCCGCGCATTGTTGATCAGGCTGGTCACCGTTTCCGGGACATAGGCCTCGATGTTGTAGCAAGGGACGATCACGGACAGTGTTGGGGGGCGGTTGGTCACGCGTACACCTGGGCTCTCTCCGGGGCGGATTCTTGTGACCGTAGGAGATGTTCGAGCCCGGATATCAACCCTGCCGGGGCCAACAGGTGAACGCGAAGTTACGGGCCGCCCTCCATTTACAAATACCCGCTCCAGGACGCATCCCGAACCCTCCTTCGGGGATCCAACGTTCGAATGAACGTCCGATCGACCCGGGGGTCGCGTGACCAGAACGGTATTCCGGAGCGAGCACCTGCCAGCGGCCGAACGCCTGGCCGCCTTCACCGAATTCCTGCACACCTGCGACCCCCCGATGCGCGTCACGAGCACGGCACCGGACCGTTTCCGGGCCACGGCCCGCGCCCGCGACCTCGGCCCGGTCCACATCCTGGAGCTGACCTGCTCCCCGTCCGTGATCCGCCGCACGCCCCGCCTGATCCACCGCTCCGACCCCGCCGTGTGCGCGGTGCTCTTCCCCCTACGGGGCACCCTCACGGCCTCCCAGACAGGCCACGAGGCCCTCCCGCACGGCCGGGACCTCACCTTCTACGACAGCTCCCGCCCCCCTCCGCCTGCGGATCGCGGTGGACGCATTGCCACATGAGTGGGCTCTGTGCGCCAACGCCCCAACTGCCCCTTCCCTGCACGCTGTTGATCAGGACGACCACTCCGCTTCCAACGCTCCGAAAGAGGTCGCAGTGAAGAAACTCCGTCGTGCCGCAGTCAGCGCCGTGGGCGCGCTCGCCGCGAGCGCCGGGCTGATGTTCCCGGGTTCCGCGCAGGCGGCGACCACGTACTGGCAGTTCCAGAACGCCAACTACCTCACGTGTCTGACGGCCGGTGACACCGGGACGGCGTTCGCCACGTCGTGCGTGGGGAGCTACCGCCAGCAGTGGGACTTCGTCGGCGCCGGCACCTACAAGAGACTCGTGAACCGCGAGACCGGCACCTGCCTGACGAGCGACAACGAGACAGACACCAACGCCGTCTGGATGAGCTCCTGCACCGGCGACTTCGGCCAGTTGTGGAAGTACGACAGCTCCACCGGGTACATCGTCGACGACATCGGGGATACGTACGAGGGGCACCTGAGGACAAGCACCGTCCAGAACGCGGTCTACGCCACCGACCACCCCCAGACGGGGATCCCCGAGGACAGCTTCGGCTGGTACGGCACCCACGACTGACCCTCAGCCGACCCCGGACCACACCTCCACACCCGCCACGATCACGGCCAGCCCTTCCTCGAAGTGCCGGTCGTAGTCCTCGAAGATCTCCGCGCCCGCCGCGGCCGACAGAGGGAAGTCGGCCATCAGGCGGGCGCGTTCGTCCACGTCGTACCCTTCGCGGCGCTCGTCCGGCAGCGGCTTGACGCCCTGTTCCTCGCTGACGAAACCGATCGTGAAGAGGTACAACGTCGAGGTCGCGCGGACCGCCTGGGCGAGGGTGAAGCCGGCCTCGGTGAACAGGCGCAGGGTGTTCTCCATCTCCACGGCGTGCGGCGTGCCGGTGAAGCGGGAGCCGCTGAAGACCTTGGCGCCGTCGCGGTAGCCGAGCAGCGCGTCCCGCAGTCCGCGGTTGGACTTCAGCAGCCGGTCCCGCCAGGTGTCCCCGGGGGCGGGCCGGGCGTCGGCCACCATCCGGCGGTACATCTCCGTCGCCATCTCGTCGAGCAGCGCCTGCTTGTCCTTGAAGTGCCAGTACAGAGCGGGCGCCTTGACGTCCAGCTCCTTGGCGATCGCGCGCAGGGACAGCCCGTCGAGGCCGACCTCGTTCAGCAGCTTCAGGGCGGTGTCCGCCACGCGCTTGCGGTCGAGGGGGGTGCGTCGTTCCGTACTCACGCTTGACAGCTTAACAGCGTTAAGGGCACGCTGATGCCCGTAGCGACTTAACGGTGTTAAGGAGATGGGATCATGACGGAACACGTGGATGTACTGATCGTCGGCGCCGGCCCGACCGGCCTCACCCTCGGGATCGACCTGGCCCGGCGCGGAGTGGACGCGCTGGTCGTGGAGAAGGCGGACGCACTGTTCCCCGGCTCGCGCGGCAAGGGAATCCAGCCCCGCACGATGGAGGTCTTCGACGACCTCGGCGTGATCGGCGCGATCCTCACGAAGGGCGGCCCCTATCCGACCGGGGCGGTCTGGAAGGACGGCCGGAAGGTCGGCGAGCACGAGATGTTCGAACCGTCCGAGACCGACCCCGACACCCCGTACGGCAACCCGTGGATGGTGCCGCAGTGGCGCACCCAGGAAATCCTGTTCGCCCGGCTGACCGAGCTGGGCGGCACGGTGGCCTTCGGACGGGAGGTCACCGGCTTCGCCCAGGACGAGACGGGGGTGAGCGTCGAGTTCACCTCCGGTACGGCGGTCCGCGCCCGGTACCTCGTGGCCGCCGACGGCGGTCGCTCGGTCGTCCGCCGAACCCTGGGGATCGGCATGACCGGCGAGACGGTCGACCCGAACCCGATGCTGGTGGCGGACGTCCGGATCACCGGCCTGGACCGCGACAACGTGCACGTCTTCCCGCCGCACGGCGACGACGGCTTCCTCGCGGTCTTCCCGCTGGCCGGCACCGAGGACTTCCAGGTCGTCGCGCAGTTCCCGGAGGGCACCGACGTCGACCTCTCGCTCGACGGCATCCGCAAGACCGTGGCCGGCCGCAGCCACCTCGCCCCCGAGGACGTCACCGAGCTCCGCTGGTCCTCGGACTTCCGCCCCCGCGCCGCCCTCGCCGACCGCTTCCGGCAGGGCCGGGTCTTCCTCGCCGGGGACGCGGCGCACGTGCACTCGCCGGCCGGCGGCCAGGGCCTCAACACCAGCGTCCAGGACGCCTACAACCTGGGCTGGAAACTGGGCGCGGTCCTGCGCGGCGAGGCCCCCGCGAGCCTGCTCGACACCTACGAGGAGGAGCGGCGCCCGAACGCCGCCGAGATGCTCGGTCTGTCGACGAAGGTCCACCGCGGCGAGACCCGCCGGGGCGAGGCCACCCGCCAACTGGGCATCGGCTACCGGGAGTCGAGCCTCACGACGGAGACCCGGGCGGCCTCGGACGGGCTGCGGGCCGGCGACCGCGCCCCGAACCGGACCGTCGCCGGCGTACGTCTCCTCGACGCCTTCCGGGGCCCGCACTGGACCCTGCTCGCACTGGGCACGAAGGCACCGGCGCTCGGGGACAGCGACGCCGTACGCGTCGTAGCAGGGCCGCCGACCGAGACGTACGGAACGGGCCTCTTCCTGGTGCGCCCCGACGGCTACGTCGGCTGGGCGGGCGACACGGACGACGGCCTGGCGGAGTATGCGGAACGCTTCGGCCTGGACGCCTAGTCGGTCAGACGGAGCTGGCCAGTGAGAGCTTCAGCGCGAAGCCCAGGAACAGCGCACCCGCCGCCGAGGTCGCGCCCGCCGCGAGCCTCCTGCGGCGGCGGAAGGCCGTCGCCAGCCGGGTTCCGCTGAAGATCAGGGCACTGAGGTAGAGGAAGCTCGCCAGCTGCGCGAAGGCGCCGAGCACGACGAAGGACAGCGCGGGGTAGGCGTACCCCGGGTCGACGAACTGCACGAAGAAGGCGACGAAGAACAGGATCGCCTTCGGGTTGAAGAGGCTCACGACGAAGGCACGGCGGTAGGGCCGCTCCTCGGCCGCCTCCGCGACGGGGGCCGGTTCCATGGCCGCCCGCTCCTTGCGGCTGCGCCACATCGCCCACGCGGCCCGCAGCATCCCGAACGCGAGCCAGGTCAGATACCCGGCCCCCGCGTACTTCACGATCCCGAACAGCACGGCGTTGGCCTGCAACAGCGAGGCGACCCCGGCCGCGGAGAGCGTCATCAGCACGGTGTCCCCGCACCAGACACCGGCGGCGGCCGTGTACCCGGCACGGGTGCCGCGCCGGGCGGCGACCGAGAGGACGTACAGCGAGTTGGGGCCGGGCAGCAGGACGATCAGGACGAGGCCCGCGAGGTAGGTGGGGAGGTCTATGACACCGAACATGAGCACGAGTGTCGCATGCGCGGAACGCCGTTCGCGGCCTGCCGTCCGGGGGTACGTGTCCGGGGTACGAGGCCGGTGAGACGACAGGGGTCCGCGATGCGTACTACGGGTATGGGGAGGCCTACTGCGGGCAGCGCACGGGCGTTCGCCGCCGCGGCGGCCCTGTCGGCGCTGGTGACGGTGTGCGGCTGCACGGTGCAGGGAACGGACGCGGACGGCGGGCACCATCTGCCCGTACGCATCAAGCTTCCCGGCAGCAGCACCACCGGCAGCAGTGACGGCAAAGCCTCCGCATCCCCGACCCCCGCCCGCGCCGCGAACGTCCTGTGGGCGCGCGGCGACAGCGGTACCGACGTGCGCGAACTGCAGGCGCGGCTACGGCAGGTGGACTGGCTCTTCGACGGGCCGACCGGGACGTACGACGACCTCACCGAGCAGGCCGTCGCGGGTTTCCAGGGCAAGCGCGGGCTGCCGAAGACGGGACAGACCGACAGCGTCACCTGGCAGCGGCTGCTGAAGATGACGCACGAGCCGGGCAAGTGGGACCTGTATCTGATGGGCGGCCAGCCGGCGGGCGCCCCCGACCCGCGCTGCCTCACCGGCCGGGTGCTGTGCATCGACAAGACGAGCCGCACCCTGCGCTGGATGATCGACGGCCGCACGGTGTCGACGATGTCGGTGCGGTTCGGCGCGGAGCCCACCCCGACCCGCGACGGCGTGTTCCAGGTCTACTGGAAGGCCCGCACCTGGGAGTCCACGCTCTACCACTCCCCCATGCCGTACGCGATGTTCTTCAGCGGCGGCCAGGCGGTGCACTTCTCGTACGACTTCTCGATGCGGGGGTACGCGGGCGGCTCGCACGGCTGCGTCAACGTACGGGACGAGGCGGCGATCGCGAGCCTCTTCGCACAGGTACGGACGGGCGACAAGGTCGTCGTCTACAAGTGAGTCGTCGTCCACAAGTGATATGAGGCGCGGGCGGGACCGGGGGAACGTGTCCCACCCGCGCCGGGTGCACGAGCCGTAGGTACGGGGGGAACCCCGGCTCTGTGCGATGGCCGATGACCAGTCGGCTCACTCAGTACTGCGCCAGGGCGGCCGGAAACGTCACACCTGCCGCGAAAGAATTTCCACGAATTGCGTAACCGCAGGTCAGCGCCGTGCGATCGGCTCAGAGGGCGCTGTACGTCGGGCTCGGCGACGGGGTCCGCCGGGTGTCGGTGGTGTGTGCCGGGGCCGGGGTGGGCGGCGCCTGGTGCCGGGCGAGCGGGGTGAAGGTCGAGGGGCTCGTGGTGGAGGCTCCGTTGTCGTCGTGACCGCCGCCGCTGCCACCGTTGTTGCCGCCGCCGCTGCCGTTGCCGCCGCCCGGTGCGATCGGGGCCATGTGCCCGTCGTCGCCGCCGCTCTGGCCGCCGGCCTGCTCGTCGGAGTCGTTCTGGTCGCCGCCCTGACCGCCACCGGTCTTGCCGTTGCCGGTGTCGCCCTTGCCGCCACCCTTGCCGCCGGTCTTGTCGTCCGTGTCGGTGCCGGTGTCCTGGAGGAGGCCCTTGCAGTACGTCCACACGTGGGAGGTACCGCCCGCCGCACCCTCCAGGGTGTGCTTGCGGCCGGGGGCCAGGGGCTTGCCGTCGCGCACGGCACGGCAGGACGAGGTGACACCCCGCCACCATGTGCCGGAGCCGACGGACTTGTCGTCACCGGCGCCGGTGGAGGGCGTGGGGTTCGTGCCGCTGCCGGCGGCCTCGCCGGAGGAGTCGTCGGAACCGCCGCCCGTGGTGGGCGTACCCGCGCCGCCGGTGCCGCTCGGCGAGGGCGAGACGAGGGTGCGGTCCGGCGGTGTCTCGGCGGCGGAGATCGAGGCGGCGGGCGCCGGGTCGTCGTGGAACGGCGTGGGGAGGACTCCCGTGGCGGCCGCGACCGCGACCCCGCCGAGCATCCCGACGGCGAGCACGGCGGTCAGGCCGTAGCGCACGGGCCTTCCCCAGCGGGAACCCGGGACGGTCGAGACCGGCCGGCCGAGCCGGACGAGCCCGGCGTCGGAGGAGTGCGCCCGGCCGCGCCGCCCGAGAACCGCGACATCGTTGCCGGTGCGCGCCGCCCGGAAAGCGGCCAACGCGGCTTCCTCGCCCGGGAGTTCGACCTTGGCGGGCGAGGGTTCCACGGACAGCGCGCCGAGGGTCCTGGCGAGCCGCTCGGCCTGTTCGCGGGCGGCCGGATCGACGGCTTCCGGGGACTCGCCGCGCAGCAGACGCTCGGCGGTCTCGCGGTCCAGCCATCTGTAGTGCTCGTCGGCCATCACATGTCCTTCTGCGTCCGCGCGCGCGTATGCGTCACAGTGGCGGACGTCACCGCGCGGTCGCGCGGGTCTCGCTGGGGCGGCAGGGCGTCGAGGGCCGCGGCCGAATCCGGGTCGCCGCCGAGCAGTTCCGCGAGCCGTTTCAGACCGCGGTGCGCGGCCGTGCGGACGGCGCCGGGCCGCTTGCCGAGGGTCTCCGCGGCGGTCTTGGCGTCGAGGCCCATGACCACCCGCAGGACGACGGCCTCGGCCTGGTCCTGCGGCAGTTGGGCGATGAGGGAGAGGGTGCTGTCGGTGGCCAGGGCCTCGATGGCCTCGCCGGCGGTGTCGGACTCGGCGGCGCGGCCGGTGAGCTCGGTCTCGTCGCCGCCTATCGCGGGCCGGCGGCCGCGCATCCGTATGTGGTCCAGGGCGCGGTTGCGGGCGATCCGGGCCGCCCATCCCCGGAACCGGTCCGCGTCCCCGCTGAACCGGTCCAGGTCACGGGCGATCTGCAGCCAGGCCTCGGACGCGACGTCCTCCGCGTCCGGATCGCCGACCAGCGTCCGTACGTATCCGAGCAACCGTGGGTGCACCGTGCGGTACACAGTCCGGAACGCGGTCTCGTCCCCGTCCTGTGCCGCAAGCACCGCGGCGGTCAGCTCCGCGTCGTCCCCCAGCACGTGGTCCCTCGAATGGTGTTGGTCGCGTCCGCACTCCGGCGCGAAAGGCACGTTACGACCTGAAACTGTTCCTCGTCCATGTCCGTACAAGCTGCAACTACTTGGTTCGGGGGTGCGGTGTGACAGAAAACGCACTCATGGCGCTGTAAAAAGTACGGGCCGCCGCGCGGCCCGTACAGCGCGACGGCCGGGGCCTCTCCTGTGGGGGGTGGCGGCCCCGGCCGTCTCCGCGGTTTGCTGCTCTGGCCTGCGGCGATGCATGACATTCGCGACCAACATGACCAGCGCGTGACCAGTAGGGACCGCCGGTCGCCGTCTCGGCAGCAGCTGGTGGCTCACACGTGCAATCAGAGCCCGTCCAGATGTTCAGACTGCGGCTCAGCCCGGACGATCGACGGCCGGGAGTTCTTGCGGCTGGTCATCGCCGGTGTGGAACAGACACTCGCAGATTTCCGCGCCAAGCACTTCCCGCCCATCGCGCCGGCCTGAGCGGCGAGTGATGGCACGGAGGGCGATGGGGTCCATCAGATCCCAGGGACGACTCCTCACCCCTGACGTCCGCGCCGCCGACGGCCGTCTCACGCACGACGTCGTCGAACACGTCCACCAAGGTCTGCTCAGCGACGTTCCAACTCAGGTCATCGTGGCGAAGAACGGCGACCCGCCAGGGGACTTGGGGGGACGCCACGGCCTGCGCATTCAGCACGGCGGGATCTGAGCGCGCCGGATTTTTCCCGGCAGAGGCCGAGAACCGAGCGCGCGCCCCGACATCCAGGACCAGCCGATGACTCCGTATGTCGATCGGCACGACGATCTTCACCAGGCCCAGGACGTACGACGCTCAACAGCGCCAGGATGCACTCGACGCCCGCTCCCGGTGCCAGCCGGGCACTCCTCACCCCGGGTCCGCGCCCCCTGGCTGTCCACCCCTGGTGCCCTACCGACCGGCCTGCGCGAAGTGCTCCGCCGCGACTGCGCCGGTCCGTACGAACCTCTGCGGGCCTGCCAGCGCATCGTTGATCTCCCATGACGGCGGTGTGAACGACGGCGCTATTGCCACCACTCACCCGCCCGGAACCCAGGCAAATTCCTGCTGACGGTGGATCCGGCGCGACTGCTCCACCTACGCCGGGCAGTGCACACGACTCAGTGAGCGACCGGAACGAGAACGGACACGGCGCCCGCCCGAGCGGGCCCTCTCCGATGCCGAACCAACCGGGAAGACCCGCGAGATCCACACCGAATGAAACGGCACTTACGGCTCCTCCGCGCGTCACCGCCGAGTTGCGGCTCGGCGGGTCAACCACAAGTACGTCGAGCGCGTGATGCGCGAGGCCGACATCATCGGCGTGCACCTGCCTTCGCGACAGGGAAGATCGCGGAGCTCCCGTCGAGCCTTACAACTACCTGGTCGCGAAGCGTGAGACCGCGTCAGCCTTGGTGGTCATGGGACTCCTGTTTCAGTCGTTCCGTTCCAGGAGGCTCCGTTCCGCTTCGCCGATCAGAGGTGGATGATCATCAGCTCCCAGCCGTCTTTTGGCATGCCCTTGATGATTCCTTTAATCGGCACCTTTCAGTCATGTACGCGCCACCCCCTGTCGAAAGTTCAACCTCGCACCTAAGTTGGCACCGCGTTTCAAACGTTTGTGCGGATTGAGTGGGGCTCGGGGGGACCGCCCTCCAAGAGGCGCTTGACCAGCGTCATCGATCCGTATTCGTCGTGCTTCGAGGGGGAGTCAGTAACCATGTTCCAGCTCAGGACGAGTCTGCGTGCCGTCACCGTCGCCGGGATGCTGGCCTTGGGAGTGGTGGCCGGACCGCAGGCGGTGGCCGTCGACCGGCCCGCCGTTCCGCTCGCGAAGGCGGCCGACGCGACCACCCGGGCCATCGCCGAGGCCGACCCGCAGGCCGCGGCGGCAGCGGCCACCGTGTGCGGGACCGGGTACACCCTGTTCCACGCCGTCCCGCTTCCGGAGGGGACGGACCCCAACCTGCGGTATGCCACGTTGTTCTCCTACCAGAACGGCGGCAAGGGCTGCGCCATCCTCGACAACAACGTCGGGACGGCGCGGTACATGTACCTGCACGTGTGCAAGGTGGACGGCACCGGCTGCGCCACGGACTCGGGGAACTTCAGTGAATACGCGGGCCCGGTCTACGTCGCCAGCGCCGTCTGCGCACCCGTCACCGCGAAGATGGGGCCGAGCTCCAGCAACCTGTACTTCACCTACACCTCCGAGTACATGTTCACCTGTGACTGAGAACCGACCCGGCACAACCCAGGCCTGCGCGCGCTTCCTGTTGGTGGCCATGGCCGCAGGACCGCTCGCTCTGACCGCCTGCGGCAGCCAGGGAAGCGACCGGGCCGACACGTCCTCCGTACCGCGTTCCCCGGCGTGCGGCGGCCGCCCCCAGCGGGGATCCCGTCCGGCCGACGAACACCGCTGTTCCCGATCCCGAGGACTACGGATTCGGGAAGGCCGCGGCCACGGCGGCGCACGGTGAGGTCGTCGCGTACACGCCCCGCCTGGTGTCGGGACGGGTCCTGGTCCCGCTGACCTTCCACAACAGCGGTGACGAACGCGTGGCCTACACCGTCACCGTGACGGTCGTGGGCGGCGGGCGGAAGTCGCCGTTCACGGTCGTCGAGAAGGCCGGCGACGTCTGGCCGGACACCACGTGGCCGACCCAGGCGGACATCACGGCCTCCGGCGCCACGACCGGGACGAACGACACGAGGATCAGCTTGAAGGTCGTCCAGAACGACCCGTTCGCCGGCACCAACTGACCTGCTGTCACTCTCACCCCGGGGTGGGCGGCCCCACTCGTGCCCGGTCGGAGGCTCCTGAGGCCATCGTCCGCGCGGCCCTCGACACCACCGGCGACACCCGCGGAAATACCACCGCCCGGCCCTCACAGCCTTCGCTGGTCACGGGCGGGCGGAAACAGGCAGCTCAAATGCGCCCTGCTTCTCTCCGCATTCGCCTGCATGAACGCCACCCCCGCCTCTCGCACCACCTACGACCGCCGACGAGGCCGCGGAAAAACCCACCCCCAGGCCCTCCTCCGCCTGGCCCGTCAACGCATCAGCGTCCCGGGCGCCTTGACGAAGGGCATAGAGGCCCCGCACTCAGCCAGTCACGCTCCTGACAGAAATGGTTCAATTCTGTGAGATACAGCAAAAAAGCACGGATATCTTTAGCTGCAATAGCAGCCGGAGGGGTCCTGGTCGGACTCCTCCAGTCCACCGCGTCGGGCCTTGAGCAACGGTCCACAGACGCGCCTCCGACAAGCACACACCCGGCACACGATTCCACCGCCAGACCCCCCACCAGAATCGCGAAACCGGCCGGAACGTTCGGTTCGGACTGGAAGACGTCCACAGACCGGGCCGTCACCGCAGCCGCGGACAGCGACGGTCTCCACCTGCTGGTCGCCGACAGCTCATCCGCGTACACGTGGAAGACCGCGGCAGTCCTGAACGAACCGGGCATGCCCGGTGACACCTGGATCGGCAACGCGTGCGTCATCGACCACGCCCATGCGGCAGTCGTCTACGCCCCGCGCACCTTCACCAACCACCCCGACATGATGCTCGGGGGAGCCTTCACGGCGATCGTCGATCTCGACAAGGGAGTGGTGAACAAGCTTGCGTTCACCGCGTCTCTCGCCTACTTCGACCCCACCTGCAACCCGGCAACGCACACGGCGGCGTTCACCTCGCAGCGGGACGGCGAGTCACGACTGATGACGGTGGACACGTACGGCCGCACCATGGCCGACACCGTCGCACAGGGGCAGGTCACCTCCCCGGTCCCCGTGAGCGACGGTGTGATCGCGGCGCTCGGCAACCAGCTCGTGCACATCGACCGCAAAGGCAGCACGAAAACCCTCGTCAGGACCAGCCGGGCCCCGTACGACATCCACGCGCTTCCGGGCGGGAAGATCGCTTTCCTCGACCGCACGGGCAACACCACGACACACGCCAAGACATACACAGCGGGCAAGGTCGCCACTGTCGCCACCGGCAAGCTGGAGCAGCTCGCTCTGAAGCAGGCCGGCACCAGCCGGGTGTTCCTCACCGGCAAGCCTTCCGGCACGACGCGGCTGTCGGGCAGCGGGGTGAGCCTGCTGGACGCGCCGGCAGAAGCCGACGTGTCGAGCCTGGGCCGACTGGCCGTCAACCCTGTCCTCTCCGACGCCGTCCAGAGCGGCCTGGACAACGTCAAGAACGCGGGCAAGGGCTTCACCAAGGGTGGTGAGCCCGTTCCCGCCGAGCCCGGCCACGCCCTCACGGTCACCGGCGTCGCGACGGCCACCGGGAAGCCCACCACGCAGCTCGCCGCCGAGCCCGGCGCGGCGGTGGGGGGCGCCAGGCTGTCCCCGGCCCTGGCCGGCACTCCCAGCGCCAAGGCGTCGGCAGCGGCGGCCAGTATCGAGAACGACCCGGTGGACACCGACCGCTGGTGCTCGGTCCCCCGCAACGACGTCGGTCAGCTGGCCCTGCAGCCAACCCCCAACCAGGTGGAATGGGCCGTGGACATGGCAGTCCGCGGAAACCTGCGCTCCAACTACCTCACCCAGGGCGGCTGGCGCTCACAGACCGGTATCGGCACGATCGACCCGCAGGGCCTGTTCCCCATCCCGACCCTGAACGGCGGCAACGGCAGCAGCCGTATCCCCGCCCAGGTCGAACTCGGCATCCTGGCCCAGGAGTCCAACCTGTGGCAGGCGGAACAAGGCTCCATCCCGGGGCAGATGGGCAACCCACTCGCCGCGGTCGACGGCTTCTACGGCCATGACGGCAAAGCGACCACGCCGGCCGCCCACTGGAAGATCAACTGGACGAAGTCCGACTGCGGCTACGGAGTCGGCCAGGTCACCGACGGCATGCGCCTGGCCGGTTACGAGAAGACCGACGACAACGGGCACAAGGAGACAGCCCTGTCGCCAACCCTGCAAAAGGCCGTGGCGCTCGACTACGCCACCAACATCGCCGCCTCGCTGAAGATCCTCGCCGACAAATGGAACGAGGTCCACACCAGCGGCCAGATGGTCACCGCCAACAACGACGACCCCTCGAAGCCGGAGAACTGGTTCACCGCCGTATGGAACTACAACCTCGGCTTCAACAAACCCGGAGCGGATACCAACTGGGGCCTGGGCTGGTTCAACAACCCCGCCAACCCCGACTACCCGCCCACCCGTAAAGCTTTCATGAACACCGACCTCGACGCGTTGGCCATCAAGGACGCCGCGCATCCGCAGGACTGGCCGTACGAGGAGAAAGTGCTGGGATGGGCCTCCTGGTCCATGGACAGTGGCCACTCCTATGCCACTTCCGGCCGTCAGGACTGGCCGGGCGAGTCCGGATTCTCCTCCGCCGGCTTCCGCCCCGCGTACTGGAACGGCACCGACCGGACCGTCGTGGACATCAACAGTGCGAAGTACAACCGGGCACACGCCAACCCGACGCTCGATACTTTCTGCAACACCAAGAACAACTGCAGCGCGACCAGTCCACCCGACTGCCCCAACGCGGACTGCTACAAGCAGTACTGGTGGCACGAGTCCAACGCCACCTGGAAGTCCGACTGCGCCACCACCTGCGGCTTCGAGAACATCAAGTACGTGACCCTGATCAGTGAGCCCGGCCGCGGCAACCGCCTGCAGTACGGAACCCCGCTCTGCTCCGGCGCGGCCAACGACGGCCGGCCCAACGGCTCCTGGTTGGTCGATTCCGTACCCGACGCCACCGAGACCTGGAGCAGCTGCGGGAAGTCCTATTCGAGCGGAACCTTCAAGTTCGCCTTCAACGCGGACCCGGCAGCAACCGGTCCCGGCCTCGGCCCGTTCGAGGCCAAGGCCGATCTGCATCAGGTCGGCGGTGGCTATCAGGGGCACTACTGGTACACGCACACCCGCGATACGCCCCATCTCGGTGGCGCCGACGGGCCGATGACCATGAAGGGCACCTGGACGCTCAACCAGAACCTCAGCTGGGCCCGCGTCCTGGTGTATCTGCCCGACACCGGCGCCCAGACCCGGCAGGCCACCTATACCGTCGGGGGCTCGGACAGCACCAGCCCGAACAGGGTCGTATTGCAGCGCGCCGGCGGCTGGGTCAGCATCGGGGCGTTCCACTTCACCGGGACGCCGACAGTGTCCTTGTCGAACTCGACGGCGGACGGCACAGGGGACGAGGACATCGCGTGGGACGCGGTGGCCTTCCAGCCCCTCACCGGAAAGCCGGCGAACTCCATTGTGGCAATGGGCGACTCCCACTCTTCGGGCGAGGGCGCCAGCGGGGCCGGCGGCACGGACTTCTTCCCGGAGACCGACCACATGGACAATGTGAACAGCGCGCTGATCGACAAGTGCCACCGCTCCAAGCTCGCCTGGTCCCGGCAGGCGACGCTACCCGGCTCCGGCACCTCCATCGGAGCCCTGGCCGACAGCCTCGACACACAGACGGACTACCACTTCATCGCCTGCTCAGGTGCCCGCACCTACAACATTCTCACCAGCGGACAGTCCCACGAAGTGCCCCAGATCGACGCCGGCTACCTCGACCAGAACACCACCCTGGTCACCCTGTCGGTCGGCGGCAACGACGCCAGGTTCTCGGATGTGTTCACGCAATGCGCATACGGCGCCGGAACGGAGCAGTGCCAGAACACGGCGATAGGGAACAAGGACCCGATCACAGGCGAGGACGTCGCCGGAGACACCGGACCGCTCAAGGACTGGGCTCCCACATGGCTGCACGACCAGGTCCGGCCACGCATCAGGGCGGTGCTGACGCGGATTCACGATGTGGCGCCGAACGCGAAGATCATCCTCATGGGCTACCCGGAGCTGCTGTCGGGGGCCAAGGACTGCGTGGCGGGAATCGGCATGGAGGAGGAGGCTCCCTGGCTGAACTCGGTCGCAGACATGCTGGACACGGAGATGGGCGGCGCCGCGTCGGACGCCAAGTCCCAGGACGGGATCAACGCGGTGTTCGCTGATCCCCGCAACACGTTCTACGGCAAGACGGTGTGCGGTAATCCTGAGGATGTGAACGGCATCGTGGAAAACGGACGCTCCCAGGCGGACGCCGAATCACCCAAGCCCGCCATGGCGTCGTTCCATCCGAAGATCGCGGGAGCCCGCCTCTACGCCGACGTGCTGCAGCAGTATCTGCCGTAGGGAAGCGAGGAAGTCCGGGGAAGAGGCCGAGTTCCAGGCCCTTCCCCCGGGCCGGGGCCTGGGTACGCGTACTCAGGCCCCGGCCATCCCCACCCCTGAGTCGCAGCCGCGTTCGAGGGGGAGGCACGGAAACTCACCGCGCTGATCTCCGACGGCAAACCCGATCTCAAGGACCACGGCGCGTGCGGAGTGTCGACTCACACCCCCGCACCCATTTAAGTAGGGATACTCATGACTTCGCGTGCCTGCCGGATGGATTCTGGCCGGGTGAGTACAGATCCTGAACGTACTGGTCGGGCCGTGGCCGTGTCCGTGGGCCTGGCTGTTGTCGAGCTGTTGGCTCTGGGCCTGATCTGGTTGTCCTGGATTTCGTCCTACTGGTCGGCCTTTGACGCGCAGGACTACGGTGCGCCGCCGGGCCCCTACCTGCAGAAGGCCGTGTTCGTGGCGGCAGCCGCCCTGGTTGCAGCTGTTGTAGCCGGAATCCGCCGGGTACCTGTGGTTGCCGTCACCCAACTTGTCATGGTCCTCGCCATGTGCGCGGCCCTGACCGGCGCGAAGGTCGCCGGTGAACGCATTTACGAGTCCTCCTACCGGGATGCCTGTCTCTCAGGTCTGGCCTGTGACGCACCTTCACCCCCGTGATGAGCTGTTCCTGGGCCGAGGACCACGAGGCCGACGACGCTGAGGCAGTCCGAGGAAGGACTGCCACCGTGCTGACAGGTCAGCACGGAAAATCGCGACAAAAGAACCACCCTGTCCGCATTTTCGCAGGTTAGAGGGGTGCATGGTGTGGATGCCCAGGGGAGTCGAACCCCTGGCATTTACACGGCAGGACCGTTCCGCAGGCAACCTGCCCGCGCCGGGCGCGACAGCCCACAGATGCCAGGCACCCTTACCGCAAGCCCAGCGCGTGACCAGTAGCGGTCAGGAACAGACAGAAACCAGGAGTGGCAGCCCCGGCCGTCTCCGCGGTGTCCCTCACGGACTGACCCGACGCTGACCGGCTGTTGACAGGTTCTTCACAGCCGCACGGCACGTTGACGCCATGTTCTCCTCAACGCACATCACCCGTCGCCCTGTCTTCCGCGTCTTCCACCCCGTCCTGGCCACCGCCGCGGCCGCCGCGGCCCTCGCCCTGCTCACCGCCTGCGGCGGCGGGAGCGGGAGCGGAGACGGAGGCGGAAGCAAGGCCACCCGCGACGAAGGCGTCGCCTCCATCAAGAGCCCCTCCGCCGAGAGCCCCTCCGTGAGCGCCGGGCAGTCCGCCGCCGCGGACGCCGGTGAGGTCCGGATCCGGCTGGACGACACCGCCGCGGAGATCAACAGGAAATGGGCCGGCTGGACGCACTGCCTTGAGCAGCACGGCGTACCGAAGGACCACAAGCCCGTCGCCGGCAGCCCCGCACTCAAAGCGTGCGAGTCGAAGACCCCTTTGCAGCCACGGGAGTTGGACCCGGCCACCAATCCGCGCTACGGCGACGGTGTGCGCGCGATGGTGAAGTGCATGAACGGCCACGGGATCAAGAGCCTTGTCAAGAACGGCAATTGGGCGCTGGTGAACAACGGCGACATGGAGCGGTCCGACTTCGACACATACCGGGTCGAGTGCCAGGTCAAGGCGTTCAAGTAGCGGGTTCGCGCGGGGGCGTCCGTCCACGCGCCGCGCCCCGAAGCCGGCGCGAGAACATCAGACAGAAGCGCGAGAACACCAGACAGAAGTCTGACTGCGGTCTGACAGGATCTTCATATCCTCGGGACACGGTGCCGCCATGTCGAACCTCACTCAGCGAAGGCGCTCCCCCGCGTTGGCCGCCGCCGGCGTCACAGCGGCGCTCTTTCTCCTCTCGGCGTGCGGCGGCTCCGGCGGCGAAGGCGGCGGCACCGCAGCCAAGGACAAGGGCAAGGACAAGAACGCCGGCGTCGCCTCGATCAACAGCCCGAGCGCGAGCGGCGCGGCAGCCTCGGCGAGCGCCGCGGCGGAAGCGGGCCGCCCCCAACTCCGCATCGACACCACCGACGCGGAGCATGACCGCCTGTTCGGAATCTGGTTCACCTGCCTGCACGACCACGGCGTCCCCACCGCGCACAAGCCGGGCGCCACCGGGTGGTTCCCGGCCGCCGACACCTCCAAGTACCCGGCCGCCCTGAAGGCGTGTCTCTCGAAGAAGCCGGTCCAGCCGCCCGAGGAGGACCCGGCGAAGAACCCGCACTACCTGGACGACTTCCGCAAAGACATCAAGTGCCTGAACGCCGGCGGCCTCAAGGTCAAGGGCCTCTCCGACGGCTCCGGTTGGAACTACGACGGCGACTCCCACCTCACCCAGGCCCAGGAAGACGCGTTGCAGCGGAAGTGCAAACTGGAGGCGTACCGGTGACGCGCGCCGTGAAGAACCGCGCGCCGGAGATCTCCGGTGCCGACGACGATGCCGACAACACCCGTTCGCGGCGCGGGAAGCGGCGGTTGAAGATCGGGGCGGTGGCCCTGGCCGGTGTCACGGCCGCCGCGCTCGGCATCACCGTATGGCAGGACGGGAACGCGAAGCCGGGCACAGCGGCTGCCGCTTCGGCTCACGTCGGCACCGCGACCGTGGCCCGGACCGATCTGTCCAACGCCCAGACGCTGAGCGGGACTTTGGGCTACAGCAAGGCCGCTCCCGTCAAGGGCGCGAAGGCCGGACTGGTGACCTGGCTCCCGGCACCGGGCGCGCGGGTGTCCCGGGGCCACCCGCTGTACAAGGTGGACAACGTGCCGGTCCCGGTGTTCTACGGCGCCACCCCCCTGTACCGCACGCTGAACGCACGCGGCACGACCGGCCCCGACGTACGCGTCGTCGCGGACAACCTCAAGCGGCTCGGCTACGACATCGGGCCGCAACCAACGGCGGGTACATGGGTCACTCAGCACCCGGCCCCCACTACTGCCGACGCGACCGGCACAACTGCCAATACCGGCGCGGCAGATGAGTCCGACGCCAAAGGCGCGACCGGCGACGACACATCCGCCAAGACAGGCACCGGCACAGCCGCCCCCTCCGCGACCCCGGCCCCCGCTCCGACCCCCACCACAACCACCGTCAAGGTGAAGGCGGGCGACGGCATCCTCACCGCCGACCTGATGGCCGCCGTCAAGCGCTGGCAGACCCACGTCGGCATGCCCGCCACCGGCGTCCTCGGCATCGGCGACGTCATCGTGCAGTCGGGCGAGGTACGGGTCGGCGCGGTGCAGGCGCAGACCGGCGACGACGCCAACAGCAGCCTGATGACGGTCAGTTCGACCACCAAGAAGGTGTCCGTACCCGTGGACGCGACCGCCGTCGGCACCATGGCCCGGGGCAACCACGTCACCGTGACCCTCCCCGACAACTCCACCGTCTCCGGCACGATCGAGGCGGTCGGCGCCACCGCCGCCGACACCACGGACGGTGACACCGGCGGCGGAGGCGGCCCCGCCCAACTCACCGTCACCGTCCGGGTTCCCGACACCGGCGCGGTCGCGAAACTGACCGCCGCCCCCGTCCAGGTGGCCTTCACCTCCGAGACCCGCAAGGGCGTTCTCGCCGTACCGGTCGGCGCGTTGCTGGCGTTGAGCGAGGGCGGGTACGCCGTCCAACTGCCCGGCGGGCGGCTGATCGCGGTGAAGACCGGCATGTTCGCGAAGGGCCTGGTGGAGGTCACCGGCGCCGGTCTCGACGCCGGGCTGAAGGTGGTGACCACGTCGTGAAGAGCCGACCGGTCCTCGCCGTGATCAACGCGGGCATGGCCTACCCCGGCGGAGTCACCGCCCTCGACGGCGTCTCCCTCGCGATCGAGGAGGGCGAACTCCTCGCCATCGTCGGCCCGTCGGGGTCCGGCAAGTCGACGCTGCTGAACATCATGGGCACCCTGGACCGGCCGACCAGCGGCACCGTGGAGATCGGCGGCCACGACGTCGCCACCCTCTCCGACCGCCGGCTCTCCGCCCTGCGCGGCCGTCTCCTCGGTTTCGTCTTCCAGCAGTTCCACCTCACCGACGGCCTGAGCGCCGCCGAGAACGTCGCCACCGGCCTCCTCTACGCCGGTGTCCCGCGCCGCCAACGCCGGCCGCTGGCCCGCGAGGCGCTCGCCCGGGTCGGCCTGGCCCAGCGCGCCGGACACCTCCCGAACCAGCTCTCCGGCGGTGAACGCCAGCGCGTCGCGATCGCCCGCGCGCTGGTCAACCGCCCCGCCCTGGTCCTCGCGGACGAGCCAACCGGCGCTCTCGACACCGCCAACGGCCGTGCCGTACTGGAGCTGTTGACCACCCTGAACAGCGAGGGCACCACCATCGCGATCATCACCCACGACCGAGACATCGCCCAACGGCTGCCCCGCAGAGTCGAGATCCTCGACGGCCGCCTGGTCGCCGACGTCCGCACCGGCGGCTTCGACCAGGACACCCTCGCCATCAGCACCGCCGATCTCACCGCCGACGACACCCTCGCGATCCGCACGGACACCTTCACCGACACCCACAGCGAAGGCCGGCCATGACCACCACCGCACCCCACCGGCCCGCCGCCGCCCGCACCTTCGCCGACACCGACACCAAACCGGTCCGCCTGGCCCCGCTGGACATCCTGCGCCTGGGCCTGCTCGGCATCCACACCCGCAAGATGCGCGCCGCCCTGTCCGCGCTGGGCATCTCGATCGGCATCGCCACAATGATCGTGGTCACCGGCATCCCCGCCTCCAGCCAGAAGGCGCTGATGAACCAGCTCTCCGCGCTGGGCACCAACATGCTCCAGGCCGTCCCGGTCCCCAACCAGAGCGAACCCGTCCTGCTGCCGCCCCAGTCCGTGGACATGGTCCGCCGTATCGGCCCGGTCACGGTGGCCAGCGCCGTCGCCAACACCCATGCCGAGGTGTTCCGCAACGACCACATCGACGCCGACGACTACGCGGGCCTCACGGTCCTGGCGAGCAAGACCAACCTGCTCCATGCCATCAACGCCAAGGTCCAGTCCGGGAGTTTCCTCAGCGCGAGCACCCAGAGGTTCCCCACGGTCGTCCTCGGCTCGGTCGCCGCCACCCGCATGGGCATCGCGCAGATAGTCCCCGGCCGACCGGCCCCGCAGATCTACATCAACCAGCGCTGGTTCACCGTCATCGGCATCCTCGCGCGGACCCCGCTCTCCCCCGACATCGACCGCTCGGTGCTGGTCGGCTGGGACGCGGCCCGCGCCCAGCTGAACTTCGCCGGCCACCCCACGGTGATCTACGTCAAGGCCCGCGAGGACGGCATCGACGCCGTACGCGATGTCCTCGCCCAGACGATCTACCCCGAACTCCCCGGCATGGTCCAAGTCAGCCGCCCCTCCGACGCGTTGGCCGCCAAACGCGCCACCGAGACCACGTTCTCCGCCCTGTTCCTGGGCCTCGCCGGAGTGGCCCTGCTGGTGGGCGGGATCGGCGTGGCCAACACCATGGTCATCTCCGTCCTCGAACGCCGCCGCGAGATCGGCCTACGCCGGGCCCTGGGCGCCAACAAGGGCCAGATCCGCGGGCAGTTCCTCACCGAGTCCGTGGCCCTGTCCTGCCTCGGCGGCCTGGCCGGCACGGTCCTCGGGATCCTCGCGACCGTCGCCTACGCCACCTACCAGAACTGGCCCCCGGTCATCCCGCTCCCCGCGGTGGCGGGCGGCTTCGCGGGCGCCCTCCTCATCGGCATGGCCGCCGGCGTCTACCCCTCCGTCCGGGCCTCCCGCCTCACCCCCACGGAAGCCCTGGCCACCACCTGACCCACCCCTTACGAGGCGGTACCCCGCGGCCGCCAGTCGTCCTGCCTGCGCGTCGGCGCCGTCCGCCTCCCCGCATCCCTGAACGCCTCCAAGAACGCCTCCACCGCCCGCCGTTCGGCCTCGCCGTCCACCTCACCGTCGCGCAACGCCGCGCCCAACAGAGCGGGCAGACCGGGGAGTTCGGGACGGCCCGTACGGCCCGTGTCGTGTTCAGCCATGGTGTCCGTCACCATCCCTTTCCGGCACGCCCAGTTCGCGGGCCAGCCGCTTCAACCCCCGGTAGGCGGCCGTCCGCACCGCACCCGGCCGCTTGCCCAACACCCGCGCGGCGGCGGGCCCGTCGAGCCCCACGACCACCCGCAGCAGCACAGCCTCGGCCTGGTCCTGCGGCAACCCCCGCACCAGACCGAGGGCGTACTCGGTGGACAGGGACTCCAGCGCCTGGTCGTGGGTGCTGTGCGGACCGGGCAGTTCGAGTACGTCCTGTTCGAGCGCCGCCGGTCGCGGCCGCACCCGCTGTCTGCGCAGATGGTCGAGCGCCCGGTGCCGGGCGATGGTCGCCGTCCAGCCGCGGAAGCCCGCCCCGTCGCCGCGGAACCGGCCCAGGTCGCGGGCGATCTCCAGCCAGGCGTCGGACGCCACGTCCTCGGCCTCGTCGCCGACCAGCCCGCGCAGATACCCGAGCAGCCCGGGCTGCACGATCCGGTACGCGACGGCGAAAGCGCCGTCGTCGCCCTCCTGGGCCCGCGCGACGGCAGCGCCCAGTTCCCCGTCGTACGCGTGCCCGCGCCGGGGCTCGCCTGTCTGGCCCAAGGACTGTGCACCCCCCCCATCGCCATCAGCGCCGCACCTCACAGAAACGTCACAGCCCGCAGGCCGCCCGACACATCTCCGGCCCGTCGACGGGGCACGGTCCCTCTGGCCCCGGTGTACGTCCGCCCGTGGCGTCCCCGCGAACGAAGGAGACCCATGTCCGACCTCCGTATCGGTGTCCTCGGCTACGGCCTGCGCGGCAGCCTCGCCCGCGTCGCCCACCGCCCCGGCGCGGGCGCCCGCGTCACCGCCGTGGCGGACCCCGACCCGGCGGCCCGCGCGGAGGCGGCGAAGGACTTCCCCGGCGCCTCGACAACCGCCTCCCACACGGAAGTTGTCGAGTCCCCCGCCGTCGACGCGGTCCTCGTCCTCACCCCCGACCACACCCACGCCGACCTCGCCTGCGAGGCCCTGCGCGCGGGCAAGCCCGTCCTCGTCGAGAAGCCCCTCGACATCACCGTCGCCCGCTGCGACCACGTCCTGCGCACGGCCCACGAGACCGGCACCCGCCTCTACGTCGGCCACAACATGCGCCACATGCCGGTCATCCGCCTGATGCGCGACCTCGTCGAGGGCGGCGCGATCGGCGCGGTGAAGACGGTGTGGGTACGGCACTTCGTCGGCTACGGCGGCGACTGGTACTTCAAGGACTGGCACGCCGAACGCCGGTACAGCACAGGCCTGTTGCTCCAGAAGGCCGCACACGACCTCGACGTAATCCACTGGCTGGCCGGCGGCTACACTCGCCAAGTGCAGGCGCTCGGCGACCTGTTGGTCTACGGCGATCTCCCGCACCGGCGCGCACCCGGCGAACCGAAGACCCCCGACTGGTACACCGAGGACGGCCACTGGCCCCCGCACACCCAGCGCGCGCTCAACCCGGTCATCGACGTCGAGGACGTGTCGCTGGTCAACATGCGCCTGGACAACGGTGTGTTGGCCGCCTACCAGCAGTGCCACTTCACCCCCGACTACTGGCGCAACTACACCGTCATCGGCGACACGGGCCGACTGGAGAACTTCGGCGACGGCCCCGGCGCGGCGGTGAAGCTCTGGAACAGCCGCCGCTCGGAATACCGGGAGCACGCCGACGCCGAGTACCGGGTCCCCGACACCGACCAGGACGGCGAACACGGCGGCGCCGACCCGCTGTTGATCGACGAGTTCCTGCGCTTCGTACGGCACGGCGGGCGCACGGACACCTCACCGGTGGCCGCACGGATGGCGGTGGCGGCGGGGTCCGGGGCCACCGAGTCACTGCGCGACGGCGGCACCCCGCGTGAGGTGCCGCCGCTCGACCCGGAACTCGTCGCGTACTTCGAGCGGGGTCAAGTGCAGGCGCCGTAGACCCAGTTGGGGCCAAAGGCCTGGTTTTAGATGGAGGTCTCCACCGGCTGCTGCGGGGTCTCCTTCGCCACCGCGCCCGCTGTGGGCACCCGGTCCGTGTTGACCAGGACGCCAGCGATGAGGGCGGCCAGCAGGATCGAGGCCATCGCCCACCAGGTGGCGACGTTGAAGCCGTGCACGGCGGCCTTCGCCTCCAGGAGTTTGCCGTTCACGCCGGGGCCCGCGTGGGCGGTGGCGTAGCGGGTGGTGACCGTGGCGGCGATCGTGTTGAGGAGGGCCGTGCCGATCGAACCGCCCACCTGCTGGGCGGTGTTGAAGGTCGCGGAAGCCGCGCCGGAGTCGCGGGGTGCGACGCCCGCGGTGGCCAGGGAGACCGAGGTCATCATCGCCGTACCCATGCCGAGGCCGAGCATCAGCATCCCGGGCAGGATGTACGTGGCGTACGCGGGCTCCACCCCGACCTGGGCGATCAGCGCGAGCGCGCCCGCCGCGACCAGCAGTCCCGGGACCATCAGGGTGCGCGGCGGCACCCGGTTGACGAACCGGGCCGCGATCTGGGTCGAGCCGGTGATCATGCCGACGGTGATGGGGAGATAGGCGACGCCCGTCTTGACCGGCGAATAACCGAGGACGCGCTGCATGTAGTAGGTGAGGAAGAGGAACACGCCGAACATGCCGATGGTGACGAACAGGATGGTCAGGAACGCGCCGACCCGCTGACGGTCCTTCACCACCGACATCGGCAGCAGCGGAACCTTCGCCCGGGTCTGCCAGAACCCGAACGCCCCGAGCAGCACGACCCCGGCGGCGAGCAGGGTCAGGACCAGCCCGTCGCCCCAACTCCGCGACTCCGCCTCGGAGAAGCCGTAGACCAGCGTCAGCATGCCGAGGGAACCGAGGAGCGCGCCGGGGATGTCGAGGTGGGCGTCCGGGTGCCGGGAGCTGTCGCTGAGCAGGATCCAGGCGCCGGCGAACGCGATCAGCGCGATGGGCACGTTGACGTACAGACACCAGCGCCAGTCCAGGTACTGGGTGAGGAACCCGCCGGCGAGCAGCCCAACTGCCGCTCCGGCGCCCACAATCGCGCCGAACACGCCGAAGGCCTTGCTGCGGTCCTTCGGGTCGGTGAACGTCGTCGTGAGCAGCGACAGCGCGGAGGGGGCCAGCAGCGCGGCGAAGACTCCTTGCAGCGCCCGGGCGCCGAACAGCATGCCCTGGTTGGCGGCGGCACCGCCGAGCGCGGACGCGGCGGCGAAGCCGATCAGCCCGATCATGAAGGTGTTCTTGCGCCCCGCGAGGTCCGCGATCCGGCCGCCGAGCAGCAACAGCCCGCCGAACGCGAGGGTGTAGGCGGTGATGACCCACTGCCGGTTCCCGTCCGACATGCCGAGGTCGGTCTGGGCGGACGGCAGTGCGATGTTGACGATGGTCATGTCGAGGACGACCATCAACTGCGCGAGCGCGATGACGACCAGCGCCCACCAACGACGGTTGTCGGCCATGAATCCTCCCCGGGTCCGGCGAACGCCTTCATCGTCCTCCCGCACCCGACCCTTTGGGAACGCCAGCGTCTCTTATTACGCCGATTTTGCCGATCGGGCCCCGCCGGGTACGGCGTGCCGTGGGGGCGAACTCCCTTACCGGCGAACGGAGTTCACCGCGTCCCGGCACAGCAGCCGCAGCGACCCGTGCCCGCCGAAACACCGCCGGGCCTCGTCGATGGGGTCCCACAGCCGCCCCTCCGGCGTACGCAGCCAGTGGTCACCGCCGGTCGCCCACCACTCCCCGCCGGTCTGCCGCGCGATCACCTCACCGGCATACGCCCCGAACCCGCGCAACTCGTTCTCCATGGCGGCGAACGGCGGCCCCTCCCGCCGTATCTCCTCGATCAACCGGTCGACCCGCCACAGGCTCTGCGCCGAGTAGTCGAGCCGCACCCGGGCCCCCTCCCGCATGGTCGCCACCGCGTCCGCGGCCCACCGCACGGGCAGCGCGGCGGCGGAGGGCCGTGTCTCCTGAACCGTCATCACACCTGTCGTTCGTTCTGCCGTCAGTTCCGTCATCTGCTCTGTCATCACACAAGGAAAAGCATGGTGGGACGCCGTTGCGTCACCCCGATCCGGGCTTTTCCCCGGACCGGCGCAGGACCGACCCACCGCCACCGCACGACGGTCACAGACCCCGCGCCCAACTCCCCCGCTCAACTCCGCCCGCGCGCCCGCCGCGAGACCACCGCGCGCAAGATCCGCCGCCCCTCCGTAGACACCGCGAGGACCTGGCGGAGCCCGCCCGCCCCGGTTCCGGCGAGGAGTTCGAAGACGGTGACCTGGCGCCGCAACTCGGCGGCGACGAGGGGCGACATGCCGTCCGTACGACCTTCACGGCGGGAGTCGATGTCGTCGGCGCCGTCGGCGGGGGCCATGACCTCCAGGAGCCGGTGGATCCGCAGCGAGGCGAGCGAGCAGGCGTCGGCCCACTCCCGCACCGGAGCGCCGGCCGGAACCGCCGGTGCGGTCGCGAGCATCGCGCGGGCGAGCCGCACGGCACGGTCCTCGCCGGATTCCGCTGCTGGTCCCTCTCCGGCTCCGGGTTCCTCACCGGGTTCCTCGAAAGGAGCGGGGAGCTTGGCGCGGGCCTGCTCCAGGCACTGGCCCCATGTCTCCCCCACCGCGCCCTCCGCGAGGCTGGTCCACAGGGGCCGCAGCACCTCGTCGTCGCCGCCCAGCAGCGGCACGCACCGATCCAAACAAGCCAGTCCGCCGGCGGCCAGTGCGCGATCGTCGGCCTGCGCGATCAGTTCCACCAGACTCATCCAGACCTCCCTCGGCGGGGCCCCTCCCCTATGGAACCCGCGTTTCCCCTGACTGCGTGCTCCACCCCGGGAGTGTCACACGGGACACCCCCGGGCAGGCAGGGAAAACGGAAGAAGGGATTTTCGGCCACCGTTCGGTCACCCGACCGAGCGCGCTCAGACGCCGACCGGAGCCCCCGGCCCCGCCAGTGCCTTCTCGTTCTGCATGCGGGTCAGGCGCAGCACGAGAAGGATCGCGAGCACGCCGGCCGCGATGTCGAGCCCGTCGGCGATCATCGACTGGTAGGCGCCGGAGTGCATCTGGTCCGCCGCGTCGGCCTTCCCGTAGTCCACGGTGCCCAGCCGGTCACCGAGGAGCGACAGGAGCCACAGCGTCCACCACGCGTTGACCAGCGCATACGACCGGCGGGCCCCCACGGGGCTGCTGGCGTCCCAGATGTCACGGGTGATCCGGCGCGGGTACCAGAGGCTCACGATCGGGACGAACCACCCGCCGATCGCCCACCCGGGCTTCATGCTCTGCGCCTGGGGAGCGAACACCCCGGCGTTGGCCCGCACCCGCCAGAACCAGCACAGGTACACGATGACGCACAGGAGCAGCGCGACCGACTGGACGCCGCCGGCCACCGAGTTGAGCGTTTCCGCGTCGTCCAGCCTCCCGGTGACCGCCCCGCCGGTCGCGCCGTCCATGAGGTCGTCCGTCACGTCGTACAGCACCAAGTCGGCGTAGACGGCGAACAGATCGGCGGCGATGACGAGCCCGAGCAGCGAGACGGTGGCGCGGCCGAGCCCGATCGGCGAGCGCAGGTAGGTGCCGGGCAGGGGCACAGGTCTGGGCGTGGGCATGGGAACGGACATGGTGAAGCGACCCCCGAGTGCGAAACGGCAAGAGAGAAAGAGAGGGGAACATACGTTCCCCGACCCTCGCCCGTCCAACCGCGCCGACCGCCCCGCTCAACCCACCTTGTCCGCAAGGGACTTGAACTGCGTCCAGGTCAGCGCGGGCGTCCCCGGGTCCCACAACTTCTGGACGGTGGCCCGCAGCGGCATACGAATACCCGCCGCGACCTGGTTCTGGGTCTGCGAGTTGGCGAGGTCGCACCACACCGCGAACGACCCGCCGAGGATCTGGCCGTCGTACTTCGCGGGGACGGCCGTCGTACCGCGCAGCACGCGCGGGGTCCACTGCTCGTAGATCCGCCGCCCGGTCGGGTAGACGAAGGTCTGCGGCTCACCGAGGACGTAATAGAGGTACTCGTCGTTGTAGTTGAGGACCTTGCGCCCCGCGCTCAGATACGCGACGGGCTGCCGGGCGCCGATCTCCTTGCCCGTCCAGTACGCGACCTGGAGATCCTTGGCCGCCGTCACCGAAGTCCCCTTGAGGAAGCCGTCGTTCCACACCCGCATCGTGCGGTCGTGGTTGCGGATCGTGTCGGCGCGGTCGTTGAGCCAGCCGGTGGTGAGGTCGGCGACGGTCCCGCCGGAGCCGTAGGCCTTCGTGGCCTCGGCCGTCAGCTGCGGGAAGGACGCCTGGGGGTTGGCGACGGTCAGCGCCTGATATTCGTCGCCGCCGAGGTGCCACTGGTCACCCGGGAACAACCCGGCGTATTCATCGAGGAGTTCATCCACGATCGCGGCGGACGCGTCCTTGGAGATGTCGATCGCACCGCGCGTGGCGACACCCGAGACGTTCCGCAGTTGCAGATCGGGATGAGCGGCGATCACCGCACCCAAGTGCCCCGGCGAGTCGATCTCGGGCACGACGGTGATGTGCCGACTGGCCGCGAGATCGACGATCTTCTTCACCTGCGCCTTGGTGAGGTGATCCTTCGACACGACCTCGGGATGGGTCGTGGACTGGATCCGAAACCCCTGGTCGTCGGAGAAGTGCAGCCCCAGTTCGTTGAACTTGAGGTCGCCCAACTCCCGTACCCGGTCCTCGATCCAGCCCGCGGTGAACGGTTTGCGTGCGATGTCCAGCATGAACCCCCGCCGCGGCTTGGCGGGTTGGTCGTGCACGACACCCTCCGGCGCCGTACCGCCCCCGTGCACTTCCTGCTTGAGGGTGCGGGTCCCGTAGAACACCCCGGCGTCCGAAGGCCCACTGATATTCACCCGCCCACCGCGCACGGTCATGGCATACGACTCCGGGTTCGCGCCCTCGTCGTCGTTCAGCGCCAGCCGTACGTCCCCGGCGCGCACGTCACTCGCCTCGCCGCCGTAGGTCAGCCCCAGCTCCCCGGCGATCAGCCGCCCCTCGTCGACGAGGTCGGCGTCGTCGACGACGACCCGGTACCCCTTGACGGGCCGCCACCCGGGACCGCGCGCGGGAGTGTGGGAGCGCACGGCGGGGATGGTGCGGGGCGTCTGCGACAGCGGATACGACCGGGTCGGACTCGGCGTGGGGGAAGGGGAAGCGGACCGGGAGGCCGCGCCGCGCGAGGCGGCGGAGGTCTCGTCCCCGGACCCGACCGCCGTATCCCCGGAACCCCCCTCGTCGCCGGAGGCGGCCCACAGCCCGAGCCCCACCCCGCCCGCGACCACGGCAGTGGCGACGGCGACCGCGATCAACCCGCGCTTCGGCTTGGTCTGCTTCCCCTGCTTCACCTGCTTCGCCGACGAGCGGCGCCTGTGCTGGCTCACGGCGCCAACCTACGGCCCCGGGTGGATCGCGGGTGTCCACCACACGTTCCGAAACTCTCCCGTCCGGGTGAAATTCGGGCATCTGTCGGACACCTCATGACCACTCCCGATAATCTGGTGACGCACCTCTCACTACCTCCCCTGCCGCACCGTCCGCGACGCGAGGACCCACCCTGCCAGCGCACCGCCTTCCCCAGCTCCCCGACCTCCCCGGCCGAGTGGCCATACCGGCGCTGCCCGAGCAGTCCCGCACGTCGCGGTCCCCGAAATCGCTGGAGGGCTTCAACTCCGCGCCCGCCGACGACATCCGGCCCGCTCTGCTGAACTGCCTCCACAGCCACCGCTGGACCCGCCGCCTCACAGACCACCGCCCCTACCCCGACCTCGACGCCCTACTCGCCGCATCCGACGAGGCGTCGTACGACCTGACACCCGGGGACCTGGCGGAAGCACTGTCGGGCGAGTCGCTCCCGGTCCTCCCGGACGACACGTACGAGGCCGCACATATGGCCTTGGACGCGGCCCACGCGGCATACGAGGCGAGGTTCGGGCATGTGTTCGTCATCTGCGTGGATGGGGTGGCCCCGGACGAGGTACTCGACCACGTCTTGGCCGGCATCCGTTCACGCCTGACGAACGACCCGGAGGAGGAACGGGTGGTGGTGGCAGAGGAACTCCGGCGCCTGGCAAGAGGGCGGTTGCTGCAGGTTTTTAGGGGCGCGGGGCTGTGACATTTGCGGCTCCGCCGCGGGGCGCACCCAGCCACAACGGCGCAGCACCCGGCAAACAACAAGAACCCCCACCCCACTAGCCGCCCGAAACTAGCCCGTACGTACCCCTTTGGGTGCCAGTTTGATCACACAGGCAGGCCCGCCGTAAGACCGGCGTCAACGCCTGGATACGATGCTGAGGGCCGGAGGACCGTACCCGGCCGGGCCCGACCGACAGAGAAGCCGGCGCGGCCCTACATCCCCGCTCCCGGAGGGCTTCCGTGCCGGCTGGAACGCTGTACCGCGGCCGGGAAGGAATGTGGTCCTGGGTGGCTCATCGAGTCACCGGCGTCCTCATCTTCTTCTTCCTGTTCGTACACGTGCTGGACACCGCTCTTGTGCGTGTCTCCCCCGAGGACTACGACAAGGTCGTAGCCACCTACAAGACGCCGATCGTGGCACTGCTGGAGTACGGCCTCGTCGCCGCGATCCTCTTCCACGCCCTCAACGGCCTGCGCGTCATCGCCGTCGACTTCTGGTCGAAGGGCCCGCGCTACCAGAAGCAGATGCTCTGGTCCGTCGTAGGCCTGTGGCTCGTGCTCATGCTCGGGGCGATCTACCCCGTGCTCGGCCACGCCGCTCGTGTTCTGTTCGGGAGCTGACCCAGATGTCTACGACTGAAACCGCAGCGTCGGGCATCGGCCCCGTGGAGAGCGCGTCCGTCTACACCGTGGACAACCCCGCGCCCCTCATCGAGGCTCCCCGCAAGCGCACCAAGAAGACCCCGAAGTCGACCCGGGGCAACTTCGAGATGTACGGCTGGCTCTTCATGCGCCTGTCCGGTGTCGTGCTGGTCGTCCTGGTCCTCGGCCACCTGCTGATCCAGCTCGTGCTGGACGGCGGTGTCTCCAAGATCGGCTTCGCCTTCGTGGCGGGCCGCTGGGCCTCGCCGTTCTGGCAGGTCTGGGACCTGCTGATGCTCTGGCTGGCGATGCTGCACGGCGCCAACGGCCTGCGCACGGTCATCAACGACTACGCGGAGCGCGCGAACACCCGGCTGTGGCTCAAGGGCCTGCTCTACACCGCCACGGTGTTCACCATCCTGCTGGGCACGCTGGTGATCTTCACCTTCGACCCGAACATCCGCTAGGCCACCGGGCTGAGGGACTGAGGAATTCTGATGAAGATCCACAAATACGACACCGTCATCGTCGGCGCCGGCGGCGCCGGTATGCGCGCCGCGATCGAGTCGACGAAGCGCAGCCGCACCGCGGTACTGACGAAGCTCTACCCCACCCGCTCCCACACGGGCGCCGCGCAGGGCGGTATGGCCGCCGCGCTCGCCAACGTGGAGGAGGACAACTGGGAGTGGCACACCTTCGACACGATCAAGGGCGGCGACTACCTGGTCGACCAGGACGCCGCCGAGATCCTGGCGAAGGAGGCCATCGACTCGGTCCTCGACCTGGAGAAGATGGGCCTGCCGTTCAACCGCACGCCGAACGGCACGATCGACCAGCGGCGTTTTGGTGGCCACTCCCGTAACCACGGCGAGGCCCCGGTCCGCCGGTCCTGCTACGCGGCCGACCGCACCGGCCACATGATCCTCCAGACGCTGTACCAGAACTGCGTGAAGGAGGGCGTGGAGTTCTTCAACGAGTTCTACGTCCTCGACCAGCTGATCGCCGATGTCGACGGCGTGAAGACGTCGGTGGGCGTCGTCGCGTACGAGCTGGCGACCGGCGAGATCCACGTCTTCCAGGCGAAGGCCGTGATCTACGCGTCGGGCGGCTGCGGCAAGTTCTTCAAGGTGACGTCGAACGCGCACACCCTGACGGGCGACGGCCAGGCCGCCGTATACCGCCGGGGTCTGCCGCTGGAGGACATGGAGTTCTTCCAGTTCCACCCGACCGGCATCTGGCGCATGGGCATCCTGCTGACGGAGGGCGCCCGCGGTGAGGGCGGCATCCTCCGCAACAAGGACGGCGAGCGCTTCATGGAGAAGTACGCGCCGGTGATGAAGGACCTGGCGAGCCGGGACGTCGTATCCCGCTCGATCTACACGGAGATCCGAGAGGGCCGCGGCTGTGGCCCCGAGGGCGACCACGTGTACCTGGACCTGACGCACCTCCCGCCGGAGCAGCTGGACGCGAAGCTCCCGGACATCACGGAGTTCGCGCGCACCTACCTCGGCATCGAGCCGTACACGGACCCGATCCCGATCCAGCCCACCGCGCACTACGCGATGGGCGGCATCCCGACGAACGTCGAGGGTGAGGTCCTCACGGACAACACCACGGTGGTCCCGGGCCTGTACGCGGCCGGCGAGGTCGCGTGCGTGTCGGTGCACGGCGCGAACCGTCTCGGCACGAACTCCCTCCTGGACATCAACGTGTTCGGCCGCAGGGCGGGCATCGCGGCGGCGGAGTACAGCCAGAAGGCGTCGTACGTCGAGCTGCCGGAGGACCCGGCGCAGCAGGTCATCGACCAGGTCGAGCACCTGCGCAACTCCACGGGCACCGAGCGGGTGGCGGTCATCCGCCGCGAGCTGCAGGAGACCATGGACGCGAACGTCATGGTGTTCCGCACCGAGCAGACGATCAAGACGGCGGTCGAGAAGATCGCGGAGCTGCGCGAGCGCTACCGCAACGTCTCGATCCAGGACAAGGGCCGCAGGTTCAACACGGACCTGCTGGAAGCGATCGAGCTCGGCAACCTCCTGGACCTCGCCGAGGTCATGGCGGTCTCCGCCCTCGCCCGCAAGGAGTCCCGCGGCGGTCACTACCGCGAGGACTACCCGAACCGCGACGACGTCAACTTCATGCGCCACACCATGGCGTACCGCGAGGTCGGCGACGACGGCACCGAGTCCATCCGTCTCGACTACAAGCCGGTCGTGCAGACCCGCTACCAGCCGATGGAGCGTAAGTACTGATGGCAACCCCTGTTCTGGACAAGGAAGAAGCGGCCGGCCAGCCCGAGCCCGGCTTCGCCGACTCCCCGTACATCACGGTCACCTTCCGCATCCGCCGCTTCAACTCCGAGGTCTCGGCGGAAGCGGTCTGGGAAGACTTCCAGCTGGAGATCGACCCGAAGGAGCGCGTCCTCGACGGCCTCCACAAGATCAAGTGGGACCTGGACGGCACGCTCACCTTCCGCCGTTCCTGCGCCCACGGCATCTGCGGTTCGGACGCGATGCGGATCAACGGCAAGAACCGTCTCGCCTGCAAGACCCTGATCAAGGACCTCAACCCCGAGAAGCCGATCACGGTCGAGCCGATCAAGGGTCTGACGGTCCTGAAGGACCTGGTCGTCGACATGGACCCGTTCTTCCAGGCGTACCGCGACGTGATGCCGTTCCTGATCACGAAGGACACGAACGAGCCGACCCGGGAACGCCTCCAGTCGGCGGAGGACCGCGAGCGCTTCGACGACACCACGAAGTGCATCCTGTGCGCCGCGTGCACGTCCTCGTGCCCGGTCTTCTGGAACGACGGCCAGTACTTCGGCCCGGCCGCCATCGTCAACGCCCACCGCTTCATCTTCGACAGCCGCGACGAGGCGGGCGAACAGCGCCTGGAGATCCTCAACGACCGTGACGGTGTGTGGCGTTGCCGCACGACCTTCAACTGCACGGACGCGTGCCCGCGAGGCATCGAGGTCACCAAGGCGATCCAGGAAGTTAAGCGGGCGCTGATCACTCGGCGGTTCTGACTTTCCCTAGCCTGCATCAGGGCCCTGTTTCCGTCACTTCGGGAACAGGGCCCTCTGGTGTTTTTGGCCGGTTTGCACTCCTGCCGACGAACACGTTCCGCCGTCACACTCCTCACCTGAGGCCAGTCGGCCCGGGAGGGGGAACATGGCGCTGCTACGAGCACCCGTGCCGCTGGGATACGGGCACGCATCGAAAGAAGCCCACTCCATTGCCGCCCCACTCCTCACCGGGGCCGCGCTGGCCCTGGCCGGAGTCGTCGCAGCAGCGGACAAGGACAAGAAGATCTTCTACTGGCCTGGCGTGAGCCTGCTGATGCTCGTGGCCACCTCGATGGCTCTGCTGGCCAGCATCCAACTGCACTACTACTCACGCCAGTTCTTCTACTCACGCCAGGACATCCACGACTGGTACGACCTCGACAACAGCCCCGAAGACGAGGCACAGCTGACCCGGCTGTACGCATGGCAGGGCGACGACTACAAGCGGTGGGCGCGCAACAACAACTGGGCCGTCCGTTTTTTCAACGCGGGAACTGTCCTGTTGGGCCTCGGCATCGTCACCGTCCTGCTCCCACCAGACGGCGGCCAACAAGCCCCATGCCGATGGGCGGCCGCGGGGCTGGTGCTGCTGTGCACCGTCGCTGAGGCGGCATGGACGCTTGCCACCTTCCGCAAGAACACGCAGCTGCGCCGAAGGCGCGGGTCCACGTTGAGCGCGATCGCCAAACCGAGGGAGAACGCATGACATCCCATGCCATGACCTTGCCGGGCCTCGGCGGGATCGAACCACCGCACACCGCCGGCTGCCGGGGGTATCAATGCGAGACTCTGATCGGTCCAGCCCACCGAGACGACACCATGTCCGCCTGGCATGCCACGCTGAAAGGTGGCGCCCTGGCGATGGACAGCTATCTCGCCCAGTACAACGCCACATTCCAAGCCGCCCACACAGGTAACTGCCGATTCCGCGACCTGCCCCCGTCCGTCCACGTGGCGTGCGCAGGGGACTACGAAGCCTTGGAAGCCGAGCTCGAATGGGCGAACAGGGCGCGCTTCGAATTCAATCGGTAGCCGCCCCACCCCAGAAGCCCCTGCAATCACCCCACTACGATGGCCCCCGTGGCGGGCGCAGGGGGTCGGACCGGGGGCCGGAGTGGTCAACGCTCCCGCCTGTGGCTCGGCCTGGCCGTCCTGATCGTCGGCAGTTTCGCCCTCGGCGACAGCACGCACCGGATCCGGGCCGCCGCGGACTGGCTCTCGTCCTGGTGGCCCTGGCTGCTGCTCGCCCTCGCCCTGCTGAATCTGCTGCGTTCGGCCATCACGCCCGGCTCGCTCATCGCACCCGGCCTGCTCGCCGCCTTGGCGCTGGGCGGGCTGGCGGCGGCGCACGGCATCAGTGCCCGCAGCCTGACCGACTTCGTCGCACCGGCCGCTCTGATCGTCATTGGTCTGGCGCTGGTGCTGTCCTCTCACGAGATGGAGTCCCACCGGTGGACACGTGTACTGGCGACCGGCCGGGTCCGTACCGCGGACGGGCTCGGCAGCCATACAGACACGTCGCAGGTGGTACTCCGTGCGATAGCAGGTGAGTTGCGTGCCGATCTGACCGACTCGTTTCTCGACGGCAATCTGACGGTCCAGGTCACGGCGGTGGCCGGGCATGTCCATCTGACCGTGCCCAGGGACTGGCCCGTCACGGTCCGTACCGCCGGCACCGTCCTCACCCGCGTCAGCGACACGGGTCCGCGAGCGGGCGCCGATGCCGATACGGTTCGCGAAGTCGGTCTGCACCTGCTAGGGCTGGCCGGGGCCTTCAGTCTCGTCCG
Source organism: Streptomyces sp. NPDC050528 (assembly GCF_044457795.1). Classification (NCBI taxonomy): domain Bacteria; kingdom Bacillati; phylum Actinomycetota; class Actinomycetes; order Kitasatosporales; family Streptomycetaceae; genus Streptomyces; species Streptomyces sp. NPDC050528. The sequence continues at coordinate 1,260,773 of NZ_JBITHH010000001.1, forward strand.
GACGTGAACTCCCGTGCGCGTAGGGCAGGTTCACGCGGCGCCCCGCGAGCCGATCGGAGAGGCGCTGGAAGAGCGCCCACTCCCCGTCGCGGTCCGGCAGTGGGTGGTGCAGGGCGTCGACAAGGTCGAAACGGTGCAGGTCGTACACCACATGCATGAGCCCCGCATACGCCTGGGCCCCGATCACCGCTCCCTTGTACGCCACTGCGGCGGAACCCAGCGCGAGCGCGATCAGCCACCATCCACCTGGTTCGTCATAGAGGGCCACCAGGAGGAGAGCGGTGCAGGCGAGGAAGGCATGGCAGAGGTTGACCGCTGTGTCCAGGGTGTCCCGGGCCGAACTCAGAGCCCGGGCAAGCGGGGCGGACACCTGCGGATAGATACGCGGCCACGATGAAAGGGTGGTGAGTCCGTAGCGCTCTCCCGCGCTGAACTCACCCGACCTGAGAGCGTTGCCGAGCGCGGTGGGCAGAAGAGCGGCGTCCGGCAGGGTGTTCAGACGCCTGGCGGCATCGGCCGCGACCCGCTGGGCGTCAGGACTGGCGTCGGCCTCGGCATCGGCCCGATCGGCGAGCGCCTGTCCACGGCGACGCTGCAACTCCATCAACACCCCGGCGAATCCAGCCGTTATCGGCCACCGGTCCCAGTACCCCTCCAACACCCGTACCGCCCGCACTTGGAAGGGCTGGAGGAGCATGCCGAGTACGGCAGCGCAGGCCCCGACCAGAAGAAGATCCCCGGCGGCGGCAGCCGGATTCGACGGCAGGACGGCGTTCCAGTCACTACGCCCCGAGAAGCTCCCCGCTCGAACCAGTCCATACAGGCAACCGACAAAGAGCGCACACGGCACGAAGTGCACCGCCAGCACCCTTCGCACGCACCCGCCTCCCCCATGCGCTCGTGAACGCTGATCAGTATGGACCCTTCCCCTCCGGCAAGGGGAGCGGCACTGCTGGCGGCCCGAGCGGCTCATCAACAGCCAGGGCGAGGCCCTGCGTTGTCCGCCGCCCCAGGGACCCTGGCAGTGCCCGGTCCCAGGAATTCGGAAGGCGTCACCGGGAGCAAGAGGGAGAGGAGTTCGGCGCCGGGGAACGCCACGAGGAGTGGGTGCCCGAGTCACTCGGCAGCGAACTCATCCATGCCTCAGGGCAGTTGGAGAAGTACCGACTCATCCTGGACCGGATGGAGGCAGTCGCCCTGCAACCAGAAGCATCCCTCGACCCCATCCACCGCATCACCCAAGACACCTGAGAGACGCCCCGTGCCTGGACCGACCTGGCAGAAGTCGACCTACAGCGAGGAAGGCTCCCCCGCGTCTTCCTCGCCACCACCCCCACCGCAACAATCTTCCTCAGCGAAAGCGACGACCCGACGGCAACCATCCTCACCACCAGCTCCCGCCAACTCGGCGCACTGATATCCGCCTTCAGCTGCGAGTCCACTTCCGGCAAGCGGCCGGCTTGATCAGGAGCCGGCCGCCTGCGCCCCACAGGCGCGCCCCCGGTACCTGGTTCCACGATCGTCACTGCTTCTAGAATCGATCGAAGAAGGCAGGTCTGGAGGGGGCGCCGGGTGACAACTCTGTGGTCGCCTGAGGCAGTTGCTGCCTACGTCGGCGCCGTCGCCGCCTCTTTCGTGGGCGCCGTGGCGTACGCACAGACCCGCAGCACCGCCCGCGACGGCCGGGACTACGACCAACGCCAGGCGAATCTGAGGGAGTTGCGCGCGGCCACGAACGCGGCGACCTCGTTCAAGACCACCATCGTGCCCGAACTGCGCACCCTGGACTACTACTTGGACCGGGCCCGCGTCGGCGAGCCACTGCCTCCACTGCGGGTGGCTCTCTCCTCGCGTCTCGACAGCATGTACGGCGAGCGGATGCGCTCCCTGCCCTCGGCGTTCGAGCACGTCCAGGCCGCATACGAGGGAGCGCTCGGGCAGGTTCTGCGGATCGACGAGATCCTGGACGAGTACACGGTCTCGGGCTCCCTGCCGAGCGGATCGATCGTCGGCGATCACGTGTTCACACTGCGCAGCCGCGTCGACAGCCTCGACGGACTGATCGAAGCAGCCCGCTACGACTTCAGCAGAATCGCTCCGCTGCCCAGCGGCTGGGACGCGTCATTCGCCGTGCCTCCCGGACGCGGACGGACACCCCGCCACTTCGGCCAGTGAGCCCACTCGCACAGGCCACCACCGGCGGCAATCACCGCTTCCCGAGGATCATCCACCTACTCTGACGGTATGTCAGATGACCAGTCGTACGAACTGCTCGGCTTCGACAACCTCCTCCTCCCCGTAGGGAACCTCACCGAGGCCGTCCCCTTCTACGAGCGTGCCGGATTCACCGTCGGGTACCGGCTAGACGAGGCAGGGATCGCGATCCTGAAGGTCGGCGGCGAGACCCCTGGAGTGCTCCTGCGGCAGGAAGACGGGCTCGGACACCGGCCACCCCCCTGGCCCTCACCCCGCGCCTGGCTGGAGGTCCCCGACGCACGGAAGGCCGCCCAGCGCCTCACCGCCGCCGGAATCAGCCCCCTCGACCCACCCTTCTCCGTAGCCACCGGATGGACCGTCGAGATCGCCGACCCCTGGGGCAACGTCATCGGATTCACGGACTACTCGAAGCGTCCGGAGCTGGCGCGGCGGGTGTGACGCAGGTCCCAGCGCAGGCAAGTTGAACACGTTCAAAAATGCTCCTACAGTTCTTCCTGTCAGCACTTTTGAACGTGTTCAAGAAGGGGGAGGCGCATGGACCGCACGGTCGTCGCCTACGTCATCTACCTGGTCGTCAGCATCGGACTCACCGTCTGGGTGGCCCGCACCCTCAGCCGCAACGGGCGGATCTTCCTCGCCGACGTCCTACGGGGGAACGAAAAACTCGCGGAGGCCGTGAACCACCTCCTGGTGGTCGGTTTCTACCTCGTCAACCTCGGGTTCGTCGCCCTGTACCTCAGCGGCGACGGCACCATCGACGACACCCGGGGCATCTTCGAGGCCCTGTCGACGAAGGTGGGCGTGGTGCTGCTGGTGCTCGGGGTGATGCACCTGGGGAACGTGTTCGTGCTGAACAAGATCCGGCGGCGGGGGGTCATGGAGCGGGAGCAGGTGCCGCCCATCGCGCCGCAGGGGTGGGTTCCGCCGACGGCCGGGGCGTGACGGGGGTGGCCCCGGCCCTCGGCGGGACCCAGGACCGGGACGCCTCGCGCGTCCCGGTCCACGGGCTCACCGTCCTCTACGACGCCGACTGCTCCCTGTGCACCTTCGTCCGCGACTGGCTCGTACGGCAGCCGCAGTTGGTGCCCCTGGAGCTGGTACCGGCATCCTCCGAAGAGGCCCGGCAACGCTTTCCCGGGCTCGACCACCGCGCCACCCTCGACGAGATCACCGTCATAGGCGACTCCGGGCAGGTCTACCAGGGTGCCGCCGCCTGGATCGTCACCCTGTGGGCCCTGCGCGAACAGCGGCCCCTGGCACACCGGTTGAGCACCCCGACCGGGGCCCGGCTCGCCAAGGGCGCCGTGCTCGGCGCCGCCAAGTGGCGCGGGGCGCAGTGGGGCGCCGGGCAGGCCAACGCCCGGCAGTGGGGCGGGCGCACGTACCGGCGGGGCGACGGCTGGTCGTACGACCCGCATCAGGGGTGGACCTACACCGGACCGGGCTGCGCCGACGGCTCCTGCCCCACTGGATAGGCTCTGTCCCCGTGCCCGCGAAGAACGACAGCCCCGAAGAGGACGGCGGTACGCCCGCCAGGTCCGCGAAGTCCGAGCAGACCCGTGCCCTCATCCTGGAGACGGCCATGCGGCTGTTCCAGGAGCACGGCTACGACAAGACGACGATGCGGGCGATCGCCAAGGAGGCGGGCGTCTCGGTCGGCAACGCGTACTACTACTTCGCCGGCAAGGAGCACCTGATCCAGGGCTTCTACGACCGGCTCGCCGAGGAGCACCGGCTCGCGGTCCGCGAGGTGCTGGACCGGGAGACCGATCTGGAGGCGCGGCTCGCGGGCGTGCTGCGCGTGTGGCTGGACGTCGCGCGGCCGTACCACGAGTTCGCGGTGCAGTTCTTCAAGAACGCCGCCGACCCGGACAGCCCCCTGAGCCCGTTCTCCGCGGAGAGCGAGCACGCGCGTGTGCAGGCCATCGGCGTCCACAAGGAGGTGCTGTTCGGCGCGAAGACCAAGGTGGCGCCGGAACTGCGGGACGTGCTCCCGGAGTTGATGTGGCTCTCCCAGATGGGGCTCGTGCTCTATTGGGTGTTCGACCGGACCGAGGGACGCGAGCGGAGCTACCGGCTCGCCGAGCGCGGAGCACGGCTCACCGCGCGCGGGGTGTCCCTCGCGCGCTTCCGGGTGCTGCGGCCGCTCGTCCTGGAGGTGCACGAGCTGTTCACGGACTTCCTGCCGGGCATGACCCACGCGCTGCCCGACCCGGCGAAGGCCAAGAAGAAGCGCGGGGCGCCCGCCGCCGGACCCGCCGACGACGAACGCCCCTGAGCACCAGGGCCGGTGGACGGCGTCAGTTGACGGCGTCCACCTCGCCCTCCACGAGCTCGACGTCGTGGATCAGCGGACCGTCCGTCACCTCCACGTGGCGGGCGATCGATCCGTACGACGTCGCCGTCGTCGCCAGGAGATAGGTCCCCGGGCCCGGTACCGAGACGATGTACGAGCCGTCCGCCAGGGTCTCGACGCGGTCCAGCTGGCGTCCGCCCGCCGTCAGGAGGGTCACCGCGGCGCCCTCCAGAGGCTCGCCCTCGGCCGTACGGACGAAACCGTGGACGGCCGATGCCGGGCCCTCCGGAGCGGCCTCTACGGGCTCCTCGGCGGGTTCCACGGCGAGGTGCGGCAGCGCCTTGTCAAGCCAGCCGGGCAGCCACCAGTTGGACTTGCCCAGGAGGTGCATCGCGGCCGGCACCAGGGCCGTACGCAGGATGAAGGCGTCGAGGGCGACCGCGGCGGCCAGGCCGACGCCCGCCGTCGCCGCGCCGGAGTTGCCGCTGAGGACGAAGGCCAGGAAGACGCAGACCATGATCAGGGCCGCGCTGTTGATGACACGGCTGGTCTCCGCCAGGCCGACGCGGACCGCGCGGGCGTTGTCCTTGGTGTGCACCCACTCCTCGTGCATACGGCTGACCAGGAACACCTGGTAGTCCATGGAGAGGCCGAACAGCAGGGACAGCATGATGACCGGCAGGAAGGCGTTGATCGGGCCCTCCTTGCCGAGGCCCAGCAGGTCCAGGCCCCAGCCCCACTGGAAGATCGCCACCAGGACACCGAAGGAGGCCGCCGCCGCGATGAGGTTCATCAGGGCGGCCGTCAACGGCACCACCAGGGAACGGAAGGCCAGCAGGAGGAGCAGGAAGCTCAGGCCGATGATCGTCGCGACGAAGAGCGGGAGGCGGTCGCCCGTGACGGTCGCGAAGTCCTTGGAGATCGCGGTCACACCTCCTACGTGGCCGGTCACGCCCGCCTCGGGGATGACCTTGTCGCGCAGGGTGTCGATCAGGTCGTCCGTCTGCACGGACTGCGGTGAGGTCTTCGGGACGACCTGGATCACCGTCACGCCGTTCGCGGGCGGCAGGGCGGCGACCTGGGCCACGTCCTTCGTCGCCTGGATGTTCTTGACCAGTGTCGCGGTGTCGCCGCCCGAAGTGACCACCTGGAGGGGGCCGTTGAAGCCCGGCCCGAAGCCGTCGGCGAGCAGGTCGTACGCCTGCCTGGTGGTCGTCGAGGTGTCGTCGTTGCCCTGGTCGGTGGCGCCGAGGCGCAGCGACAGGATGGGGAAGGCGAGGACGGCCATCACTACGAGGGCGAACGCGGCGATCCGGCGCGGGCGCTTCTGCACGGCGGCCGACCAGCGGGCCGCGAGGTTGTCGGTGCGCTCCGGCTCGGACCCGGTCGCGGCCAGCTTGCGGCGCTGCTTGCGGCTGAGCACCCGCACGCCCAGGAAGCCGAGCAGGGCGGGCAGCAGCGTCGTGGCGGCGAGCACGCTCAGGACGACCGTGAGCGAGGTGCCGATGACCACGCCGTCCAGGAAGCGCAGGTTCGTCACCAGCATGCCGGCGAGCGCGATGCACACCGTGCCGCCCGCGAACAGCACCGCGCGGCCCGAGGTGTTGAGGGCGATGACCGCCGACTCCTCGGGATCCAGGCCGCGTTGGACGCCGCGTCGGTGCCGGGTGACGATGAACAGGGCGTAGTCGATGCCGACGCCGAGGCCGATCAGGGTGGCCAGCAGGGGCGCCAGGTCGGGGATGTCAGTGGTGTGGCTGAGGAGCTGGGTGGAGAACAGGCCGGTGCCGACGCCGAAGATCGCGACGCCGATCGGCAGCAGCATCGCGTAGAACGAGCCGAAGGCCAGGAACAGGACGATCGCCGCCGCGAGGATGCCGACGCCCTCGGCTATGCCGCCCGGCGGCTCCTCCACGCGCTGGACGGCCTGGCCGCCCAGTTCGACCTTCAGGCCCTTGCGTTCGGCGTTCTGCGCGGTGTCCACGACGTTCTGGACGAGGTCCTTGGGGACGGCGTTCGCCTGCTCGGCGAAGGTGATCTGCGCGTACGCGATCGTCCCGTCGGAGCTGATCTGCGTCGCGCCCCGGGCGCCCGAATAGGGGCCGGTGACTCCGCCGACGCCCTTCATGCGGGCGATTTTGTCGAGCACGGGCTGGATCCGGGTCTGTACGGACGGGTCCTTGACCGAACCCGAGTCGACCTTCCAGACCACCGTGTCGGTGTCGCCCGAGCTGTTCGGGAACGCCTTCTCCATCAGGTCGTACGCGCGCTTGGAGTCCGTGTCCGGGAGGGAGAACACGTTCGCGTAGTTCGTACCGGCCGTCGAGGCCGACAGGCCCAGGCCGAACAGTGCCCCCACCCACACCAACAGGACCACCAGCCGGTGCCGATAGCACCACCGTGCCAATGCCGCCACGCTTCAACGCTCCTTATTCGCAACCGAGTTGACTCGGTCGATCGGTCGGACGGTCCCCCAGGTCCAGGGCTACAGAATTGGTGGCGGCACGCACGCGTGGACATGCTCCGGCCATGACTCTCAAGGAACTCCAAAGACCGAACCGGCCCGACTGTCAGTGCCCCGGCCGATACTGGGGGCATGACGGCTCCAGGAACCGTGCTGGTGGTCGAGGACGAACCGAGCATCGCCGACGTCCTCGCCATCGCGCTGCGCTACCACCGCTTCGAGGTGATGGTCGCGGGCACCGTGCGCGAGGCGCTCGCCCTCGCCGACCGCACCCGCCCGGACTGCGCACTGCTCGACGTGATGCTCCCGGACGGCGACGGCCGCGCCCTGGGGCACGAACTGCGCGCCCGCCGGCCCGACCTGGCGGTCGTCTTCCTCACCGCGCGGGACGCGCCGGCCGAGATCGTCGGCGCCCTCGGCTTCGGCGACGACTACATCACCAAGCCCTTCGACATCGACGTGGTCGTCGCCCGCATCACCGCCGTCCTGCGCCGCACCCGCCCCGCCGACGTCCTCCCCCAGCGCCCGCCCCTGCGCTACGGCGACCTGGAGCTGGACGAGACGACGTACTCGGTGCACCGCGCGGGCAACTCGGTCGAGCTGACCCCCACGGAGTACGCCCTGCTGCGCTTCCTGGTGCGCAACGGCGGGCGGGTCGTGCCCAAGGAACAACTCCTGCGCCACGTCTGGCAGTACGAGCACACCCCGCCGGAGTCGACCGTCGTCGAGACCTACATCAGCTATCTGCGGCGCAAGCTGGAGACCCTGGGACCGCCCGTGATCACCACACGGCGGGGCGTCGGATACGGGCTCGCATGAGGAAGTTCACCCTCCCGAACTGCGAGCGCGGCGCCCACTCCCTGCGCGCCAAGCTGACCCTGGCGAACCTCGCGCTGCTGGCGCTCGGCATCGTCATGGCCACCGCCGTCAGCCTCATGGGCATGCGGCACTACCTGCTCGCCCAGGTCGACGCCGGACTGGCCAAGTCCCGTGACTCGCTGAGCGGTTCGCACCTCACCATGGAGCAGCTCAACACGCTGAGCACACTGGCCGGCATAGGCGACCACCTGATCCCGAAGGAGATGGGCAACTCACCGAACCCGGACACCGTGTTCGCGGCGGTCGGCAAACAGGGCAAGGTGCTCACGGTCGCCGGCTTCGAGCCGACCGCCGCACAGCGGGCGCTCGCCGCCGCCTTCCACGACCCGGCCACACTGGCCGCGGACGCCACACCGCGCGACATCTCGCTGCGCGGCGATCCCTACCGCGCCACCGGGACCCGGCTCGCCGACGGCACGTACATCCTGATCGCCGCCTCCACCGGCGGCCTCCACCACGGCATGGCCAAGGCGCTCAAGCTGGACCTCGCCTTCGGCAGCCTGCTGCTCGTGCTGCTCGCCGCGCTGACCATGATGAGCGTGCGGCGCCGAATGCTGCCCCTGGAGGACATGGTCGAGACGTCCACAGCCATCGCCGAGGGCGACCTGACCCGCCGCGTGCCCTCCAGCCACCACCCCACCCAGGAGGTCGAGCAGCTGCGGGTCGCCCTCAACTCCATGCTCCACCAGGTGGAGTCGGCGTACCGCACGCGCGAGCGTACGGCCGCGCAGCTCCGCCGTTTCGTCGCCGACGCCTCGCACGAGCTGCGCACCCCGCTGTCGGCGATACGCGGCTACCTCCAGCTGTACGACAAGGGCATGCTGACCGAGCCCGACGAGCGCAAGCGGGCCTGGGACCGGATGAACGCGGAGGCGGACCGTATGGGCCGTCTCGTCGACGAACTCCTCATGCTGGCCCGCCTGGACCAGCGACCCGAGCTGCGCTTCCGCAGCGTCGATCTGAGCCGCCTGGTGCGCGACGCCGCCGACGACCTGCGGGTGCAGCAGCCGGAGCGGCCCGTCACGGTCGGCGCCGACGGCTCCCTCCTGGTGCGCGCCGACGAGTCGGGCCTGCGCCAGGTACTCGGCAACCTGGTGACCAACGTCCGCACCCACACCCCCGCCGACGTGCCCGTACGGCTCGGTCTGGAGCGCGAGGACGGGGTCGTACGGCTCTGTGTCGCGGACCAGGGTCCGGGGCTCTGCCCGGACGACGCGGCGCGCATCTTCGACCGCTTCTTCCGGGCGGGCGGCGGCGCGGGCAGCGGTCTGGGGCTGGCGATCGTGCAGGGCGTCGTCCAGGCGCACGGCGGCGATGTGGCCGTGCGGACGGCGCCGGGCGAGGGGCTCGCGGTGACGGTGACGCTGCCGACGCGGACGCCCGTGCCGTCGTAGGAGCCCGCAGGAATCAGGTGTCGGCCTGGACCAGGGCCCACACCGTTTTGCCGTGTGCGCCGCGGCTCCAGACGCCCCAGGCGGCCGCGATGCCCTCCACCAGGTGGAGGCCCCGGCCAGCCTCCTCCAGGGCCGTCACGACCCGCAGGCGGGGTTCCACGCGGCCCTCGTCCGAGACCTCTATCAGGCAGGAGCCGTCCGCGAGGGCCGTCACCGCCACCTCGAACTCCCGCTCCAGGAGCGGCCCGTGGCGTACGACGTTGGTCGCCAGCTCGGACACGAGCAGCACCGCGTCCTGGAGCGCCGGATCGTCGCTCCCGTGCCCCCAGTCGGCCAGATGGTCCCGGACCCGGCGCCGGGCGAGACCCACGGAAGCCGGGTGCCGGGGCAGCCGGAAGGAGTTGCGTCTGACCACGTCGGCTCCTCACCCCGCACTCACCTCCGTCACATGGTGCTGCGTGCGAGGGCCGACCGGCGTCACTCGGACAAAAGATCGAACGAAGGTCAACGACCCGGGCTCATGTCCGGTGCCGCCGGATCAGGTCAGATCCAGTCCAGCGCCCACAGCCGGAACACGCCCGTGCCGTCCGTGAGGTAGGAGATGCCGCCGACGTCCTCACTGCTCACGACGTACTCCTTGCGCTGCCACAGCGGGATCAGCGGCACGTCGTCGGCCACGTCCGCCTGGAGGTCGCGGAAGTCGTCGTCGACGCGGCTGCGGTCGGCGAACTTCTGGCTGCTGAGGATGAGTTGGTCGACGAGCTTGTTGCTGTAACCGGTGTTCATGGTCGAGCCGGTGCCGACGAGCGGGGAGCCGAAGGTGTCCGGGTCGGGGTAGTCGGCGACCCAGCCGACGGCGTACGCGTCCAGCTTGCCGGTCGCCCAGCGCTTCTGGAAGTCGGTCCACTCGTAGCCCTTGACGTCCACCTTGAAGAGCCCGCTCGCCTCCAGCTGCTTCTTCAGCTCGGCGGCCTCCTCCTTGCCGGCGCCGTGCCCGATGCCGTAGCCGTACGTGAAGTGGACCGGGACGGAAACGTCGGCCTCTTCAAGGAGTGCCTTCGCCTTGTCGACGTTCTGGGAGGGGTAGTCGTCGAAGAAGGACGTCGTGTGGCCGACGATCCCGGTGGGGATCAGCGAGTACAGCGGGTCGACCGTGCCGTCGTACACCGTGGCGGCGAGCTGTTCGCGGTTGATCAGCCAGGCCATCGCCCGCCGGACGAGGACGTCGTGCAGGGGCGTGCCCTTACGGGTGTTGAGGTACAGGTTGCGGGTCTCGGAGCTGTCCGCCTCCGACACGCGCTGGTTGGGGTCGCTCGCGGAGAGCCCGGAGAGCATCTTCGGGGGCAACTGACGGGTGGCCACCTGGACCTGCTTCGCCTGGTACGCCTTCTGCAGCGCGTCCGAGTCGGCGTAGTACCGCAGCTCGATCGGGCTGCCGGTGTTCTTGACGGCACCCTTGTAGTGGCTGTTCGGCGAAAGGAGCGCCTTCTTGTCCTTCGTATACGTGGACAGGGTGTACGGGCCGGTGCCGTCGACCTGGTAACCGTTGCGCGGGGCGTCCTTCGGGTACTTGGTGCTGTCGACGATCGCACCGGCGCCGGTGGCCACCTTGAACGGGAACGTGGCGTCCGGGGACGACAGATGGAAGGTGACCGTCATCCCGGAGGCGTCGACCGAGCCGAGCGTGGAGAGCAGCGACGACGGACCCACATCGGAGTTGATCTTCTTGACCCGGTCGAAGGAGAACTTCACGTCCTCGGCGGTCATCGAGCGCCCGCTCGGGAAGGTGAGCCCCTCGCGCACCACACAGCGGTACGTCGTCAGCCCGCCGCCCTCGAACCCGCAGCTCTTGGCCGCGTCCGGAACAGGTGTCGTACCGCCCGAGTCGAACGTCATCAGTGACTGGAAGACGTTGCTGTACAACGCCCAGGAACCGGCGTCGTACGCGGCGGCCGGGTCGAGGGACGTGACAGCGTCCGTCGTTCCGACCGTGATCGTCTTGTCGTTGCTTCCGTCCGAGGGCAGCAACTGCCAGCCCCCGACTCCCACGGCCGCCAGAACCAGCAGCGTCGCGAGAATCCGTATGCGAACCGACCGCATCGGTGTGCCCTCCCGAGAGCCCTCCCGGGCCCCTCCCATATGCCACTCCCCTAGTGGCGCGGATCACCTAACCACAGGAGTTTCATCCGGGGGAAGAGGGTTCTGCCGAGATGAGAAAGAACTTACCGACCAGTGTTAATTGCCCGTTTCACAGGCGGTTCTCAGCCAGTGCGCGGGCATCCTCCGGCATGGGCAACTAGGCCTGTTTCGAGGCCAGTTCGACGACCGTGATGTCCGACGGCGCCCCCACGCGCGTGGGCGGTCCCCAGGCGCCCGCGCCCCTGCTGACGTACAACTCGGTGTCGCCGTACCGCTCCAGGCCCGCGACCGTCGGATTGGCCGCCGCCGCGATGAAGTTGCCGGGCCACAACTGGCCGCCGTGGGTGTGCCCGGAGAGCTGGAGGTCGACGCCGTGCTTCACGGCCTCGTGGATCTGCACGGGCTGGTGCGCGAGCAGCACGCACGCGCGCGTGGTGTCCCGATCGCCGAGCGCCTTCCCGAAGTCAGGTCCTTGCCCCTCGCTCTCGCCCTGGAGGTCGTTGACCCCGGCGAGGTCGAATCCGGCCAGTTCGGTACGGGCGTTCTCCAGGGTGTGGATCCCGAGCGTGCGGACCTCTTCCAGCCACTGTTGGGCGCCGGAGAAGTACTCATGATTACCGGTGACAAAGAAGCTGCCGTGCCGCGCCTTCAACCCCGCCAGGGGTGCAGCGGCGGGCCCAAGGTTCTTGACACTGCCGTCCACCAAGTCACCGACAACGGCGATGAGATCGGGCTGGGTCGCGTTGATCGTGTCGACGACCTTCTGCGCGAAACCCCGTCCCAGGAGCGGCCCCAGGTGAATGTCACTGACGACCGCGATCCTGAACCCGTGCGCGGACCGCGGCAGTTTCGCCAACGGCACGGTCACCCGCTTCACGCCCGGCCCACGCAGCACACCGTAGGTCCCGTACCCGACGGTCCCGACCGCCGCAGCGGCGGCGGCACCCCCGACGACCCGCGAGACGAAGAGACGGCGCGAGGGAGCGCTCAGCGGCGCTTCAGGGGCTTCCGCGGGGGCCGTCGCGGAGTCAGGCGCCTCGCGCTCTTCTACGGCCGTCTCGGCCCGCTCACGCCGTTCGAGGAGCCGGCGCAGCAGCGGCCGTAGGACCTCACCAGCGAGGACGGCCAGGAGCAGGTAGATCGCCAGGGCCATCCACAGGAAGCCGGGCCAGCCCAGGACCTGTTGGAGCCAGAAGGGCGCGCCGCCGCGCTCGGTGGCCACGGCCGCGATCATCAGGACCGGGCCGGCGACCAGTACGACCGTGCCGGTGATGCGGGCGGGGCCCCACGCGCGCGTGGTGTCGCGGACGAGGCGGCGCCAGACGTACCAGTGGAGCCCGCCGAGGACCGCGACGGCGACCAGGGCCACGAGAGCGATGACGACGATGGCCACTTCTTTATGACGTCTCGCGCAGTGCGCGCAGACCACGCAACCCGAGGCCCCCGATGACCGTCCCCAATACGAAGGAGACGATGGCGAGGGTCAGATGGACCCAGAAGTACGCCGTGGGATGGCCGTCGTCGAAAGCCAGCCCGCTTGTGTCCTTGATCAAGTTCTTAATGAAAGTGACCCAGATGACGAGGCTCCACACCCCGAAGGCGAGCAGGAACCAGGAGACGGGGCGGCTGAGCTTCATGAGTCCAGTATCGCCGTCGTCCCCGGGGGCCCGTGTCCGGGGTGGGGCCGGTGACGGGACTTCGGGTTCCCCGGCATGTACGTTCTCGTCCGTGCCCGCTCCACTGCAGACCATCAGGCGATCCCTGTTGGTGCTTTCCGCCGCCCTGTCGTCCCTCGCGCTCACCGCGCCCGGCGCCCTCGCGGCCCCGAGTCCTACGCCGACGCCGACCGCCCCGACCGCGACTCCTAGTTCGTCGGCGAGTCCGTCGGCGAGTTCTTCGGTGACTCCTACGGCCACTCCCCCGGCGAACATGTCGTCGGTGGGCGGCAGCCGCCTCGGCATGGCGGGGACGCAGGTCGATCTGACGGCCGGCGTCCCGGTGCTGCCGAAGGACCTCACCGCGCGGTCGTGGATCGTGAGCGACGCCGAGTCGGGCGCGGTGCTCGCCTCGCACAACGCGCACTGGCGGCTGCCTCCGGCGAGCACCCTGAAGATGCTGTTCGCGGACACCGTGCTGCCGAAGTTCCCGAAGACGACCGAGCACAAGGTGGTCGCGGCCGACCTGGCCGGCATGGGCGCCGGTTCCAGTGTGGTCCCGATAAAGGAGGGCGAGAGCTACACGGTCCACGACCTGTGGCTCGGTGTCTTCCTGCGCTCCGGCAACGACGCGGTGCACGTCCTGTCCCACATGAACGGGGGCGTCGACAAGACCGTCGCCGACATGAACGCGCACGCCCAGGACCTCCAGGCCCTCGACACGCACGTGGTGACGCCGGACGGCTACGACGAGCCGGGGCAGGTCTCGTCGGCGTACGACCTGACGCTGTTCGCGCGCTCCGGGCTGCAGAAGAAGGACTTCCGGGAGTACTGCTCGACGGTGAGCACGAAGTTCCCGGGCGAGACGACGAAGAAGAAGGGCAAGTCGGTCCGCGGGACCTTCGAGATCCGCAACACCAACCGGCTGCTGAGCGGCGACTCGGACGTCTCGGTGTACCCGGGCATCGCGGGCGTCAAGAACGGCAACACCACCAACGCGGGCGCGACCTTCACCGGCGTCGCCGAGCGCAACGGCAAGGTGCTGCTGGTGACGGTCATGAACCCGGAGAAGAACGAGCACAACGAGGTCTACAAGGAGGCCGCGAAGATCCTCGACTGGGGCTTCCAGGCGGACGGGAAGGTGCAGCCGGTGGGAGAGCTGGTCGCGCCCAAGAACGTCCCGCAGGCGAGCGCACAGCCGGGTGCGACGGCCACCGGGGAGGCGGGCGGCGATACCGCCACGAAGCCGAGCGCCAGTGGGTCGGCCTCGACAACGGCCTCCGAGGACGACGGTTCGAGCGGGGTCGGGATCGCGCTCGCCATCACCGGCGGGCTGCTGGTGCTGCTCGCGGCCGGTGTCTTCCTGGTCAACCGGCGCTGGCCGCTGCCGGATCTGGTCCGGCGTCGCCCTCGTCCCTGACCTTCGGGTTCTCGGTCTCGTCGGCCGGGTCGTAGTCGTCGTCCTCGGGGTCGTCCTTGCTCGGCGTCGCCGTCCAGGCGGCGCAGAACAGGACCAGCTTCGACGTGAAGTTCATCCACAGCAGGAGTGCTACGGGGACGCCGAACGCGCCGTACATGCTCTTCGCGGCCACGCCCTGGATGTAGCCGCTGAGCAGCAGCTTCAGGAGTTCGAAGCCGACCGCGCCGATCAGCGCGGCCACGGAGAGCCGGCGGCGCGGGGGTTCGACACCGGGCAGCAGGGTCAGGACGTACAGCAGAAGCAGGAAGTCGACGAACACGGCGACGGCGAACGCCGCGATGCGCAGCAGGACCCCGCCCCAGCCGCCCTGCACCAGGCCCAGTTCGCGGCTGATCCAGTCGACCAGGGCGGAGGCGACGGTGGAGATGGCGATCGTCGCGAGGACGGCGCCGCCCAGGCCGATCAGCACCCCGGTGTCGATGAGTTTGCGCAGGAGGGGGTTCTCGTCGCGGTCGGGCAGCTCCCACACCGCGCGCAGACACTCCCGCATCGAGCCGACCCAGCCGATGCCGGTGAACAGCAGGACGGCACCGGCGATGAGACCGATGGTGCCCGCGTTGTCCACCAGGGAACCGATGTTGAGCTGGTCGGAGATGCCGGGGACCTGCTCGGCGATCTTGTCCTGCAGCTGGTGCTGCTGATCGGTGCTCAGGGTGGCGGCGGCGATCGCGGCGGCCACTGTCAGCAGCGGGAACAGCGCGATGAAGCTGATGAACGTCATGGCGGCGGCCAGCTGCGACCACTTCACCCGGTCCAGCCGCTCGTACGACCGCCACGCGTGCGTGCGCATCAGGCGCGCCACGAGCGGCCCGATGAGGGGGAGCTTCGTCAGCCAGTCCATGATCCGATTCTGCCCTCCTCCGGGGAGACCGATGTGCGAGTACCCCGCAAACACGCGCGTGTGCCGTCATCGTCGGCGGCATCCGATTAATCGCCCATTTCAGGGAGGGGGTCGATGCCGCACAACTGAACGCCCATAAAGGGACGATACGGTCACCTGCATGCGTCCTCCACAGTCCCTCCTTGTCCTCGGCGGTACCTCAGAGATCGCGTTGGCCACCGCCCGCCGGATGATCGCGCGGCGCACCCGCACGGTGTGGCTGGCGGGCCGTCCGTCGCCCGCCCTGGAGACGGCGGCTTCGGAACTGCGTGCCCTGGGGGCCGAGGTGCACACCGTCGCCTTCGACGCGCTCGACACCGACTCCCACGAGACCGTGCTCGGCAAGGTCTTCGCGGAGGGCGACGTCGACATGATGCTGCTCGCCTTCGGGGTCCTCGGCGACCAGGCGCGGGACGAGCGCGAACCGGCCGCCGCGGTGCACGTCGCGCGGACCAACTACATCGGCGCCGTGTCGGCCGGCCTTGTCGGCGCGCGGGCGCTGCAGACCCAGGGGCACGGCTCCCTGGTGGTGCTCTCCTCCGTCGCCGGCGAGCGGGCCCGCCGCGCGGACTTCATCTACGGCTCCAGCAAGGCCGGCCTGGACACCTTCACCCAGGGGCTGGGCGACGCGCTGCACGGCACGGGCGTGCACGTCATGGTCGTACGCCCGGGGTTCGTACGGTCGAAGACGACGGCCGGTCGGGAGACGGGCCCGCTCACGACGACTCCGGAAGCCGTCGCCACGGCCATCGAACTGGGCCTGCGGCGACGCTCGGAGGCGGTCTGGGTGCCCGGGACGCTGCGGGTGGTGATGTCGGCGCTGCGACACCTGCCGCGGGCGGTGTACCGGCGCCTGCCGGTGTGAGCACGGGCGGCTGAGCCGACCCTGTTGGCCGCCTACTGGTGGCTGGGGATCGTGCCGCGCTCGGTGTGCGCCGCCTGGGGTGGCACGACGGCTCCGCCGAAGGCGAACTCGCGCATCTTGCGCCAGACTCCGTCGGCGCCCTGTTCGTAGAGCGCGAACCCGGTGCACGACCACTCCGCGCGGTAGTCGTCGAGCGCTTCGAAGGCGCGGTCCATCGACTCCTCGTCGATGCCGTGCGCCACGGTGACGTGCGGGTGGTACGGGAAGTGCAGGTCGCGTGCCACCGGCCCGGAGGCGTCGCGGACCTGCTTCTGGAGCCAGGTGCAGGCGGCGGCGCCCTCGACGACCTGGACGTAGACGACCGGGGACAGCGGCCGGAAGGTCCCGGTGCCGGACAGCCGCATCGGGAAGGGGCGTCCGGCGGCGGCGACGTCGACCAGGTGGGCCTCGATCGCGGGGAGTTGCGAGGCGTCCACCTCGGTCGGCGGCAACAGCGTGACGTGCGTGGGGATGCCGTGAGCCGCGGCGTCGCCGAAGCCCGCGCGCCGCTCCTGGAGCAGGCTGCCGTGAGGCTCCGGGACCGCGATCGACACACCGATCGTTACGGTCCCCACGTCGTCTCCTGTCGTCCTGTCGGTGGTCCTGATCGTGCTCTTCATGGCGAGCGGGGCGGCCACGCGCGCGGCCACCCGGCTATCGACTGTACGGCCACGACCGAGTTGTGGGCAGGCGCAACCGTAGTGATGTGCAGCGCTCTGTCCAGTGGTACTTCGGTGCGGTCGTACGCCTCAGTGCTTGGCGGGCAGGAAGCCGACCCGGTCGTACGCCTGGGCGAGGGTCTCGGCCGCGACGACTCGCGCCTTCTCCGCGCCCTTGGCCAGGATCGAGTCGAGCGTCTCCGGGTCGTCCAGATACTGCTGGGTGCGCTCCTTGAAGGGCGTCACGAACTCGACCATGATCTCGGCGAGGTCCGTCTTCAGCGCGCCGTACATCTTGCCCTCGTAGTCCCGCTCCAGCTCCGCGACCGACGTGCCGGTGAGGGTCGAGTAGATCGTGAGCAGGTTGCTGACGCCCGGCTTGTCCACGGCGTCGTAGCGGATCACGGTGTCCGTGTCGGTGACCGCGCTCTTGACCTTCTTGGCGGTCGCCTTCGGGTCGTCGAGGAGGTTGATGAGGCCCTTCGGAGTCGACGCCGACTTGCTCATCTTGATCGACGGGTCCTGAAGGTCGTAGATCTTCGCCGTCTCCTTGAGGATGTACGGCTTCGGGATCGTGAAGGTCTCTCCGTAGCGGCCGTTGAAGCGCTCGGCGAGGTCGCGGGTCAGCTCGATGTGCTGGCGCTGGTCCTCGCCGACCGGCACCTCGTGCGCCTGGTACAGCAGGATGTCGGCGACCTGGAGGATCGGGTACGTGAACAGGCCGACGCTGGCGCGGTCGGCGCCCTGCTTGGCGGACTTGTCCTTGAACTGGGTCATGCGGGACGCCTCACCGAAGCCGGTCAGGCAGTTCATGACCCAGGCGAGCTGGGCGTGCTCGGGGACATGGCTCTGGACGAAGAGCGTGCAGCGTTCCGGGTCGAGCCCGGCGGCCAGCAGCTGAGCGGTGGCGAGCCGGGTGTTGGCGCGCAGGTCCGCCGGGTCCTGCGGGACCGTGATCGCGTGCAGGTCCACGACCATGTAGAACGCGTCGTGGGACTCCTGGAGGGCCACCCACTGGCGCACGGCGCCGAGGTAGTTGCCGAGGTGGAACGAGCCTGCTGTGGGCTGGATTCCGGAGAGCACGCGGGGTCGGTCAGAAGCCATGTTCACCATTCTCTCAGGTCTTGGGGGCCGGTCCGGAACTGGTTCCGAACTGGTTCGGACGAGATGCGACACGGGTGGGAACCGATCCGGCTCGGGCGGTGTACCAAATGTGTGAAGACGCGGGAGGGGGGCCGCATCGTCGATGAGGCCGCGGTGATCGCACGTGTACGCGCCGGAGAGCCGGAGGCGTACGCGGAGCTGGTGCTGGCCCACACGGGCATCGCACTCAGGGCGGCCGCGGCACTCGGGGCGGGAGCGGACGCGGAGGACGTGGTGCAGCAGGCCTTCGTCAAGGCGTACTGCGCGCTGGGCAGGTTCCGGGACGGCTCGGCGTTCAAGCCGTGGCTGCTGTCGATCGTCGCCAATGAGACGAGGAACACAGTGCGTACGGCGGCGCGTCAGCGCACGCTCGCCGGCCGGGAGGCGGCGTTCGCGGAGGCCGAGCCGCTGATACCGGAATCGGCGGACCCCGCGGTCGCCACGCTGGAGACGGAGCGCCGCGCGGCCCTCCTCTCCGCCCTGGACCAGCTCAGCGAGGACCACCGCCTGGTCGTCACCTACCGCTATCTCCTGGAGATGGACGAACCGGAAACGGCCCAGGCCCTGGGCTGGCCACGCGGCACGGTGAAGTCCCGACTGAACCGCGCGCTGAAGAAACTGGGGCGGTTGCTGCCGGATTTCCGACCTCGGGAAGGGGGTGACGAGGATGAGTGACGAGCGGAAGTCCTACGGCGGTGACGGCGCCGGCGAGCATGAAGGCGCCGGGCATCGGCGAGTCGGCCGCGACGGGCACGCGGGGCGCACGGATGCCTCTCGGCTGCCCGAGGAGCTGCGGGCGTTGGGGCGTTCGCTGGACGCGCGGGGTGGTCGCGGTGGCGGGGCCGCCGGGTCCGAGTCGATGGTCGAGCGGGTGCTGGCGCAGATATTGGCCGAGCAGATCCCGGTGCCTGTCCAGGAGGCAGGGCCGACCGGGGTCCGGGCGCGGCTGCGCGCTGTCCGACGCTGGACGCGGATGCGGTGGCGGGCGCTGACGGCGGCCGTATGCGGTCTGCTGACGGTGCTCGTGCTCACGCCTCCGGTGCGGGCGGCGGTCTTCGACTGGTTCGGCTTCGGCGGGGTCGAGGTGCGGTACGACCCGTCGGCGGTGCCCTCGGCCGGGGCTGAGGTGCCGGGGTGCGGGCGGTCGGTGACGCTGGCGCAGGCCGGTCGGCGTGCGGGGTTCGAGCCGGTGGTGCCGGACGCGTTGGGTGTGCCGGACGCGGTGACGGTGACCGGTGAACCGCAGGGGCGCTTTCTGGTGAGCCTGTGCTGGCGGGACGGCGGGCACACGGTCCGGGTCGACGAGTATCCGGCGCGGCTGGACGTCGGTTTCGCCAAGACGGTGCGTGAGCCGCCGGAGTGGCTGTCGTTGGGGGCGAGCGCCTCGCCGGACGGCGTGCAGGATCCGGCGCTGTGGTTCGCGCGGCCGCATCAGCTGAGTTTCTGGCTGGTGGATGCGGACGGGGGCCGTTATACGCGGGAGGAGCGGACGGCGGGGCCGACGTTGCTGTGGACGCATGCGGTCGGTGGGATTCCGGGCGGTGATCTGACGTTCCGTCTGGAGGGTGTGGAGTCGAAGCAGCGGGCCTTGGAGATCGCGCGGTCGCTCGATCGGCCGCGGTAGGGCCACCTGTGCAAGTGGCGCGAACTGTGCGAGCAGTGCGGGTAGTTCAGACGGCTCGGGTGGGATGGGAACCTCGACGGTTCGAGCGGTGTACCAGAAGTGACAGGCGGCTCGCGGGCGGGCCGTACGGGGATCGACTGGCTGGGGGTTCGGGTGTTCGGAGGCGGAAGTACGGGCGGGGCAGGCGGAGTTACGGGCGGGACGAGGAGGAGCGCGGCGAGGACAGGTGGGAGTGCGAGCGGAGTTCGTGAACTGACGACCCTGAGCGGGGCGTTGGCGATGACGCTGGCCCTGATGGTGTGGGGTGCGTCGGACGCGGCCGCGGGCGGGCCGACGAGCGTGCTCGTTACCTCGCCGGCGAGCGGGCGGGCCACGGCCTTGTACTACTCGGACGAACAGTACGGAAAGCTCCAGCAGTTACTCGGGGCCGAGGGCAGGGGCACCCGCGACAAGCCGCCCGAGGCCGATCTGGCCCACGCCCGGCAGATCAACGTGACCTGGCTGGCGCACGACATATCGCCCTGGCGGATCGACCGGGTCTTTCCGGTCGAGTCCCGACCGCAGGCGGTATGGATCCACACGGCGGCCGACGTGTCGGAGAACACGAACCTGAACGGCTATTGGCACCGGGCCGGGCAACCCGCCCAACTCCGCGCCCTCCTCAAGAAGTTGGGCGTGCTGGGCAAGGGCACCGGCAACAGCTACTCGGGCATCTTCCCGGCGCCGTGGCAGTCGCCGTCGCCGTCGACCGAGCCGGATCCGGCGACCGTCGCGCCTGACGCCGACGCGGGGGTGGGGACCACCACGGTGCGGGTCTCCTCGCCGGACAAGGGTCATGGCACCGAGTGGTGGTGGGCGATACCGGGTGCGGCGGCCGGAGCGGTACTGGCCCTGGTTCTACGGCCGTTCGTCGCGCGGCTGCCGCTGGACCGGTGGCGGAAGGGACGGGAGTCGGGGCCTCGGCAGGAGTTGCGGGACGTGTGAGGGGCGGAGGACAGGAGGGGACGAGGAGAGTTGGAGAAGGGGGGACGGGATGGAACGCGGGAGAGGACGGGCGAGGTTGCGGGGCCTGTGTCTCGTGGCCGGGCCGGTACTGATGGCCCTCGTCGGGATGCACCCGGTCCAAGCGGCTCCGCTCCGGGACATCCCGGATCTGGCGCTGGTCGTCGCGGGCGACACCGGCCGGACGGAGAGCTGGCGCTCCGGGGAGTCGTCATTCGCCCGCCTGTGGACGTTGTTGCAGCCGACGTACGCGGGGACGGAGCGGGTGTCGCAGGAGTGGGAGGCGGGCCGGTATCCGGCGGTGCGGTTCACCGTGGTCTGGGGGCTGACCGGGGTCGGGGGCTGGCCCCGGACGAGTCGGGCTCCGGGTGGTGATGTGGCGGTGGAGCGGGAGGACCAGTTGTTCGTGGCCCCGGACGGCACACCGTGGGTGCGGACTGATCCGGCTCCGGAGGTGGCGGACGACGACATCCGCTGGCATCGGGCACCGCGTGCGGTCTTCGCTCAGTGGGAGCGGGCGGGGATGCTCGGCGGAACCGGCGCTGACAGCAAGGCAGTTGGGGGTGGGACCGCATCTGCGGGGCTTAGCGGCTCTGTCTGGTGGGCGGCGGCGGGTGTGGCCGTCGGTGTGGGCGGCACGCTGCTGATACGCCGCGCGGCGGCCCGGCGTGAGGCCGGACCGCCGCGCGAGGAACCACGACAGGAACTCATCGATCTGTGAGAGTCGCCGGTCTTTGACAACTCAAGAGAGAGCGTGGGTCAGCTGTCAGCCGAGGTCGATCTCCGGGTACAGCGGGAAGCCGGCGACGAGGTCGGTGGCGCGGTGGGAGATCTCGTCCGCGATCTTCGGGTCGAGGATGTGCTGCGCCTTGGACGGCGCGCCCTTGCTGGTGGTGCCGGGCTCCGTGGTGGTGAGGACGCGGTCGATGAGACCGGCGACCTCGTCCATCTCGGCGGTGCCCAGGCCGCGGGTGGTCAGGGCGGGCGTGCCGATGCGGATGCCGGAGGTGTACCAGGCGCCGTTGGGGTCGGCCGGGATGGCGTTGCGGTTGGTGACGATGCCCGAGTCGAGCAGGGCGGCCTCGGCCTGGCGACCGGTGAGGCCGTAGGAGGAGGCGACGTCGATCAGGTTGAGGTGGTTGTCGGTGCCGCCGGTGACGAGGGTGGCGCCCCGGCGCATCAGGCCGTCGGCCAGCGCGCGGGAGTTGTCGACGATGCGCTGGGCGTAGTCCTGGAAGGAGGGCTGCCTGGCCTCGGCGAGGGCGACGGCCTTGGCGGCCATGACGTGCGGGAGCGGGCCGCCGAGGACCATCGGGCAGCCGCGGTCGACCTGGTCCTTGAGGGAGTCGTCGCACAGGACCATGCCGCCGCGCGGGCCGCGCAGCGACTTGTGGGTGGTGGTGGTGACGATCTGGGCGTGCGGGACCGGGTCGAAGTCGCCGGTCAGCACCTTGCCCGCGACCAGGCCGGCGAAGTGCGCCATGTCGACCATCAGGGTCGCCCCGACCTCGTCGGCGATCTCGCGCATGATGCGGAAGTTCACGAGGCGCGGGTAGGCGGAGTAGCCGCCGACGATGATCAGCGGCTTGAACTCACGGGCGGAGGCGCGCAGGGCCTCGTAGTCGATGAGGCCGGTGACGGGGTCGGTGCCGTAGGAGCGCTGGTCGAACATCTTGCCGGAGATGTTCGGGCGGAAGCCGTGGGTGAGGTGGCCGCCGGCGTCCAGGGACATGCCGAGCATGCGCTGGTTGCCGAAGGCCTGGCGGAGTTCGGCCCAGTCGGCGTCGGAGAGGTCGTTGACCTGGCGGACGCCCGCCTTCGCGAGGGCGGGGACCTCGACGCGGTCGGCGAGGATCGACCAGAAGGCGACGAGGTTGGCGTCGATGCCGGAGTGCGGCTGGACGTAGGCGTGGCGGGCGCCGAAGAGTTCGCGCGCGTGCTCGGCGGCGAGGGACTCGACGGTGTCGACGTTGCGACAGCCGGCGTAGAAGCGGCGGCCGATGGTGCCCTCGGCGTACTTGTCGCTGAACCAGTTGCCCATGGCCAGGAGGGTGGCCGGGGAGGCGTAGTTCTCCGAGGCGATCAGCTTGAGCATCTCGCGCTGGTCGGCGACTTCCTGGCCGATGGCGTCGGCGACGCGCGGCTCGACGGCACGGATCACATCGAGGGCGGCGCGGAAGGCGGTGGACTCGTTGGAGAGGGCAGAGAGAGGCACGGAATTGTCGGGCATGGGGACCTCCGGACGTGGCGTTCGGCGTTCTCGGTACGGCCCAGGCGCACGGCACACATTCCAGCTCGGGCCGCTCCCCGATGGTCGGTCCCATCCCAGCGCGCCAGTCACGGCCCGCCGGTCAGCCTACCGGGCGGGCCGGACGGTGCGGCTCCTGCGTCCACCATGCGGGCGAGGACAGGAAAGGGGCACCCTCACCTCCGGGAGACGCCGTGACCAGTGCAGAAGCAAGTACGAAAGCCAGTACGGAAGCCCTCATCGCCGCCGCCGAGGACACCCACGGGTCGACGATCTGGATCGCGCCGCCGCTGATGATCAGCGAGGAGGACCTGGACTGGGGACTGGCCTAGAGGACCTGGACTGGGGACTGGCCTAACTGCGTGCCGCGTTGGGGGGTCTAGGGCCGTGGCCTGTCCGGGGAATCTCCAGAGGTCGGTGAGAGGGCCCACAGGGGCGGCCCGTGGCGATCTCCCCTCCCCTAGAGTCCCTTTGTGCTCTTTGGAATGGTGTGCGCGCTCGGCGCGGCGGTCTGCTTCGGTACGGCGACGGTGTTGCAGGCGGTCGCCGCGCGGGCGGCCTCGGCGGGTGGAGGCGGGGACGCGGCGCTGTTGCTGCGGGCGTTGCGGCAGTGGCGGTATCTGGCGGGGTTGGGGCTGGACGGGCTGGGGTTCGTGTTCCAGATCGCGGCGCTGCGGTCGCTTCCCATCTACGCGGTCGGGGCTGCCCTGGCGTCGAGCCTCGCGGTGACGGCGGTGGTGGCCGCGCGGCTGCTGAAGGTACGGCTCAGCGGCGTGGAGTGGGGAGCCGTCGGCGTGGTGTGCGCGGGCCTCGCGATGTTGGGGCTGGCGTCCGGGGCGGAGGGGCACCGGGACGGGTCCATGGCGTTGAAGTGGGCGATGCTCGGGACAGCGGTCGTAGTGCTGCTGCTCGGGCTGGTCGGGGGGCGACTGCCGGAGCGGGGGCGGGCGTTGACGCTCGGTCTTGGCGCCGGGTTCGGGTTCGGGGTCGTCGAGGTGGCGGTCCGGTTGATCGACTCGCTGAAGCCCTCGACGCTGGTCGGCAATCCGGCGACGTACGCGCTGCTCGTCGGTGGGGGCGCGGCGTTTTTGTTGCTGACGACGGCGTTGCAGCGGGGGTCGGTGACGACGGCCACTGCCGGGCTGGTGATCGGGGAGACGATCGGGCCGGCGGCGGTGGGGGTGGTGTGGCTCGGGGACCGGACGCGGGAGGGGCTGGAGTGGCTCGCGGTGTTGGGGTTTGTGGTGGCGGTGGTGGGAGCGCTGGCCTTGGCGCGGTTCGGTGAAGCGCCTGCCTCCGGCGGTGGAGCGGTGGAGGGTGCGGGTGAGTTGGGGTGAGCGTCCCTGGGGGCTGCGCCCCCAGACCCCTGCTTCGGCCCTGAAGGGGCCTCGTCCTCAAACGCCGGACGGGCTGGATTATGCGGGCCCGCGTTGAAACGGCAGACGGGCTGATTTTGTCCGCCCGCGTTGAAAAAATGCCGCCTGCCTCACCCACCCAGCAGGCTGGATATACGGGCCCGCGTTGAACCCTGCCCCCCTCACGGCAACACCCGGCACAACGCCTCCACCGCCCCCGCCCACGCATGGTCCGGCGGTGTCCCATAGCCCACCACCAGCGCGTCCAACGGGTCGGCCAGGGCGTGTTCGTGGCGGTAGAAGGACAGGGAGTGGAGGGCGAGGCCCTGCCAGGCGGCGGCTTGGACCACGGACTGTTCGGTGCCGGGTGGGAGGCTGAGGACGGCGTGGAAGCCGGCCGCGATGCCCGTGACGTGGACGTCGGGGGCGTGCTGGGCGAGGGCGTCGACGAGGGTGTCCCTGCGGCGGCGGTAGCGCAGGCGGGCGGCGCGGACGTGGCGGTCGTAGGCGCCGGAGGTGATGAACTCGGCGAGGGTCAGCTGGTCCAGGACGCCGCAGGTGTCGATGCCGCCCTTCGCCTGCGTGACCTCCTCCATCAGGGAGGGGGGAAGGACCATCCAGGCCAGGCGGAGGCCGGGGGCGAGGGATTTGCTGGCGGTGCCGAGGTAGACGACGTGGTTCGGGTCGAGGCCCTGGAGGGCGCCGATGGGCTGGCGGTCGTAGCGGAACTCGCCGTCGTAGTCGTCCTCCAGGACCAGGCCGCCGGTGCGGCGGGCCCAGTCGACGGCGGCGGAGCGGCGGTCGTGGCGGAGGGGGAGGCCCATGGGGAACTGGTGCGCGGGGGTGAGGAGGACCGCCGGTTCGTCCGTCAACTGGCCGGGATTTGTGCCCAGTTGGTCGAAGGGGAGCGGGCGGGTGCGCAGGCCGGCCTCGGCCAGGATCTGCCAGTGGACGGCGAGGCCGTAGGACTCCACCGCGATCGTGTGGGCGCCGCGGGCCCGCAGGACGGCGCCGAGGAGGCGCAGGCCGCTGGAGATGCCCGCGCTGATCACGATGTGCTCGGGGTCGGCGCGGACGCCGCGGGCGCGGGAGAGGTAGGTGGCGAGGGCGGTGCGGAGTTCGACGCGGCCGCGGGGGTCGCCGTAGCCGAGGGCCTGGTAGGGGGCGTGGGTGAAGGCGCGGCGGGCGGCCTTGAGCCACTCGGTGCGGGGGAAGGCGGCGAGGTCGGGGGTGCCGGGGACGAGGTCGTAGGTGGGGCGGGTGCGGAGGCGGCGGGGCGGGGCGGTGTCGGTGGGCGGGACGACGGCGCGTTCGGCGACGCGGGTGCCGGAGCCCTGGCGGGCGGTGAGCCAGCCCTCGGCGACGAGGTCGGCGTAGGAGTCGGCGACCGTGTTGCGGGCGATGCCCAGGTCGGCGGCAAGGGAGCGGGAGGAGGGCAGCCGGGTGCCGGGGGCGAGGCGGCCGGTGCGGACGGCGTCGCGCAGGGCGTCCGTGAGGCCGCGGCGGACGCCGGTGCTGGTGGCGGTCGGATCCAGATGCAGGTCGACGCCAAAAGTGGCCCAAGATTTCGCCATGGAAATGGACCATACTCCTGGGCTGCCTGACTTCTAGAGTCGAGTACATGACCACAGCACAGGAAACTCCTTACGCCCACGAGCACAGCCCCCGCATGGACTGGGCCCAGCACGCGCCCGAGGTCTACAAGACGATGGTCCGTCTCGACGCCGCCGCCCGCCGGGGCCTCGACCCGAAGCTGCTGGAACTGGTGAAGATCCGCGCCTCGCAGCTCAACCACTGCGCGTTCTGCCTCGACATGCACACCAAGGACGCGCTCGCGGCGGGCGAGAGTGTCGAGCGGATCATCCAGCTCGGCGCGTGGGAGGAGTCGCGGCACTTCTACACCGAGAAGGAGCTGGCGGCGATCGAGCTGACCGAGGCGGTCACCGTGATCACGGACGGCTTTGTGCCGGACGAGGTGTACGCGCGGGCGGCCGAGCAGTTCGAGGAGGCCGAGCTGGCGCAGTTGATCGCGGCGATCACGGTGATCAACGCGTGGAACCGGTTCGGGGTGAGCACGCGGATGGTGCCGGGGCACTACAAGGCGGGACAGTTCAAGTGACGTCGCCCGCACGGGGGTTGGACCGCGAGGTGTGGGGGTGTCGGCCGTGAGCAAGGTGGAGCTGTTCCGGAGTCTGCATCGGCGGCGGTCGGCCGGTGATCCGCTGGTGTTGCCCGGGCCGTGGGACGCGGTGAGTGCGCGGGTGTTCGTGGAGGCCGGGTTCACGGCGCTCGCCACGCCCAGTGCCGGGGTCGCCGCCTCGCTCGGGTACGAGGACGGGGCCGTGCCGGCGGACGAGATGTTCGCGGCGGTCGCGCGGATCGTACGGGCCGTGGACGTGCCGGTGTCGGCGGATGTCGAGGGCGGGTACGGGCTCGCGCCGAAGGAGCTGGTGGAGCGGCTGCTGGAGGCGGGGGCGGTCGGGTGCAACCTGGAGGACTCCGAGGGCGGGGTGCTCAAGGACCCGCGGCGGCACGCCGATTGGCTGGCCGAGGTGCGGGCGGTGGCGGCGGAGCGGTTGTTCGTCAACGCGCGGGTCGACACCTTCCTGCACGGTGACGGGAACCCCGAACGGGCCATCGAGCGGGCCGCGTTGTATGTCGCGGCGGGTGCCGACTGCGTCTATCCGATCATGGCTCCGGCGAAGGTGCTGCCGTTGCTGCGGTCCGGTATCCAGGGGCCGGTCAACGCGCTCGCGCGGCTGGACGGCGAGGGCCCCTCGCCCACCGAACTGGGTGAACTCGGGGCCACGCGCGTCACGTTCGGGCCGGGGCTCCAGCGCTGGGCGGCACTCGCGCTCAAGGAGAGGGCCGTAGAGCTGAAGCGGTGAGCAGGGTCAGGACAGCCAGGTCTTCCAGGTGGAGGGGTGGTTGTCCACCCACTTCTTCGCGGCGTCGGCCGGGGAGAGTTTCTGGTCGGCGATCATCAGGGAGACCTCGTTCTGGTCCTCGGTCGTCCACTTGAACTTCTTCAGGAAGGCCGCCGCCTTGCCGCCGCGCTGGGCGAAGTCCGTGTTGAGGTACTTCTCCAGCGGGGTGTGGGGGTAGGCGCAGGCGACCTTGGTGGCGTCGGCGTCGCAACCCTCCTTGTAGGCGGGGAGTTCGACCTCCGTCATCGGAACCTTCTTGAACAGCCACTGGGGGGCGTACCAGTAGGTGAGGAAGGGCTTCTTCTCCTTGGCGAACTGCTTCATCTGGGTGATCTGCGCGGCCTCCGAACCGGCGAACACCACCTGGTAGTTGAGCTTCAGGTTCGTCACCAGGGCCTTGTCGTTGGTGACGTAGGAGGGCGAGCCGTCCATCAACTGGCCCTTGCTGCCGCTCTCGGCGGTGCGGAACAGCGAGGAGTACTTGTTGAGGTTCTTCCAATTGGTGATGTCGGGGTGCTGCTTGACCAGGTAGGTCGGGACGTACCAGCCGATGTGCCCAGTGACGCCGAGGCCGCCCGCGCGTGTGATCGTCTTCTTGTCGTCGACGTAGCGCTTCTCCTGGTCGGGGTGGCCCCAGTCCTCCAGGATCGCGTCGACCCGGCCCTGGCTGAGCGCGTCCCATGCGGGGACCTCGTCGACCTGGACGGTGTCGACGCGGTAGCCGAGCTTGTGCTCCAACAGGTACTGCGCGACAGCCACGTTGGCCTGTGCGCCCACCCAGGACTGGACGGAGAGGGTCACGGTCTTGGCGCCCTGCGCGTTGGCGAAGGGCGAGGCCTGCTTGGTCATGTCGGCGGCGCCACAGCCCGAGAGCAGGGCGAGGGACGTCACCGCGGCCACTGAGTAAGCCGTACGAACGCGCATGTCACGCTCCCTTCTTGGTGCGGCGTTCCGTGGGTTGGGTCACCCGGTCGAGCATCAGGCCGAGGCAGACGATCGCGGCGCCGGCGACCAGGCCGGTCGCCAAGTCGCCCTGGGCCAGGCCGAACACGGCGTCGTAACCGAGGGCGCCGCCGCCGACCAGGCCGCCGATGATGACGACGGCGAGGACCAGGACCACGCCCTGGTTGACGGCGAGGAGCAACGCCGGGCGCGCGAGCGGGAGTTGGATCTGCCGCAGCTGCTGGGCACTGGTCGCGCCCAGCGAGCGGGCCGACTCCAGGGCGGCCGGGTCGACCTGGCGCAGGCCCTGGGTGGTGATGCGGACGACGGCGGGGAGGGCGTAGACGACGGCCGCCGCGACGGCGGGGGCGCGGCCGACGCCGAAGAGGGCGACGACCGGGATCAGGTACACGAACTGCGGCATCGTCTGGCAGACGTCGAGGACGGGGCGCAGGGCGCGTTCGAAGCGGTCGCTGCGGGCGGCGGCGATGCCGGTCGCGAAGCCGAGGACGAGGGTGACGGCCACGGCGGCCAGCACCTGCGACAGGGTGTCCAGCGACGGCTTCCACACGCCGAGCACGCCGATCGCGGCCATGGCGAGGACGGCGGTGAGCGCGGTGCGCCAGGTGCCGATCACCCAGGCGAGGGCGGCGACGATCAGCAGCACCGACCACCACGGCAGCCACTGCAGACCGTCGCGTACGGGGTCCAGGACCCAGGTGGTGAAGTGGCCGGCCCAGTCGGCCGTGCCGCCGAGGTAGGGGACGCCGGAGTAGAGGTGGGCGGTCATCCAGTCGACGACGCGGTTCACCGGTTCGGCGATGTCCAGGGTCCAGCCGGAGGGCCAGTCCAGGGCGCCGGCGAGGCGGACGGCGACCGCTACGACCACGGTGGCGCCGAGGGCGTACAGCCATGGGCGGAGGTTCGAACCCGGCTCACCCGCGGACTCGTCGGACTGTTCGCCGGCCGCCGCGGTGACGCGGTCCAGTACGACGGCCAGGAGCACGATCGGGATGCCGGCGGCCAGGGCGGCGCCCACGTCGACGGAGGCGAGGGCCTGGTAGACGCGGTCGCCGAGGCCTCCGGCGCCGATGACGGAGGCGATGACGGCCATGGAGAGGGCCATCATGATCGTCTGGTTGAGGCCGAGGAGGAGCTGCTTGCGGGCCAGCGGGAGCCGTGCGGTCAACAGGCGTTGGCGTCCGGTGGCGCCGAGGGACTCGACGGCTTCGAGGACCTCCGGGTCGGCGTTGCGCAGGCCGAGCGCGGTGAGGCGGGCCATGGGCGGGGCGGCGTAGACGACCGTGGCGAGGACGGCGGCGGGGACGCCGATGCCGAAGACGAGGACGACGGGGAGGAGGTAGGCGAAGGCGGGGAGCACCTGCATGGTGTCCAACACCGGGCGCAGTGCGCGGTCCGTGCGTTCGGAGAGGCCGCCGGCCAGGCCGAGGAGCGCGCCCACGACGACCGAGGTGAGCACCGCGACCACCATCAGGGCGAGGGTCTGCATGGTCGGCACCCACATGCCGAGCAGCCCGCAGGCGAGGAAGGCGACGCCGGTGCCGATCGCGAGCCGTACGCCCGCAACCCGCCAGGCGACGAGGGCGCCGAACGCGGTGACGCCCGCCCAGCCCGCGGCGAGCAGCACCAGGTAGACGGCGCGTACGGAGAGGACGACGGCGTTGCTGATGTAGCCGAAGAAGTAGAGGAACAGCGGGGAGCTGTCGCGGTTGTCGATGATCCAGTCGTTGGCCCGACCCAGCGGACCGGACAGGTCGACGGTGAGGGCGTGCGGCCAACTGCCGCTGGCCCACTGCGCGTTGGCGAGCGGTACGAGGATCGCGGCGGCGAGCGCGAGCAGCAGGAGCTTGTGCGCGGCCCGGTGCCGGAGGATTCCGGGGAGGGCGAGGCGCGGGGCGGGTGCGGTGACCGTGGCCATCAGACCGCCTCCTTGCCGGTGTCGACGAGCTCCGCCCCGGCCACGACGTCCAGCAGCCGAGCGTGGTCGACGACGCCCAGACAGCGGCCGTCCTCGACGACGCAGGCGGGCTTTCCGCTGCGGGACACGACCTTGATCGCCTCGGCGACGACCGCGTCGGCCGCGAGAGCACCGGGGTGCTCCGAACCTCCGCAGTCCCCCGGGCGCATAGCCGTACGGACGGTCATGACATCGGCGCGCGGTACGTCCCGTACGAACTCGCGGACGTAGTCGTCGGCGGGTGAGCCGACGATCTCCTCGGGGGTGCCGAGCTGGACGATGCGGCCGTCGCGCATCAGGGCGATGCGGTCGCCGAGTTTCAGCGCCTCGTTCAGGTCGTGGGTGATGAAGACCATCGTGCGGCCCTCTTCCTGGTGCAGCCGGACGACCTCCTCCTGCATGTCACGCCGGATCAGCGGGTCGAGCGCGCTGAACGGCTCGTCGAACAGGAGGACTTGGGGGTCCACCGCCAACGCCCTTGCCAGGCCCACGCGTTGGCGCTGACCGCCGGAGAGCTGGCCGGGGCGGCGCTGTTCCATGCCCTCCAGGCCGACCTTGGTGACGACCTCGGCGGCCCGGCGACGGCGCTCGGCCTTGCCGACGCCCTGGATCTCCAGGCCGTA
Source organism: Streptomyces sp. NPDC050528 (assembly GCF_044457795.1). NCBI lineage: Bacteria > Bacillati > Actinomycetota > Actinomycetes > Kitasatosporales > Streptomycetaceae > Streptomyces > Streptomyces sp. NPDC050528. The sequence continues at coordinate 1,291,582 of NZ_JBITHH010000001.1, forward strand.
GGCGACGTTGTCGAGGACCGTGCGGTGCGGGAGGAGGCCGAAGTGCTGGAAGACCATCGCGGCGCGGTGGCGGCGGAGTTCGCGCAGCCGGGACTTGTCCATGGCGCGGACGTCCTCGCCGTCGATGGCGATGGTGCCGGCGGTGGGTTCGATGAGGCGGGTGAGGCAGCGGACCAGGGTGGACTTGCCGGAGCCGGACAGGCCCATCACCACGAAGACCTCGCCCTTGCGGACGTCGAAGGAGACGTCGCGGACGGCGGCGGTGCAGCCGGTGCGGGCGCGCAGCTCGGCGGCGTCGAGGGCGGTGAGTTCGGGGTCGGCGGGGATCTCGTCGGCCTTCGGGCCGAAGACCTTCCAGAGGCCGTCCACCGAGAACACGGGGTCGCCGGCCGTACCTGTACCTGTACCCGCACCCGTGCTCATGCTCGTGGTCGCGGAACTGCCGTTCTCGTCAAGGCCGTTGGGTGTGCTGAGGGTACTCATCGCGCACCACCTCCGATCAGGTCGACGGCCCTTTCGCCGACCATGAGCACCCCGATCATCGGGTTCACGGCGGGCATGGTCGGGAAGACGGAGGCGTCGGCGATGCGGATGCCGTCCAGGCCGCGGACGCGCAACTCGGGGTCGACTACGGCCAGTTCGTCGGTGTCGGCGCCCATGCGGCAGGTGCCGGCCGGGTGGTAGACGGTGTGGGCGACCTTGCGGGCGTACTCGCTCAGTTCCGCGTCGCCGAGGATCTCCGGGCCGGGGCACACCTCGCGCTTGAGCCAGCCGGCGAGGGGTTCGGTCTTCGCGATCTCGCGGGCGATGCGGATGCCGTCGACGAGGGTGCGGCCGTCGTAGTCGTCCTCGTCGGTGAAGTACCGGAAGTCCAGGGCGGGTTTGACCGCCGGGTCGGCGCTCTCCAGGTACAGACGGCCGCGGCTCTTCGGCTTGGGGATGTTCGGGGTCATGGAGACGCCGAACTCGGGGCGTTCGTAGCCGAGGCGCTCGGGGTTGTCGGTGAAGGGGACCTGGTAGAAGTGGAACATCAGGTCCGGGCCCTGATGCCCCGGGTCGCGGCGCACGAACAGGCCCGCGTCGGAGTCCATCGCGGAGTTCTCCGGGATCGGCCCGTTGGTCTCCCAGACGATGACCGACTCGGGGTGGTCGAGGAGGTTCTCGCCGACGCCCGGGAGGTCGACGGCGACGGGGATGCCCAGCGCTTCGAGGTCCTTGCGGGGGCCGATGCCCGAGTGGAGGAGCAGGCGCGGGGAGTCGACGGCGCCGGCGCAGAGGACGACCTCGCGGCGGGCGCGGACGAGGAGTTCCTCACCGTCCTTGGTGCGGACGTGGACGCCCTCGGCTCGGGTGCCGTTCAGCTCCAGGCGGTATGCCCAAGTCTCAAGGAAGATACGGAGGTTGGGGCGCTCGTCCATCACCGGGTGGAGGTACGCGACGGACGCCGACGACCGCTTGTTGTTCTCCGGGTGGTACGCGAGGTCGAAGAAGCCGACGCCGTCCGTGAAGGGTGCCTTGTTGAAGCCCTCGACCCGGGGGACGCCGAGCGCCTCCTGGGCCGCGTCGACGAAGTCGCGGGCGATGGCGTTCCGGTCCTTCTCGTCGACGGGGACGATGTTGTTGAGGAGGCGGGCGTAGTACGCCTCCATCGAGATCGCGCCCCAGCCCTTCGCGCCGGCCGCCTCCCACTCGTCCCAGTCGGACGGCAGCGGCTTGAAGGCGATCAGGGTGTTGTGCGAGGAGCAGCCGCCGAGCACGCGGGCGCGGCTGTGCCGGATGTGGGAGTTGCCGCGCGGCTGCTCGGTGGTCGGGTAGTCGTAGTCCAGCTCGCCGCCGAGGAGGCCCATCCAGCGGCGCAGGGTCAGTACGTCCTCGCGGCCGACGTCGCTGGGGCCGCCTTCGATGACGGCGACGGTGACGTCGGGGTTCTCGGTGAGGCGGGAGGCGATGACGGATCCTGCGGTGCCGCCGCCGATGACGACGTAGTCATAGTCGTACTCGTTGTCGGGCATGGGGGTACTCACTCCAGTGGGGGCTGGGGGTTGAAGGGGACGTGGGGTCGTCGGCCCGCGAACCGGACGCGGACCGGCCTGCGAACCGAGGCTCGCGAACCGAGGACCGGCCCGCGAACCGGACAGGCGTCAGCCCGCGAACCAGCGCACCGGCCTCGGCGCCAGGTTCTGGTACACGTGCTTGGCCTCGCGGTACTCGGCGAGTCCGGCGGGGCCCAACTCCCGGCCCACACCGCTCTTTCCGAAGCCGCCCCACTCCGCCTGCGGGAGGTAGGGGTGGAAGTCGTTGATCCAGACGGTGCCGTGCCGCAGCCGGCCGGCGACCCGGCGCGCGCGGCCCGCGTCGGCGGTCCAGACGGCGCCCGCGAGGCCGTACTCGGTGTCGTTGGCGAGCGCGACCGCCTCGTCCTCGGTGCGGAAGGTCTCGACGGTGAGGACCGGTCCGAAGACCTCCTCGCGTACGACGGTCATCTCGCGGTGGCACTGGTCGAGGATGGTCGGCTCGTAGAAGTAGCCGGTGGCGGGCCGGGTCGCGGTCGGTTCGGGGCGCTTGCCGCCGGAGCGCAGCACCGCGCCCTCGGCGAGGGCGGCGGCGACGTACGACTCGGTCTTGGCGCGCTGCTGTTCGGAGACGAGGGGGCCGCACTCGACGCCGTCCTCGGTGCCGCGGCCGAGGCGGATCTTCTCGGCGCGGCGGGCGAGTTCGGCGACGAAGCGCTCGCGGATCGTCTCCTCGACGATGAGGCGGGAACCGGCCGAGCAGACCTGGCCGCTGTGGATGAAGGCCGCGTTGAGGGCCTGGTCGACGGCGGTGTCGAAGCCCCCCTCGGTGGCGCAGGCGTCGGCGAAGACGACGTTGGGGTTCTTGCCGCCGAGTTCGAGGGCGACCTTCTTCACGGTCACGGCGGCGGCCTGGGCCACCTTCGTGCCGCTGATCAGGCCGCCGGTGAAGGAGACGAGGTCGACGTCGGGGTGTTCGGCGAGCCGGGCGCCGACCGAGTGACCGGGCCCGGTGACGATGTTGGCGACACCGGCGGGCAGCCCGGCCTCGACGAGCAGCTCGATCAGGGCGATCGTCGTCAGCGGGGTGATCTCGCTGGGCTTCACGACGAAGGTGTTGCCTGCCGCGAGGGCGGGCGCGATCTTCCAACTCGCCTGGAGCAGCGGGTAGTTCCAGGGGGTGATCAGCGCGCAGACGCCGACGGGCTCGTGCACGACCACGCTGTGCACCTCGGGCGTGCCCGCGTCGACGACCCGGCCGGGGGCCTCGCCGGCGACGAGGTCGGCGAAGTAGCGGAAGGCGTCGGCGACACAGTCGATGTCGACCCGGCCCTCTTCCACGGTCTTGCCCGCGTCCCGGCTCTCCAGCAGGCCGAGCTCCTCGCGGTCGCGCACGAGGAGGTCGGCGACGCGGCGCAGCAGGGCGGCGCGCTCGGTGACGGGGGTGAGCGGCCAGGCGCCCTGACCGCCGTCGAAGGCGGCGCGGGCGGCGGCGACGGCTATGTCCGTGTCCTTCTCGTCGCCCTCCGCGACCACGGCGAACGGCAACGCGTCCGCGGGGTCGATGATCTCGCGCGTGGCACCGGAGACCGCTTCGAGCCAGTCTCCGCCCGCGTGAATGGTCTTCCCCGCCTGCTGTTCCGTGTTGTCGGCCATGATCGGTATTGCCTTCCGTTCCTGTTCAGCGCCCCAGCGTCACCTAACTGTCACTCTCGGGGACTGCGGGCGCCTGCCCGGGACGTCCGTATGCATGCACAATCCATGGCCGAAAGTGGGCCGCGTCACTGAACATGCGGACATAAGGGGCGAAACACAGGACCGACCCGTCACCCTCAACAGCCACTCCGCAACGACACGGTCACAGTCACCGTGGCGGGCCCTCCCCCGCCCCCGTCGACCGCCCGTCCGTCGGCCGACTCCCGAATGAGGTCGGCGCCCGGCCGGAGCCCGTCGCGCACCCCGCCGACCCAGTTCGCAAGGGCAGCATCCGTGACCGCACCCCCGCACGCCGGGCCCCTCCTGGTCACCAACGCCGAACCTGACCGGTACGCCGAACAACCCGCCACCCTCAAAGCCCGCACCCCTTCTCCCCCACTTGCCGTCCTCCCCCTGGACGCCACCGACACCTTTGACTAGAGTCAAAGAAATATGGAGCCAGTCACGAACCCGGTGCCGCCCGACGGCAAGGACGTCGCCGCCTTCCGTCAGTTCAACCGGTACTTCACCCGCCGTATCGGCGCGCTCGACGACCACTACCTGGGCCAGGACCGCCCCCTCGGCGAGGCCCGGCTGTTGTTCGAGATCGGGGACGGGGTCTCGCTGCGCGAACTGCGCGGCCGACTCGCCCTGGACGCGGGCTACTTGAGCCGGATGGCGAAGTCGCTGGAGGCGCAGGGCCTGGTCCGGCTGACCGTGCCGCCGCACGACACCCGGCTGCGGCTGATCGAGCTGACCGACGCCGGTCGCGTCGAGGTCAAGGAGCAGCACCGTCGGGCCAACGCCCTCGCCGCCGGTCTCCTCACCACCCTCACCGCACCCCAACGCACCGAACTCACCCACGCGTTGGCGACCACCCAACGCCTCCTCCGCCTCGCCGGCATCACCGTCGCCCTCGTCGACGGAGCCGCCGAGGACGCCCGCGCCTGCCTCGACGCCTACGCCGCCGACATCGACGCCCGCTTCCCGGAGGGCTTCGACAAGGCGGATCTCGTACGGCCGGATGAGGTCACCGGGGACGCGGGGGCGTTCTTCGTCGCGTACGAGGAGGGGCGGCCGGTGGCCTGCGGGGCGCTACGGACCCTGGAGCCCGGCGTCGGCGAGATCCGGCACGTCTGGGTGCACCCCGACGCCCGCCGCCTCGGCCTCGCCCGCCGCATCCTCACGCACCTCGAACTGGCCGCCGTAGAACACGACTTCAGTGTCGTACGGCTGGACACGCATGCCGCGCTCACGGAGGCTCAGGCGATGTACCGGGCGTGCGGGTACGCGGAGATTCCCGCCTACGTCGATCACGTCTACGCGGACCATTGGTTCGAGAAGCGGATCACTGGTTCGAGAAACGGCTAGCTGGTTCGAGAAACGGCTAGCTGGTTCGAGGAGCGGCCGGCTGGTTCGAGAAGCGGCTAGCTGCGGGCCACCGGCCTCCCCTCCGTCAGCAGCTCCCTCATCGTGGCGCGCAGCCAGGCGTGGGCCGGGTCGGCGTCGTGGCGTGGGTGCCAGGCCAACCCGACCTCCAGGTCGGGGAGTTGGAGGGGGATGTCGAAGGTGACCAGGCCCAGGGTGTGGGCGATGGGCACGCTCCAGAGGCTGATCATGCCGACCAGGTCCGTGTCGCGGACGACGAAGAGCGAGGCCGGGAAGGTGCCCACGGTGGCCACCACCCGGCGTTTCAGGCCCAGTTCGGCGAGGCGTGCGTCGGCGGGGCCGTGCATCTTGCCGCGGCGCGAGACGATCAGGTGGTCGGCGTCGGCTGCGAAGCGTTCGGGCGTCAACTCCCCCTCCAGCAGCGGGTGTCCGGCCCTCACCACGCCGACCATCCGGTCCTCGTGCAGCTTCTCGACATGCACCTCGGGCGCCGTCGTGTCGACGACACCGATCTCCAGGTCGGCGGTGCCCTGCCGCAGATGCGGCGTGTCCACATGGCTCTCGGCGAGGAAGCGGACGCGGATACCGGGCGCCTCGGCGGCGGCGCGGGCGAGCAGCTGGGCGCCGTAGAGAGCCGGGAAGTAGTCGTGGCCGATGATCGTGAGCGTACGGCTGACGGTCCCGAGGTCGGCGTCCCGGCCCGGCGCGAACAGGGCCCGCGCCCGTTCCACCACCGCGCTCACCTCGGCGCGCACGGCCAGCGCACGCGGTGTGGGCACCATCTTCCGCCCGGCGCGCACCAGCACGGGGTCACCGAGCGCCTTGCGGATCCGGCCGAGCGTGCGGCTCATCGCCGGTTCGGAGAGATGCAGCCGGTGCGCGGCGCCCTGCACGCTCTGCTCCTCCAGCAGCACGTCGAGGGCGACCAGCAGATTCAGGTCCAGCCCTCCGCCATTTCCGGATTGCGTCACACGCATTCGCCCCTTGCAAAGGTTGCACTGGAAAGCAGGTCACCCCGAGCCTACGGTGACAGGGCACCCACCACCACACACCCACCACCACACCGGACTCCCTGGAGGAGCCGTGCCCTCGCGCGCCCAGAAGCCGACCCCCGAGCCCGCCCCCGACCGCACCCTCAAGCGCTCCACCCTCCTCACCCTCTGCGCCTGCGTTCTCGTCGCGCAGAGCATGGTCGCCGCCATCAACCTCCTCATCCCGCAGTTGAGTTCGTCCTCCCTGCACCCGTCCCACACCGAACTGCTGTGGATGGTCGACGCGTACGTCATCGTGTTCGCCGGACTCCTCATCCCGGCCGGCGCGTTGGGCGACCGGCACGGCCGCAAGGGTGCGCTGCTCGCCGGGCTGGCCCTGTTCGCGGCGGGTGCCGCCACCAGCGCGCTCGCGCAGAACCCGGCGACGCTGATCGCGGGCCGGGGCCTGTCCGGCGCGGGCGCGGCGCTGATCACGCCGGCGACGATGTCGATCCTGGTCCACCTCTCCGCCCCGGAACACCGCGCCCGCGCGATGGCGTCCTGGACCCTCGCCATCGGCCTCGGCGGACTCGCAGGCAACCTCGGCGGCGGCCTGGTCGGCCAATTCCTGTCCTGGCGTGCCCTGTTCGGGGCGATGGTCCCGCTGGCCGCACTGCTCGCCCTCGCGGTCACCCTCACCACCCCCCGCACGGAACGCTCCGCGCACAGCAACCTCGACCCCACCGGCACCGCCCTCCTCACCACCGGCCTGGTCGCGGTCCTCTTCGGCATCATCGAGGGCCCGGCCTACGGCTGGACCTCCCCGCGCATCATCACGGCCTTCGCGGCAGCCGCCGTACTGATCGCCGCCTTCACCGCCCACGCGCTCCGCTCCCGCACTCCGCTCCTCGACCCGCGCGTCTTCGCCTCCCCCACCCTCCGCGCGGCCACCCTCGGCACGGCCACCGGCTTCTTCGGCCTGTTCTCCCTCTTCTACGTCAACTCCCAGTACCTGCAAGGAATCAAGGGCTACGGCGCCGCCGTCACCGGTGTCGCGATCGTGCCGCTGACGATCGGCATGGCGCTCGTCCCGAGACTCGCCGTCCGCTGGTCGCACCGCCCCCGCGCGGTCATCGGCACCGGTCTCGCCCTCATCGGCCTGGGCCTGCTGGGCGCGTCCACCGCCGACGCGGGCACCCCGTACGGGACGTACGCCTGCTGGCTGCTGGTGATCTCGGCGGGCACCGGGCTCTCCATGCCCGCGCTCACGGTCGGCGTCGTCACCTCGCTGCCGCCGCACCAGACGGGCCTCGGCTCCGGTCTCGGCACCTCGGCCCGCGAACTCGGCGCGGCCCTGGGCGTGGCGGTCACCGGCACCATCCTGGCCGCCCACCCCGACCTCGCCCACGGCATGGGCCCAGCGCTGCGCACGGTCGCCCTGATCGTCCTCGCGGCCACCGCACTCGTGATCGTCGGCCACCGCGACCGCACGATCACCACACGCACTATCGCGTCCGACGAGAAACGCGTACTATCGCGTCCATCCGGTCACTCCTGATCGCCAACTCCCCACGCGCACAACCGAGTTGAGGAGCCCCTGTGCCGTCCGCCCTCCTGAACCCCGTCCTCGACCTGGTCACCCTCCGAGCCACCGTCACCGCCGCCGAACCGATCACCGCCCGCATGCGCCACCTGCGCATCGAGAGCGACACCCTCACCGGCCTCGACGTCCACCCCGGCCAACAGGTCCGCGTCCTGGTCACCGGCCTGACCCTGCGTACGTACTCGATTTGGCGCTACGACCCGTCCGGCGCCGTCGAGTTGTGCGTGCTGGACCACTCCGAGGGTGGGCCCGGGGCGCGTTGGGGGACGAGCGTCGGCATCGGCGACCAGGTGCGGCTGCGGAAGCCCGAGGGCACCTTCACGCTCCGGCCCGACGCCTCCCACCATGTCTTCGTGGGCGAGGAGACGGCCTCGGTCGCCTTCGGCGCGATGCTGGCCGCGCTGCCCGAGGGGGTGCGGGTCTCCGGTTGCGTGGAGACGGGGGCGGAGGATGACCGGTTGCCGTTGACCCACTCCGAGCGGCTCAACTGGCTTGTCAGGGGCGGGACTTCACTCCCGGACGCGGTGCAGGACCTCGCCCCCGAGCCCGGCGGCATCGCGTACGTCGCCGGGGAGGCTCGTACCGTGCAGCACGTCCGGCAGGTGCTCGTACGGGAGTTGGGCTGGGACCGACGGTCCGTGCTCACGAAGCCGTTCTGGGCGCCGGGGAAGCGGGGGTTGGAGTAGGGCTCCGCCGCCTGACCCCGGGCCACGGCCTATCCGCAGTTCGCGTCCGTCGGGCAGAAGGAGCCGAGCGCCGCAGTGAGCGGTGCGCGGACCACCCCGGGATCGAGGGACTCGGGGCCACTGGACCGGATCGCGTAGAGCGAGCCGCCCGCCGCCTCGAAACGACGGTCGATCACCCGGCGCGCACCCTTGTACGAGTCGTCGTAGCGATAGGTGAGTTCGGCCCAACTCGGGCCGGAGGTACGGTCGATGACCTGATACCCGGGCTGCCGCGCGAAGCCATAACCCGGGTCGTTCTCGGCGAGGTCGAGGGACTCGGCCGGGGAGTTCTCGGAGACGCGGAAGATCTGGAGGCGGCGGGTGCCGTCCGGGGAGTCGTAGGTGACCACCGGGGCCTGAGCGCCCTGCCGTTGGGTGCGGGTCCAGCCCCGGGGGATGTCGACGGTGAAGCCGGCCGGGTCCTGAGTACCGCGGTACGACCGGGCGGCGACCGATCCGGTGCCCGTCGCAGCCGTGCGATCGTGCGCGCCGCGGCCGTGCGTGACGTACCAGACCCCTCCCCCGGCACCCGCGCCCAGCACCACCGCGAGCGCCACCGCGAGGACCAGCCGCCAGGCACGACGGCCGGAAGCGGGCGCAACTACCGGAGCGGGAGCCGGAGTTGGGGCCGGAGTTGGAGCCGGTGGCGACACCCACGCCGGCGCGGTCAGCGAAGTCTGCGTCTCCGCCGTGGACCACACCGCCCAGGGCGCCTGCCCCCGCTCCTCACTCGGCCCGCGTTCCGCCGCGAAACGATCCCAGTCACTCATCACGAACCCCCCGAATCACCCACCACGTACCTCTTCCGAAGTTAGCGGCGGAAACAGGAAACGGGCCCCGCTCCGGCCGTAACCGGAACAGGGCCCGCGCAAGCCCGTGACAGAGCCGTCGAGAACGGCCCCGCAAGTACCTACTAGATCAGGCCGAGGGAGCGGACCGCCTCGCGCTCCTCCTCCAGCTCCTTCACCGACGCGTCGATGCGGGCGCGGGAGAACTCGTTGACGTCCAGGCCCTGGACGATCTCGTAGACGCCGTCCTTCGTGGTGACCGGGAAGGAGGAGATGAGGCCCTCGGGGACGCCGTAGGAACCGTCCGACGGGATGCCCATGGAGGTCCAGTCGCCGTCCGCCGTGCCGTTGACCCAGGTGTGGACGTGGTCGATGGCGGCGTTGGCGGCGGAGGCGGCCGACGAGGCGCCGCGGGCCTCGATGATCGCGGCGCCGCGCTTGGCGACGGTCGGGATGAAGTCCTCGGCCAGCCACTTCTCGTCGTTCACGATCTCGGCGGCGTTCTTGCCGGCGACCGTGGCGTGGAAGATGTCGGGGTACTGGGTGGCGGAGTGGTTGCCCCAGATGGTCAGCCGCTTGATGTCGGCGACCGTGGTGCCCGTCTTCTTCGCGAGCTGGGTCAGCGCGCGGTTGTGGTCGAGGCGGGTCATCGCGGTGAAGCGGTCGGCCGGTACGTCCGGGGCGGCGGCCTGCGCGATGAGCGCGTTCGTGTTGGCCGGGTTGCCGACGACGAGGACCTTGATGTCGTCCGCGGCGTTGTCGTTGATGGCCTTGCCCTGCGGCTTGAAGATGCCGCCGTTCGCGGAGAGCAGGTCGCCGCGCTCCATGCCCTTGGTGCGGGGGCGGGCGCCGACGAGGAGGGCGACGTTCGTGCCGGCGAAGGCGACGTTCGGGTCGTCCGTGATGTCGATGCCCTGGAGGAGCGGGAAGGCGCAGTCGTCGAGCTCCATCGCCGTGCCCTCGGCGGCCTTGAGCGCCGGGGTGATCTCCAGGAGACGCAGCTTGACCGGCACGTCCGCGCCGAGCAGCTGGCCGGAGGCGATGCGGAAGAGCAGGGCGTAACCGATCTGGCCGGCCGCGCCGGTGACGGTGACGTTCACGGGAGTGCGGGTCATGGCGTTCTCCGTTATGACAGCTGGCGGTGGGGCGGCACTGCCCCGGGGTGCGGGACGTACAAATGATCGATCTCTTGGCATCAAGAGATCCACCGGTCAGGCTATCGCGCATCCGCGATCCCGGACTCCCGGGTCCGTGTGGCCCAGCCCACAGCGCCGGGTCGGGGCACGCAAAAGGCGGCCGTCCGGCTCGGGAGAGGAACACCGGACGACCGCCGTGGGGGGAACCGAGGATCCGGAATCCCGTGGGGGTACTTTCCGCCTGCCCGAAACCGGAGCGGGCATTCCCCACGTACACCGAATCCCCACATTTCGCGGCCTAGGTCGTGCAGCCCTTCTGCCCCGACGCGAGCGTCACACACGCCTTCGCCTCACCGGCGTCCTTCACGGCGACCATCGGGGTGTACGCGATGGCGTCACCGGACGCCGTGATGCTGTCGGTCTCCTTCGCGGTCCCCGCGCTGACCTGCACGGAGTCCCCCGCCACACCGGTGGTGATACGGCCCCAGGCGGCACCGCAGGTCTTGCTGTAGCGGACCTCGACGACGGTCGTCCCGACGGTCGCGGTCTTGGCGGTGGTCACCGCGCCCGCCTCCGTCGTGCAGCCCATCGCCTCGGCGTCCTTGCCGGTGCAGCCCGCGCCCACGCACTTCACTCCGGCCGGCAGATCGGGGTTCGTGCTGACGGACGGCGCGGCGGAGGTGTGTTTGGCGGCGGCCTTCTTGCCTCCGCCGCCGTTGTTCGTGACCAGGAACACCGCCGCGATCACGACCAGGACGCCGAGAACCCCGGCCCCGAACATCAGTGCCCGCCGCTTGGCACCGCCCACACCCGGTGTGGGGCGAGGCGGTTCGCCGGCCGGGACCGGCGTCTCGGGCTGGGGCTTCGCGGCGGCCGCCCCGACACCGGAGCCACCGGACCCACCGGACCCACCAGACTGCTTCGGTCCCGAATACCCCGCGATCCCCCACGAGTTGGCGACCTTCGAAGGACCTTCCCGTACGTCCTTCGAAGGACCTTCCCGTACGTCGCTGTCGGGCGCCGCCGGCTGTGGCGGCACCGTCGGGGACACTCCCGCCGGGCCCGCGATCCCCGGGGTCGCGGTGACACTGCCGCCACCCTTGCGGGCCGTCTTGCCGCCCTTCGCGGGTGCCGCCGGTGCCGGGGCCGCCCCGAACTCCCCCAGCGCCGCTCGCGCCTGGGCGACCCGCATCGCCTCCATGGTCATGTCGTGCCGCATCTCGGAGCGGCTCCACGCACGCTCGGCGAGTTCCCACATCGTGGTCAGATGAACGGGACTCGTGCCGGTGACCTCGGCCAGGGCGACGATCGCGCCCTTCGGTGCAAGGAGCCGGCCGTTCAGATAGCGGTCCCAGGATGTCTTGCTGTAGCCCGTGCGGTCGGCCACCGCCGCGATGCTCAGGCCGCTGCGGTCCACGAGCCGGCGCAACTGGCTCGCGAACTCTCTGACCTGCGGATCGAGTTCATCCGGCAAAGCCCTCCAACGAGGCATTGCTTTCCCCCCTCTGCCCTGAATTGCCCACGCTAACGCGGTTGTTGGTCGGCTTCGTTGCATATCCGCAAACTTGTCAATACATCGACACAAGGACCACGACTCCCACGACAGCAGTGAGGAGCAGGAGAAGCAACAGCACCAACGTGTACCGGAGCAACCGTCCGCCCGGCCCGGGCTCCGGTTCCCCGGGCGGGGTGTCCCACCACGGCAGGGTCGGATCGTCCCGGTACTCGTCCCCGGCCTCGGCACGCTCGGGGACCGGCACCTGCCGGGGCCAGGCCTGGACCGCCAACTCCCAGCGCACGCCGATGCGTTCGGGGTCGGCGCCGGCCACCCGGCACAGGGCGAGCACGGCCTGGCGGGGCGGGGGCTGGGTGGCGTTGAGATAGCGGTGCCAGGAGGACTTGCTGTACGCGGTGCGCGCGCCGAGCGCCACCAGGCTGAGGCCTGTGCGGTCCTTGAGGAGGCGCAACTGTTCCACGAAGTGCCGCACCTCCGCCGGCAGTTCGTCCGGCAGCGGCTGCCAGCCGCCCATCGCACCTCCCCGGCGTCCTCGTAACCGTCCCCGGCACTGTCGTCGTAGCCGTCGTCGCTGTCCTCATTTGCCCGCTCCGAGCGAAATGACGACACCGGAAGGGGAACGGTTCCCTCGTCGCGGGGCGGTGCGCGGCTCGTAGCGAAACAGTCACCCCCCTGCCACAGCGCGCCGACAGGCATTGAACAGGTCCCGCACAGCGCGGCACGGTGAATGCAGACGGCGGCGCGTCCTTGCTCGGGGGAGAGGACGGGCCGCCGTCGTGTGTCGTGAACTGCCGGGCGCGGCAGGCTAGTTGGAGCTCACCGTGTAGTGCAGGGTGTCCTTGAGGTACGGGATCGTCAGCCACGGCTTCGGCTGGGCCATCATCGCCAGCAGGACGATCGCGAGGCCGAGCACGCCGTAGGTGACGATGTCGGTGAAGCGGGAGCGGACGGCGAGCATGCCGACGTCCGGCATGACCCAGCGCAGGACGGCGCCGGCCAGGAGTGCGGCGCCGATGAGCAGGGTGCCGTAGCGGAAGACGTCGAAGGCGGTCAGCAGGAGGCCGAGGCCGACCGTGCCGAGGACGGCGAGGATCGGCCACTGGCGGGCCGGGGCCGGGGCGTCGCCCGCGGCTGCCCGGCCGCCGCCCTCGGGGCGGGCGGTGTCGCGGGTGAAGAGGGGGAAGCGGCGGGTGGTGCGGCGCGGTTTCCCGTCGGCGCCGGGCGCGCTGACCGGGTCCGTGACCTCGATGTCGTCCGCGCTCCCGGTGTCCTGAGCGTCTTGGACGTCCTGGATGTCTTGGGTGCCCTCGGTCTTGCCGGGGTTGTTGTCAGGCGACACTGCGCTCCGCCGCCTCGACCACGTTGACGAGCAGCTGGGCGCGGGTCATCGGGCCGACTCCGCCGGGGTTCGGGGAGATCCAGGCGGCGACCTCGGCGACGTCCGGGTGGACGTCGCCCACGATCTTGCCGTCGGCGTTGCGGGAGACGCCGACGTCGAGGACGGCGGCGCCCGGCTTGACGTCCTCGGGGCGGATCAGGTGGGCGGAACCGGCGGCGGCGACGATGATGTCGGCGCGCTTGAGGTGCGAGGAGAGATCGCGGGTGCCGGTGTGGCACTGGGTCACGGTGGCGTTCTCGCTGCGCCGGGTGAGGAGCAGGGGCATCGGGCGGCCGATGGTGACCCCGCGTCCGACGACCACGACCTCCGCGCCCTTGATCTCCACGCCGTAGCGACGGAGGAGGGTGAGGACGCCGTTCGGGGTGCAGGGCAGGGGGGCGGGCTCGTTGAGGACGAGGCGGCCGAGGTTCATCGGGTGGAGGCCGTCGGCGTCCTTGTCCGGGTCCATGAGTTCGAGGATGCGGTTCTCGTCGATGCCCTTGGGGAGCGGGAGTTGGACGATGTACCCGGTGCAGGAGGGGTCCTCGTTCAGCTCGCGTACGACCGCCTCGATCTCCTCCTGCGAGGCGGTGGCGGGCAGTTCGCGCTGGATGGACGCGATGCCCACCTGGGCGCAGTCCCGGTGCTTGCCGGCGACGTACTTCTGGCTGCCGGGGTCGTCCCCGACCAGGATCGTGCCGAGGCCGGGCGTGACGCCCTTCTCCTTCAGCGCCGCCACGCGGGCGGTCAGATCGGACTTGATCGCGGCTGCGGTGGCCTTGCCATCGAGAATTTGGGCGGTCATGGACCCATCCTCGCGGATGACGCCCTCCGGGTTCCAATCCGGGTACACCCCGGGTGTATCGCCATGATCACTGATGTTGCACTTACACAACACCTATGGAATGCCGCTGGACAAAATCCAGCCCCGACTAGAACGATGAACGCCGCAGTACTGCGGTAGGTGTTGGGGGGCAAGCCGCTCATCTTGTGACATACCTCCGCGCAATCCGCATCGTCCCCGCATTGCCAACGGAGGAAAACCCGCCATGAGTTACGACCCGAACAACCCCTACGGGCAACCGCAGCAGAACCCCCAGCCGGGCTACGGCCAGCCGCAGGGCCAGCCCGGGTACGGCCAGCCCCAGGGCGGCCAGCCGGGCTACGGCTACCCGCAGGGCGCGCCTCAGGGTGTCCCGCCGCAGCAGGGTTACGGCTACCCGCAGCAGCCGGCGTACCCCGGCTACCAGCAGCCCGGTTACGGCGCGACCCCGCCGTACGCGAACTGGGGTCAGCGTTTCCTCGGCACCCTGGTCGACATGCTCGTCTTCGCCATCCCGTACGTGCTGTACATCGTCGGCATGACCAGCAAGAACGGCGCGCTGCTTGGCATCGGCGCGCTCCTCCTCCTCGGCCTCGGCATATGGCAGCTGATCCGCGAGGGCCGCACCGGCCAGACCGTGGGCAAGCAGGCGCTGGGCATCCGCCTGGTCCGCGAGAGCGACGGCCAGCCGCTGGGTGTCGGCATGGCGTTCGTCCGCCGCCTCGCCCACTTCCTGGACGGCATCGCCTGCTACATCGGCTTCCTGTGGCCGGCGTGGGACGCGAAGCGCCAGACGTTCGCGGACAAGATCTGCGGTTCGATCGTGATCCGCACCCAGTAATTCACCGGTTCGCGTGTTCGCCCCGGGGCGGTATCACCAGGTGGTGGTATCGCCCCGGGGCGTTTCTCCGCCCCTACTCCGGTCCTACTCCGGTCCCTCTCCGGTTCTCCTCCGGTCCCCCTTCGGTTCTACGGCAGGAACGGCGCCGCAAAGACTGCCTGTACCCGGCAATGACGTCCCGGACGGTGCGGTGCGAAGATCACGGCTTGCCCAACTCCCTTTCCAGTGAGGCAGGTTCACCCGTGAGACCCATCCGTCGAACCGTCCGCCACACCGCCCTGCTCGTCGCGGCCACCGCCGTGGCCCCGGCCCTCTTCCTCGCGGCCCCGGCACACGCGGCCGACGCGACATCCACGTCCACGGTCGTCGCCGCGTACTCCCCGGTCGACCCGGCGACGGTGGACACCATGTCGGACGACGACCTGCGCATCGCGGTCCTGCGCATCCTGGCGGACCCCGACTCCGGCAAGGGCGTCGTCCGCGAGGCCAACAAGGCGCTCAACGGCACGGTCGACGACCTGCGCACCTTCCTGAAGACCGGGTACCGCCTGGCCCAGGCCGAGGACGACCGCGTCGCCGTCTTCCGCATCCTGGCCGACCCGACCATCAGCCCCGCCCTGCGCGCGGCGGCGGAAGCGGTGGTCGACGGGACGCCGGAGGAGTTGCGGTACTTCATCGCGGTGGGCCAGTACGAGGTGGACGGCTGAGCGTCGTCCCGTAGGCGCGTCCGCCGGAGACGTGCAGGGCGGGTCCGCAGCGGGTGTGTGGGTGGGTCGGGGTCGTGGCGGTACGGCGAGCCCGCCGCCGGTCGGGCCCTTTGGTTTCTCAGCACGGTTGAACGGGTTGGTGCCGGCTGAGCGGCGGGCTGCGCCGTACCGCCACGACCCGCTCCCGTCTCGTCGGCGGCTGCGGGCGCGTGGGGGCGGGTGCGCGGGCCATCCCGGCCTGTTCCAGGACAGGTCTTAGAACTCCTAACAGAATGGACGGCCCTCCGATCAGTGTGCGTGGGGCAGGGTGAGCGCGGAGGAAGATCACTACTCTGCTTGGGTGCTCTCATATGACGAGTTGACTTCACCGGAGCGTGAGCTGTGGGACGCCTTTCCCCATGGGCGCCGCGTGGATCTGCGCACGGGCGTGCCGGAGGACGACCGTGTTGCCGAGGGTGGGCAGTGGGGTCCTGGGCGGACGGTTCGGTCCGCCGTGATCGTGGCACTCCTCTTGGGTGGGAACACCACGCAACCGGGCGCCGTCGCGTGCCTGAGGCTTGCCGGAGCGCGGATATCCGGGCAACTCAACCTGGCCGGCGCGCTGATCGAATACGCCCTGTGGATCGAGGATTGCTGGTTCGAGGAGTCGGTCGACCTTCTCGGAGCAACAACGCAGACGCTCGCGATCACGGACAGCCGAGTGCCCGGCATCGAAGCCGATTCAGCCCGCATCGAGGGAAACCTCGACCTGCGGCGCTCCGTTGTGGAAAGCCTCGCTTCCTCGCCTTTCAACCACGTGAGCACCGCCCTCTCACTCAGTGACGCCCACGTGAGCGGTGGCATGCTCCTGAACGGAGCCCGCATCAATGCGCCCGGAGGATGGGCGATGGCCGCCGGTGGCCTGGTTATGGAAGGGGGTGTCTTCTGTCAGGGCGGTTTCGTTGCGCGAGGGCAAGTCCGGCTGATGGAGGCACAGTTGCCGCGCGGGCTGCACATGCGGGGCGCGCGGTTGGAATGTCCCGGCCCGCGTGGAGTGGCCCTCTCCCTGGACCATGCCGTGGCCTCGACACTCAACTTCTCCGACGGGTTCACGGCCGACGGGACCGTGAGGCTGCGCGGCACCCAGGTCTCGGACCTGGCAACCTTCGAAGGAGCCGTCCTGAACGGACCTCCCGATGGTGACGGCCCGGCGCTGCTCGGCATGCTGATGCAGGCCGTCGACTTCGACCTCACCCTCGCCCAACCGCCGTCCGGCACGGTGGACCTGCGCGCCGCACGGGTGTCCTACCTCCACGACAACGAGCACAGCTGGCCGGCGGTGGTGGAGTTGGACGGCTTCGTCTACGGCTCCATCAAGGTGGATGAGGCGGGCGAGCGGCGGGAGGCGGTGGGACTCCGGGGTTCCGTGGCCCACCGCGTGGCGTGGATACGACGCTGCCCCGGCTACAGTCCCCAGCCCTATGAGCAGTTGGCGGGCTGGTACCGGAAGGCCGGTCATGACGACGAGGCCCGCCGCGTACTCCTGGCCAGACAGCGCCATCGGCGTCAGACTCTGCCCTGGGCCGCGCGCGCGTGGGGGCACCTGCTCGACGTGACGGTTGGCTACGGCTACCGCCCCTGGCTGGCTGGCGTCTGGCTCCTCGCGTTGACCTTGCTGGGCACGCTGTCCTTCAGCACTCACGCCCCCGCTCCGGTCCAACGAGGCGAAGGCGCCCCGTTCCAGCCCCTGGTCTACACACTCGACCTGTTGATCCCCATCGGCGGCCTGGGCCAGCGCACTGCCTGGTACTGGACGAACGACAGCCTCCAGTGGCTGGCCTATCTACTGATCGCCTTCGGCTGGGTGCTGACGACCGCCATCATCGCGGGGGTCACCCGCGCACTGCAGAAAAACTAGTGGGCGACAGCTGAGTTCAGCCGTCGCCAGCAGAGCAGGGCGCATCCCAGGGTGAGGAATGCTTCGTGGATGTCGTCGCGTACCTCCCAGCGGATCCGCAGGCGGCGGAACCAGTGCAGATGGGCGAACGCGCGCTCCACGACTCAGCGTTGGGCACCGAGCCCGGAGCCGTGTTCGGTTCCTCGGCGGGCGATCAGCGACTTCACACCAAGGTCCCAGACCAGCCGGCGGTACTTGTCGTGGGCGTAGCCGCGGTCGGCCAGCACGACACCCGGACGGCGTCGGGGTCGGCCGCGCTTGCCCCGCACCGGTGGCACGGCTTGGAGGAGCGGGATCAGCTGGGTGACGTCGTTGCGGTTGCCGCCGGTCGAAGTGGCAGCAAGAGGTATGCCGGTCGGGTCGGTGATCAGGTGGTGCTTGCTGTCCGTCCTGCGCGCGGCGGCGGAAGCGGCGGTCGACGGGACGCCGGAGGAGTTGCGGTACTTCATCGCGGTGGGCCAGTACGAGGTGGACGGCTGAGCGTCGTCCCTTAGGCGGGTCCGCAGCGGGTGTGTGGGTGGGTCGGGGTCGTGGCGGTACGGCGAGCCCGCCGCCGGTCGGGCCCTTTGGTTTCTCACCATGGTTGAACGGGTTGGTGCCGGCTGAGCGGCGGGCTGCGCCGTACCGCCACGACCCGCTCCCGGTTCGTCGGCGGCTGCGGGCGCGTGGGGGCGGGTACGCGGGCCATCCCGGCCTGTTTCAGGACAGGTCTTAGACAGCACCGGCCCAGCCGACGAAGGACGCCCAGGCGGAGGCGGGGATGAGCAGCGCCGAACCGTCCGGGACCTTGGAGTCACGGACGGGGACGACACCGGGAAGGTCGTCGCGGACCTCGACGCATTCGCCGCCGCTGCTGTTGCTGTAGCTGGACCTACGCCAGACAGCGGAGCTCAAGTCAGGCCCTGTGCTTGCCATTTCTGTGATCCTCCGCAGCTTGCTCGATCATGTCCAGGGATGTCTCCGGCGGTAGTGCCGCGGCCCTGAGCAGATCGTACGACCTGCGGTAGTCCTTCACGAGGGCCGGATAGTCGATCACTTGGCCACTGTGCAGACCCTCCGTGTACACCATCGGTGGCGCGTCCGGGAAGGTCATGACCCGGATCATCCCCATCATCAGCGGGTAGGCCACCGTCGTTTCCGGCAGGATCTGCAAAACGCCCTGATTGGAACGGATCACGTCCGCGATGTGCTCCAGTTGGGCTGCCATCTCCTCGCTCGGCAGAAGCGGCTTGCGGATCAACTCCTCGCGCACAATCGCCCAGAACGCCGGACGTTCCTCCCGCTGCCAGAGCTTCGCACGCTCCATGCGAGCCGTTACCTGAATGTCGACGGTCTCGGGCGGGAGCCACGGACTACCGGTCCGAACAACCTTCAGGGCATACGCCTCCGTCTGCAACAACCCTGGAAGCAACGCCGGCGCCCAGTCTTCGATCGACTCTGCGTACTTCTCCATCTCAGCGACATCCGCGAAGTACTCCGCATGCCCCGCTTGCTTCGCTTTCCGCGCGTCTTCACAACGCCGCTCGAAAAAGCCATCCGTACCGAGCCGCTTGTCGACATGCTGGGCGAGATCCAACGGCATTCGCCGCTCACCCCGCTCGATCAGGCTCAGAAACGGGATGCCCCGATAGCTTCCCTCCGCCAACTGTTCGAGCGTCAGGCCCGCCGCCTCCCTCCTGAAGCGCAACTCCGCGCCGTAGAAAGAGGGGACGCTCTCCGACGCGTCGGTGTCCTTGCGTGGGGGCACAACTCACCACCGCCTTTTGCCAGTTCCCGGGTGCAACCCAAACCTCTGTCACGGTACGAGATTCCACGCCACTCTGTGAGCAATTCGTCACAGAGAGAGGTGTACGTCCATGACCAGCCCCTACTCCCACAAAGCCACCGCCGAAGTAGCCGAACTCCAGGCCGCGTTGAAGGAACACGGGATCACCCTTCCGTCCCTCGGCCTCGATCTGCCCTCCGTCGTCATGACCTACGGCACCCCCCTCGTCGACCTTGGCAACTGCAACCTCGACACCGCCAGGGCCCTCACCGCCGCCCTCCGCAAGGCGGCCGGCCGGTGAGTCCGTTCGTCCTCGAACTCCTCGCCGCCCCCAAGGTGGTACCGGAGGCCCGCCGAGCCGTACGCGCACATCTCGGCGTCCCGTGTCCCGAAGTCCAGCTCTGTGTCAGCGAGTTACTGACCAACGTGATCAAACACCTGGGCGAGGGCACCCCGGTGACCCTGACGGTGACCCACACCGACGGCCGTACCCGAGTCGCCGTCACGGACCCGGAGCCGTACGCCTGGCTCGTCGTACGGGAGGCCGGGCCGGAGGACGAGAACGGGCGCGGGCTGGTCCTGCTCGACGCCGTCGCCGTGCGGTGGGGCGTGGAGCAGGGGGCGGAAGGCAAGACGGTGTGGTGTGAACTGCCCCCGCCCGACGCCGACTTGAGCTCCGGCTCAGGCGAAGGCTCAAGCCCCCAGCCCCACCCCGCCCCACTGAACAGTTCGCGCCAATAACCGCCACACCCCGTGTCGCGCCCGCAGAAGGGGGACACCGGTCCCGTGCGTCGCCCTACCCTGACACCGGTAGCTGTCGGGCACGGGGAGACGCACCTTGTACAGCATCGTCGTGGTACCTCCGCCGACCTCGGAGGACGAGCGAAACCGCACCCAGCACCGGCTCGCCCCCGGTGAGCGGATCACCTTCGGACGTGCCGGGTGTGGGGCCGACCTGCCGATCGCGCACGAGGGCGTTTCGCGCAGGGCGGGGGAGATCGGCGCCCAGGGCGCGTTCTGGACGCTCAGCAATCTCAGCCGGGAGCAGACGTACGTCGTCGAGAACCCGGAAGGGGCCGGCGAGCACATCAAGGTGGGGGCGGGGCGGCTGGATGCCCCCGTTCCCTTCGAGTTCTCGCGGATCGTGCTGCCCGCCGCCGGTGATCTGCTGCCCATCGAGGTGTGGGCGCCCCGCCACGACTACCTGCATGCGGGGGCCGGCGACGACAACGCTGTCGGCGGGACCACCGCGCCCGCCTTCTCCGTCGACCGCACCAAGCGCTACTTCGCGGTCCTGGCCGCCCTCTGCGAACCCCGGCTGCGCGGCGAACCACACGCCCCGCTGCCGACGGTCGACCAGGTCGTCGACCGGCTGCGCCCCAACTGGCCCGCCGCGTCGCGTACTTCGGTCCAGTGGAACATCGACTACCTGGCCGTGAAGCTGCGCCTGAAGCCCGGCCCGGACGAGGCCGACCAGGGCCCGCGCCTCAACGGCAAGAAGGAGTCCCTGGTGTCGCTGGCGCTCCGCTTCGACCTCGTCCGGGAGGACGACCTGCTCGTCCTCGCCGTCGCACCGGCGGACCGGTTGGGCCGGTTGGCGCGGTGAGCGAGCCGTACGCCGTCGATGTCCCCCGGGGCTACCGCGTCGGCGTGTGGGAGGTGCGGGCACCGATCGCCACGGGCGCGTTCGGCAGCGTCTACGAGGCCCGGCGCACCGGCGATGTCGTCGGCGAGGATCTCCCCCGTATCGCCGCCCTGAAGTTCCTGCCCACCGGCACCGGCACCCCGCGCCAACTCGCCCATCTGCGCGAACTCGTCGAGCGCGAGGTCGAGTTGCACCGGCGCCTGAAGAGACCCCGGCTCATCCGGATGTACGACACCCTCACCGTCGACGACCCGTCCCGCCCCGCCCTCGACGGCGCCACCGTGCTCGTACTGGAGAAGGCCGAACGGTCACTGGCATCCCTGTTGGCCGCCACTCCGCGACCCGACGCCGGGCCCCTCCTCCTCGCGCAGATCTGCGCGGGGCTGGACCAACTGCACCGCGCGGGCTGGGTGCACGGTGACCTGAAACCGGCCAACGTCCTGCTGATGAAGGACGGTTCGGCCCGGCTGGCCGACTTCAATATGGCGGCCGAACTGGAAGGCACGCACGCTTACACCCCGGCGTTCTCCACCCCGGACTACACACCCCCCGAAGTCCTCTGGTCGGAGATCGACGAACGCGGGCGCCGTATCCGTCCCTCCGCCGATGTCTGGGCGCTCGGGGTCCTGGCCCATCTCGTCCTCGCCGACTCCTTTCCCCTCCCCGGCACCACCCCGGCCGCCCGCCGGGACGCGGCCGCCGCCTACGCCTCCGGCACCGACGAGTTACGCCTCTCCCCCCAACTCCCCGACGCCTGGCGGGAGATCGTCCGCGCCTGCCTCACCCGCACCCACGCCGACCGCATCGACACGGCCGCCCTGCTGCGCCGCGTCGAATCGGCGGCCGGGACGGAGACCTCGCCCCGGCTGCCGCGCGGCCTGCTGCCGCGGCGCCGCCGGACCGCCGTCACCGTCGCCTCGGTGGTCGCCACCGTGGCCGTCGCCGCCGCCGGGTACGGCATCAGCCACTGGGCCGGCACCGGCACGACCCCGGCCGCGAAGAGCTCGGCCTCCGTCTACGGCGCCTCCGAACTCCGCACGGACAAAGGCGTCCCGGTCCAGTACCGCCGGCTGATCGTCGACGCCGCCCACACGTGCGCCCTGCCGGAGGTCACCCCGGCCCTCGTCGCGGCGATGCTGAAGACCGAGAGCAACTTCGATCCCGACCTCTCCGACCCGTCCGTGCCCGGCGGCGGCGAGTACGGCATCGCCCGCTGGACCCCGGCCGTCCTGCGCTGGTGGATCCGCGCCGACGGCATCCCGGCCTCGGCGACCCCGGCCCCTCCCCTGACCCCGGCCCAGTCGATCCCGGCCATGGGCCGCTACCTGTGCTTCATCGACAGCGGGTTGAAGTCCTCGCTGCCCGGTGACCGCCGCGTGCTGATCGCCGCCGCCTACCGGACGTCGTACAAGAAGGTGAACGACACGGGCGGCGTTCCCCCGAAGAACCGTGCCTACGCCGCCCGCGTCGCGCACTACCTCAAGGAGTACACGCCTCCCGGCAGTACGTGACCCTGAGAGTTCCGAGGTACCCCGCGCGGCCCGCGTGCCCCACGGTGTGAGTGCCGCTCAGGACGGGGTGGCACTGGGAAACACGGGGGCAGGTCATGAAGCGTGCGTTCGCTGCTGCACTGTGTGCGGCCCTGGCGGTGACGGGAGCCGTCGTGACCGGATGCGGTCACGGCTCGGACTCCGGCAGCCCGGGGGCGGCCACCGCGGCGGCCGGCCGGAGTGGTCCGCAGCCGCTGACCTGGCAGCAGGAACTCCGGATCGGCGACGCCCAACAGCGCCTGACCAGGCGGTGCATGAACAGTCACGGGTTCGCGTACTGGGAGGACCGCACGCTGACCCTGCGCGAGAGCATGCCGGTGCGGTACGTCCAGGACGACGTGGCGTGGGCCGAGGAGAACGGCTACGGCGGGCGCATCGAGGCGCGGCAGGACCAGCTGCGCCTGCACAACCCCATCGCCGCCTATCGCCAGAGCCTGTCCGCCGCGCGCCGGGCCGCCTTCGACAGAGCGCTCGACGGCGGCGGCAGCGACGTACAGGTTCTCTCTGCTCAACTCCCCGGCGGCGGTCAGGAGGTTCGCACCCGGCTCGGCGGCTGCACGAAGGTGGCCGAGGAGGCGCTGTACGGCGACCCCGGGGACTGGTTCCGCGCCTCGAAGACCGCGACCGGACTGCCCACCCTGTACGGCCAACAGCTGCTGCGCGACCGGCAGTTGACCACCGCCGTGAGCGCCTGGTCGCGGTGCATGAAGCGGGCCGGGCTCTCCTATCCCGACCCCCAGGCCGCCCGGGACGCGGTGCGGGAGAACACCGCCCGCCTGGGCACCACCGGCGCGGACAAGGCGTTCGCGACCGAACGGAGGACCGCGGCCGCCGACGCCACCTGCGCCCGCGCGACCTCCCTGAAGACCGTGGCCGCATCCCGGGAGACGTACTACGTCGACCGGCTGCCCGGCCGCTACGGCGAGGCGCTGAACACCTACCGGCGCCTTGAGCGGCAGGCGTACGACCGGGCGGTACGGATCGTGCCGCCACGCGCCTGACGCGGACCCGCACCACCTACCCACACGAAAACAAGGGGGATCCACCATGCGCAAACTCGGCATCGCGGCGGCCGTCATCGGCCTGACCGTGCTGGGGCTCGGCGTGCCCGCCACGGCGGCCCAGGCGTCCGACACCGGCGCCCAGGCCACCGGCTGCAACAACAAGTGGCCGGGCCGCAACGGCAACGTCTACGCCTGGGACGGCCTGGACTGCCAGGGCACGCTCCTGGGAGTCACGGCCGGCAACGACAGCGACTGGAACGCGGCCGGCGGCGGCTTCACCGGTGTCTGGGACCGGGCCTCGTCCGTCATGAACGCCGGGTACACCGGCGGCAACGACGTCGTCCAGTTCTGGTACCTGGCCGGCTACGGCGGCGGTTACACCTGCCTGTCCCCGAACGAGTACTTCGCGGACAACCTGACCGACAACTACTTCAGCAACGGCTTCGTCGTGGACAACAACATCCGCTCCCACAAGTGGGTGACGTCCGCCTCCTGCTCGGTCTGGCTCACCTGAGCCGACGGGCGACAGACGGGGCTCCCGCACAGGTCGACCTGTGCGGGAGCCCCGTCACTCACGTGTGTGGGCGACTCATCAGTGGAAGAAGTGCCGCGTCCCCGTGAAATACATCGTGACGCCGGCCTTCTTCGCGGCCTCGACCACCAGCTCGTCGCGGACCGAACCGCCCGGCTGGACAACGGCCTTGACGCCGGCCGCGGTCAGGATCTCCAGCCCGTCCGGGAACGGGAAGAACGCGTCCGAGGCCGCGAACGAACCCCGCGCCCGCTCCTCCCCCGCCCGCTCGACGGCGAGCTTCGCGGAGTCGACCCGGTTGACCTGGCCCATGCCGACGCCGACCGAGGCACCGTCCTTGGCCAGCAGGATCGCGTTGGACTTCACCGCGCGGCAGGCCGTCCAGGCGAAGGCGAGGTCGGCGAGGTCGTCCTCGGAGAGCGCGTCGCCCGTCGCCAGCGTCCAGTTGGCCGGGTCGTCGCCGTCGGCCTGGAGGCGGTCGGTGACCTGGAGCAGGGCGCCGCCGTCGATGGGCTTGACCTCGGCGGGGTGCGAGGGCGCGGCCGGGGCCTTCAGCACCCGGATGTTCTTCTTCTTGGCGAGGGCTTCGAGGGCGCCGTCCTCGTAGTCCGGCGCGACGATGACCTCGGTGAAGATCTCGGCGACCTGCTCCGCCATCTCCTTCGACACCGGCCGGTTGACCGCGATCACACCGCCGAACGCCGACAGCGGGTCGCACGCGTGCGCCTTGCGGTGCGCCTCGGCGACGTCCGCGGCGATCGCGATACCGCACGGGTTGGCGTGCTTGATGATCGCGACACAGGGCTCGTCGTGGTCGTAGGCGGCCCGGCGGGCGGCGTCCGTGTCCGTGTAGTTGTTGTAGGACATCTCCTTGCCGTGCAGCTGCTCGGCCTCGGCGAGTCCGGTGCCCGTGCCGTCGACGTAGAGCGCGGCGGGCTGGTGCGGGTTCTCGCCGTAGCGCAGCGTGCTCTTGCGCTCCAGGGTGGCGCCCAGGAAGTCCGGGAACAGCGAGTCGTCCACGGGCGCGTAGGCACTCGCGAACCAGCTCGCGACCGCCATGTCGTACGACGCCGTGTGCTGGAAGGCCTCCGCCGCGAGCCGCTTGCGGGTGGTGAGGTCGAAACCGCCGTTCTGTACGGCGCTCAGGACGTCGGCGTAGCGCGCGGGGCTGGTGACGACCGCGACCGACGGGTGGTTCTTGGCGGCGGCGCGGACCATCGACGGGCCGCCGATGTCGATCTGCTCGACGCACTCGTCGGCGGACGCGCCGGAGGCGACCGTCTCCCGGAACGGGTACAGGTTGACGACCACCAGGTCGAAGGGGGCCACGCCCAGCTCGTCGAGCTGCCGGCGGTGGCTCTCCAGACGCAGATCGGCGAGGATGCCGGCGTGCACCTTGGGGTGCAGGGTCTTGACCCGGCCGTCCAGGCACTCGGGGAAGCCGGTCAGCTCCTCGACCTTGGTGACGGGGACACCGGCGGCGGCGATCTTCGCGGCGGTGGAACCCGTGGAGACGAGCTCCACGCCCGCCTCGTGCAGGCCGCGGGCCAGCTCCTCCAGGCCGGTCTTGTCGTAGACGCTGACGAGCGCGCGACGGATGGCCCGCTTGCCGCTGTCGATGTTCTCGGCGGTCACTGGATAACTACCTTTCGTCCCTCAATGCGATAGCCGTTGCGGGCGAGCCGCCCCACGACATCGACGAGCAGCGTGCGCTCGACTTCCTTGATGCGCTCGTGCAGAGCGCTCTCGTCGTCCTCGTCCCGGATCTCGACCACGCCCTGAGCGATGATCGGCCCGGTGTCGACGCCGTCGTCGACGAAGTGGACGGTGCAGCCGGTGACCCGGGCGCCGTACGCGAGCGCGTCGCGTACGCCGTGGGCTCCCGGAAAACTGGGCAGCAGGGCGGGGTGCGTGTTCACGACCCGGCCGCCGAAGCGGGCCAGGAACTCCTTGCCCACGATCTTCATGAACCCCGCCGACACGATCAGGTCCGGCTCGTACGCGGCGGTGTCCTCGGCGAGCGCCGCGTCCCACTCCTCGCGGGTCCCGAAGTCCCTCACCTTGCACACGAACGTGGGCAGCCCGGCGCGCTCGGCACGGGCGAGCCCCTCGATGCCCTCACGGTCCGCGCCGACGGCCACGATCTCGGCTCCGTACGCCTCGGTGCCGACGGTCTCGATGGCGTCGAGGAGCGCCTGCAGATTCGTACCGGATCCGGAGACCAGCACGACGAGGCGCTTGGCCACGGGCTTGGCGGCCACGGCGGGGCCCTTTCTCGGGGGAGCGTCGTCTTGTACGGCCGGCTCACGCATCCGTATGTCTCGTGCGTTCATACGAATGCTTCGCGCCCCGGGATACGGGGAAGTCTACGAAGCGGCCGACCGTCAGCAACGATACCGGCACACCGGACAGCCCCCACGGGACGGGGGCGTGGCCGGAAGGTAGCGTCTGGGGAGAGCGGGTCCGGGAACGCGCTTGTCGTGCGAGGCGTTCACGGAGTGACAGCTCGTGAAGTGTCCGTTCATGAGGAGACAGCTCAGGACGTGACAGTTCATGTCGGAGACGTAACCACCAAGGGGAAGACGCTCATTTGATGCCGGACCGCAGTCTGCGACTCCTCACGTTCCCCCCGCTGTCGGCGCAGGGAGGGGAGCGCGGCACCGTGCTGCTCCGGGAGCGGCCCTCGTCGCCGCCCGACGCGCCCTCGGACGGGAAGAGCGGTGCGGGGCAGGACGACAATCCCTTCGCGCCGCCGCCCGAGGGCACCCCGGACCGGCCGTGGCAGCCGCGGCGCCCGGAGAGCGGCGAGGACGGCGACGCCCCGCAGGGTGACGGCGGTCACTCGCCGTGGGGCAGTCAGTGGAGCGACCGGCAGCCGGGGCGTTCCCCGGGCAACTTCGGCGACCGGCCCGGCGGCCCCACTGGACAGGGCGGCCCCGAGGGTCCGAACAACACCGGCCCCGGACAGGGCGGCATGCGCTGGGACCCGACGGACCCGGCCCAGCGCCGCGCCCGTTACGCCCTGCTGAGCGGTATGTGGGCCTTCTTCTTCTCCCTCTTCGGCTGGCCGTACGTGGCCCTGCTGCTCGGCGCGCTCGCCCTCTACTGGGGCGGCAGCGCCCTGCGCGCCAAGTCCCCCACCGCCGACCCGGACACCCCGGCGGTGCCCGACACGCAGGCCCGCCCGCAGACGACGGCGGCGATCAGCGGCCTGGTCACCGCGTCCCTGGCGATCGCCCTGGTCGCCGCGATGTTCGTCGCGCAGCTGGTCTACAAGGACTACTACACCTGCGCCAACGACGCCCTCACGAACGAGGCCAAGCAGTCCTGCAACCAGCTCCTGCCGAAGGAGCTGCGGGGATTCCTGGGCACCGCCAACTGACCCAACTCATGGGCGGCGCCGGTCAGTTCGTGACCGGCGGTTCCGGCTCGTCGGTGGGTTCCGCAGGTTCCGCCGGCGTCGACGACGTGGACGCCTCCCTCAAGGCCGCCCAGCGGGCCTCGCGGGAGGCGTCGTCGTACCAGGGGGTGGGCGCCGGCTCCGACGGCACGTCGACGGGCAGGAAGTCGTACGGGTCGAACGTGGGGTCGTGGTCGTAGGCGATGTACGGCTGGTCGACGGGAGCCTGCGCCGGAACCGGTACGGGGACCGGCTGCTCCGCCTTCTTCGGCCTGCGCGCGAACCAACCCCGGCCGACCGCGAGCGGCCTCCGGAACCAGGGCACCGGGTCGCCCGCGACGGGGGTGGGCGTAGAGGTGGGGGTCGGGTTGGGCGTGGGGGCGACCTCTCCGTCCCGCGGCTTCCCGATCGTCGACTGCTCTGTCGTCGGCGCAGGCACCCGGCGTTCCCGCAGCCGCCACGCCCGCAGCCCGATCGCCGTAGGCACCCCCACCCCCGCGATCCACCCCAGCGCCGCTCCCCCGGTCTGCCACCACACCGGCCCGAACCGCGCGAGCGCGGCACCCCCGAGCGGCCCCCCGGACAACTCCGCGAGCAGACCCAGCGCTACGGCACAGAGCGCGGCGGCGAGCAGGGCGGTGGCGGCGGTGCGGCCCTGCGCCCAAGGGGCCTGCGGTGAGGAGGACTTGGACGACGGGGACTTGGACGAGGGGGACTTGGACGAAGGGGCGTGCGGCGGCTGTTGACGCAGCCCGGCGCCGGCCGCCTTCCGCTGCTGCTCCTCCGTCAACTCGCCCGCGCCGTCGGCCTGTTGACGTGCGGAGCCGCCTACCGCGACCCGGGCCACGAACCAC
The DNA here is from genome assembly GCF_044457795.1 of Streptomyces sp. NPDC050528. Classification (NCBI taxonomy): domain Bacteria; kingdom Bacillati; phylum Actinomycetota; class Actinomycetes; order Kitasatosporales; family Streptomycetaceae; genus Streptomyces; species Streptomyces sp. NPDC050528. The sequence goes on from NZ_JBITHH010000001.1 coordinate 1,319,852, forward strand.
CCGACCATCACCCCGGCGGCCACCGGCACCAGTCCCGCGAGCCAGTTCAGCGGGGTTCCGGTGCCCGCGTCCGGGACCGCCGCGAGGAGGGGGAACGGCGGGAGGAGCGGGGCCGGGGCCGAGGAGAGGGGGGCGACCGTGTGGTGGACGCCGAGGGCGAAGCCGGGGCCCAGGCCGTAGGACGCGGACCACACCGCCGCGTTCGGGATCAGCGCGAGGCAGAGCAGCAGGACGGCGAACCGGCCCGACATGCCCTCCGTCAGCTGGAGGAAGGACGTCCGGGCGGCACCGCCGTGCCAGATCAGGGACGACCCGAGCAGCAGCGCACCGCCCCCGACGAGCACCGCCGTACCGAGTCCCGCGGCGCGGGCGGCGGTGCCGATACGGGCCCGGGACTCACGGGCCTCGGGGCCGAGAACGAGCCGTCGCAGCCCCGCCGGCAGCAGGATCAGCACGCTCAACACGGGTTCGCGGGGGCGCCCGTACGCCGTCCACACGCCCGACCCGGCCGCGCCCGCGGCGAGCAGCGGGAGGCAGACGGCGGTCCAGCTCCAGGAGGGGGAGAGTTCGCCGCCGGACGCGTAGAGGGCGGCGGCGGTGCCTACGGCGAGGTAGCCGAGGGCGACGCCGGTCCAGGCGGTGCGGGCGGCGATGAGGGGCGGGCCCTCGGGGTCGTCGTCACCGTCGCCCCCACCCAGTACCGCGTGCCGGGCCGCCCGGTGCAGCAGCCAAAGGGGCAGGGCGAGGAGGAGCAGCGGGGTGACGCCCACGGGGGCGGGGACTCCGGAGAGCGTGTCGGCGCGGACGAGTTCGACGCCGTGCGCGAGGAGCCACAGGGCGGCGGCCATGTGCAGGGCGCCGCCGGGTCCGCTGTCGGGGTACGGCGAGCTGATCCACAGCACCATCACGAGCACCGCGAACGAACCGAGCCCGAGCCCCGCCGCGACCGCGCCACCCAACAGGCTGGCGGCCAGTCCGGGGGATCGGTCGCGCATCCGGGTGAGCAGGGGCGACAACAGCGCTCGGCGGTGGGTCATCGGCATCACGCCCGCCATGCTCCCAACGACACGCGCTTTCTCGTCGTAACAGGCGAACCTCGGAAGTGTCGCTCAATATACGTTTATGTACTTTTTCGTACGAAGGGGCGTCCGGTGACGCAGAGCCCTGCAACCCCGCTCCCTCCGCCCAAGGAACGCCGACGCCTGCGCGAGGCGGGCTCGCTGACACAGGCTCAGGTCGCCGAGCGGGTGGGCGTCAGCCGCGAGACGGTGCGCTCGTGGGAGACCGGCCGTACGACACCGCGCGGCCGGAAACGGGAGGCGTACGCGAAATTGCTCACCAGCCTGGGTGAAGAAGAGACCGTGATGAAGCGGACGGCTGTGCAGACGGCCGAGGTGGTCCAGGGGGTCCAGGGGGTCCAGGGGGTCGAGGTGGCCGAAGTAGCCGAGGTGGCCGAGGTCAAGGTGGTCGAGGTCGAGGTGGTGGACGACACCGCCGTACTCGAACCCGTCCTCGTCCCCGCTCCCGTCCCCGTCCCCGTCCCCGTACCGGTCGATGAACCGTCCCGCGCGCCCCTGACGCCCGCTCAGGCCTTCGACGCGCTCTACGCGTTCTGCGCGCCCGCCCTCGTACGGCAGGCGTATCTACTCACCGGGCGGCGGGAGTTGGCGCGCGAGTCCGTCGAGCGGGCCTTCCAGGTCGCCTGGCAGCGGTGGCCCGAGGTGGCGGTCGACCGCGACCCGGCCGGCTGGGTGCGGTCGGTGGCGTACGAGTACGCCCTCTCCCCCTGGCACCGGTTCCGCCCCAGATACCGCCACCCGGAACCCCCGCCGCCGGACGCGTCCGACCGCGCCCTGCTGACCGCCCTCCTCAAACTCCCGCCGTCGTACCGCCGCACGCTGCTTCTCTACGACGGGGTCGGGCTCGGGCTCGCGGAGACGGCGGCGGAGACGGAGGCGAGTACGCCGGCGGCGGCCAACCGGCTACTGCACGCGCGCGAGGCGCTTGCGGCGCAGCTCCCGGACCTGTCCGACCCGACCGAACTGCACCGGCGGATGACCGAACTCGCCTCCACCGGGCGGCTGCACGCGGCCAAGCCGCCGACGGTTCGTTTCGTGGGCGAACGCCGGACCGTGTTCTGGACCCGGGCGGCGATCGCGTTCACCGTCGCGATCATCGGGGCGACGACGTTCACCCTGCGGGTCGCACCCACGCGGTATGAGGCGCCGGTTCCCTTGGGGGAACGGGTGGAGGGGGTGCCGGCGCGGGTTGTGCAGGGTGCGTTGTCCGAGGAACAGGTTGCTCTACGGGACCGGTTGCGGAGCGGGATGACGAGCGGCCCGGAGAGGCTGGCACCGATCGGTCGGTAGTTCGTCGGCCGCGGGCCCGGTGGGGGCTGGTCGCGCAGTTCCCCGCGCCCCTAAAAGACGGCCCCGCTTTAGCCGACCTGCGTTTTTAAGGGGCTCGCGGAACTGGGCCACTTGAAAACGCAGGTCAGCCGAGGCTTTTAGGGGCGCGGGGAACTGCGCGACCAGCCACGACGCACCCGCAGCCGCCAGACAACCGAACCAGGCACCCCAGAACGCGCGATGGGCCCGCCCCCACCCACGGGAACGGGCCCATCAACGTGAAGCCAGGTGAATCAGCCGGCCAGGATCTCCCGGGCCAGCTTCGCCGTCTCGGTCGGGGTCTTGCCGACCTTGACGCCGGCGGCCTCAAGGGCCTCCTTCTTCGCGGCAGCCGTACCCGAGGAACCGGAGACGATGGCACCGGCGTGGCCCATCGTCTTGCCCTCGGGCGCGGTGAAGCCCGCGACGTAACCGACGACCGGCTTCGTGACGTTCTTCGCGATGAAGTCCGCCGCCCGCTCCTCCGCGTCGCCACCGATCTCACCGATCATCACGATCAGGTCGGTGTCGGGGTCGGCCTCGAAGGCCGCCAGCGCGTCGATGTGCGTGGTACCGATGACCGGGTCGCCACCGATACCGACGGCGGACGAGAAGCCGATGTCACGCAGCTCGTACATCATCTGGTACGTCAGCGTGCCGGACTTCGAGACCAGGCCGATACGGCCCGGCTTGGTGATGTCGCCCGGGATGATGCCGGCGTTCGACTGACCCGGGGTGATGAGACCGGGGCAGTTCGGGCCGATGATCCGGGTCTTGTTGCCCTTCGCGACCGCGTACGCGTAGAACGCGGCCGAGTCGTGGACGGCGATGCCCTCGGTGATGACGACCGCGAGCGGGATCTCGGCGTCGATCGCCTCGACGACCGCGGCCTTGGAGAAGGCCGGCGGTACGAAGAGGACGGATACGTTCGCGCCCGTCTTCTCGATCGCCTCGGCGACCGTGCCGAAGACCGGGATCTCGGTGCCGTCGACGTCGACGGACGTGCCGGCCTTACGGGGGTTGACGCCACCGACGATGTTGGTGCCGTCCGCCAGCATGAGCTTGGTGTGCTTCATGCCCGTGGAGCCGGTCATGCCCTGGACGATGACCTTGCTGTCCTTGGTGAGGAAGATAGCCATGGCTGTTTTGTCCCTCGTCCCTTACTTCGCAGCCGCGAGCTCGGCGGCCTTGTCGGCCGCGCCGTCCATGGTGTCCACGCGCTGGACCAGCGGGTGGTTGGCGTCGGAGAGGATCTTGCGACCCAGCTCGGCGTTGTTGCCGTCGAGACGGACGACGAGGGGCTTGGTGACGTCCTCGCCCTTGTCCGCGAGCAGCTGCAGCGCCTGGACGATGCCGTTGGCGACCTCGTCGCACGCGGTGATGCCGCCGAAGACGTTGACGAAGACCGACTTGACGTCGGGGTCGCCCAGGATGATCTCCAGGCCGTTCGCCATCACGGCCGCGGACGCGCCGCCGCCGATGTCGAGGAAGTTGGCCGGCTTCACGCCACCGTGGTTCTCACCGGCGTACGCGACGACGTCCAGGGTGCTCATGACGAGACCCGCGCCGTTGCCGATGATGCCGACCTCGCCGTCGAGCTTGACGTAGTTGAGGTTCTTGGCCTTGGCGGCGGCCTCGAGCGGGTTGGCGGAGTCGTGGTCGATCAGCGCCTCGTGCTCCGGCTGGCGGAACTCGGCGTTCTCGTCCAGCGAGACCTTGCCGTCGAGCGCGATGACGCGGCCGTCGGCAACCTTCGCGAGCGGGTTGACCTCGACCAGGAGGGCGTCCTCCTTGACGAAGGTGTCCCACAGGGTCACCAGGATCTCGGCGACCTGCTCCGCGACGTCGGCCGGGAACTTGGCCTGCGCCACGATCTCGCGGGCCTTCTCGATGCTCACGCCCTCGTTGGCGTTGACCGGGACCTTCGCGAGGGCCTCGGGGTTCTCCTCCGCGACGACCTCGATCTCCACGCCGCCCTGGACGGACGCCATGGCGAGGAAGGTGCGGTTGGTGCGGTCGAGGAGGTACGAGACGTAGTACTCCTCGACGATCTCGGGCGCGGTCTCGGCGATCATCACCTTGTGGACCGTGTGGCCCTTGATGTCCATGCCGAGGATGTCCGTCGCCCGGGCGACTGCCTCGTCCGGGGTGGCGGCGAGCTTCACGCCACCGGCCTTGCCGCGGCCGCCGACCTTCACCTGGGCCTTGACGACGGACTTGCCACCAAGACGCTCGGTGGCTGCGCGGGCCGCCTCAGGCGTGTCGATGACTTCACCGGCCAGCACCGGTACATCGTGCTTGGCGAAGAGGTCCCTCGCCTGATACTCGAACAGGTCCACGCGCTTCCGTCCTCAGTGATATCGCGGTTCGTTGGATGCGTGGGCGTGCCGCGAAGGGCAACGTGACGTCCGCTGTCACAAGGGAGGCGCACACGGTGACCGAGCGCGCGGCATGTCCGTCTCGCAGGTTATCGCTGCTTGCAGGGGGCCCCTAAATCGAGGGTCACACCTGAGCGGTGATACCTGTCACATGATGCCGGATTCCGTGACACGGAGTGCCGCGGACGGGACGTACGGGCAGGTCGTTCCGGTGGGTGGTTCGCGAGGTCGGCTCGGGTGGGTGGTTCGGGTGGGTGACTCGGGTGGGTCGTTCGGGCGGGTGACTCGGGTGGGTGGTTCGGGCGGGGCCTCACCGGGTTGGGGTTGGCCCGGCGAGGCCCCATACCGCGAGACGCGCTCCGGACAGACCGACGGCATTCGGCCGTCCGGGGTCACTGCCTCACGGAGTCGGTTACTCCCAGTGCCGAACGGTCCGGGCGCAGACATTGCGTGCGGCCCGTGCACCCTGGATGGCCGCGGCGGCCCTGACCCGGGACCCGCTCGGGACGGAGACCACGGCGTCGACGAGGCGTCGTCGGAGTTCGGCCGGGGTGATGTCGATGTTCGTGCTCGTGTCGCTGCTCATGCGTACGTCGGTTCCTCAGGCGTTCCGAAAGGGAGACATGGCGACATTCCGGGCAGCTGAACTCAGCTCAACTGCCGGAAAGGGCCTGCCTAGCCTGGGAAAACGGGAACGTCCCGGTACCTGTCCCGGGCCTCCGCGACCTCCGCACGCGCGGCGACACCAGGCACGAACCGCACGGGCACCCGGAAGTCCAGGGTCACGGCGCACGCGTCACAGTGCCGCGAGCCGCCGTTGTCCACACCCGGCTGATTGCGCTGCGCGCCGTCGGGGTCATCGGTGGGCGCCTGGTGCGTGGGGGCGGACCCCGCAGACGCGTCATGCCGTACGACCGCATGTCCTACGGCGCCGAACGCATCGGCGGTGTCCGCGACGAAGCGCGGCCCGTACGTGACGCCTGCGCCTACCGTCACCTCGGCAGGCCTCGCAGCCGAGACATCCGAACGATGCCCACCGCTCGAAGGCCGCGGGGCGGACCGGACGGGCGTCGGCACCGGCACGGTGTGCGCCGGAGGCACCGGCACCGGAACCACCGGCTGACTCGGCACTGCGGGAACCGAGGGCAACGTAGGCAAGGCGGGCAACGAAGGTGCCTCGGTCAACACCTCGGTCACCGTCTTCGTCACCACGTCGCTCACGGGCCGCACGACCCGCTCCACCGTGTCCGAGACCGGGGTCAACACCGGAGCGAGAACAGGAAGCCGAACCCGAACCGGGGCCGGAACCGGAACCGGCTTGACCACCGAGGCCACCACCGGAATCTGCGGCTTGCCCGGAACCCCGTCCGCCGCCTGCGCCTGTCCCCCGAAGACAACGCCGAGCACGAACAACCCGCCGACCAGCAGGGCGACTTGAAGCACACGTTCACGCACACGCCGCCCAACCGCCGTACGCATCACGCGCAGGGCGGCACCGGGCAGTGCGGCGGGCCAGTTCATGAGGCGACGATCCTCGCACGGGTGTCCTGTGGACGCACAACCCCCCTACTGCACACGCCAGTTCGTCACGCGGTGTCCGGTATCGGCAACGGCCGTTTCTCGATCGCCGCCGCCATCACCTCCGGGAACAGATCGGGCGTACAGGCGAAGGCCGGCGCCCCCAACGCGGCCAGCGCGGAGGCGTGTTCGCGGTCGTAGGCGGGCGCGCCCTCGTCGGACAGCGCGAGCAGCGTCACGAACTGCACCCCCGACGCCTTCATCGCCGCGACCCGCTTGAGCATCTCGTTCCGTATGCCCCCTTCGTAGAGGTCACTGATCAGCACGACGACCGTCTCGGCGGGCCGGGTGATCTGCGACTGGCAGTACGCGAGCGCCCTGTTGATGTCCGTGCCGCCGCCGAGCTGGGTCCCGAAGAGCACGTCCACCGGGTCGTCGAGCTGGTCGGTGAGGTCGACGACCGCCGTGTCGAAGACGACGAGCCGGGTGTTGATCGACCGCATCGACGCCAGCACCGCGCCGAACACGGAGGCGTAGACGACGGAGGCCGCCATCGAACCGGACTGGTCGATGCAGAGGATGACCTCCTTCTTCACGGACTGGGACGCGTGCCCGTACCCGATCAGCCGCTCCGGCACGATCGTCCGGTACTCGGGCAGGTAGTGCTTGAGGTTGGCCGCGATCGTGCGGTTCCAGTCGATGTCCTGGTGGCGCGGCCGGTTGATACGGGCGCTGCGGTCGAGCGCGCCGGTGAGGGTGGCCCGGGTGCGGGTGGCGAGCCGCTTCTCCAGGTCCTGGACGACCTTGCGGACGACCGCCCGCGCCGTCTCCTTCGTGGTCTCCGGCATCGCCTTGTTGAGGGAGAGCAGCGTGCCGACGAGATGCACGTCGGCCTCGACCGCCTCCAGCATCTCCGGTTCGAGAAGCAGCGCGGACAGCCCGAGCCGGTCGATGGCGTCACGCTGCATGACCTGGACGACGGAGGACGGGAAGTACGTCCGGATGTCCCCGAGCCAGCGCGCGACCGACGGCGCCGACGCCCCGAGCCCCGCCGAACGGTCCTTCGCCGCCCGCCCCTTGTCCTGCCTGCCGTACAGCGCGGCGAGCGCCCCGTCCATCGCGGCGTCCTGCCCGGACAGCTCACACCCGGTGCCGTCGGCGGCATCACCCCCGAGCACCAGCCGCCACCGCCGCAACCGCTCCTGACCGGGCCGGCCGAGCCGGCCGGCATCCGCGACGCCGCTGTCCGCGACCGTCTCGGTCTCCCCGGTGGTCCCCGTACTCATCCGCGCACCCCCGTACGCAGCCCTTCCCACAGCGGTACGACCCGCACGGCGGTCACCGGCCGGTCAACGCCCCCACCGGCACGCGCCAGTTGAACCCTCTCGCCCGGCCTTCTCGTGCTCTGCCTGCCGTTGCCGTTCGTCATCCCGCCACCCCCACAAGCTCGTTGTCGTCCAGCCCCAACAGCAGCCGCAGCACCGGCACGACCGCGTCCGCGCGCCCCGCGTCCAACTCCGCCCCGAATCCGGGTATCCCGGCCGCCGTCGCCGCCGTACCCACCTGCTTCCCCGGCCCGCGCCGCACCAACTCCCCGAGCGTCCGGCGCACTCCGGGCTCGTACGACGAGAACGTTCGCCTCAGCAACGGCAGTACGTCCGTGAACGCCTCCGCCGGCACCCCGGTCAGCCACGCGTCCACCAGCCCGAGCAAGCGTTCGTCGTGCACGAGCAGCAGCCCGCCCCCACCACCGACGAACCCCTCGATCCACGCGGCCGCGTCCGCCGGCGGTGTCCCCGGCGAGAGCACCAGCCCCATCAGCCGGGCCGCCTCGTCCGGCCCCAACTCCCCTTCGTCCAGCAGGAGTCGTACGGCACGCCCCCGGATGATGCCGGGAACGGTGTCCCGCGCGGAGAGCGTGCGAAGGACCGCACGCCAACGGCCGCGCAGGTCACCGTGCCCGGATCCCGACCCGGGTCCCGAGGCGTCGCCCAACAGCGCCACCGCCCCGTGCACCGCGTCCACATGCCGCCGCATCTCCTCGGCGGCATCCGTGTCGAGGGCCGCGCAGGCCGGGGGCAGGCCGACGAAGACCCGCTCGGCGAGGCCCGCCGCGACCTCCGTCAGCGCGCGGGTGTCCGTGCCGCGTACGTCGCCGTAGCGCAGTGAACGGACCAACGCGGGCAGCGCCTGGGCGAGATGGCCGACGTCCGTGTCGAGGGCGGCACGGTCGGCGAGGACCTTCATCACCACCGGGAGCGCGTCCGGCAGTTCGGCCAGCAGGCACTGCTCGGCGAGTGCGGTGACGTCGGCGAGGCTCTGCGCCCCGACGGCGTCCGCCTCCGCCTTGGCGGTCGTCGCCGCGAGCACGGCGGTGCCCCAGACCCCCGCCTCGGCGACCCGTACCGCCAACTCCGGTTCCCAGCGCAGCCGCCAGGTCTCCCGGAACGTCCCCGTGCTCCCCCGCGACGCGGTCGGCTCGCCCCACTCGATCCGCAGCAGCCGCAGCCGGTGCAACAGCCTGCTGCGCCCGGCGTCGGTCTCCTTGCGCAGGTCGAGCTCCAACTCCCGCTCCAGCGCCTCGGGTTTGATCCGCAGCTTGCGCTGAAGCCGGTCGAGGTCGCGCTGCAACGGCACGGCGGGCGCACCCGGCGGCACCTCGCCCAGCACATCCCCGACGACGAGCCGGTCGTGCACCAGCGACAGCGGAACGTCCGAGCCCTCGCACATCACCGCACGCACCGCGTCGGTGGTCTCCCCCAGCCCCGGCAACGGCCGCCCGCGCATCACCGCGAGCGTCTCCGCCAGCCGCACGGCCTCGATGACATGCGCCGGGGAGACGATCCGGTCCTCCTCCCGGAACAGCCCCGCCACCTTGGTCATCCACCGCTCGACCGGCCGGTCCGGGGCGCCGAACAGATGGCCGTACCAGCCCGGCGAGTCGATGCCCGCGCCGTACCCGCTGGCCCGGGACAGCCGGCGGTGCGTCCACGGCACCCAGGTCAGATCGGTCTTGACCTTGGGCAGCCCCTTCAACAGCGCACGGTCCGCGGCGACGGACGCCTTCTGCCGCAGCGCGGGCACATGCCAGGCCCCGCACACCACGGCCACGTCGTCCTCGAACTCCCGCTGCGCGGCCCGCACTTGGAGCCGCATATACGCCTCACGCACCAGATCCCGGTCACGCCCGCCGACCCCGTACGTCTCACGCAGCGCCCCCATCGCCTCCTCCAGCGCGGTGAACGGCGCGAACGCGTCCCGCTCCCCCGCACCCCGGTGCTCGACGACGTCCTCCCACCAGCGCTCGGGATCGTCGTAACCGGCGGTCTCCGCGAGGACGGCGAGGGGATCGACGCGGATGTCGGTGCCCGGGTCGGAGGGGGACTCGCTGGAAGAGGGCTCACTGGACGGGGTCTCGGCAGTCGGGTCCGGCGGCTGCTCCTCCCCCGTCAACTCGCCCTCGGTGTCGTCCTTGTCGTCCTTTCCCCACGCCAGCGTGTGCGTGGCCGGGAGGTCGATGAAGCGGGCCGGGACCTCGTGCTCCAGGGCCCAGCGGATCGCGACCCACTCCGGGGAGAACTCGGCCAGCGGCCAGAAGGCCGAGCAGCCCGGTTCGTCCACGGCGTGGGCGAGGAGCGCGACCGGCGGCCGCATGTCCTCGTCGGCGGCCAGCGGGATCAACGCGTCGGCCTCCGGCGGCCCTTCGATCAGTACGACCCGCGGTAGGGCCGCGTCCAACGCCGCCCGTACGGCCCGCGCCGAGCCCGGCCCGTGGTGCCGCACCCCGAGCAACAGCGGCCCGACGCCCCGGCCCCCCTCAACTCCGGCCACTACGTCCCCCTCCCCTCCGGGTCAGACTCCACGCCGAGTCGTCGTCGACCATCCCCCTGAAGCCGCTCACGCGCTCACCTCCCGGCAGGCCCGGTAGAAGTCCTTCCAGCCGTCGCGTTCGCGGACGACCGCCTCCAGGTACTCCTGCCAGATGACCCGGTCGGCCGCCGGATCGCGGACGACGGCGCCGAGGATGCCCGCGGCGACATCGCTGGGCCGCAGCAGTCCGTCGCCGAAGTGGGCTGCCAGGGCAAGGCCGTTGGTGACGACGGAGATCGCCTCGGCCGTCGACAGCGTGCCGCTGGGCGACTTGAGCTTGGTCCGCCCGTCGGCCGTGATCCCGTCGCGCAGTTCGCGGAAGACGGTCACCACGCGGCGGATCTCGTCGACGCCCTCGGGTACGGCGGGCAGGTCGAGGGAACGGCCGATCTGGTCGACGCGCCGGGCGACGATCTCGACCTCGGCGTCCGCGCTCTCCGGCAACGGCAGCACCACCGTGTTGAAACGGCGGCGCAGCGCGCTGGAGAGGTCGTTGACCCCACGGTCGCGGTCATTGGCGGTGGCGATGAGATTGAAGCCGCGGACGGCCTGCACCTCCTGCCCCAACTCCGGTATGGGCAGCGTCTTCTCGGACAGGATCGTGATGAGCGAGTCCTGTACGTCGGCCGGGATACGGGTCAACTCCTCGACCCGCGCGGTCATCCCCTCCGCCATGGCCCGCATGACGGGGCTGGGCACGAGGGCGTCGCGGCTCGGGCCGTTGGCGAGCAGCTGCGCGTAGTTCCAGCCGTAGCGGATCGCCTCCTCCGGGGTGCCGGCGGTGCCCTGCACGATCAGCGTCGAGTCACCGCTGACCGCTGCCGCGAGGTGTTCGGACACCCAGGTCTTCGCGGTGCCGGGTACCCCGAGCAGGAGCAGGGCCCGGTCGGTGGCGAGAGTGGTGACGGCGACCTCGACGATGCGGCGCGGGCCGACGTACTTCGGCGTGATCACCGTGCCGTCCGGCAGCACGCCGCCGAGCAGATACGTGGCGACGGCCCACGGCGACATCTTCCAGCGGACCGGACGCGGCCGGTCGTCCTGCGCCGCCAGCGCGGCGAGTTCATCGGCGAAGGCGTCCTCGGCGTGCGGCCGCAACGCCTCGTTCGACGGCTTCTCGTTCGCTTGCTCGGGCGTGGTCTCTACGGACACAGTCATGGCTGAGGCCCCCTCCAGCTCGGCCGGTTCGGATCTGGTGTCCACCGTGCACCACGCCACTGACAACGCGATGTGACCTGCGGAAACGCGTTCACAGGCTGCTCGCGGAACCGCCCGCACTCCGACCCACCGGATCACCCGCAGCCCGGCCACGGCCCGCTCGCGGACCGATTGTCAGTGGTGGGATCTACCTTCGATGACATGACTCAGCAGGGGGTGCGCTGGACGGCTGATCAGGTGCTGGCACTGGCGCCTGACGCAGCGTCACGCAAAGCGGGAAGCAAGCTCGGGGCGGCGGGGCCGTGGTCCGAGGCGGGGAGTTCTGACGAGGGGACGGTGTGGGGGCTGTGCAAGGGCAGTGGCAGCAAGCCGTATCAGACGGTCGTCGACATCGCGGACACCGCGGGACCGGCGTACAAGTGCAGTTGTCCGAGCCGCAAGTTCCCGTGCAAACACGCGCTGGGACTGCTGCTGTTGTGGGCGGGCGAGGACGGAGCGGTGCCGTCGGGGCAGGCGCCGGACTGGGCCGAGGAGTGGCTGGCGGGGCGGCGGAAGCGGACGGAGGAGAAGCGGGCGGCGGGGGCGTCCGGTTCCCAGGCCGCCGCTGATCCGGAGGCCGCGCGGCGCCGGGCGGAGCGCCGGGCCGAGCGGATCACCGCGGGCGTGGGCGAGTTGGAGCAGCGGCTGACGGACCTGCTGCGCACCGGCCTGGCCTCGGCGGAACAGGCGGGGTACGCGCTGTGGGAGGAGACCGCGGCCCGCATGGTCGACGCGCAGGCCCCCGGACTGGCCGCGCGCGCACGGGAGTTGGGGGCGATCCCGTCGTCCGGTCCCGGGTGGCCGGTGCGGCTGCTGGAGGAGTGCGCGCTGCTCCACCTCCTCGACCAGTCCTGGCTGCGCCGCGAGCGACTGCCCGACGACCTGGCGGCGACGGTCCGCTCCCGCATCGGCCTGTCCGCCTCGCCGGACGGCCCGCCCCTGCGCGACCACTGGCTGGTCCTCGCCCAGTACGACACGACGGACCCGAAACTGACGACCCGAAGAATCTGGCTGTACGGCACGGACTCGCGCCGCACGTCCCTCCTCCTCTCCTACGGCGCCGGAGGCCGCGCCCCCGAGTTGGCGCTGCCGATGGGGCTCACCCTGGACGCGGAGGTGTCCGCGTTCCCGGGTGCCGGGCAACTCCGAGCGGCCCTGGGTGAGCAGTTCGCGGCGCCCTCGCCTACGACGGCACGGCCGCGCGGGGTGACGACAACTCAGGCCACCGTCCATTACGGCGAAGCCCTACGGCACGACCCCTGGCTGGATTCCGTCCCGGTGACGCTGGACCGGGTCGTCCCCACCCCGGACGGCGACTCCTGGCAACTGGCGGACGCCGACGCGGACTTGGCGCTGCCGCTCACGTCCAGCGCCCGTTCCCGCCCCGGCCTGTGGCGGCTCGTCGCGCTCTCCGGCGGCGCCCCGGTGAAGGTCTTCGGCGAGTTGGGCCATCGCGGCTTCACCCCGCTGACGGCCTGGCCGGAGGGTGCGGGAGAGCCGGTGTCCCTGTGCTGAACCCCACCCCTCAGACACCCCGACGGAAAGGCACGGCATGAACAGCACCTCTTCTCCGGCGCCCCCTGCGGGCGACTGGGAGGAACTCGTCACCACGGCCCTGCTCGGCACGGATCGGCGTACACCTCCGGGGCACGCGCCGGGCCAGGACGCCCCCGTGGCCCTCCTGGACGCGGCGGCCGTGGAGACCGTACGGCGGCGGGCCGGGCTGACTCCGGCGCCGGCGGCCGAGCGTCCGGAACCGGCCGGGCCCGACGCGCGTCCCGCGTTGCCCGCCGCGGCGGCGCGCAGGCTGGCGATGCTGCTGTCCGACCGTCCGAATACGGGCGGTGGGGGCCGTAGGGGCACCTCGCCGGATCTCATGGAGTTGCTGCCCCAGTGGCTGACCGCGGCCAACGCGCGTGGATTCGCCGCGCCCGTCCAGGCGTTGCCCGCGCTGCTGGACGCGGCCCGGGGGCGGACGGATCTGCGGCCGGCGGCGCTGGAATTCGCGGGCCCGCGCGCGTTGTGGCTGGCCCGGCTGAACCCGGACTGGCGGTTCGCCCTGCGCGCGACACCGGGCGGCGGCACGGCCCTGCCGGACCTCGACGCCCCGGACCAGGTCCAACTGCTGTGGCAGGAGGGTCTGTTCGCCGAACGGGTCGCCCTGCTCGCGGCGATACGCGCGCAACGGCCCGCAGCCGCACGCGAGTTGCTCGTCACGACGTGGGCGACGGAACGGGCGGAGGACCGGCTGATGTTTCTCGACTCGCTGCGGATGCAACTCTCCGCCGAGGACGAGCCGTTCCTGGAGCAGGCGTTGGCCGACCGGAGCCGGAACGTCCGTGCTACGGCAGCCGAGTTGCTGTCCGCGCTACCGGACTCGGCGCTCGCCTCGCGGATGGCGGTCCGGGCGTCGGCCTGCGTGGCCGTCGACCGTACGCGCGAGGAACCGGGCCTGGTGGTCGAGGCTCCGCACGAGTGCGACTCGGGCATGGAGCGGGACGGTGTGGTCGCCAAGGCTCCGGCGGGGCGGGGTGAACGCTCGTGGTGGTTCGGTCAGTTGGTGGAGGCGACGCCGCTCGCGACCTGGGAGCGGCGGCTCGGCGGCCGTACGCCCGCCGAGATCGTGGCGCTCCCGGTGGCGGACGACTGGCGGAGCGAGCTGCACGCCGCGTGGTGCCGGGCGGCGGTACGGCAGCGGAACCCCGAGTGGTCCCGGGCGCTGCTCGGGACTCCGTCGGCGCCCGAGGCGGGCGGGCCCGGGGCCGTGTCGCTGGCCGAGCGCGCCAAGCTGCTCAGCACGCTCGGCGGGGGCGAACGGGCGGACTGGGTCGCCGGGTTCATCGCGGCGCAGGGGTTGTCCGAGGCGTTTCAGCTGCTCGGGGTGTGTGCCGTGCCGTGGGCTGCGCCGCTTGGGCGGGCTGTCGTGGACGCGCTCAACATCGCGCGGGACGCGGGGAGTTATCCGTGGAGTTTCAGTGGGGTGATGGGGCTGGCCGAGCGGTGTCTCGATCCGGCGGAGGCGGGTCGGCTGGACGGGTTGCTGGCGGTGCCGGACGAGACGGAGGACTCGGCGCCGGGGGCCGGGGGCTATTGGGCGGAGGCGTTTCAGCGGCTGGTTACTACGTTGCGGTTGCGCGCGGCGATGGCGGAGGAGCTGGGGGCGCCGTAGAAATGGCGGGAGTTGGAGGCGCCGTAGAAGCTTGGGGGCTGCGCCCCCAAACCCCCCTTCGGCCTGAACGGCCTCGTCCTCAAACGCCGGACGGGCTGGAAATGCCGGCCTGCGCTGACAAGCGAACCCCGGAGGAGCTGGAAACACCGGCCCGCGCCGAAAAGCGAACCTCGCACGAGCTGGATGATGCCGGCCTGCGCCGAGACGCGAACCCCCACTCGCCGAAGACCAGGCCGAAGAGTCACCGGCGCCAAGAAGCCAAGCCTCGTCCGCCGAAGGCCCTACGCCCCCGCCGGCTGCCTCACGTTCTCCCGCACCCAGTCCACGATCGCCTGCGTCGTCGCCCCCGGCGTGAAGATCTCCGCGACCCCCTTCTCCTTGAGGGGCGCGATGTCCGCCTCGGGGATGATGCCGCCGCCGAAGACGAGGATGTCCTCGGCCTCGCGCTGCTTGAGGAGGTCGATCACCGCGGCGAAGAGGGTGTTGTGGGCGCCGGAGAGGATGGAGAGGCCGATCGCGTCGGCGTCCTCCTGGATCGCGGTGTCGACGATCTGCTCGGGGGTCTGGTGGAGGCCGGTGTAGATGACCTCCATGCCGGCGTCGCGCAGCGCCCGCGCGATCACCTTGGCCCCGCGATCGTGGCCGTCGAGCCCCGGCTTGGCCACCACCACGCGGATCGGACCGGCTGCCACACCCATCACTGCCTCCATGAAGCGACTGCGTTCATCCCTACCCACGGGTACCGCGGTACCCGCATCAGTGCGGGAAGTGAACGAACGTTATCTCCAGCATCCCGCAACCGGCAGTTTCGCGGCGGATACCGAGGGGGAAATCACACGATGGGACACGTTCACCGCGCAGCGTTCCAGCGGGAACAAGCGCACCGGGAGCCGCAACGAGGTCGCCGTACCACCGCGCCGCAGGCCGCGCGGCGCGATGGTACGGCGCATCGGCGCAGGCACGAAGGGCACGCAGGGCAGGTACGGCACGACAGCGGGAAGCTCGTCGCCAGACCGACAGGGCTCCTCGGTACGTCGACGGCGTCGGTCACGCCGTACGCCGCGCTCACCCCACGCATACCCTTCGCGCACCGTCGGTGACCCTCGCCGTGGCCTCCCACGAGGGCACACGGGGGACGGAGCTGTCGTTCCGTGTGCCGACAGGAGGTCGGCCATGAAGGTCACCGGGGCTTCAGTGCCCTTTCTCCCCCTCTGTCAGCGCCTCCTGCCCAGCAGGCTGGCGGGCCTCTCGATGACCCTCCTGAAAGCGACCGCCCTGGAGATCGTGATCCTCGCGGGCCACCTTCTCCTCTATCCCTCCGGCATCACCCAGGAACGCCGGGAACCCCTGCCCGAGCTGCCCTCCCCCAAGGACGCGACGCAGCTGCCGACCGAGGCGAAGCCGCCGGTGGTGCTGTTGCACGGGTTCATCGACAACCGCTCGGTCTTCGTGCTGCTGCGCCGATCCCTGGCCCAGCACGGCCGCCGGCAGGTCGAATCGCTGAACTACTCACCGCTGACCTGCGACATCCGCACCGCCGCCGAGCTGCTCGGCCGGCACATCGAGGAGATCTGCGAGCGCACGGGCAGCAAGGAGGTCGACATCGTCGGGCACAGCCTCGGCGGGCTGATCGCGCGGTACTACGTGCAGCGGCTCGGCGGCGACCTGCGGGTCCGCACGCTGGTGACGCTCGGCACCCCGCACTCCGGTACGGCCGTCGTCCCGCTGGCCAACGCCCACCCGATCGTCCGCCAGATGCGGCCCGACTCCCCGGTGATCGAGGAACTGACCCGGCCCGCGCCCGGCTGCCGTACGCACTTCGTCAGTTTCTGGAGCGATCTCGACCACCTGATGGAGCCGCTGGAGACGGCCTGCGTCGACCACCCCGACCTGATCGCCCAGAACGTCCAGGTCAGCGGTATCGGCCATCTCGCCCTGCCGGTCCACCCGGCCGTCGCGACCGGCATCCGCCAGGCCCTCGACTCCCCGCTGCCACAAGCCCCGGCCGCGACCCGCGCCGACAGCCACAGCGGCGCCCGCACGGGCACCCACGCCGGCGGCCTGACAGTGGCCTGACCGGGTACCGACAGCGGGCGCACAGCCTCCCGAAGATCGAACGCTAATCGAACCCACGGCCAAACCCGTGCCCGTCGTCCCCCGAAACACGGCCGAATGCCCGTTTCCTGCTGACGCGAAACCTGACGAAGATTGTCGTGCCCGCATACTGCCGGGTACAGTCCACCGCACTGCTCTGGCAGCCCCTGTTGTCGAGGCGAATAGAGAAGTTGGTGAACGATCGTCACCCGTCGGGGACCATGACCACCCCGGCCCCGGCTTCCGATGCCGCCCAGGCGCACTACGCGTCGTACGGCGGGCAGGACGCCCAGTACGGTGACTTCACCACGTACGGCGACCACACCGCCACGGGTTTTCATCCGGGCGCGGACATCGGCCAGGCCACCGCGAGCTTCGCCACCGACCCCCTCTTCGGCGACATGTCGGGCCACGGCCACGCCCAGGACACCGGGTCGCACGCCACCGGCGCCTACGACTCCTCCGCCTGGTCCACGGGTGCCCAACACACCCTGAACTACGACCCGTACGCGGCCCAGCACCACGCCGCCTTCGACACGGGCGCCTACGAGACCACCGCCTGGTCGGCCGACTACCAGCAGTTGTCCGCCATCCCGCCGCAGACCGGTGCCCCCGACGTCAGCGGCCAGTGGGACGCCAACGCCTGGCTCCAGCCCGACACTTCGGCCCATCACCCCGCCCCCGCCGACCAGACCCAGCAGTGGGAGTGGGGCACGCAGGCCTTCGACACCGGCGCGTACGACGCCACGCAGTGGAACGCCGACGGCACCGCCGCCGACGCGACCACCACCTTCGAGCAGGCGTCGTACGACGGGACGCACGAGGGCACATACGAGAGCACGTATGACGAACCCGCCCCGGAAGACGGCGAGTTGACCGGCGGTTTGACCGCCACCGGCGAGCTGCCCGTCCTCGACGAGGCCGAGCCGGAGACGGAGGGGTCCTCGTCGTACCCCGAACTCCTCGAAGACCAGGAGGAGTTCACCCCGGCCGCCGCCCCGGCCGGCTCGCGCGCCGCGGCCCGCAACGGGAGCCGTTCCCGCCGCCGTACGCCCCCGAAGCGCTCGGCGCTGATGACCATCGCCGTGCCGTCCGCGTGTGTGATGGGGGTCGCCGGGATCGCCGCCGCGTCCGTCGGCACGCTGACCGGCGGCAGTGACACGACGGCCTCCGCGTCCGACGCGACCTCGGTCAAGCCGTCCGTCGCGAACAACAAGCTGGACGCCCAGATCAAGAGCCTGTCGGCCGGTGCCGACGACTTCGCCGACCGGGCCAGCCGGACGCAGGAACGTATCGACCTCAAGGCCCAGCAGGAGGCCGACAAGAAGAAGGCCGCCGCGGAGGCGGCCCGCAAGGAGCGGCTGCGCCCCAAGTACGTGCTGCCGGTGACGCAGAAGGGCCTCAGCGCCTACTTCGGCCAGGCCGGCGTCAACTGGATGTCCGTGCACACGGGCATCGACTTCCCGGTCTCGTACGGCACGACGGTGATGGCCGCGACCGACGGCGTCGTCAGCACGAAGTGGAACAGCGCCTACGGCAACATGCTGATCCTCACGGAGAAGGACGGCACGCAGACCTGGTACTGCCACCTCTCCAGCTACCGGGTCGCCTCCGGTACGACGGTGAAGGCCGGCGACGCGATCGCGTACTCCGGGAACTCCGGCAACTCCACCGGCCCGCACCTGCACTTCGAGGTGCGCCCGGCGGGCGGGGCGGCGATCGACCCGCTCCCGTGGCTCCGCAGCCACGGCCTCGACCCGACGTAAGCCGCCGCCCCAACTCCCTTACGGGCAGCCCCCTTAAGGCCCCTAGGTCCTAGGGGCAACTCCCTTACGCGCTACAGCTTTTCCACCGGCGCGTACCGCAGCAGCAGCCGCTTCGGCTTGGGCTCCCCGAAGTCGACCGTCGCCTCCGCGTTCGCCCCCGTGCCGTTCACGCCGACCACCGTGCCGAGGCCGAACTGGTCGTGCGTGACCCGGTCGCCGACGGCCAGCGCCACGACCGGCTTCTCCGAGGTCCTGCGGGTGGCGAAGCCCGAGGCACCCGACGCCGAGGAGCGCGAGCGGGTCGAGGACAGCGAGGACGCGATGCCCGAGGCCGGACCCGTCGACGGCGGAGCCGCCATCGCGCCGGTCCGCTTCCACTCCACGTGCGCCGCCGGGATCTCCTCCAGGAAGCGGGAGGGCGGGTTGTACGAGGGCTGGCCCCACGCGCTGCGCAGCGACGAGCGGGTCAGGTAAAGGCGTTCACGCGCGCGCGTGATGCCCACGTACGCGAGGCGCCGCTCCTCCTCCAGCTCCTTGGCCTGGCCGAGGGCGCGCATGTGCGGGAAGACTCCGTCCTCCATGCCGGTGAGGAAGACGACCGGGAATTCGAGGCCCTTGGCGGTGTGCAGGGTCATCAGCGTGATGACTCCGGAGCCGTCCTCGTCCTCGTCGGGGATCTGGTCGGAGTCGGCGACGAGCGCCACCCGCTCCAGGAACGCGGCGAGCCCGACCGGCGTCTCGCTCTCCCCGTCACTGTTCTCCTGCTCGAACTCAAGCGCTACGGCGGCGAGTTCCTGGAGGTTCTCGATGCGGGTCTCGTCCTGCGGGTCGGTCGAGGCCTGCAACTCGGCGAGGTAGCCGGTGCGTTCGAGGATGGCCTCCAGGACCGTCGCCGGGCCCGCGCCGGAGTCGACGATCGTCCGGAGGTCCTCCATCAGCGTGTTGAACTTCTTGACCGCGTTCGACGACCGCGCGGCCATGCCGTAGGCCTCGTCGACGCGCTTCAACGCCTGCGGGAAGCTGATCTTCTCGCGCTGCGAGAGGGCGTCGATCATCGCCTCGGCGCGCTCGCCGATGCCGCGCTTGGGGACGTTGAGGATGCGGCGCAGCGGGACCGCGTCCTCCGGGTTGGCCAGGACGCGCAGGTAGGCCAGGACGTCCCGGACCTCCTTGCGCTCGTAGAAGCGGACGCCGCCGACGACCTTGTAGGGCAGGCCGACGCGGATGAAGATCTCCTCGAAGACACGGGACTGCGCGTTCGTCCGGTAGAAGACGGCGACGTCCCCGGCCTTCGCCTCGCCCGCGTCGGTGAGACGGTCTATCTCCTCGGCGACGAACTGCGCCTCGTCGTGCTCGGTGTCCGCGACATAGCCGGTGATCTGCGCGCCCGCGCCCGCGTTGGTCCACAGGTTCTTGGGGCGGCGGGACTCGTTGCGCTCGATGACCGCGTTGGCGGCGCTCAGGATCGTCTGCGTGGAGCGGTAGTTCTGCTCCAGGAGGATCGTCGTCGCGTTCGGGTAGTCCTCCTCGAACTGGAGGATGTTGCGGATCGTCGCGCCCCGGAAGGCGTAGATCGACTGGTCGGCGTCACCCACGACGCACAACTCGGCCGGGGGCAGGTCGTGTTCGCTCGGCGGGACGTCGACGGGGTGCTCGGAGGTGCCGACCAGCTCGCGCACCAGCGCGTACTGCGCGTGGTTGGTGTCCTGGTACTCGTCGACCATGACGTGCCGGAAGCGGCGGCGGTAGTGCTCGGCGACGTCCGGGAAGGCGCGCAGCAGGTTGACCGTCGTCATGATCAGGTCGTCGAAGTCGAGGGCGTTGGCCTCGCGCAGCCGCGACTGGTACATCGCGTAGGCCTGGGCGACGGTCTTCTCGAAACCGTCGGCGGCCTGGGCGGCGAAGTCCTCCTCGTCGATCAGCTCGTTCTTCAGGTTCGAGATCTTGGCGCTGAAGGACTTCGGGGGGAAGCGCTTCGGGTCGAGGTCCAGGTCGCGGCAGACCAGGGCCATGAGGCGCTTGGAGTCGGCGGCGTCGTAGATCGAGAACGAGGACGTGAAGCCGAGCTTCTTCGACTCGCGGCGCAGGATGCGGACGCACGCGCTGTGGAAGGTCATCACCCACATCGCGTTGGCGCGCGGGCCGACGAGCTGCTCGACGCGCTCCTTCATCTCGCCCGCGGCCTTGTTGGTGAAGGTGATCGCGAGGATCTGCCCGGGGTGCACGTTGCGCTCGCCGAGGAGGTAGGCGATGCGGTGGGTGAGCACGCGGGTCTTGCCGGAGCCGGCTCCGGCCACGATGAGCAGCGGGGTGTCGGAGTGGACGACGGCCGCGCGCTGGTTCTCGTTCAGCCCGTCGAGCAGTGCCGCCGGGTCGACCACCGGGCGCGGGGCGCCGTCCCGGTAGTGGGCGTCTCTGCTCGCGGGCACGTCGAACTTCCCGCCGAACAGGTCGTCCGGAATCGGCTCCGGTCCGTGCTCGTCCTCGGGCGGTGGCGGGGGCTCTCCCTCGTGGGCACGGGGGCCCTGGAGATCCGCCAGGAAGCTGTCGTCAAAGAGGCTGCTCATCGCCTTCCGAGTTTAGGGCGCCCCACTGACAACCGACTGCCACCCCGAGAACTCGGGAAAATTCACGGTCCAGAACCGGTCGGTCACGACCAGCGACGACCGATCCCCCGCATGGCCAAGCTCACGGACGCGTACCGGGCATATCGACTATCAACCTTCACACAAGCCACACGAATTGGTTAGCGTTCGATCAAGCCGTACGGCCCCGCCGACCTGGGGTGCGTCGGTCCAACTCCCTTTCCGGGCACGGACCGTAGGGCAACCACGGCCCGTAGGACAGCAACGGCCCACAGGACAGCGGTCGTAGGGCACCCATCTGGAAGGAGTCGCCTCCTTTGGCGTCGTCGCACCGCAAGCCGCGTTCCGCGGGCAAGCGCATCGCAGGCATATGGATCCCCGCCGCCGACGACGGCAACTCGGGCCTCGGAGAGGTCGAGAGGAAGATCGACGACCTCTACCGGCGGGCGGAGTCGGCGACCGAGAAGTACAACGCGGCCAAGGAGAGGGCGACCAGGCAGCGCAAGCGCTACCGCATCGGGCCCTCCGCCCCGGACGCCTCGACCTTCCAGCTCGCGGACACCCCGCACGACCACTTCGACCAGGCCCAGCTGATGAGCCGGCTGCCCGTGCGCCGGAGGGACGCGGGCAACGCGTACGCCCCCGAGCAGTCGGCGGCCGGGCAGAAGCAGTGGGACGCGGCCGAGAACCCTCGGACCCCCGACGCCACGCAGAGCGATCTGGGCACGGCCAAGGCCACCGTCCAGAAGAAGCTCGCCACCGCACGCGAGCTGCTGTCCCGACTGACCGCGCAGAACGCGCAGAAGCAGCAGCAGGCGGATACGGCAAAGAGCACTCCGTCCGACTCCTCGTACGCCACGAAGGCCGCCAAGGCCATCGCCTTCGCCCGCGCCCAGGTCGGCAAACCGTACGTCTGGGGTGCCGCCGGCCCCGGCTCCTACGACTGCTCGGGCCTCACCCAGGCCGCCTGGAGGGCCGCCGGAGTCACCCTCCCGCGCGCGACCAGCGACCAGGCGAACGCCGGCACGACGGTCCCCCTGGCCGACGCGCAACCCGGTGACCTGGTCTTCTTCCACGCCGACAGCAGCCACGTCGGTGTCTACGTAGGCGACGGCATGATGATCCACGCTCCGAAGCCCGGCACTTACGTCCGCGAGGAGTCGGTCCACTCCGACGACTCGGCGATCGTCCACAGCGTGGTGCGGCCGGCCTGAGCGGGTTCTCGGCACGCACACACGCGTGCAGGTGTTTTTGAGCTCCACGCGTGCGTGGCCCGTCGTCGGCACCGGGGCCGCTCCCTAGCATCGGCCCATGTCCGCTACCGGTATGTCCCGCTTCCGCGCCTGGTGGTCCCAGCGGCCGGTGGCGGCCGGAACCGCCGTGATGGCCGCCGCGATCGTGTCGCTCGGCCTGCACCTCGTCGACCACGAGGTGCTGTCCCGCGTCTTCCTCGCCCTGGCCTGCGCCGCCTGGCTGGCCCTGGCCACGGACTTCGTCGTACGGCTGCTGCGGGACCGTGAGCGGTGGCTCGCGGAGGCGGCGACCCCGGCCGGGCTGACCGCCGTGGCCGCGACCACGGTGCTCGGCACCCGCTTCTCGGCGGCCGGCTGGCAGACCCTCGCCGAGGCGCTGCTGGCCCTGTCCGCCGTGCTGTGGCCGGGGCTGCTGGTCGATGTCGTACGGCACTGGAAGCGCGGGACGGCGGGCGCGGTGTTCCTCGTCTGCGTGGCCACGCAGGGCCTCGCCGTACTGTGCGCCACGCTCGCGGCGGCCGAGTCGACGGCGTGGCTCGCGCACACCGCGCTGGTGCTGTTCTGGCTGGGACTGGTCCTCTACGGGGTCGCGCTGGCCCACTTCGATCCGCGGCAGGTGCACACGGGCGCCGGGGACCACTGGGTGGTGGGCGGCGCGCTCGCGATCTCGGCGCTGGCCGGGTCGAAGCTGATCGCGGCGGACGGCGCGCGGCCGTATCTGTGGAACTCCGACGACCGGGGCGTCCTGCGCGCGGTGACGGAGGCGCTGCTGGTGCTCGTCCTGGCCCTGTACGTCGTCCTGGCGGTCGCGGAGGTCGTCCGGCCCCGGCCGCGCTACGACGTGCGGCGCTGGGCGACCGTGTTCCCGCTGGGGATGACGGCGGTGGCCGTGCTCTCCGTGGGGACCGCCCTGGACGTCTCGTGGCTCAGGACGCCCGGGCAGGTGCTGGTGTGGATCGCGGTGGCGGGCTGGCTGGTCGTCGCGGTCGGGGCCGTGCGCTTCTACGCGGGACCCGAGGCCGGAATCACGTCCACAGGACCGCGATGAAGATGTTCACCATGGTCAGCCCGCCGACCAGCGCGAACTGGCTCTTGTCGACCGTCTCCTCGTCCCGCTTCACATAGACGAGCCCGAGGATCACGATCAGCAGCGCGAGCTTGATGCCGATCTTGATGTTGTTGACGTGCTGATCGTCGGCCTGGTTGAGGCCGACCAGGATCGCGCCGGTGACCAGCATGGTCAGCGCGCCGTGCAGCATGCCGGGGACGAAGCGGGCGGTGCCCTGGCCCATCGCCTTCATCTGGGTGAGGAAACCGCCGAGCAGCGCGGCGATGCCGATGATGTGCAGGCCGACGAAGAGATGGATGAGTACGTCCATGGGGCCGGAGCCTAATCAGGGGCTCGGGGACCGTCCGACACCGCCCCTCCGTAGCGGCCTGCATGACCTTGCATATATGCGGCCCATAGCACCGCGCCGTCCCGCCCCGCGCCGGAACCGCCGCTTCGGTCAGCGCTCCGTGCGAAGGCGGCGGCCCCGGACCGGGATCACCGTCACTTGCGGTCAATTGCCGATCACCTCATGTCAGTTGCGGACATGCGTTACCGGGCCGTCACCGTCAGGTTTAGCGTCCTCCACCAGGTGACCGGCTCCCCACCGCCGCCCGGACCAGGGGCGGCAGTCGGACACCACCGCCGAGAAGGTCCGGCGGCGGCCCGCTCCCCCTGTGCGGGCCGCCGCCGGACGCGCAATCGCCCGCTCCCCCGGCGGTCGTACGAAAGGACGTGCAGTCCACGTGGCAGCGCACCGCAAGCCCCGACAGCGCTCGCTCAGCGGCAATACGGCCCGCACCGCCGCCACGATCGCCCTCGCGGGCGCGGCGACGGCGACAGGCTTCGACGGGACCTCGCACGCCGAGCCACAGCTGACACCTACGCAGGTCAAGGCCAAGGTGGACAAGCTGTACCAGGAGGCGGAGGTCGCGACCGAGAAGTACGACGGCGCGAAGGAGAAGGCGGACGCGGCGGAGAAGCAGCTGAACACCCTGCGGGACGAGGCGGCCCGCAAGACGGAGAAGCTCAACTCGGCCCGGGACGCGCTGGGTTATGTCGCCGCCGCCCAGTACCGCAGCGGCGGGATGGACCCCGCGGTGCAGCTCATGCTCTCCAGCAACCCCGAACGGTATCTGGACAGCGCCGAGTTCGCCGACCGGGTCGGCCACCGGCAGACGGCGGCCGTGGAACTCGTACGCCAACAGCTGCGCGAGATCGAGCAGTTGCGCGGCGCCGCACACATCGAGCTGACCTCGCTGAAGTCCCGGCAGGCCGAGCTCGGCAGGCAGAAGAAGACGATCAACGGCAAGCTGGACCAGGCCCGACGGCTGCTGTCCACCCTGCCCCCGCAGCAGCGGGCGCAGGTCGGCGAGGCGGGTGGCACCGGCCGCGCGTCACGGTCGTCGAGCACGGCTCGGGGCGCGCTGGCCGCGCCCGGTTCCTCCGCCGCTACGGCCGACGCCCCCAACTCCCGTGCGGCGGCGGCCGTTTCCTACGCCTACCAGAAGCTCGGCAGCCCCTACGTCTGGGGCGCGACGGGCCCCAACGCCTTCGACTGCTCGGGCCTCGTCCAGGCAGCGTACAACTCCGCCGGTGTCTCCCTGCCGCGCACGACCTACGCCCAGATCAACGCCGGCCAGCGGGTCTCCCGGTCCGAACTGCGCCCGGGCGACCTGGTGTTCTTCTACTCGGGCATCAGTCACGTCGGCATCTACGTCGGCGACGGCCAGATGATCCACGCCCCGAACCCGACCGCTCCGGTGCGACTGGCGCCGATCGACCAGATGCCGTTCGCGGGGGCGACACGGGTGGTGTGAATCCCCGGGGTGTCCCCCAGGGGTCCAGGTGAACTCCCTTACGGGATATGGCCCTTACGGGTCACACCAGTCGGCGTGCCGTCGCCCACCGGGTCAGCTCGTGCCGGTTCGACAGCTGGAGCTTCCGCAGCACCGCCGAGACATGGGACTCGACCGTCTTCACCGAGATGAACAGCTGCTTGGCGATCTCCTTGTACGCGTACCCACGTGCGATGAGGCGGAGCACCTCGCGCTCGCGCTGGGTGAGGCGGTCGAGGTCCTCGTCGACCGGCGGGGCGTCGGTCGACGCGAAGGCGTCGAGGACGAAGCCGGCCAGCCTCGGGGAGAAGACGGCGTCGCCCTCCTGGACCCGGAAGATGGAGTTGACGAGGTCCGTGCCGGTGATCGTCTTGGTGACGTAGCCGCGCGCACCGCCGCGGATCACGCCGATCACGTCCTCCGCCGCGTCCGACACGGACAGGGCGAGGAAGCGGACGGGCTGCTCGGCGTCGCTCATCAACGGGGCGCAGCGGCGCAGGACTTCGACCCCGCCGCCGCCCGGGAGGTGGACGTCGAGGAGGACCACCTCGGGGCGGGTCGCGGTGATGACCGTGACCGCCTGGTCGACGTCCGCGGCCTCGCCGACCACCTCGACGCCGGTCTCGTCGGTGCGGCCGATCTCGGCCTGGACCCCCGTACGGAACATGCGGTGGTCGTCGACGAGGACCACGCGCACGTGACGCCCGCCCGCGCTCCCGCCGGTCGGCTCCGCCGGTTCGTTCGTCTCGGTCGCGTCGCTCATGACGTCTTCTCCGCCCTCTCCATCTCCAGCTCGACCTCGGTGCCGCCGTCCGGCACCGCGCGCAGTCGGGCCGTACCGCCGTGGCGCTCCATACGGCCGATGATCGATTCTCTGACGCCCATCCGGTCGTCGGGTATCGAGTCGAGGTCGAAGCCCGGTCCGCGGTCACGGACGGACACGAAGACCTTCTTCCCCTCCACCTCGGCGTAGACCTGTACGGCGCCGCCCTCGCCACCGTACTTGGCCGCGTTGACCATAGCTTCGCGCGCGGCCTGCATCTGGGCGCCGATTCCGTCGTCGAGCGGGCAGTCGCCGACGACGACGACCTCGATGGGGACGCCGTGCTTGTCCTCGACCTCGGCCGCGCTGCGGCGCACCGCCTCGGCGAGGGTGTCGGGTTCGTCGGCCTCGTCCTTGCCGGTGCCCTCCGGTTTGTAGAGCCAGGCGCGCAGGTCGCGCTCCTGGGCGCGGGCCAGGCGCCGCACCTCGTTCGGGCTCTCCGCGTTGCGCTGGATCAGGGTCAGGGTGTGCAGCACGGAGTCGTGGACATGGGCGGCGACCTCGGCGCGCTCCTGGGCGCGGATGCGCATCAGGCGCTCCTCGGAGAGGTCCTGGGTCATCCGCACGAGGTACGGGCCGGCGAGCAGCGTGATGCCGACGAGGACCGCGAGGGCGGCCTGAAGAACCGAGCCGAGGTGATCGGCGGAGCCCTGGAGCACGAAGATCGCGGTGGCACCGGCCGTGACCAGCAGGACGCCGCCGCCCGCGCGCAGCAGGCTGAGCGTACGGCGGCGGCTGCCGACCTCGGCCCAGCGGGCGCGGCGCGCGTTGTCCGCCTGGCGCCAGACGAGGGCGACGCCCGCGCCGACGAGGACGGTCGGGAAGAGATAGGCCTTGGCGCCATTGCCCAGGTTCACATTGCCGACGAAGACCAGCGCCACGACGACCATGAGGAGCAGGGCGACGATCTGGCCCTTGTCCGGCTTGCGGGCGACGAGCCTGCGGCGGCCGTCCGGCGAGGTCTCGGTGGAAACGAGCGACGGCGGCCGCTGACCGGCGACCCCGCCGACGCCCAGCGGCACGAAGAACCAGAACGAGGCGTACAACAACGCGCCGAGTCCGTCCGCGAGGAACAGCCCCACGAACACCAGCCGCACCCAGATCACCGGCAGCCCGAGATGCCCGGCGAGCCCCCGCGCCACACCACCGAGCCAGCGACCGTCACTGCTGCGGTAGAGCTTGCGCGGCGGCCGCGGGTCCTCGACGGGCAATGCTGCGGCTTCCGGCATGCCACCGATGTTCACACGCCCCGCCGCCCGAGGCATCAGGGT
Source organism: Streptomyces sp. NPDC050528 (assembly GCF_044457795.1). NCBI lineage: Bacteria > Bacillati > Actinomycetota > Actinomycetes > Kitasatosporales > Streptomycetaceae > Streptomyces > Streptomyces sp. NPDC050528. Next base: position 1,347,049 of record NZ_JBITHH010000001.1, read on the forward strand.
CGACCCCCGAGACTCCCCTGATCTTCGAATACGACGCGCTCGGTCCGCGAAAACGGCGTGCTGCGGGGGTTCTGACGGGTTGCCGGAAGGTGGAGCGGGTGGCAGCGGTCCGTGGGTCGGTGGTGGCGGCGGCTGCGGCTGCGGCTGCGGCTGCGGCTGCGGCTGCGGGTGATCTGAGCGCCGCCGGCACCCGAGCCGGCACCCGAGCCGATCGCCGTGTCGGTCGCGGTGTCGGTCGCAGTGTCCGCTGCGGTGACACGGGAGCCCGGCGGGCGACCGGCCGCCCTCGACAACCGCGCCCGCCCGGCGGACAGCTCGCGGTACGGCCGGCCCGCCCGCGCACACCCAAGCCCCTCGGCCTCGAACACTCCCCCGGTCCGGGTCAGGGCGGATTTCAGGGTTGGGCCAGGGTCGTCCCGACTGCCATCCGCGCCTCGCGGCGGGCAGCATGGACCCATGACAGATCACGAGCGCGCCGCGACGGGTCCGGGACCCGGCTCCGGCCCACGTCCGCGAGCGGGCGGCGGGCCGCAGGACGCCGTGCCCGGCGCGGGTGCCGCCTCTTCGCCGGGTGCCGTGCCCGGCGGCGGCACCGCGGCCGCGGCACCGCACCGGTTCCGGCGGGACCGGCGGTTCAAGGTGCTCGCGGGGGTGTGCTCGGGGCTGGGTCGGCAGTGCGACATGGACCCGGTGATCTTCCGGATCACGCTCGCCGTACTCTCGGCGACGGGCGGCATCGGCCTCATCTTCTACGGCTTCGCCTGGCTCTTCGTCCCGTACGACGACGAGGAGGAGAACGAGGTCCGCAAGCTCTTCACCGGCCGCGTGGACGGCCAGGCCCTGGCGGCCGTGCTGTTCGCGCTGGTCGGTTGCGGAGTGTTCCTGTCGATGCTGAGCAACGCCAGTGTGCTGACCTTCGCCGTCGTCCTCTCCCTGCTGCTGGCGGGCGCGGGGTACTGGTCGCGGCAGCGCGGCGCCCCCGACCCCGATCCGCTGGCCGCGCAGGCTGTCGCCGACGCCCCGCCGGAGGCCCAGGCGCCGCCGGTGCCCGCCTCGTATCCCTCCTGGTGGCGTGATCCGATCGTCAAGGACGGCACGCACGTCGGTGGCACCGGTTATCTGTGGGGCCCCGGCGACTCCCGCGACCGTGACATCGCGGACGTGATCGACATCAGGCTCGACCCCGCCTATCCGCACTGGCGCGAGGATCAGCGCATCCCGCGCCCGGCATCCGCGAAGCCGCGCGGCCCGCGCTGGATCGGCGGCTGGGTCTTCCTCCTCGCCCTGTTCGCGGGGGGCTTCGGCACCGCCGCCAAGTGGGACGACCAGGCTCTCGGCACCAGCCTCCAGGCGGGCCTGGCCTGTGCGCTCGTCGTCTTCGGTCTGGGGATCGCGGTCAGCGCGTTCCTCGGGCGTACGGGAGCGGGCTCGGTGTTCCTCGCGATCGTCACGGCCGGCCTGCTCGCCGCCTCGGCGGCCCTGCCCAAGGACCTCACCACCCATTGGGAACGGGTCAGTTGGCAGCCGACGGCGGTGACGCAGGTGCAGAAGAAGTACGACTTGGGGAACGGGGTGGGGACACTCGACCTGAGCGGACTGCGGTTGACCAAGGGGCAGACGGTCGCGACGGACGCCGAGGTGGGCGTCGGGCAGCTCAAGGTGATCGTGCCGTCGGACGTGACGGTGCGGCTGAATGTGGACGTGGGCGTCGGGGACATCCAGTTGCCCGGTGACGACAAGAAGGACGTGGACGTGGAGCCGGGCAAGCACAAGCAGGTCACCCTGACCCCGGCGACGGGCGTCAAGAGCACCGGCACGCTGGACCTGGATCTCCGGGTCGACGTCGGACAGGCGGAGGTCAGCCGTGCTGCGTCATGAGTTCCAGCCCGGAAAGCTGGTCGCCGGTCTCTTCCTCGCCGCCGCGGGCGTGCTCTACGCCGGGGACGCGGGCGGGCTGTGGGTGACCGAGTGGTTCGCGGTGATCCCGCTGGTCACGGTCGGCCTGGTGCTGGCCGGTGTGGTGGCGGGCGTCAACGGCGCGATCCGCCGACGCCGAGGGGCCGGTCGCGGGAACACGGCCGACCCCGGTCCGGACATATCCGGCTGAAGATCGTCTACGGGCGGGCCTGGCAGCTCGCCCGGTCTCGGGAGCTAGCGGTAGCCCCCGGTCCGTTGCCGTCGCCTCCCGCGGATCACCGCGTCCAGGGAGAACATGGAGGCGCCGGCGAGGACGAGGGGCAGCCAGGCCATCAGATAGGCGAGGTCGTTGCCGTAGTAGTACGGGTCGTTGGCCCAGCTGATGGTCAGCCACAGGCTGAGCGAGATCAGCGCGCCGCCGAGTGCGGCGAGGCGGGCCAGCAGGCCGATCAACGTGCCGATGCCGACGGCGAGTTCACCGAAGGCGATGGCGTAGCCGAAGCCGACGGGGTTCTTCAGGGCCAGGTCCACCAGGGCCGGGATCGCCGCCGAGTCGCGGACCGCGCGCATCGTCTCGCCGATCGAGCCGGCACCGGAGGACTTCATGAAGGCGCTGTCGGTGAGTTTGTCCAGGCCTGCATAGATGAAGGTGACGCCGAGGAACACGCGCAGTGGGAGCAGGGCGTAACGGGTGGCGGTGTCCCGCCAGCCCCGGTCGCCGTCGAGGTACGGGGTTTGCGTATCCATTCGAGTGCCGTGAGTCATCGCCCTTAGCCGCCTCTCGCCCGCTGTGCCGTGACCCCTCAACAGACCATACGTACGAATAGGGGGACTCGCTCAACCATGCTTCAACCAGTTTTCGCGACTTTGACACGGCTCGTGCGGTGGTCGCCCCGTCGGGGGCGTCAGTCCGTGACGTCGACGACGCAGGCGTTCGTCTCCACGCCCGCCGCCGTCACGACCTGCACTTCCACGCGTCCGGGCTCGACGTCGACCGGGACCGGGACGGTCAGGAGGGTGTCCGTCGGGTTGGAGAAGCCGCCGGTGACCGGGACCAGCGGGACGTGGACGTTGACCGGGCCGATGCGCACGACCATGCGGGAGAGGCGGTCGGCGGTCTGGGCGCCCGGGGGCACGAAGCCGGCGCCGCGGATCTCGATGTCGTCGCCGGTGCGGATGGGGGCGTCGAGGTCGCCCGCCTCGCGGGAGCGCACCACCGAGAGGATGACCGGACGGCCGCCCTCCGCGTACTTGCCGGCCAGGTATGTCGCCGCCGAGATCAGCACGACCACCGCCAACCCCCAGGGCAGGTCGGGCAGTTGGTCGGGGCGGCGGGCCAGGCGTACGGCGACGAAGACGAGGGCCACGGCGCTGATCGCGACGTACTGGATGTCGGCGAAGGTGCCGCGGCCGGAGTCGTCGGTGAGGAGGTCGGCGGCGCGGGGGCGGTCGGCGGGGAGTTTCTGGAGGCGCTGGCCCAGCACGCGCAGGCCCACGACCCGGCGGACGAGCACGGCGATCGCGCAGACCACGGCGAGGACGGTCACCACCCCGGCGCCGCGGGCGAGTTCGAGGCCGGAGATGAGGGCGTCGCGCTCGGCGTGGTCGGAGGCGGCGGCGAGCCGGCCGGCCAGGACCAGCACCGCGTACGCCACGAACAGCACCCAGGACACGGCCACGGCACGTGAGGTCGACAGCCGGTTGTCCTCACCGATGACCGGGGCCAGCGCCCCACCGCGCGCCCGGTGGAACCAGGAGGCCGCGGTCAGCGCGCCGGCGATCACGAGCGCGGCCAGCAGTCCGGCCGTGCGGGCCGCCGTCCAGCCCGCGCCGATCGCGGTGAGCGCCTGCACCAGGAGCAGCACGACGAAGGCGCCCCACACCGCGAAGGCCGTGCGGTGCCACAGGCGGGCCAGCCAGGCGCCGCCCTCGGCGCGGCCGCGTTCGGCGACGACGTCGGCGGACTGGGTCAGTTCGTCCGAGACCCACTGCCGGGAGGCGGAGACCGAGTGCGCCACCGCCGCGGGCAGCCCCTCCCCCGCGGCGAACCCGTCCCGCTTGACGAGGAACGCGGCGACCGCGCGCCGGTGCCCCTCGCGTGCTCCGTGCGGGCAGTCCCCGCAGGTGCAGCCGCCTCCGTGGGCACCGACGTGCTCGCCGCCCTGTCTCGCCTCCTGCACCGCCACGCCCGACGCCTGCCTTCCCCATGCCCCGCGGCCCGCGACCCCGGGCCCTCGTGTTCGGCGGCCGGCTCCGAAGCCTTTGGCCACCGCCTTGCAACTCCCGTACGACAACAGCGGATTGTGCCCTACGGGACACGGCCCGCGTCCGGCAGGTCTGGTCAGCGCGGGTGAAGTGGGCGCCGCCGTGTTGACCCGGCTGCGAGAATTTCCCCATGGCCGAGATCATCCAGCGCGACGGGACCTGGGCCTTCGACGGCACAACGGTCCGTATCACGCCGGGACTTCACCGCTCCGTGCCACTGTTCCGGCAGACGTACGGGGAGATCGCCGTGCCCCTCGAAGCCGTCGCGGGCGTCGTCTACGAACCCGAACGCAAGCGTGGCCGACTCCGGCTGAGACTCCGCGAGGGCGCCGACCCGCTGCTCCAGGCGACCGGCGGACGGCTGCCGGACGCGGCGGATCCGTACCGGCTGATGGTGGACATCGACCGGTCCGGGGTCGCCGAGTACGTGGCGGAGGAGATCCGGCACGGGCTGCTCCTCGACCAGATCCCCAAGGACCCGACCAAGGCGTATCTCCTGCCTGGCCCGCCGGTGCCGGTGTCGGTGCGTTCGTCCGACGGCACGGTGTCCTTCGACGGCGCCCAGGTGCGCATCGACTGGGCCGACACCTCGGAGCGCGTCAAGCGGGCGACCGGGCCGCGCATCATCGCCGTGGGCGATCTCGTCCAGGTGGAGTGGCTGCCCAACTCCGGGTACGAGGACGGGTTCATGCGGTTCGTGACCCACGAGACGGTGTTCTCGAAACTGCCGCCGGAGAAGGACCCGTACGCCCTCGATCTGTGGGGCAGCACCCGCCGGGATCTGCTCACGGCGCTGGTCGCGACGGCGGTGACCGCGCGGCTGCCGCATCCGTCGGCGCGCGGCGAGGAGGACGGCGGGTTCAGGGACCGTCCGCAGCGGGCGGCGAGCGTCCCGCCCCCGGCCGACCATCACGACGTACTCCTGCGCAGGCTGCGGGAGTTGGGGGAGCTGCACCGGGAAGGGGTGCTCACGGACGAGGAGTTCACGATGACCAAGGCGGCGGTGCTGCGGGGTTTTCGATAAGGGCCTCAGCTGAGGAGGTCCGGTTCGGTGCGGCTGATGTCCTGCCACAGGGGCTGGTAGTTGATCCATGCGACGAGGTCGCCGCCGGTCTGTTCGCGGGTGGCGACGGCGAGTTTGTGGTCGATGAGGAGGGGTCTGCCGGCCGCTTTCGCGAGGAGCTGGACCTGGCAGGAGCGTTCCATGGACAGGAACCACCAGGCCGCCGCGTCCACCGAGTCGCCCACGGTGAGCAGGCCGTGGTTGCGCAGCACGAGCGCCTTGCGGGAGCCGAGGCCGGCGGCGATCCGCTTGCCCTCCTCGGCGTCGACGGAGACACCGCTGTAAGCGTCGTAGAGCGCGTGGTCCTCGTAGAAGGCGCAGCTCTCCTGGCTGATCGGGTCGAGGAAGTCGCCGAGGGCGGAGAGCGCGCGGCCGTGCACGGAGTGGCAGTGCGCGACCGAGACGACGTCCGGGCGGGCCGCGTGGACCTGGGAGTGCACGGTGAACGCGGCCTGGTTGACGTGATGGCGGCCCTGGAGGACCTGGCCGTCCGAGTTGGCCAGCACCAGATCGCTGACGGTGACGTGCCGGAAGGGCATCCCGAAGGGGTTGACCCAGAAGCAGTCGCTGAACTCGGGGTCGCGGGCGGTGATGTGCCCCGAGACCCCGTCCTCGAAGCCGTACCGGCCGAACAGGCGCAGGGCGCCCGCGAGCCGTTCCTTGCGGTGCCGGCGTTCGTCCTCGACCGACTCGTGCATCGGCGGCATGGCGAACTGCAGCCGGTCGGTGGGCAGGGGGGAGGGCGGCGTCGGCCCGTGCATCGGTCCTCCAGCACTGGGTTCCTGGTTACCGGCGGAAGTTACCGTCAGTGAGGCGAAAAGGGCAGTGGTGTTCTGTAAAGATGCGGCACCAAGCGTGCCCGGCGTCCGCCAATCCGGACAGTGGATGTCGGGTATCGGCGGGACAGTGACCGTATGACATCGAACTGGGCGGTATTCGTCGCCGCCGAACCCGACCTCGCCGCGACCGTCGAAGAGCGCTTCGGTGCCTTCACGCACCACGTCCTCGCGACCCTGCGCAAGGACGGGTCGCCGCGGACGAGTGGGCTCGAAGTGCGTTTCCTGGACGGGGAGTTGTGGTTCGGGATGATGCCCGACTCGTTGAAGGCGCTGGATCTGCGACGGGATCCGCGGTTCGCGCTGCAGGCGAACCCGGGGGCCGGTACGGAGATGGGCGGCGGGGATGTTCGGGTCGGCGGGCGGGCGGTGGAGGTCACCGATGCCGGGGTGAAGGGGGCGTACAGCAAAGAGGTGGAACCGCCGGAGCCGTTCCACCTCTTCCGCACCGAGGTGACGGAGGTCGTGCGGACCTATGTCGAGGACGAGACGTATCTCGTCACTCAGGTCTGGCACCCCGGAGAGGCGGTGCGCACTCTCCGGAGACGGTGACGGTGACCGTGGGGACTACTCCCACTCGATGGTCCCCGGCGGCTTCGACGTGACGTCGAGGACGACCCGGTTGACGTCGGCGACCTCGTTCGTGATGCGGGTGGAGATCTTCGCGAGGACCTCGTACGGCAGGCGCGACCAGTCGGCCGTCATGGCGTCCTCGCTCGACACCGGGCGCAGGACGATCGGGTGGCCGTAGGTGCGGCCGTCGCCCTGGACGCCGACGCTGCGGACGTCCGCGAGGAGGACCACCGGGCACTGCCAGATGTCGCGGTCGAGGCCGGCCGCGGTCAGTTCCTCGCGGGCGATGGCGTCGGCCTCGCGGAGGAGGTCGAGGCGGTCCTTGGTGACCTCGCCGACGATACGGATGCCGAGGCCGGGGCCGGGGAAGGGCTGGCGCTGGACGATCTCGTCCGGCAGGCCCAGCTCCTGGCCGACCATCCGGACCTCGTCCTTGAACAGCTTGCGCAGCGGCTCGACGAGCTGGAATTCCAGGTCCTCGGGCAGGCCGCCCACGTTGTGGTGGGACTTGATGTTGGCGGTGCCGGTGCCGCCGCCGGACTCGACGACGTCCGGGTAGAGCGTGCCCTGCACCAGGAACGCGACCTCGGGGCCCTCGTCCGCGATGATCTCGGCCTGCGCCTGCTCGAAGACGCGGATGAACTCGCGGCCGATGATCTTCCGCTTCTGCTCCGGGTCGGAGACCCCGGCGAGCGCGGTGAGGAAGCGCTCCTCCGCGTCGACGACGACCAGCTTGACGCCGGTCGCGGCCACGAAGTCCTTCTCGACCTGTTCGGTCTCGCCCTTGCGCATCAGGCCGTGGTCGACGTAGACGCAGGTCAGCTGGTCGCCGATGGCGCGCGCGACGAGGGCGGCCGCTACGGCGGAGTCGACGCCGCCGGACAGACCGCAGATGGCGCGCTTGTCGCCGACCTGCTCGCGGATGAGGGCGACCTGCTCGTCGATGACGTTGCCGGTCGTCCAGTTCGGGGTGAGGCCCGCGCCGCGGTACAGGAAGTGCTCCAGGACCTGCTGGCCGTGCGTGGAGTGCATGACCTCGGGGTGGTACTGGACGCCGTAGAGCTTCTTCTCGTCGTTCTCGAAGGCGGCGACCGGGACAACGTCCGTGGACGCGGTGACCGTGAAGCCCTCGGGGGCGGCGGAGCAGGCGTCGCCGTGCGACATCCACACCGACTGCTCGGCGGGGGTGCCCTCGAAGAGGGTGGAGGACGACTTGGAGACGTGCAGTTCCGTACGGCCGTACTCACGGGCGCCCGTGTTGTCGACGGTGCCGCCGAGGGCGGTGGCCATCAGCTGGAAGCCGTAGCACATGCCGAAGACGGGGACGCCGGCGTCGAAGAGTTCGCGGTCCAGGCGGGGGGCGCCCTCCGCGTACACGGACGAGGGGCCGCCGGAGAGGATGATCGCCGCGGGGTTCTTGGCGAGCATCTCCGCGACCGGCATGGTGCTCGGCACGATCTCGCTGTAGACCCGGGCCTCGCGGACGCGGCGGGCGATGAGCTGGGCGTACTGCGCGCCGAAGTCGACGACCAGGACGGTGTCGGGGGCGGGGGTCGCTGACACGGGAGCGGGGCCTTCCGGCGGTGGGGCAGGGGGTCTGGGTACCGATTCTAACGGGGTTCGGGTGGGATACCTGGTCGTCCCCGGGGGCTCCTCCCCCGGACCCCCGCTTCGGCCCTGAACGGGCCTCGTCCTCAAACGCCGGACGGGCTGGATGTGACCGACGCCGCTTGGAAAGGCGCCCCGGGTCCGTGCATACTGACCCCATGCTCACGCACTCGACCTCCCTCTTTACCTATGGCAACCGGCCCGCCGGCTGCCATGGTCGAGCTGCTTGAGTTACTGACAAGCGACTTTCCAGGCGCCCCGGGCCGACAGGTCCGGGGCGCCTGTTGTTTTCCCGGATCTGGCGGCCCGGGGTACCGCGTCCGTACCCGACAAGGAGCCCCGCATGACCACCACCACTCCCGAGCAGACGATCACCGACGCCCGTGCCCGCATCGACGCCCTCGACGACCGGATCATCGGGCTCATCCAGGAACGGGTCGCCGTGTCCGCCGTCGTGCAGGAGACGCGGATCTCGTCCGGCGGACGACGGGTGAGCCTGACCCGGGAGAACGAGATCCTGCGGCACTACAGTGACGCGCTCGGCAAGCCCGGTACCTCCCTGGCCATGACGTTGCTCGAACTGTCCCGGGGTCGTATCTGAGTTCGGGCCCGCTCTCACCCGTACGGCGCGTGACCGCCTCGCGAACCGCTTCGTTGGGGGTGGTGTCCGCGCCAGCCAGGGGCGGGCCCGAAAGAACCACGCGTGGCTCGGCTGGGGCGATGAGACGTACGGATCGTGCCGTGCGTCGTGGGACCTCGCTCCAGGGTCGTGACCGGACGGCAGGGGACAGCAGCCCGGTCACCCAAGAGAACGGTCGGCTCCGGGGACGCCCGGGGCCGCCCGGCGGAAATTGCAAAAATGCACAAAGCCGGATCGAACGGTTGCGGAGGCCGCGTCCATCCAGCACGATGCGTAGAGGGCCCTGAGGCTTCCCCCAGCCCCAAGTCCCCATGCAGACAACCGCTTTGCAGTGCACTGTCCCCCTGGCAACACCCTGCCAAAGGTCGAGACCAAGCGTGCGCCCCGTGTGCGCCGGGGCGCCGACCCAGGGCACTTGAGACAAGCGGCGCAACCCCCCGGCGCCGCTCCCAGGCACCGGCGCTGCCCTGACGTCGGTGCTGACGGAGAAGGGCCCCGCGGCTCCGTCCCGCGGGGCCCTTCGCTTGCCCCCGGCCGGTCTCAACTGCCCGCCGGCGTACGGCCGTCAGGTGCGTGACACCGTCCCGCACGTCTCGCCCTTGCCGCCCTCGCCGCCCTCGTCAATGTCCTTGCTCCGGTCGTACGGGTCCGTCGTCGGGCCGGTCGGTGCCGCTCCCGTGGGCTCCGCCGAGGGGAAGTCCGGGTGGAAGTAGCCGTCGTAGACCTGGCAGGCGGTGTTGCCGAAGTCCGCGTCGTAGTTGGCGACGCTGAGCCGGCCGGAGGTGACCTGGTAGTGGGCGGGGTCGAGGAGTTCGAGGTCGAGCACGCGGCGGACGATGGTGCGGGTGACCTCGGTGGAACCGTCGGTGCGGACGACCGGGTAGACGAAGGTGTAGTCCGCGTGGATCGCGACCCCGGAGTGCTTGCCCTCCTTGAACGTGATCCGGCCGCGGGTCTTCACGACGTCGCCGACGAGCCGTACCTGCTGGGGGTCGAAGCGGCTGAACATCAGCAGCGGGTCGTGGTCCTTGGCCGGGGTGCTCAGGGACGTGTTCAGCCGGGTGACCATGTCCGGCTGCTTCGGGTCCAGGACCGCGAGCGCGGCGGCCGGGCGCGCGCCGGCGAGCGTCTTCGGGGCGAGGTTGGCGTCGACGAGGAACGTCTCGGCCTGTTTCAGGGCGAGTTGGACCCGGTCCTTGGAGAACGCGCCCACCGCCTTCGCCTTCGGCAGGACGATGCCGGCCGTGCCGTCGGCCCAGTTCAGCGCGGGTGAACCGGCGAACGGCCGGTCCAGGGTGGGGGTTTCGGGGTCGACGGCGGAGGGCGCGGCGGTCGGGGCGGCGGTCTCCGGCGCGAGCGGGGAGGCCACGGCGGCGTCGGGGCCGGCCTTGTCGCCCTTGTGGAAGGGGTCGCCCGGGATGAGCGACGGCTTCATCGCGACCACGACGACGGCTATCGCGAGCGGGACACCGAGAACGGCCCACACGCGACGCCTGCGCCGGGCCGTGCCGTTCATCTCCTGCCAGGCGGGACCGGTCCGCCAGCCCTCGGGTTCCTGGCGCTTGCCCTTCTTGCCCTTGCCCTTCGCCTTGCTGTCGTTCTGCTTCAGCCGCTCGGTCACCTCACGGGCGCGGGCGGACGGTTCCTTCGGGGCGGACGCACGGATCTCGCGCTCCGTGTCACGGGCGAACTGTTCCCAGACATCGTCGGGGATCTCCGGGATCGAGGACGGTTCCTCGGCAGGCTTGTCAGACACGTCCCCAAGTTCTAGACGTTCCGAAAGCCCGTTCACAAGGAGAACTTGGGTGTGACACAGCCCACATAAAAATCCCGTGAGGATGGGCACAACCGTTCTCACGTTTCCCGGGTCTCACCTGCATAACCAAGGGTCACACCCGCGCCCCACACGCGGAGCCCTCCGCCCAGGGTGCTGCACTGCCGCAGCACACCGGACTTCTTGAGGACTTCATGAAGCTTCGCCGTGCCATGGCCGCGGCGGCCGCGACGGCCGTCATCGTTCCGCTCGCCCTGCTGTCCGCGCCGGCGGCGTTCGCGGACGGCGACGCCCCGGACACGTCGTCCAGCACCCCGGCGGCCGACGACAGCACCCCTGCCGCGAGCGACAGCACCCCGGCGGCCGACGACAGCACGCCCGCCGCGGCGGACAGCACCCCGGCCGCGAGTGACAGCACGCCCGCCGCGAGCGACAGCACCCCGGCCGCGAGTGACAGCACGCCCGCCGCGAGCGACAGCACCCCGGCCTCGACGGGCACCCCGACCGGGAGCTCCTCGCCCACCGTCTCCGCGTCGCCGACCACGCCCGCCGACGACTTCGACCCGTACACGGACTGCAAGACGTTCGACCTGGACGAGAAGCTCACCGCCTCGATCACCGGGCTGCCGAACAAGATCGTCGCCGGTTCCGGCTGGCACACCTTCAAGTTCGTGGTGAAGAACGCCTCGGACAAGGACCTCAGCAACGTCTGGATCAACGCGCTCACCGAGTACAGCGACGACACCGACGACGCGTCCTCACTGCTGGAGGGCCTGGCCGAGATCCAGCTGAAGCAGGACGGCAAGTGGACCGACTCCTACCAGGAGACCGTCGGTTCCGGGAGCGACTCGGTCAAGCTGACCGGGAGCATCGTCGCGGTCCTTCCCACCCTGGAGAAGAAGACCTCGACCACGCTCGACCTCCGCGTGCTGATCAAGTCCACGGCCCCCGCGGGCGCGTCGTTCGCGCTGAGCCAGGCGGTGTACGCGGGCAAGGGCGACTCCTGCTACGGCAACGGCGACTACTACGACCTCACCGTGCTCGCCGCGGGCAGCAGCACCGGTGACGTCGGCGACGCCAAGCCGAACGGCAAGAAGCCCAAGGGCACCGACGAGGACCTGAAGCCGCAGGGCGCGGTCAACGAGGCCACCGGCAACCTCGCCGAGACCGGCTCCAGTTCCGCACTCCCGGTCATCGGCCTCGTGGGTGGTGCCGCGGTCGTCGCGGGTGCCGCCGCGGTGGTCATGGTGCGCCGGCGCAAGACCGGAGAGAGCGCGTAACACGTAGCTCACCGCACAAAGAAGGACCTGCGCTCGGAGGGGGGCGCAGGTCCTTCTGTCTGTCCCGGCCACTATTTCAAGTACCGCAAGTACCGCAAGTACCGCAAGTACCGCAAGTACCGCTTGTCTCCTACGACTTCGGCGGCACCGTCGGCATCTCCAGGAACGGCAGCCTCAGTGCGCCGAACGCGCCCTCGGGGACGGCAGGTTGACGCGGTTCCACCGGCTTCAGGCGTTCGTACGACAGCCCTTGCTCCGGGCGCGGGTCCGGCTCGCCCTTGTTGGGCCAGTACGACATCGCGCGCTCGGCCTGCGCGGTGATGGTGAGGGACGGGTTGACGCCGAGGTTCGCGGAGACCGCCGAACCGTCGACGACCGAGATCCCGGCATGGCCGTAGAGGCGGTGGTACGGGTCGATCACACCGGTCTCGCGGGAGGCGCCGATGGGGCAGCCGCCGAGGAAGTGGGCGGTGAGCGGAGTGCCCATGAGTTCACCGACGTTGGAGCCCGCGAAGCCGTTGATCTCGGCGGCGATCGCGGCCGCGCCCTCCGAAGCGGCCCTGATCTGCTTGGGGTTGGGGGCGCCATGGCCCTGACGTGCCGTCAACAGCCCCTTCCCCACGCCGTCTTGTTTCAGGTACGTCGTCAGGGAGTTGTCCAGCGACTGCATCACCAGGCCGATGATGGTCCGCTCCGACCAACGCCGGTTGGAGAGCGAACGCAGGACCAGGAGCGGGTGCCTGGCCGCGTTCGCCAGCCATCCCAGCGCCCTCGACGAGCCCTCCGCGTACGGGACTTGGAGGATGGAGAGGCCGCCCATCGAGTTGGAGCCCTTGCCGTAGCGGACCGGTTCGATGTGAGTGTTCTCGTCGGGGTGGATCGAGGACGTGATGGCGACCCCGCGCGTGAAGTCGACCTGCCGGGTGCCGGTCGCCTTGCGGTAACGCCGGTTGTTCGTCTGCGCGCCGACCAGCGCCTCGGAGTTGGTGCGGGTCAGCTCGCCCAACTTCTCGGAGAGGTAAGGCAGTTGGCCACCTGCCTTCATGCGGTGCAGGAGGGTCTGGGTGCCGTAGGTGCCGGCGGCGAGGACGACTCGGCGGGCCTTGAAGGTACGGCCCTCCGATGTGCGGCGCGCGTCGGTCGGCAGGGTGGCTATCGCGTAGCCGCCCTGCGAGTCGTCCGTCACCGATACGACCGTCGTCATCGGGTGGACCTTCGCGCCCGCCCTCTCGGCGAGGTAGAGGTAGTTCTCGTTCAGGGTGTTCTTGGCGCCGTGCCGGCAGCCGGTCATGCACTCGCCGCACTCGGTGCAGGCCTTGCGGGTCGGGCCCGCGCCGCCGAAGTACGGGTCGGCGGCCTGTTCCCCCGGGCGTGCCTTCGTTGTTCCCTCGGCGTCCTTGCCGTCGCCGAAGAAGACGCCGACGGGGGCCATGTGGAAGGTGTCTCCTACGCCCATGCGCTGGGCGGCGGCCTTCAGGTGGACGTCCGACGGGGTCATCGTCGGGTTGAGGCGTACGCCGAGCATGCGGCGGGCCTGGTCGTAGTACGGGGCCAACTCCTCTTCCCAGTCGGTGATGTCGCGCCACTGGGGGTCCTCGAAGAACGGCTTCGGCGGGACGTAGAGGGTGTTCGCGTAGTTCAGGGAGCCGCCGCCGACGCCTGCACCGGCGAGGACCATGACGTTGCCGAGGAGGTGGATGCGTTGGATGCCGTACATGTTGAGCTTGGGGGCCCAGAGGTAGTTCTTTAGGTCCCAGGAGTTTTTGGGGAGCGTTGACGGGGTGAAGCGGCGGCCTGCTTCCAACACGCCGACGCTGTAGCCCTTTTCGGTTAGGCGTAGGGCAGTCACCGAGCCGCCGAAGCCTGAGCCGACGACTATGACGTCGTAGTCGTAGGTTTCCTGGGGCACGGGTTCTCCTCGTTGAGTTTCGCGTGCGGGTGCGTTGTGGCTGAGCGCGCAGTTCCCCGCGCCCCTAAAAGCAAAAGCACCTACCTGAGCCGGAATGCCTTCATCACCCGGAGGCTCCTGCTCATGAACTGCGCATACGCCTCGTCGGTCATCCCCAGCGAAGGAGCCATCGGCAACAACCGCTGCTGGGCGATGGTTTGGGCCTCGGTGTACTTGAGGATGCCCTCGGAGCCGTGGCGGCGGCCGAGGCCGGAGTCCTTCATGCCGCCCATCGGGGACTGGACGCTGCCGTAGGCGGAGGCGTAGCCCTCGTTGACGTTGACCGTGCCGGTGTGGAGGCGGGCGGCGATGGCTCGGCCGCGGGTGGCGCTCTTCGTCCAGACGGAGGAATTGAGGCCGTACGGCGTGGAGTTGGCCTCCTCGACCACCTCGTCCTCCGTCTTGAAGCGGTAGACGGAGACGACCGGGCCGAAGGTCTCCTCGGCGCAGACGGCCATGGGGGCCTCGACGCCGTCGAGGATGGTGGGTTCGAAGAAGTAGGGGCCGATGTCCGGACGGGCCACCCCGCCCGCCAGCACCTTCGCGCCCTTGGCCACCGCCTCGTCCACGTGGCGGGTGACCGACTCCAACTGCCGTTCCCCCGCGAGCGATCCCATGTCCGCGCCGTACGCGAGGGACGTGCCGAGGCGCATCGCCTTCGTGCGGGCGGCGAAGCGTTCCAGGAAGGTGTCGGCGATCGACTCGTGGACGTACAACCGCTCGATGGAGACGCAGAGTTGGCCGGCGGAGGAGAAGCAGGCGCGGACCGCGCCCGCCGCCGCCTTCTCGATGTCGGCGTCCTCCAGGACCACCATGGCGTTCTTTCCGCCGAGTTCGAGGGAGACGCCGATCAGGCGGGCGGCGGCGGCCTGTGCGACCTCGCGGCCCGTGCGGGTGGAACCGGTGAAGGAGACGTAGTCCGCGTGCTTGACGACCTCGGGGCCGACAACCGGGCCCTCGCCGAGGACGACCTGGAAGACGTCGGCCGGCAGGCCCGCCTCGATGAGGAGGTCGCGGGCCCAGAGGGCGGTCAGGCAGGTCTCGGTGTCGGGCTTCATGACGACCGCGTTGCCCGCCGCGAAAGCCGGGAGCGCGTCGCCTACGGAGAGTTCGAAGGGGTAGTTCCAGGGGGCGATCTGCCCAACTACCCCGCGCGGGTGCCGGAGTTCGGTGACCTTGGTGAGGGTCGGGACCGCGCCGGTGTGCCGCTTCGGCTTGAGGTAGGCGGGGGCCTTGCGGCCGTAGTGGCGGGCCGCGACGGCGACGGCCTGCACCTCCTCGTGCGCGTGCAGCCGCGCCTTGCCGGTCTCCAGCTGGATCAGGTCGAGGACCTCGGCCTGGCGGGCCAGCACCAGGTCGTGGAAGCGGAGCAGGACCGCCGCGCGCTGCCGTACCGGCGTCTGCGCCCACAGGGCCTGCGCGGCGCGGGCCGCGGCGAAGGCCTTCGTCACGTCCTCGGGCGTGGACTCGGGCAGATCCGCCAGCTTCTCGCCGGTGAACGGCGAGTGATTGGCGGTCCGGCCGGAGCCGACCACACCCTTCGTGAGCTGGGCGACCAGCTCCGGGGTGACCACATCGGCGGCGGTCCGCGCGCCCGTGGGGGCCGGCGCGAGGGGGTTCGTGCCGGTCGTCGTTTCCGTACCGGTCTTTTCCGGGGCCTGCGAGTCCGTCATGTGCGGCAGGGTATGCCGCGAGGGGAGGTTTGGGTACCCGTCGGTAATCGGGATTCACCCAGTGCTCACATCACGCCAGCGATCACTGGCAACGAACGCCCTGATCAGGGCGTTGTACGGCGATGATCACCCCGAATCGCCACCGGACCGCCGCCGGATCACTTTTCCGTGAGGGTGAGCCGGGCGCGGGCGCCCTTGAAGAGCGCGGTGCCCTTCTTCTCCACCGGGGTGCCCTTGGGCATGTCCACGCGCAGTTCGTACATACGGCCGGCCGCGGTGCGGATGATCAGGGCCATCGCGCGGGTGGGGACGCCGGACTCTTCGTAGGTGGTGTCGGCCAGGATCGCGTCCTTGTTTCCTCGGAAGCTGGTGCGCGTGTAGTGCGGGTCGGACGTGGCTTCGGCCCAGGACCGGGCCTCGGCGAGGGGCGTGCCGGCGGCCTCGTCCCATTCGGTGAGGCGGACGCGGAGGGCGCCGGTGCCGTAGGTGACGGTACGGCTGCCGGATGCCGCCCGCGCCTGGAGCAGCCGGTACTGGGGCGGGAGGGAGAGGACCGCGTCCATGCCCTCTCGCCGGTGAGCGGTCCAGGAGTCCTTGTCGAGGACGCCCTCGACGACGGTGCCGAAGACCAGACCCGCCACGAGGAGCACCCCGAGCGTGATGAGAAGCGTGCGGCGCGAACGGGGGCGTCGGGGGCGGGACTTGGGGTCGGGTGCGGGTACGGGTACGGGTTCAGGCTCCGGCTCCGGCTCCGCTACGACCGCTGCAGCCCCAGGCGCCTTCTCGGGCTCCTCCCCAGGCACCTCACCGCGCGGAACCGTGACGACCGCCGGCTCCGGTACGTCCTTCCCCTCGACCACCGCGTCCAGTGCCGCGCCGACCTCCTCCGCCCCCGGCCGCCCCTCCGGCTCCCGCTCCAACATCCGCAGGATCAACGGCCCGAGAGGCCCCGCGCGGCTCGGCTCGGGCGGATCACCGGCGAGGATCGCGCCGAGGGTGGACTCAACAGTCGTACGGCGAAAGGGAGATGCCCCTTCTACGGCCGCGTACAGCAGGACGCCCAGGGACCACAGGTCGGAGGCCGGGCCCGCGCCCGTGCCCGACATGCGCTCGGGGGCGATGAATTCGAGCGATCCCACGAACTCCCCGCTGGCGGTGAGGGATTCCTCGCCCTGGATGTGCGCGATGCCGAAGTCGGTGAGGACGACACGGTCATGTGGGCCCAGGAGGACGTTGGCGGGCTTCACGTCCCGGTGCACGATCCCTACGGAGTGCGCGGCGCACAGCGCGCCGAGGACGGCGCGGCCGATGCGGGCGGCGTCAGTGGGAGTGAGGGGGCCGCGTCCAAGCAGCTCGTGTAGGGACTCGCCGCGCACCAACTCCATGACGATCCACGGGAGTTCCTCCTCGATGACCACATCGTGGATGGCTACGGCCGAGGGATGGTCAACCCGGGCGGCGGCGCGGGCCTCGCGGTAGAGCCGGTGGGCGGCGCGCTGGAACTCCTCGTCCTCCGGGTCGCCGGGCAACCGCGGCTGCTTGACGGCGACTTCGCGGTCCACGAGTTCGTCGAACGCCCGCCACACGGTGCCCATGCCGCCGGAGCCGATCCGTTCGAGCAGCCGGTAGCGACCGCCGACCAGACGTCCGTCGCGCACCTGTTCGCCGACTTCGCTCATGCCCCATCAGTACCGCGCCGGATACGGCCTTGTCGACGCGCGTCCTACTTCCCGAGCGTCAGCGTGTCGCCCACCCGCCGCACCTCCGCGACCCCGGTACCGCCGAAGTGCGCCGGGATCACCAACTCCCCCTCGTCCGCCGCCCGTTCGAGCACGCGCCGCCGACTCCTCGCGGCCTGCCGGGGATCGAGGCAGAAGCAACTGCTGCACTCCGGATGCGGAATCTGGACCGGGCTGTGCAGCAAGTCCCCCACGAATACGGCCCGTTCACCGCCGGAGGCGACCCGGAGCACGGATGAACCTGGAGTGTGCCCGGGTGCGGACTCCAACGTCAGGTGCTCGTCGACGCGGTGCGTGCCGTCCCACAGGGTCACCAACCCGGCGCGGTGCACAGGCGCGATGCTGTCCTCGTAGATCAGGCGGTCGTCGGGGCGTACCGCACCGCCGTAGTTGTTCTCCGGCCCGAAGTGGAAGTCGTCGGCGGCGGGGAGGAGGTAGCGCGCGTTCGGGAACAGCGGCACCCAACTCCCGCCCACGTCATGGGTGTTCCAGCCGACGTGGTCGCCGTGGATGTGGGTGTTGACGACGACGTCGACCTCCTCCGGCCGTACGCCGGCCCGCGCCAGCCGCCCCGGGAGGTCGCCCTGGCTCAGGTGGAACAGCGGATTGCCGGGCCGCTCCCGCCCGTTGCCGACCCCGGTGTCCACGAGCACGGTGCGCCCGGCGCTGCGCACCACCCACGTCTGGAGCGCCACGACCGCGCGGTCGCTGTCGGGGTCCCAGTGGTCGGGGGCGAGCGTCTCGCGGTGTTCCTGCCAGACGCCGGGCGGCAGGTCCGGGACGAGGGTGCGGGCGGGGGCGTAGGGGCGTGCCCACTCGACGACGCGGACGACTTCGACGTCACCGATCATGAAGGTCTTTGCGTTGTCCTCGGTCATGAAAGCGAGCCTAGGAGGACGGTGTGAGCGTCTCAATGCGTGAATGACTCACTTCGATGCGCGAACGACTCACCGCTGCCCACCCTGACGTAACCTGCCCGTATGGACGTGGTGAGCGACGCGATCTCCGCCGTACGGACCGGGCGGCCCTCCTCCAACCGGCTTCGGGTGGGCGGGAGTTGGTGCACGCGGCTCGCGCCGTACGAGGGTGCCGGGTTCCATGTCGTGCTCGCGGGTGGCTGCTGGCTGGTGCCCGAGACGGGCGGTGAGCCGGTGACGCTGGGCGCCGGAGACGTCGTACTGCTGCCGCACGGGGCGGGGCATGTGCTGGCGGACTCGCCCGGGGACATCTCGCGTGCGGTGCCGTTCGAGGAGATGCGGCGGCCGGACGGGCGCGGTGACGGCGACGGGCGTGCGGTCGAGTTGCTGTGCGGGAAGTACCGGCTCGACCGGAGCCGTACGCATCCGCTGATGGCGGAGCTGCCGGAGGTGGTCCATCTGCCGAACCGGGTCGGCCGTCATCCCGAACTGCGGTCGGCCGTAGAGCTGTTGGCGAACGAGCTCGACGAACGGCGGCCGGGGGCCTGCCTGGCGTTGCCGAGTCTGCTGGATCTGCTGCTGATTTACATGGTGCGGGCGTGGATGTCCGAGGCGGAGACGGGGAGTTGGCCGTCCGTGCTGAGCGATCCGGTGACCACGGCCGCGCTACGGGCCCTGCACTCGGACCCGGCCGCCCCCTGGACCAACGACCGGCTGGCCGCGGCGGCAGGTGTGTCCCGGGCGACGCTGGCGCGCCGGTTCACCGCGCTGGTGGGGCGGGCGCCGATGGCGTATCTGACCTGGTGGCGGCTGACGTTGGCGGCGACGCGGCTGCGGGACACGGACGCCTCGTTGGCGGCGGTGGCGCGGGAGGCGGGGTACGGCAGCCCGTATGCGCTGTCGCACGCGTTCAGCCGGGAGTTCGGGGTGACGCCGGGCAAGTACCGTGTATCAGCGGGGAGTTCGTAGCTAATCGCCCTCGCTGTCAGGACCGTCGTCGTACTCCTCCGCGAGCCGCAGCCCGAGGTCGGACTCCCACTCCAGGGCCCACTGCCTCAACTCAGCGGTCTCCGCCGCGTCGAGCCCGTGCGCCGCGAACTCCTCGTCGCTCACCCAGACGACGCTCTCCAGCCGGTCGCGCAGACCGAAGAGGTCGAAGTCCGGGCCGTCGGCCCCGAGCGTCAGCTGCTCCAACTCGATGACGGAGTAGTGGCGGTGGGCCGCGCGCACGTCGATCACGTCCTGCGGCAGACCGCGGTCACCGAGCGCGCGCATGCTCGCGAGCGCCAGGTCGGCCTGCTCCGTCGTGTTCTCCTGCCGCGACCGCACCGCCACCTCCTCCGGCTTCCCGAGCCCGGTCAGTCGTCCGTGCCGCCCAGTCTCAGAGCGGCGAGCCGCGTCCGCTCCAGCACTCCGGCGTAGGTGTGGACCTCGTCGATCTCACCGGCCAGGTAGTCCGTCCCCCCGTCCGCCGTGACGCTCCGGCCGACCTGGAGGTCGCCGGTGGGCGTCCAGGTGTCCTGGCCGGCGACGCTCGCCGTGTCCGCGGCGTAGTCGTAGTCCACGTAGAGCCGCAGCTGGTCGGTCCGCTCGTCGTAGACCACCGCGAGGAACTCGTCCTCTCCCCACCCGTACGGTGCGACGGGCGCGCTGACCGTCGTGGTCGGCGCACCGGCGCTGTCCTCGTGGGCGACCACGGCCTCCCAGGACCTGGACGCGGCGACATAGCGCAGGGTGAACAGGTCGGTGTGCGCGCCGGGTTGGGACAGGACCGTCATGTCGTGCGTGGCCGTGTCCTCGTCGAGGCGCACGTGGGCCGTCACCGAGAAGCCCGCGTCGGACGGGCGTACCGCGTCCGGTGTCGTGGCGTAGTCGCCGTCACCGTCCAGAAGCATGTTGCCGGAGCCCACCATGGGGTACGGCGCCGGGGTGCAGTCGGGGTTCACGTCGCAGTCGTCGGTGCCCGTGTAGATCGACGCGTCGCCGGCCAGCGTGAGCGGGTCGCCGCCCGCGAACTCGGGGCTCTTGCCGCCGGGCGCCGTCTCCAGGTCCCAGTAGCCCTGGCGCTGCGGGGTGCGCGTGGCCGCGGCCGTGATCTCCTCGGGGACGAACACCCGGTCCCAGACGTCCACTTGGGCGAGGAGGCCGTGCCAGTGGGCGGTGGTCGTGTCGCTGCCCGCGCCGAGCCGCAGGGTGCCCGTGCCGCCGGTCGCGACCGTGTTCTCGGCGGTGCCGACGAGGTCTCCGTCGACGTAGAACCGGGCCGTGTGCTGCTCGGCGTCGTACACGCCGACGAGGTGGGCCCACTCGCCCGCTTCCGGGGAGCCGCCGGTGACGCGTGCGGTGCCGCCGTCCTCGGTGGGCAGCGCGAAGGACCAACTCGGGGCGCCCGTCGTCGAGTTCGTCGCCGTGCCCAGGGAGAAGCCCGCCTGGCTCACGGCGGTCATGTCGGTGTCGAGCGCGTCCGGCCGGACCCACGCGGCGACCGAGAAGATCTTCGCCGTGTCCACGGCCGAGTCGAGCGTCGCGTACGCCTCGTCCGTGCCGTCGAAGCGGGCGGCGGAGGCGATGCCCGTCCCGGTGGGGCCCTGCGCGTCGGGGGTGACACCGGTGCCGGTGTCCGCGCCGGAGTCGTGCTGCGGGTCCCAGTGGGAGACCGCCGCGCGGCCCGAACCGACCCGGACGAAGTAGGTCGTCCTGGCGCTGACGTGGCCCGCGGCGTCGATCGCCTGGGCGTAGAGATAGGTGGCCCCGTTCGTCTGCGGCAGCCAGCGGAAGGAGACCGGGGCGCCGGGCTCGGCCGCGGTGAGGGTCTGCGGAAGGGCGCCCATCCACTCGTAGCGGTACGACACCACGTCGTCGGACGCCGAGTCGATGACGAACGTGCCGTAACTGCCGGTCCCGTCATGCTCGTTCGAGTCGTCGGGATACTCCTGCGACGAGACGACCGGCGCCTGCGGCGCTTCGGTGTCGTCGGCGGCGGTCGCAACTCCCGTCATGGCGGCCGCGGTCAGTGCCACCGCGGCACATGTCACCCCGGTGCGTCTCCAATTGGACGTCCTCACGATCAAGCCCCTCCCAAGATCCGGTAAAGAGGAGGATGACCTTAACTGCCGCCACTGACAACGCATTTGTGCGCCGCCGCACCGGCACCGCTCACAGGCTGTCGACGTCCAGGTTCGCGATCGCCGCCTTCGCGACCTCGCGGCCGCGGGCCGTGAAGTCGCCCTTGCCGGGGTAGCTGATCGTGAGGCGGTACATGTTGCCGGAGGTGGTCTTGTAGTAGAGGACCTGCACCTCCCAGGGAAGGGGGTCCTGGCTGTCCTCGGTGTCGTAGGCGATCGTGTTCGTGGCGGCGGGCCTGCCCCGATAGGTACCGGTGGGTTTCGGTCTGGTCTTCCCGCCCTTCGCCATGTCGAGTTCGGAGCTGCCGCTCTCCTTGAAGTCTCCGTTGTCGTCGTACATCTGGGCGGCGGCCGAGTCCTTGATCTCGTTGAGGGTGTCCTCGGACTTCCGGTCGAGGAGCAGGCCGATCTGGATGGTCCCGCTCAGGTCCGTGTACGTGACCCAGTGCCCCTTGTCGGTCTTACGGTCGGGCACATCGCGCGTGTACTTGGCGGGAACCGCGAGCGTCGCCGCCACGTCCGTCTCGTGGTGCTTCTTCCAACCCTGCGGGAGTGTCCGCGCGTCGGCGAACGGGTTCGCGACCAGCAGATACGCCGTCACCGCCGCCGCGACGACCAGCGCGCCGAGCCCGAACCACGTCTTACGGCCCGGCCGAAGTCCCCTTGCCGCACCGGGTCGTTCGACGTACCGCACCTCCTGCGTGGGCACCGGCGCCGGCGGGTTGGCCACCGATTCCAGTGCGGCGCGCACCTGGGCCGCGTTCGGGCGGCTCGCCGCGTCCTTGGCGAGGAGGGCGGTGATGAGGTCGGCGAGCGGGCCCGGGGCCGAAGTCGGCGGCGCGGGCGCGGCGTTGAGGACCGACTGGAGGGTGGCGGGGGTGTTGCTGCGGCGAAACGGCGAGACGCCCTCCGTCGCCGCGTACAGGACCACGCCGAGGGACCACAGGTCGGAGGCGGGACCGGGACGCTGGCCCAACACCCGTTCCGGGGCGATGTATTCGGGCGAACCGACGAAACCGCCGGTGTCCGTCAGATTCGTCTCGCCCTCGATCTGCGCGATGCCGAAGTCGGTCAGCACGACCCGGTCGTGGCGGCCCAGCAGGACGTTGTCCGGTTTCACGTCCCGGTGCAGGACGCCCGCCGCGTGTGCCGCTTCCAGCGCGCCCAGCACCTGGAGGCCGATGCGGGCCGCGTCCCGCGCGTCGAGTGTGCCCTCCTGCAACGCGTCGCCCAGCGAGCGGCCGGTCACCAGCTCCATCACGATCCACGGCTGACCGTCGACGACGGCCACATCGTGCACGTTTACGACAGCCGGGTGGTCGAGCCGTGCCGCCGCGCGCGCTTCGCGGCGCATGCGCTCGAAGGCGTTGGAACGTTCGCGTTCGGGAAGATGGTCCGGGACGCGCGGCTCTTTCACGGCGACCTCGCGGTCCACCGTCTCGTCCTGGGCGCGCCACACCGTGCCCATACCGCCGTGCCCAAGCTTGCCGAGCAACCGGTACCGGCCGGCTATGAGGCGTCCGGTGCCGGGTTCCGGCTGAGGGGCGGACTGAGCGTCGGGAGGTGAACTGGGCGTCGCGTACGGGTTGTTCGGGTGCGGCACCGGCGTCGGCACGGCCATGCGCGGGTTCGGCGGTTGCAGGGCGAAACTCGTCGGCTCGTCGGCTCCGTGTCTGGCTCCCCCGTTGCTGCTCATGCGTCCATCCATATCGCGCCAGACGCCGCCGTATCCACCTCTGATGCTTTCCGGTCACAGACCCGTGACCGAGGGCGCGGCTTATCTCCCGTTACGTGCGTACGGCTTCCTGCATGGCTTCACGTACGGGCGAACGTGTCCAGCGCGACGTCGAAGTACTCCTTCGCCTCCCGCACCTTCCCGACCGGCGCCGACACCCACACGTCGTACATCCGGCCGTTCTCCTCCCAGCACATGTCGTACGTGTGCCGGGGCCCCTCCGCCGTGCTGAAGCCGTTCCAGCTGAACTCCCAGAGCGCGGCGGGGTGTCCGTAGTGCGTGGTGTCGGTGACCTTGCCGTCGTGGTAACCGGGGTTCGTGGACGCCCCGTTGGCCGCCGCGCTCTTCATCACCCCGAGCGGGCCGCCCTGTTCGGGGTCGGACATCTTGATGCCGAGCCGGAAGGTCTCCCCCGGCGACATGTAGAAGATGCGCTCACCCTGCGGTACGCGTACGAAGTCCTCCGGTACGGCGAGGGAGAAGCCGTCGGGGTCGTGGGCGATGCGGTAACCGGAGGGCGCGGTAGGGGTGTTGGGCGTTTCGGCGCTCGCGGAGGGTGTGGGCGACGATGACGACGTACCGGCACTCGTGGACGTCAACGGCGCCGAACTCACCGGCGAGGCACTCCCGTTGCCCCCTCCCCCGTCGTCCCCGCGCATCAACAGCGCCGCCGCCGACACCCCGGCCCCCGCCATCGCCGCGACCAGCAACGCGGCCACGAGCACCCCGCGCGTGGAACGCCGAGGGGGCTGCTCGGCCGTAGAGGAAGTAGAGGAAGGGGTCGGCGGGGACGGCGATGGTGAGGGGGCGGGCGAGGACGAGGACGAGGGCTCCAAGTCCCGGCGCGGAACGTCCCGTTGAGTCGGCGTGTACCCGGGCGTCGGCTTCGCCGTGTGGCCGGATGTCGCCTTCGGATGGCGCCCCGTCGTCGCCTTCGGCGTGCGTCCGGTGTCCAGGAAGGCCCGCAGCATCCGTTCCGCCTCGGCCGCCTCCAGCCGCCGTTCCGGATCGCGTTCGAGGAGTCCTCGTACGACGGGCAGCAGCGGCCGGGCCTGTTCGGGCGGGCGGATCTCGTCGATGACGACCGCGTGCAGGATGCCGCCCAACGAGTCGCGGTGGAACGGGGATTCACCGCTCAGCGCCGTGCAGAGCAGCGCGCCCAACGACCACAGGTCGGACGCGGGACCGGTCCGCACGCCCGACATCCGCTCCGGCGCGGTGTACTCGGGCGAGCCGACGAACGCGCCGCTCTCGGTGAGGGTCGTAGCACCCGCGACCTGCGCGATACCGAAGTCGGTCAGGACGACCCGCTCGGGGTCGGCGTCGTCGGTGGCCGTCTGGAGCAGGACGTTGGCCGGTTTGATGTCCCGGTGCAGGACGCCCGCCGCGTGGGCCGTGCGCAGCGCGCCGAGGAGGGCGATGCCGATGCGTGCGGCCTCGGCGGCGTCGACGGGACCACGGCCGGAGATCCGCTCGGCGAGCGAGCCGCCGTCGATCAACTCCATGACGATGTACGGCCGTTCGTCCTGCTCGACGACGTCGTGGACGACGATGATGTGCGGGTGGCGCAGTTGCGCGACGGCCCGCGCCTCGCGCAGGGTGCGGTCGCGCTGCTGGCGGGACTCCTCCTCGGAGAGGGAGTCGTCCTGGGCGATCTCCTTCACCGCGACCTGACGGCCCAGGAGTTGGTCGGTCGCGCGCCACACGACGCCCATGCCGCCGCGCCCGAGCCGCTGCTCCAGTCGGTAACGCCCGGCGATCACCCGGGCGTTGTCCCCCTCGGTCCCCATGCGCACCATCATGACGCAACCGGAAGCGGTCAGCCCGAGTTGGGGCTCCAGCTCTGCAGGACCGTCTTGAACTGCGCGCTCGTCGTGGCCCAGTCGGCGGCCGGGGACGACATGTAGATCGCGAACTCGATGCCGTCGCGGGACATGTACGTCTCCTCGATGGCGCGCCGGGGTCCCGGGAAGGGGGTGTCCTTGGCCAGCGCGGTCCAGGTGTAGTCCCACAGGGAACCCGGACGGTCGCGGTAGGTGTTCGCCTCCAGGGTCACCCGCTGGTAGTCGACCAGCTTCTGGAGCTGCACTTCCAGGTCCAGCTGGTGGGCGTTCGCGGTGGGGAAGTCCGGTGAGGCGTCGATGGCTATGCGGACGAAGTGCTTGCCGTTGTCGGGCGTGTAGTCGACCTGCTTGATGCCGTCGGCGTCGCCGTAGACCTTCCGCGCCCAGCCCTTGGGGAGGGAGACGGCGAAGCCCCAAGGGTCGTGGTAGACCTGCCAGTTGGCGGGAAGGGAACCCTGCGCCGGGGACGGCGTGGCGTCGACTCCCGTGGGGCTCTGCGAGACGGAGGCGGACGGGCTGCCGCCCTGCTCGTCGTCCTGGTGCCACTTCTGCAGCCCCAGCGCCGCACCGCCGCCGACGAGCGCGGCGACGACGACCACCAGCGCGACCGAACGGAGCCGACGCCGCTTCGACGGGGCCACGGCATGGCCGCCGGCCGTACTGGCGACGAGCGGCGCCTGATGGGTCGTCGGCCCGGTGGCCGACGGGTACGGGGTGGCGCCCCCGGCCGCCGACGGATACGGCGTCGCACCCGAACCCGAGCTGAAGTCCTCCGCGAACCCGCCCTGCCGCGAGCCCACTTGCTGCGTCGGCAGCCACTCCTCCGCCGCCCGGGGCCGCCGCCCCTCGGCCGCCTCGGCGAGCAGCTGCTCGGCCTGGTCGGCGTCGGGCCGTAGCGCGGGATCCTTGTTCAGCAGCGCGGCGATGACGGGGCCGAGCGCACCGGCGTAGCGCAGTTCGCCGGCGTCCTCCTCGACGACGGCCTGCATGGTGGAGAGCGGCGAGGTACGACGGAAGGGCGAGCGGCCCTCGACCGCCGTGTAGAGCGTGGCGCCCAGCGCCCACAGGTCGGAGGACGGCCCGGGGTCGGCGCCGCGGACGCGCTCGGGGGCGAGGTAGTCGACGGAGCCTACGACCTCTCCCGTGCGGGTGATGGTGGAGTCGCCCTCGATCTGCGCGATGCCGAAGTCGGTGAGCAGCACCCGCCCGTCCTGCCCGAGCAGTACGTTGCCGGGCTTGACGTCACGGTGCAGGACGCCGGCGGCGTGCGCGGCGCGCAGGGCGCGCACGACCCACACGCCGATGCGCGCGGCCTCGGCCGGTTCGAGCCGGCCCTTCTCCTTGACCTCGTCGGCAAGGGAGTTGCCCTCGACGAGCTCCATGACGATCCACGGGCGGCCGTCGTGTTCGAGTACGTCGTGCACGGTGACGACGGCGGAGTGGTTGATCCGCGCGGCGGCGCGCGCCTCGGCGCGGGTGCGCGCCAGCAGCCTCGGCTGGTCGCTCTCGGACACATAGAGCGCGGCCGTCAACTCCTTGATGGCGACGGTCCGGTGCAACACCTCGTCGTGCGCGCGCCACACCCGGCCCATACCGCCGCTGCCGATCGACTCGGCGAGCCGATAGCGCCCCGCGAGGAGCAGGCCCTGCATCTGATTCACGTTTCCCCGCAATGCTCTTGACAGGCTCAGCGTAAGGACAGGCCCTCGTCCAGGGAACCGGCGGGGTACCACGGAGACCGCACTGTGACGGTTGTCGCTTCTGGGCCCGAACGGGAACCAACACGCCTCGGCGCGCCGCCTCCGCAGGTCACCCGGTGTACTGATAGGTCGACGACGCCTGCTCGTACAGCCGTGTCACTTCGTCGCGTTGAGCCTCCGGGCCGCGTACCTGCACGATGTGGTACCGGCCGTCGATGAGGAACGCCATGTTGCGCACGAAGAGGTCGCCGCCCTGTGTGTCCGTCCAGGTGAACTGCCCCTCGGCCATGGTCTTTCCGCCCACCGTGATGGTCCGCAGCCCGGTCGCGGTGGCCCAACTGGAGTTGCGGTACGGCTGCAACTCGCTCTCGCTGTCCCGCTGATAGACCATCGGATCGCTGCCGTACTTCGTGGCGCTGTCCCGCCCGGCCACGACGATCAGCTCGAAGTCGCCGTGGGAGTAGACGATTTGGCCGCTCCCGTTCTTGGGCGTACGGGTCCACCCCTTGGCCACGGCGACCTGGAACCCTTCGGGGTCCTTGCGCAGCACGAACCCATCGGCGACGTTCGAGCCGGTCTGCGTGTCGGTCGAACTGGCCGCATTGGACGGGGTGTTGTGGGCACTGGGCGAAGTCTGATCGGGCTGCGGCTGACTGCTGGCCCCGGCCGACGACTGCGTGGGCGCGGGACTGACCTCCCCGGCGGCCCCGGTCCGATCCCCTTGCCCCGCCCCCGCGTTCTCCCCGGACTTGGGCATGAAGAGCATGGCGTACGCGATGGCACCGGCGAGCAACAGGAAGATGAGAATCACCAGGGTCCGGCCAAGCCGTCTCGGCGACCCACCAACCTCCTCCTTGGCCCGCTTGTGCCGCCCGTGCGGACTGGTCGCGGGCAGCCCGGCCCGCCGCCTGCGCACCAACTCGCCCCGCCTGCGCACGATCGGCAGCCGCCGGGGGTCGGTCGGCGGGGTCGCGACAACGTAGGTACCCGCCTCGGGCTCGGGCGCCGAACGAACCAACGACCGCAGCCAGCCCCGCAGTTCCTCGAAGTCGAGCCGCTCGGTGGGGTCCTGCCGCAACAGCGACTCCACGACCGGCCGCAGCGGCCCGCACTCCTCCGCAAAGGCGGGCGGCTCCGCACACACGAGCTGCACCAGCTCGGCGGTCGCCTCCTCGGGATACGGCGCATGCCCTTGCACGGCCCGGAAGAGCAACGCCCCCAGCGCCCACAGGTCGGTGGCGGGCCCGATCGGCGCGGCCAACTGCCAGTTCTCATGCACCGGTACGGCCTGCTCGGGCGCCCAGCGCTCGGTGACGGGACCGACGACTGTCATCCGCACCTGGCGTGCGCGCTCGGCGGCGAGCGCGGTGGCGGGGCCTCGGCGAGCGGGGGCACCGGCGGAGGCCAGTTCGTCCCAACGGGCGGGAGGGTGGGGGGAGTTGTCGGGGGTGGGGCTGGGGGCCGCGGTGGGCGTAGCGGGGCCGGGGAGGCGGGGGTTGCCGGTGGGGGGTATGGCGGGCTGACCGGTGGCGGGGGTCAGGGCGCCGTAGGTGGAGGTGTCTGTGGCCTGGGGTGCGGTGTCCTGGGCGTAGGCGGAGGGGGCCGCGCCGTGGGGACGAGGGGTGCCGCCGTGGGGCGGGGTGGCTGGGCCGTGGGGCGGGGTGGCTGGGCCGTGAGGGTGAGCGTCTCCGCCGCCGTAGGTCGCGGGGTTCGCGCCGTAGGGGCGGGTGTCGGCGCCGTAGGCCGGGGCGTTTCCGCCGTAGGGGCGGGCGTCTCCGCCGGGGGTCGAGGGGTCCGGTTCCGGGGCGTACGCCGAGGGGTCCGCGCCGTGCGGGCGGGGGGCGGCACCGTAAGCCGGGGCGCCCGCGCCGTGCGGACGGGCCTCGCTGCCGTGAGCCGGGGCACCCGCACCCGGGAACGTGCCTGTTCCTTCGGGGGACGGTGTACCGGTGGTGCCCTGCTGCGGAGGGTGCGGTCGGTCGGCCTGGGGTGACGGGGCGCCGGGGCGCGGGGCGGCGCCGTGCCAGGCGGTGGTGTTGCGGACGCCGTAGGGGTCGGCTATCTGGCCCGGGGGTGTGGTGGTGGTCGGGTGTTCCACGCCGTTGCCGCCGGCGTACGGGAGTTGGGCCGCGCCGGTGGCCTGGGTGCCCTCCGCGGTGGGCCGGGCGCCGGGCAGCGCGGGGCGTCCCGGCTGCTGGGCCTCCTGCACCCGGGCGGCGGCTCGCGCGCCCGCCCGGTACGCGGCGATCGCTCCGGCCCGCGCGGCCCGGACGTCACCGCCGACTTCCGCGTCCCGGCGGGCCAGCGCGGCGGAGGACGGGATCGCGCCACCGGCCTCCACACCGACTCCGGGCAGCCCTCCGGCAGCCCGCGCCTCGATCGCGGCCCGCCGAGCGGCCTCGGGGTCCACAGCACCGGGGCCTACGGCGGCGGCACCCGTGCCGGTTCCGCCACGCGCGCCGCCGAAGCCGATCGCCCCGCCACCGCCGGTTCCGCCACCCCTGGAGTCACCGGGGACCGCAGGGACCGTAGAGCCGCTGGGAGCGAGGGAGCCGGCGGCCTGAACCGGCGCGCCTGCGGGAAGTGTCGAGCCTGCGGGGAGTCTGGAGCCTCCCTGGGTCCTGAAGGCCGCCGGAGCCCTGGAACCCGCGGGTACCGGTGCCGCGCCGCCGGGTCCCGTTCGCGCTCCGCCGTCCTCGCCGTCCTGGGGCGGCACCGGGTCGTAGCCGCACAGTGCCTCCTCGGCCGCGCCGACCGCGAGGCCGGTCAGCATCACGCGGCCGTCGTCGCAGACGAGCACCGTGCGGGCGGTGATGTTCCGGTGGACCCAGCCGTGCGCGTGCAGGACCCGGAGTGCCATCAGCACGTCGGAGGCGACCTCGGCCGCCCGGTACGGCGACAACGGCTTCTCGACGAGCAGCGCGGACAACGGCTGGGCGGACACCAGTTCGCTCACTATCCACAGCGAACCGCCCTCGGCGAACACGTCGAAGACCTGGTCCAGCCGGGGATGGTCGGGGATCCGCGCCGCGGCCTGCGCGGCCTCGACCGCACGCCGTACCGCCGGATCGGTGGGCCGCCGGGTGGCGGTCCGCGCCGCGGTCGGCCGGCGCGCCCCGCGGTCGCGCGCCGTGAACCCGTCGGGCAGCCCGTCCTCGCCGAGCACCTCCGCCTCGACGACCTCGGGCAACGGCACCTGGCGTACCAGGACTTCCTGCCCGCTGTAGGTGTCGAAGGCCTGGGACTCGGTGAGTTCGTACTCGTCGGAGGGCGGCAGCGGCAGGCGGTAGCGGTCGGCGAGCACCCGACCCGCATAGTCGTCCACGTTGCCTCCCCCGGCCGCCCGGTTGGTCAATTCCGTTCGCCTTGCGGCCCGTTCCGCCCGTATACGTGGATGCGTACGGTCCGCAACCACTCACGATACGTGCCGGAGGCAACCCACAAAGAGGGGTTGACGGATCTGGCGCGCCAAACCCGGACCCACCCGCCTCACGACTTCGGTTCGAACGTGTTCGTCAGGGTCGTCCAGGTGTCCTTACGCAGCTCGCTGCCCCAATTAGCGGCTTTCGCGGTGTACATGAGCGCATATCCGAGATGACTGTTGACGACGAACCCGCGGTCGATGGTGCGGTACTTCGTCCCGCCGTCCTCATAGGTGAACTCCCAGTCGGCCGTGTTCCACGACCGGTAGTCCACCTTCTCTATGCGGATCCGCGTGTACCCGGAGCGCGTCATGTACTGCTCCTGGTTCTGCCAGTCCGCCACCGGATTGTTCTTCGGCGTACTGGTCCAGGCGATCAGCAGCTTCTGCCCGTCGGGGCCGACCAACCGGACTCCGGCGGAGTCCGTCGACTGGTACGACCATCCGGCGGGCAGGCCTATCGAGAAACCCTGGCTGCCCTTGTACGTCTTGACGACCGCGGCACCGTCCGAGGAACCGTTCGTCTCGTCACCGCTTCCGCCGCTCCCCCCGGACGCGCTCGTACCCGAACCAGCCGTGCTCCCCGCGGCCGGTGCCGTCGCCGTGGAGTCGTCCTGCCCACCGCCCGTGCTCCCGGTGTCGCCGGTGTCCTTCTTCGTGTCGGTGCCCGCACTCGCGCTCGCGCTGACGCTGCTGTCCGCCTTGGCACCGCTGTTGTTCTTCGACCCCTTCGAGCCGCTGTCGTCGTCGCCACCGAGCGTGAACGCCAGCACGACACCGATCAGCGCGAGCACGACGACGACCGCGATGATCACCAGTGTCCGCTTCGGCACCACATCGGTGAGCGGCGCCCTCGGCACCGGCCGCGGCGGCAGATCCGGCGGCGTCATCACGGGCCACCCGGAACTCCGGCCCCCCGCACCCGAGTTGGCGGCCGTACCGGAGCCGGCCGAACCAGAGCTGGTCGACCGCGCACCCACCTCGTGAGTCGCGCCCCCCAGATCCCGAGTACCGGAGTCACCGAGACCCGGCTCCCGCAGCCCGGACGCCTGCACACCCGGGTCACGCGTACCCGCCGAGTCACGCGAACCCGAGCCCGACGCACCACCCTTAGCCGCCGAACCGCCAGTCCCAGAACCGCCAGTCCCCGAACCGGCCTTGGCACCGGCACCGGCACCGGCACCGGCACCGGCACCGGCCACAGTCCCCGCACCGGTCGACGCCCCGGAGCCCGCCGCCGAACCGGAAGCATCTCCCGCCCGAGCCGAAGGCACCCCGGACGTCCGGGACTTGGCACCGACAGACCCTGAACTCCCGCTGCCGGCCGCGCCCTTGGCACCACCGGAGCCGACAGCCCCAGCAGCACCGGACCCACTCTTACCCGCAGCACCAGCAACACCGGCGCCACCAGCCGAACCGGTCCCGGCAGCCCCCGCACCCGAGCCACCCGGCTTACCAGCAACGGGAGTTGAAGCCGCCCCAGAACCGGAACCCGCAGCGGGACTCGTACCGGTACCCACAGCAGTACCCGAACCCGCAGCCGCCGAAGACGTGGCCGCCCCGGCCCCCGCCGACCCGCCCGCGGCCTTCCGCATGGACCGCAACGCCCCACGCAACCGCTCGGCCCCCGCCGAAGGACCCGAACTCCCGCTCCCGCCACCGCTCTTCTTGCCGCCGGACTCCGCGGGCCCCGGCTGCGCGGGCAACGGCACGACCCGGGTCGCGTCCACCGGCGGCTCGGGCTCGGCCGGCTTCGGCTCCGGCGCGTGGATCACCGCGTTGAGCATCGCCCGGGCACCCGCGTCGTCGAGGCGCTGCGCCGGGTCCTTGTTCAGCAGGCCGTAGATGACGTCCTTCAACGGCCCGGCGTTCTTCGGCTCCTCCAACGGCTCGGTCATCACCGCGGTGAGCGTGGCGATCGCGGAACCCTTGTCGTACGGCGGTGCGCCCTCGACCGCCGCGTACAGCAGCCCGCCGAGCGACCACAGGTCGGCCGCCGGACCGGGCTTGTGCCCGCGGGCCCGCTCCGGGGAGATGTAGGAGGGCGCGCCGACGAGCATGCCGGTGGAGGTGATCGACGGGTCGCCCTCGACCTGCGCGATACCGAAGTCGGTGAGCACGACCCGGCCGTCCTCGGCGATCAGCACGTTCGACGGCTTCACGTCGCGGTGCAGGATGCCCTCGCGGTGCGCGGACCGCAGGACGTCGAGTATCGCGAGCCCGACCTCCGCGGCACGCCGCGGCTCCAGCAGGCCGTCCTCCCGGATGGCCTCGGCGAGCGACTTGCCCTCGACCAACTCCATGACGATCCACGGCCGGTCGTCCTCGTCGACGACGTCGTAGACCGTCACCGCGCTGGTGTTGCGAATCCGCGCGATGGCCTTCGCCTCGCGCAACGTCCGTGTGATCAGCCGCCGCTTCTCGTCCTCGTCGATGCTGGACGGGAACCTCAGTTCCTTGACGGCGACCGTCCGGCCCAGGGTTTCGTCCTCGGCACGCCACACCGTGCCCATGCCTCCGCGGCCGAGCACTTCTCCCAACCGGTACCGCCCGGCGAGAAGACGCTCGTTCTTGTCCCGACGAGTGTCCTGACGGGATGTCCCCGCCCGCTCCGCCTCCGACATGCGTCCCCTCATGCAACCCGCCCTGACAGAGCCTCCATTGTCCCCCACCGAACAAGTGCCCAACGCCCAGGGGGCCTCTCCCCGCGCACCGACGGCACATCCCCTCGCATATCCGCCGCAGGTCACACAGCCAAGCCGGGCAGGATGACCGGCAAGAACGGAGGATCGCGATGCCCACACCTCGGACACTGCTGGCCCTTCCGCTGTCCCTGGCCCTCCTCGGCCTGTCCCCGGCCGCCTCCCAGGCCCACCCGGCACCGGACACGAAAGCCCTGGTCAGACTGCTGGTTACCCGAGGCAGAACCCCCACCGCCGCCCTACTGGCCCACGACAGCACGGGCGTTGACACCACACCGACCGGGACGGACCACCCGCGGACCGCGCCGGACGACGCCTCCGCCACGACGGACTACGCGCTCGGCACGACCCAGTACGCCCAGGCCGGAACAGGCATCAGCCGCGCCGACCACTTCCGCGCCGGCAGCATCACGAAGACCTTCATCGCGACCGTGGTCCTCCAACTCGCCGCCGAACACCGGCTGTCCCTGTCCGACACAGTGGAGCAGCACCTCCCGGGTCTGGTACACGGAGCGGGCAACGACGGGCGCGCGCTGACCCTCCGTTCCCTGCTCACCCACACCAGCGGCCTGTACGACTTCACCGCGGTCACCGGGGGCACGGTCCCCGTCACCCCAACTCAGGCCGTTCGTATAGCAGTCACCCACCCTCCGGCCGATCGAGGCCGCTTCTCGTACTCGAACACCAACTACGTGCTGCTCGGCCTGGTGATCCGACAGGTCACCGGCAACTCGTACGCCACCGAGGCCGAGCGCCGCATCCTTGCTCCGCTGCGTCTGACGGGCACCTCCTTCCCGGGCTCCCGCACCACTCTTCCCTCGCCGCACGGCCGGGCCTACGCCGCCGACGGCTCCGACGTCACCGATCTCGACCCCCGGGTGGCCGGCGCCGCGGGCGAGCTGGTGACCACGCTCGCCGACCTGGACCGCTTCTACTCGGCCCTGCTCGGCGGGCAGTTGCTGCCCCCGCGCTGGCTGCGCGAGATGCTCGACACCCGCACCGCACACGGCTCGTACGGCATGGGTCTGTTCCCGGTGAAGCTGCCGTGCGGCACCACGGTGTGGGGGCACAACGGCCGGATCTCGGGCAGCTACGTGCGCACCGCAGCCACCGTCGACGGCCGTCATGTCCTCACCTTCCGGGTGAACACGAGCGGGATAGCGGACCCCGGCCTCGAACCGGCCCTGCTCGCCGCCGAGTTCTGCCCCCGCACCTCGTAGAACGGCCGGGTTCCGGACAAAGATCCCAACTCATGACACTCGTTCGAGTGAAGCGGACGGTGAGTGCGGCGGGCTTCGGGCGTCGGGCTGCGGGCGAAGCTGGCCCCGGGCGGGACCGACCGCACCCGGCGTCGCCACAGCGGCGCCGCATCGCACGACAGGACTACAGCGGCGCCGCACCCCGCGACGGGACTACAACGGCGCGATGTCCGGCGCCCCCAACCGCGCCGCGTCCGCCGTCAGGTCGTCCGGCTGGCGCTGCGACTCCCGCTCGGCCTCCACCCGCTTCTCGTAGTGCTCGACCTCGCGCTCGATCTGGTCCTTGTCCCAGCCGAGCACCGGTGCCATCAACTCGGCGGCCTCACGGGCGCTGCGCGTGCCCCGGTCGAAGGTCTCGATCGAGATGCGGGTGCGGCGGGTGAGGACGTCGTCGAGGTGCCGGGCGCCCTCGTGCGAGGCGGCGTAGACGACCTCGGCGCGCAGATAGTCGTCGGCGCCCTGGAGGGGTTCGCCGAGGGTGGGGTCCTTCTCGATGAGGTCGAGGACCTCCTCCGCCATCGAACCGAAACGGTTCAGCAGGTGCTCCACGCGCACCACATGGATGCCGGTCTTGGAGGCGATCCGTGCCCGCGCGTTCCACAGCGCCCGGTACCCCTCCGCCCCGAGCAGCGGCACGTCCTCGGTGACGCACTCGGCGACCCGCATGTCGAGCCCGTGCACCGCCTCGTCCACGGCGTCCTTGGCCATCACGCGGTACGTCGTGTACTTGCCGCCCGCCACGACGACCAGCCCCGGCACCGGATGCGCGACGGTGTGCTCGCGCGACAGCTTGCTGGTGGCGTCGGACTCACCGGCCAGCAGCGGCCGCAGCCCCGCGTACACACCCTGGACGTCGTCTCTGGTCAGCGGCACCGCGAGCACCGAGTTCACATGCTCAAGGAGGTAGTCGATGTCGGC
The DNA here is from genome assembly GCF_044457795.1 of Streptomyces sp. NPDC050528. Taxonomy (NCBI): domain Bacteria; kingdom Bacillati; phylum Actinomycetota; class Actinomycetes; order Kitasatosporales; family Streptomycetaceae; genus Streptomyces; species Streptomyces sp. NPDC050528. Next base: position 1,381,986 of record NZ_JBITHH010000001.1, read on the forward strand.
GCTGGACGCGGCCGGGTGGGCCTTGTCGAGGTCCCAGTCGGTGTCGGTGGTCCCGATGATCCAGTGCCGGCCCCACGGGATGACGAACAGCACGGACTTCTCGGTGCGCAGGATGAGCCCGCTGGAGGAGTTGATGCGGTCCTTGGGGACGACGAGGTGGATGCCCTTGGAGGCCCGGACGTGGAACTGGCCGCGCTCGCCGACCATCGCCTGGGTGTCGTCGGTCCACACGCCCGTGGCGTTCACGATCTGCTTGGCGCGGATCTCGTACTCGCCGCCCGCCTCGACGTCCTGCACCCGGGCGCCGACCACACGCTCGCCCTCGCGCAGGAAACCGGTCACCCGCGCGCGGTTGGCGACTTTCGCGCCGTAGGACGAGGCTGTGCGCACCAGGGTGGCCACATAGCGGGCGTCGTCCATCTGCGCGTCGTAGTACTGCAGGGCGCCGACCAGCGCGTCCTTCTTCAACGCGGGGGCCACGCGCAGCGCGTGACGGCGGCTCAGGTGACGGTGGGTCGGCAGGCCCCGCCCGTGCGCGCGGGCCATGGACATCGCGTCGTAGAGCGCGACGCCCGAGCCGGCGTAGAGGCGCTCCCAGCCCTTGTGCTGGAGCGGGTACAGGAACGCCACCGGCTTCACCAGGTGCGGGGCGAGGCGCTCCAGGAGCAGTCCGCGTTCCTTGAGGGCCTCGCGGACGAGGGCGAAGTCGAGCATCTCCAGATAGCGCAGACCTCCGTGGATGAGCTTGCTCGACCTGCTCGATGTGCCGGACGCCCAGTCGCGCGCCTCGACCAGTCCCGTGGACAGGCCGCGTGTCACGGCGTCCAGGGCGGTGCCCGCGCCGACCACACCCGCGCCCACGACGAGCACGTCCAGTTCCCGCTCGGCCATTCCCGCCAGTGCCTCGGCTCGCTGCGCCGGACCCAGTGTCGCTGTCCTCACCGCTGCCTCCCGCTATCGGTAGCGCCGGCCGCACCCGTTCGGCGAAGCCCGGTTCGTATCCCTCCTGCCCAAATTCTGACCGGGTTGCCCGACTTCAGCCACCACTCGCCCCCGGCCTGTGGACAACAATCACAGGACTGCCGAAAAACACAGCCGTCCAATCCCGCATAACGGTCATATTTACTCCTAGTCTGACATTGCGCTCGCTCGTTCTGTCCACAGGGCTTGCGCACCTGTCCCGCTTCGGTTATCTGTCCCGCTTTCGGTTATTGGGAAGGACGGCCCACGCCATGCCCGCAGATCTCGCCGTCATCGGACTCGGTCCTCTCGGCCTGCCCCTGGCCCAGGCCGCTGTCGCCGCCGGTATCGCCACGGCCGGCTTCAAGACCGGCCCCGAGGCCGGTTCCCTCAGCCCCGCCGAACTGCGCCGGATGCTCTCGGGGGGCTTCCGGCCGGCCACCAACCCCGCCGAGCTCGGCCGTGTACGCACCGCCGTGATCTGCGCGCCGACCCCCCGGGACGCCGACGGCGGCCTCGACCTCAGCCAGGTGGAGACGGCCGCCCGCGCCCTCGCCGCGCACCTGCGCCCGCACACCACGGTGATCCTGGAGTCACCGGTGCACCCCGGCACCACCGAGAACTTCCTGCGCCCCCTCCTCGAAGAGGGATCGGGTCTCCGCGCGGGCCGCGACTTCCACCTCGCGTACTCCCCCAGCCGCATCGACCCCGGCAACCGCGACTTCACCCCGGCCAACACCCCCAAGGTGATCGGCGGCCTCACCCCGGCCTGCACCGAGTCGGCCGCCGCCTTCTACGGCCGCCTCACCGACAAGGTGGTACGCGCGCGTGGCCTGCGCGAAGCGGAAACCGTGCAGCTACTGGAGACCAATTTCCGGCACGTCAACATCGCCCTCGTCAACGAAATGGCCGTCCTGTGCCACGACTTGGGCGTCGACCTCTGGGACGTCATCCGCTGCGCCGAGACCAAGCCGTTCGGCTACCAGGCATTCCGCCCCGGCCCCGGCGTCGGCGGCCACACCGTCCCCCAGGACCTCACCGGCCACGGCCCCCGCCCCCTCCGCATGGTCGAACTCGCCCAACAGGTCAACAACCAGATGCCCCGCTACGTCATCCAGCGCGCCGCCACGCTCCTCAACGAACACGGCAAGTCCGCGCGCGGAGCACGGGTGTTGCTGCTCGGCGTCACCTACAAGGCCGACCTCGCCGACCAACAGGGCACCCCCGCCCAGGAGATCGCGATCCGCCTCATGGAACTCGGCGCCTCCGTCAGCTACCACGACCCGCACATCCCGTCCTGGAGCGTCCTGGACCGCCCGGTCCCCCGCGCGGACTCCCTCTACGAGGCGGCGGCCGACGCCGACCTGACGATCCTGCTCCAGCAGCACCGGACGTACGACCTCCAAGGCCTGTCCGTGAAGGCGCAGTTGCTGCTGGACACGCGCGGGGCGACACCGACGGGCGCGGCACACCGGCTCTGAGCACGAAGACACACCGACTCTGAGCACGAAAACGACTGGTCACAGGGTTACGTCGACCTGCTAATCTCCCCACACTCGTCGCACAGTTGTCGCATATCCGCGCGCACGCGACTCCGTTTCGCTTTTCCTGTCTTCGCATCCCGTGGGGGGATCTCTGTCATGAGCCAGTCAGCCACGCCACCACAGCAGCCACAGCCGCAGCCCGACGCGCAGGCCCAGCAGCAGGCGCCCGCGCAGCCGCAGCCGGTCGACGGCAACCCGTACGCCCAGCAGCCCGGCGCCGTACCGCCGCCCCTGGCCCCGAACGCGCCGTACGCCCCGCCCGCTCCCCCGAAGAACAACATCGCGCTCGGCCTGGTGACCGCTGTCGCCGCCGCGCTGGTCGCCGCCGGGATCTACGGCTTCGTCATCGGCACCACCAAGCACGAGATCGGCTGGGCGGCGATCGGCGTCGGCTTCGTCATCGGCCTCGCGGCGGGCAAGCTGGGCGGTCGCAACCCCGTGCTCCCCGTGGTCAGCGCCGTGCTGGCCCTGGGCGCGGTCTATCTCGGCCAGCTGGTCGGCGAGGCGATGCTCATCGCGGACGAGTACGGCGTGACCTTCAGCAAGGTGTTCTTCGACCACTTCGGCGTGGTCCAGGACGCCTGGAAGGCCGACTCCGACCCGCTCACCTTCGTCTTCTTCGCCATCGCCGCGTTCGCCGCGTTCTCCGGCACCAAGAAGGCGGCGCTCTGACCCCGGCGCGCGGGTTGTGCAGGGGGGCGCTTGGGGCGGGGTGTGCGTCGGGGGCTGGTGGCGTGCGACTCGCGGCGCCGGTACCGTAAGAAACAGGTGGAACCGGCCGTAGCGGGCTACTGCGGTTGGCTCTTGAAAAGTGAACGGAGTGTCCACCCCTAGTTGGTATGGGGGTGGCCGCTGACTTTCCACCAACAAGGTGGAGCCCACCGCAGTAGGCCCTGCGGTGAGCTCCTGAAAAGTGAACGGAGTGTCCACCCCTACTTGTGTTGGGGGTGGCCGCTCACTTTCCGCCGTACATCCACAAGATCCACCTCCTCCGTTGCTTCACCATCCGAAGACGGATCCGGTCCCAGCGGGTGGGCTTGCGGTGGCGACCCATGGGCGCCCCCTTCCACGAGGCCGCCCATTGGCCCGGTAGGCGGTTCGTCTGGAATTCGGGCCGGGCCCCGAGAGCCCGGGTCCGGAACGATTTCCGTGGAAGGGAGCACCCCACACAACTGGGGCGCCGATCACGGACGTTACCGCCCCGACACGCCCCACCAGCGAACTTTCGCCCCGAACGCAACCGTGCGCCCCCCAACATCAACACGCGCCCCACGCCCCCCACTTGGGCACACGAAAGGGCCCGGACCACCCAGGCCCGGGCCCCTGAAAGCGTCGTACGGCTACCGCGTCGTAGAACCGCCTACCGCCTACCGCTTGTGCTGCGAGTCGGCCACCGTGACCTCGACCCGCTGGAACTCCTTCAGCTCGCTGTACCCGGTCGTCGCCATCGCGCGTCGCAGCGCCCCGAAGATGTTCATGGAGCCGTCGGGGATGTGGGACGGGCCGGTGAGGATCTCCTCGATCGTGCCGACCGTGCCGAGATCGACCTTCTTGCCGCGCGGGAGTTCCTCGTTGACCGCTTCCATGCCCCAGTGGTGGCCCTTGCCCGGCGCGTCCGTGGCGCGGGCGAGCGGGGAGCCCATCATGACCGCGTCCGCGCCGCAGGCGATCGCCTTGGGGAGGTCGCCGGACCAGCCGACACCGCCGTCGGCGATGACGTGCACGTACCGACCGCCGGACTCGTCCATGTAGTCGCGGCGGGCGGCGGCCACGTCGGCGACCGCTGTCGCCATCGGGACCTGGATACCGAGGACGTTGCGCGTGGTGTGCGCCGCGCCGCCGCCGAAGCCGACGAGGACGCCCGCCGCGCCGGTGCGCATCAGGTGCAGGGCCGCCGTGTACGTGGCGCAGCCGCCGACGATCACCGGGACGTCCAACTCGTAGATGAACTGCTTCAGGTTCAGCGGCTCGTGCGAGCCCGAGACGTGCTCCGCCGAGACCGTCGTACCGCGGATGACGAAGATGTCCACGCCCGCGTCGACGACGGCCTTGGAGAACTGGGCCGTGCGCTGCGGGGAGAGCGCGGCGGCGGTGACCACGCCCGAGTCGCGCACCTCCTTGATGCGCTGCCCGATCAGCTCCTCCTTGATGGGAGCCGCGTAGATCTCCTGGAGGCGGCGGGTCGCGGCGTCCACGTCCAGCTCGGTGATCTCGTCGAGCAGCGGCTGCGGGTCCTCGTACCGCGTCCAGAGGCCTTCGAGGTTCAGCACGCCGAGGCCGCCGAGCTCGCCGATGCGGATCGCGGTGGCCGGGGAGACGACCGAGTCCATGGGGGCGGCCAGGAAGGGCAGCTCGAAGCGGTAGGCGTCGATCTGCCAGGCGATCGAGACCTCCTTCGGGTCCCGCGTACGGCGGCTGGGGACGACGGCGATGTCGTCGAAGGCGTACGCCCGGCGGCCGCGCTTGCCGCGCCCGATCTCGATCTCAGTCACGTCTGTGGCCTTTCCTCTGCGTTTCAGCGTCTTCCAGTATCGCCGACGGGTACGACAAGGGCGGCCCCGGTGTCCCCGGAGCCGCCCTTGAGGAAGCCTGCCGACTACTTGCTGCGGCTGTAGTTCGGTGCCTCGACCGTCATCTGGATGTCGTGCGGGTGGCTCTCCTTGAGGCCCGCGGACGTGATCCGGACGAAGCGGCCCTTGGTCTCCATCTCGCCGATGGTGGCCGCGCCCACGTAGCCCATGGTCTGGCGCAGCCCGCCGACGAGCTGGTGAAGGACGTTGGCCAGCGGGCCGCGGTAGGGCACCTGGCCCTCGATGCCCTCGGGCACGAGCTTGTCGTCGGAGGCGACCTCGGCCTGGAAGTAGCGGTCCTTGGAGTACGACCGGCCCTGGCCGCGGGACTGCATCGCGCCGAGCGAGCCCATGCCGCGGTACGACTTGAACTGCTTGCCATTGATGAACTGCAGCTCGCCCGGGGACTCCTCGCAGCCCGCGAGGAGGCTGCCCAGCATCACCGTGTCGGCGCCGGCGGCGAGCGCCTTGCCGATGTCGCCGGAGTACTGCAGGCCGCCGTCGCCGATGAGCGGGACGCCGGCCGCGCGGGCGGCGAGGGACGCTTCGTAGATCGCGGTGACCTGCGGGACGCCGATGCCGGCGACGACACGGGTCGTACAGATCGAGCCGGGACCGACGCCGACCTTGATGCCGTCGACACCGGCGTCGACCAGGGCCTGGGCGCCGTCGCGGGTGGCTACGTTGCCGCCGATGACGTCGACGCCGACGCTCGACTTGATCTTCGCCATCCAGTTCAGGGCGTTGCTGTTGTGGCCGTGCGAGGTGTCGACGACCAGGAAGTCCACGCCGGCCTCGGCGAGGGCCTGGGCGCGCTCCAGGGCCTCGGGGCTGGCGCCGACGGCGGCACCGACGATGAGGCGGCCCTCGGCGTCCTTGGCGGCGTTCGGGTACTGCTCGGCCTTGACGAAGTCCTTGACCGTGATGAGGCCCTTGAGGATGCCGGCCTCGTCGACGAGGGGCAGCTTCTCGATCTTGTGGCGGCGCAGCAACTGCATGGCGTCGGCGCCGGAGATGCCGACCTTGCCGGTGACCAGGGGCATGGGGGTCATGACTTCGCGCACCTGACGGGAGCGGTCGGTCTCGAAGGCCATGTCGCGGTTGGTGACGATGCCGAGCAGCTTGCCGTTGCCGTCGGTCACCGGGACGCCGCTGATGCGGAACTTGGCGCACAGGGCGTCGGCCTCGCCGAGCGTGGCGTCCGGGTGGACGGTGATCGGGTCGGTGACCATGCCGGACTCGGAGCGCTTCACTAGGTCGACCTGGTTGACCTGGTCCTCGACGGACAAGTTGCGGTGCAGGACGCCGACACCGCCCTGGCGGGCCATCGCGATCGCCATCCGGGACTCGGTCACCTTGTCCATCGCCGCGGACAGCAGCGGGATGTTGACGCGGACGTTGCGCGAGATGCGGGACGAGGTGTCGACCGCGTTCGGGAGCACGTCGGACGCGCCCGGCAGCAGCAGCACGTCGTCGTAGGTCAGCCCTAGTGTCGCGAATTTGGCGGGCACTCCGTCGACGTTGGCAGTCATGACACCTTCCCCAAATGGCCTTGATCGGTGCGGATGTCCATGCTAACGGGAAGCGCGGTCACCAAATTCCACGATTCCACGGCTACGGCCCGCTCCAGGCTTCGTATGTTCGTACGTACGCCGTCGCCCGACTGTTCACGAAAGGCCCCGCGGGCGAAGGCGCCGCTGCGGAAGGCTCTACTGCTCGGCCAGTGCCCGCAGTCGGCTCAGTGCCCGGTGCTGGGCGACCCGGACCGCGCCGGGTGACATTCCCAACATCTGCCCGGTCTCCTCGGCCGTCAGCCCCACGGCGATGCGCAGCAGGAGGAGTTCGCGCTGGTTCTCCGGGAGGTTGGCCATGAGTTTCTTGGCCCATTCGGCGTCACTGCTGAGCAGGGCGCGCTCCTCGGGACCGAGGGAGTCGTCCGGCCGCTCGGGCATCTCGTCGGACGGCACCGCCGTCGAGCCCGGGTGACGCATCGCGGCGCGCTGGAGGTCGGCGACCTTGTGGGCGGCGATGGCGAAGACGAAGGCCTCGAAGGGGCGGCCGGTGTCCTTGTAGCGCGGCAGTGCGAGGAGGACGGCGACGCAGACCTCCTGGGCGAGGTCCTCCACGAAGTGCCGTGCGTCGCCCGGGAGTCGGGACAGCCGGGTGCGGCAGTAGCGCAGGGCCAGGGGGTGGACGTGGGCGAGCAGATCGTGGGTCGCCTGCTCGTCTCCGTCGACCGCGCGAAGGACGAGTCCACCAATCGCCCCTGGGGCACCGGCCGCCTCGTCGTCACGCATCGGTCCATGGTGCCTTGTGGCCGAAGGGTCCGTGGCACCGCGTCCGTTGTTGTGCACCGAAGCGTTATGAGCAGGTGCGCCGGAACTCATCTCCTGCGCCCTCCCCTCCCGCTCGACCGACTCGTCCCCGAGGAACTCCACATCTCAAGGATGCGGCATCCGCGGCGAAACGAGCAGCGGGCACCCGGCGGGCCCCTTTGCCGCCCCCGCCCACCATGAGGTAGGCGGGGATTGTCGTACCCCCGCTGCAACGCACTGACCTTGTCCTAACGGACCAGGCCCCACCGGAAACCGAGCGCCACGGCGTGTGCACGGTCCGAGGCGCCGAGTTTCTTGAAGAGGCGCCGTGCGTGTGTCTTGACGGTGTCCTCGGAGAGGAACAGCTCACGGCCGATCTCCGCGTTCGAGCGGCCGTGGCTCATTCCTTCGAGGACCTGGATCTCGCGCGCGGTGAGCGTCGGCGCGGCGCCCATCTCGGCGGACCGCAGCCGGCGCGGGGCCAGTCGCCAGGTCGGGTCGGCGAGGGCCTGGGTGACCGTGGCCCGCAGTTCGGCGCGCGAGGCGTCCTTGTGCAGATAGCCGCGGGCGCCGGCCGCGACCGCGAGGGCCACGCCGTCCAGGTCTTCGGCGACGGTGAGCATGATGATGCGTGCGCCCGGGTCGGCGGACAGCAGCCGCCGCACGGTCTCGACACCGCCGAGTCCGGGCATGCGTACGTCCATCAGGATGAGGTCCGAGCGGTCGGCACCCCAGCGGCGGAGGACTTCCTCGCCGTTGGCCGCCGTCGTCACGCGCTCGACACCGGGCACGGTCGCGACCGCGCGGCGGAGCGCCTCTCGGGCAAGCGGGGAGTCGTCACAGACGAGGACGGATGTCATGGCCGCCCTCCGCAACTGATGCGCGTCACCTTGAGCCTCCAGGCTGGTACGAAATCGTCACCTGTGCGGTCGACCGTCTCGGACGCCTGCCCGAGCACTTGTGTTTTCAACCGCCTCGCACTCTCAACGACGGTCACTCGAAAGAGTTACGGGGCCGTGTGCCATCTTCGGCACTCTACGTGAGGGTGCGGACACGGTGGAGACGTGCGCGGCCGACCCACAAGCTTTCATCACAACCGGTGCCCCATTCAGCCCTATTTCTTCCCTTTTGCTGGTGTCTGAGGCTAGATTCGCAATGAGTCATATTTTCATCTCCTTAGATCGTAGTTGTACGGTCGTGGACACCGTATCCGCCCATAACGGCTACAAGGGGTCACGCAATGGCAGATTTCTCCCGCCTTCCCGGACCGAACGCGGACCTGTGGGACTGGCAGCTCCTGGCTGCCTGCCGAGGGGTCGACAGCTCGCTCTTCTTTCATCCCGAGGGCGAGCGCGGTGCGGCACGAAGCGCTCGTGAGAACTCGGCCAAAGAGGTCTGCATGAGGTGCCCGGTCCGCGCACAGTGCGCGGCGCACGCGCTGGCGGTGCGCGAGCCGTACGGCGTCTGGGGCGGCCTGACCGAGGACGAGCGCGAAGAGCTCATGGGGCGTGCCCGCAACCGGCTGGTATCGGCTTCGGCCGCCGGGGACATGGCTTCGAACAACTGAAGGAACGTTTCTCCAACCTGTCCTACGACACGTCTCCGACAGGGGTACGCGTACGCGTACCCCCTATTTTTCGCGGGCCTATTTGCCGCGCGCCGCCCGCTCCAACTGATCGAGCGTCGCCGCCACGGCCGGTACCTGCGCCAGGTCGGGCAGGGTGAGCGCGACGATCTCCCGCCGCACCGCCGGTTCCAGCGTCACCGTCCGCGCACCCCGGGGTCGCACGGACTCGATGGCGAGCTGGGGCAGGACGGCGACGCCCAGCCCCGCGCTCACCAGGCCGACGACCGCCGGATAGTCGTCGGTCGCGAAGTCGATGCGCGGGGTGAAGCCCGCGGCCTCGCACACCGCGACCAACTGGCCCCGGCAGCGCGGGCAGCCGGCGATCCAGGCGTCGTCGGCCAGTTCGCCGATGGCGACCGACGGCACGCGCGCGTGCCGGTGTTTTTCCGGGACCAGGGCGACCAGGCGGTCGCGGAGCAGGGGCCGTACCACCAGGTCGGACCAGTCCTCCGCGCCCGCCGCCGTCTCGTAGCGGAAGGCGAGGGCGATGTCGCAGTCGCCCTCCCGGAGGAGCTCAACGGAGTTCGGCGGCTCGGCCTCCTCCAGGGAGACGCGGGTGCCGGGGTGCGCGGCGCGCAGGGCGGCCAGTGCGGTGGGGACGAGCGTCGAGCTGCCGCTGGGGAAGGAGACCAGGCGCACCCGGCCCGCGCGCAGGCCCGCGATCGCGGCGACCTCCTCCTCGGCCGCCGTCAGCCCGGCGAGGATGCCGGCGCCGTGCCGGACCAGCGCCTCGCCCGCCTGGGTCAGCCGCATCTCGCGGCCGGTGCGGATCAGCAGCGGGGTGCCGACCGAGGTCTCCAGGGCCTTCATCTGCTGACTGACGGCGGGCTGGGTGCAGCCCAGTTCGCGCCCGGCCGCCGAGAAGGAGCCGGTGGCGGCGACGGCGCGCAGCACACGGAGATGTCGGGCCTCGATCACGCGCCGAGGATAAGTGTTTCTTGGGGGCGTTGGCCAACAATGCGGCGCACCTTTGGGATGGTCTCGTCTACCGTGCCGTCATGAAGCTTCTCTCGCTGAATCTGGGCCGGGCCACGGCCGTGCCGTACACGGACCAGCCCGACGGCGTGACCGGCATCGACAAGCGGCCGACCGACGCGCCGGTGCGGGTCAGCGCGCCCGGCCCCAAGGGCGTCGCCGGGAGCGGGCTGGCCGGGGACGCGGTGTGTCACCGGCGGCACCACGGGGGCGACGACCAGGCGGTGTACGCGGTCGCGCGCGAGGATCTCGACGACTGGGAGCGGGAGTTGGGGCGCCCGCTGGCCAGCGGTTCCTTCGGGGAGAACCTGACGACACTCGGGCTCGACGTGTCCGGCGCGCGGATCGGCGAGCGCTGGCGGATCGGTTCCGAGGTGGTCCTGGAGGTCACCTGCGGGCGGATCCCGTGCCGTACGTTCCAGGACCATCTGGGCGAGCGCGGGTGGGTGAAACGGTTCACCGTGAAGGGTGCTCCGGGGGCCTATCTGCGGGTGATCGAACCCGGTGAGATCCGGGCGGGCGACGCGATCGAGATCGTGCACCGGCCCGACCACGACGTGACGGTGGCCCTGCAGTTCCGGGCGGTGACGACCGAGCGGGAGCTGCTGCCGCGGCTGCTTCCGGCGGGCGAGGCGCTGCATCCGGAGTCGCTCGCGCAGGCCCGGAAGTATGTCGCGGAGTACCCGGTCTGACCTGCCGTCACGGCGTGTTCGACACATTGTTCGACACGCGTACGTCACGGATCGGGAGGGCCTGTGCAGAGATCGGACCGGCCCGCCCGGTGTCACTAATCTTGCGCCATGACAACGGCATTGATTACGGGATCGACCGCGGGGATCGGTGCCGCGTTCGCGCGGCGGCTCGCGGCGGACGGACACAACCTCGTGCTGGTGGCGCGCAACACTCAGCGGCTCGGGGAGCAGGCCACCGAACTGCACGACCGGCACGGCATCGAGGCGGAGGTGCTCACCGCCGACCTCGCCACCGACGAGGGCATCGAGGCGGTGGCCGCCCGCCTCGCCGACCGCAAGAACCCCGTCGACCTGCTGGTCAACAACGCGGGCTTCGGCAACAAGGGCCGCTATCTCGACGTATCCATGGCCGACGAGCTGAAGATGCTCAAGGTGCACTGCGAGGCGGTGCTGCGGCTGACCAGCGCGGCGACCGAGGCGATGCGGGAGCGCGGGCGCGGCGGGGTCGTCAACGTGGCATCGGTCGCGGCCTTCGTACCGCGCGGGACGTACGGCGCCTCGAAGGCGTGGGTCGTGCAGTTCACGCAGGGCGCGGCCAAGGACCTGGCGGGCAGTGGCGTACGGCTGATGGCGCTGGCGCCCGGTTTTGTGCGGACCGAGTTCCACGAGCGGGCCGGGATGGGCACGGACAACATCCCGAACTGGATGTGGCTGGACGCGGACAAGCTGGTCGCGGCGGCGCTCGCGGATCTGGCGCGCGGCAAGACGCTGTCGATCCCGGACCCGCGGTACAAGGCGCTGATGGGCCTGGTGAAGATCACTCCGCAGGCGGTGCTGGGCGGGGTCACCTCGAAGACCGGGCGGAAGTACGGGCCGCAGTGACGGCAGCCGCCTCGATGACGGCGGCCACGGTGACGAAGGTTCCGGCGGAACGCGAAGGCCCGGCTCCCCCAGAGGGGCGCCGGGCCTTCGACGTACACGTCCTACGGGTTCACCGACTGGCGTCAGTGGGAGTGGCCGTGGCCGTGACCACCGGCGGCCGGCTCCTCCTCTTCCTTCTTCTCGACGACCAGGGTCTCGGTCGTGAGGAGGAGGGAGGCGATGGAGGCGGCGTTCTCCAGGGCGGAGCGGGTGACCTTGACCGGGTCGATGACGCCGGCCTTCACCAGGTCGCCGTACTCGCCGGTCGCGGCGTTGAAGCCCTGGCCGGGCTCCAGGTCGGCGACCTTGGCGGTGATGACGTAGCCCTCCAGGCCGGCGTTCTCGGCGATCCAGCGCAGCGGCTCGACGACCGCGCGGCGCACGACCGCGACACCGGTGGCCTCGTCGCCGGTCTTGTCGAGGTTGCCCTCGAGGACCTTGGCGGCGTGCACCAGAGCGGAGCCACCACCGGAGACGATGCCCTCCTCGACCGCGGCGCGGGTCGCGGAGATGGCGTCCTCCAGACGGTGCTTCTTCTCCTTGAGCTCCACCTCGGTGGCGGCGCCCACCTTGATCACGCACACGCCGCCGGCCAGCTTCGCGAGGCGCTCCTGGAGCTTCTCGCGGTCCCAGTCGGAGTCCGTGTTCTCGATCTCGGCCTTGATCTGGTTGACGCGGCCCGCGACCTCGGAGGAGTCGCCGGCACCGTCGACGACGGTCGTGTCGTCCTTGGTGACCGTCACGCGGCGGGCGGAGCCCAGCACGTCCAGGCCGACCTGGTCGAGCTTGAGGCCGACCTCCTCGGCGATGACCTGACCGCCGGTGAGGGTGGCGAGGTCGCCGAGCATCGCCTTGCGGCGGTCGCCGAAGCCGGGGGCCTTGACCGCGACCGCGTTGAACGTGCCGCGGATCTTGTTCACGACCAGGGTCGACAGGGCCTCGCCCTCGACGTCCTCGGCGATGATCAGCAGCGGCTTGGAGGCGTTGGCCTGGATGACCTTCTCCAGCAGCGGCAGCAGGTCCTGGATGGAGCTGATCTTGCCCTGGTGGATCAGGATGTACGGGTCTTCGAGGACCGCTTCCATGCGCTCCTGGTCCGTCACGAAGTACGGCGACAGGTAGCCCTTGTCGAAGGCCATGCCCTCGGTGAAGTCCAGCTCCAGACCGAAGGTGTTGGACTCCTCGACGGTGATGACACCGTCCTTGCCGACCTTGTCCATCGCCTCGGCGATGAGCTCGCCGACCTGGCTGTCCTGCGCGGACAGACCGGCGACGGCGGCGATGTCGGCCTTGTCGTCGATCGGCCGCGCGGTGGCGAGCAGCTCGTCGGAGATGGCCTTGACGGCGGCGTCGATGCCCTTCTTCAGGGCGGCCGGGGAAGCACCCGCGGCGACGTTGCGCAGGCCCTCGCGTACGAGCGCCTGGGCGAGCACGGTGGCGGTGGTGGTGCCGTCACCCGCGATGTCGTTGGTCTTGGTCGCCACCTCCTTCACCAGCTGGGCACCGAGGTTCTCGTACGGGTCCTCCAGCTCGACCTCGCGGGCGATGGTGACACCGTCGTTGGTGATGGTGGGGGCGCCGAACTTCTTGTCGATGACGACGTTGCGGCCCTTGGGGCCGATCGTCACCTTGACCGTGTCGGCAAGCTTGTTGACGCCGCGCTCGAGGGCGCGACGGGCGTCCTCGTCGAACTTCAGGATCTTCGCCATGGGAGCGGTTCAGCCCTCTCGGAAAACGTGGGTGAAACGAACTACGCCCCCGACGCCCGGCTTCATAAGGTCGCGGGGGCCAGGGGCGCAGCTCAAAACAGAATGTGCTTCAGATGGTGCTTGAAGCGAGGTGAACTACTTCTCGATGATCGCGAGCACGTCGCGAGCCGAGAGGACGAGGTATTCCTCGCCGCTGTACTTCACTTCGGTGCCGCCGTACTTGCTGTACAGCACGATGTCGCCGGTCTTGACGTCGAGCGGCAGGCGCTCGCCGTTCTCGAAGCGACCCGGGCCCACCGCGAGGACGACGCCCTCCTGGGGCTTCTCCTTCGCGGTGTCCGGGATGACCAGGCCAGAGGCCGTGGTCTGCTCGGCGTCGAGCGGCTGGACCACAATGCGGTCCTCGAGCGGCTTGATGGCAACCTTGGAGCTGGCGGTCGTCACGATCCGACCTCCCCCTTCGGAGATCTCACGGGGTTAACTGTCTGAGGTGGCGACCAGGTGGATCCGTCGTCGCGGGTGCCGGACCTGCCCGTCGCTATTGGCACTCTCCAGGGGGGAGTGCCAGGTCTGAGACTATGACTGCGATTAGCACTCGGTCAAGCGGAGTGCCAATGCCCGCGGCGCTTGAGCGGAATTTCCCCGTCGCCCTGAGCTGTCCGGCGGGCCTGTGCTTGGTTGCCGCCGCCCCTGGGGGCTGCGCCCCGAGACCCCCGCTATCGGCCTGGACGGCCTCGTCCTCAAACGCCGGACGGGCTGAAGTGTGCCGACCGGCACCGAACTCTTCCCGCGCTAGTCCGCCGTGCATCCCCAGTAGCCGATCTCGGCCGGCTCGCCCTCGCGATAGAGGATCGTGCAGCGACCGCTCCCACGGCCCGGGAAGGACAGAACCCAGGTGCGCAGGGCCGCGACCCATTGCTCGCGGGTGGGTCTGCCGTCCGGCGCCCAGTCGCGCACCTCGTCCTCGGTCAGTGGCCGCATCATGGCGAAGTCGTCCCCGGACCCGGCGTCGACGAGGTCGTAGAAGTCGAGCACGGAGGACGTGCCGCCCGTCAGGATGTACTCCCGCCAGCCGTCGTCCTCCCACAGATCGACGATGTCCCGACCCGGGAACCCGTGGTCGTCCATGGCCAGTTCCTGTTCCTGCGCCTGCCGGAACGCCGACTCGAGATCCTTCTGGTACGACCCCGTCGAGGTCCACTGGCTGCCACCCACCGCAAGGCCCTTTCCGCTCACCGCTGTTCGCCGTGCGCGGCAGGTTATCCGGGGCCTCCGACACTCCCGGCGCGCGCTACAGGTAGTCCTCCAGGCGGCCCACCGTCAGGCCCTGCTCCTGGATGCCGCGCAACAGTCTGGCCGTCGTGTCGGTCGGGGCGATGCGGACGATGTCGCCCGGGGCCAGGTGATGGTCGCCGCGCGTGTAGGTGAGCGTTCCGGTGGTCGTGGCGGCCCGCCACAGAACCAGTGCGGAGATGCCGCAGTCGGCCGCGGCACGGCGGGTCGTCGTGTCGTACGTGCCGTAGGGGGGCCGCAGCAGCCGGGTCCGGCGGCCGCAGATCTCGGTGCGCTGGGCGTCGTAGGGCAGGCCCGTGACGGGGCGGCGGTCCTGGGTGGTGCCGAACTCGGTGACGGGCAGGCGCAGTTCGCGGACCATGTCGGCGAAGCCCGGGGCCGGCCGCGCGCCCGCGTCGTGGTCGTAGGTCAGGAACACGACCTTGTCCCGGGTGCGGACATGGTCCACGACGGGCGGAAGGCCCGGGCCCGCCGAGCGGGCGGCGGGGTGCGGGGACGGTTTCGGGGCGGGGGCCAGTGGGGCCGTCAAACCCCAGTGGCGGTACGGCTGTTCGCGGGTCGGGCCGTGGGGGTGGACGCGTTGGGCGGCCTTCTTGCCGAGCCGTTCGATGGGGTCGACGGACTGCGCGCAACCGGTGAGGAGGGTGGCCGCCAACGCGACGGCCACCGGCGTCCGCAGGGTCGCGAACCTCACAGGTAGTCCTCCAGGCGGGCCACCGCGTAGCCCTCCGCCGTGACCTTGCCCAGGAAGCGGCGCATGTCGTCAACCATCGTGCCCTTCCAGTCCTCACGACCCCGGAAGTGCGTCAGGACGATGTCACCGGGGTGCAGGGACCGGTCGTCCTCGCGGTACTCCCAGTGGTCGACGAACACCTCCTCGTCCCAGATCGGGGCGTACTTGATGCCACAGGACTTCGCGGCGACGAGGGTGTCGTGGTTGTAGTTCCCGTACGGCGGCCGGAAGACGGTCGGGGCCTTGCCGAACTGCTTCTTCATGATGTCCTGCATCCCGCAGATCTCGTGCCGCTGCTCGGAGTAGGACAGCCCCGGCAGATACGGGTGCGTGAGGGTGTGGTTGTTGATCGTGTGCCCCTGCGCCTGCATCTTCCGGAAGTAGCCGTAGTCGTCCTTCACCAGGTAGTTGCTGAGGAAGGCGGTGTACGGGATCTTCAGGTCGCTCATCATCCGCAGGAACGCGGGGTCCTTGTTCTCACCGTCGTCGATGGTGAGAAACACGATCTTCTGTTTCGTCGGGATGGTGGTGAAGACCGGCGGGAGGTTCAGCTCCTCCTGGTCGTCCACCTCGAAGCCCTTGCGCGCGGTGATCTCCGGCTTGTGCGCGGGCGCCGGCGGCGCCGTGAGCGGCACCTTCGCCAGCCCCCAGCGCTTGGCCGCGGCAACCCGCGCGGCGTACGCGGCGCGCAACTTGCTCGCGTAGGAGTCCAGCGCGCGGGCCGGGGGCGCGTGCAACGGCTGCGCGCCCTGCGCCGGATGGACGCCCGCGCCCGAGCCGGACGCGCCGCACCCGGAGACGAGAGCGGCGAGCGCGAGGGCGGCGAGCACGCCACGGGCGCCCGCCCTCCGGCGCGGATTCGCGTGCGCCCGGTCCCCACACGCCTGATTGATGTCATTTTGTACGACTACTCGCATGGGGTCGGATCTTTTCAGCCCCCGGCCCCGATCCCGCGCCGACACCGCCGCGACTCCGCCACCGGAGGCACACCGTCCACCGACTGGCCCACAATGTCCCGGTGAACGACCCCGTACTCGCCTTCGCCGCCCTGCTCACCCCGGAGGGCCGCGCCCTCCTCGACGAGGTCCGCGGCACCGACCCGGCCAAGGAACTCGCCGTCGCCACCCGGCTGCGCCGCGACCACCCCGCCGACCTGGTCTCGGCGGCCCTCGGCCAAGCGCGGCTACGTCAACGGGCAGCAGCGGCGAAGTTCACCCCCGAGGACGCCGACCGGATGTTCTTCACCCCGAACGGCTTCGAACAGTCCACCCGGTCCACCGTCGCCACCTACCGCGCCGGCCGCCTCCTGGCCCTCGGCGCGACCTCCGTCGCCGACCTCTGCTGCGGCATCGGCGGCGACGCGATCGCGCTGGCCCGGGCGGGGGTACGCGTCCTGGCCGTGGACCGCGACCCGCTGACGGTCGCCGTCGCCCGCGCCAACGCCGAGGCCCTGGACCTGGCCGACCTGATCGAGGTACGGGAAGCGGACGTGACGGACGTCGACACGTCCACGTACGACGCCGTGTTCGTCGACCCCGCCCGACGCGGCGGCCGCGGCCGCATCTTCGACCCCGAGGCGTACTCCCCGCCACTGTCCTGGGCCATCGGCGCCGCTACGACCGCCCCGCTCGCCGCGCTGAAGATCGCACCCGGGGTACCGCACGAGGCGATCCCGGCGGCGGCCGAAGCGGAGTGGATCTCGGACGGGGGTGACGTGAAGGAGGCGGTGCTGTGGTTCGGGGCGGGGGTGCGGCCGGGCGCAGTACGGGCAACCCTCCTCCCCGGCCCGCGAGTTCTGCACGGACGCGGACTGCCCGACCCCGAAGTCCGTCCCGTGGGGCGGTACTTGTACGAGCCCGACGGCGCCGTCATCCGCGCCCACCTCGTCGCCGAGGTCGCGGAGGAGGTCGGGGGCGGGCTCGTCGACGAGACCATCGCGTATGTGACCGCCGATGAGCTACGGCCCACCGCGTACGCCTCCGCCTACGAGATCACCGACCAACTCCCCTTCGGCGTGAAGAAGTTGAAGGCGCTGCTCCGGGAGCGGGAGGTGGGCGTCCTCACCGTGAAGAAGCGAGGGTCGGCCGTCGAGCCGGAGGAACTGCGGCGGAAGGTGAAGCCTCAGGGGCCCAACTCGGCGACGGTGTTTCTTACTCGGGTGGCGGGGGCGCCGGCGATGTTGATCGGGCGGCCTGTGTAGGGCGCCTCTAGGTCGCCTCCGCCGCCCGGCGCAGCAGCAGTTGGCGTTCGCGTTCGTTGCGGGCAAGGGCGGCCGCCCGGGTGAACTCCTCCCTCGCCTCCGTCGTACGACCCAGGCGGAGCAGTAGGTCGCCACGGACGCTCGGCAGCAAGTGGTAGTCGCGCAGGGCGGGTTCGGAGGCGAGGGTGTCGACGATCTCCAGTGCCGGGGCCGGGCCTTCCGCCATCGAGACGGCCACCGCGCGGTTCAACTCGACGACGGGGGACGGGGATCGGGTCGCGAGGAGGGCGTACAGGGTCGCGATCGTCGGCCAGTCGGTCTCGTCGTAGGTGTACGCGTGGGCGTGGCAGGCGGCGATGGCGGCCTGGAGGGCGTAGGGGCCGGGGGCGCCGGTGGACGTGGCGTCGGCGCGGCCGAGGGCGGTGATGCCGCGGGCGATGAGGAGGCGGTTCCAGCGGCGGCGGTTCTGGTCCTTGAGGAGGACGGGGTCGCCGTCGGGGCCGGTGCGGGCGGCGGAGCGGGAGGCCTGGAACTCCAACAGCGAGGCCAGGGCGTGGACTTCGGGTTCCTTCGGCATCAGGGCGGCGAGGAGGCGGGCCAGGCGGAGGGCGTCCTCGCAGAGGCTGGGGCGGAGCCAGTCGTCGCCCGCCGTCGCCGCGTAACCCTCGTTGAAGATCAGGTAGATGACGTCCAGGACCGAGCCGAGGCGGGCCTCGCGGTCGGGGCCGTAGGGGACCTCGAAGGCGATGTTCTTGGTGGCCAGGGTGCGTTTGGCGCGGACGATGCGCTGGGCGATCGTCGGCTCGGGGGCGAGGAAGGCGCGGGCGATCTCGGGCGTCGCCAGGCCGCCGAGGAGGCGCAGAGTGAGGGCGGTGCGGGCCTCCGGGGACAGGACCGGGTGGCAGGTCGTGAAGACCAGGCGCAGGAGGTCGTCGTCGATGTCGTCGGGGGCCGAGGGTTCCTCGGGCGGGGCCGTCGTCTCCAGGGTGCGGCCGATCTCCTGGAGCTTGCGGGCGTAGTTCTCCCGGCGCCGGATGAGGTCGACGGCGCGGTGCCTGGCGGTGGCCATGAGCCAGGCGCCCGGGTTGTCGGGCACACCGTCCCTCGGCCACTGCTCCAGGGCGGCGACCAGCGCGTCCTGCGCGAGTTCCTCGGCGATGCCCACGTCGCGGACCAGGCGGGCGACGGCGGCGATGATGCGCGGGGACTCGATACGGAAGACGGTCTCAAGAGCGGTCACGGGCGAGGCGGTGGGTTGTGCTTCCGGTTCCACAACCCACCATCGAACACCTCTGGTGCTCCCAAGCCAAGGAACCCTCAGCCCTCCGCGATCTCCCGCACCTCGCACGTCACCGTCCAGAACTCCTCGTGCACCTTCAGGAACCGCTTCGTCCACTCGATCGCCTCGGCCATGTCCTTGCACTGCATGAGCGCGTAACCGCCGACGACCTCCTTGGACTCGGTGAACGGGCCGTCGGTCACGGAGATCTTGCCGCCCTCCCAGTGAACGCGGGCGCCCTGCGCGGTCGGGGTGAGGCCGGCCGTGTCGAGCATGACGCCGGCCTTGGTGATCTCCTCGATCAGCTCGCCCATGCGCTGCATCAGCTCGGCGCTGGGGCCCTCGGCGGGGGCGGTCTTCTCGTCGATCTGCACGAGGGAGAGGTAGCGGGGCATGGTGACTCCTCGGGTCGTTCGCTGACGTTCTCTGACGTTGTCCGACCGGGCTCTTCCCGGCCTTTCAACCATGCGTCGAACGAGGGGCGAGCGGATCGACACACTCGCCGGAATTCCCCGAAGATTTTTTCCGCCTCCGTGTCTACGCAGGTCAGCGCAGCGACTCCCACAACTCACTCGCCGCCGGCTCCTTCGCCACCACCCGGTTCGGATCCGACGGCGCCGTGACGTTCGGCATCGTCACCGTGGTCACCGCGTCCGCCGACAACCCCTTCAGGCTCTGGCCGAGGCTGATCAGTTCGCTGAGGGAGTCGAGGCCGGTGTCGGTGGTGAGGCTGTCGGTGACCGCGTCGGTGACCTCGTAGAGCTTGGTGGGGTCGGTGAGGAGGTCGTGGGTGGAGATCTGGGTCAACAGGGCCTTCACCAGCATCTGTTGGAGGCCTATTCGGCCCAGGTCGCTGCCGTCGCCTATGCCGTGCCGGGTGCGGGCGAGGGCCAGGGCCTGCTTGCCGTTGAGGTGGTGGGTGCCCTTCTTGAGGTGCAGGTGGCTGTCGTCGTCGTTGATGTCCTGCGTCGTGGTGACCGTGACGCCGCCCAGCGCGTTCACCAGCTTCGCGAAGCCCGCGAAGTCGATCTCTATGTAGTGGTCCATGCGGACACCTGTGATCGACTCGACCGTCTTGACCGCGCACACCGGACCGCCCACCGAGTACGCGGTGTTGAACATCGCGTTGTACGCCACGGACGTCGAACCCCCGGACGACAGCGGGCACGACGGACGCGTGACGAGGGTGTCGCGCGGGATGCTGACGATCGTGGCCTTCGTCCGGCCCGCGTCGAGGTGGACGACCATCGCCGTGTCGGAACGGGCGCCGGAGCTGCTGCCGCCGCCGAGCGCCTTGTTCTCCTTGCCGCTGCGTGAGTCGGAGCCGAGGACCAGGATGTTCAGCGAGCCGGTCGGCACGGGGGTGGCGGACGCGGACGCGGCTGCGGAGGGTGTGGTCACCGCCTTCGCGGGACGGTCGGTGCCGAGCGCGCCGTCGATGTCGACGCTCTTGATGTTGCTGTTGAGGTGCCAGTAGGCCCAGCCGGCCGTGCCCACACCCAGGACGAGGACGCCTGCCAGGGTGAGGCCGACGATCTTCAGCACTCTGGATCGCCGGCCCACGCGTCTGTCCTCGTCAACGTTCTCTTTGTCCGTCACGGGGAGGAACGTAAGTGTGAATTATTAGGAGAAAGTTAGGGGAGGCATCCCGGAACGGTTTTCTGCGGAAAATCTCACGGTTCTCAGCCCCGCTTCACGCCTCCGGAGGCCCCTCCGCCTCCCCCGTCTCCCTCACCCCAGGGTCACTGCCGGCACCGGGTTGCTCCCGCTCCAGGACGCGTTGAACCCGAACGTCACCGAACCGCCGTCCGGGACCGTCCCGTTGTAGCTCGCGTTGGCACAACTCACCGCCGTGCCCGACTGGGTGCAGGTCGCGTTCCAAGCTTGGGTGATCTGCTGGCCCGCGCCGTACGCCCAACTCGCCTTCCAGGACGACAGCGAGGCCCCGGAACACGCGATCGTCACCTGCCCGGTGAACCCGGCGTTCCACTGACTCGTCACGCTGTACGTCGCCGAGCACGCCCCGTTCGTCGGCGGTGGGGTGGTGGTCGTACCGCCGAGTGCTTCCGAGATGCCGTAATACGCCGGTTTCGGCGCGTAGTTGGCGTCGTACGGTGTCGCCGCCCCGTAGCCCGGGAACGTGCTGTCGACCCAGGAGTCGGAGTCGGTGAAGCCCCAGACGGTGACGTTCACGCAGCGCGTGACGGCGACGCAGGCGGCCATGACGCTCTTGAAGTCGGCCTTCTGCTGGGCGAGTTTGGTGCTGTCGGCCGGGAGCGCCATCCGTACGTCGAGCTCGGTGATCGCCACGTCCACGCCCAGGTCGGCGAAGCGCTGGATGTTCTGCTGGAGGGTGGCCGGGACCTGGCCGAGGATGAGGTGGGCCTGGAGGCCGACCCCGTCGATCGGAACGCCCGCCGCCTTCAGGGACTTGACCAGGTTGTAGAGGGCGGTGGACTTCGCGTTGACGCCCTCGACGTTGTAGTCGTTGATGTACAGCTTGGCCGCCGGGTCCGCCGCGTGCGCCCAAGTCAGCGCCTGCGCGATGTAGTTGGCGCCGAGGCCGTTGTACCAGAGCGTCGAGCGGTACGTGCCGTCCTCGTTGAAGGGTTCGTTCACCACGTCCCAGGCGGTGATCTCCCCCTTGTAACGGCCGACTTCGGTACTGATGTGGTTCTGGAGCAAGGTGCTCAACTGGGCCGACGTCCAGGTGCCGTTGGTCAGCCAGCTCGGGTTCTGGCTGTGCCAGACCAGGGTGTGGCCGCGCACCTGCTGGTTGTGGGCCTGCGCGAACGCGACGATCTGGTCCGCCTCCGCCCAGTTGAAGCTGCCCTGCGTCGGCTCCACGGTCCCCCACTTCATGGCGTTGCCGGGGGTGAGCGAGCTGAACTGGGCGCCGGCGATGTCGCCGTACGTGCCGGTGAGCTTGGAGCCGGTGACCGCGGTGCCGATGACTTTGCCCTTCGCGGCGGCGAGGTCGCGCAGCGGGGTGTCGGCGGCGTGTGCGGCGGGTGCCGCGAAGAGCAGGACGGCGCCGGTGAACAGGGCCGCCAGGGACAAGCCGGTTCTCAGAGATCTCATGCGGGTGCCTCCGAAAGTTTCGGTTGTGCAACCGATTGGCTTCGGAGGAGTGTGGGGCGGCTCACCCCACTCGTCAATACGTCACCTTCCGGCCACGCACGCCACGGTCACGTCACCTTCCGGCCGCGCACGCTATGGAACCAACGGGGCCGGCGCCGCCGTACTACTGCGCACCACCAGGCTGGTCGCCAGCTCCACCCGCCGCGCAGCCGAAGACTCCTGCTCGCGCCCCAGGTCGAGCACCAGCTTCGCCGCCGCCTCGGCCATCTCGGTCAGGGGCTGTCGTACGGTCGTCAGCGGCGGCCCCACCCAGCGCGCCACCGGCAGATCGTCGAAGCCGACCACACTCAGGTCCTCCGGGATGCGCAGCCCGAGTTCGCGCGCGGCCTCGTACAGGCCGAGCGCCTGGAGGTCGTTGCCGGCGAAGACGGCGGTGGGCCGGTCCGGACGGCGCAGCAACTGCAACCCGAGCCGGTAGCCGGCCTCGTGGTGGAAGTCGCCGGTGGTGATCAGCGAGGGGTCGACCGGCAGCCCGGCCGTCTCCAGCGCGGCCCGGTACCCGTCCACCCGCGCCCGGCTGCACATCATCCGGGACGGCCCGCTGATCGCGCCGATCCGGGTGTGCCCCAGCTCCACCAGGTGCCGGGTGGCGGCAAGCCCGCCCTGCCAGTTGGTGGCACCGATCGACGGCACATCCGCGCCCGGGTCACCGGCCGGGTCCATCACCACGAACGGGATGGAACGGCTGGTGAGCAGCGCCCGCTGGGACTCGTCGAGCCCGGAGAGGACGAGGATCACGCCGTGCGGTCGGCGCGCGGCGACCTGGTCGGCCCAGGTCCGACCGGGCGTGAGCCGCCCCGCGCTCTCGCTCAGCACCACGCTCAGCCCGGAGTCCCGCGCCACGTTCTCCACGCCCCGGATGACCTCCATCGCCCAGGCGCTCTCCAGCTCGTGGAAGACCAGGTCGATCAGCGGGGAGCGGGTCGCCTCGGCGCGGCGGCGCCGGTAGCCGTAGACGCGGAGCAGTTCCTCGACGCGGGTGCGGGTCGCGGGGGCGACGTCGGCACGGCCGTTGAGGACCTTCGAAACAGTCGGAGCCGACACTCCGGCCTCGCGGGCGATCTCGGCGAGCGTGGCGGTCTGCGTCGGCCGACCCGCTGTCTGGGTTTCGGCGGAATCCGGGGCTGTCATGGCGGCGATCGTATCCCTGCGCGACCTCTTGACGAACCCCCCAGCGCGCCTTACGTTCCCGGAACATTCGTAGAACGGCTCGAAACATTCGCACGAGAGGTGCTGTCCATGGAGCCCAACACGTCCAACGGCGGGCGTACGTTCAGCAGGCGCTGGGTGCTCGGCGCCGGTGCCACCACCCTGCTCACGACCGGACTCACGGCCTGCGGTTCCAGCGACAGCACCGGCAGCAGCAGTACGGTCACCGCCTTCACCTACGGCGACGACGCGGCGAAGGTGCAGGTCAAGGCCGTCACCCGGTTCAACGCGTCGGCGGCGGCGAAGAAGGCCAAGGGCAAGATCAAGCTGGAGAAGGTGCCGGGCACGGACTACCCGGCCAAGCTGCGCACGGCGATGGGCTCGCCGAACGCGCCGGACGTCTTCTTCAACTGGGGCGGCGGTTCGATCAAGGCGTACCAGGAGGCGAACCAGCTGGTCGACCTCACCGACACCATCAAGTCCGACCCGGTGCTCAAGAACGGCTTCCTGCCGTCGGTGCTCGCGGCGGGTGCGCTGAAGGGCAAGAACTACGGCATACCGATGCGTGGCATGCAGCCGGTGATCCTCTTCTACAACAAGACGGTCTTCGCCGCGCACAAGCTCCAACCGCCCACCACCTGGGCCGAGTTGCTCGACATCAACAAGAAGCTCAAGGCCGCGAACATCACGCCGTTCGCGCTCGGCGGTGCGGACATCTGGCCCGAGTTGATGTGGCTGGAGTACCTGGTCGACCGGATCGGCGGGCCTGACGTGTTCGACCGGATCAAGAACGGTGACGCGTCCGGCTGGGGCGACCCGGCCGTCCTCAAGGCCGCCGAGACGGTCAAGCAGCTCATCGACGACGGGGCGTTCGGCAAGGGGTTCAGCTCCGTGTCGTACGTCAACGGTGGGGCGCCCGCGGTGTTCGCCAAGGGCAAGGCGGCGATGCATCTGATGGGGTCGTGGGAGTACTCGACGCAACTCGGGAAGTTTCCCGACTTCGCGAAGAACAACCTGGGGTGGGCCGCCTTCCCGAAGTACGAAGGGGGTGCGGGGGATATCCGTAACGTCGTCGGTAACCCCACCAACTACTGGTCCGTGAACGCCCGTACGGGTAACAAGGACGCGGCGATCGCGTTCCTTCGGGACTGTGCGTCGGAGGCGTACGCGAAGGACCTTGTCGCCAACGGGGATATTCCGACGACCTCCAACGCGGAGAAGTTGCTGGACTCCTCGCCCAACCCCGAGTTCGCGAAGTTCCAGTACCAAATGGTGCAGCAGGCGCCGGCGTTCACGTTGAGCTGGGATCAGGCGGTGGATCCGGATGTGTCCACGCCGATGTTGACCGAGATCAACAAACTGTTTGTGGGGAAGAGTTCGCCGGAGCAGTTCGTGTCGGCGTTGAAGGGGCTGAAGTGAGCGAGCGCTCCGCGGAGGGGCCCGTCGTTCAACTGCGGGCCCGTCGTGGCTTGTCGCGCCCCGCGGCGGAGCCGCAAAATGACACAGCCCCGCGCCCCTATCGGGGCGCTGCACCTCACGGCGTTTGGGCTGTGCCCGGGGTTCTCTTCTTCGTCTTCTTCGCCGTCGCGCCCATGGTGTTGGCCGTCTATCTCTCCTTCACCAAATGGAACGGGCTCGGGGATCCGAAACCGGTCGGCCTCGCCAACTGGGACAAGTTGCTGCACGACGATCGGCTCACCCAATCCCTCACCGTTACCGCCCTGTTGACCGTGACCAGCTGGGTGTTCCAGACGGTCGTGTCTCTCCTCCTCGGTGTCTGGGCAGCGGGCCGCCAGCGCAACCGAGCGATCCTCTCCGCGATCTTCTTCGTGCCGTTCCTGCTGTCCTCGACGGCGATAGCCCTGCTGTTCTACGCGCTGCTCGACCCGAACTTCGGCATCATCCACCAGGACACCCTGGGCTCCACGAGCGGTGCGTTTCTCGCGATCGTGTTTGTCGGGGGCTGGCAGTTCATCCCCTTCCACACCCTCATCTACCAGGGCGGGGCCCGGCAAATACCCGAAGTGCTCTACCAGGCGGCGGCAATTGACGGCGCCGGACGCTACCGGCAGTTCTTCTCGATCACGTTGCCCCAACTCCGCAACACGGCCACGACCTCCAGCGTGCTGATGATCGTCGGGTCGCTCACCTACTTCGAGACCGTCCTGATCCTCACCCAGGGCGGCCCCGGCACGGACACGGCGATCCTGCCGTACCTGATGTACGAAGCCAGCTTCAAGAGCTACGACTTCGGTTACGCGAGCGCGATCGCGACCTTCCTGGTCGTCATCGCCACCGCGCTCTCCCTCGTCCTGGTCCGGCTCACCGGTTTCGGCGCCATGCGCAGTACCCGCGAAGGGATGTGACGGAGTGTCACACGACACGTTGCCGCGTCCGGTGAAGACGGCAGAGGACCCGGTGGAACCTCCGCGCACCCGTCGACGCCTGCACTGGAGCAAGCGCCCCAACCCCCTGGCCGGCCTCGGCTCCCTCCTCTGGCTCGCCGTCGTCATCATCCCGATCTACGCGATGATCTCGGCGTCCCTCACCCGCCAGGACAAGGCGCTGGGCAACAACGCCCTCAAGCCGCCCACCGATCCGACCTTCGCCAACTACAACACCGTCCTGCACAACGGCTTCGGCCACTTCCTCGCGAACACGGCGATCGTGGCGGCGGCAGTCGTAGGCATCGTGCTCGTCCTGTGCGTCCCGCTGGCGTACGTGGCCGTACGGACGCGCTCCGTCTGGTCGAGCTCGGCCTTCCGGCTGTTCCTGATGGGAGTCGCGATCCCGGCACAGGCAGTCGTGGTCCCCCTCTACCTGATGATCGCCAAACTCAACCTCTACGACAGCCTGTTGGCGGTCATCCTCCCTACGGCAGCCTTCGCAATGCCCGTCTCCGTGCTGATCCTGACCGGGACGCTGCGGGACATCTCGGAGGACCTGTACGAGGCGATGGCGCTCGACGGCGCGTCGGCGACCCGGATGCTGTTCCAGCTGGTGATCCCGATGACCAAGGGCGGGATCAGCACGGTCGTCATCTACGCGGCGCTGCAGGCTTGGAACGGCTTCATCTTCCCGCTGATCTTCACCCAGTCCGACGGACCCAGGGTCCTCACGCTCGGACTCTTCAACTACGTCAGCCAGTTCGGCGTGAACATCCCGGCCCTGCTCGCCTCGGTCGTCCTGTCCGGCATCCCGATCTTCGCCGTGTACCTGGTGGCCCGGCGCGCCCTGGTCGGCGGCCTGATGGGCGTGGGCGGCAAGTGAGCCGCCCCAACTCACCTTTCCCGAACGGAGTTTCATGACCACCGCCCCCTGGCGCGACCCCGCCCTGCCCGCCACCGCCCGCGTCGACGACCTGCTCGCCCGGATGACCCTGGAGGAGAAGACCGCCCAGCTCTACGGCGTGTGGGTGGGCGCCGCCACGGACGGCGACGGAGTCGCCCCGCTCCAGCGGGAGATGACCTCGGACTACGACTGGGACGAGCTGATCACCCACGGCCTGGGCCAGCTCACCCGTTCCTTCGGTACGGCGCCGGTGGACCCGGAGTTGGGCGCGCAGGCGCTGGCCCGCGCGCAGCGCCGGATCGCGGCGGCGGGGCGTTTCGGCATCCCGGCGGTCGCCCACGAGGAGTGCCTGGCGGGCTTCACGGCGTGGGGTGCGACGGCATATCCGGTGCCGTTGGCATGGGGCGCGAGCTTCGACCCGGGGCTGGTCGAGGAGATGGCCCGGCGCATCGGCGCGGACCTGCGCTCGGCCGGCGTCCACCAGGGTCTCGCCCCGGTCCTGGACGTCGTACGGGATCCGCGGTGGGGCCGGGTGGAGGAGACGATCGGCGAGGATCCGTATCTGGTGGGGACCATCGGTACGGCTTACGTCCGGGGGCTGGAGTCCGCCGGGGTCGTCGCGACGCTGAAGCACTTCGCCGGGTACGCGTCCTCGGTGGGGGCGCGGAATCTGGCGCCGGTGCGGGCGGGGGTGCGGGAGTTCGCGGACGTCACCCTTCCCCCCTTCGAGATGGCTCTGCGGGAGGGCGGGGCGCGCTCGGTGATGGCGGCGTACAACGAGACGGACGGCGTCCCGGCGTCGGCGGATCCGCGCCTGCTCACCGAACTCCTGCGTGACGACTGGGAGTTCACCGGCACGGTCGTCGCCGACTACTTCGGCATCGGCTTCCTGGAGACGCTCCACCGGGTGGCGGGCAGCCCGGCACAGGCCGCGCACGCGGCGCTGGAGGCGGGCATCGACGTAGAGCTGCCGACCCTGAAGTGCTATGGGAAACCGTTGGTGGAGGCGGTGCGGGCGGGCGAGATCCCGGAGACGCTGGTGGACCGGGCGGCGCGTCGAGTGCTGTTGCAGAAGGCCGAGTTGGGGCTGCTGGACGAGGACTGGACCCCGGAGCCGACCGAGCGGATCGACCTGGACTCACCGGCGAACAGGACCCTGGCCCGCCAACTGGCAGAAGAATCAGTGGTGTTGCTGGACAACCCGGACGGCGTACTGCCCCTCCCGCCAGAGGCTCGTATCGCGGTGGTGGGCCCGAGGGCGGCGGACGCACTGGCGATGCTCGGCTGCTACTCCTTCCCGTCCCACGTGGGGACGCACCATCCCGAGGTGCCGATGGGCATCGAGATCCCGACGGTGCTGGAGTCGCTGCGGGCCGAACTCCCGGACGCCAAGGTGACGTTCGCGGAGGGGTGCGATGTGTCGGACCCGGACACGTCGGGTTTCGAGGAGGCGGTGGCGCGGGCGTCGGAGGCGGACGTGTGCGTGGCGGTACTGGGCGACCGCGCGGGCCTGTTCGGACGGGGCACGTCGGGCGAGGGTTGCGATGTGGCGGACCTACAACTACCAGGCGCTCAGGCCGACTTGCTGGACGCACTCGTATCAACAGGCGTCCCGGTGGTCCTGGTCCTCCTGACCGGCCGCCCCTACGCGCTGGGCCGCTGGCAGGGCCAACTGGGCGCGGTGGTCCAGGCGTTCTTCCCTGGGGAGGAAGGCGGCCCGGCAGTGGCGGGAGTGCTGTCGGGCCGCGTCAACCCGTCGGGCCGCCTCCCGGTGAGCGTCCCGCACGCGCCGGGCGGCCAACCGTGGACGTACCTCCAACCCCCACTGGGCCTGGCCGACGAGGTAAGCAACCTGGACCCGACCCCGCTGTACCCCTTCGGTCACGGCCGCTCGTACACGACGTTCGCGTGGGAGCCCGCCGAATCAAGGGAGTTGGAGAGGGAGTTGGAGATCGACACGGACGGCTCCTACGACCTGACACTGACCGTCCGCAACACGGGCGCCCGCACCGGCACGGAGGTGGTCCAGCTGTACCTCCACGACCCGGTCGCCTCGGTAACCCGCCCGGACGTCCGCCTGATCGCCTACCAGCGACTGGAGTTGCCCCCCGGCGAGTCGACAAGGCTGACCTTCCACTTCCACGCGGACCTGTCGGCCTTCACGGACCGCTCGGGACGCCGGGTGGTCGAACCGGGCGCGCTGGAGCTGAGGTTGGGGGTTTCCAGCGCGGAGGTACGGCATACGACCCGGCTGAATCTCACGGGCCCGATACGAGTGCTCGGCACCGACCGACGGCTGGTGTGCGAGACGGAGGTACGGGCCGACGAGTGACCCCGGCGCAGGTCAGATCTTGATCACGTGGGCACCGGCACCGCAGAGGTCCCGGAGGTCCTCGGGGTCCGAGGTCAGCACGGTCACGGGTGCCGGGGAGGCGAGCGCCGTCGCGGCGACGATGGCGTCAAGTGCGTACTTGTGCCCGTGCAGACCCGCTGCGGCGAGGAGCTTGCTCGCGTGGCGGGCGATCGCCTCGCTGGGCGGGACGACGTTGACGCGCGAGACGGCATGGTCGAAGCGGGCCTGGTGGGTCCGGGGGTCGCGGGCCTCGACGAGGGTCACCGAGCTGACGACCACGCGGATGTCCTCTGCTTCGGCCGCGACGAGCCACTCGGTGAGTTCCGGAGTGCGGCGGACGAGTTTGGACAGGCCCTCGCAGTCGAGGACGAGCGTGCCGCTCACGCGACGTCGGCCGAGCCGGCCGAACCACCGCGCAGGACAGCCCGCTTGGCCTCGACCGCGGCCGGGTCCACCGGACCGTGCGCGGCCTCCGCGTCCTCGATCAGTTCCCGCAGCCGGTCCCGCTCCAGCTGGCGCTGGATGAGCGCTTCGACGTAGGCGGACATGCCTCGCTTGCCGGTGCGCGCCTTGAGGGCGGCGATGGTGCCCTCGTGGAGCGACACGGACACCGGGCGGACGGGGCCTTCACCGGGCACGGGAGCTTCAGCCATGACCCCACTTTAACAAAACTCTTGTTATTCGCCCGCCGTCTGTTCGCCTGCCGTCTGTTCGCCCATCGACTCGAACCGCCACCGATGCACTGCCCGCATGACCAACTCCCCATCCGGCTCAGGCAGTTCAGGCAACTCGGCCTCGTATTCCGCATCCCACCACGTGATGACGAGCACCCGGTCCTGGGGCGCGCGGAGAAACTCCCGGCGCAAGGGCTCGGTCGGAAGTCGCTGGTCCCGTGCCCAGGCGAGCAGTTCAGCGCCCCGCCCGGGGACCGCCCTCGCCTCCCACATCAACGCGACCACCGTCACGAGTACAGGTTCTCCTTGCTGACCTCGTGCACGTGGTCGTGGTCGTGGGAGTGGCCGGGGACGTGGGGGTCCGTCACCGGGAGGGAGGAGTCCGCCGACAGGTCCCAGTCCGAGGGGACTCGGTTGCGGGCCACCATTTCCGCGCCCAGTGCGGCGACCATCGCGCCGTTGTCCGTGCAGAGCTTGGGGCGCGGGACGCGGAGGCGGATGCCGGCGGCCTCGCAGCGTTCCGCCGCCAGGGCGCGCAGGCGGGAGTTCGCCGCCACACCGCCGCCGATCATGAGGTGGTCGACGCCCTCGTCCTTGCAGGCCCGGACGGCCTTGCGGGTCAGGACGTCGACGACCGCCTCCTGGAAGGACGCCGACACATCGCGCACCGGCACCTCCTCCCCCGCCGCCCGCTTCGCCTCGATCCAACGGGCCACGGACGTCTTCAGCCCGGAGAAGGAGAAGTCGTACGCCGGGTCGCGCGGCCCGGTCAGGCCGCGTGGGAACGTGATCGCCGTAGGGTCGCCCTCCTTCGCGTACCGGTCGATGACCGGGCCGCCCGGGAAGCCGAGGTTCAGGACGCGGGCGATCTTGTCGAAGGCCTCGCCCGCCGCGTCGTCGATCGTCGCGCCCAGCGGCCGTACGTCCGAGGTGATGTCCGAGGACAACAACAGGGAGGAGTGACCGCCGGACACCAGCAGCGCCATCGTCGGTTCCGGCAGCGGGCCGTGTTCCAGCTGGTCCACGCAGATGTGGGAGGCGAGGTGGTTCACGCCGTAGAGGGGCTTGCCCAGTACGTAGGCGTACGCCTTCGCCGCCGAGACGCCTACCAGTAGCGCACCTGCCAGGCCCGGGCCCGCCGTGACCGCGATGCCGTCCAGGTCCCGCGCGCTCACGCCCGCGTCCTTCAGCGCGCGTTGGATCGTCGGGACCATCGCCTCCAGGTGGGCGCGGGACGCCACCTCCGGTACGACCCCGCCGAAACGGGCGTGCTCGTCGACGCT
Source organism: Streptomyces sp. NPDC050528 (assembly GCF_044457795.1). NCBI lineage: Bacteria > Bacillati > Actinomycetota > Actinomycetes > Kitasatosporales > Streptomycetaceae > Streptomyces > Streptomyces sp. NPDC050528. The sequence continues at coordinate 1,412,695 of NZ_JBITHH010000001.1, forward strand.
GGACGCGACCGCGTCCGCCAGCAGGGTCGTGCCGCGGACGATGCCGACGCCGGTCTCGTCGCAGGAGGTCTCGATGCCCAGGACGAGCGGCTCGTCGCGTGAGTCAGCCATGAATCTCGGTTCCTTGTACGGAAGGTGAGCCCGCAGCGGAGCTGCTGTCAGGATCTGTGGTCAGGCGCATCACCAGCGCGTCGACGTTGCCCGGCTGGTAGTAGCCGCGCCGGAATCCGATCGGGGCGAAGCCGAAGCGCTCGTAGAGTTTCTGCGCGCGGACGTTGTCGACGCGGCACTCCAGCATGACCTCGGCGCACTCGAACTCGCTTGCCGCGGTGAGGAGTTCGGTCAGCAGGGTGCCACCGAGGCCGGTGCCCCAGTGGTCGCGGGCGACGGCGATGGTCTGGATGTCGGCCTGGTCACCGGTGGTGGCGAGCCCGGCGTAGCCGACGAGCCGTACGCCGCTCTCGGTCTCCGCACCGTCCACCTCGGCCACCAGGTACCGGCGGGTCGCCTCGGCGCCCCGCGCATGCGCCAGTTCGGACCAGAACATGCCCCGGGACCAGGCGTCCTCGGGGAAGAGGTCCTTCTCCAGTTCCAGCACGGGGTCGATGTCCCACCAGCGCATCTCGCGCAGCCGAGGGCTCAGGGATTCGGTCACTTGGGGGTGACCACCTTGTAGTTCTTGGGCACCTGGGCGTCCGGGCGACGCAGGTACAGAGGCCTGGGTGCGGGGAGTTCGACACCGGCCGCGAGTCTCTCGGCGGCCAGCGAGGCGAGCGCGGCGGCGGACACGTGCTGCGGCTCGTGGGCGGCCGGGAAGGTGTCCGGGTAGAGCAGCGCACCGGCACCGACGGCGGGCAGCCCTGCCACCTCGTCGGCGATGTCGGCGGGCCGGTCCACGGCCGGGTCGGTGAGACGGGTCCGGGAGTCGGCGTAACGCGCCCAGTACACCTCCTTGCGCCGCGCGTCCGTGGCCACGACGAAGGGGCCGTCGAGGTCGGCGGCGTAGGCGAGGCCGTCCAGCGTGCACACACCGTGCACGGGCACGTCGAGCGCGAGCCCGAAGGTGTCGGCGGTCATCAGCCCGACGCGCAGCCCGGTGTAGGGGCCGGGGCCGATGCCCACGACGATTCCGGTGACGGCGTCGAGCGTGAGCCCCGCGTCGGCGAGCACATGGTCGACGGCCGGGAGCAGCAGCTCACCGTGACGGCGCGCGTCCACCTGACTCGACGAGGCGATGACGGCCTCGCCGTCGTGCAGGGCGACGGTGACGGCGGGGGTGGCGGTATCCAGAGCGAGCAAGAGCACGCAAACAGCCTACGGCTCCGGCGCCGCGAGCACGGCCGCCCCGGTCACCCCGGCCCCGGCTGCTACGGTCACCTAGGGTCACCGGACTTACGGGACGTACGGGTCCGTACGGGACACCGTCACAGGACGTAGACGCATCAGTGGACGCAAGAGACGCGGAGGTGGGCGCCGATGGCCGGCAGCAGCTCGGGAATCGTGGCCGGGCTCACCGTGGCGGCCGTCGCCACGGTCGGTTTCCTCGCCTACCAGGCATCGGCGACGGTCCCGCCCGGACTGGGCGACACGGCCCACGCGAGCGCGTCCCCCGCGGCGGTGGCCGCCAAGAAGGCCCCGCGCGACAAGAAGAACCCCGCCGCACTGCCCGCCGGGTCCGGCACGGGCGAGCGGGTCGTCTACTCGGTGGACGACGACCGGGTATGGCTGGTCGCCGACAACAACAAGGTCAACCGCACGTTCAAGGTCACCCCCGGCACGGTCGACCCGCCCACGGGCACCTACCCGGTCACCTCCCGCTCGAACGCCATCACCGGCACCGACGGCACCCCCATCCAGCACGTCGTCCGCTTCACCAACGCGGACAACGTCGCCATCGGCTTCAGCGCGGCGGTAAGCGGCGCGACGGACGCCCCCGACCCCACGACCAAGTCGGGCGGCATCCGCGAGTCGCCCGAGGACGGCGCGGCCATGTGGGAGTTCGCGACGATCGGCCAGAGCATCGTCGTAATCCGCTAAGCAATTAAACGGGGGGCAGCGCAACCCCCTTAGGGGCGCGGGGAACTGCGCGACCAGCCCCCACTGCCCCGCAGACGACCGACTACGCCGCTTTACGCTGACACTGCTCCCCCGGCACTTCCACCGGCTCCGGGTCGCGAGGGGGCGTAGAAACCACCCGCGCCGCCTCCCCCGCCGCCAACAGTTCCCGCATGGACACCCCAGCGAACGCAGACGGCCGCGCCCACTCACGCTGGTTCTCTGAAGCCGACACGGACGCCTCCTGGGAGCCGGGAGCAGACGTAGTTAGGTAGACCTAACTACGAACTGGATACCATGTGACCACGCCCGAGACCCGGAACGCAACATCTTGCCGACACCTTGTCGGAACCCACACCGCCCGCACCCCCCGGTCAGGCGCCGAGCACACCCAGTTCAACCCCGGCCCACCGCGCACCGAGCCCGGTGACAGCGACGTGCCGCACCTCGTCGGTCGTATCCCCGACGGCCCGGTGGATCACGATCGACAGCCGGTCGTCCGACAGCTCCTCGACCTTCCCCTCGCCCCACTCCACGACGATCACGGACTCGGGCAACGACACATCGAGATCGAGATCCTCCATGTCGTCGAGCCCGCCGCCCAGGCGATACGCGTCGACATGGACAAGCGGCGGCCCCTCACCGAGCGAGGGATGCACCCGGGCGATCACGAAGGTCGGCGAGGTCACCGCCCCGCGGACCCCGAGCCCCTCCCCCAGCCCCCGGGTGAGTGTCGTCTTGCCGGCGCCCAACTCCCCCGTGAGCATCACGAGGTCGCCCGCGCGCAGCAACTTGGCCAGCCGGCGCCCCAACTCCCCCATCTGCTCAGGGGAGTTGACGGTGATCGATACGGACAGGGGCTCAGCCGCGTTGTGCGGTGCTGCTGGTGCTTCCATAGCCACTTACGGTAGCCCCTGCCGGCACGGCACCCGCGCGGGTGAGCAGGTCGGCGAGGCGGTCCGTTACCACTTCCGGGTGTTCCAGCATGACCAGGTGCCCGGCGTCCGGCACGAGCACCAGCTCGGCGTCCGGCAGCAGATCGGCGATGGCCTCGCTGTGCTCGCTGGGCGTGACGAGATCGCCGATCCCGGCGAGCACGAGCACCGGCATGTCCTTGAAGTGGGGCAGCGCGGCGGTCTTGTCGTGGTCGGTGAACGCCGGATAGAACTCCGCCACGACATCGATGGGCGTCCCCTCGATCATCCGCTCCGCGAACCGCGCGACCGCCGGATCGACGTCCCGCGAGGCGAACGAGTACCGCTTGATGATCCCGGCGAACAGATCGGCGGTGGCCCGCCGCCCCCGCTCCACCAGCGCGGCCTGCTGCCCGAGCGCCTTCAGCACACCCGGCAGCACCCGCCGCACGGCGTTGACCCCGGCGACGGGCAGCCCGAAGTTGACCTCGCCGAGCCGCCCGGAGGACGTACCGACGAAGGCGGTGGCGACGACCCGTTCGCGGATCAGGTCGGGGTACTGGTCGGCGAGGGCCATCACCGTCATGCCGCCCATGGAGTGCCCGACGAGCACGATCGGCCCCTCGGGCACGGCCGCGTCGATCACGGCCTTCAGGTCGCGCCCCAACTGGTCGATGGTGAGCGGCATTCCGTCTTCCAGCTGCGCCACCCCGCGCGCGGAACGCCCATGGCTGCGCTGGTCCCAGTGCACGGTCCGCACGACCCCGCGCAGCGCCGCCCGCTGGAAGTGCCAGGAGTCCTGGTTGAGGCAGTACCCGTGACTGAAGACGACGGTGACGGGGGCCGGCGCCTTCCGCCCGAAGAGCCGCCGCCGCTTGGGCGTGACGGTGACATCGGGCTCGATGTCGTCGACCTCGTAGTACAGCTCGGTCCCGTCGTCGGCCTGTGCCGTACCGGGCGTACCGCGCAACGAGCCGTACGGCCCGGTCGAGTCGAGCGCCAGCCGGGCCCGCTCGCGCATCCCGCGCCCGACGGTCATCCGCTCTATGGCGACACCGGCGGCGGCACCGGCGGCGATCACACCTATCGCGGCACCGGCGATACCGGTGACCTTCCGCCAGTTCCCGCCCGCGGCGGCGGAGGCGACCGCGGCGACCGCCTCCGCACTGCTCTCGCTCACGTGCCGCTCCTCTTCACGTCACAACCCTGCGCTACGTCGTCTCCCTCATACCCGGGGATGACCTCACCGACGACCTCGGGAACGATCTCGCCGACGCCGACCTCATTGACGTAGACGCGGGGAACGCGTGTTCCGATGCGGGTCACGATCTCGTAGGCGATGGTCCCGGCGGCCTGCGCCCAGTCCTCGGCCGTGGGCTCACCCCGATCGCCGACTCCGAAGAGGATCGCCTCCGCCCCGACCTCCGGCTCGTCCCCGCCCAGGTCTACGACGAACTGGTCCATGGCGACCCGCCCCGCGACGGTGCGCCACTTCCCGCCGACGAGCACCGGCCCGGTGCCGGAGGCGTGCCGCGGGATGCCGTCCGCGTACCCGACGGGGATGAGGCCGAGGGTGGTCGTGCCCGGGGTGACGTAGTGATGTCCGTAACTGACCCCGTGCCCGCCCGGCACCTGCTTCACCAGCGCGACGGACGCCTTCAGGGTCATCACCGGCCGCAGCCCGAGCTCTGCCGAGGACCCCACCTCGGGGCTGGGCGAGATGCCGTAGACGGCGATGCCCGACCGGACGAGATCGAAGTGCGAGTCGGAACGGGTGAGCGTGGCGGGCGAGTTGGCGATGTGCCGCACTTCGGCCCGCACCCCACGCTGCTCCGCGTACGCCACCATCTCGCGGAAGAGGGCGAGTTGGGCGTCGATGGAGGGATGCCCGGGTTCGTCGGCGCAGGCGAGATGGGACCAGAGCCCGGTGATACGGAGCAGCCCGTCGGCCTCCGCGCGCAGAGCAGCGCCGACCAGCTCGGCCCAGTCGTCGCCGGGCTGACACCCGTTGCGCCCGAGCCCAGTGTCGGCCTTGAGCTGCACGCGCGCGGGAAGCCCGACAGCCCGAGCGGCCGCGACGACCTCCTCCAGGGCCCACATCCCGCTAACCGACACATCGAGATCGGCCTCGATGGCCTCCCGCCAGGGCCCGCCCGGGGTCCACAGCCAGCACATGATCCGCACGCTGTCGGGCACCCCGGCGCGAGCCCGCAGGTCAAGCGCTTCCTCGGGCGTGGCGGTACCGAGCCAGGTGGCCCCGGCCTCCACGGCGGCACGCGCACACGGCACAGCCCCATGGCCGTAGGCGTCGGATTTCACCACGGCCATGAGGGCCGCGCCCGGCGCGAGGGCGCGCAGGGTCCGCACATTGGCCCGCAGGGCGCCCAGATCGATCTCGGCGCGGGCGCGCAACGGTGCGGTGGGCTGTGTCGCTGTCTCATTCATGGCACCCCCAGTGTCTCAGAGGGGACTGACACCCCCTCTGAGCCCTCCTTGTTCGCTAGTTCCCGGGCCGGTGCCCCCACACGTACACACGGTCGCCCTTCTTCAGGACACCCCAGAGCTTGCGGGCGTCGGCCAGCCGCAGATTGACGCAGCCCCAGGAGCCGACGGTGGTGTAAATGCTGCCGTAGACGGCGTGGAAGGCGATGCCGCCGTCGAAGAACTGGGCATACGGCATAGGGCTGTTGTAGAGCGTCGACCAGTGGTTCTTGTGCTTCCAGTAGATCTTGTGCCACCCGCCCCGGGTCACATGCCCACTGCGCCCACTCCGCATGGGCACCGGCCCGAAGACGACCTTCTTCCCCTTCTGCACCCAGGTGAGCTGCCGATCGAGATCGACACAGGCGACGCGGTACGAGCGGACGGGACATTTCCGGGCGGCGTTCGGATTCTTCTTGGCACCGATCAACTGCATACGAGCCCACGTCACAGGCCCGGCGAACCCGATGGCGGGCTTGATGCCCTCCTTCTTCTGAAAGGCACGAATGGCCTTGCAGTCGGCGCCGGACTGCTTCCCGTCCACCCGCAGCTTCAGCCACCGTTCAACGCCCCGCTGATACGGCCCGGTCTGCTTGCTGCAGCTCACCTTGGCGACGGCGTCGGCGATCGGCACGTACTCGACGAGCGCGTAGGTCCCCGCGGCGGCGTCCCGCGGCTCAACCCGATCCTCCTCGGCGCTGGGCGTGTACACCTTCGGCGGAAGCGCCTGATCAGGCGTATCGATCTGCCACGGCTGATACGGCCCCGGCGGCACCCCCGGCACCAGTTCGGTCTCCCCGGGCCCCGCCGCCGGCGGCACCGGCCCATCGGCACCCCAGGCACTACCGACCCCTACGGGGAGAGCGATCACCGCGGTGAGCAGCACCGCGATACTTCTGTGCGCGATTCGTGTACTGATCATGCGATCAGAGAAACGCGCGCCCACGACAGGATCCGACTGCCGCGCGGAGGGGTCACCCTTATTGACGAGCGCAAGCCTTTCCAGCGCAGGCCGGCTTCACTCAGCCCGTCCGGCGTTTGAGGACGAGGCCGTTCAGGCCGAAGGGGGGTCTGGGGGCGCAGCCCCGAGTGATGGGACGGGTAGGGGCGGCGGGGGCGAAAGAAACTCAGTCCCGCACATCCCGCCAGGCAACCCGAACCGCCTCAGCCACATCATGCGCCCCCACAGGCGCCCCATCCGCAGCCAACCTCCCCGCCAGCCCATGCAGATACGCCCCCACACTCCCCGCATCGAACGCCGACAACCCCGCCGCCAACAACGACCCGGCGAGCCCCGACAACACGTCCCCACTCCCCGCCGTAGCCAGCCACCCCGTCCCCGTCGAATTGACCCGCACAACCCCACCCCCCGAATCGGCAACCAGCGTGGTCGCCCCCTTGAGCAACACGGTCGCCCCATACCGCCCGGCCAACTCCCGCACGGACTCCAACCGAGCCCCCTCGACCTCCCCCCGAGAAACCCCGAGCAACGCGGCCGCCTCCCCCGCATGCGGAGTCATCAACGTCGGCGCCCCCCGCCCCCGTACGGCATCCGGATCGGCCAACCGCAACCCGTCCGCGTCAATCAGCACAGGCACATCGGCGGTAACCACATCCGCGACAACCGAGGCGTCGTCCCCACCCCCGGGCCCGACAACCCAGGCCTGCACCCGCCCGGCCTTGAGCGGCCCGCCCTCGGACACCAGCACCTCAGGAAACCGAGCGATCACAGCATCAGAGGCGGGCCCGACGTACCGAACAGCCCCGGCACCACCCCGCAGGGCCCCGGCAACGGCAAGCACAGCGGCCCCCGGATACCGCCCGGACCCGGCCGCGATCCCCACAACTCCCCGCCGATACTTGTCACTTCCGGCCCCCGGCAAGGGCAACAACCGCGCCACATCGACGTGTTGCAGAGCCTCCACTTCGGGCTCGTCAGGCAGCTCGGCCCCCAGCCCGATATCGACAAGCCGCACGGCCCCGGCGTACTCCCGCGCAGGATCGATCAACAACCCAGGCTTGTGAGTCCCGAAGGTGACGGTGACATCGGCCCGCACGGCAGCCCCCCGCACCTCACCGCTGTCCGCCTCGACCCCACTGGGCAGATCAACGGCGACGACGATGCCCCCGGACTCGGAGGCAAGCCCGGCCAGCCGAGCGGCATCGGGCCGCAACCCACCGCGCCCACCGATCCCGACGATCCCGTCGAGAACGAGATCGGCACGGAGGAGGGCCACCTCGGCATCACCGGCGGAGACGGTACGCCCACCGGCCCGCAACAACGCGTCAAGCCCGCCGGCGTGAGCCCGCTCGGCAGCAAGCAGCACAGCGGTGACACCCGCCCCCCGCCGAGCGAGCCGGGCCCCCGCGTACAGGGCGTCACCCCCGTTGTCCCCGCTCCCCACCAGCAGTACGACCCGGCTGCCGTAGACCCGCCCCAACAACTGGGCGCAGGTGACGGCCAGTCCGGCGGCGGCCCGCTGCATGAGCGCACCCTCCGGAACCCGCGCCATCAACCGCTGCTCGGCAGCCCTTACCGTCTCCACGCTGTACGCAGTACGCATACGTTCGAGTCTGCCCCGGAAGCAACCGAGACCGCACCCGCGCACCCGACGGAACCGGCAGCCGCCGACGGCGATCTGCCCCCACAGGGGCCACCCGCACCCGACAACGAAAGTTGCACGGGCGGTGCGGGTGGGAAACAAAAGAGGCCGAAGGCGCAGCCGAGGCCGTACGGCGCCCACCCGTCACCCCTCCGCGATCACCACCGCCGAGGCCACCCCCGCGTCATGGCTCAACGAGACATGCCAGACCCGCACCCCCAGCTCGGCGGCCCGCGCGGCAACCGTGCCGGTGACCCGCAACCGAGGCCGCCCGCTCTCCTCGACGTAGACCTCCGCGTCCGTCCAGTGCAGCCCGCCCGGCGCCCCCAACGCCTTGGCCACCGCCTCCTTCGCCGCGAAGCGCGCGGCGAGGGAGGCGGGCCCCCGGCGCTCCCCGCTGGGCAACAGCAACTCGCTGTCCAGGAAGAGCCGTTGGGCCATGCCGGGCGTACGTGCCAGCGACGCCGCGAACCGGTCGATCTCGGCCACGTCGATACCAACCCCGATGATGCTCATGCCGAGCACCCTATGACCGGGCCGTCCCGCGACACGGATCAGCTGAACAGCCAGTACTGACTGAACGTGGCCGCGCAGGTGACCTGGACGATCCCGGCCTTGTCGGACCCGCTCGCCCCGGCGACACCCATGCACTTGGCACTGTGCCGCACCACCAGCTGAAACCCGGTGATACCGGCCGGCGCGGCCCGCAGCGCCCACTGCTGATTGCTCGCCCCGGTGCAGGAGAACTGGTTGACGACGGCGTTGTCGTCGACGCTCTTCTCGCGGACGTCCGCGCACTTGTCGCTGTTGAGGTTGCGGAGAAGGTAGTAGCCGCTGTCGGTGGCCTGCAGCGCCCACTGCTGGTTGCGGCCACCGTTGCAGGCGTACTGCTCCAGCCCCTGTCCGTCGTCGGAGCTGGACTCCGGGACGTCGAGACACTTGCCGCTGTTGTAATTGGTCACTGTCAGGTACGTCACCGCCTGCGGCCCGGCGACGGCGGTCCCGGCCCCGGCGGCCGAGAGCCCGACGACACTCATACCGAGCGCCACTGCCGCCGCGGCCGCCGAGGCGGCCCGTCCGGGACGTCTCACACGCGTGCTGGTCATACCCATTGGGTCATCCCCCGCTACCGAGTACCGGATGTTCGAACGGCGTCTGCCGCCGTACGACAGACTGCCGGTGCCCGGTCGGCGAGGGATGGGTACCCACTACCCAACTACCCATGAAAACCTACGGAGTTCAGGCTTCGGAGCTGAGGCTTCGTAGTTCAGCCTTCGGAGTCGAGTCGCCTCAGGCGGCATCGAGAGCGCCGGTGATCTTGCGGGCCATGTCGGCCATGACGGGGCTGGACTGGTTCTTGCCGGTCCGGGTGCCCGCGTCGAGGGCGACGAGGACGGTGCCGCGGAAGTTGTCGGCCTCGGCCGGGTCCTGCTTCTTGAGCACGGTCATGGCTTCGGTGAGGGCCGGGAGAATACGGTCGGCGAGTTCGGCGACGGACTTGCCGTGCAGGCCGGTGATCTTCGACTTCTCGGCGAGCACGTAGCCGATCGGCCCGGTCGCGGAGGCGAGGGCGATGCTGCCCCGGGTGGCGACCTTGTGCGGCGAACCGGCGGCACCGGCGGCGGCCATCAGCGAGACGGCGCCGTACGCGGCGGTGCGGAGGGTGAGCTTGTCCTGGTCGGTGAGGTTGATACCCATGGTGATGCGCTCCTAGGTTCGTCGGTTCCGGACCGGCTGTGCGCCGCTTCCTTCTGACCCAGATCCTGCGCGCACCGGGTTTCACGACGGCCTCAGGGCGCTTTCAGTGGGCGGGGGGGGTGCGGGCGAGCCGCTGAAACCGGGCCGAGAAAACGTGTGTCGCCGCAGGGGGTGCGCACCTAGCCTGTGGCCCATGCACCAGCCCCGAAGGCGCGACCGGCGTCCGGCTCATCGCGCCGGAGCGGCCCAACACCGGGCTCCCGCCTCGGTAGTTGAGGTCGAGGGTGCCGACGTGGTGATCGTCGGCTATTTCTCCGGCAAGCAGAAGGACTGGGCCGAGCTGATGGACGCGGCGGCGCGGGAGCTGGGGGCACGCGGTGCGCGGGAGGTGGGCCGGATCGTGCAGCGGCGGGGCGTCTCGGCCGGCGGCGCCAAGAAGATGGCATTGCCCTATTCCTCGCGAACGCTTCTGACGTACGGCAAGGTTCGCGAAGCGGCGACACTCCGCGCGCGGACGAACGCCGACGCGGCGGTCTTCGTGGGCGACCTGACGCAGCGTCAACGCCGGGTGCTGACAGGGATGTTGGGCTGTCCAGCGGTAAGTCTCGCCGCTGCCCTGACGTCGACTGTTCTGAAGACCCCGTGACGCCCCCACCGCCCGGCGGAAGTCGTCCTGCTCAGGCCCAGGCGACGGTGACCCCTGCGTGGAAATCTCAACCCACCCCACCCACACAGACACCCGCGACTCAAAGACCCCGGCCGGAGCCACCCTCACGTTCCCGGCCGGAGCCTTCGCCCCCTTCGTAGAAGCCCTAAAGCCGCCTCACTCCACGCACCCCGCTCACTCCACCGTCACCGACTTCGCCAAGTTCCGAGGCTGATCAACCTCGTTGCCCCGAGCCGTGGCCAACTCGCAAGCGAACACCTGCAACGGCACCGTCGCGACAAGCGGTTGCAGTAGCGTCGGTGTCGCCGGGATCCGGATCAAGTGGTCGGCGTACGGGACGACCGTCTCGTCGCCCTCCTCCGCGATCACGATCGTCATCGCACCGCGCGCCCGGATCTCCTGGATGTTGGACACGATCTTGTCGTGCAGAACCGACCGCCCGCGGGACGAGGGAACGACGACGACCACCGGCATGCCCTCCTCGATCAGCGCGATCGGCCCGTGCTTCAACTCCCCCGCCGCGAAGCCCTCGGCGTGCATGTACGCCAACTCCTTGAGTTTCAGGGCGCCTTCGAGAGCGACGGGATAGCCGACATGCCGGCCCAGGAACAGCACCGTGTTCTTGGAAGCGACCGACCGCGCCAACTCCCGTACCGGCTCCATCGTTTCCAGTACCCGCTCGACCTCACCGGAGATCTGCGACAGGTCCCGGATGACCGCCTGGATCTCGTCGCCCCACTTCGTGCCGCGGACCTGGCCGAGATACAACGCCACCAGGTAACACGCCACCAACTGCGTCAGAAACGCCTTCGTGGACGCTACGGCGACCTCCGGCCCGGCATGCGTGTACAGCACTGCGTCCGACTCCCGCGGAATCGTCGAACCGTTGGTGTTGCAGATCGCCAGGACCTTCGACCCCTGCTCCCGCGCGTGCCGTAGCGCCATCAGCGTGTCCATCGTCTCGCCGGACTGGGAGATGGCGATGACCAGCGACCGCGCGCCCAGGATCGGATCCCGGTACCGGAACTCGCTCGCCAGCTCCACCTCGCAGGGAATCCGCGTCCAGTGCTCGATGGCGTACTTGGCGATCATGCCCGCGTGGAAAGCCGTACCGCACGCGACGATGACGACCTTGTCGATCTCCCTCAACTCATGGACGGGGATGCGGACTTCGTCCAGCGAGAGCAGGCCCGCCGCGTCGATCCGGCCCAGCAGCGTGTCGGCGACGGCCTTCGGCTGCTCGGCGATCTCCTTGAGCATGAAGTAGTCGTAGCCGCCCTTCTCCGCGGCCGACGCGTCCCAGTCGACGTGGTACGAACGGACCTCGGCCGGTGCCCCGTCGAAACCGGTGACCGTCACCCCGTCCCGCCGCAGCTCGACCACCTGGTCCTGCCCCAGCTCGATCGCGGAGCGCGTGTGCGCGATGAACGCGGCGACGTCGGACGCGAGGAACGCCTCGCCCTCCCCCACGCCGACCACGAGCGGGGAGTTGCGCCGCGCGCCCACGACCACGTCCGGCTCGTCCGCGTGCACCGCGACCAGCGTGAACGCGCCCTCAAGACGCCGGCACACCTGCCGCATCGCCTCCGCCAGGTCCGCGCACCCCGAGAACTCCTCGGCCAGCAGATGCGCGACCACCTCGGTGTCCGTGTCGGAGGCGAGATCGTGCCCGCGCTCCGCCAACTCGGCCCGCAGACAGGCGAAGTTCTCGATGATGCCGTTGTGGACGACCGCGACGCGCCCCGCGTTGTCGAGGTGCGGGTGGGCGTTCGCGTCGGTCGGGCCGCCGTGTGTGGCCCAGCGCGTGTGCCCGATGCCCGTCGACCCCGCCGGCAGCGGGCGGTCGACCAGCTCCTTCTCCAGATTGACGAGTTTCCCGGCCTTCTTGGCCGCCGCCAGCCCGCCGTCCGCGAGCACGGCGACACCCGACGAGTCGTACCCCCGGTACTCCAGCCGCTTCAGTCCGGCCATCACCACATCAAGCGCCGACTGCGACCCCACGTATCCCACGATTCCGCACATGCGCCGCAGCCTAGGCGCCGGAGCCCGTCCGAACACGGCACTTCTTGCCCGATTTCGGAAATTGTGGCCATGATCGAAAACCGGCCACCCGTGTCCCGTACACCCGGCCCGTCGGCGACTTCACGCCATCCCCGCCACCGGCAGGGAAATCCCTTGCTCAGGACACCCACCACCTGCCTAGAGTGACGCGCGCTTGACCGGATCTTGACCCAATCCGCCCATCCGCAGACGTTCAGTTCAAGCCGTGGACCAGCGGCAGGCAGTTCAAGCCGTCGACCAGCGGCCGACAGCCAGCACCCGGGGGAACCACACCATGGCCAGACAACGCGAACAGCTCTTCGCGTTCTACGAGGACGACTTCGGGCTGAGCGCGCTCGCCGGGAAACTCGCCTCGGCCACCGCACCCGACCTCGCGCGCGCACGGGAGTTCGCCGCCGAGGTGGCCGGTGACTGCGAAGGCGAAGGTGCCGTGGAACTCGGCGTGGACATCCGCTGCCTGCTCGACTCCGATCTGCCGGACGAGACACTCCGCGCGGCCTGGCTGGCGGCCACGCACGAGCGCTTCGACCCGGCGGACTTCGGGACGGACCTCCACGGCTGGCTGACCCGGCTCGCGGAGCTGTACCCGGCCCGGCCCCGCAAGAAGCCCCAGGTGTACTGGCCCTCGCCATCGCCCCCCGAGTTCGCGGAAGAGAAGCTGCGCGCAGCCGTCGTAGCCGAAATACGCGTCTCCGCAGCCGAGTTGAGGCACGCACTGGTACACGGCGGTGCCGGGCGGACCTTGCCCGCGACGGTTCCGGAGGCCCTGGAGGCCATCGCCGGGCAGGCCGACGGGGAGACCGGATTCCGCCTCTTGCTCCGCGTCCTGAAAGCGTGGGCGGTACCGGTCGCCAAGGATCAGTACGACCGCCTGATGGAACTCTCCTCGGAACTCGGCCGGCCAGGACCGCTGATCTACGACGGCCTCGACATCCAGTGGCTGCCCATCGACCCGGCGCGACGCGACCGCTCGGGAGACTTCGGCATCTCGGTCCTGGCGGAGCGCTTCTCCACGTTCTGGGAGGAACCCACGGCACGGGAGGGCGTGGCGCACGCCGCGACGTTCGACGACTCCGCGGAGACCCCGGGCACCGCGGCGGCGCTGCTGTTCGAGGACACCCACCGCCTCCTGAACTCCCCCCTGAGCGCCGACACCCTCACCACCCTGTGGCTGGCCGTGTCCGACCGGGGCCTCGACATCGACCGGCTCGGCATCGACGGGCGGGACTGGCTCAGGCTGATCGCGGACGTGTGCGAGGAACGCCTGAGGGAGGTCGCCCCCGCCTACACACCCGTCGTAGGACCGGCCAGGACCGCGCTCACCCAGCCGGTACTGGAGGCGATCGACGAGGCGACCCCGGCACTGTCGACCCGGACGATCAGCGCCCACCCCGCCCCGATACGCCGCGTACCGAGCCCTCGGCGACCAGTTCGGCTACGGCCCGTCCCATGTACCGGACACCATCGGCCACCTCGCCCCGGAGAACTGACCGAGCGACCGGAGACCCCATGCCCGACCGCCCCGCGCCTGACCACCCCATGTCCGACCACCCCGTGTTCGACCTGCCCCCGAAAGCCCCACCGGAGATCGTCGAGGCACGCGAGGCGCTGGCCGGGCAGGTGATCCAGGCACTCCGGCAAGCCGGCCTGCCCGCCTTCCGGGACGGAGAGCCCACAGCAACCAACCGGGCAGGCGCTGTGGTCTACGTCGACCCCGACGCCGAGACGGCTTCGGCGCCCGTGTCCCTGAACTGGAGATGCGACCCCGCCATGCTCAGTGCGGCCGTCGACAGCCTCACCTCCGGTGATCCCGACGCACCCGTCGTCCGTTGTCCCGGGATCATCGGCCTGCACATGCAGAGCGCGCTGATCAACATCCTGCTGTCGGCGGGAGTCCTCGCGACGCCGGACAACGACGCCATGAACCCGGACCACGTCCTGGTCTTCGGAACGCTGTCCGACCCGACGCCCACCCCACGTCCCACGCCCGCCCAGGAGACCCCATGACGGACACCCCCCGATTCGACCTGCCCCCGAAAGCCCCACCGGAGATCGTCGAAGCGCGCCACGCACTGGCCGAGCAGGTGTGTCAGGCACTGCGGCTCGTCGGTTTTCCCGTGGACCGGGGTGACCTCAGCGGCGGGCCGCACTACCTGCCCGGCGTGGACGTACACGTCACGCCCTTCGTCGACGGCGGGGTGTACGCGAACTGGCACACGGACGCGGAGTTGCGCGACCCCGCGCTCGACCTCTTCGCGAAAGGCATCGACTACGCGAACCCGCCCCCGGCCGTGCGCCACCACAACACGGTGCTCAACCACATGCAGGCAGCCCTCATGGGGATCCTCGCCTCGGCGGGATTCGAGGTCGAGGAACCGGACGGACACGCGCACGGAAGCATGGTCCTGGTGACGGGCTTCCGACCCTGATCCACCCGGTCCTGATCGACCCGGCCCTGATCCATCCGTTTCCTCCTCCGCCCGGCCCGACCCGAGAAACGCGACGAAACGAACTGACGACGTGAGCTACAGCCTCTACCTGTGCCGGTTCGTCGGCGGAGAACCCGCCCCGATGGACGAGCCCGCGCTACGCGACGTACTCGCAGCGCTCACAGCACTCGAAGCCGAGGACTGCGGAACAACGGACGTCTACGGCGACGCCCACGGCCTCACCTTCCACCGCCCCTCCCCCGGACGCGTCCTCGACCTCGTCGCCGAACTCGCCCGTCGGACCGGCGCGGTGGTCGTCCCGGAGGGCCGCCCGGCGATCCTGACGACCGAGGCCGACCGGGGGCACCTCCCGGACAACCTGCGGGCGGAGGCGATCGTGGTCCCGCCGCCGGCCCTGACCGGACAGGCCATCGCCCTCGCCATCGCTCCGCAGCCGGAACCCCGGCAACGGCCGATCCTGCCCCGCTTCCCGTACCACCCGGACCCCGTCTCCACCGGTTCCGTGGCCGCCTCCGACGAACCCTGCGCGTGCTGCGGGCAGGAACGCGGCTGGGTGTACACCGGTCCCGTCTACGCGGCCGACGCCCCGGACACCGCCATCTGCCCGTACTGCATCGCCTCCGGAACCGCCGCCGAACGCTACGACGCCTCCTTCGCCGACACCGTCGAGGGCGCCGTACCCCGGGACGTCGTCATGGCCGTCCTGACCCGCACACCGGGGTTCACCGCCTGGCAGTCCCCGTACTGGCTGACGCACTGCGGCGACGGCGCCGCGTTCCTCGGGCCCGCCGGAAGCAAGGAGCTCGCCGCGTACCCGGACGCCGTCGACCACCTCCGCCGGCAGTGCGCAGCGTGGACATGGCCGCCGGACCAGGTCGAGGCCTTCCTCGACGCGCTCGACAAGGACGGCGGGCCGACCGCGTACCTCTTCCGGTGCCGGATCTGCGAGACCCGTCTCGCCTACGCGGATTTCACCTGACCACACACGAAGCGACCGGCCGACGAAACCCCACCGCTCCCCACGTGACGCACCCCACCCGCCACCCCGTTCAAACTCCGTTAACAATGGACTGTGATCTCTCCGGTCTCCCCGATGCCCCGGAGCGCCCACCGGCACAAGCCGGAGGCGACTCCCTACGTCGACCTCACCCGAGCCGAGTGGAGCGCGCTGCGCGACAAGACGCCGCTGCCGCTCACCGCCGAGGAGGTCGAGAAGCTGCGCGGCCTGGGCGATGTCATCGACCTCGACGAGGTCCGTGACATCTACCTCCCGCTGTCCAGACTTCTCAACCTCTACGTCGGCGCCACGGACGCCCTCAGAGGCGCCCTGAACACCTTCCTGGGCGAACAGGGCTCCCAGTCCGGCACCCCGTTCGTCATAGGCGTCGCCGGCTCCGTGGCCGTAGGAAAGTCGACCGTCGCGCGCCTCCTCCAGGCGCTGCTCTCCCGCTGGCCGGAGCACCCCCGCGTCGAGCTGGTCACGACCGACGGATTCCTGCTCCCCACGCGGGAGTTGGAGGCGCGCGGGCTCATGTCGCGCAAGGGCTTCCCCGAGTCGTACGACCGCCGCGCCCTCACCCGCTTCGTCGCCGACATCAAGGCCGGCAAGGACGAGGTCACCGCACCCGTCTACTCCCACCTCATCTACGACATCGTCCCCGACCAGCGACTCACGGTCCGCCGCCCCGACATCCTGATCGTCGAGGGCCTGAACGTGCTCCAGCCGGCCCTCCCCGGCAAGGACGGCCGTACCCGCGTCGGTCTCGCCGACTACTTCGACTTCAGTGTGTACGTCGACGCGAGCGCCGAGGACATCGAGCGCTGGTACCTGAACCGGTTCCGCAAGCTGCGCGCCACCGCGTTCCAGAACCCGGACTCGTACTTCCGCAAGTACACCCAGGTCTCCGAGGAGGAGGCCGTCGACTACGCCCGCACCCTCTGGCGCACCATCAACAAGCCCAACCTGGTGGAGAACATCGCCCCCACCCGAGGCCGCGCCACCCTCGTCATCCGCAAGGGCACCGACCACAAGGTCCAGCGACTGAGCCTGCGCAAGCTCTGAACAGTCTGAACAGGCGGACGAGCGCGGCCTGTTAAAAAGGCTCCATGCTGCACCTGCGCCTCATCACCCCCACCGACCGCACCGACGACGTGGTCCGACTCATCGAGACGACGGTCGGCACCGCCCACCTCGTCGTCATGACCGGCGCCGCCCGCAACCCCGTCGGCGACGTCGTCATGTGCGATGTCGCCCGCGAGGCCGGCGACGAACTCATCGCCGCGCTAAGGGAGTTGGGGCTCGACCGGACCGGTTCGATCGCCGTCGAGAACATCGCCCTGTCGCTGTCGGAGCGGGCGGACCAGGCCCAGGACGACGCACCCGGCGAGGGCGCGGACGCGGTGCTGTGGGAGCACCTCGCCGACGCGTCGCACGAGGAGTCGACGCTCTCGATCACCTACGTCGCCTTCATCACCCTCGCCACGATGCTCGCGGCCTGCGGTGTGGTGCTCGACAACGCGATCCTGATCGTCGGCGCGATGGCGGTCGGCCCGGAGTTCGGCCCGCTGGCCGGCATCTGCACGGCGATCGCGCGCCGCGCGCCCCGCCTCGCCCTGCGCTCCCTGATCGCGCTGCTCGTCGGCTTCGCCGTCGCCATGCTGGTCACGGTCGGCTTCAGCTACTTCATGGACGCCGTGGACCTGTTCACCAAGGTCAGGCTGGAGGCCGACCGCCCCAACACCAACTTCATCTACCAGCCCGACGCCTTCTCCTTCGTCGTTGCGGTCCTCGCCGGCATCGCCGGCACCCTCTCACTGACCTCGGCGAAGTCGGGCCTCCTGGTGGGCGTGGCCATCTCGGTCACCACAGTCCCGGCCGCGGCGAACGCGGCCGTTGCCTTCGCCTACAACGAGTACCGCCAGGCATGGGGCTCGACGGAACAACTCCTCCTGAACCTACTGGGCATCGTCCTGGCAGGCACCCTGACCTTGCTGACCCAAAAATGGCTCTGGTCAACACAACGCCGCCGACCATGACCCAGCCAGAGGCGCGAACAACCACAACACACGCGCGGCCGACCAGATACGGGACCGCCTCAAGGGGCGCGAGGAACTGCGCGACCAGCCACATCCAACCCGCAGCCCGCACCGCACAGATCCCCCACCCCCGACCCGGAACCAGGAACTACCCCAGCGCCGACTTCACCGCATCCGCCAACCGCCCCGCCACCGACCGAGCCTGGTCGATATCAGCCGCCTCCACCATCACCCGCACCAACGGCTCCGTACCCGACGGCCGCAGCAACACCCGCCCCGTAGACCCGAGTTCACGCTCCGCCTCGGCAACCGCGGCCGCCAGATCCGCAGACGTACCGACCCGCGTACGGTCCACGTCCGGCACATTGATGAGCACCTGCGGCAGCCGCGTCATCACGGACGCGAGATCCTTGAGCGTACGACCGGTGTCGGCGACCCGAGCCGCCAGCATCAGCCCGGTCAACGTGCCGTCACCGGTCGTCGCGTGATCCAGGATGATGACGTGCCCGGACTGCTCGCCGCCCAGCGCGTAGCCGTGCTCCTTCATCTCCTCCAGGACGTAACGGTCCCCGACCGCGGTCTGAACGAGCGTCAACCCCTCACGCTCCATGGCCAGTTTGAAGCCGAGGTTCGACATGACGGTCGCGACGACGGTGTCGGAGCGCAGTGCGGAACGCTCCCGCATCGCCAGCGCGATCACGGCCATGATCTGGTCCCCGTCGACCTCTTCACCGGTGTGGTCCACGGCCAGGCAACGGTCGGCGTCACCGTCGTGCGCGATGCCGAAGTCCGCACCGTGCTCGACGACCGCGGCCTTGAGCAGACCCAGGTGGGTCGAGCCGCAACCGTCGTTGATGTTCAGCCCGTTGGGGTCCGCGCCGATCGTGATGACCTCGGCACCGGCCCGCGAGAACGCCTCCGGAGAGACCCGCGCAGCGGCACCGTGCGCCTCGTCGAGGACGATCTTCAGCCCGTCGAGCCGGTTCGGGAGCACGCCGATGAGATGGGCGACGTACTGGTCGAACCCCTCGTTGTAGTGCCGGACCCGGCCGACGCCCGAGCCGGTCGGGCGGTCCCAGGGGGCGCCGGTGCGGTGCTCCTCGTAGACCTTCTCGATCCGGTCCTCCAGCTCGTCGTCGAGCTTGTGCCCGCCGCGCGCGAGGAACTTCAGTCCGTTGTCGGGCATGGCGTTGTGGCTCGCGGAGAGCATCACACCGAGGTCGGCGCCCAGCACACCGGTGAGATACGCCACCGCGGGGGTGGGCAGCACACCGACGAGCAGTACGTCCACTCCCGAGCTGGCCAGGCCGGCGACCACGGCCGCCTCCAGGAACTCCCCGGACGCGCGCGGGTCCCGCCCGACCACGGCCGTCGCCCGGTGGCCTGCGAACGTGCCCGCCTCGGCGAGCACATGCGCCGCCGCGACGGAGAGGCCGAGGGCCAGCTCGGCCGTCAGATCCGCGTTGGCGACACCGCGCACGCCGTCCGTGCCGAAGAGTCGTCCCACTTGTCCTCCTGAGGAAGGCGAAAATCCTGCAAGAAAGTCCTGCATTCCAGGCATACGATGCCTGGTCATCCGATCACACAAGCCTTTGAGCGTCTTGTGCCGTTATACGCCCCCGGCTGTGATAAACGAACGCCCCGACGGCACAAGTGGCGTGCCGCCGGGGCGTTCGGAGTACAAACAGCAGGCGAGATTTAGCGCTTGCTGTACTGCGGGGCCTTGCGGGCCTTCTTGAGACCGGCCTTCTTGCGCTCGACCGCACGGTCGTCGCGACGGAGGTAACCGGCCTTCTTGAGGGCGCCGCGGTTGTTGTCCACGTCGGCCTCGTTCAGCGCGCGGGCCACGCCGAGGCGCAGGGCACCGGCCTGACCGGAGACGCCGCCACCCGAGATACGGGCGATGACGTCGTAACGGCCGTCCAGCTCGAGCACCTTGAAGGGCTCGTTGACTTCCTGCTGGTGGACCTTGTTCGGGAAGTAGTCCTCGAGCGTGCGCCCGTTGACCTTCCACTTGCCGGTGCCGGGCACGATGCGAACGCGCGCGATGGCGTTCTTGCGGCGGCCCAGGCCGGCGGCGGGCTGCGGGTCGCCGAAGCGGCCGGCGAGCGACTCCGACGTGTACTCACCCTCGACGGGGACGTCGGACTCGGTGGTGTAGCTCTCGATGTCGACGAGCTCGGTCTCGGTCTCTTCGACCGGCTGCTCAACGGTGGTCTCGGCCACGGTTCTCCTCAGATTCTTTTCTGTCTTAGGGGGTGTGGCCGGAACTACTGCGCGACCTGGGTGATCTCGAACGGCACCGGCTGCTGGGCAGCGTGCGGGTGCTGGTCGCCCGAGTAGACCTTCAGCTTGCTGATCATCTGACGGCCCAGGGTGTTCTTGGGGATCATGCCCTTGATGGCCTTCTCGACGGCCTTCTCGGGGTTCTTCGCCAGCAGCTCGTCGTAACGGACGGAGCGCAGACCACCCGGGTAGCCGGAGTGGCGGTACGCCAGCTTCTGGGTCTTCTTGTTGCCGGACAGGTGAACCTTGTCGGCGTTGATGATGATGACGAAGTCGCCCATGTCCATGTGCGGGGCATAGGTCGGCTTGTGCTTGCCGCGGAGGAGGTTCGCGGCAGTGGTAGCCAGACGGCCGAGGACGATGTCCTGGGCGTCGATGACGTGCCACTGGCGAGTCACATCGCCGGGCTTGGGGCTGTACGTACGCACTTCGTAGCCTTCACTTCTTCAGTGGATAGGGCCTGACACATGGCATCACTGAAGCGATCGTGCAGCTGGGGACGACAATGCCGGGGACCCTGCCCGTATGCCGCCCACTGGTAACTGCTCCAGGGAACCTACGTAAGGGCCTCTCGCGTGAGAACGACCAAGCCGATACGCATAACGAACTGCAAGAGTACCCGCGCCGCCCCGGACGGGTCAAAACGCGGCGGGAGCACCCCGTACGGCTGCGGACAGCAACCGCGAAAATACTTACCGTGACATCCCCAACGTCAGTTGCCTCAGGCCTCATTGAGGCGCACCAGTACGCCCGTCCCCCCGTCTAGGATGCGACCCATGAGCTTCGGACAGGGGGGACCCCAGTCCCAGTGGGATCCCTGGAAACCCAATTCGCAGCAGCCGTGGGGCGGCAACGTCGACGAGCAGACCCCTGACTGGGCGGCGCTCGCCGACGCGGCGGAGACGCGCAACCGGCGCAAGAGACTGCTGTTCATAGGCGGCGGCGCGCTCGCGACGGTGGCCGTCGGGACGGCCGTCGCCATGGCCGTGATGTCGGCGAACGGCGACACGAGCGCGTCCGGCAAGCCCACGAACCTGCCCGCGAGCGCCTCCGTGCCCAGTGCCGACGCCACCTCGCCGTCCTTCGCGCCGACCAGCGCGCCCCCGCCGCTGGACCCGAAGGAGTTCATCTCCAGCAAGGCGAAGGACACCGCGCCGCTCAGCCCCGCGACCCTCTTCCCGGGCACCCAGCTGACGGTCGTCTCGACGGTGTACAAGAAGGGCCCGACGGCCGACACCACGAACTGCGCCTCGGCCGCCCAGTCGACCCTCCCGAAGATCCTCACGGCGAACGACTGCACCCGCCTCATGCGCGTCTCCTACATCAAGGACGGCGTCGCGGTGACGGTCGGCGTGGCCGTCTTCGACACCGAGGCCGCGGCCACGAAGGTCAAGACGCAGGCGGACAAGAAGAGCATCATCAGGCCCCTCTCCGGCACGGGCGTCAGCGCCTTCTGCAACGGCGCGGTCTGCCGCACGACGACCAACGCCTACGGCCGCTACGCCTACTTCACGATCGCCGGTTTCACCAACGGCAAGGACGTGACGACGAAGGACACCAAGGTCTTCGCGATCGGCGACGACCTGGGCAAGTTCGCCTTCGACCAGATCCGCGCCCGCGGCGAGGCCCAGGCTTCGGCGGCGGCCCAGCAGTAACGGGGACGCGGGTTCGACGCCTCCGTGCAGGTGGGCACGGCACCCCATGATCCACTTCACCCCGGGGCTTCGACAGGGTCGGCCGCACGCGCCATCAGGCGTGCGATCAGCCAACCGACCTGCACAAACACGGGGTTCACGCATGAAGTTCCGCAAGAGCGTCACCGCTTCGATCATGGCGGCAGGCGTCGCCCTGACGCTGGCCACCGCCGGGACGGCGTCCGCGTCGACGTACTACGCCTTCACCGGCGGCAAGGCCAAGTTCACGTCCAAGGGCGAGATCCTCAAGGTCTGGGACACCAAGGCGGGCAAGACCGGCATCCTGGTCTACGTCGAGGACGTGTCCGCGAAGAACCCGACGCTGGACACCTGCGCCGTCCTGGGCAAGGGCAAGACGAAGACCTGCGACATGAGCTTCAAGAACGGCCACAAGCTCAAGATCGACGCCTACTCGTACACGAAGCAGAACAACCCCGACACGTACAAGCTCGTGGCCAGCTGGACGGACAAGGCGTAACAGCCCTGTGAGATCCTCCCCGATCAGTGATCACTGAGCAGTGATCGGCGACCGGATCCAGGGGGGCCTGTCCATGACCGCGCACGACCACTCCACACCCATATCCGCATCCACCTCAAGACGCCGCATGCTCGCCACTGCGGCCGGTCTCGGTGGGGCCGCCCTCGCCACCACGGTCGCCGTGGCCGGCGAGGCGGCCGCCGCGGACACCGGTGCCGGCTGGCTGAACGTCAAGGACGTGGCCTACGGCGCCCTCGGCGACAACACCGCCGACGACCAGCCCGCGATCCAGAAGGCGATCGACGCGGCCGGCCAGGGCGGCACCGTCTACTTCCCGCCGGGCCGCTACAAGCTCGGCTCGCCCCTGAAGCTCTCCCTGGGCGTGACCCTGCGCGGCGACTGGAACCCGCACTTCCCGGACCGCACGTTCATGGTCGGCTCCTTCCTCCGGCCGACGTACCGCAACACCGACCTCGGCACCGGCTTCGACGGCGACGCCCTGATCGTCATCGACCCGGCCCCGGACGCCTCCTCGACGACCGACGCCTACCACAAATCCGCCTACCAGGGCGGCCCCCGGCTCTACGGCCTCGCCCTGCGCGGCTGCTACGACGACCAGAACCTCACCGTGCTGAACAAGGCGGGCACCGCCATCACCGGCGTCCGCGTCAGCCCCGGCGTCCGGGACGTCGGCATGGACAAGGTGACGATCTGGCGGTTCACCGGCGACGGCCTCAACGCCCAGAACGCGTCCGGCTTCCAGCTCAACCAGGTGCACTGCGTCGCCAACGAGGGCCACGGCTTCACCTGGGGCGACTCGGCGGGCACCGGCGGCGGCCTGGTCGACGCCGACCTCTTCCAGTGCTACTCCCAGGCCAACGACCTCAACGGCTACGACATCCTCAACCCCAACGCCGTCACGATGGTCGACTGCCGCTCCGAGTGGAACACGCAACACGGCTACAGCATCACCGGCATCAACTACTCGATGGTGCTGGTCGGTTGCAACACCGACCGCAACGGCCAGGACGGCTTCCACCTCTCCACGTCACCGGGCGGCCGCTTCCTCCAACTCCTCGGCTGCCTGGCCAAACGCGACGGCAAAACGGCCACCACCGCCTCCGGCTTCACCATCACCGGCACCTCGGCCGAGGGCGTGGTCCTCACCGGCTGCTCCACCAGCGTCGGCCGCGACGACGACAACGGCGGCTCCTACTCCCCGGCCTACGGCATCACCACCTCGGCCCTGAACTCCGCGAGCTGCGTCTCGGTCGTAGGCGGCGAATACGTAGGGACCACGGCCCCCTTCAACGACGCCGGCGCGGTCCTGGTCCGACACAGCGGCGTCACTGCAGGCACCCAGACCGCCACCGCCCTGACCTGGGACAAGTCCGACGTCCACATGGTCTCCGGGGCCGCCGGCACCGTCCGGGACGTCCAGTTCTGGAGCCGCGGCAAGAACCGCCGCTGGGCCCTGCGCACCACCGACACCGCCGAGTCCGGCACGGGCGACGGCTCCGACTTCGCCCTGATCCGCTACGGCGACGACGGCACCGCCCTCGACACCCCGGTCACCGTCACGCGCGGCACCGGCCGGGTGTCGTTCACCACCCCGGGGGTCGTCGTCAACGCCAACTCCAGCCCCGGCGTGAACCTCCTCCAGAGCCGCGCCGCCGGCCAGGGCTACGCCGTCACCGGCGCCGACACGGCCTCCCGCGCCTTCCAGTCCCAGATCACCGGCGACGCCATCAACCGCTTCGCCATCGAGATCAACGGCACCCAGACCTTCGGCCCCGGCGGCTCCGCCGGCCGCGACACCACCTGGGCCCGCCTCGCCCCGGCCCAGATCGGCAGCCCCGACTCGGACATCGTGGCGGCCCTGGCCGGCAAGGGCCTGCGCGTCAAAGAGGGCACCAACGCCAAGATGGGCACCCTCACCCTGAACGGCGCCACGGCGGTGACGGTGGCGACCACCGCGGTGACGGCGACCAGCCGCGTCTTCCTAACCGTCCAGGCCCCCGGCGGCACCCCCGCCGGCATCGCGTACGTCTCCGCCCGCACGGCCGGAACGTCCTTCAGCGTCAAGGGAGTTGCGGGCGACACCTCGACGGTGGCCTGGCTGATCGTGGAACCGGCGTAGCGGGAAAGGGAGTTGGGCCCGCGCGGGCCCAACTCCTCAGTGCAGAGTGCCCCGCACCCGCCGGGCCAGCACCTGCCGCTCGGCCAGCAACTCGTCCACCGGGTAAGCGACTTCCTCCAGGGTCAGCCCCTGCGGCCGTACGACATGCACGGCACTGTCGCGCACCCCCGCGTCCAGCACCTTCCGCGGCCATTCGGCACCCCGGTGCCCATCGCCGACGAACAGCAACGCGCCCACCATGGAACGCACTTGGTTGTGGCAGAAGGCGTCGGCCCGCACCTCGATCTCGACGACACCGTCGTCCCGCCGCCGCACCCCGAAGTCAAAAATCTCCCGAACGGTCGACGCCCCCTCACGCTTCTTCGCATAAGCGGCGAAGTCATGCTCCCCCACAAGGGACTTGGCAGCGGCGTCCATCACATCGACGTCCAACTCCCAGTCGTGCCACAGCACATGGTTCCGCAGCAACGGATCGACTCCCCCCGGCCGATCCCCCACCCGGTACACATAACGCCGCCACAGAGCCGCGAACCGCGCGTTGAAGCCCTCGGGTGCCTCCGCCACACCCCACACCCGCACATCCTTCGGCAACCGCCCCGCAAGCCGCTTCAACAGCTTCTCGCGATGCTCCGCCCACAACTCCCCCGGCAGATCGACATGCGCCACCTGCCCCCGAGCATGCACCCCGGCATCGGTCCGCCCGGCCACAGTCAGGTCGTACGCCACGGCCCCCGACCGCGTAACCGTCCGCAACGCATCCTCAACCTCCCCCTGCACAGTCCGCCGCCCCCCGGCCTGCTTGGCCCACCCGGAGAAGCCGGTCCCGTCGTAGGAGAGATCGAGCCGAACGCGTACGAACCCGGCCTCTACGTCATCACTCACACCGAGATCCTTTCACCTACACAAAAGTGGGCCCGTCCCAAGAAGGAACGGGCCCACTGAAGCGCCCCTTCAGGGGCGCGGGGAACTGCGCGACCAGCCACGACGGACCGGCACCCAAAAACGGTGTTACGCGTCCTTGGACTCTTCGTCGGCCTCAACCTCAGCCGGCTTCGCGTCCTCAACAACCTCAACCGGCGCAGCAACCTCGGCGTCCTTCGCAGCACGCTTGGTCGCAGCCTCGGCCTCACCCGTCGCAGCCTGTGCAACAGTCAGCGCCTCAACGAGCTCGATGACAGCCATGGGCGCGTTGTCGCCACGACGGTTACCGATCTTGGTGATACGGGTGTAGCCACCGGGACGGTTCTCGTAGCGCGGGCCGATCTCGGTGAAGAGCGTGTGGACGACGCTCTTGTCCGTGATCACCTGAAGCACCTGACGGCGGTTGTGAAGGTCGCCCTTCTTGCCCTTGGTGATCAGACGCTCGGCGTACGGCCGCAGCTTGCGGGCCTTCGCCTCGGTGGTGGTGATACGGCCGTGCTCGAAGAGCGACTTCGCGAGGTTCGCGAGCAGCAGCTTCTCGTGCGCGGCACTGCCGCCCAGACGGGCACCCTTGGTGGGCTTCGGCATTTCTTTCTCCTTGGTATCTGCCCCGGCCGTATCAGGTACCGGGGTCAGGACCCGGCGAGCGGACGCTCACCGGCAACAACCGATCAGTACTGCTCGGTCTCCACAAAACCGGCGTCCACGTCATCGTCCGCGCCAAACGCGTCCGCCGCGGCCGTCGGGTCGAATCCGGGCGGGCTGTCCTTCAGGGCCAGGCCCATGCCGGCCAGCTTCGCCTTGACCTCGTCGATGGACTTCGCACCGAAGTTGCGGATGTCCAGGAGGTCGGCCTCGGAACGAGCCACGAGCTCACCCACGGAGTGGATGCCCTCGCGCTTGAGGCAGTTGTACGACCGAACGGTGAGCTCAAGCTCCTCGATCGGCAGGGCGAGATCAGCGGCAAGGGCGGCGTCCGTGGGGGACGGGCCCATGTCGATGCCCTCGGCGTCGATGTTCAGCTCGCGGGCGAGACCGAACAGCTCGACCAGGGTCTTACCGGCGGACGCCATGGCGTCGCGCGGCCGCATGGCCTGCTTCGTCTCGACGTCGACGATGAGCTTGTCGAAGTCGGTCCGCTGCTCGACACGCGTGGCCTCGACCTTGTACGTGACCTTCAGCACCGGGCTGTAGATGGAGTCGACCGGGATACGGCCGATCTCCTGGCCCACCTGCTTGTTCTGCACGGCGGAGACGTAACCGCGGCCACGCTCGACCGTGAGCTCCATCTCCAGCTTGCCCTTGCCGTTGAGCGTGGCGAGGACGAGATCGGGGTTGTGCACCTCGACACCGGCCGGAGGCGCGATGTCGGCGGCGGTGACCAGACCCGGACCCTGCTTGCGCAGGTACATCACGACAGGCTCATCGTGCTCCGAGGAGACGACCAGCTGCTTGATGTTGAGGATCAGGTCGGTGACGTCCTCCTTGACGCCCGGCACGGTGGTGAACTCGTGCAGAACGCCGTCGATCCGGATGGACGTGACCGCCGCACCGGGGATCGAGGAGAGGAGCGTACGACGCAGGGAGTTGCCGAGGGTGTAGCCGAAGCCCGGCTCCAGCGGCTCGATCACGAACCGGGAGCGGAATTCGTCGACGACCTCTTCGGTCAACGAGGGGCGCTGAGCGATCAGCATGAAGTGAGTCCTTCAGTCATGGACACCCACTATTTGATGTCCTTGAGTACTACAAGGGTACGGGCGGTACGTCACCGGAGTGCCATACCGCCCGAAACCCAAGACAACCGTACGCCCGACGAAAAGTCAGACGCGGCGGCGCTTCGGCGGACGGCAGCCGTTGTGCGGGGTGGGGGTGACGTCCTGGATGGAGCCGACCTCGAGGCCAGTGGCCTGGAGGGAGCGGATCGCGGTCTCGCGACCGGAGCCCGGGCCCTTCACGAAGACGTCAACCTTGCGCATGCCGTGCTCCTGCGCGCGACGGGCGGCCGACTCGGCGGCCATCTGCGCGGCGAAGGGGGTGGACTTGCGCGAGCCCTTGAAGCCGACGTGGCCGGCGGAGGCCCAGGAGATCACGTTGCCCGAGGGGTCCGTGATCGAGACGATCGTGTTGTTGAACGTGCTCTTGATGTGCGCGTGGCCGTGAGCGACGTTCTTCTTTTCCTTGCGGCGCACCTTCTTGGCAGCGCCCTGACGACCCTTGGGGGGCATCTATTACTCCTACGGGGAGGTGGTCGGTCCTACAGCGAAGACCGCTGGTGAAGCGTTGTCCGCTGCGGACTACTTCTTGCCCGGCTTCTTCTTGCCGGCGATGGCGCGACGCGGACCCTTGCGGGTACGAGCGTTCGTGCTGGTGCGCTGACCGCGAACGGGCAGACCACGACGGTGACGGAGACCCTGGTAGCAGCCGATCTCCACCTTGCGGCGGATGTCGGCCTGGATCTCGCGACGGAGGTCACCCTCGGTCTTGATGTTGGCGTCGACGTACTCACGAATCGCGACGAGCTGCTCTTCCGAGAGGTCGCGAACGCGGGTGTTGGGGTCGATGCCGGTCTCGGCCAGCGTCAGCTGGGAAAGGGTCCGACCAATGCCGAACACGTAGGTGAGGGCGACCTCCACACGCTTTTCGCGCGGGATGTCGACACCGGAAACGCGTGCCATTCAATGGCTCCAGTTGATCTTCGGAGGTCTTCCGCAGAACCGGATCCCAGCCGCCGGCCTCTTCCGTAGAAGACTTGGTACGGCGTGGGTCCCCAGCCTCCGAGCCGGGGGTGTCGGGCGCCTACTACGCCCGGGTCCTGCGTATGAACATGTATTGCTCGCGTCGCGCGAAACTCTGCGAAAGATGCAGAGGGAAGGTCGTGCGTCAGCCCTGGCGCTGCTTGTGGCGCGGGTTCTCGCAGATGACCATGACCCGACCGTGACGGCGGATCACCCTGCACTTGTCGCAGATCTTCTTGACGCTCGGCTTGACCTTCATTGGTGAGGTTCTCCGGGTCAGTTGCCTTCGGCGCCGCTTGCGCGGAACCTGGGCAAGATCTACTTGTAGCGGTAGACGATCCGGCCACGCGTCAGGTCGTACGGAGACAGCTCCACCACGACCCGGTCGTCAGGGAGGATGCGGATGTAGTGCATACGCATCTTGCCGCTGATGTGTGCCAGGACCTGGTGGCCGTTCTGGAGCTCCACCTTGAACATGGCGTTCGGGAGAGACTCGACGACAGTGCCTTCGATCTCGATGGCACCTTGCTTCTTGGCCACGCTTCGCCCTTCGAATCGACTACCTTGATCGACTCCGTGCGTTCCCCTTGCGGGGTGCATGCGGACATGCGGGTGCACGAGAGCCGACGAGTCAGTCTACGTCAGGCCACTCGGAAAGACGAATCGAGGAAGGATGCCCCGCAGCGGAGATCTCTAAGCACAGGGCACTGCAATGCCCTGTATTTCAGGGGCGCGGGGAACTGCGCGACCAGCCCCCACCGGGCGCGCAGACAAACAACTACGCGAGCGGATCCGGCGCAGCCGTGATCCCATACTCAGCCAACTTCGCCTTACCACCATCAGGAGCGGTAAGCACAAGCGGCCCCTCCTCCGTCAGAGCAACCGAGTGCTCCCAGTGAGACGACCACGTCCCATCCGTCGTGATGACCGTCCAGTCATCCGACAGCACCTCGGTCTTAGGGGTCCCCAACGACACCATCGGCTCGATGGCGAGGCAGAACCCCGGCACCAGCTTCGGCCCCTTACCCCGCCGCTTCTCCACGTAGTTCAACAGATGCGGGTCCATGTGCATCTCGGTACCGATGCCGTGACCGCCGTAGTCCTCGACGATCCCGTACTTACCCCCACCCGGCTTCGGCTGCCGCCGGATGTACGTCTCGATCGCACGGGAGATGTCGACGAGCCGATTCCCCAGCTTCATCGCGGCGATCCCGGCCCACATCGACCCCTCGGTCACCCGCGACAACTCAAGCAGCTCCGGAGAATGCCCCGACCCCACGAACGCGGTGTACGCCGCGTCCCCGTGCCACCCATCGATGATCGCCCCGCAGTCGATGGAGATGATGTCGCCGTCCTTCAGCACCACGTCCTCGGACGGGATGCCGTGGACGACGACCTCGTTCACCGAGGTGCAGATCGTCGCGGGGAAGCCGCCGTAGCCGAGGAAGTTCGGCTTCGCGTTGTGGTCCGCGAGGACCTTGCGGGCGACCTCGTCCAGATCCTTCGTGCTGGCGCCGGGTACGGCCGCCTCACGCGTGGCCGCGTGGATCGCGGCGACGACCAGCCCCGCCTCGCGCATCTTGGCGATCTGCTCGGGGGTCTTGATCTGCACCATGGGGGCCTGCGCTCTCCGTCTTCCGCGACACAAAGAATGGCTGTACACAACGGCCGGACACAAAATGGCCGTACACAACAGTACGGCCGCGACACCCCTGCGGGCACCGCGGCCGGTTCTGCTGGCTGACTACTTGTCGCCCTCGTCCTCGCGCTTCAACGCGTCCAGCGCCCGCTGCGTGATCTCTTCCACCGGACCGAGCGACGAGATCGTGACCACCAGGCCCTGGAGCTTGTAGTAGTCGATGATCGGCTCGGTCTGCGTGTGGTAGACCTCCAGGCGGGTGCGGACCGTGTCCTCGGAGTCGTCGTCGCGCTGGTACAGCTCGCCGCCGCAGGTGTCACAGACACCGTCCTGCTTGGGCGGGCTGTACGTCACGTGGAAGACGTGGCTGGAGTCCTTCCGGCAGATGCGGCGGCCGGCGATGCGCTTGACCACCTCGTCCTCGGAGACCTCCAGGTCGAGGACCGCGTCCAGCTTGATGCCCTCGGTCTTCAGCAGCTCGTCCAGCGCTTCGGCCTGCGACACATTGCGCGGGAAACCGTCCAGCAGGAAGCCGCCCTCGGCGTCCGGCTGCTCCATGCGGTCCTTGGCCATCGCGATGGTGACCTCGTCCGGGACCAGGTTGCCCGCGTCCATGTAGGACTTCGCCAGTTTGCCGAGTTCCGTGGCCTGACTGATGTTGGCACGGAAGAGGTCGCCCGTGGAGATGTGCGGGATGTGCAGCGTCTTGGCGAGGCGCACAGCCTGCGTTCCCTTACCGGCACCCGGCGGCCCGACGAGGACGATTCGCATCAGCGGAGGAACCCTTCGTAATTGCGCTGCTGGAGCTGGCTCTCGATCTGCTTCACCGTCTCGAGACCGACACCCACGATGATCAGGATGCTGGTCCCGCCGAACGGGAAGTTGCCGCTTGCGTTGAAACCGACCAACGCCATCGTCGGTACGAGAGCGATCAGACCCAGATACAGCGAACCCGGCCAGGTGATCCGGTTGAGTACGTAACTCAGGTACTCAGCGGTGGGCCGGCCAGCCCGGATGCCCGGGATGAAGCCACCATACTTCTTCATGTTGTCCGCGACTTCCTCGGGGTTGAACGAGATCGCCACGTAGAAGAACGCGAAGAAAACGATCAGCAGGAAGTAGCTGACCAGGTAAATCGGGTGGTCACCCTTGGTCAGGTTGGTCTGGATCCAGGTCTTCCAGCCGGACGTGCTGCCGGAGAACTGAGCGACCAGAGCCGGGATGTAGAGCAGCGACGACGCGAAGATGACCGGAATCACACCGGCCTGATTGACCTTCAGCGGGATGTAGGTCGACGTACCACCGTAGGAACGGCGGCCGATCATGCGCTTCGCGTACTGCACCGGGATCCTGCGCTGGGCCTGCTCGACGAAGACCACGAGGCCGACCATCACCAGGCCGACGAGGATGACGGTGCCGAACTCGATCCAGCCGCCGGCCAGCGTGCCCTGCTTCTTGATGGCCCACAGAGCGGACGGGAAGGTCGCGGCGATCGAGATGAACATGAGGATCGACATGCCGTTGCCGATGCCGCGGTCGGTGATGAGCTCGCCGAGCCACATCACGACGCAGGTGCCGGCGGTCATGCAGACGACCATGGTGATGGTGGTGAAGATCGACTGGTCCGGGACGATCTGATTCGCCGTCGGGCAGCCCGAGAACAGGGCGCCGCTGCGGGCGGTGGCCACCAGACCGGTGCCCTGGAGGATGGCGAGCGCCACGGTCAGATAACGCGTGTACTGCGTGATCTTCGCCGTACCGGCCTGCCCCTCCTTCTTGAGGGCTTCCAGGCGCGGGATCACGACGGTCAGCAGCTGCAGAATGATGCTCGCCGTGATGTACGGCATGATGCCGAGCGCGAAGATCGTGATCTGGAGCAGCGCGCCACCGCTGAACATGTTGACCAGACCGAACAGACCCTGGTTGCCGTTCGAGACGTCGATACAGGTCTGGACGCTCTTGTAATCGACGCCCGGGATCGGGACGTGCGTACCGACCCGGTACACCACGATGATGCCGAGCGTGAAGAGCAGCTTCTTGCGCAGGTCGGGTGTCCTGAACGCCCGGGCGAACGCGGTGAGCACGGTGCCTCCTGCGACCCCCGCGTGTGCGCGCGTGAGGTGACGACTAAGTGTGGTTGATGGCCTGTGGAACGAGATTACGGCATGCCAAGACGACGCTGGGTACCAGCCGCACAGCCTACCTACATCGACGCCCCTAGGGGATACCGATCGAACGTCCCATGAGTCACGACTGCTGAAAAAACGGCCGGGGTTGGCCCCCAGAGAGGGACAACCCCGGCCGCTGATGCTGACGTTGGTCAGGCTCGGTCCGAAAACAACTCAGACGAGCTCGGTGACCGTACCGCCGGCGGCAGTGATCTTCTCCTTGGCGGAGCCGGAGACGGCGTCAACCGAAACCTGCAGCGCCACGGAGATCTCGCCCTGGCCGAGCACCTTGACGAGGCTGTTCTTGCGAACGGCACCCTTGGCGACCAGACCCTCGACGGTGACCTCGCCACCCTCGGGGTACAGCGCGCCCAGCTTGTCGAGGTTCACGACCTGGAACTCGGTCTTGAACGGGTTACGGAAACCCTTCAGCTTCGGGAGACGCATGTGGAGGGGCATCTGGCCACCCTCGAAGCGCTCCGGAACCTGGTAACGGGCCTTCGTGCCCTTGGTACCACGACCGGCCGTCTTACCCTTCGACGCCTCACCACGACCCACACGGGTCTTGGCGGTCTTGGCGCCCGGGGCGGGACGGAGGTTGTGGATCTTGAGCGGGTTGTTCTCCGCCATGATCAGTCGACCTCCTCAACCGTCACGAGGTGGCGGACGGTGTGCACCATTCCGCGGAACTCGGGGCGGTCCTCCTTGACGACCACGGTGTTGATCCCCTTGAGACCAAGCGACCGCAGCGTGTCACGGTGGTTCTGCTTGCTGCCGATGTACGACTTCGTCTGCGTGACCTTGAGGCGAGCCATTACGCACCCGCCCCGGCACGTGCACGAAGGAGAGCCGCGGGGGCGACGTCCTCGAGGGGCAGACCGCGGCGGGCCGCGATCTCCTCGGGACGCTGCAGGCCCTTGAGGGCCGCCACGGTCGCGTGCACGATGTTGATCGCGTTGGACGAACCGAGCGACTTCGACAGGATGTCGTGAACGCCGGCGCACTCCAGGACAGCTCGCACCGGGCCACCGGCGATAACGCCGGTACCGGGGGAAGCAGGCTTGAGCAGGACGACGCCCGCGGCCTTCTCGCCCGTGATCGGGTGCGGGATGGTGCCCTGGATACGGGGGACCTTGAAGAAGTGCTTCTTGGCCTCTTCAACACCCTTGGCGATCGCGGCCGGCACCTCCTTGGCCTTGCCGTAACCGACACCGACGGTGCCGTCACCGTCGCCCACCACGACGAGCGCGGTGAAGCTGAAGCGACGACCACCCTTGACAACCTTGGCGACGCGGTTGATCGCGACTACGCGCTCAACGTACGCGGTCTTCTCGGCGGCAGCAGCGCCGCCGTCACGGCCCTTCCGGTCCCGCCGCTCGCCGCCACCGGCACCGCTTCCACGGCGCTGGGGTCCAGCCATTGGATTACCTCTCTCTTTCCGCTAGCTACGGAAGCGACTAGAACTTCAGTCCGGCTTCGCGGGCGGCGTCCGCCAGGGCGGCGATGCGCCCCGCGTACTGATTGCCGCCACGGTCGAATACGACAGCCTCGACACCGGCGGCCTTGGCGCGCTCGGCGACCAGGGCGCCGACCGACTTGGCCTGCGCGGACTTGTCGCTCTCGCCGCCGCGGATCGAGGTGTCCAGGGTCGACGCCGACGCCAGGGTGTGACCCTTGATGTCGTCGATGACCTGGGCCACGATGTGGCGGTTGGAGCGGGTCACGACCAGGCGCGGACGCTCAGCCGTACCGGAAATGTGCTTCCGGATGCGGATGTGACGACGCTTGATGGCAGCACGCTTGTAAGCGTCGCCCTTAGCGATCTTCGTACCGTATGCCATGGCTTACTTACCCGCCTTTCCGACCTTGCGCCGGATGACTTCGCCCTCGTACTTGACGCCCTTGGCCTTGTACGGGTCGGGCTTGCGCAGCTTGCGGATGTTGGCCGCAACCTCGCCGACCTTCTGCTTGTCGATGCCCTCGACCGAGAAGTGCGTCGGGTTCTCGACCTTGAACGAGATGCCCTCGGGCGCCTCGACGGTGATCGAGTGGCTGTAGCCGAGAGCGAACTCGAGGTTCGATCCCTTGGCCGCAACGCGGTAACCGACACCACTGATTTCGAGCTTCTTCACGTAACCCTCGGTCACGCCGGTGATCATGTTCGCCACCAGCGTGCGGGACAGGCCGTGCAGGGCCTTGTTCTGACGCTCGTCGTTGGGGCGGGTGACGCTGAGCACGCCGTCCTCACCCTTGGCGATGTCGATCGGCGCAGCGACGGTGTGGGTCAGGGTGCCCTTGGGGCCCTTGACCGAGACCGTACGGCCGTCGATGGTGACGTCCACGCCGGCGGGAACCGTGATGGGGAGCTTGCCAATACGCGACATAGCTTCTTCCGATTCCTTTCCGCTACCAGACGTAGGCGAGAACTTCTCCGCCTACGCCCTTCTTGCCGGCCTGCTTGTCGGTGAGGAGACCGTGCGACGTGGAGATGATCGCCACGCCGAGGCCACCGAGCACCTTGGGCAGGGAGGTGGACTTCGCGTAAACCCGGAGACCGGGCTTGGAGATCCGCTTGATGCCCGCGATGGAGCGCTCACGGTTCGGGCCGAACTTCAGCTCGAGGACGAGGTTCTTGCCGACCTCGGCGTCCTCGACCTTCCAGCCCGTGATGAAGCCCTCCTGCTGGAGGATCTCCGCGATGTGCGACTTGATCTTCGATGCCGGCATCGTCACTGAGTCGTGGTATGCCGAGTTCGCGTTCCGCAGACGCGTAAGCATGTCTGCGATCGGATCAGTCATGGTCATGAATTGGCCTTCGGCCTCTCTCGCCGGGGTTTCCAGGTGCCCATCCCTCTCCTCGATCCGAGACGAGGCGGGTGCGGTGCGGTGGACCTACGGCGTAGTAAGTCGTATGGGCGGCAATCAGGCGCCCAACCCTCCTAGCCTAAGCCATGGAGGGGTGGGCACCTGACCGTGCCCTCTGCTTACCGAGAGCTTCGGGAGTCCGGAAGTACCGGACTACCAGGAGCTCTTGGTCACGCCCGGCAGCTCGCCACGGTGAGCCATCTCACGAAGGCACACGCGGCAGAGGCCGAACTTGCGGTACACGGAGTGCGGGCGGCCGCAGCGCTGGCAGCGGGTGTAGCCACGCACACCGAACTTGGGCTTACGAGCAGCCTTGGCAATCAGAGCCTTCTTCGCCATCTCGCTTACGCCTCCTTGAAGGGGAAGCCGAGGTGACGGAGAAGGGCACGGCCTTCGGCGTCGTTGGTCGCCGTGGTCACCACGGTGATGTCCATACCCCGGACGCGGTCGATCTTGTCCTGGTCGATCTCGTGGAACATGACCTGCTCGGTGAGACCGAAGGTGTAGTTGCCACGACCGTCGAACTGCTTGGGAGACAGACCACGGAAGTCGCGGATGCGCGGAAGCGCGAGCGACAGGGTGCGGTCCAGGAACTCCCACATGCGGTCGCCACGGAGCGTGACGTGGGCACCGATCGGCTGACCCTCGCGCAGCTTGAACTGCGCGATGGACTTGCGGGCCTTGGTGATGGCCGGCTTCTGACCGGTGATCGTGGTCAGGTCACGGACGGCACCGTCCATGAGCTTGGAGTCACGGGCGGCGTCGCCGACACCCATGTTCACCACGATCTTGACGAGGCCGGGGATCTGCATGACGTTCTCGTAGGAGAACTCCTCACGCAGCTTGCCCGCGATCTCCTCGCGGTACTTCGTCTTGAGACGCGGAGTGGTGGTGGTAGTCATCAGATGTCCTCACCCGTCCGCTTGGCAACGCGAACCTTGTTGCCCTCGTCGTCGAAGCGGTAGCCGACACGCGTGACGACCTTGTTGCCGTCCTTCTCAACGACCAGCTGGACGTTGGAGACGTGGATCGGCGCCTCGGTCGTGACGATGCCACCGGCCTGCGAACCCTTGGCGGTGGGGCCGGCCTTGGTGTGCTTCTTGACCCGGTTCACACCCTCGACCAGGACGCGCTCGTCGCGCGGGTAAGCGGCAATGACCTTGCCCTGCTTGCCCTTGTCCTTGCCGGTGATGACCTGAACCGTGTCACCCTTCTTGATCTTCATGCTTACAGCACCTCCGGAGCCAGCGAGATGATCTTCATGAACTTCTTCTCGCGCAGCTCGCGCCCGACCGGGCCGAAGATGCGGGTGCCGCGAGGGTCGCCGTCGTTCTTCAGAATGACGGCGGCGTTCTCGTCGAAGCGGATGTACGAGCCGTCCGGACGGCGGCGCTCCTTGACGGTGCGAACGATGACGGCCTTGACGACGTCACCCTTCTTCACGTTGCCACCGGGGATCGCGTCCTTGACGGTGGCGACGATGACGTCACCGATGCCCGCGTAGCGGCGACCGGAGCCACCGAGCACACGGATGCAAAGGATTTCCTTCGCACCAGTGTTGTCGGCGACGCGCAGTCGCGACTCCTGCTGGATCACGTCTATCTCCTGATCGTCTGCCGGTTCCCCAACAGGGCTGAGTAATCAGCCCTGTTGGAGCCTGGCGGAACTGTCCTGCGGAATTACCCCGCAGGAATTACTTGGCCTTCTCGAGGATCTCGACGATGCGCCAGCGCTTCGTCGCGGACAGCGGACGCGTCTCCATGAGGAGGACGCGGTCGCCGACGCCAGCGGCGTTCTGCTCGTCGTGGGCCTTGAGCTTGTTCGTACGGCGGATGACCTTGCCGTACAGCGCGTGCTTCACGCGGTCCTCGACGGCGACGACGACGGTCTTGTCCATCTTGTCGCTGACGACGAGACCCTCACGGGTCTTGCGGAAGCCGCGGGAAGCGGTCTGCTCTTCAGTCACGTTGCTCTCGCTCATCAGGCGCTCTCCACCGTCTCGATGCCCAGCTCGCGCTCACGCATCAGGGTGTAGATCCGCGCGATGTCCTTCCGGACGGCCTTGAGCCGACCGTGGTTCTCGAGCTGACCGGTCGCCGCCTGGAAGCGGAGGTTGAACAGCTCTTCCTTGGCTTCGCGGAGCTTGTTGAGAAGCTCCTCGTCACCCAGTTCGCGCAGCTCGGACGCCTTGGTACCGGCCGACATCACGCTTCACCTGCCTCGCGCTTGACGATCCGGCACTTCATCGGCAGCTTGTGCGCTGCGCGAGTGAGGGCCTCACGGGCGATCTTCTCGTTGGGGTAGGACAGCTCGAACATGACCCGGCCCGGGTGCACGTTCGCGATCCACCACTCGGGAGAACCCTTACCGGAACCCATGCGGGTCTCGGCAGGCTTCTTCGTGAGCGGGCGGTCCGGGTAGATGTTGATCCAGACCTTGCCGCCACGCTTGATGTGGCGGGTCATCGCGATACGGGCGGC
The DNA here is from genome assembly GCF_044457795.1 of Streptomyces sp. NPDC050528. Lineage (NCBI taxonomy): Bacteria > Bacillati > Actinomycetota > Actinomycetes > Kitasatosporales > Streptomycetaceae > Streptomyces > Streptomyces sp. NPDC050528. The sequence goes on from NZ_JBITHH010000001.1 coordinate 1,450,066, forward strand.
CTCGATCTGGCGGTTCGTCACGTACGCCGGCGTGAGGGCCTGAATGCCGTACTCGCCGAACGAAACCTGCGTACCGCCCTTGGCCTGACCGCGACGCTTGGGGTGGTGCTGCTTGCGGTGCTTGACCCTACGGGGGATCAGCATTTTGGTCAGGCCTCCGTTCCGGTGCTCTCAGCCGGAGCGGCAGCGGCGGCGGGAGCGTCGGCCTTGGGGGCCTCGGCAGCCGGCGCGGACTGCTGCTGCGGCTTGCGGCCGCGGCCGCCACGCTCGCCACCGCGGCCACCGCCGCGGGCCGGGCGGTCGCCGCCGCCCGCGCCACCGCGAGCCGGGCGGTTACCCGCACGGGCAGCGGCGTTCTCGGCGCGGACCTCGGCGATGTTCTTGACGTCGCCCTTGTAGATCCAGACCTTCACACCGATACGGCCGAAGGTCGTCTTGGCCTCGAAGAAGCCGTAGTCCACGTTCGCGCGGAGCGTGTGCAGGGGCACGCGGCCCTCGCGGTAGAACTCCGAGCGGGACATCTCGGCGCCGCCGAGGCGGCCACCGCACTGGATCTTGATGCCCTTGGCGCCGGCCTTCATCGCCGACTGCATGCTCTTGCGCATGGCGCGGCGGAAGGAGACGCGGGAGGACAGCTGCTCGGCGACGGCCTGGGCCACCAGCTGAGCGTCCGTCTCCGGGTTCTTGACCTCGAGGATGTTGAGCTGGACCTGCTTGCCGGTCAGCTTCTCCAGGTCACCGCGGATGCGGTCGGCCTCGGCGCCACGACGGCCGATGACGATGCCCGGGCGAGCGGTGTGGATGTCCACACGGACGCGGTCACGGGTGCGCTCGATCTCCACCTTCGAGATGCCGGCGCGCTCCATGCCGGACGTCATCATCCGACGGATGGCGACGTCTTCCTTGACGTAGTCCTTGTACAGCTTGTCGGCGTACCACCGGGACTTGAAGTCCGTGGTGATGCCGAGCCGGAACCCGTGCGGGTTAACCTTCTGGCCCATTACCGGGTTCCTTCCTTGCTGCTGACGACCACGGTGATGTGGCTGGTCCGCTTGCGGATCCGGTAGGCACGGCCCTGGGCACGCGGCCGGAACCGCTTCAGGGTCGGACCCTCGTCGACGTACGCCTCAGAGATGAAGAGGCTGTCGGCGTCGGTGTGGTCGTAGTTGTGCGCGGCGTTGGCAATGGCGCTGTCCAGCACCTTGCCGACCGGCACGCTCGCGGCCTGCGGGGCGAAACGCAGGACCGCCTGAGCCTCCGTGGCGTCCATGCCACGGATGAGGTCCACCACGCGGCGGGCCTTCATGGGCGTGACGCGGATGTACCGCGCCTGGGCCCTGGCTTCCATGGTTGTCCCTTCAGTGTTTGTCATGGTCGGTCACCCCGCGCTAGCGGCGCTTCGACTTCCGGTCGTCCTTGACGTGACCCCGGAAGGTGCGCGTCGGCGAGAACTCGCCGAGCTTGTGGCCGACCATCGACTCGGTGACAAACACCGGGATGTGGGTCTTGCCGTTGTGCACCGCGATCGTGTGGCCGAGCATGGCCGGGACGATCATCGAGCGGCGGGACCAGGTCTTGATGACGTTCTTGGAGCCGGCCTCGTTCTGTACGTCCACCTTCTTGATGAGGTGGCCGTCGACGAAGGGCCCCTTCTTGAGACTGCGCGGCATCTAAACCCGCTCCTAGCGCTTCTTGTTCGTCTTGCGGCGGCGGACGATGTACTTGTTCGAAGCCTTCTTCGGCGAACGAGTACGACCCTCCTTCTGACCCCACGGGGAGACCGGGTGGCGACCACCGGAGGTCTTGCCCTCACCACCACCGTGCGGGTGGTCGACCGGGTTCATCGCAACACCGCGGACGGTCGGGCGGACGCCCAGCCAGCGCTTGCGGCCTGCCTTGCCCCAGTTGATGTTGCTCTGCTCGGCGTTGCCGACCTCGCCGACCGTGGCGCGGCAGCGCTGGTCGACCAGACGGATCTCGCCGGAAGGCATGCGGAGGTGGGCCATCGAGCCCTCCTTCGCGAGCAGCTGCACGGAGGCACCGGCGGAGCGGGCGAACTTGGCGCCGCCACCGGGACGGAGCTCGATCGCGTGGATCGTGGTACCGACCGGGATGTTGCGGAGCGCCAGGTTGTTGCCCGGCTTGATGTCGGCCCCGGGACCGTTCTCCACGCGGTCGCCCTGCTGCAGGTTGCGCGGGGCGAGGATGTAGCGCTTCTCGCCGTCCGCGTAGTGCAGCAGCGCGATGCGCGCGGTGCGGTTGGGGTCGTACTCGATGTGCGCGACCTTCGCCGGCACGCCGTCCTTGTCATGGCGACGGAAGTCGATGACTCGGTAGGCGCGCTTGTGTCCGCCACCCTGGTGGCGAACGGTCACACGACCGGCGTTGTTACGGCCGCCCTTGCTGTGCAGCGGGCGGACCAGCGACTTCTCCGGCGTGGACCGCGTGACCTCGACGAAGTCGGCGACGCTGGAGCCACGACGGCCCGGCGTAGTCGGCTTGTACTTGCGGATTCCCATTTCTCAGTCCTCGTCCGATATCGGACGATCCGACCCGCTTACGCGGCCGGACCGCCGAAGATGTCGATACGGTCGCCCTCAGCGAGGGTCACGATCGCGCGCTTGGAGCCCGCGCGCTGACCGAAACCGGTCTTGGTGCGCTTGCGCTTGCCCTGGCGGTTGATCGTGTTGACCCCGGTGACCTTGACCGAGAAGACCGCCTGGACGGCCTGCTTGATCTGGGTCTTGTTGGCGCCCGGGGCCACGATGAAGGTGTACTTGCCCTCGTCGAGGAGCGCGTAGCTCTTCTCCGAGACGACCGGCTTCAGCAGCACGTCACGGGGGTCCGTGAACGACTTGCTGATCGGCGTCTCGACAGTGTTCTTGCCCTCGGTCTCGTGGCGCTTCGCCTTGGCGATGCGCGCGACCTTCTTGGCCTTGGCGGCCTTGGAGGCGATGCTCGGGTGACGCGTAGCCATCAGGCTTCGCTCCCTTCGGTGTCAGCGGCCTGGGGGCCAGACACGAAGGACTCGAAAGCGGCCTGGGTGAAGACCACGTCGTCCGAGACGAGAACGTCGTACGTGTTCAGCTGGCCCGGCTCCAGGATGTGGACCTGGGGCAGGTTGCGCGCGGAAAGCAGCGCGGCCTCGTCGGAGCGCTCGATGACCAGGAGCACGTTCTTGCGCTCGCTGACCTTGCCGAGGAAGCTCTTGGCGGCCTTGGTGGAGGGGGTCTCGCCCTCGATCACGCCGGTGATGACGTGGATGCGAGCGTTGCGGGCCCGGTCGGTGAGGGCGTGGCGCAGGGCCGCGGCCTTCATCTTCTTCGGGGTCCGCTGCGAGTAGTCGCGCGGCGTCGGGCCGTGCACGACGCCACCGCCGGCGAACTGCGGGGCGCGGGTCGAACCCTGACGGGCGCGGCCGGTGCCCTTCTGGCGGTACGGCTTCTTACCACCACCGCGGACCTCGCCACGACGCTTGACCTTGTGCGTGCCCTGACGGGCGGCGGCCAGCTGTGCGACGACGACCTGGTGAAGCAGCGGGATGCTGATCTTCTCTACGTCGAAGATCTCGGCCGGGAGCTCTACAGTCCCGGCGGTGTCGCCGGAGGGCGACAGAATGTCAATGGTGCTCATAGTCCTCAGGCCCCCTTGGCCGCGGTGCGGACCAGGACGAGGCCGCCGTTCGGACCAGGAACCGCGCCCTTGATGAGGAGCAGGCCCTTCTCCGCGTCAACGGCGTGAACGGTCAGGTTCTGGGTGGTGACCCGCTCGTTGCCCATACGACCCGCCATGCGGAGGCCCTTGAACACACGGCCCGGGGTGGCACAGCCACCGATGGAGCCGGGAGAGCGGTGCTTGCGCTGGGTGCCGTGACCGGCGCCGAGGCCCTTGAAGTTGTGACGCTTCATGACACCGGCGAAGCCCTTGCCCTTGCTCTTGCCGGTCACGTCCACCTTGACGCCGGCCTCGAAGGTCGCGGCGGTGATCTCCTGGCCGAGGGTGTACTCGCTGGCGTCAGCGGTACGGATCTCGACGAGGTGACGACGGGGAGTGACATCGGCCTTGGCGAAGTGGCCCTTGAGGGGCTTGTTCACCTTGCGCGGGTCGATCTCGCCGAAGGCGATCTGGACCGACTCGTAGCCGTCGGAGTCATTCGTACGGACCTGGGTCACGACGTTGGGTCCGGCCTTGACAACAGTCACGGGAACAACACGGTTGTTCTCGTCCCAAACCTGCGTCATGCCGAGCTTCTCGCCCAGGATGCCCTTGATCTGCTTAGCCATCTTCAGCTCACCGACCCCTAGAGCTTGATCTCGATGTCGACACCGGCCGGGAGGTCGAGTCGCATCAGAGAGTCAACGGTCTTGGGGGTGGGGTCGAGGATGTCGATCAGGCGCTTGTGCGTGCGCATCTCGAAGTGCTCGCGCGAGTCCTTGTACTTGTGCGGCGACTTGATGACGCAGTACACGTTCTTCTCAGTGGGCAGCGGCACCGGGCCCGCGACCGACGCACCAGTGCGCGTCACCGTCTCGACGATCTTCTTCGCCGAGGAGTCGATGACCTCGTGGTCGTAGGCCTTGAGCCGGATGCGGATCTTCTGTCCCGCCATGGCTACTCAGTAGTCCTGTCTCTAGTAACGCTCTGCACCCCGGCAAGCCCTTCCACTCTTCGTGCTCTTCGATTCCTCCGACCCACGCGGTCGGGTGTGTCGCGCTCTCACCGACACAGAAGTCCCATATACGGAACTTCCCTGCTGGGAAAGCACGGCCCTTCCGGAACCGCAAGCCGAGGGCGAAGAAGCCCACCGGGTGCCTGGCCGGCGCCGCACTGACACTTCCCGAAAGATTCCCGTACGTCCGCCCCAGCGCTGCCGTAAGGCAGTTGGGACGACGAGTACCGTGGGACTCGCTTCCGGTCCTCCCGACGGGAGGCGCGCAGCATCAACACTCGACCGAGCAACTCCGACAGTCTGCCATATGGGGCAGGGGGCTGGCCAATCGGGGCGTAGAGATTACCCCTGGAGTGACGTAGGTCAAACACATGCGCGCGGTGGGGGCCCGGGACCGGACCCAGATGCCCGCGAGACCGAGCCTGATCACTCCACGCAGGTCATGCCCATCCGCACCGCCACGAGTCCGCTGCACGCCTGCCGCACCACTCCGCGACCGGGACCCGGCAGGCGGACAAGGGCACAGAAGAGCGACGCCAACGCGACAGACACCCTTATTACCCCGCGCGCGTGACGTGACCCGCGGCAGACCCTAGGCCCTCCCCGCGAGGGCCATGACGGCCATCCAGCCCAGGCAGCTCCCGCACGCGACGAGCAGCGGCGCCCAGCTCCGGGCTCGCCGGGCCCGGACCACCAGCCACACCACGCCCGCGTCCACCACGAGCCCCATGACGGCCGCGCCCACCTGAAGCCCGCCGATCGCTTCCCCTCGGGCTGCCACGCTCCGACCTAGAACCGAGAGCGATCCGACAGCGAGCAGGATCGCACAGAGACAGGTGAGACCGGAGAACAGACTCCGACCACGGTCGTCGACTGCGGCCCGCGCAACTGCGCTGTCGTCGAGGCCGACCCCGCTCCGGCCATTTGCCCGACTCCCGTGGTTCGTCACGGTGGGCACTCTACTGACGTAGATCACCCTGTTCATTCATTCCTTCCGGTTTCTTCCGACGACTCGCGAAACGCGCGTCTCCCTACGGGAGTTGGCAGAGGCGGCAACACGGCCGCGAGCACGGAAGGCTTCGCATGAACCTCAGGGTGAGCCCTTGGGCCCTCAGTGGATACGCACGTCAGGTCGGCCGTGCCGCGCTCGACGCGGCGGACTTCAAGACCCACTGCACCAGGTACACCGACGTCGACGCCTCGGACCAGGGCCTGCTGAACCTCTTCCTGACCACCCACACGTCGACGGTGAAGACGGTCAACCTGGCGATGGACAGGCTGTGGGAAGTCCTGGGGGCGGCGAGTTCGGAGCTGGAGCGCAACAAGAAGTACTACGCACACACGGACCTGGCCGTGGCGGCACACGTCGACGCGACCTACCCCCTCGTCGAGCGCCCGGCCGAGTAACCCCATGTCCGACTTCACCGATGTCGTCGAACCGACAGCTCTGCTCAGGGCCCCGTCCGCCCCGGACGAGTACGCCCAGGGCCCGATCCTCGACACGTTCAACAGTTGCGGCGATCTGATGAGCCCGACGTACTGGCTGACGGAGGCGTACAGCGCGGTCTTCGGCTTCAATCCGCTCGACGAGGCGATCAAGTGGTTCGCCGGCGACTGGGAGTCGTTCGCCAAGTGCGGTGACGTCTGGGGCCAGTTGGGGCAGGCCGCCGAGGCGGTCTCCGGCAACATCAGGTCCGGCAACAGGACGCTCGACAAGGCGTGGGACGGCCGTGCCGCCGACGCGGCGTACACGTACTTCCACACGTGCGCGGCGAAACTCGAAGAGATCAGAGACGAGTTCGACAAGCTGAGGACGGAGTACGACCACCTGGCCCACTCCGCCTACTCGACGGCCGAGGCCGTGAACGGCTACCTGGGCGGCATCATCGACGGCCTGTTGATCACGGCCGTCGAGATGGCGGCCGGGGCAACCCTGTCGTGGACCGGAGTCGGCGCGGTGGTGGGCTACGGCCTCGCGGCGCTGGAGATCGCGAACATGCTCCGCCTGTGGGGCCAGGCCACCCAGGCCCTCGGCAACGTGCAGGGCATCGTGAACGGCAGCGTCGGTGTGGTGGAGACCATCGGCGCGACCCTCTACGGAACGATCTCCGAGTTCACGAAGATCGGCGAGTACGACCATCCGAGCCCGTCCATCTGACACCGCGCCCAGCACCCGGCAACCGCCCCCGCACCACAAGGAGAACGCGCATGTCCGACGAACTACGCATCGGCGACGCGGACTTGATGAACATCACCGGCGGCGACCAGGTCCGCGCCCGGTCGCTTCGCAAGGCACTTCAGAAACTCGCCGACGACCGTGCCCCCGACGATCCGCTGCGCGAGATGGCCCGCGAGGTTCTCAGCGGCCGGACGGGCCTGCGCGAGGCCGCCCGCGTCCCTTCGTACGCGGAGGCACTGGGTGATCGCATGGTTCAGGGCTTCCGCGAGTACGACCGCCTCTCCCCCGGCGAACGGGAGAACCAGGAGGCGGCGGCACGGGCGTACCTGGCGGAACAGGCGGCAGAGATCGAGGAGGAGCGCTCTGCTCGGGGAGCTTCCTGATGCGTACGAAGGGTGGTGGCGGCCTCGACGCAAGAGTCACCCTCGCCGCAGCCTCGCCATCGTCGAAGTCCATCGGTATCACCTGGAGTTCGACGCTTCACAACTGCGCGACTCCCACCGGGTGTTCACACCGGCGCCACCTCCCGCAGGGGGCAACTGCCGCTCCGCGGTCGCGCTGACCGTCAGCCCCCACTCGGGGGTTTCCCTCACCCCGATGCGCGGGTGTGCCGGATGGCCGGGGCGGTGACCTGTCGATCAGGGTTGAGAGACACGCAGGTCATGCAGGTCGAACCGCCGCACCACGGGGAGAACAGAACATGCGTACAACCGCCGCCGTCATCGCTTTGACCCTCGCCGCCGGCATCGCCGCACCGGCCGCGTCCGCCGCCGGCTCCGATCACACCATCGACGGCTTCTGGCGCATGGACGGCTACGGCACGGTCGTAGCCCTCACCCACGGGACGTACCAGGAGTACCAGACCACCGCCGTGAGCTGTCTCAAGGGCGACACCGCCCGGCGGACGGGCCCGGGGACGTACACGGTGAACGGGGACGTGCTGACGGTGAAGCCGGGCAAGGACGCGAACCACGCGTCGGTGGCGACGGCAAGCTCGGCGGGCCACAAGCAGCTCCACCGCATCGCCTCCCTCCCGGCGGACTGCGCCAGGCCGCTGCCGAAGGACCCCCTGACCTCGTTCGACGTCTTCTGGCAGTCCTTCGAGGAGAACTACCCCTTCTTCGCGGCCAAGGGCGTCGACTGGCGGGCGGTGCGGGCCGAGTACCGCCCGCGGGTGCACGCGGACACGACCAGGGCGGAACTGTTCGACATCTTCAGCACGATGGTGCGCCCGCTGCACGACGCGCACGTCGTGGTCCAGGACGGCGACCACATGTTCGGCACGGGCCGCCCCGGCACGCAGGCGCCGAGCCCCGAACTGGACGCCAGGACAAAGAAGTTCATCGAGCAGCACGACTTGCCGGGCGCGACGTACCACCGGGACTTCGCCAACAGCCGCATCACGTACGCGGATCTACGGGGTGACAGTCACCTGGGCTACCTGCGCATCTCGGGCTTCGGCGGCTACCTGCCGCAGGAGAACCCCACGTACGCGTCCCAACTCGCCGAGCTGGACCGGGCGTTGAACACGATCCTCACGTCGAAGCGGGTGGGGTGGCTGCACGGCCTGATCATCGACGTCCGGATCAACGGCGGCGGCTCCGACGCGATGGGCCTCCACATCGCGTCCCGCCTGACGGACACGCCGTATGTCGCGTACGCGAAGCGAGCCCGCAACGACCCGAAAAACCCGGCCCACCACACCACCCCCGAACCGATCCCGGTACTCCCTGCCCACTCCCCCCGCTACACCGGCCCGATCGCGATCCTGACCGGCGGCTCGACGGTGAGCGCGGGCGAGACCTTCACCCAGGCCCTGATGAACCGCCCCGGTAGGACCATCCGCATCGGCCAGCCCACCCAGGGCGTCTTCTCGGACACCCTCACCCGCAGGTTGCCGAACGGCATGGCGGCCTGGCTCCCGAACGAGGAGTTCCTCACCGACTCCGGCCGGACGTTCGACGGGACGGGGATTCCGCCGGAGGTGAGGGTGCCGGTGTTCACGGAGGAGGAGTTCTCGGAGGGGCGGGATTCTGGGTTTGTGGGGGCGGTGGGGGTGTTGGGGGGCATCGGGGGTGAGGGGCCGGGCCTGATGCCCGAGTAGGCGAGAGGTGCGGGCCGTCTATGCCTCGGACGGCATGCTGAAGGTGTCCGAAAGGCCGGAGTTCTCCTTGCAGTTGAGCAGGGTCGCGAGAGTGCGGCTCGTGTCGTGCAGGATGTGCAGGTTGTCCTCGCGTGCCGCGGCGGCTGATTCGCTCGTCTCGTTCCGGCTCCGCACTTCTCCCCGGATCAGAACGCTCGTTCCCGAATTCCCGCCGAACTTGCCGCTGGTGCACTCGAAATAGAGAACGCCGGCCTTGACGCCGGCGAGAGCCGTTTCCCCCATCCGGTATTCCTTGAATGTCTCGGCAACCTCTCCTTTTTCCGGAGTGGATTGAGGCAGGTAGTAACTGACCGTCACGGAATCGAGTCCCGAAGTTCCTTTGTAGGCTCCGCAGAAGGCGATGCCGGTGAGATCACCGACTCCCCCGGCCTCGTACCGTGCGATCACCTGGTCAGCGGCCCGTTGCGGATCTCCGATGAACGAAGTCTTCGCGGAGACGGGAATGTCGGCCACCCGCTTCATGGCCGCCTTGACCGGCGTACTCAAGGACTTGTCGCAGGATCCGCTCGCCGCCCCGCTCGGGCTCGCCGCATCCGCGGCCTTCGATCCCCCGCTCTGGCAGCCCGCCGCGGCGAGAGCCACGGCGACCAGAAGCGGTGCGATCTTCACGCATTTCATCAGCAATACCATTCGTCTGTACGGCGGCGGGAGCAGGAATTCCGACGGACCGGGCAACGTCTCGCGTCAGGTCTTGGGAAGCACACCCTGCTGGTTCTCTCCGTTGGTTCCCTTCCCGTACCCACTGTTCAGGGCGTCTTCCAGATCCTGCCCGAATCTGTCGTTGTCGCTCGAAATCCCGTGCCTCAGCATGAAACTGTTCATCGGGGATGCCGCTGCGCCCTGGCCCGCTCGATAGATCTCGGCCCGCTGCTCCTGAACCGTGCTTCCGCTGTTCTGTTGCATCGTCTCGGCACTGTCGCCGATCACGGTGCTGATCTGCTGCGAGATGGCGCCTTGGCCCGCGCCCATGACGACAGGAATCAGCGTGCCTGCCACACCGACGGCAGCCACAGGTGGCAGGAAAGCCGCTCCGGCGGCGATGCCGACGCCCGCACCGAACGAGACCCAACCCGCCTTCTGCCCCAGGCTCTTGTTGTATTCCTCATCCTTCGCGAGCCCCTCGGCCGTGACCTGATCCGCCCTGGACTGATCGAGGATTCCTTGAATCTCCGCACCGGTACGAACGATCTCCCGGGCGTGCGGCTGATTGATGCGGTCCCCGTCGGCCTGTGCTTCCAGCGCGCTCGTTCCGTAGATCTGCTGAGCCGTCGAGATGTCCGAGTAGCCGTCCGGGTGCTGGCCGACCGAACTCAGGAACTTGATGGCACCGCTTGATCCGAACTGCGCATGGCCACCCGAATCGGTCGGGGAGAACAGGCTGTCCGCCTTGTTGTCGTTCAGCGCCCAGTTCAGATCGTCGATGTAGCCGGCCCCCATCCGGCCGAGGCTGTCCGCGACGGGGTCCTGGACGTTCTCCGGGTCGCCGTAGGTCGCCACGACCTTTTCCATGATCGCGGCCGAGACCCCGTCCCGGACCAGCTTGGGCGCCGGGTCGTCGTACGCGTGCCCCAGCGTCGCCGCCTCCAGCGCGTGACCGAGCGCGTCCGGGCCACTGTCACGGGCGTGCGCGGCGGCGTCGCTGCCGGGGGCGACGAGGCTGTCCGGCGGCCACTCGAAGTCCTTCTTCGTCAGCTCGTCGAAGTACGTGTAGTCGAGGGTGCCGCTCCTCACGGTGCCGTCCTCGTTGTACACCGTGGGCGTCATGTCGTCCGAGAAGAACAGCTTCGACGCCTCGGGGCTGTGCCCGAGCCCCTCCAGAACACTGGTGAGCGGGTCGTAGCCGGCACCGGTCTTCCCCGACGGGTTGAATCCCCAGTCGAGGTCGGCGCCCCCGGTCATCGGCTTGTTGCCCACGAAGAAGTCGGGGTTCTCGTGGTGCAGTTGGACGATGTGTTCCGCGATGGGATTGATGAACTTCGGATCGTAGTTCCCGTACCGAAGCAGCCCACCGAGGATCTGGTAGCCGTACGGGGAGTTGATCGCGCCCGGATAGAGCGCGATCTGCTTGGTTCCCAGTTTCCTGAACTCATCGCCCCAAGTGGTCGGCAGATGAGGTTCGTTGCCGGTGTCGGTCGCCGTGGCGAGCGCGATGCCCATGCTGCTCTGGAGCTGCCGGGTCAGCGCCAGCCGCTGTTTGTCATCGCCCTCGGTGCCGTCGAGAGCCATACGGCCGTAGAACTCAAGCGTCTCCTCGGCTCCCCCGAGAGATTTGTAGAAGGCGGTGCTGAAGTCGGGGTCCTTCGCGTTCCACTTCATGAGGGTGTCGAACTCGGCGAGCTGCTTGTCGGTCATCTCCGTGCCGAGCTTGGCGAGTTCGGTGGCTCGCTGCTGCTCCGCGTCGTCCAGGGACGTGTACGTCTCGTACCCGAAGTTGTGACCGTCCTTGCCATGGCTCTTGGCGAGGGCGCGAGCCACCGAGTCGTCGATCTCCTGGGCGTGGGCCACCAGGTTGGCGATGCGACCGGCCAAGTGGCGTGCCTCGTCGAGCTGTTCCTGGGTGTGCGTGTCGTCCGTGGTGCGATCGTGCGGGAAGAACACGTGGATCACCGGGCTGCCGCCCTCGTTCCCGTAGTCCTGCACCTTGACGCCGAGTCCCGGCGCCTCCTTGTGCAGCGCGGTCGTCAACTTCTTCTGGATCTCGACGAGTTCGGTGTGGGCGTCGTCGAGAACCTTGTGGATGCTGCCGGCCTCGGCGTGCGCGTCCTTGAACTCCTTGGCGGTCTTTCCCACGAACTCCCGTGTGACGTCCGCGTTCACCCCGGCCCAGCGAGCACCGTCCGCCTTGGCCCGCAAGCCCGTATCAGCCCGGGTCGCCAGCTCGTCGACCTTGTCGACCACGGACTTCCAGTCGGCGACGCTGCTCTCCAGCTTCCCCAGATCGACTTCCGCCAGGTTCGTCATCGTGACGCCGGACACCGCGGCAACCCCCGTTATTTGAAGTACTTGTCGAGCTCTGAGACCGACAGAGCGGAGCCGCCGGCGTCCCGCGCCGATGCCGCGATCAGTGCGTCGTCATGCGCGTGCGTCTTCTGGGTGTAGTCGAGGTGGTTCGAAATATGGGCACAGGCCTGAAGGAGTGACTGCACTTGGCTCGTCCATGTCGTGACGGTCTGCGACAGGGCGGACCCCATCGCGAAGCCCTGTGCCCTCAGCTCGGCAGCGGCCCGCATCGTGGATCCGTTGCCCTGCTTGTCCGCGCCCATTCCGTCGACGTCCGCCGCCGTACGGAGATCGTCGTGGAGGGTGAACGCCTCATGGCCTACGGCGCCGAGGTCGTCCTGGTGCACGACGAGATCGCCGCCGCTGCCACCGCCGCCGGCTCCGCTGTCCGCGGGAAGCTGGTTGAGCCGCATGTGCGCCGAGCCCCGCTGCGCCGCGTCGGCCTTGAGCTGCTCCCACTCGTCCCAGGCCATCGCCCTACGTCCTCCCTCGATCCCCTGATCCCCGTGCCCCAACGGCCGGCTCGGCCGACCCCAGGGTTTCTTACCAGTTCCTCAACTTACCCAACAGCCTTGGCAGCCAAGGCACTTGACGGTCACTCGGCATCGCTCCTTCACACCTGCCTGCGCCGCAAATACCGACCACCGGCTATCAACTGCCGACTGCCGACTGCTCACGCTTGTCTGCGTCGACGCGCGAGGAATGCCACCGCACCCCCGCCGGCCAGCACTACGGCACCGACTCCCAGTCCGCCCCAGAGGACGCTCCCACCGCTGTCCCCCGAGGACGAGTCAGCGGCCGTAAGGTCGTCTCCCTTCGCCGGGGAGCCTGCCGCACTGGAAGCTGAGGCGTTCGAGCCGGGTGATGGCGCGGTCTGTGCAGCGGCAAGATCCGGGAGCGGGTACTTCCCGGCCGGACCAGGGTTCCCCGGGTTCTGCAGAGCGACCCGCGGGCGGACGATGCCGTACCCGATCGAGTTATTGCGCTTCGCGCCGTCCGTCGGGGCGCCGATCGTGTTGAGGAGGACGCGGAGGATCTGGTTGTTGGTCCAGGTGGGGTGTTGGGACCAGATCAGGGCGGCGGAGGCGGAGGCGATGGCTGTGGCGTCGCTGGTGCCGTGGGAGCGGCAGAGGTCCTTGCCGTTCGGGCAGGCGTGGTACATCTCGTCGCCGGGGGCGGCGACGTCCACCTGTGGGCCGTACTCGGACTCGGCGGTCCTGCGCAGGTCCCTGCCCACCGACCCCACACCGACCACGCCCGGTGTGGCGGCGGGGTACTCGACCTGGTTTCCGCCCGCACCGCTGTTTCCGACCGCCGCGAAGACGAGTGATCCCTTGTCCAGCGCGTACTTCACAGCGGACGAGAGCTGGTCCGACCCTTTGGACGAGCCCATCGAGATGTTGATGATCTGCGCGCCGGAATCGGCCGCGTAACGGATCGCGGTGCTCAGGGTCTGGCTGAACTCCTTGCTGTATCGGCCGGCGTCCCACCCCCTGTCCGGCACACGGACGGGGAGAATCCTGGCGCCCGGTGCGAGTCCGAGGGTGCCGTCGCCGCCGTTTCCCTGGCCGGTACCGGCGATCAGGAGGGCCATGGTGGTTCCGTGGCCGTCGTAGTCCGTGTGTTCGTCGCCGGGTGAGTCCGGTGCCTCGTCCTTGCCGGCGAGCACACGGCCGTTCAGATCGGTCAGGCTGTCGTCCACTCCGGTGTCGATGACCGCGACCGTGATGCCCTTGCCCGTACTGGTCTGCCACATCTGTTCGGCCTTCATGGCGGTGAGGTACCACTCCCGTTCCCGGACGGACTCCGCGTACGCGGGCGTGGCCACCAGGACCGTCAACAGCAGGCCCACGGTTGCGGAGACGGCACTCCCCAGTTGGGCTTTCCTCGACGTGCTGGCAGGCATCTGCTTCCTCTTGGTCACTGGGACGGGGACTTGGGGGTTAGGGGGGCGGCGGGCTGAGGGACTGGGGCCTGCGGGCTGGGGAGTCGGTAGCCGAGGCTAGGTGTGCCAGCGGCCGATGGGTTGCCCCGGCTCGGGTTCCTCGCTCCGGTCTCCGGGCTCTTCGTCCCGCTCGCCGTTCCGTCTGTCCTGTCCACCGGTCCGTCTGTCCTGCTCGCCGTTCCGTTGCGCGTTCGACGAACGGGAACCGCTCGGCCGCGTGTCCGCACGCCCCGTCGGACCGGGTGCGGGCGCGGTGCCACCGGAATCCTGGTTCCGCACCAGGCCCGAGCCGCCGGACGTGAACGGCCGGGCCCCCGAGCGCCCTTGGGGCTGCGGCCGACCGCCCACGACACCGTCGCCGGTGCCTCGGCGTCCGGCGGACGTCGCCCGCTGTCCGGCGCCCGTGCCTCCTGTACCCGTGGAGGATCGGCCCGTGGAGGATCGCCCCGTAGAGGAGCTCTGCCCGGCCGGACCACGACCGGTCGTACCGTCTGTCTCGCCACCGATGACAGTGCCGCGCGGCAGCCCACCGGCACGCCGGCCGGTCGGCGATCCGGCCGCCGGTGATGTGGGGCGGCCACCGGTGATGCCGTTGCTGCTCCTGCTGCCGGTCGCGCGCCCGGTGGTCGGCTGCGCCGATTCCCGTCCCAGCGGTCCCGCAGGACGGCCTCCGGTCACGGGACGCGCGGTGCCTGTCGGCCCGCCCTCCACGGCGGTACCCGGCACTCTCCTGGAGAGCGGCCCTGGCCCTGCCGCCCCTCGCGCGGGCTGAGCGACAGCGCGCCCGCCGGTGGGCGTACGCCCCGTTCCCGTACCCGCTCTCGTTCCCGAGGGGATCGAAGAGGAGTTCCGTACCCCGCCCGGCATCGTCGTCGGCATTGTTCCCATGGGCAGCGACCCGGTGCCGACAGTCCGACTCTCGTCCGACGGCACGAGCGGGCTCACCGGCAGCGCCGACGGCTGCGGGAGCGCCTGCGCGCTGTCGACCTTCACCGCCACCTGGTCCGACGCATCGGGCGAAGGCCGCTGAACCGTCGTATGCGGGCGGGCTTCACCGATCGCCGGACCGGGGCCCGTGTCGTCAACGGCCCGTGACGTCGCCGGAGACACCCCGGCCAGGGGCAGGTCTCGCGCTGGGCCGCCCGTGGACGTCGTACGACTGCCCGCGCCTCCGGCAGAGACCACTACGTTCTCGTCGCGCTTGCCGACGGCCGGTTGGAGTTCTGTGGGCGGCGGCGGAAACGCAGGCCGCTCCAACCCCTCCAACTGCGTGGCCGACAACCGATACGACTGCCCCAGCTTCAGCATCTGGGACGCGGCCTCCTGGCGGACCTTCTCCTTGTTCGCGGCGACGGCGGCGAGGGCGGCGAGTTCGCTCGCAGACTTGGTGTGGACGGTCGTGGCGTCCGGGTCGTAGTGGGACAGGGTCACCGCGTCGAGGTTCGCCCGTGCGCTGTTCGACTCGCGTGGGATCGAGGCCTGGGCGTGGGCGATCGCGTTGGAGGCCTGGCCCAGCCATTTCGCCGCGTCGTCGCTGAAGTCGCCCAGGCGGAGGGTGGAGTTGGCGAGGTCGGCGGCCCAACCGCGGAAGGCGTCCGCGCCCTCGCCCTTCCAATCCACGTGCTGCGGGCGGACCTTGAGCTCTTCGCCGATCTTGCGGATCTCCTTGGCGGCGGCGGTCAGACGGTCGGCGGCCGACTGGACCGTCCCGGAGTTCGCCTGGTCGAGCCACGCCAACATCTGCTCGTGGCTCATGCCCTCGAAGGCCGTGGCACCGGGCCCCTTCCCCGACATCAGATCGTGCCTCCCGCATCGCCCCCGGTCGCTGGTTCCTGCTCGTGCGCCGTCCCGTCCCCGCCGATATCGAGCTTCTTCGGAAGCTGGGGGTCGTACGCACCCCCGTAGTGCCTCGTCGTCTCCGCGCTGATCGCGGTCATACGGTCACGGACGTCGAGGTCGATGTTCTGGTAGCCCTTGTGCGCGGCCAGTACCGCGATGTTCATGCCCTCCATCGAGTCGGAGAGCAGCCTGGAGAGCGTCTCCAGTTCACCGACGACCGTCTCGTACGCCGTGAACAGCCCGGCCGCCTCGGTCCATTGGCCGCCACCGCCACCCAACTGCTGCCGTACGAGCTGCTCTTCGCCGACCTTGCCCGGGCCGGCGTCCGAGCCCTTCAGATCGCGGATCAACTGGTCGACGCGCTTCTGGAACGCCGTGAAGGACGTCAACTCGGTAGCCACGTCCACGGCCGCGCCGCGCACCGCGTCGAAGATGCCCGAGGTCCACGACGCCCCCGCCGCCCCAGTGTCGCTCGGCAGCACAATGCCCTCCCCCGTACCGGTCGTACCGGCCGTACTCGTCCGTCATCTCCGTCGCTTCAGTCGCGAAGCAGCGCCTCGACAACAACCATAGCTACACCCAGTGACAATCCGAACACCGTCAGTTGGGATACGGGATCGTCGCGGCGAAGAGAAGGAACGAGAACAGGACGGTGCCGGGCGCCAGGACGGCGAACACACGGCGCCGGGCGACGTTCGGCTCGGTCTGCGGCAGGCCCCAACTGACGAGCAGCAGTACGAAGGAGGCCAGAAGCCCCACCTGAAGGAACGTGAAGCCGGTGTCGAACCGCCGGCTGAACCGCTCGGCCTCCGCTCCGTCACAGGCGTCGCAGGCCATGGGCGTGAGGCCACCGACGACATACGCGACAAGGGCCGCGGGAAGCGTGACGACCGTCGCAACCAGCGGCCCGACCCACGTACCGCGTACCGAAGTGCCCTGTGTGATCGACATGCCCCCAGCCAACTGCACGGAACGGGGCGGCACATGAGCGCTCGTACTCAGGTACGGGGGGCTTCCTGACAACCCCGTTCCGGCCCCGACCGACGGCAACCACGATGACCGGGGCATCAACAAGGTCCATCGCCTATGCGCCGGCCGTCCTCCGGACCTGGGAACGCGAACGCTGCCAGGGCACGGGCTGCCTCTACGGTCCCTTGCACCCCAGGGTTTTGAGCGTTGCGGGGAAGTAGGCCCGCATGAACTTCTCGATGTCCTTGCGGTGGGTGTGGTCCATGAGGCTGATTTGGGGGACTTGGAGGGTGAGGGTGAAGTATTTGCCGCCGTTCGTTTTGCAGGGGGCGATCGAGATGGCTCCGTCGGTGCCGACGATTGTCTTGTAGGTGAAGTCGATCGCCCGTGGTTCCCTGATTCCCGAGACCGAACCGGTATCCTTCGCCAGGTACATAAGGTCCCTTGCCGTGTCGTCCCAGGAGAACTGGAAATCGAGAACAGGATCGCGCCCAGAGAGAAGCACGCAGGGTGCGGTGATTGCCGCAGACCGATCGACACGGGTGAACTCGCTAAAATCTCCCGCAGACCTCAAGAGCGGACGAGTGATGGCAGGATTGACAGGCGTCCCGCAAATAGCTCCCGGGAGTTCGTGACTACTGGAGGGGCTACAGGAAACCGCGAGAACGGAAATCGTCAACACGGTCAGGAACTGGCGGACATTCACTTCAACTGCTCTCCGGACATGCCAGCTGCCTGCGCAATTCCTTCTCGGGCTGACTTGTTGACCTCAGCCTTGGGGTCGAAGTACGAATCGCCATCCGCATGATGGATCTTCTCCCACTCTTCCGCGAGGGCCATCAGTTGGCCGTTCCTCTTTCTATACGCCTGGACATTGGCGTTCGCCTGCTTTTCGTCCAACCTCCGCTGCTCATCAGCCAGCCACTCGTCTGTCACATAGTCGAACCCCGTCTGCACATCGCCGCTCACCACGGGGATATAACTGATTGCCTTGTCGAAGAACGGCTTGGTCTCGAACTCGGCGACCTTCGGATCCCCCGCAGCCTGTACCCGTGCTTCCTCCAGAAAACCAACAGTCCGGCCGGCCCGCATCAGCGAACCGGGCGAGTTCGAGCGGTCGTGATGGATATCCGAAACCAATGACTGGTTCATCCCACCGTTCAACACCCCATAAGCCCCCTCATCCTTGGACACCTGCTTCGCCACCTCGAAAAGCTGATGCTGATCCACGGGCGAATGCCCAACATCCACCTCACTCATCGCCGCATGCACAGTCCCCCCGTGATTGACCAGAACGTTGGCCATCGGCTTACGCAACGACGGCGGAAACTCATCCCCACTGTCCGCCAAATAGGTAAGCGCGGACTTGAACACCGCATCGTTCGTCGCCCGATCCCCCACCCGAACCCCCGCCGGATCCGCAGGATCGATCCCCGTAGCCCCGGCCTGCAACGCCGCCCCGAATCCCGCCCGGTCATCCCCGTCCAACCGAGGCACATAGCGACCACCCTTCGACGCCCCCTCGTCATTCAGGGTGACATTCCAGTCCCGTTCCTTCATGAGGTATTTCATGTGGGCGTCGGAATGGAGATAACGCGCCGCCTCCGCAGGATCCCGGCTCATGATGCCGAGCATCCCGTCGACGGGGTCGTTGGCGAACCAACCACCAGGCGCCCCGGCATACGTACCCTTCACCCGCCAAATCCCGGGATGCTTCTTCTCCGCCGCGATCATGTCGTCGGTGAGGTCCTCGACCATCCCCGGGGCGTAGCCGTGCCCCTTCTGCATCAGCGTGACGAGCGACTGATAGCCGACAGCCTTGTCCAGGTGCAGCCCCTGCGCATCCGTGGCGTAGTGCTCAACGCCCACGCGCCGCATCTCTGTGCGCCACTTCCCGTACCACTTCGACTTCGTGTCCTTCGTCGCCGTAGCGAGCGTGTTCGCCAGACCCGTCTCGATCGCCGAGTACGCCCCCGCACCCGCCCCGCCCTGAACGTGGATGCGGTCGTTCAGTTCGTTCGTGAGCTTCAGCGTGCCGGCGAGACCGAGGTCGTCCAGGACCATCCGTGAGAACCCCTCGTCCTCGCTGTTGTCACGGAACGACCGTTCCAGCTCGGCGAGTTGAGCCCCCGTCAACTCACCACCCCTGCCCAGCTTTTCCAGATACCGCTCCGTCTCCTCCGCCTCGTACTGTTCGACGTCACCCTTCGCCCTGCCGTTGAACCCCCGCCCACCCGCGAGGAGTTCGGAGTCGACCACCACCCCCGCCAGCGCGACCCGCACACCCGTGTCCGCGTCCGTCACATCGCGTACCGCCTTGGTGATCCGGTCCTGCCACTCCTGTACGGCCTGGGGAGCGCCGGGGGTGTCCGGCTGGTCCGAACTCCGGCTGACCAGGCCCGAGTCCGAGACCCGCATGCCCGCCCGGACCGCGTCCCACCGCGCCGCCACCACCCGGCCCCGCACCTCCACGAACCGGTCGTGCGCGTCCCGCAGCAGCGCCGCGATCGCCTTGGCCTCGGTCTGCGCGTACTGGAACTCCTTGAGCGTGGTGTCGAATCGGGCGTTCGCCGCGTCGGCGCTCAGCCCCGTCCACGACGCACCCATCGAGATGCCGTGCACCTCCCGCCGGTACGCCGTCTCCTGCTTCTCGAACTCGCCCGCCATGCCGTCCCAGCGCTCCGCCGCCGTGGTCAGCGCGGTGAGGTCGGTGGTCATGATCTCGTGATACGTCGGCATGCGCCCAGTTGCCCCAATAGCTCCGCTGAACCAGTAACTCCACTGACCCGACCGCCCGTTGGACCGACGGGCGGTCGACCCGCCGCCCCGCTCCGGCCTCAGTACGTGTCCAGCGACGACTGCCGCCGCACCGCCGACCCCACCGCCAGATCCGTACTCGTCAGCACCGCGTTCCCGCTCCGCAACGCGTCCTTCTCCGCGCCCAACCGGTCCATCAGGTTCTTCACCTGGTCCGCCCACGCCCCGTGCGCCTTCTTCAGGGCCGCCGAAGTGACCCACCCCTCCCCGTCCTTCGCGGCGAACTCCCGTACGGCGGCGCCGTTTTCGTCGTCCGCCCACCGCCCCGCCGCACGCGTGCCGGGCTCGATGTGGTCCTCGATCGCCCGCGCCGCAGCGCGTTTCTCCCCCGGCGACGAAGCCAGGTCCCGTCCCCGCGCCGACACTCCCGGGACACTCGGCACCCCCGAAACGTCCAGCACACCCGGCACGCCACCCGAAACGCCCGTCACGCCCACCCGTCACCCTCCGCGCTCAACCACGGGCTACACCCGCCGGCTCTCCAACGGCCCCAGGTACAGCGCCGGCAGACCCCCCGTGTCGATCACGAGCCGCTGCAGCACCACCGTCGGGTCCACCATCCAGAACCTCAACCGGTGGACCCCGGCCTTCGTCACGGAGTGTTTCGTCGCCGTCGCGTTGACGTTGTCGGAGGTGTTACGGGCCCACACCGCGTTCAACAGCCCGTCATCTGCACCGATGTTGATGTCGACGGTCTCGATCGGGCCGTCGTCGAGAGAGATGCCGTAGCGCAGACCACCCGTCGGCAACGCAGGGTTACGAGGGGACAGGTACGCCCACACCGTCACCTCGCCCCCGGAAGGCGCCGCCACCAGACTCACCTCGTACTCCAGCCTCGGCGAGTCCACCCCACCCGGCGTCTGCCTGGGCAGCGTCACCGGCCACGGCGTCATCCCCGCCCCGGCCGCCCCCGTACGACCCGTACGACCCGTACGACCCCGACCGGTACTCCCCGTACTCCCCGTCCGCCCGATGCCCTCGATACGACGCCACCCACCAACCGCCCGGTCATAGTGCTCCCCGTCGATCGCCACGTACCCGCCCGCCTCCACGAACCCCCGCAGCCCCCGCCCCGACGGCTTCTCGGCAACGCACCCGACCGTCACCGATCCCCCGGCCCCGGTCACCGTCAACTCCCCCTCGAACCGCCCGACCGGCACCCGCGCCCAGTCCACCCCCACCTCCACCCGCACCTGCTGCTCAACCCGCCCCCGCGCCCGTTCCACCACCAACCACGGCACCGACACGTCAATCCGGTAATCGAAAGCCATACGACCTCGGTTGAACACCTCGACGAACTGCTGCGGCCGCGTCTGATACGGACTGAATGCCGGGAGTACGGCCGCACCCGTCTCAGCAGGCCACGCCCCCTCCGAACCATCCACCGCCACCCCCAACCCCGCCCCCACCGGCACTTCAATCCGCCGCACCGCCGGAAACAACACATCCGGCAACGCCACGTTGTCCTTCTCCGGCTGCTGCCACCCGGCATTGGGCCCGTACCGCTCCACATCCCCGTAGTCGATGTGCGGCTGGGTCTGGAACCCCCGCCATTTCCCGCCCGCCACAACGGAGTTGAAGCGCTCGGCCAACGCGAAGTCCCGTTCCAGCCCCGCCTCCGCCTCCGCCGCGAGGTCGTTCGTCGCGGCCCGGCCCTGCGCCGCGTAGAGCAGGTTCGTGAACTCGGCCGACCTCAGCCCGTACAGATTGGCGGTCGCCTGCACCTCGTACCCGACGAGTTCGAACCACGCGTCCCGCACCCCGGCCGGCAACCGTCGCCCGATCCGCTCGGCCCGCCGCCCCAGTTCCCGCCACTCCTCAGTGACCCGCTCCAACTCCCGGTGCCCGAAGGCGAAGGGGGTCTGCTGATCGTCGTAGACCACCTGCCCGTCGACGAGAGTGATCCGCCGGTTCAGCAGCTCCGGCTTGCGGCGGGCCTGCAACTGCCCATAAGCCGCCAGCACCGAGGCAATCTCATCGGCCTGCCCCGCCCCGAAGTTCTGCCGCGCGTACCGAAGTTCCCACTCACCGATCTCCCCGAGATCCCAACTCTCGGGATCCCACGCGTAGTTGAGGAAGAACTCGGTCGGCAGCTCGTTCCCCTTCAGGTCGCCCACATTCGCGACCCACAACCCACGATTCCCGTACGCGTACGCCGCGTGCAACTGCTCCCACACGTTCCGCAGGTTCGCGGTGTCCACCCACTTGTAGTTCCGCCCGGCACCCACGTAATCGAAGTGGTAGTACAGGCCATAACCCCCGGCCCGCTCTCCATCCCCTACATCCGGATGCTTACGGATGTTCCCCCAGTTGTCGTCCGTAAGGACCACCGTCACATCACCCGGCGCCCTCAACCCCCGGTCCCAGTACCGCTGCACCTCCTTGTACAACGTCCACACCTGCGGAGTCTCCGCCGCCGGCCGCCCCGTCACCTCCTCGATGATCTGCCGCTGCGCCGCGATGATCTCCTGCATCAGCTCGATGCCGTCGCCGTCCGGGAGGCTCGTGTCACCGTTCCCGCGCATGCCCAGCGTGACGACACCCTCGAACCCCTGGTCGACCATCCGCTGCACACCGGCCCGCCAATAGGCCCGTATCGCCGAGGAGTTGAGCCGATACGACCACTCCCCCGTCCCGCCGTACGGATCATGCCCCGGCGTCACGATCGCACCCGAAGAGTCCCGGACGGCGGCCACCGCATGCCGGTTCCACTCCTCGATCCCCCGCATCATCGGCGCCTCGTGCGACGTGCCCATGACAATCCCGTACTCCGCAGCCCGCCGATGGTTCTCCGGGTCGTCCTCCGCGAAGGCCCGCCCCCACACCGCCGGCCAGAGGTAGTTCCCCTTCAGCCGCAGCAGCACCTCGAAGACCCGGCCGTAGAAGTCCGCGGTGAAGCCCCCCGGATACCCCGGCGCCTTCCCCGGCCCGAAGTACGCGGGCGCCCACGTCCCCAGCGCCGGATTCTCGTCGTTGATGAAGAAGCCGCGGTACTTCACCACCGGCGTCCCCTGCGAGTACCGCCCGGGCCGCACCCACACCTCATCCCGCCGCGTCGGCGGTACGTCGTCCCACCAGTGCCAGGGCGAGACCCCGATGCCGTACGAGACGTCGTAGGCACCGAAGATCGTGCCGCGCGGGTCGCTCCCCGCGATGACGAACGCCCGCTCCACCCCCGGCATCGGCCGCTCGACCACCGTCTGCAGCGAGGTCTCCCACCGGCCCCGCACCCCGGAGACGTCCAGTTTCCCGGCGGCCACCAAGCCGTCGATCAGTGCGCTGCGCCCGATCGTGCCGACCAGCACCACCTCACGCGCATGCGCGAGCGCGTTCCCGGGGCGTACGCCGGTGACGCGTTCGATGTCGTCCCTCAGGTCCCCTGCTACCCGTACGACTCCCGGGTGATCATCAGGGTCCACCACGACCGGGGCGCCGACGAGGGGAAACGCACCCGTAGTACGCGAGAAGGAGATGTACGCACCCGCGTCCACAGACCCCGGTGTCGACGTCGACGTCGGCAAGGTCGCCCCCGACACCACCGGCACCGCGGCAACTCCCGCCCCCAGAACGGCTCTTCGGCTCACGCGCTCGCCCATGACTCATCCCTCCGAAGCGAATTTGCTCAGCGGCATGACAAATGGTGGGACGAGTGGAGGGAGGGGACAACGGGTCGTACGCGCCGAATAGTTTCGTAACAGCGGGCCGGGAGCGGCGGGTACGACAAAGGGGCCCGTACGACCGAAGTCGTACGGGCCCCTTCGAGACCTACCAGTCAGAGACCGGTCGGATCAGCCAAGACAAGCAGCCAAGACTACTTGTTGATCTTGGTGACCTGGCCGGCGCCCACCGTGCGGCCACCCTCACGGATGGCGAACTTCAGGCCCTCTTCCATGGCGACGGGCTGGATGAGCGAAACCGTCATCTCAGTGTTGTCGCCCGGCATGACCATCTCGGTGCCCTCGGGGAGGGTCACGACGCCGGTCACGTCCGTGGTGCGGAAGTAGAACTGGGGACGGTAGTTGTTGAAGAACGGCGTGTGACGGCCACCCTCGTCCTTGGACAGGATGTACGCCTGGGCCTCGAACTCCGTGTGCGGGGTGACCGAGCCGGGCTTGATGATGACCTGGCCGCGCTCGACGTCCTCGCGCTTGATGCCACGGAGGAGCAGGCCGACGTTCTCGCCAGCCTGGCCCTCGTCGAGCAGCTTGCGGAACATCTCGATGCCGGTGACCGTGGTGGTGGTCTTCTCCTGCTTGATGCCGATGATGTCAACGGTCTCGTTGACCTTCAGGACACCACGCTCGATACGGCCGGTGACGACCGTACCGCGACCGGTGATCGTGAAGACGTCCTCGACGGGCATGAGGAACGGCTTGTCGACGTCACGCTCGGGGGTCGGGATCGACTCGTCGACGGCGGCCATCAGGTCGAGGACCGTCTGGCCCCACTCCTTGTCGCCCTCGAGAGCCTTGAGCGCCGAGACCTTGACGACCGGAAGGTCGTCGCCCGGGAACTCGTACTCGGAGAGGAGCTCACGGACCTCGAGCTCGACGAGCTCCAGGATCTCCTCGTCGTCCACCATGTCGGCCTTGTTCAGGGCGACGACGATGTACGGAACGCCGACCTGGCGGGCCAGGAGCACGTGCTCCTTGGTCTGCGGCATCGGGCCGTCGGTGGCGGCGACCACGAGGATCGCGCCGTCCATCTGCGCGGCACCCGTGATCATGTTCTTGATGTAGTCCGCGTGACCGGGGCAGTCGACGTGGGCGTAGTGACGCGTCTCGGTCTGGTACTCGACGTGCGCGATCGAGATCGTGATACCGCGCTGGCGCTCCTCAGGAGCCTTGTCGATCTGGTCGAAGGCCGAGGCCTCGTTCAGGTCCGGGTACGCGTCGTGCAGCACCTTGGTAATGGCGGCCGTGAGGGTCGTCTTACCGTGGTCGATGTGACCGATGGTGCCGATGTTGACGTGCGGCTTAGTCCGCTCGAACTTCGCCTTCGCCACTGGGTCCTCCTGTGGAGTGGTTCTGGTACGCCTTACTCATCGGCGCCAGGTGATCTTTGCTGGGATGCCGCCCGCCGGGGTTCTGATCCCGGTTTCCGGGGACGATCTCTCGTCCCGCTGCCGGTCTTCGGACCCCGGCGGTCGGTGTCAAGCCTAAAGCGTGCAAACGGTGTGTGTTACTCGCCCTTGGCCTTCGCGATGATCTCCTCGGCGACGTTCCGGGGAACCTCGGCGTAGGAGTCGAACTGCATCGAGTAGCTTGCGCGACCCGAGGTCTTGCTGCGGAGGTCGCCGACGTAGCCGAACATCTCCGAGAGGGGCACGAGGCCCTTCACGACGCGTGCACCGGCACGCTCCTCCATGGCCTGGATCTGGCCACGGCGGGAGTTGATGTCGCCGATCACGTCACCCATGTAGTCCTCGGGCGTGGTGACCTCGACGGCCATCATCGGCTCAAGGAGCACGGGGCTGGCCTTGCGGGCAGCCTCCTTGAACGCCTGCGAACCGGCGATCTTGAAGGCGAGCTCGGAGGAGTCGACCTCGTGGTAGGCACCGTCGAGCAGCGTGATGCGGACGCCCGTCATCTCGTACCCGGCGAGGATGCCGAACTGCATGGCCTCCTGCGCACCGGCGTCCACCGACGGGATGTACTCCCGCGGGATACGGCCACCGGTGACCTTGTTCACGAACTCGTACGCCGGACCGTCGGCCTCGGTGATGGGCTCGATCGCGATCTGCACCTTGGCGAACTGACCGGTACCACCGGTCTGCTTCTTGTGGGTGTAGTCCACGCGCTCGACGGCCTTGCGGATCGTCTCACGGTACGCGACCTGCGGCTTACCGACGTTGGCCTCGACCTTGAACTCACGGCGCATACGGTCGACCAGCACCTCGAGGTGCAGCTCGCCCATACCGCCGATGATGGTCTGGCCGGTCTCCTCGTCCGAGTGAACCTGGAAGGAGGGGTCCTCCTCCGCGAGACGCTGGATGGCTACACCCAGCTTCTCCTGGTCACCCTTGGACTTGGGCTCGATGGCGACCTGAATGACCGGCGCCGGGAAGTCCATGGACTCCAGGATGACCGGGTTCTTGTCGTCGGACAGCGTCTCACCGGTGGTGGTCTGCTTCAGGCCCATGACGGCGACGATGTCGCCGGCGCCCACCGACTCGATCTCCTCACGCTTGTTCGCGTGCATACGGTAGATCTTGCCGATGCGCTCCTTCTTGCCCTTGACCGAGTTCAGCACAGCCGAACCCGCCTCCAGGCGGCCCGAGTAGACCCGGACGAAGGTGAGCTTGCCCAGGTGCGGGTCGCTCATGATCTTGAACGCGAGCGCGGACAGCGGCTCGTCCACGGACGGCTTGCGCTTGACGACGACCTCGGGGTCCTTGACGTCGTGGCCCTCGATGGCCTCGACGTCCAGGGGGGTCGGCAGGTAGCGCACGACCGCGTCGAGCAGGGGCTGGACGCCCTTGTTCTTGAACGCGGTGCCACAGAACACCGGGGTGACCGTGACGCCCTTGGACTTGCCGGACGCGATGGTGACGCGGCGGATCGCGGCGTACAGCTGCTCCTCGGTGGGCTCGACGCCCTCCAGGAACAGCTCCATGATCTCGTCGTCGTTCTCGGCGACGGCCTCGACCAGCTTGCCGCGGTACTCCTCGGCCGCCTCGGCGTGCGTGGCCGGGATGTCGACGACGTCGTACATCTCGCCCTTCGCCGCCTCGGCGGACCACACGAGCGCCTTCATGCGGACCAGGTCCACAACGCCCTTGAAGTCCATCTCGGCACCGATCGGCAGCTGCATGATCAGCGGAACCGCACCGAGGCGGTCCTTGATCATGTCGACGCAGCGGTGGAACTCCGCGCCGGTCCGGTCGAGCTTGTTCACGAAGCAGATGCGCGGCACGCCGTAACGGTCGGCCTGACGCCACACCGTCTCGGACTGCGGCTCGACACCGGCGACACCGTCGAACACCGTGACGGCACCGTCGAGGACGCGCAGCGAACGCTCCACCTCGACGGTGAAGTCGACGTGCCCCGGGGTGTCGATGATGTTGATGGTGTAGTCGTCGTCCTCAAGCGGCCAGTGACAGGTGGTGGCAGCAGAGGTGATCGTGATGCCACGCTCCTGCTCCTGCTCCATCCAGTCCATGGTGGCGGCGCCGTCGTGGACTTCACCGATCTTGTAGCTGACGCCGGTGTAGAAGAGGATCCGCTCAGTGGTGGTCGTCTTGCCCGCGTCGATGTGGGCCATGATCCCGATGTTGCGGACCTTGGCCAGGTCAAGTGAAGTGGTAGCCATAAGGCTTCAGTCTTCTCTCGGTCTCGATGGGGTCTGCGACTACCAGCGGTAGTGCGCGAAGGCCTTGTTGGACTCGGCCATCTTGTGGGTGTCCTCGCGCTTCTTGACGGCCGCACCGAGGCCGTTCGAAGCGTCGAGAAGCTCGTTGAGCAGACGCTCGGTCATGGTCTTCTCGCGACGGGCGCGGGAGTAACCGACCAGCCAGCGCAGCGCGAGCGTGTTGGCGCGACCGGGCTTGACCTCGATCGGAACCTGGTACGTCGCACCGCCGACGCGGCGGGACTTGACCTCAAGCGTGGGCTTGATGTTCTCCAGCGCGCGCTTCAGCGTGATGACCGGGTCGTTGCTGGTCTTCTCGCGCAGGCCCTCCATGGCGCCGTACACGATGCGCTCGGCGGTGGAGCGCTTGCCGTTCAGCAGCACCTTGTTGATCAGGGAGGTGACAAGAGGAGAACCGTAGACCGGGTCGATGATGACCGGGCGCTTCGGGGCGGGGCCCTTACGAGGCATTTTCTACTTCTCCTTCTTGGCGCCGTAGCGGCTGCGGGCCTGCTTGCGGTTCTTCACACCCTGGGTGTCAAGCGAACCGCGGATGATCTTGTAGCGAACACCGGGCAGGTCCTTCACACGGCCGCCGCGCACGAGCACGATGGAGTGCTCCTGCAGGTTGTGTCCCTCACCCGGAATGTAAGCGGTGACCTCGATCCCGCTGGTCAGACGCACACGCGCGACCTTACGCAGGGCCGAGTTCGGCTTCTTCGGGGTGGTCGTGAACACACGCGTGCAGACGCCACGACGCTGAGGGGAACCCTCGAGTGCGGGCGTCTTGTTCTTCTCGACCTTGTCCTGCCGGCCCTTCCGGACCAGCTGCTGGATCGTAGGCACTACTTCTCCGGTTTCTGTGTGCCGATGGTGAAGCTAACCTGGAACGTCGCCGACCCACGCGGTCGGGTGTGTCGAATCCCGCAGACTTTCGCCGGTAAGCAAAAGGGGCGCAGATTGCGGTGGCCAGTGTCGGCTCCCTTAGTGCGGTTCAAGGCACGCACGAGAGCCAGGGCACACCCCAGGCACAAGGTCTGAGCGTACCTACCTCATTCGCTGCGGTCAAAACAAATGGGTGCCACCCACGGCTCGACAGGAACCAAGCCGAAGCCGAGCCTCGTCCGCGATCTTCGAATCTACGGCTCGGAGCTCACGGATCCACGGTACGGGAGCGCTCAGGTGAAGCTCGCCGGTACGGGAACCGTCAGGTGGAACCAGCCGGTACGGGAACCGTCACGTAGAGCTCGCCGTCGCCGCGATCATCAGGAGGAGCATCAGAGCCCAGCCCGTCACCGCGAGCCAGCCGAAGATCAGGCCGGTGAGGGCGAGGCCGTCGCCGCCCTCGTCGGTTCGCTGTATTTCCGCGCGGGCGGTGTGGCCGAGGATCACCGCGGGGATGCCGGTGAGGCCCAGGGTCGGCACGATGAGCAGTCCGCAGACCAGCGAACCGACCGCCTTGCCGTTGGTCGGCGGCACCGGGCGCGGCAGGAACGTCGGCGGCACCGGCCGGAACCCTGGCGGCGGTGCCTGGACGGCGGGCAGCACCTGCGGACCCTGCGGCAGATCGGCGACCAGAAGCATCAACTCGCCCACCGTACGGGCGTCGTAGGCCCGGGCGACCCGCTTCTCCAGCTCGTCCTCCCGCAGCCGCCCCTCGGCGAAACCGGCCCGGAGAACGTCCACGGTCCGCTCCCGGTCCGCCGTCGCGGCCAGCATCGACGCCCCGTTCGGTCCCTGGGGCGGCTGGTGCGGTCCCTGCCACTGCCCCTGCCACGGTGTCGGGTACGACACGGAACACCTCCCCCGGCGCCGGAGACCGAATGCCTCCATGATGCTCCAACGCACCGAAAACGGCACGGGTTCCCCACCGATACCGAAAGAGGTCGGCCACCCCCGCCCCCCGTACAGATCCCTGAACCCCCTATAGAGGGGAGCGGGGTGGCCCTCCACCGCCGTCCCTCAACGTGCCCGGCGACCGCCCCCGGCGGCACGTTCCGCCGCGAACACGTCCTCCAGCCGGAACAGTTGGGCCCGCCCCGCCTTGCCGACCGGCGTCAGACGCCCGAGCTGAACCCACTTGCGAATCGTGGCGGGCGCGACCCCGGCCTCCTGCGCGGCGAGCGGCCCGGGAATCAGCGTCGGCAGTCCGCCCCCGGTGAATGTCGTCATCGCTCCCACTCCCCCTCGTCCCAGGTGTGCCGGTAGGCCGGATCGTCGTGACAGCCGCAGTCCGGCAACGAGCAACGGCACGCCGGGTTCACACAGAGCACCGCCCCCCGGTCCGGGAACGCCCGCAACGACACCGAGTCGCACCAGGGGCAACGCCCCGACACCCGTACGACCGTCTCGGTGTCCCCCAGCGCACGCGCACAGCGCCGAGCCATCCGCCGCGTCTCGTCCCGTACATGCGCGGCGAGTACGGCATCGCCGGCCACCTCGTCGAGCAGTCCGGCGATCCGCCGCAACCGCTCGGGCACGGACGCCCGCCGCACACGAGCCAGCCCGAGCCGCTCCCGCACGGCCTCTTCCAGTTCTACGACGCCGTCGGTGATGTCCCGGATCGTGTCGGAGATGTGCAGGCGCAGCGGGGCCGCGCTGTGGCCGGGGGCGACGAGTCCGTGCCGTTGTTCCAGGAGAAGGGCCTCCGCACGTTCCTCGCGAAGCCGGTCGGCGAGGTCGGCCGGGGGCGGCAGGGCGAGTGCGCGGCGGGCCGGCGAGGTGCGGCCGGGGGCGAGTTCGACGCCGAGTTCGGGGAACTGCTGGAGCAGCGTGCCGATCCAGAGCGCGGCCTGTGTGGTCGGGTCCGCCGCGGCGGACCCCGGACTCGGATCAGGCAAGGGAGCCTCCCCGCGAAGCGTGCGTGGTCGACAGCGCAGGCCGCACCGACCGGGCCGACCGGGCAGTTGGGGCCGCCAGGGCGATCAGGCCGGTCCGTGCAGTCGGCACAGCCGAGGCGGTCAGGCCAGTCCGCACGGCCGGCGCAGCCGAGGCGGTCAGAGCAGCCGAAGTAATCGGGGTCGTCGGCGCGGTCAGGACGGTCGGCGCAGCCGGAGCGGTCGGCACGGTCAGGGCGGTCGGAGCGGTCGGAGCGGTCGGAGTGGTCGGAGTGGTCGGGGCAGCCGGAGCGGTCGGCACGGTCGGGACGGTCAGGGCAGCCGAGGCGGCCGGTCCGGTCGGCGCGGTCGGCATGAGGTGCGCGGGGATCTCGACCGGGCGCCCGGAGCGGTAGAGACGGCCGCCGCAGACGCCGTCGAACCAGTTGTCGGCCGGCGCGACGATCCGCTCGCACTCCCGCCGTACCGGGCAGCGGGCGCAGGCCCGCAGGACCGGGGCGGCCTCCTTGACCTTCTTGGAGAAGACCGCCTTGGGCGGGAGGCCGGCGCAGGCGGCGGTCCGCGCGGTCTGCCGGTCCGGCCGGCGGTCCGATGGGCAGGAGGAACTGGCTTCGGGCATGGAGCCTCCCTGGCGACGTGAACGAGTCATGCGAAGCGAAGCCCCAACCCTTACAGATTGCGTGCGCGCTCGCAATGCATATGCCAAACTCCCGGCACCCACTCCACGCCCAACACCCCTGCATGGCAACGATTTTCCTCACTAATTGCACGCATGCACGTAATTCCGCGCGCGCAAGCAAGCTAAACTCGCCCCATCCAGAAGAAAGCGAGCAGACATGACCACCCAGGATCTGGACGCGTTCGCGGCGTGGGTCGAGGCCCTGATGCGCGACCGCGGCTACGACATCGACAGCCCGCGCGGCGGCGGCAAGTCCCGGATCGCGGACGAGGCGGGTGTCCACCGCGCCGCCGTCACCCGTCTGCTGCAGCGCCAGAGCATGCCGGACCTGGAGACCACACGCAGGCTCGCCCGCGTACTGGGCGTGCCGGTCCGCGACATGCTCATCCGCTCCGGCCGGCTAACCGCGGAGGAACTGGCCGACCCCCACGACCACTTGGCCTCCCCCGCACCCGGCACCGAGTTCGGCCGCCGCCCCACCCTTGAGGAGGTCGCGGACCTGCTGGGGGTGCCGGCCGACCGACGGGAGATGTTCGTCAAGGTGGTGGAACAGTTCCTGCCGAGCGAAACCGAGGTCGAGATCAAGGCCGCAACGGCGAGGCAGGGTCACGGTCGCGCGGGCGCGCGGATTCCGGCGGAAGCGGCAACGGGGACGTCCCTGAGCGCGGACTGACCCTCACCGGCGGTACGTCATCGCACGGCACGTACAGCAGACGGAGCAGGCACGGCACCCGTGGGCCGACGGGTGCACCAGGTTCCAGGTCACCGTGGACCAGCCCCTCCCCCCACTCGCCCCCCACCACCAACTCCCCGTTTCCCCCGCGCACTTGAGCCGCCGCCGATGTGGCAGGCCAGGCCGTACGGACACCGCGCACTCGTACGGGCCCCGGCTCGGCGAGGCCCTGGCGTCCGTTCGTCCCGCTCGCCGCTCTCCTCCCGCTCCTCCCCCGGGCCCGGTCCGAGAGCCGGGGGCGGTCCTCGTCCCGGGCGCCCTGCGGTTCGGACGGTTCCCGCGGGCGGCGACCCTTGTCCCGTACGGGGTCGGCCGCGGGCTCGGGTGCCGGCTCGTCGTCGTACGACGGTTCGGCCCCCGGTGCGACAGCGCCTCACCCTCGTCGCCCCGCACCGGCACCCCGTCCGCCGCCGACCGTTCCCGCTCACCCCGCTCCTCTACCCGCGCAACTTCCGAGGGTGGACTGGTCCGGCGTGGTCCGCGGTCGGCGCGGGCGTCTTCGTGGCCCTGGAGAATCGCATGCTCGTGCCGCGCGTCGCTCGCGTCCGCATCCACCCCGTAAGCCTTGCTCTCGTCCCCTGCCCCAGCGCGCACCCCCGCGCGAGGACGGGCGGACCCTGTTTCACCAACCTGGCGGAACTTCCACCGGATTCCGCATCACCGCAGGTCCGGACCACGAGCGACAGAGACTCCTCGGCAAACCCAGGACGGCACCACAGGATCACTCGTACACTAGTTCGAACACGCGTTTCGGGCGCCCCCGGAGCGCCTCCCGCACCACCAGCCCAGCGGACAGATCGGAAAGCAGGCCGACATGGCGACAGCTGACACGAGCAATCCCCCGGAGCAGCCGACCGACACCTACACGCGCCTCGCCCGCCTCCTGCACGCCCCCGGCTCCGGCCGCACGGCCCTGCTCGACCAGGTGTACGAGGAGCTGCTCACCCGGGAGTCGCGTGCGTACGCCGCCGGCTGGACGGACGCGCTGACGGAGGCGCGGCGGGCGCGTTCGGGCCGCCGGTAAGGGAGTTGCCCGTGCGCCACCCCTGAGCACGCGTCCGCGGTACGGCATACACTGCCGATCTTCTTTCTGCGACTGGGGGATCGCCTTGAGGGGCAGACGAATACTGGGCACGTACCTGGGAGTGGCGCTCGCCGCCGCCCTGTTGTCGGGCATCCACGCGCTGGGCGATTCACGTCTGTTCGACGCGCTCGTGGCCGGCATCGTCTTCACCGCCGTGAACCAGCTGATCTACTCCTACCCCGACGACATCAGGGGCGCCCACCCGATCGTGCTGCTGGCCCTGGGCGCGGTCGGCATCGTCCAGGACACCCTGATCTGGCTGCTCGTCTCCTGGCTCAGCGGCAAGATGGGCGACGGCCTGCACGTCGACGGCTTCCCAACCGCCTTGCTGGGCGGGGTCGTTGTCCGAGCGTCGACCTTCGTCCTGCTGGCACTCGGCCCACGACCGGTCCCGCAGGACTCGTAGCCCGCAGGCCGGCTTCAGTCGACGTACGGGAGCGAGATCGCGGACACCGGACGCCCCGCACGCAACCACCCACCTCACTCCACCCGTTGCCCCGTCACGCCCTCCGGCGCGGCGGGGCAACCGCCGTCCCCGGCACTCACCGACACTCGCCGGCCACCCCGGAACCCAATTGGTTGCGCGCGCGCCCGCAACATGTCACAGTTGGTGCAGCGGCGGAGCTGTGCCTGACACCGGGCCGGCCCCGCCGTTTCGCGTAGCGCGACGGAACCACGGAGCGGCAGAGCTTCCCGCGTTCCCCCGCGACAACCCGCCCGCCCCCGCTCGAAGGGAGGCCGCACCTTGGCCGATCCGACGGTCACCTTCCCGGATGTCGAACGACTCGTCGTCGACTTCCTGACCGACCGCACCGAACTCGCCGCCGCGACCGTGGACAACGTCCCGCCCGCCGGATTCGACGGCACCCAGCCGGTCGTCCTGGTCTCCCGCTCCGGCGGGGCCTGGATCGACGACCAGCACCTGGACCAGCCCCTCGTCGACTTCGAGGTCTACGGCCCGACCAAGACCGGCGCCCACACCCTGGCCCTGCTGGTCCGCTCGGCGCTGCTCGCGCTGCGCGGCACGTCGTACGGAACGGCGTACGTCTCCGATGTCGCCGAGGCGGACGGACCGCGCTGGCTGCCCGACTGGAACCGGTCGGCGGCCCATCGCTACTACTCCACGGTGCGGCTGCACATCCGTCCCGCCGCCTGAGCGCCCCTACCCCCTGATCGGGCCCTGCCGTTCGGCGGGGCCTTCGTCATGTCCGGACGCGTCCCGACGCGCCCATCCTCAGAAGGAGTTACCCATGGCAGGCAACAACGCCGGCGAGATCCGCGTCGCCGGAGCCGGTCGCATCCTGGTCGCCCCGGTCGGTACGACCGCGCCGACCGACGTCACCACCGCCTGGGCGGCCGGCTGGAAGGACCTCGGTTACACCTCGGTGGACGGCATCAAGCTGTCCAAGAAGGACAAGCTGGACCCGGTCGAGACCTGGCAGTCGGTCTCCCCGGCCCGCTTCATCTACTCGGACCGCGACCTGACGCTGAAGTTCCAGATGCTCCAGCTCAACGAAGACACGCTGCCCTTCTTCATGGGCGGCGACGCGACCGCGGAGACGGCCACCAGCTCCGGGATCTACAAGTACGACCTGTCCTCCGAGCCGAAGTTCAACGAGAAGGCCCTGGGCGTCGAGTTCACCGACGGTTCCGCCATCACGTACCGCTTCGTCGTCGCCCGCGGCCAGGTCACCGACACCGAGGAGCTGTCGCTCACCCGCACCTCCTCGATCAAGCTCGGCGTCACCTTCACCGCGCTCTCGATCGACAGCACCAAGCCGCTGGCCACCTTCCTGATGAAGGACCCGGCGTACAACGCCGCCTCCTGATCCACCTCT
Organism: Streptomyces sp. NPDC050528; assembly: GCF_044457795.1. Classification (NCBI taxonomy): domain Bacteria; kingdom Bacillati; phylum Actinomycetota; class Actinomycetes; order Kitasatosporales; family Streptomycetaceae; genus Streptomyces; species Streptomyces sp. NPDC050528. Next base: position 1,484,169 of record NZ_JBITHH010000001.1, read on the forward strand.
CCTGAGCGGCGGGCGGGGCCGGACACCCTCCCCCGGCCCCCCCCGCCTCCCCCTCCCGGCCCATCTCCCGTACCAGCACAAGGAGTTGCTCCATGGCAAGCTTCGACGTCGGCGCCGCGCGCGCCCAGCGTCAGGAGGCGCTCGGCCGCGCCTGGTCCTTCACCCTCGACGAGGACACCTTCACGCTCCCGACCGAACTGTCCCGCAAGACCGCGCGCACCCTGCGCGAGCTGGACGACAACGACGTGGACGGCCTGCTGCGCGCGCTCATGGGCGATGCCCAGTTCACCCGCTTCGACCGCCACGAGGTCACGATGCAGGACATCGCGGCGATCCTGGAGGCGTACGGCAAGGAGACGGGGCTGGGCCTGGGGGAAGGCTGAGCCTCGGCGTGTTCGTCGACGAACACGCCGAGGCCCTCGAAGCGGATCTGCTCCGCCACTACGGCGTGGATCTGCTCGACTGGCACCGCGGCCGGCTCTCCTCCCGCCGGCTCGCGGTACTCGTCAAGCACCTGCCACGGGACAGCGCGACCCTGGACGGCCTGCACGGCGAGGCGGCCCAGTGGTCGGTCACCGACTATCTGCTGGCCTCCGCCGTCGACCAACTCGCCGAGGCGAACTGGATGTTCGCGACGGTCAACCGGGACGAGGACGCCGACCCGCTGGAGTACCCGAAGCCGGTACCGCGCCCGGAAACGCACAACTCGTCCCCCGCGCACGGGACTTCCGCCCCGCCGCCGGACACCGCGACGGAAGACAACCCGAGCCCCGCCGAACTCGCCCGGTTCTTCGCATAGAGGCGAGCAGGGTCGAGCGGAGCCCAGTAGAGCCGAAGCAGGGCCGAGCAGTGCCGATCGGCCCCCGCCGGGCTCCAGGTTCCGCGCCGCCTCGCCCCGTAACAGCCCTTCCCCATCCACGAGTTGGACGCCACCCCATGACCTCCTACACCCCGCTCGGCAACCTGCCCTATCCGACCCCCACCGACACCGCCGACCTCCCCCTGCACCTCCAGTCCCTCGCCGAGGGCATCGACGCCCGCACGGTCCTGCGGTACGCCACCGCCGCCGCACGCGATGCCGCCGTCGCCACTCCGGCAGCGGGGATGGTCGCCTGGCTCACCACGCCCGGCACCCTCAGCTACTACACCGGGACGGCCTGGATCGCCCTCGGCGCCTGGACCACGTACACCCCGGTCTGGACGGCCGCCACGACCAACCCGGCGATCGGCGACGGCACCCTCACCGGCAGGTACGCGGTGGTGGGCAAGGTCTGCCACTTCACCGCGTTCGCCGCGTTCGGGTCCTCGACGACGTACGGGAGCGGCGCTTACGGCCTGAGCCTGCCCGTCGCGACGGGGCCGATCGGCGGTCTGATCCAGTTCAACGGCATGGCGATCAGCGGCGGCGGCCGTGCGCAGATCACCTGCCAGCCCTCGTCCACCAGCGGAGCGACGACGTACACCCTGTGGGGTCCGTCGTCGACCACGTCCTCCGCGATCGCCCAGATCGGCAGCGGCGGACTGTTCGGCGCGGCCTTCGCGAGCGGCCACTTCATCCGGGTCAACGGCACGTACGAGGTGGCCTGACCGGCCCGTTCGCTCCCCTGGCGCTCACAGGCAGCTCATGTATCCTCTCGAAGAGTTATCGTTCACATGTTCGAACGAGGGGTTCGGCAGAGAGACGGCAGTGCGGTCGCCGGCCGGGAACGCGGCCGGCGTGGAGGGTGGGGGTCGCGTGACGAAGGACGACGACGGCATGGCGCGGGGCGGCGGCGAACAGCTCGGTACCGCCGAGCTGCGGCGGGTGCTGACCCGGCAATTGGGGTACGCCCTGCCGGCGGACCTGGTGATCACGACGCGGGCGGAGATCGAGGCCCGCGAATTCACCGCGTACGGCCGGGGGTGGCACGACTGCGTGGAACACCGGCAACAGCACCGCGCCGAGGAAGCCCGCACCGCCCGGGACCCGCAGGCGCAGGTCCTGGCCTTCCCCCGCCAGAAGCAGACATCACCGCCCGCCCCGGCCCGGCGCCCCGCACCGCCGGCGGGTGACGAGCCGTCGTAGCGGCTCGGCCGACCGCGCACGCCGTCGGCCCTTTTTTCTGCCCTCGGCACGCTTGGACGTGCCCAACAGGCCTACCGACAAGGGAACTTCATGGGAAACCTGTGGATCGGTCCGCCCGGCGCCATGGTCGAGATCGACCAGGCCGCCAAGTCCTTCGACCGCACCGCCGACCTCGGTGTCAGTGAGTACAAGTCCATCGGCGGTCGCACCACCCTCACCCGCGATCTCCGTCCGGTACGCCGGCTGAAGCTGGCCTGGGACCTCTTGGCCCCCGCGCACGCGCGCGCCCTGGACCGCATCGCCCGCCGCGTCGACCGCCCGGGTCCGGTGTTCGTCGTCGACCCGGCCGCCGGCAACGTCCTGGCCCCCGCCCAGGCCGCCGGGCTCGGCAGCGCCGGGGCCACCGGGATCACCGGCCTCGCCCAGTGGTTCAAGGTGACGACCGGCGCGGTCACCGAGACCACGGGCGCACCCGGCACCTACCTCTTCACCGCCGCCGACACCACCGGCCTGGTGGCCTGGCGCTGCGTCGACACCGTCGGCAACTTCCCCGCCACCCCCGGCCTCCAGGTGTCCTTCCGCGCCCCGACCGCCATCGCGGCGGTGAGCACCGTCAGCGTGGGCATCGACTTCAAGAAGGCCGACGGCACCTACCTCGGCTCGACCACCGCCACCGGCGCGACCGTCTCCGGCACCGTCCCCGCCGACGCCGCCTACCTCACCCCGACGGCCAAGCCGGGCGCGGCCGGCGCCTACTCGCTCGCGGGCGCGTGTCTGACCTACGGCGGCACGGCGGAAAACGGCGTCCCCGGCGACGGGCTGCCCCCGATGTCGGTCACCAACTACACCGACGCCCCCGGCCGCCCCCTCCCCTACCGCACGATCAGCCTCGACCTCGTCGAGGTGTCCGGCCCGACGGGCTGACAGCACCACCACCGAGATCGCACGCGGCCTCTTCGGCAAGAAGAGCTTCTCCGGGCGTCCCACAAGTCATCGACAGCACACAGCGGTTGCGACATCATGTGGCGACCGGATGCCGACGTGCGACAGGGGGATCGACGTGGCGGGCGCCTTCATCTACGCGCTGATCCTGACCCTCGCGTGCACAGGCCTCGGCGTCGTCACCGTCCACGCTTTCCGCCGTTACCGTGCGTGCCTGCGCCTGAGCACCTCCGGTGTGGCGGCGACGGGACAGTGCACCGCGCTGTCATGGCGCGAGAACCTTGTCTCCGTACGTTTCGCCTACACCCTCGCGGACGGCACGAAGCACCAGGCGGACTCGTTCCGCGTGTCCTCGACATCGTTCTCGCCCGGCAGCACCTTCCCCATCGTGTACGACCCGACGTCTCCGGCCACGGCCGAGGTGACCGATTTCCTGAACGTGGCCACCCGTTCCCACCGGCGCGTCCTCGCGTGGATCGCACCCGTGCTGGCCGGACTCGCCGCCCTCGACGCGTGGCTCACCGCCCAGGTCGTCCTCGCTCTCGCCTGACCCGGCCTCGGCTCTCGTCCGCCGCCGCTTCGCCCCTGACCGGATCCGGTCAGGGGCATTTCCATTGCCCCCTTTTTTTGCATTTTGCCCGTATTCGCACGAGGAGGATTCATGGGAGCGACCTCTCAGCCTTTCGATCCGAACCAAACCCGTCTGGTGGCCGCTCAACAGGCTCAGCAGACGACCAACACCGTGCTCGCGGCGCAGCTTCCGAAGTTGAAGCTGGAACTGATCAAGGACCTCCAGCTCAGCGTGGCGAAGGGAGACTTTCAGGCCACCGCCCTGAGCAGCCAGCTCTTCAAGATGGACCACTCGCTCTTCAAGTGGGACGAGAAGGGCTTCACCTTCGCCGGGCGGCAGATCGGCCCCAACTTCTCGCTGAACGGCGCCTTCCACCGTGATGCCAACGAGCAGGACAAAGAAGACAAGGCCAAACAGAAGCAGGCCGTCCAGAACGCCCTGGACGGTGTGGAGGCCGTACGGGAACAGGTCAAGAACTACGAGACCGAGATCAAACGACACGTCCAGCAGGCCAAGACCCTGGCCGGCCAGGCGCGGGACGACGCCCGCAAAGCGCAGCAGGACGCCGGCCGAGCGGACAACCTGCTGCGCAGCGCCACCAACAGCGCCCAGCGGGCCGCGGGTCAGGCAACCCGGGCCGGCGCGAGCCTGGCCGGGCTCGAACAGCGGGTCAAGCAACTCGAAGGCGTCCTCTGAACCCCCTCCCACCCCAAGGAAATGAGGCATCGTGGGTCTCGCGAATTCACTGAACCAGGCCGCTGCGAGCATGGGCAGATTCCGCACGGCGCTCGGTCAGGCGGCCGGCAGCGTGGGCACCCTGCGTCAGGCCGCCGGCAACGCCGACACCGCCGTGAACAGAATCAAGTCGACGGCCGGACAGGCCACCCCTGCCCTCACCAAGGTCAGGACCGGCACCGACCAGCTCCACACCGCCCTCGGCAAGCTCAAGACGTCCGCGACCAACGCCGACGGCGGCCTCGGCAAGGCCCGCACCGGCACCGACAAGCTCAAGTCCTCCCTGGACAAGCTCAAGTCCGCCGCCAAGGGCGCCCACGGCGAGCTGCAGACCGTCAAGAAGCAGGCCGACGCGGTCGAGACCTCCGTAGGAAAGGCCGCCAAGAACGCCGACAAGGGCGGCAAGTCGATGGGCGGCCTGGGCAAGGGCCTCAAGGGTGCCTCGCTCGCGCAGAAGGGCCTCAACCTGGCCATGTCCGCGAGCCCGTTCGGGCTGGTGATGACGCTGCTGACGCCGCTCATCGCGCAGTTCGTCAACATGGACAAGATCACCGCGGTGCTGCGCAAGGGCGTCGAGTACGCGATGAAGCACATCGGCAGCGCGGTCGGCTCGCTGGTGAAGAGCGCGGGGCCGATGCTGAAGGGCCTCGGCAACGCCATGCTCGCCCCGTGGACCGGCCTCGCCATGGCGCTGAACGCCCTGTTCGGCATCCTGGCCGGCATCCACATCAGCATCCCCGACTGGGTCCCCAAGTACGGCGGACGCGGTTTCTCCTTCCCCCGCCTGAGCGTCCCGGTGCCCCGCCTCGCGGCCGGCGGGGTCGTCCAGGCCCGCACCGGCGGCACCCTCGCCCTCCTCGGCGAGGCCGGTGAACACGAGGCCGTGATCCCGCTCAGCAAGCTGGAACGGATGCTCGGCTCCGGCGGTGGCCTGCGCACCCTCACCGCCGCCGTCGAGAAACTCGCCGATCGACCCGTCGTCGTACAGGTCGACTCGCAGCAGATCGCCCGCGCCGTGTTCCTGGGACAACGGCAGCTCGCCAGGCGGTAGTTCAGCCCCACCCCGCAGTCGGCAGCCCATCCGCTGTCGGCTTTTTTCACGCCCGCGTGCCCGCATGCCAACCCGCTCGCATGCCCACCCTCCCGCCTGCCCGCACACCGCCGCCCACCCCAGGAGCCCTCATGGGAAACCTCTGGATCGGCCCGCCCGGTGCCATGGTCGAGATCGACCAGGCCGCCAAGTCCTTCGACCGCACCGCCGACCTCGGCACCAGTGAGTTCACCTCTCTCGGCGGCCGGGTCACCCTCACCCGCAACCCCACCCCCGTCCGCCGGCTCAAGCTGGCCTGGGACCTCCTCGCCCCCGTGCACGCCCGTGCCCTGGACCGCATCGCCCGCCGCGTCGAGAGCGCCGGTCCCTTCGCCGTGGTCGACCCCGCCGCGGGCAACGTGCTCGACCCCCAGCAGGCGCTGGGCCGCAGCGACCCCGGGCTGGCGAGCATGCAGTGGTATCTCGGCAACGGCGCCGGTTCCATCTCCGCGACAGCCGCCGGCGACTACGTACTGAACTCCACCGACGCGGCGGGCAAGGCCGCCTGGCGCAACCCGCGCTGGCTCAGCGGTCTCTTCCCCGTCTCTCCCGGCATCGTGGTGTCGTTCAAACCGCCACCCTCCTTCACCGGGTCCGGTGCCCAGACCGTGCAGATCACCTGGCGGGACAGCACCGGCGTGGCGCTGTCGACCTCCGGCGTGACCGGCGGCGTCCTCACCGCCACCGCGCCCGCCGGGGCCTGCTATCTGACGCCGTACTCCATGCCCGGCGCGATCGGCACGTACTCCCTCGCCGGCGCCTGCCTCACCTACGGCGGCACGGCCGAGAACGGCGTCCCCGGCGACGGCCTGCCCCCGATGTCCGTCACCGGGTACACCGACACCCCGGGCCGGCCCCTCCCCTACCGCGCCATCGGCCTCGACCTCGTGGAGGTATCCAGTGCAACAGGCTGACGACACCGCCGAAGCCGCACTCGCGGCCGGCGAACGGACCACCGCGCACACCACCCGGCTCGGCGGCAAGGACGTCTCCGCGCAGGTGCAGTCCTGGCAGATCGAGCGGTCGTACGCGACCGATCTGCCCGCCGCGATGCGGGCGTTCTCCGGTTCGTCCGCGGCCCAGCTCCAGGTCCAACTGTCCGGTACGGGTGGGGCGTTGGCGCCCGAGCTGTACGCCCCCTGGGCGCCGCGCGCCACCGGCGACCTCGCCCGCCCCGGGCAGTCCGTGGTACACCGGGGCGGGGTCGGCACGACGACCCTGCCCGCCTTCCGCGGCACCGTCCGCTCCCGGTCCGCGCAGGCCGGTACGGACACCGTGCAGATCACCGCCCTGGACGGCGCCGAACGGCTGCGCGGCCCCGCGCTGCTGCCGAAGCCGTACGCCGGATTCCGGCTCGGCCGGCCGGTCGCCTCCGCCACCTGGTGCGTGGACGAGCTGCTGCGCCAGGCCGGCCTCCACTCCGCACCGCCGCCCCGCTACCCGGAGTTCGTCGCGGGGCAGCCGCTCACCCTCGTCCACGCCTCCCTGCACGGCGGTTTCGCCACGCCGTACGGCCAGCCGGAGACCCTGCCGGCCCCGGCCGACTACACCTGGACGCGGGACGGTGCCCCGCACGAGATGGCCCTGCTGCCCGGGCCCGCCGAACCCACCGACGCCACCACGGTGACGGCGAGCTGGTTCCCGCGCTCCCGGGTGACCGTGCCGGGCAGCCGGCTGTTCGTCGAGGCCTGGGTGAACTGCGCGGTCGGCTCGGACGACACGTTCCGTACGGAACTGGTCCTGGACCGCACCGGCGGCGCCACCGGCACCCTCTCGATGAACGTCGACTTCGCCACCGGCCGGGTCCAGATGACCTCGGGCACGGCCGGCGGCGACCTCCTGCACGTCTACTTCGACTGGCCCGCCGTCCAGGCCCTCAAGGGCGTCTGGCACATCGGCGCCTACTTCGACTGCGTGAGCACCGGCAACACCGTCTACCCCACCGTGCAGCCCCGGCTGACCGGCCCCGACGGCACGGTCCTGGAGTGGGCGCCGTTCCCGATCACCCATCCGTACGGCATCCAACCCGCCGCCGAACTGCGCGAGTTGAAGCTCGTCACCGGCGTCGCCGTCGAGGGCGTCCAGCTCACCAGCGGGCTGAGCGCCTTCCCGTCGGCGTCGGTCTTCGCGCAGACCGGCACCTGGACCAAGGCCGCCGAACTCGACGACGCGATCCTCCCGCTGCACGCGGTGCCCCGGGTCTCCGGATCGCAGTGGGAGGTCATCGGGCAGATCGCCAAGGCGGCCATGTCGACCGCCGAGTTCGACGAACGCGGTGTCTTCCGCTGGCGCAACCACACCCGCTTCCGCACCACACCCACGGCGGCGGACCTCACCCTCACCTCGGTACGGGAGATCGCCTCGCTCACCCTCACCGAGGAGATCGACGCCTGCCGCAACTACGTCGTCCAGCCCGCGAAGGTCTTCGAGAACTTCGGCGTCGACGAGGGCACGACCTACACCGACACGGCGGTACGGTCCGTCCCCGCGAACGGCACGCTGACGGTGTCGTACGTCATGGCGGACGAGGAGTTCGACATCGGGCCGCCGGCCACCGACGACGACTCGGTCACCACCGCCGGCTCCCAGGTCCGCTTCGCCACCACCGCGGCCGGCACCACGGCGGTCAAGGGCGCGGTCGACGTGCTGACCCGCCGTGAGGACGGCTATCTGGTCGTACGGTTCACCAACCGCACCGCGCAGACCCTCTACACGGCGAAGAAGGACGGCACCCCGTCCGTCTACCTGATGACGCTGAAGCCGAAGGCGGATCCCGTGGAACGGTCGGCGACCGCGTATGTGGCGGGGACCGCGAGCGAGAGGTACTACGGCCGCCAGGAGCACACCGGCGAGAGCACCGACTGGATCCAGGACCTGGCCTCCGCCAAGTCCCTCGCGGACGCGATGTACAACGCCGGGCTGTACCCCGTGCCGGTCATCGGCGACGTGGAGGTGCTGTACGACCCCCGCATCCAGCTCGGTGACGTGGTGCGGCTGACCGACACCTCGGGCACGCTGCTGAACACCCTGGCCTGGGTGGTCGGCATCAGCACGACGGAGTCCGCCGACACCGGCGTACGGCAGACCCTGACCCTGCGTGGCACGCGCACGAACGGCACACCGGCCGACACCGGGCTGACCCCCGACACCGCGTCCGACCCGGCCGTCGTGACCCTGTCCCGCTACTCCGACGTGGCCTCGGCCTTCCCCACCCTGGCCGCGCTCACCGCCTCCGGGTTCACCTGGGGCCAGATCAAGGAGTCGGCGTATGTCTGAGAACCCGACGGAACCGGTGCCGGTCACCCTGGACGACGAGCAGCTGGCCCAGCTCGCCGCCGCCGTCACCAGCGGGCTCGCCGAGTACCTGGTCCCGGACCCGGTCACCGCCGCACCCGCCGCGGTGACGGAGGTCGCGACGGAGCCGATGGAGGAACCGCCCGAGGAGCCGCAAGCGCCTGACGACGGCACGCAGGAGACCGTGCCCGCTGTCTCCGTCAGCAGCACGGAGGAACCGGCCGCGGACACCGACGCGGGTGGATCAGAAACGGAGACCGCATGACCGGCTACACCCCCCTCGGCTCGCTCCCCTACCCCCAGCCCACCGACACGGCCAACCTGCCGCTGCACTTCCAGTCGATGGCCGAGGCGGTCGACGGCCGCACGGTCCTGCGCTACGCCACCGCCGCCGCCCGCGACAACGCGATCACCACACCCGTGGCCGGCATGGTCGCCTGGCTGTCCAGTCCCGGCCAACTCACGCACTACACCGGCACGGTGTGGGCACCGGTCGCGCCCGTCCCCGTCTTCAAGTTCAACAACGACGCGGGTACGACGGTCTCCACCACGGCGGTGGAGGTGCTCACCGACTCCTCGACCACCGCGGTCACGGCCGCGTTCACCGCACCGCCGACCGGTCAGGTGATCGTGAGCCTGGGCGCGTACATGTACAGCTCGGCGGCGTACGGCTCCTACATGTCCGCGACCATCTACAAGGCCTCCGACAAGTCGGTCTTCCTGGCCTCGTCCCAGGACCGGGCCGCCGTCGTCAACAGCACCAACAGGGCGTCCTGTTCGACCCAGTTCCTGGTGACGGGACTCACCGCGGGCACGGTCTACAACGCCGTGCCGTGCTTCTGGACGGCCAACGCGACCAGCACCGCCACCTTCGACACGATGTTCGTCCGGGTCGACCCGGTGCTGTAGCCCCGCCCCCGCTCCCCTCCCCCGAGCCCCGCGCCGCCGCCCTCCCCCAGGCGGCGGCGCGGGGCTTTCGTCTGTCCTCACCCGCATCCGCCCGAAGCCGAAGGAGCCACCGCATGTCCACACCTCTGTCCGCCGACGCCCTCGTCGCCGCGCTGCGCGCCGAGGGCGTCACCGTCGTAGAACACTCCGGCTGGCGCACCAACAACCGCAACAGCAAGGGCAGTTGGGGCCCGGTCAACGGCGTGGTCATCCACCACACCGTGACCTCCGGCACCACCGGTTCCGTCAGCCTCTGCTTCAACGGCCACTCCGCCCTCCCCGGCCCCCTCTGCCACGGAGTCATCGCCAAGGACGGCACAGTCCACCTCGTGGGCAACGGCCGAGCCAACCACGCGGGCAGCGGCGACGGAGACGTACTGAAGGCAGTCATCGCCCAGAGCCCCACCCTCCCCGCCCCGAACCAGAACAACACGGACGGCAACGTCCACTTCTACGGCTTCGAGTGCGTCAACCTCGGCGACGGCAAGGACCCTTGGCCGGCAGTCCAGCTGGACGCGATGGTCCGAGCCGCGGCCGCCCTCTGCCGAGCCCACGGCTGGAACGCCCACTCGGTGATCGGCCACAAAGAGTGGACGAACACCAAGATCGACCCCCGGGGTTTCACGATGGCCGACTTCCGCACCCGGGTGACCACCCGCCTCGGCACCAAGGTGACACCACCGGCCAAGCCCACCTACCAGCCCTTCCCCGGCGCCGACTGGTTCAAGAAGAACCCCAAGTCGGCGATCGTCACCGCGATGGGCAAGCGCCTGGTCGCCGTCGGCTGCTCGGCGTACACCACCGGCCCCGGCCCTCAGTGGACCACCGTGGACAAGGCCTCCTACGCCAAGTGGCAACGCAAGCTCGGCTACACCGGCACCGCGGCGGACGGCTGGCCGGGAGCCACGTCCTGGGCCGCGCTGAAGGTCCCGTACAGCTCCTGAACCCCACGGAAAGGCAAGGTCCACCCATGTCAGAGGCCGCCAAGCGAACCCTCCGCACCGTAGTCCAGACCGCTGTCGGCCTGTGTGTCCTTCTTCCTGCGGTCGTCGACGCCGCCGGTGTCGCCGAGACGATCCCGTGGGTGGCCGGCGCCCTGGCCGTCGCCGCCGGCGTCACCAGGGTCATGGCCCTGCCCGCCGTACAGGCGCTGTTGCCCGCGTGGCTGCGGACGGGGGACGCCGATGAACGACACTGATCCGAACGACGCGATCACCGTCGCCCTCGAACTGGAGCGGCTGCGCGGCTCGTTGGAGGCCGGGTTCGCCCGGGTCGACGGCTCGCTCGCGCTGCTGGTCCAGCGCAGCGACCAGACCGACAAGCAACTCGCCGACCACGAGCGGCGGTTGGACACCCTGGAGCGGTCCCGCTGGCCACTGGCGAGCATCGGCGCGCTGGCCGCAGTGGCGACGGTCGTGGTCACCGCGCTCGAAATCACCGCGCACTGAGACAACGCCTGCTCATACAACGCCGAAGGGCGGCCACCCCGTACGAAACGGAGTGACCGCCCTTCAGTTCAACTCAGCCTGCTCGCCTACTGGTTGTACGGACCGTAGTCGTAGTCCTCCAGCGGAACGGCCTGGCCGGAGCCCGTGCCGAACGGCGAGTAGTCGATGTCGTCGTAGCCGACGGCCGAGTACATCGCGGCCTTGGCCTCCTCGGTCGGCTCGACCCGGATGTTGCGGTAGCGGGACAGGCCCGTACCGGCCGGGATGAGCTTACCGATGATGACGTTCTCCTTGAGGCCGATCAGGGAGTCGGACTTGGCGTTGATCGCCGCGTCCGTCAGCACCCTGGTCGTCTCCTGGAAGGACGCCGCCGACAGCCAGGACTCCGTGGCCAGCGAGGCCTTGGTGATACCCATGAGCTGCGGACGACCGGAGGCCGGGTGACCGCCCTCCTGGACCACACGACGGTTCTCCTGCTCGAAGCGCGAACGCTCGACCAGCTCGCCGGGCAGCAGCTCGGCGTCGCCGGACTCGATGATCGTCACACGGCGGAGCATCTGCCGGATGATGATCTCGATGTGCTTGTCGTGGATCGACACACCCTGCGAGTTGTAGACCTTCTGGACCTCGCCGACCAGGTGGACCTGGACGGCACGCTGACCCAGGATGCGCAGCACGTCGTGCGGGTTGGTGGCACCCACGGTGAGCTTCTGGCCCACCTCGACGTGCTCGCCCTCGCTGACCAGGAGACGGGCACGCTTCGAGATCGGGAACGCCGTCTCGTCGCTGCCGTCGTCCGGGGTGACGACGAGCTTCTTGGTCTTCTCGGTCTCCTCGATCCGCACGCGGCCCTGGGCCTCGGAGATCGGGGCGACACCCTTCGGCGTACGAGCCTCGAAGAGCTCGACGACACGGGGCAGACCCTGGGTGATGTCGTCACCGGCCACACCACCGGTGTGGAAGGTACGCATCGTCAGCTGGGTACCGGGCTCACCGATGGACTGGGCGGCGATGATGCCGACCGCCTCACCGATGTCGACCAGCTTGCCGGTGGCCAGCGAGCGGCCATAGCACATGGCGCAGGTGCCGACGGCGGACTCGCAGGTCAGGACCGAGCGGGTCTTGACCGTCTCGATGCCGTGCTTGACCAGCTCGTCGATGAGGACGTCGCCGAGGTCGGTGTTGGCCGGGGCCAGCACCTTGCCGTCGACGGTGATGTCCTCGGCCAGCGCACGGGCGTACACGCTGGTCTCGACGTTGTCGGCCTTGCGCAGGACACCGTCCGCGCCGCGCTCCGCGATGTGCAGCTTGAGGCCGCGGTCGGTGCCGCAGTCCTCCTCGCGGATGATGACGTCCTGGGAGACGTCGACCAGACGACGGGTGAGGTAACCCGAGTCGGCGGTACGCAGAGCCGTGTCCGCCAGACCCTTTCGAGCACCGTGAGTCGAGATGAAGTACTCCAGCACCGACAGGCCCTCACGGAAGGAGGCCTTGATCGGACGCGGGATCGTCTCGTTCTTGGCGTTCGACACCAGACCACGCATACCCGCGATCTGACGCATCTGCATCATGTTTCCTCGGGCACCCGAGTCGACCATCATGAAGATGGGGTTGGTCTTCGGGAAGTTCGCGTTCATCGCCTCGGCGACCTCGTTGGTCGCCTTGGTCCAGATCGCGATGAGCTCCTGCGTGCGCTCTTCCTTGGTGATCAGACCGCGCTCGTACTGCTTCTGGACCTTCTCGTCCTGCGCCTCGTAACCCTTGACGATCTCCTTCTTCGCCTCGGGAACGACGACGTCGGAGATGGCCACGGTGACACCGGAACGGGTCGCCCAGAAGAAGCCGGCCGCCTTCAGGTTGTCGAGCGTCGCCGCCACGATGACCTTGGGGTAGCGCTCGGCCAGGTCGTTGACGATCTCGGAGAGCTGCTTCTTGCCCACCGAGTAGTCGACGAACGGGTAGTCCTCGGGCAGCAGCTCGTTGAAGAGCGCGCGGCCCAGGGTCGTCTTCAGGCGGAAGGTGTCACCCTGCTGCCACTCGGGCTCGCCCTCCTCGCGGACTGGCGGCACCCAGCCACGCGGCGGGATGGTGCCCACCGGGAAGCGGATGTCCACGGCCGACTGGAGCGCCAGCTCGCCGCCGTCGAACGCCATCGTCGCCTCGGCCGTGGAGCCGAACGCGCGGCCCTCGCCCTTGACGTCGCGGAGCTCGCCGTCGGTGGTGAGGAAGAACAGACCCAGCACCATGTCCTGGGTCGGCATGGTGACGGGACGACCGTCGGCCGGCTTCAGGATGTTGTTCGAGGACAGCATCAGGATGCGGGCCTCGGCCTGCGCCTCCGCGGAGAGCGGCAGGTGGACGGCCATCTGGTCACCGTCGAAGTCCGCGTTGAACGCGGTGCAGACGAGCGGGTGGATCTGGATGGCCTTGCCCTCGACCAGCTGCGGCTCGAAGGCCTGGATGCCGAGGCGGTGCAGCGTGGGCGCACGGTTCAGCAGGACCGGGTGCTCGGCGATGACCTCTTCGAGGACGTCGTAGACCACCGTGCGGCCGCGCTCGACCATGCGCTTCGCCGACTTGATGTTCTGCGCGTGGTTCAGGTCGACCAGGCGCTTCATCACGAACGGCTTGAAGAGCTCCAGCGCCATGGCCTTCGGCAGACCGCACTGGTGCAGCTTCAGCTGCGGGCCGACGACGATCACGGAACGCGCGGAGTAGTCCACACGCTTGCCGAGCAGGTTCTGACGGAAGCGACCCTGCTTGCCCTTGAGCATGTCGGACAGCGACTTCAGCGGACGGTTGCCGGGGCCCGTCACCGGGCGGCCACGACGGCCGTTGTCGAAGAGCGCGTCGACGGCCTCCTGGAGCATGCGCTTCTCGTTGTTCACAATGATCTCGGGGGCACCGAGGTCGAGAAGCCGCTTCAGGCGGTTGTTGCGGTTGATCACACGGCGGTACAGGTCGTTCAGGTCGGAGGTCGCGAAGCGGCCACCGTCCAGCTGCACCATCGGGCGGAGGTCCGGCGGGATGACCGGGACGCAGTCGAGGACCATGCCCTTGGGGCTGTTGGAGGTCTGCAGGAAGGCAGACACGACCTTCAGCCGCTTCAGCGCACGGGTCTTCTTCTGGCCCTTGCCGGTGCGGATGATCTCGCGGAGGCGCTCGGCCTCCTCGTCCAGGTCGAAGGACTCCAGGCGCTTCTGCAGCGCCGCGGCACCCATCGAACCGTCGAAGTACGTGCCGAAGCGGTCACGCAGCTCGCGGTAGAGGAGCTCGTCGCCCTCCAGGTCCTGGACCTTGAGGTTCTTGAACCGGGTCCACACCTCGTCCAGGCGGTCGATCTCGCGCTGCGCACGGTCACGCAGCTGCTTCATCTCCCGCTCGGCACCTTCGCGCACCTTGCGGCGCACGTCGGCCTTGGCGCCCTCGGCCTCCAGCTCGGCCAGGTCGGTCTCGAGCTTCTTGGCGCGGGCTTCGAGGTCGGAGTCACGCCGGTTCTCGACCTGCTGACGCTCCACGGAGACGTGCGCCTCGAGCGAGGGCAGGTCACGCGTGCGGCGCTCTTCGTCGACGAACGTGATCATGTACGCCGCGAAGTAGATGACCTTCTCAAGGTCCTTCGGGGCGAGGTCGAGCAGGTATCCCAGACGCGACGGGACACCCTTGAAGTACCAGATGTGCGTGACGGGAGCGGCCAGCTCAATGTGGCCCATCCGCTCACGGCGCACCTTGGCGCGGGTCACCTCGACGCCGCAGCGCTCACAGATGATGCCCTTGAAGCGAACGCGCTTGTACTTGCCGCAGTAGCACTCCCAGTCCCGGGTCGGACCGAAGATCTTCTCGCAGAAGAGTCCGTCCTTTTCGGGCTTGAGCGTGCGGTAGTTGATGGTCTCGGGCTTCTTGACCTCGCCGTGGCTCCACTGACGGATGTCGTCAGCGGTGGCCAGACCGATCCGGAGCTCATCGAAGAAGTTGACGTCGAGCACTATGCGTCAATCCCTCTCAGGGTTGTAAGTCTTGGGGTCTGATACGGGGGTCCTGGGGCCGGAGACCTGCTTGGCGCAGGTCTCCGGACTCCCGTCAGACCTCTTCGACGCTGCTCGGCTCGCGCCGGGACAGGTCGATGCCGAGCTCTTCCGCCGCGCGGAAGACGTCCTCGTCGGTGTCGCGCATCTCGATGGACATGCCGTCCGAGGACAGCACCTCCACGTTGAGGCACAGGGACTGCATCTCCTTGATGAGCACCTTGAAGGACTCGGGGATGCCGGGCTCGGGGATGTTCTCGCCCTTGACGATGGCCTCGTAGACCTTCACGCGGCCGGTGACGTCGTCGGACTTGATCGTCAGCAGCTCCTGGAGGGCGTACGCGGCGCCATAAGCCTCAAGCGCCCACACCTCCATCTCGCCGAAGCGCTGACCACCGAACTGCGCCTTACCACCGAGCGGCTGCTGGGTGATCATCGAGTACGGACCGGTCGAACGGGCGTGCAGCTTGTCGTCGACCAGGTGGTGCAGCTTCAGGATGTACATGTAGCCGATCGAGATCGGCTCCGGGAACGGCTCGCCGGAGCGGCCGTCGAACAGGTTGGCCTTTCCGGAGGCCTGGACCAGGCGGTCGCCGTCGCGGTTCGGGATCGTGGCCTCGAAGAGACCGGAGATCTCGTCCTCGCGGGCACCGTCGAAGACCGGGGTCGCGACGTTGGTACCCGGCGCGACCTGGTCGGCGCCGATGACCTGGAGCCGGCGGGCCCAGTCCTCGCTGAGACCGGAGACGTCCCAGCCGCGACTGGCGAGCCAGCCGAGGTGGATCTCCAGGACCTGTCCCGGGTTCATTCGGGACGGGACACCCAGCGGGTTCAGGATGATGTCGACCGGAGTTCCGTCCTCGAGGAACGGCATGTCCTCGATGGGCAGGATCTTCGAAATAACACCCTTGTTGCCGTGACGGCCGGCCAGCTTGTCGCCGTCGGTGATCTTGCGCTTCTGCGCAACATACACCCGGACCAACTGGTTGACGCCGGGCGGCAGTTCGTCGCCCTCCTCGCGGTCGAAGACGCGGACGCCGATGACCTTGCCGATCTCGCCGTGCGGCACCTTCAGCGAGGTGTCGCGCACTTCGCGCGCCTTCTCGCCGAAGATCGCGCGGAGCAGGCGCTCCTCGGGGGTCAGCTCGGTCTCACCCTTGGGCGTGACCTTGCCGACGAGGATGTCACCGGCGACGACCTCGGCACCGATACGGATGATGCCGCGCTCGTCGAGGTCGGCGAGGACCTCCTCGGAGACGTTCGGGATGTCCCGGGTGATCTCCTCGGGGCCCAGCTTGGTGTCACGGGCGTCGACCTCGTGCTCCTCGATGTGGATCGAGGAGAGGACGTCGTCCTGCACGAGGCGCTGCGACAGGATGATCGCGTCCTCGTAGTTGTGACCCTCCCAGGGCATGAACGCCACGAGCAGGTTCTTGCCGAGCGCCATCTCGCCGAACTCGGTCGCCGGACCGTCGGCCAGCACCTGGCCGGCGATGACCCGGGCGCCCTCGTCCACGACAACCTTCTGGTTGACGGAGGTGCCCTGGTTGGAGCGGGAGAACTTCGCGAGGCGGTACGTGGTGTACGTGCCGTCGTCGTTGGCGGTGGTGATGTAGTCCGCGGAGACCTCCTGGACCACACCGTCCTTCTCCGACTTCAGGACGTCACCGGCGTCGACCGCACAGCGGTACTCCATGCCGGTGCCGACCAGCGGCGCCTCGGACTTAATCAGGGGCACGGCCTGACGCATCATGTTCGCGCCCATGAGGGCACGGTTGGCGTCGTCGTGCTCCAGGAAGGGGATCATCGCGGTCGCGACGGACACCATCTGGCGCGGGGAGACATCCATGTAGTCGACGTCGTCACCGGGGACGTAGTCGACCTCTCCGCCACGACGGCGGACCAGGACGCGGGTCTCCTCGAACCGGAAGTCGTCCCCGAGCGGCGCGTTGGCCTGCGCGATGACGAATCGGTCCTCTTCGTCGGCCGTCAGGTAGTCGACCTCGTCGGTGACGACACCGTCGGTGACCCGGCGGTACGGCGTCTCGACGAAGCCGAACGCGTTGACCCGGCCGTAGGAGGCGAGCGAGCCGATCAGGCCGATGTTCGGGCCTTCAGGGGTCTCGATCGGGCACATGCGGCCGTAGTGCGAGGGGTGCACGTCACGGACCTCGAAGCCGGCCCGCTCACGGGAGAGACCACCCGGGCCAAGAGCCGACAGACGGCGCTTGTGGGTGAGACCCGACAGCGGGTTGTTCTGGTCCATGAACTGCGACAGCTGGCTGGTGCCGAAGAACTCCTTGATGGAGGCGACGACCGGCCGGATGTTGATCAGGGTCTGCGGCGTGATCGCCTCGACGTCCTGGGTGGTCATCCGCTCGCGGACGACGCGCTCCATACGCGCCAGGCCCGTACGGACCTGGTTCTGGATGAGCTCGCCGACGTTGCGCAGACGACGGTTGCCGAAGTGGTCGATGTCGTCGGTCTCGACGACGATCGTCGTGCCGTTGTCGCCAACGGTCTCGGTCTCGCCGGCGTGCAGCTTCACCAGGTACTTGATCGACGAGATGATGTCCTCGACGGTCAGGACGCCGGCGTCCAGCGGGGCTTCGCCGCCCAGCTTCTTGTTGACCTTGTAGCGGCCGACCTTGGCGAGGTCGTAGCGCTTCGGGTTGAAGTAGAGGTTCTCAAGAAGCGTCTGCGCGGCCTCGCGGGTCGGGGGCTCGCCCGGACGCAGCTTGCGGTAGATGTCGAGGAGCGCGTCGTCCTGGCCCTGGGTGTGGTCCTTCTCCAGGGTGGCGCGCATGGACTCGTACTCGCCGAACTCCTCCAGGATCTGCTCGGTCGTCCAACCGAGAGCCTTGAGCAGGACGGTGACGGACTGCTTGCGCTTGCGGTCGATGCGGACACCGACCATGTCGCGCTTGTCGATCTCCATCTCCAGCCAGGCACCCCGGGACGGGATCACCTTGGCGGAGAAGATGTCCTTGTCGGACGTCTTGTCGATCGAGGAGTCGAAGTAGACGCCCGGCGAGCGGACCAGCTGCGACACGACGACACGCTCGGTGCCGTTGATGACGAAGGTGCCCTTGTTGGTCATGAGCGGGAAGTCGCCCATGAAGACCGTCTGGGACTTGATCTCGCCGGTCTCGTTGTTGGTGAACTCAGCGGTTACGAAGAGCGGGGCGGCGTACGTGAAGTCGCGCTCCTTGCACTCGTCGATGCTGTTCTTCGGAGGTTCGAAACGGTGGTCGCGGAAGGTCAGCGACATCGACCCGGAGAAGTCCTCGATCGGAGAGATCTCCTCGAAGATCTCCTCCAGACCGGACTTGGTGGGGACGTCCTGACCCGACTCCAGAGCCGCCTCGACCCGACTCTGCCAGGCGGTGTTGCCGAGCAGCCAGTCGAAGCTCTCGGTCTGCAACGCGAGCAGGTTGGGAACCTCGAGGGGCTCCTTGATCTTTGCAAAGGAGATGCGCAGCGGGGCGGTGCTGGCGCCGTTGTTCATATTCGCGGTCGAGGCAGTGCGCGAGGCGGCCAAGAGGGGGTCCTTCCGAGGGCTCGGACTCACTACGCGCGTACCGGCCCCTCTCAGGGGCAAAGAGACATGGACTTCCTGAGACGGCCCGGAAAGGCCAGGTCAGAGTTGGTCCGGTCATCGATGCTCAAGTGAGGGCATGCCCCTGGTGACGGGCAGGGAGCAGCTAACAGGCAGCGCAAAGGGTCAGTGTAGCCACTTGGCGCACTGATGTCCAGCCCCGCTTTTTTGAGACCCTCGTCGTGCTCAACACCCTCGGCAAGCTCACGTCCTCAACGCGTTGATACTGCCCTCTTCGCCGCCGATCCATGCCTCGGATTCGGATCGTTGTGACGACGCGTCCTGAGAATTGCGCGCTGCGTGCGGTTCGTCAAGGCCTCCATGGCCCACACCACATGCCACCAGGGATGCTCGGAGGCACGAAGAAGATCACCATACTCCGCGAACCCCTGATCGCAAGGCTGCCGCTCACCCGACCCAGGAACGCCGAAGAGCGACCACCCAGATGGATGATCGCTCTTCGGTGCTTAGGCGTTACAAGGTCCTGAGACCTCGTTCACGGCCTCAACGGTGTTACTTGACCTCGACGGAGGCGCCGGCGGCCTTGAGGGACTCGGCGGCCTTCTCGGCGACGTCCTTGGCGACCTTCTCGACGACGGGCTTCGGGGCGCCGTCCACGAGGTCCTTGGCCTCCTTGAGACCCAGCGAGGTCAGCTCACGCACGACCTTGATGACCTGGATCTTCTTCTCGCCGGCGCCGGTGAGGATGACGTCGAACTCGTCCTGCTCGGCCTCGGCCTCGGCCGGGGCGCCCGGGGCGGCGGGGCCGGCAACGGCGACCGCGGCGGCGGCGGTGACGTCGAACTTCTCCTCGAACGCCTTCACGAACTCGGAAAGCTGGATGAGGGTCATCGTCTCGAACTCGGCGAGCAGTTCGTCCTGGGTGAGAGCCACGATGGCTTCCTTCCACTAATTTTCGGCTGGTGCCGGGGTGTACATGTCTGGCGGGCGTACGTTCGGCCCGCTACGACCGTTGCCGTGGGGCGCGGAGCCTCAGGCGGCGGTCATGCTGCGAGCCGAATTACTCGGCACCGCCCTGCTCTTCTTGCTTGGCGCGAAGGGCGTCCACCGTGCGGACGAGCTTCGACGGGAGCGCCTGGAAGAGCTGCGCAGCCTGAGTCTGCTTGCCCTTGAAGGCACCCGCCAGCTTGGAGAGCAGAACCTCGCGGGACTCGAGGTCCGCGAGCTTCTTGATCTCGTCGGCGGACAGCGCCTTGCCGTCAAGGACACCGCCCTTGATGACGAGGTTCGGGTTGTCCTTGGCGAAGTCACGAAGACCCTTCGCCGACTCCACCGGGTCACCGGTGATGAAGGCGACCGCCGTCGGACCGTTGAACAGGTCGTCGAGCGTAGAGATCCCGGCCTCGTTGGCCGCAATCTTGGTCAGCGTGTTCTTCACCACGGCGTACTGGGCGTTCTCACCGAGCGAACGACGCAGCGTCTTGAGCTGCGCCACGGTGAGACCCCGGTACTCGGTCAGCACGGCGGCGTTCGAGTCGCGGAACTGTCCCGCGAGCTCGGCTACCGCGGCAGCCTTGTCGGGCCTTGCCATAGAGCGTCGGCCTCCTTCCGGGTGATGAGGACCGCTCAGAAGGGGCTGGGACAGAGAAAACGCCCCGGCGCAGGCGCACGGGGCGTAGCTCGACCGGAAACAACATCCCGGGAGCACATCCAGTTCACCTGCGCGGGTCGTCCACTGTTCAGCGGATCCTTCGGTCACCACACCCTGTGACAGGCACGGCAACGACCAGCGGTCTTTGGCTTCTGGACCAGCGTACGCGAGCGTCACGGACTGAAGCAAATCCGCCCGTACGGCCCAGCCCCGGGCGCCCCTCGATTCCCGCGGGCCCCGGTGAAGTCCCTTGGGCCCGGCCGGAGTTGAGCCCGGCGGAGTTGGACCCGGCCGGAACCGAGCCCGGCCGAGGCTGCGTGCGTCTCAGGAGCTCAGGAGCTCGTGCCGGACCCCGTCGCCGTGTCCGCGCTGCCCGGGGTCAGGCCCTGCTTCTTCAGCAGCGCCGTGAAGTCCTCGGTGTCGCTCGCCGGGGGCACGGTCGCGTCGACCTTCACGCCGTAGTCGCTGTAGTAGGCGGTCTGGGTGTACTGCCCCGAGGACATCTGGCCCTTCTCGACCTTCTTGACCAGCAGGTCCTGGGCGTCGACCCAGATGTCGACCTGCTCCGTGGTGACGCCGGCCGCGGTGAGCTGCTTCTTCAGGCCGGCGAGCTGGCTCGCGGTGAGGTTGGAGTTCTTGGCGGCGAGGTCCGCGACGTTCACCGTGCCCGAGTAGTGGGTGGCCTGCCGGCCGCGCACCGACTCCGTACCGACCTTCTTCACGTCCCCGGAGGCGAGCAGGAGCTTCACCGACTGGTTCGGCGTGGAGTTCTGCATCTGGTCCTTGAGGTACGCGCCGGAGCTGCCGCCGAGCTTGGCCAGGTCGTCGTACGCGTACTTCAGCCAGTGCTTGCCACCCGCCTGCGCGGCGAACTTCTCGCCCATCTTCGCGTAGTAGGCATCCGGCAGATAGCGGGCCTCCATCGACGTGCTGCCGGCCGCGCGCATCGTGTCGGCCAGCGTGCCGCCGGTGTACGTCATCGTGAGGGTGCCGGTGAGGCCGTCGCCCCAGCCGAGGTTGCCCTTGGCGTTCATGGACATCAGGGAGCCCATGACCGTGGAGGACTCGACCTTCGCGGAGTCCGCCTTGTCGGTGGACTGCTCGGCGCTGCGCAGGGCCGCTATGGGGCTCACCCGGGTCGCGCCCTTGCCGAGGGCCTTGTCGTCCTTGCCGGAGCTCCCGGAGGACCCCGAGGAACCACAGGCGGCCACCGAGGCCAGCGCGGTCGCCACCGCGATCGAGAGGCCCACCCGGCGCACGGTCGTGCTCTTCATTCGTCCCCACCCCTATGCGATTGCTGTGCCTGCCAAGAACGCTAGCGCAGGGCACTGACACCCCGTACGAAAAGAGGACGAGCCCCGCAACCCGAAGGTTGCGGGGCTCGTCCCGGTTCTGACGCGTACCCGACGCGGCTACCGAGGTGAGCGGGAGGCTCAGACGGCGGCCGGGTCCTCCTCGACGAGGAGGTTGCGGGTGCGGTTCGGGTCGAGCGGAATGCCGGGGCCGATCGTGGTGCTGATCGCGGCCTTCTTGATGTAACGACCCTTGGCGGCGGACGGCTTCAGACGGAGGATCTCGTCCAGGGCCGCGCCGTAGTTCTCCACCAGCTGGGTGTCGTCGAAGGACGACTTGCCGATGATGAAGTGCAGGTTCGAGTGCTTGTCGACGCGGAACTCGATCTTTCCGCCCTTGATCTCGTTGACGGCCTTGGCCACGTCCGGCGTCACGGTGCCGGTCTTGGGGTTCGGCATGAGACCACGGGGACCGAGCACGCGGCCGAGGCGGCCGACCTTGCCCATGAGGTCCGGGGTGGCGACAACGGCGTCGAAGTCCAGCCGACCCTTCGCCACCTCGTCGATGAGTTCGTCGGAACCGACGATGTCGGCGCCAGCGGCGGTCGCGGCCTCGGCACGGTCACCGGTCGCGAAGACCAGGACCCGGGCGGTCTTACCGGTGCCGTGCGGGAGGTTCACGGTGCCACGGACCATCTGGTCGGCCTTGCGCGGGTCGACACCCAGACGGAAGGCGACCTCGACGGTGCCGTCGAACTTGGAGGTGGAGGTCTCCTTGGCGAGACGCACGGCCTCGAGCGGGGCGTAGAGCTTCTCCCGGTCGATCTTGGCGTCCGCAGCGCGGAGAGACTTGCTGCGCTTGCTCACTACTGCTCCTGTGTGTTCTGAGGAGTCGTGGTGTGGGCCGAGCAGGCCCTGCCACGGGGTTTCCTACGAGGTGGGTGTCAGCCCTCGACCGTGATGCCCATGGAACGGGCGGTGCCGGCGATGATCTTCGACGCGGCGTCCAGGTCGTTGGCGTTGAGGTCGGGCATCTTGGTCGTGGCGATCTCGCGGACCTGCGCCTGGGTGATCTTGGCGACCTTGGTCTTGTGCGGCTCGCCGGAGCCCTTCTCGACACCCGCGGCCTTGAGGATCATCTTCGCGGCCGGCGGAGTCTTGGTGATGAAGGTGAAGGAGCGGTCTTCGTAGACCGTGATCTCCACCGGGATCACCCAGCCACGCTGCGACTCGGTCGCCGCGTTGTAGGCCTTGCAGAACTCCATGATGTTGACGCCGTGCTGACCCAGCGCGGGGCCGACCGGCGGAGCCGGGTTGGCCGCGCCGGCCTGGATCTGGAGCTTGATGAGCCCCGTGACCTTCTTCTTCTTGGGAGGCATGTGCTCTCTCCGGGTCCTAGTGAGAGTGTTCAGCTTCCGTCCGGTTAATCCGGATGGAGGCATACCGCACAACGATAACGGGTATCTGTGCACGGCCAAAAACCGAGCAGGTCAGAGAGGCTTTTGACAGCCCGTCTGACCTGCTCGGAAGACGTATGTCCAGGAAGAACTAGTTCTTCTGGATCTGGTCGAAGGAGAGCTCCACCGGCGTCTCGCGACCGAAGATCTCGACGAGACCCTTGACCTTCTTCGAGTCGGCGTTGATCTCGTTGATGGTCGCCTGGAGCGTCGCGAACGGGCCGTCGGTGACGGTGACCGAGTCGCCGACCTCGAAGTCCAGCACCTGGACCTCGACCTTGCGCTGCGGAACCGGCTTGCCCTCGGCCTCGGCGGCCTCACGCGCGGCCTTCTCCTCGGCCTCCGGGGCGAGCATCTTGACGATCTCGTCCAGGGTCAGCGGGTACGGGTCGTAGGCGTTGCCCACGAAGCCGGTGACGCCGGGGGTGTTGCGGACGACACCCCAGGACTCGTTCGTCAGGTCCATGCGGACCAGGACGTAGCCCGGGAGCTTGTTCTGCTTGATGGTCTTGCGGTCGCCGTTCTTGATCTGGACGACCTCTTCCTGCGGCACCTCGGCCGCGAAGATGTAGTCCTCGACGTTCAGCGAGACGGCGCGCTGCTCCAGGTTGGTCTTCACGCGGTTCTCGTAACCGGCGTACGTGTGGATGACGTACCACTCGCCGGGCAGGAGCCGCAGTTCCTCGCGCAGGGCGACCACGGGGTCGACGGGCTCGGCCGGCTCGGCCTCTTCCTCGTCGTCCTCGGCCGTGGCCTCGTCGTCGAGGTCCTCGGTCGCTTCCGCGTCCTCGTCCTCGACGTGAACGGCGGCTTCCTCGGCCGGCTCGCCCGCGTCGGCGTCCGCAGCCTCGACCTCGTCCAGCTCCTCGTCCGCGCCCTCGACGATGTCGAGTTCGTCTTCCACGGACTCGTCCGGCTCGACGGCCTCGTTCAGGTTCGGGTCAGACACGTGGCTGCTTCTTCCTGGATACATGGGGGTGGAACACGCGAAAGGGGCGCCGGTCAGGGCGCCCTTCGCTTCCGGCCTCAGCCGAAGACGTACTTCGCGGCGTGATTGAGTCCATAGTCAATCACGGTCACCAGACCGATCATGATGACGACGAAGACGATGACAACCGTCGTGTACGTCGTCAGCTGGTTGCGCGTCGGCCAGACGACCTTGCGGAGTTCCGCGATGATCTGGCGGTAGAAGATACCGAGGCGCTTCAGCGGGCCCTTCTTGGCGCGCTTGCCGCCCTTGCGGGCCTTCTTCTTGGACTCCGACACCTCGTCCTGGGCATCAGGCATGTCGATGGAGCCCACGGCGTCCGCCATTCATCCTCACCTGTTCCCGGGTCGTGGCCGTGCCGCGCCCGGTCTGAGCCGCACGGCGGTGCATTGCTGTACGTACATGCGCTGCGCACACATCCTGGTGAAGGTGTGTGTAGCAGGGCCGGAGGGACTTGAACCCCCAACCGCCGGTTTTGGAGACCGGTGCTCTACCAATTGAGCTACGACCCTTTGTGACGTCCCCAACGTACCGCATCCGCCCGGGTGCTCGGTGTGCACCTGGTAGGGCGCGGCTGTTGAAGGCCAACGAGCTAGGAGTGTACGTGCTCCGGGGCCGGTCGTCGAACAGAAAGTGCCTGTACGGGGATCGCCGGAGGAAGATCGCCCAGGCCGGGGCGGGAATCCGGACGGTTGTTCAGTGCCTTCCCCATCCTGTTCAGTCTGTGAAACCGGTGTGCCGGGCGGGTTTCCGGTCTGAAACGATGGGCCCCATGAGCGCCTCAACCCCTCCCACCGAGCGCCGGGTCTCCGCCCGAGTCGGCGCGATCTCCGAGTCCGCCACCCTCGCCGTGGACGCCAAGGCAAAGGCCCTCAAGGCCGCCGGACGTCCGGTGATCGGCTTCGGCGCGGGTGAACCGGACTTCCCGACCCCGGACTACGTCGTCCAGGCCGCCATCGAGGCCTGCTCGAACCCCAAGTACCACCGCTACACCCCGGCCGGCGGTCTGCCGGAGCTGAAGGCCGCGATCGCCGCGAAGACGCTGCGCGACTCGGGCTACGAGGTGGACGCCTCGCAGATCCTGGTCACCAACGGCGGCAAGCAGGCGATCTACGAGGCCTTCGCCGCGATCCTCGACCCGGGCGACGAGGTCATCGTCCCCGCGCCGTACTGGACGACGTACCCGGAGTCGATCCGCCTCGCGGGCGGTGTCCCCGTGGACGTCGTCGCCGACGAGACGACCGGCTACCGCGTCACCGTCGAGCAGCTGGAGGCGGCCCGCACCGAGAACACCAAGGTCGTCCTCTTCGTCTCCCCGTCCAACCCGACCGGCGCCGTCTACAGCGAGGCCGAGGCCGAGGCGATCGGCCGCTGGGCCGTCGAGCACGGCCTGTGGGTCATGACGGACGAGATCTACGAGCACCTCGTCTACGGCGACGCCAAGTTCACCTCGCTGCCCGCGATCCTCCCGGAGCTGCGCGACAAGTGCATCGTGGTCAACGGCGTCGCCAAGACGTATGCCATGACCGGCTGGCGGGTGGGCTGGATCATCGGCCCGAAGGACGTCGTCAAGGCCGCGACCAACCTCCAGTCGCACGCCACCTCGAACGTCTCGAACGTGGCCCAGGTCGCCGCGCTGGCCGCCGTCTCCGGCAACCTGGACGCCGTGGCGAAGATGGGCGAGGCCTTCGACCGCCGCCGCAAGACCATCGTGCGGATGCTCAACGAGATCGACGGCGTGCTCTGCCCGGAGCCCGAGGGCGCGTTCTACGTCTACCCGACGGTCAAGGCGCTGCTCGGCAAGGAGATCCGCGGCAAGCGCCCGCAGGACTCGGTCGAGCTGGCCGCGCTGATCCTGGAGGAGGCGGAGGTCGCGGTCGTCCCGGGCGAGGCCTTCGGGACCCCCGGTTACCTGCGGCTGTCGTACGCCCTGGGTGACGAGGACCTCGTCGAGGGTGTCAGCCGGATCCAGAAGCTGCTGGCGGAGGCCAAGGACTGACGTTTTTCGTGCTCCACGCGCGTGTGCGGGCCGTTTCCCTCCGGGGAGGCGGCCCGCTGCTGTGTGCGAGCAAGACCACGATCGGGGAAAGCGGTACCGGGAGGACAGGAACGTACGGCAGGATTCCCGGATGGAGCGTGTACGTGATGTCTCTGAACTGCCGAAAGCCCATCTGCACCTGCACTTCACCGGGTCGATGCGGCCGACCACCGTGCTGGAGCTCGCCGACAAGTACGGCGTACGCCTGCCCGACGCCCTGACCGAGGCGCTGACCAGCGGGGAGCCGCCGAAGCTGCGGGCCACGGACGAGCGGGGCTGGTTCCGTTTCCAGCGGCTGTACGACGCGGCGCGGTCGTGTCTGCGGGAGCCCGAGGACATCCAGCGACTGGTCCGCGAGGCCGCCGAGGAGGACGTCAGGGACGGCTCGGGCTGGCTGGAGATCCAGGTGGACCCGACGTCGTACGCACCGCGCCTCGGCGGGCTGATCCCGGCGCTTGAGGTCATCCTGGACGCGGTGGAGACGACCTCCCGTGAGACCGGGCTCGGGATGCGGGTGCTGGTGGCCGCGAACCGGATGAAGCACCCCCTGGACGCGCGCACGCTGGCTCGGCTGGCGGTGCGGTACGCGGACCACGGAGTGGTCGGTTTCGGCCTCTCGAACGACGAACGCCGGGGTATGGCACGGGACTTCGACCGGGCCTTCGCGATCGCCCAGGAGGGTGGCCTGCTGTCCGCGCCGCACGGCGGCGAGCTGGCGGGCCCGGCCTCGGTGCGGGACTGCCTGGACGACCTGCATGCGACCCGTATCGGCCACGGCGTGCGCGCGGCGGAGGACCCGCGTCTGCTCAAGCGCCTCGCCGACCGGGGCATCACCTGCGAGGTCTGCCCGGCCTCGAACGTGGCCCTGGGCGTCTACGAGAAGCCCGAGGACGTGCCCCTACGGACCCTCTTCGAGGCCGGCGTCCCCCTCGCGCTCGGCGCCGACGACCCGCTCCTCTTCGGCTCCCGACTGGCCGCCCAGTACGAGATCGCCCGCCGCTACCACGCCTTCTCGGACCGCGAACTGGCCGAACTGGCCCGGCAGTCGGTCCGCGGATCGGCCGCCCCGGAGGACATGAAGACCAAGCTCCTGTCGGGCATCGACGACTGGCTCAGTGCCCCGGTCGCTTGAAGTGGGCGTAGGGCGGATACGGCTTGAAACAGATCGCGACCTCGGGGCAGCGCGAGCCGTGCGGGTAGGGAAGCAGTTCGCTGCTCAAGGAGGTCACATAGGCCGAGTGCCCTTTGACGACCCGCTTCTCCCGCGGCCCCCAGCCGGCCGCGTAGGCGAAGTGTCCGGCGGCGGTGGCGAGGACGTCACGGTCGCCGATGAGGAAGTACGTACGCGCGTGCGTGGTGTGCCGCAACTGCCCACGGGCGTACGGCCGCTCCTCCCACGCGCGCGCGTGGCGCTCGGTACGGGCCTCGTCCGTGCGCACGGTGAGCGGGGTCCCGCGCCCCAGCGAGCGCCGCAGTTCGGGCCACTTGGAGGGCCGTAGCCCCGCCTCCTGGTGGGCCACCACCAGATCGACCAGCTCCCCGCACCCCTCGTCGGGCGGCACGCCGTCCCGCAGCGGGATGTGCACGATCGTGTGCCGGGAGTGCGCGGCGAACGAGAACAGCCCGGCCAGCCGGTTCAGCCCGTCGTGGTCCCCCAGGAGCATCCCGAACGGCGCCGGGTCGCGCAGTGAGGTGTGGCGCAGGGGCTGCCCGGGCTGGACGACCCGGTGTTCGTGCGGGCCGGTCCGGGGCCTGAACTGGCGGAGTCTCAGCTCCATTCGGGGTGCCTCATGGGGCAAGGGTCCCGGTCAGGAGGGGGTCTCGGCAACGGAGATTCCGCCCAGCAGCGTCCGGGCCAGGCGGGGCGCGAACTCGTCCACGGGCGGGCGGGCGCCGGTGCCCGCGGCCTCGTAGGCGAACGCGCGCTGGGCGCAGGCGCCCAGGAGGAGGGACGCGGCCGCGAAGGTGTCCGCGTCGGGGCGGACGCGGCCGACGGTCTGTTCGGCGCGCAGATAGGCGTCCAGGGCCTCGATCGGCTTGTGGGGGCCGGAGCCGAGCCGGCGCAGCGCCTCGTCGTGGCGGCGCTTGAGCTGGGTCTCGGCGTACAGGGAGGCCGCGATCGGGAAGCTCTGTTCGTAGAAGAGGGCCGCCTGGCGGGCGATCTCGGTGAGGTTGTCCGCCAGGGAGTGCCGGCCGGGTTCGGCGGCGAGGCTGCGCAGCAGGGGGGTCAGCCGGGGCAGCCGTTCCGTGAGGACGCTGATGAACAGCTCCTCCTTGCTGGCGAAGTACTTGTAGAGCGCGGCTTCGGAGCAGCCCGCGGCTTTCGCGATCTCCTTGGTGGTCGCCTTGGCCAGGCCGACGGTGAGCATCAACGCGTGGGCGGCGTCGAGGATGCGGACCCGGGCGGGTTTCTGCGCGGCGGGCTCGGCGGCCGGTTTCTGCTGCATGGGGCCCAAGGATTCCATGTGCGGTCCGTTCGGGCTTGACGGGTGAGTGAGTACTTACCCACTCTAGAGGGAGACAGGGGTGAGTAAATACTCACCCACCTCGTTCAGGGGCAGGAGTGCGCCATGAAACTCACCGTTTTCGGTGCCACCGGAGGCATCGGCCAGGAGATCGTCCGCCAGGCGCTGGCCTCGGGCCACGAGGTCACGGCGGTCGTACGGGACCCGGCGCGGCTGACCGTGCGGGGCGCGGGCCTCGACGTGGTCCGCGCGGATCTCACCGACCCGGAGGCGGTACGCCCGGCGGTCGCGGGCCGGGACGCGGTCCTGTCCGGGCTCGGCGCGCGCAGCCGCAAGGACGCGGGGATCGCGACCCGGCTCACACGGGCGGTCCTGGCGGCCATGGAGGCGGAGGGGGTGCGCCGGGTACTGGTGGTGAGCGCCGGCCCGATCGGCCCGGACCCGGAGGGCGCGGGCCTCCTGGACCGCACCGTGCGCGGGCTGATCTCGGCGCTCCTGAAGGACGTGTACGACGATCTACGGGAGATGGAGGCGGCCCTGGCCGCCAGTGCCACCGACTGGACGAGCGTCCGCCCGCCCCGCCTGCAGAACAAGCCGGTGACCGGCAGGTACCGCACGGTGGTGGACGGCTTCCCGGACAAGGGCCGGTTCATCGGCCGGGCGGATGTCGCGCACGCGATGCTGACGATGGCCGACGATCCGCGGACGGTGAAGCAGGGGGTGGGGGTGGCTTATTGAAGCCCTCCGGAGAGGGTCTGTTGAGGCTCTCCGGAGAGCCGTGTCAGAGGCTGACGCCGACCGTCACCGGTTCATTGACGAGCGTGATCCCGAACGTGCCGTGCACACCGGCGACGACCTCGCGCGCGAGGGCGAGCAGGTCCTCGGTGGTCGCCTCGCCGCGGTTGGTGAGGGCGAGGGTGTGCTTGGTGGAGATGCGGGCGGGTCCGCTGCCGTACCCCTTGGTGAAGCCCGCCTTGTCGATCAGCCAGGCGGCGGAGGTCTTGGTGTGGCCCTCCCCCGCCGGGTACGCGGGCGGCTCCGCGCTCTCCCCGAGACGCTCCTTCACGCGCGCGTGGAACGCGGTGAACTGCTCGTCGGTGAGGATCGGGTTGGTGAAGAAGGAACCGGCCGACCAGGTGTCGTGGTCCTCGGGGTCCAGGACCATGCCCTTGCCGGCGCGCAGCGCGAGGACGGTCTCGCGGGCCTGCGCGAGCGGCACGCGCGCGCCGGGCTCGACGCCGAGGACACGGGCGGTCTCGGCGTATTTGACCGGCGCCGACAGCCCCTCGGCGTCCTCCAGCTCGAAGCGGACGCGCAGCACGACATAACGCTCGGGGTCGGCCTTGAAGCGGCTGTGCCGGTACGAGAAGGCGCACTCCTCGTTCGTGAGGGTGACCGTCTCGCGGGCCCGGCGGTCGTACGCGGTGACCTCGGTGATGGTGGCGGAGACCTCCTGGCCGTACGCCCCCACGTTCTGGATCGGGGTCGCGCCGGCCGATCCGGGGATCCCGGCGAGGCACTCGACCCCGGCGAGCCCGGCCTCCACGGTGCGGGCGACGGCGTCGGTCCACACCTCGCCGGCCGCCAACTCCAGCCGTGTGCCGTCGAGTTCGAAGCCCCGGGTGGCGATGCGCAGGGCGGTGCCCTCGAAGCCCTTGTCGCCGATGACCAGGTTCGACCCGCCGCCGATGACCAGCAGCGGTGTCCCGGAGTCGTCGGCCGCGCGCACGGCGTCGATCACCTCGGCGTCGGTGGTCGCGGTGACGAGCCGGGCCGCGGGTCCACCCAGCCGGAAGGTGGTCAGCGGGGCGAGGGGAGCATCGTGAAGTTCCAGCACGCGCCCAAGCCTACGAGACGGCACTGACAGCGCCGGGCGCCGCGGGCACACCTGGCCGTGACGCGTCCCCGGGCCGCCGTACGCCGACCGGCACGCGCGCGTACGGCCCCGCCGGTGAGGACGGGGCCGTACGCGCGCGTGCCGGTTGTCGGGCTCAGTGGGCGGCGGTCTCCAGGGCCGCGGCCGAACCGGTGGGCGCGGAGTCGGCGTCGGACGCGATCGCCGTCAGCCGTGCGGTGTGGCGCCTGGTCGGTATCGCCAGGGCGGCGACTCCGGCGAGGGCCACCACCGCCGCGCCCGTGACCAGGGCGGGCCGCAGTCCGTCCACGAAGGACTGACCGGAGGCGTAGCTGCCCTGGGCGGCGAAGATCGACGACATGATCGCGATGCCGAGTGCGCCGCCGACCTCGCGCAGGGCGTTGTTGGCACCGGAGGCGATGCCCTGTTCCTGCGGGCGGACGCTGGACATGACCAGGTTGGCGGCCGGGGCGAAGTACAGGGCCATGCCGACGCCGCTGATCATCAGGGCGGGCAGCTGGGCGGCGTAGGAGGCGTGGGCGGTGGCCACGACGGACATCCAGCCGAGGCCGAGGGCCTGGAGGAAGAGGCCGGCGGCGACGACCGGGCGGCCGCCGATGCGGTCGGACAGGATGCCGGCGATGGGCGCGACGAGCATCGGCATACCGGTCCAGGGGAGCATCCGCAGGCCCGCCTCGGTGGGCGAGTAGCCGAGGACGCCCTGCATGTACTGGCTGAGCAGGAAGATCGAACCGAACATCCCGAGGAACATCAGCAGGCTCGCGGCGTTGATGCCGGCGAAGGCGCGGGAGCGGAACAGGCGCATCGGGAGCATGGGGTTCTTGGCGCGGGTGCTGT
Source organism: Streptomyces sp. NPDC050528 (assembly GCF_044457795.1). Lineage (NCBI taxonomy): Bacteria > Bacillati > Actinomycetota > Actinomycetes > Kitasatosporales > Streptomycetaceae > Streptomyces > Streptomyces sp. NPDC050528. The sequence goes on from NZ_JBITHH010000001.1 coordinate 1,515,450, forward strand.
AGAGCACGAACCCGGTGAGCAGGGCCGCGCCGGCGAACAGACCGGTCAGGACGAACGGGCTGGTCCAGCCGTCGGCGGGGCCGCGGACCAGGCCGTAGACGATGCCGAAGAGGCCGCCGCTGGCGAGCAGGGTGCCGGGGACGTCGAGCGGGGCGCCGGAGCCGTGCGACTCGGCGAGGCGGAGGCGGGCGAGCGGGAGGAGGGCGAGGCCCAACGGAACGTTCAGCCAGAAGATCCAGTGCCAGGAGATGTGTTCGGTGAGGCTGCCGCCGATGAGGGGCCCGGAGGCGACGGCGAGTCCGTTGACGGCGCCCCAGATGCCGAACGCCATCCCGCGCTTGGCCACGGGGACCGCGGCGGTCAGCAGGGTCAGGGTCAGCGGCATCATGATCGCCGCGCCGACACCCTGGACCGCGCGGGCGGCGATCAGGGAGTCGATGCCGGGTGCCATGGCCGCGGCGGCGGAGGCGACGGTGAAGACGGAGATGCCGACGAGGAAGAGCCGCCGACGCCCGAACCGGTCGCCCAGCGCGGCGCCGAACATCAGCAGGACCGCGAAGGTGAGCGTGTAGGCGCTCACGGTCCATTCCAGGTCGTCCAGCGCGCCCCCGAGGTCCTTGCGGATGGAGGGCAGGGCGGTGGTGACGACGAGGTTGTCGAGGGCCGCCATGAATCCGGCGACGCTGGTGATGACGAGGGCCCAGACGGCTCCCCCGCGACGAGGTGACTGCTGCTCTGACATCGCTCCCCCAAAGGGCGATTGATACCGATGATTAGTTATTGATGACTAACTTTTGCGGTCATGAAGAGGCGCAGAATCCGCCTCTTGCCCGCCGCTACGACTTCTCCAGCCGACCGGTGACACGGGCCTCCGGGTACAACCCCTCCCAGACCCGGTGCTCCGGCGGAAAACCCATGGCCGCAAGGGTGTTGATCAGCATTCCGTACGCCAGGAAGGTCGTGGTCTGGTCCACATCCGCCCCCAGGGGCAGATGCACGGTGTCCCAGAGCTTCATCCAGCCCTTCCGCACGACCTCGCCGAACTCGTGGTCACCCTCCGCCTCGGCGGCGGCCACCGTGATGTACGTCTGCATCTGCATCTGGAGCTTCTCGGGGTGCTCCGTGATGAGCCGCACGTAACCGTTCGCCATGGAGTGCAGGGCCTCTTCGCCCTCCAGCCCCTTGGACGACTCCTCCATGACCCGGCACACGTCCTCGACACACCTGAGCGAGGCCGCCGCGAAGATCGCCTTCTTCCCCGGGAAGAGCCGGAAGAGATACGGCTGCGAAACCCCGACCCGCTTGGCGATCGCCTCGGTGGAGGTGCCGTAGTACCCCCGCTGCGCGAACTCGGCGATCGCCGCGCGGATGACGCTCTCGCGCCTCTCTTCTGCGCTCATCCTGACCATACGAGAAAGTTAGTACTCAATCACTAACTACGTCAAGGGGTGGGGTTCGGAGGACTTGGCGGACCCGGCGACGGTCCGGGACGGCGGCCGGGATACTGCTCCCGTGCTGCTGACCTGGATCGCGGAACTGGCCGACGAACCGCTGACCCTGAACCCGGCCGACCGGACCGAGGAGGTGGACACCAACACCTGGGGGCTGGGCCCGGAGCCCGCCGACGGGCCGCCCCTCCCCGTCGCCGCCGTGGTGACCGCCTTCGAGCGCACGGCCGAAGCACTCCGCTGCCGGGTCCGCGAGCCGGGGTTCCCGGGAGCCGTGACGTTCTCCGTCTGGCACGACGCCCAAGCGGGCGCACTCCGGTGCTCCACGGCCGCGCTGCCGACGACGGAGCTGCCGTTCGGCGGTGCCTACCGGCCGACGTACGACCTCGCGCCCATCGTCGAGGCCTTCCGCGCCGCGGACACGCCCCAGCCGGACGAGATGCCGTTCCCCGTGTGGGTCGAAGAAATCGGGCTCCTGGCTCGCGAGTAAGGGGCGCCGCCACGACCGACGCCCCTTACCTCAACCCACCGCGGCCGATACCCCCGACCGATCAGGCCAGTCGTACGACCGCCCGTGACATCCCGAGCACCTTCTGGCCGGCGCTCATCGCCACGAGGTCCACGCGGACCGTGTTGTCGTCGAGCTTGGCGGCGACCTTGGCGCTGACCTCGACGGTCGCGCCCTGGTCGTCGTTCGGGACGACGACGGGCTTGGTGAAGCGGACGCCGTACTCGACGACCGCGCCCGGGTCGCCGGTCCAGTCGGTGACCACGCGGATCGCCTCGGCCATGGTGAACATGCCGTGCGCGATGACGTCGGGGAGCCCGACCTCCTTGGCGAACTTCTCGTTCCAGTGGATCGGGTTGAAGTCCCCGGAGGCACCCGCGTACTGGACGAGGGCGGCGCGGGTCACGGGAAAGGCCTGGGCCGGCAGTTCGGTGCCGACCTCGATGTCGTCGTACGCGATCTTCGCCGTCATGTCAGCTCTCCTCCGCCGCGCGGGCCACGAGCTTGGTCCAGGCGGTCACGACGTGCTCGCCCGCCTCGTCGTGGACCTCGCCGCGGATGTCCAGGATGTCGTTGCCCGCCATCGACTTGATCGCCTCGATCGTGGAGGTGACCTTGAGCCGGTCGCCGGCGCGCACGGGGCGGACGTAGACGAACTTCTGGTCGCCGTGTACGACGCGGCTGTAGTCGAGGCCGAGCTGCGGGTCCTGGACGACCTGTCCGGCGGCCTTGAACGTGATGGAGAAGACAAAGGTCGGCGGGGCGATCACATCGGAGTGACCGAGCGCCTTGGCGGCCTCCGGGTCCGTGTACGCCGGATTGGCGTCGCCCACCGCCTCCGCGAACTCGCGGATCTTCTCCCGGCCCACCTCGTACGGGTCGGTGGGCGGGTAGGTCCGCCCCACGAAGGACTGGTCGAGCGCCATGGCCCGGTACCTCCTGCTGTTCCTGCCGCTGTTGATGTTCGTGCTGCTGTGTGGGGAACGACGCGAGGCCGCCCCCAGACTTCGGGGACGGCCTCGTGTACGAGCCTGTTTCTTATCGCGTTTCGCGGTGCGCGGTGTGCGCATTGCAACGCGGGCAGTGCTTCTTCATCTCCAGTCGGTCCGGGTTGTTACGCCGGTTCTTCTTGGTGATGTAGTTCCGCTCCTTGCACTCCACGCAGGCCAGCGTGATCTTCGGGCGGACGTCGGTGGCAGCCACAGGAGTGCTCCTTGACGAACGGATGGGACTATGAACGCATAACAGAGTAGCCGATCGAAGGACCGACCCCGCAATCGGCTACTGTCAGTAGCGGTGACCGGACTTGAACCGGTGACACAGCGATTATGAGCCGCTTGCTCTACCGACTGAGCTACACCGCTGTGATGCGATCAGTTCCCATCTTGCGACGGGAACCTTTCACACCAGAGCCCCAATACGGAATCGAACCGTAGACCTTCTCCTTACCATGGAGACGCTCTACCGACTGAGCTATTGGGGCGAGCGATGAAGACATTACACGCTCGGCGACCGTTCGCCCAAATCCGTTTCGCGGCCCCGCTCCAGCCGCTTCCACGGCCCTCCCAGAGGCCTCGGGGGCCCCTCTCGTATGGGGGACCACACCGGTACGACTATTGCGTTCCTCCCGGCCGTGAGCGGATCACCGCCCTAGGCTCGACTCACTCTGCGTGACCTTGCGCCCCTTTGCGCAGTCCCCAGTCCTGAGCCCCGAAGCCCCGAGCCCGCGAAGCCCTGAGCCCCTGGAGCGCGATGCCCGACAGTCAGCCCCAGCCGTCCCACTCGTCGTCCGGCCCGTCGGGATCCTCAGGCTCGTCGGGACCGGCCGACCCGGCCGCGCTCCTGCTGTGCGGGGCCCGGCTGACCGACGGCCGGACCGTGGACGTACGGCTGGGCGGCGGGCGCATCGAGGCGGTCGGCACGGCCGGCAGCCTGGCGACGGACGCCACGCGCGCGTGCGGCGCGCGCGTGGACCTCAGCGGCTATCTCCTCCTCCCGGCCCCGGCGGAGCCGCACACGCACAGTGACACCGCCTTGTCGGCCGAGAACGGCGGACCGGTCTCCTACGACCCCGAGGACGTCCAGCGGCGCGCGACCGAGGCCGCGCTGCTGCAACTCGGCCACGGGGCGACGGCGCAGCGGGCACACGTGCGCGTGGGGGACGTTCAGGGGCTGGGCGCCCTGGCCGCCGTGCTGCAGGCGCGGCGGGCGTTGCGGGGGCTGGCGGAGCTGACGGCGGTGGCGATGCCCCGGCTGTTGACCGGGGTGGCGGGGGCGGACGGGCTCGCGATGCTGCGGGACGCATTGAAAATGGGTGCCTCCGTAGTGGGCGGTTGTCCAGATTTGGACCCCGATCCGACGGGGTATGTGGAGGCGGTCCTGGAGGTCGCGTCCGAGCACGGCTGCCCGGTCGACCTGCACACGGACGCGGCCGACCCGACCCGGCTGGCCCGGTTGGCGGCGGTCGCGGGCGGGATGCGCCCCGGGGTGACGCTCGGCCCGTGCGGCGGCCTGGGGCGGTTGCCGGCGGACACGGTCACCCGGATCGCGGACCAACTGGCCGCCGCCGGCGTCACCGTGGTGTGCCTGCCGCAGGGCGGATGCGGCGGCGTCGACCGCCGGGGCACGGCTCCCGTACGACTGCTGCGCGCGGCCGGTGTCCACGTCGCGGCGGGGAGCGGCGCCCTGCGTGACGTGTCCAACCCGGTGGGCCGCGGAGACCCGTTGGAGGCCGCCTACCTACTGGCCTCGCGGCACGGGATGCGGCCCGAGGACGCCTACGACACGGTGAGTTCGTCGGCGCGCTCGGCGCTCAGCCTGGCCGAAGTCCGCGTCGAGGCGGGATTTCCGGCCGAACTGCTCGCGGTGCGCGGCGACCGGCTCGCGGGGGCGCTGTCGCTGGCGTACAGCCGGATCGTGGTGCACCGGGGGCGCGTGGTGGCACGGACGAGCGCGGTGCGGGAGTACTGCAACACGGCGGCGGGCTCGGAGTTGGGGCTGCCCCGGCAGGGACGGGGCGAGTTGTCGTGAGCGACTTTCGTTGCGCCGGGGCGTACGCCTGAGGCGCTACGGCTCGGGTCCGCGCGCCCGGCGCGTCCGTCGCGGGTGTGCGCCGCTGGGACGCGGCTGAAGTCATGCGGCGCGTGCGGCCGTCCGGGCGTACGGTCGAAGGCATGCGCATTGTCATCGCTGGAGGTCATGGTCAGATCGCGCTGCGGCTGGAGCGCCTGCTCGCCGCGCGCGGTGACGAAGTCGCGGGCATCATCCGCAACGCAGGACAGAGCGACGATCTACGGGCGGCCGGCGCCGAACCGCTCGTGCTCGACCTGGAGTCGGCCTCGGTCGAGGAGGTAGCGGCGCAGCTGCGGGGCGCGGACGCGGCGGTCTTCGCGGCGGGCGCGGGCCCGGGCAGCGGCACGGACCGCAAGGACACGGTGGACCGGGGTTCGGCGGTGCTGTTCGCCGACGCGGCGGTCCTGGCGGGCGTACGACGTCATGTCGTCGTGTCCTCGATGGGCGCGGATCCGACGCACTCCGGGGACGGCGTCTTCGACGTGTATCTGCGGGCCAAGGGCGCGGCCGACGCGTATGTGCGCGGCCTCGACGCCCTGGACTGGACGATCCTGCGGCCCGGTTCGCTCACGAACAGCGCCGGCACCGGGCTGGTCCGGCTGGAGGCCCACACCGGGCTCGGGTCGATCCCTCGGGACGATGTGGCCGCCGTACTCGCGGAGTTGGTGGAGACGCCGGCGACGGCCGGGCTGACGCTGGAGCTGATCAGTGGGTCCGCGCCGGTGTCGGTGGCGGTGAAGTCGGTGGCGGGTAACTGAGGCCTCAGGAACCGGGGTTCCCTGACGGGTGGTGCCTCACGAGGTTCGCCGCCGGGCGGTGCCCCTGCGGATTCGCCGCCGGCTAGAAGAGCGGCATCTGGCCGGGGAACTCCGGGACCACATACCCGTCCAACGCGGGCTGGGCCGCCCCGAGTTCCGCCTGGCGGCGGGACCCGGGGCAGGACACGAGGTCGCCGGTCTCCCGTGCGCCGGGCGGGTCGTGCCGCGCGAACCGGCCGGCCACGACGGCGATTTCACGACGGCACTCGGGGCAGCTTCTGCGGCGTGACGACATGGGATCAGTCTGCCCCGCCGCAGGCCGGGTCGGCCGTCGAGGCTCGCGCGGGCTCGTTCAGCTGTGGGCGACGGTGAGGCCGTAGAAGGCGACGCGGGCGCCCTTGGTGGTGCTGTCGGAGGACGACTGGTTGTACGAACCGGCCTTGAAGTACTGCTTGTACGCGTTGAAGGACGACGGGATGGCGTAGTGCGTGGTGCTCCCGTTGACCGTCAGGTTGATGGTGTTCCCGCCCGAGACGCCGATCGTGTAGCTCCACGTCTTGCCGACCGCCACGTTGCCCACGGTGTGCAGGGTCTGGCCGCCGGAGGGCGAGTTCTCGGTGCCGAGGACGATGTCGCCGCTGGAGCGGTAGTACAGCTCCAGCAGCGGCTTGGTGGACGTGCCGCCGGTGCCGAGGTGGATCTGGCCGACGCAGACGTTCGACGTGACGGAGACGACCCGCAGCGTCGCCTTCATCGTGTGGGTGCCGCTGAGCGACCAGTCGGCGGCGCTGCCGCTGCGGTTCATCTCCCGCAGTTCGGAACGGGCGTAGTTCGAGTTGGGGGTGGTGACGCCCTTCTCCGGCGCCCAGAAGGTCATCGCGCCGTCGCGGGTGTCCGTGTAGAAGTACGAGTCCTGGAAGCCGTTGGCCCCCTGGAGCCGCGACGACGAGATCGTCGTGGGCGAGCCGGGGGAACCGATCGGCTCCTGGAGCTGCCACACCCCCAGGTCGAAGTTCCCGCCGGGCGCGACGGTCGGGTCCGCCAGGGGTGCGGCGACGGCGCGGGGGGTGTTGCCGACGGCGGTACTGCCCGACGCGGCGGGGGCCGTGAGGGCGAGGCCGCCGGTGACGGCGACGACGGTGGCCAGGGAGGTGAGCAGCGTACGCATGCGCATGGGGGGTGCCTTCCTGTCTGCTCTGTGGACTCGGTTGGCGCACGCCCATGGTGTTCACATGGATGAACTTTGTGTTTCAACATGAACGCGGTGTCGCGACAGTAGGGCTGTGGCACGGGCACGTCAAGACTGGCGGCGGAGCAAGGGGATGCCGCGGAGAACGCTCCAGGAACGACGAAAGGGTCTGTGATCAGCATTGCTGCTGATCACAGACCCTTCGATCATGTGGCGGCGCCAGGGTTCGAACCTGGGTAGGCTAAGCCGGCAGATTTACAGTCTGCTCCCTTTGGCCACTCGGGCACACCGCCGGGGATGCTGCCCCTCGAACCGCTTTTCGGCGGTGCTCCGTGGCAACGACGTAAACGATACCCGATGCCCAGGGGTGCTTCGCCACCCGATTGACCGGCGCTCGGAGGGGAGGGGGTGGCTAGGCTTATGCGGATGCGGCCCGGGGCCTACGCCGGGCTCGGCGGCTGCCCCGACGCACGCCGATACGCAGTGACACGCATCGATACGCACCCTGATACAAGGAGCCACAGGACATGGCCGACTCCAGTTTCGACATCGTCTCGAAGGTCGAGCGGCAGGAGGTCGACAACGCCCTCAACCAGGCCGCCAAGGAGATCTCGCAGCGCTACGACTTCAAGGGCGTGGGTGCGTCGATCGCATGGTCCGCCGAGAAGATCCTCATGGAGGCGAACTCCGAGGAGCGGGTCAAGGCGATCCTCGACGTCTTCCAGTCCAAGCTGATCAAGCGCGGCATCTCGCTGAAGGCGCTGGACGCCGGCGAGCCGCAGCTCTCCGGCAAGGAGTACAAGATCTTCGCGTCGATCGAGGAGGGCATCTCCCAGGACAACGCGAAGAAGGTGGCGAAGATCATTCGCGACGAGGGCCCCAAGGGCGTGAAGGCCCAGGTGCAGGGCGACGAACTCCGGGTCAGCTCGAAGAGCCGCGACGACCTCCAGGCCGTGCAGGCCCTGCTCAAGGGCAAGGACTTCGACTTCGCGCTGCAGTTCGTGAACTACCGGTAGAACCACGCCTCCTGCGCCGCCGCGCAGGTACAGGGATACGAGGAAGGGTGGGCACCCGTCGGTGCCCACCCTTCTCGCCTGCCGGCTGCGGTACGGGGGGGGGGCGCTGGGGCCGGTCCGGCCGGTCAAGTCGCAGGACGGTGGCGGCTGTTGCCGACCGGCACCGGTGAGCGACTGCGACGCCGCAGATGTGCGGGCCGACACCCGCGCCTGCGGCGGAGCCGCCGTACAGCCCCTAGTTGCGCGAGTTGCCGAACAGGACGCGGTAGACGATCAGGAGGACGAGTGCGCCGCCTATCGCCGAGGCCCAGGTGGCGCCGTCGTAGAAGTTCTTGGCGACCGGGTGGTCCAGCCAACGGGCCGAGATCCAGCCGCCGATGAACGCGCCGGCGATGCCGATGATGGTCGTGCCGATGAAGCCGCCCGGGTCGCGGCCCGGCAGCAGGAATTTGGCGATGGCTCCGGCCAACAGTCCCAGGATGATCCAGCTGATGATGCCCATGCCGTGAACCTGCCCTTTCGCGCTGTGCTTGCACTGATCCGGAGCTGTGAATTCCGCCCGGACAGGCTGTGTTCGTGGGTCCTTGCCACGGCCTGTCGCTGAATGTTCCGCCGTGTCGATGAACAGGACGTCACGGATGCGTGTGGTGGTTGCAGGCATCCGTGGCCTGCGGCGACCGCTCAGGAAACCTGTGCTGTCGTGCGTATGCGGAAGTCGGTCCACGGGGTCGGTTCGGGGGCGCCTTCGTAGTCCTCGTACCAGCCCGTGCCGTCGAGCCAGGCGCTCAGCCAGTCGGCGAGGCCGGGTGCGTCGACGTACCACGCGTGGTCGGCCTCGTCGGCGTTCGGCTCGTAGAGGAGAACCGTGGCCTGTGGGGATCGGCAGTCCACGCACGCGTACATCGCGCAGCCCCAGTGGGATATCGGCAGGACGCCCTCGGGCCAGGGCCAGTCGGGGTCCTTGTGTCCGCTCGCGCGGTTGGCGAGGTACTGCGTGACGGCGGCGGGCTCGCCGGTGGGCGGGTTGTCGAGGAGGGGCAACAGGCCGTACTCCGGGCCGAATCCGCCGTCTCCTATGCGTGAGTAGAGCGCGGCGAGCAGCGGGGGCAGGCGGAAGCCCAGGGCGGCCTCGGCGCGGGTCACCGTGGCCTCGTCCACGGGGGCGGGGAGTGAAGTCCAGCCCGACGGGCGGGTGTTGTGGGCCTCGGCGGCCACCCGGGTCAGCAGTTGCTGCTCGTTCTCGGTCATGGCTTCATGGTGCCGCGCGCCACTGACAATCGGGCCGACCTGTGGACAACCCGGCGGTTGTGGAAAACCTGCTGGTCGTGGGGCGAGAGTCGGCGGGCGTAGTGCGGTGAAGTGCCATCAGGCCAGCCTGACCTCGACGTGCCGTTCGGTGAGGAAAGCCAGCAACTCCTCGAACGTCGGCGGGCGTTGGCCGGTGTGCGGAGTGACGCCGAGGCAGGCGCGGGCTACGGCGGCGTCGTGCCAGACGAGGGTGAAGGGCGGGACTGCTCCCCAGCGGCCGCGAAGGCAGTCGTTCAGGGCGTCCAGGCCCCAACCGAAGTATCCGGCGGGGCCGTTCACCGCCTCGCCCAGCGCGCAGAAGAAGCCGGGCGGGTCGGTGATGTGTCTGCCGTCGAGGTGGTAAGTGGTGCCCGGCGGGCGGTCCGGGGTGTCATGGGTGTGGTTCGCCAGGGCCGTGTCGAGCCAGAACCGGCGGGCTTCGGGGGCGCAACCTGCCCAGCGGTTCGGCTCGGAGGGGCGGCCCTCGTCCCACAGGTCCCACACCTCCCGGGCCGCGAGCGGTGGCCGTTCCGACCAGGGGTCGAGGATGAGGTCGACGAGGCCCGGGCCGCGCGCGGACGGGATCCAGGCCCGTAACTCGCCCTCGGCTGCGGCCTGCACGGGCCGGCCTGACGAGTCGACGCGCACCACCTTGGTATGACCGAGGTCCTCTTCCCCGCCGTCCAGCGCCGCCCGCAGCGCACCGCGCGGGGAGCAGCCCAACAGGCGCAGGGGAGGCTCCAGTTGTTCGGGCCGGTCCTCCTGGACATGGGCCAAGTCCCGGCAGCTGCCCCATCGTTCGCCGTCCGCGCCTCGTATTCGGTAGCCCGGGGACAGCGGCGGGCACTCCGGATAGTCGTAGGGGTTGTCGTCGGACTGGCTGCCCTCGACGGTGATGTCCCTCAACGACAGGTCACGCGCGCACGGGCGGTCGCCTACGACGCGCACGTCCTCCAGCCACCACTCGCCCTCTCCCCTGCCGGTCTTGTCGAGGGTCTCCAGGGTGAGCAGGCCGAGCGGCGCCGAACCGTCGGCACGCGCGCGTGCGAGGGCTGTTCGGAGTTCGCCCTCGGGTGCGCAGCCGAGGAGTTCGTACGTCCCGCGCGCGGGAGGGGGCGGGTCAGCGAAGAGGTCGGCGGCGTCCTCGCACAGGGCCCAGGTCTCCTCGTAGCCGTGCTGGCCGGTGGACTCGGACCCTTCGTCGTACGACAGCAGGACGTACTTCGGCGCCCCCACCGCTGCCCGCCGTCAGCGGGTGGCGAACGGCTGGTCCGTGGGCACGATTTCGCGGCCCAGGGGGAACAGCGAGACCGGGATCAGCTTGAAGTTGGCGATGCCGAACGGGATACCGATGATCGTGATGCACATGGCGATGCCGGTGACGATGTGCGCGAGGGCCAGCCACCAGCCCGCGAGGATCAGCCACAGGACGTTGCCGACGCAGGAGGGGGCGCCCGCGTCCCGGCGCTCGACCGTCGTGTACCCGAAGGGCCACAGGGCGTAGACGCCGATACGGAAGGCGGCGATGCCGAACGGGATACCGATGATCGTGATGCACAGCAGCGCGCCGGCGAGCAGGTACCCGAGGAACAGCCAGAAGCCGCTCAGGACGAGCCAAATGACGTTCAGGATGGTTTTCACTGAGGGCGACCTGCCATCTTTTCGAGCCGGGCGATCCGCTCCGCCATCGGCGGGTGCGTCGAGAACATCTTGGAGAGTCCCTGGCCCGGACGGAAGGGGTTCGCGATCATCATGTGGCTCGCGGTCTCGATGCGCGGCTCCGGGGGCAGCGGAAGCTGCTTGGTGCCGGCGTCGAGCTTGCGCAGCGCGCTCGCGAGGGCGAGGGGGTCTCCGGTGAGTTGGGCGCCCGAGGCATCGGCCTCGTACTCCCTGGAGCGGCTGATGGCCAGTTGGATGAGACTGGCCGCGAGGGGACCCAGGATCATGATCATCAGCATGCCCAGGATGCCGGGGCCGTCGTCGTCGTTCGAGCGGCCGATCGGGATCAGCCAGGCGAAGTTGACGAGGAACATGATCACCGAGGCGAGGGCGCCAGCGACCGACGAGATCAGGATGTCTCTGTTGTAGACGTGGCTCAGCTCGTGCCCGATGACTCCGCGCAGCTCGCGCTCGTCCAGGATGCGCAGGATGCCCTCTGTGCAGCACACGGCGGCGTTGCGCGGGTTGCGGCCCGTCGCGAAGGCGTTGGGGGCCTCCGTGGGCGAGATGTACAGGCGCGGCATCGGCTGGCGGGCCTGGGTGGAGAGGTCGCGGACCATCCGGTACAGGGCCGGGGCCTCGAACTCGCTCACCGGGCGGGCGCGCATCGCGCGTAGCGCCAGTTTGTCGCTGTTCCAGTACGCGTACGCGTTCGTGCCCAGCGCGATCACGACCGCTACGACGAGGCCCGTGCGGCCGAAGAAGCTGCCGATGACGATGATGAGTGCGGACAGTCCCCCGAGGAGAACTGCGGTCCTGAGCCCGTTGTGCCGGCGGTGCACGGTACGCCCTCCAAATCGTGCAGCAGGGGAACCCTTTGCTTGCTGATCTCTGATGCCACTGGTCTCGTGGTGCACGTCCAGTGGACCCTTCCGCACTGGTCAACGCCAGGCGAGGGCCACTAGTTCCCTTGTGCGTGCGGCGCCGGGCGTGGGCCGTCCGGGTGAGGACGCTGGTATGTGCCGGTGGCTCAGGTGGTAGGTGCCGGTGGCTCAGAAGAGTCCGGTGTCGGCGAAGCGCAGGACCAGTTGGGGTGCTCCGGAGAGGGCGATCCCGAGGGCGCCGGTGAGGGCGAGCGCGGCGGTGAGGGGCGCGGGAACGCGGTGCTTGGCGTGCTCGCCGTCGGGGGCGCGGAACAGCAGGGCCGTCCACTGGAGGTAGTAGAAGAGCCCGATCACCACGTTGACGGCCATGACGACCGCGAGCCAGCCCAGTCCCGCGTCGACGGCCGCCGAGAACACGGTCACCTTGGCGAAGAGCCCGATGACGCCCGGCGGCAGTCCGGCGAGACACAGCAGGAAGAAGGCCAGGAGCAGCGCCGCGAGCGGGTTCGACGCGTACAGGCCGCGGTAGTCACTGATCCGGTTGAGAGCTCTGCTACGGCCCACCAGTGCGGCCACCGCGAAGGCGCCGAGGTTCACGGCCGCGTACATGAGGGCGTAGGCGACGGTGGAGCCGATCGACTTCTGGGCGTCCTCGGAGTACGCGGCGGCGGCGATCGGTACGAGGAGGTAGCCGGCCTGTCCTACGGAGGACCAGGCGAGCAGTCGTACCGCGCTGTACGCGCGCGTGGTCTGTTGGCGCAGGGCGCCCAGGTTGCCGACCGTCATGGTGAGGGCAGCCAGGGCGGCGAGTGCCGGGCCCCACACGTCGGCGTACGACGGGAAGGCGACGACGGTGACGAGGATCAGGCCGGAGAAGCCGACCGCCTTGCCGACGACCGACAAGTAGGCGGCGATCGGGAGAGGCGCTCCTACGTAGGTGTCGGGCACCCAGAAGTGGAAGGGGACGGCGGCCGTCTTGAAGGCGAAGCCGACGAGGGTGAGGGCGACGCCGGTCTGGGCCAGGGTGTGGAACTGGCCGTCGACGTGCTGGATGCGGTCGGCGATCCGGGTGAGGTACAGGGTGCCCGTGGTGGCGTACACGAAGCTGACGCCCATGAGGCTGACCGCGGTCGCGGTGACCGAGGACAGAAAGAACTTCAGGGCCGCTTCGGCGGACTTCTTGTCGCCGTGCCGGATGCCGACGAGGGCGAAGGCGGGCAGGGAGGCGACCTCCAGGGCGACGATCAGGGTCGCGAGGTCGCGGGAGGCGGGCAGGAGGGCGGCGCCCGCGGCGGAGGACAGGAGCAGGAACCAGTACTCCCCTTCGGGGAGTCCCTTGTCGGCGTCCTTCAGGGTGGTGATCGACAGGAGGGCCGCGACGAGGGCGCCGCCGAGAACCAGGAACTGGAGGACCAGGGTGAAGCGGTCCGCCGTATAGCTGCAGGCGGTCGCGTCGCCGGTGAGGCAGAAGGTGGCGCGGTCGCCGTCCAGGAGGGGCAGCAGCATGAGCGCGGAGGCTGCCAGGCCCGCGACCGACACCCAGCCGAGGAGGGCTTTTCGGGCCTCCTGGAGGAACAGGTCGGCGACGAGGACCACCAGGCCGACGACCGCCGTGATGGTGGGCGGTGCGATGGCGAGCCAGTCGACGGACTGGACCATCGACTCCGCGAGAGGCTGGGCCAGGGCGCTCATCGGGTGCCTCCTGCGAGGAGCTGCTGCACGGCCGGGTCGGTCAGGCCGAGGAGTGCCTTCGGCCACAGGCCGGCGGCGACGGTGAGGGCGACGAGCGGGGTCCACGCGGCGAACTCGTACGTCTGGACGTCGGCGAGCTTCGGCGCTTCCTGCGCGACGGCGCCCATGCAGACGCGGCGGACCACGGCGAGCATGTACGCGGCGGTCAGCAGGGTGCCGAAGGCCGCGATCGCCATGAAGGTGAGGAACGCAGGGCGGCTGAGGTCAGCGGCGGGCTTGAACGCGCCGAACAGCGCGAGCATCTCGCCCCAGAATCCGGCGAGTCCGGGCAGTCCGAGCGAGGCGACGGCGGCGAAGGCGAGCAGGCCACCGAGGCGCGGGGCCTTGCCGTAGAGGGCCGCGCCGGTCTCCTCGGCCAGGGTGTCCAGGTCGGTCGTGCCCGTGCGGTCCTTGAGGGCGCCGACGAGGAAGAAGAGCAGGCCGGTGATGAGGCCGTGGGCGATGTTGGCGAACAGCGCGCCGTTCACGCCGGTCGGGGTCATCGTCGAGATGCCGAGCAGGACGAAGCCCATGTGGCCGACGGAGGAGTACGCGATGAGGCGCTTGAGGTCGCCCTTCGCGCCCTGTCTGGCGAGGGCGAGGCAGGCCAGGGAGCCGTAGATGATCCCGACGACGGCGAAGGCGGCGAGGTACGGCGCGAAGGTGTGCATGCCGTCCGGCGCGATCGGCAGCAGGATGCGGACGAACCCGTACGTGCCCATCTTGAGCAGCACGCCGGCGAGCAGGACCGAGCCGACGGTCGGGGCGGCGGTGTGGGCGTCGGGCAGCCAGCTGTGCAGGGGCCACATCGGGGTCTTGACCGCGAGCCCGATCCCGATCGCCAGAACGGCGATGACCTGCACGGATGTGGTCAGCGAGCGGCCGTTGTCAGTGGCGAGTGCCACCATGTCGAATGTGCCCGCCTTGATTCCGATCAGGAGCAGGCCGAGCAGCATGACGACGGAGCCCAGCAGCGTGAAGAGGATGAACTTCCAGGCGGCCTGGGTCCGTTGGGCACCGCCCCAGCGGGCGATGAGGAAGTACATCGGGATCAGGACGGTCTCGAAGGCGAGGAAGAAGAGGATCAGGTCGAGGACGGCGAAGGTGGCGAGGGTGCCGGACTCCAGGACGAGGATCAGGGCGACGAACGCCTTCGGGGACGGGCCCGCAGCCCGCGGCGCCAGCCGCTGATGTTGCTGCTTGAAGTAGGAGTAGAGCGCGCAGAGGAAGGTCAGCAGCGCGGTCAGGACCAGGAGGGGGAGGGAGATGCCGTCGATGCCGAGGTGGATGCGCACGTCGAGTGCGGGGATCCAGCTGATGTCGGTCGTGGCCTGCATCTTCGAGGGGTGGTCGTGGTCGAAGCCGAGCGCGAGGACGATCGCGGCGATGAGGATCACGCCGGTCACGGTGACGCCGTGCCGTAGGACGGCCTGTTCGGGCGACTTCCCCTTCAGCCCGGGCGGGGCGGGCAGCAGGGCGGTGACGGCGCCGAGGAGCGGGCCGACGACGATGAACGCCAGAAGGACCTGCATCACGGACTCGTTGATATCGATCACGCCTGCTCACGCTCCCGTGGCGACGAGGAGGACGGCGACCGTCAGGACGACGGTGCCGGCGAGCAGCGCGCTCACATAGGTCTGCATATTGCCGGTCTGGGCGCGCCGTACGGCGGCTCCGAGGAGGCGGGACAGGGTGCCCGCGCCGCGTACGTAGGTGTCGACGACCTCGCGGTCGAGGAACCGGACGAGGCTCGCAGCGGCCAGCACCGGGCGGACGAACAGCGCCCCGTAGACGGCGTCCAGGTGGAAGCCGGTGGCCGCGTGGCGGTGCAGCGGGCCGAGTAGCAGGCGGCCCGGGTCCGCCGGGTCGGGTGCCGAGGCGACGTCTCCGTAGGCGGGTTTGTGGCTCGCGATGGCCTCGGCCTCGACGAGTCCGGCGTCGCCCTCCGGGTGGGCCGCGACGGCGCCCAGCGGTGCGCGGGCCGCGAGCGCGGTGGTGTGGCGCCAGGCGCCGTAGGTGACGATGCCGCCGACAAGGGCTACGCCCGTGCCGAGCACCGAGGTGGTGAGCGTCGGGGTGAGGTCGCGGCCGTCGAACCAGTCGGGGAGCACGCGGTAGGCGAGTCCGCCGAGGGCGAGGGACGGGACGGCGAGCACCCAGAGCACGGCGTTCATCGTGACCGGCTGCCTGCCGTGGTCGGGGGCCTCAACTCCCCGTCCGTGGAAGGCGAGCAACCACAGGCGCGTCGCGTACGCAGCGGTGAGGAGGGCGGCGAGCAGGCCGGCGACGAGGACGATCCAGCCCGCGGCGCCGGGGATGTGCGCGGTGTCTCCGGTGGCCGCGTGTTCGGCGGCGCCGAGGACGGACTCCTTGGAGAAGAAGCCGCTGAAGGGCGGGATCGCGGCGAGCGCGAGGAGAGCCACGGTCATCGTCCAGAAGGCGTCGGGGACGCGGGCGCGCAGGTTGCCCATGCGGGACATGGCGGCGAGTGAGTTGGTGCCGGAGGCGTGGATGACGACACCGGCCGCGAGGAAGAGCAGCGCCTTGAAGGCGCCGTGGGACAGGAGGTGGAAGACGGCGGCACCGCGGTCGCCGACGGCCAGGGCGCCGGTCATGTAGCCGAGCTGGCCGATCGTCGAGTAGGCGAGGACTCGCTTGATGTCGTCCTGGGCGAGCGCGGCGAGACCCGAGCCGGCCATGGTCACGGCGGCCATGACGGCGAGGACGACCATCGCGGCCGAGGACGACTCGAAGACCGGGAGAAGACGGGCGACGAAGTAGACACCGGCGGCGACCATCGTCGCGGCGTGGATCAGCGCGGAGACGGGGGTGGGGCCGGCCATCGCGTCGGGGAGCCAGGTGTGCAGCGGGAACTGCGCCGACTTGCCCGCCACACCGGCCAGGAGCAGCAGGGCGATCAGCGTCGGGTGGTGCAGGTCGCCGTTCGCGACGGTGCTCAGGACCTTGGTGATGCGGAAGGACCCGGCGTCGGTCGCGAGCGCGAACAGGCCGATCAGGAAGGGGACATCACCGAGTTTGGTGACGAGGAAGGCCTTGATGGAGGCGGCGCGGGCCTCCGGGGTCTCCCAGTAGTGGCCGACGAGGAAGTAGGAGCAGATGCCCATGACCTCCCAGCCGACCAGCAGCACGATCAGGTCGCCGGAGTAGACGACGAGGAGCATCGCGGAGGTGAAGAGGGAGACGAGGGCGGCGTACGAGGGGTAGCGCGGGTCGTCGCGCAGGTAGCCCGTCGAGTAGATCTGCACACAGGTCGCGACGAAGGCGACCAGGACGGCGACGAGGGCGGCGAAGCCGTCGATGTGCAGGGCGAGTTCGATCGGGACCGAGCCGGTGGGCGTGAGTTCGGTGGCGGAGTCGATGGCCGCGTGGCCGCCCTGGCGTACGGCGACGATCGCGGCCAGCGCGAGTGCGGCGAGCGACGGCAGGACGGCGAGCGGGCGGACGAAGCCGGGGGCGGTGCGGCCCAGGAGCAGGCCGGCCGCGGCGCCGAGGAACGGGAGGAGGGGGACGAGGACGGCGAGGGTGGTCGTGGTCACGCGGTGGCCTCAGCCTTCTTGGCCGCGGGGGGCTCTGTGCCGTCGCTGTGAGCGGCGTTGCTGTCGGGGCCGTCGCCGTCGGAGCCGTCCGTCTCGTGGCCCTCGGCCGTGTCGCGGAGCTTGTCGATGTCCGAGGTGCCGCGGCCCCGGTAGACCGCGAGGACGATCGCCAGGCCGATGCCGATCTCCGCGGCGGCGATGGCGATGGTGAACAGGGTCAGCGCCTGGCCGGAGTGCAGCTTCTCCTCGGCGGTCCTGCTGAGCCAGACGTCGAAGGCGACGAGGTTCAGGTTGACGGCGTTGAGCATCAGCTCGACCGACATCAGGACGAGGATCGCGTTGCGGCGGGCGAGGACGCCGTAGATGCCGGTGCAGAAGAGGAGGGCGGCGAGCACGGCGGGATAGACGAGGTGCATCAGCGGGCTCCCTTCTGCTCGGTGGGGTTGTTCCGTTCGGTGGGTTCGTTCCGTTGGGCGGATTCGCTCCGCTCGGCCGGGGCGTTCCGCTCGGTCGGATCGTTGCCTTGAGAACGGCTATTTCGCCCGAACGTGTGATTGCGGGAATCCGGGACGGATGGGGAACTACCGGTCGCGGTCCGGGAGTTCACAGGGGGAGAGCTCAGCTCCGACTTCGTCTTGCGGGACAGGACGATCGCGCCGACCAGGGCCGCGAGGAGGAGGACGGAGAGGGCCTCAAAGGGGAGGACCCAGTTCTGGAACAGGCTCGCGCCGGTCACCGCGGTCGAGCCGGCGGCCGGACCGTCCAGGTCCATCCAAGTCGCACGGAAGGCGTCGACGACGACCCAGACCAGGGCCGCCGCGGCGGCGACGGCCACGGCGAGGGCGGGCAGGCGGTTGCCGGAGTCGGCGTCCTGGGAGCGGCCGATGGGGGCCTTGGTGAGCATCAGACCGAAGAGAAGGAGGACGACGACGGAACCGACATAGATGAGGACCTGCACCCAGGCGATGAACTCGGCGGTGAGGAGGAGGTATTCGACGGCGAGACCCCCGAGGGTCACCACGAGCCACAGGGCGGCGTGCACCAGCTGCTTGGTGGTGACGGTGACGAGGGCGGCGCCGAAGGTGACCAGGCCGACGAGGAGGAACGCGATCTCGACGCCGGTCGGGGAGAGGAAGCCGTGGGTGTGGGGGGCGGCGAGGGGTGCCGTGGCGGTCACGGCGACGGTTTCGGCGAGGGTCACGACTGTCCCTCCGGTGGTTCGGTGGGGTCGGAGGGGGTGGTCGGCGGGGCCTCGGAGGGGTTGGTCGGCGCGGCTTCGGGGGCTTCTGGCGGCTCGGCCTTGGCAGGCTTGACGGCCTTGGCTGCTTCGGTGGCTTCTGCCGGCTCGGCCTTCGCGGCTTCGGTGGCTTGTGCGGGGTTGGTCTCGGCGGTCTCTGTGGCCTCGGCGGACTGGGGCTGCGGGGCCTCGGCGGGCTTGGTCTCGGCAGTCTCTGTGACCTCGGCGGGCTGGGGCTGCGGGACCTCGGCGGGCCGGGGCTGAGGCTGGGCGGTCCCGGGAGCCTCGGCGACGGACGGGGCCTCGGCGGGGCCCGCAGCCTGCGGGGCCTGTGCGGGCTTGGGTTGCGCGCCCTCGGCGACCTCCGCGGACCCGGGCTGCGCGGTCCCCGTGGGCTCTGCGGCCGGCATGGCCCTCACGGTCGCTGCGGATTCCACGGTCTGCGTGGCCTCCGTGGCATCCGCGGCATCCGCGGCATCCGCGGACTGTGCTGCTCCCCCAGGCTGTGCGGCTTCCGCAGCCTGGGTCGCGGCCAGCTTCTCGGCGGTCTTGTGGGCGGCGGCGATTTCCTTGGGCTCCTCCGCGCCGGGGTCGAGGGCCGGTGGGGCCGGGACCGTCCACATCCACTCGCGGAGTTTGTCGCGTTCGTGGGTGAGTTCGTGGATGTCGGTCTCGGCGTACTCGAACTCCGGGGACCAGAACAGCGCGTCGAAAGGACAGACCTCGATGCAGATACCGCAGTACATGCACAGGGAGAAGTCGATGGCGAAGCGGTCGAGGACGTTGCGGCTGCGCTCGCGGCCGCCCGGGGCCGCCGCCGGGACCGTCTCCTTGTGGGAATCGATGTAGATGCACCAGTCGGGGCACTCACGGGCGCAGAGCATGCAGACCGTGCAGTTCTCCTCGAACAGGCCGATGACTCCGCGCGTGCGGGGCGGGAGGTCGGGCTGGGTGTCCGGGTACTGCTCGGTGACGGTCTTCTTCGTCATCGTGCGGAGGGTGACGGCCAGGCCCTTGGCCAGGCCGGAGCCGGGGAACGGGGCCATCAGAGGAACACCACCTTCACGATGCCGGTGAGGGCGATCTGAGCGAGGGAGAGGGGGACGAGGAGAGTCCAGGAGAGCTTCTGGAGCTGGTCCTCGCGCAGGCGGGGATAGGTGACGCGGAGCCAGATGACGACGAAGGCGAGGAGCGCGGTCTTCAGCAGGGTCCACACCCAGCCGAGACCGTCCGCGCCCCACGGACCGTGCCAGCCGCCCAGGAAGAGGACGGTGGTCAAGCCGCACAGGACGACGATTCCGGCGTACTCGGCGAGGAGGAAGAGGGCGAAGCGGAGACCGGTGTACTCCGTGTAGGCGCCGAAGATGATCTCGGAGTCGGCGACGGGCATGTCGAAGGGAGGGCGCTGGAGTTCGGCCAGGCCCGCCACGAAGAAGACGATCGCACCGACGATCTGCCAGGGCAGCCACCACCAGTGGAAGGCGTCGAGGATGCCGGGGAGGGAGACCGTGCCGGCTGCCATCGCAACGGAGGCGGCGGTGAGCAGCATGGGGAGTTCGTAGGCGAGGAGCTGTGCGGCGGTGCGGAGGCCACCGAGGAGGGAGAACTTGTTGGCGGAGGCCCAGCCGGCCATGAGGGAGCCGAGGACGCTCACGCCCATCACCGCGAGGACGAAGAAGATACCCGCGTCCAGGAGTTGGCCGACGGCGCCCTCGCTCGGGCCGATGGGGATGGCGAGAAGGACGAGCAGGTACGGGAGGAGGGCTACGGCGGGGGCGAGTTGGAAGACACGGCGGTCCGCGCCCGCCGGGACGATGTCTTCCTTCTGGGCGAACTTCACGCCGTCCGCGACGAGTTGGGCCCAGCCGTGGAAGCCGCCGGCGTACATGGGGCCGAGGCGGCCCTGCATGTGAGCCATGACCTTGTGCTCGGTCTGGCCGACGATCAGGGGGAAGGTGAGGAAGACGACGAAGACGATCAGGAGTCGCAGGGCGACGTCGAGCGCGTCGTTCACTGCGGGCCTCCTGTGGGGGTGTCGGGGGTCGGGGGTGAATCGGGCCGTTCAACCGCGTCCGGATCGGGAGCAGTTGCTTCGGATTCCGGCTTGGCCTTGGCCTCGGGCTCGGACTCAGCTTCGGCTTCGGCCTCAGGCTGCTCGAACGCTGGGCGGGCGTTGTGCCACGGGGCGTCCGTGGCGCGGGGAGCGGTGGAGGGCTGGGCGGTGCTGCCCTCGGGCGATGACGCCGGTCCGTGTGACGGATCCGGCGCAGGTGCCGGCGCCGATGCCGGTTCCACCGCCGGCGCCTGTTGCGATGCCGAGCCGTCGCTCGCGCTGCGCGACCGGCGAGGGGGCCTCGCGCCCTCACCCGAAGGCGCCGCACCCCCAGCCGCACCCCCAGTCGGTGTCCCCTGACTCACCGACCCCTCGGAAGCCGAACGCGCCCGCCGCACAGGGCGATCACCCACCCCACGCACCGGGCTGTCCCCCGCCACACGTGCCGAAGACTCACCCGCCCCACGCACCGGACCGTCCCCCGCTACACGCGCCGGAGACGCACCCGCCGAACCGGCCGGAGACTCGCCCACCCCACGTGCAGGACGCTCACCCCCCGCCCGTACCGGACGCTCACCCGCAGCCCCACGCACCGGACGCTCCCCCGTCGCCCCACGCACCGGACGCTCCCCCGCAGCCCGCCCCGCCCCCCGTGCCGACCGAGCCGGAGCCGCAGGGAGCTGGCCCTTCAAGGGGCCCCATTCGTTCGGGTCGGGGACGCCCGGCGGGAGCATCTGGCGGCGTTTGGGGGCGCCGTGGTCGGACTCGCCCGGTTCCTTCGCGCCGGGCCAGGCCTTGGCCACCCGGGCTGCGAGGACGAAGTCCTTGCGGAGGGGGTGGCCCTCGAAGGTTTCCGGGAGGAGGAGGTGGTCCAGTGCCGGGTGGCCCTCGAAGTCGACGCCGAACATCTCGTGGGTCTCGCGTTCGTGCCAGGCGGCGCCCGCGTAGACGTCCACGGCGGTGGGCAGTACCGGCGTCTCGTGCGGAACTGTCGTACGGACGAGGAGACGGCGTACCGGTGACAGGGCCACGACGTGGGCCGAGACGTGGAAGCCGGTGCCTGGTTCGTCGACCGCGCTCAGCCAGTCGAAGTAGGTGCAGCCCAGGTCGTCGCGGGCGGTGCGCAGGGCGGCGAGCCAGGTGGTGGTGGGGACGTCGACCGTGAGGAGGTCGTAGGACTCCTCGGCCGTGGCCTCCGTACCGAACAGTTCCTCTACCGGAGCGGGCAGCCAACCGACGGCGGTCATCGGGCGTCCCCCGAGCCGGAGTTGGAACCGGAACCGGAGTCAGGGCCGGAAGACGAACCCGAGCCCGCACCCGCCGACCCCGCGCCCTGCTCACCAGCCCCACCAGCCACCGCCCCCGACGCAGACGCAGGCGCAGCCACCAACCCACTCTGCAGCGCAGCCGTAGAAGCCCGCCCCCCATCCACCCCGTACCGCTCCCCAAGCGACTCCCGGGCGATCTTCTCCTGGAGTTTGAGGATGCCCTGGAGGAGGGCCTCGGGGCGGGGCGGGCAGCCGGGGACGTAGACGTCGACCGGGATGATCTGGTCGACGCCCTTCGTCACCGAGTAGGAGTCCCAGTACGGGCCGCCGCAGTTGCTGCACGCGCCGAAGGAGATGACGTATTTGGGCTCGGGCATCTGCTCGTAGAGGCGTTTCACGGCGGGGGCCATTTTGTCCGTGACCGTGCCGGAGACGACCATCAGGTCGGCCTGGCGCGGGCCCGGTGCGAAGGGGATCACGCCGAGGCGGATGAAGTCGTGGCGGGCCATGGACGCGGCGATGAACTCGATGGCGCAGCAGGCGAGGCCGAAATTGAAGACCCAGAGGGAATAGCGGCGGCCCCAGTTGAGGACCACCTTCATCGGTTCGGGGGCGAGACGGGCGAGGGCGCCCAGCCGTTTCGGTTCCGGCAACATCACGGGCTCGGGGGTCACGTCCATGCCAGGACGCCCTTCTTGTATGCGTACAGCAGGCCCACGGTCAGGAAGCCGAGGAAGATGAACATCTCGACGAGGGTGGTCGCGCCGTAGCCGGGCGCGGCGAACACCGTCGCCCAGGGGAAGAGGAAGATCGAGTCGACGGCGAAGATGACGTACAGGAACGCGTAGACGTAGTACCGGACTTGGGTGTGGGCCCAGCCCTCGCCGACGGGGTCGACACCGCACTCGTAGGTGAGGAGTTTCTCGGGGGTGGGGACGACCGGGCGCAGCAGGCGGCCCGCGCCGAAGGCCACGGCGACGAAGAGCACGCCGACGACGGCGAGCAGTCCCACGACGGAGTAGGACCGGAAGTAGTCCGCCGCGACGACGACCACAGTCGGCTCCCGCACGGCCGACGACACAGTCCCCGGCACGGATTCCCGCAAGGTCGCTGACATGGATCCCGGCAAGGACTCCCGCACAGCCGCCGGCAAGGCCTCCTGCACCATC
The DNA here is from genome assembly GCF_044457795.1 of Streptomyces sp. NPDC050528. Taxonomy (NCBI): domain Bacteria; kingdom Bacillati; phylum Actinomycetota; class Actinomycetes; order Kitasatosporales; family Streptomycetaceae; genus Streptomyces; species Streptomyces sp. NPDC050528. The sequence continues at coordinate 1,538,286 of NZ_JBITHH010000001.1, forward strand.
TCCCGCACGTCCGACCCCTCCTCCCACCTGATGCCCGCGCTACCCCGGTGACGCATGTGACCGCTGTGTTCGACGATCCGTACGCACGGGAGTCTAGGCCCTGTTAAAGGCACGGTAAGCAGCCCGTCACGCCTTGAGCTCCCCCTGACTTCCCCCTGACTTCCCCCTGCGCTCGACCCGAGCTCCCCCTGATCGTCCCCCTGATCGTCCCCCTGATCTCCCCCGGAATTGCCATGGTGGGGTTTCCCCCAGCAGACCCGGGCGGCGAACCTCATGGCGCCGGAGCGCGCCGCGCGGCACCCTGGCCCATATGACCGTACGCATCCCCTACGCCGACCCGGCGGCACCCGGCGGCGAGCTCGACGAGCCGTTGCCGCCGCCCCGCTTCGCCTACGACAGACAGACCTGGAAGGAGATCGCGCATCTCCTGACGAACCTGCCGATGTCGGTGTTCGGCTTCGTCTACGTCGTGACGATGCTGTTCGTCAGCGCCGGACTGACCGTCACGGTGGTCGGATTCCCGCTGCTCGCGCTGGGGTTGCTGGGCGCGCGGCTGATCGGGAAGTTCGAACGGGGCCGGGCCCGGCGGCTGCTCGGGGTGCGGATCGAGGAACCGAGCCCGTTGCCGTTGCGCAAGGGCGGCGGGCTGCTGCAACGCGTGTGGATGGCGCTCAAGGACCCGGTCGGCTGGCGGACGGTGCTGTACGACGGGATGCGTCTGCCCTGGGGCATCATCACCTTCACCATCACGCTGACCTCGCTGTTCGTGCTGTGGCCGGTGCTGCCGTACATCGCACGCGGGCTGACGAACGCGGACCGCACGATGGTGCGCGGCCTCCTCTCCCCCTCCGACGAGCTGGAACGCCGTATCGCCGAACTCGAATCCGACCGCGGCGTCGTGGTCGACACGGCGGCGGCGGATCTACGGCGGATCGAACGCGACCTGCACGACGGGGCGCAGGCCCGGCTGGTCAACCTGGCGATGGGGCTCGGCCTGGCCAAGGAGAAGCTGCTGGAAGGCCAGGCCGACGAGCACGTCGCCGCGATGGTCGACGAGGCGCACGGTGAAGTGAAGCTGGCGCTCCAGGAGTTGAGGGATCTGGCGCGCGGCATCCACCCGGCGGTCCTGACCGACCGCGGCCTCGACGCCGCCCTCTCCTCCGTCGCCACGCGCTGCACGGTTCCGGTGAAGGTGACGGCCGACCTCGGCGCCCGCCCGGCGGCCGCCATCGAGGGCATCGCCTACTTCACCGTCTCCGAGCTGCTCCAGAACATCAGCAAGCACAGCGGCGCCCGCACGGCATCGGTCGACGTGTGGCGGTCGGACGACCGGCTCCTCATCCAGGTCTGGGACGACGGCCGCGGCGGCGCCAACCTCGACGGCGGCACGGGCATGCGCGGCCTCGCCGAACGCCTCGGCGCGGTCGACGGCCTCTTCGTCCTCGACTCCCCGCCGGGCGGCCCCACGACGGTCACGGCGGAACTGCCCTGGCGCGAACGCACCGCCGACTCGGGCAACCGCCGATAGCACCCACGCACGCGCCCGGAACCGCGCCGGGGGTAGGGAAAACCCCCCACCCGGAACGCCGACGGACTCCATGGCTCCCCCGCCGCCCCTCGACCAGTCTGGAGATACGACAGCACGGCTGCGGAAACGAGTAGAACGGGACGACGTCGATGGCCACGGAGTACAGGCAGGGGTACGGAATGGACGGGACGTTCGACCGCGACGAGCGGCGCCGGCACCGGCTGCCGACCGCGTTGCGCGCGCCCCTGGAGGCGCGCAGCTGGCGGGAGTTCGGCTATGTCCTGCTGAGCCTGCCGATCAGCATCCTGCTCTTCACCTACGCCGTCACGATGGTGTCGCTCGGCGCGGGCCTGCTGATCACGTTCCTCGGCGTCCCGGTCCTGGCGGGCGCCCTGGCCGGCTGCCGCGGTTTCGGCGCGCTGGAACGGGCGCGGGCCCGCCGCCTGCTCGACCTGGACGTCGCCGACCCCGAGCCGCTGCGCATGAAGAAGAACGGCCCGATGGCCTGGATGGGCGCCGTCCTCAAGAGCGGCACGTCCTGGCGCCACCTCCTGTACGCCGTGCTGCACTTCCCCTGGGCGGTCTTCTCCTTCGTCGTCGCCCTCAACTTCTGGGCCTACGGCTGGGCCCTCCTGACGTACCCCCTGTGGTTCTGGCTCTTCCCGATGTACGGCGGCCAGGGCGGCCTGCAGCTCTACGGCGACCGGCACCACCAGATCTACCTGGACAACCCCTTCGAGATCACCGTCACCGCGCTGGTCGGACTCCTCTTCACCCTGGCCACCCCGTGGATCGTGCGGGCCCTGACGACGGTCGACCGCGTCATGGTGCACGGCCTGCTCGGCCCCTCGACCCTGGCGACCCGGGTTGTGGAGCTGGAGTCGGACCGGGGTGTCGTGGTCGACACGGCGGCGGCGGATCTACGACGGATCGAGCGCGACCTGCACGACGGGGCGCAGGCCCGGCTCGTGGCCCTGGCCATGGATCTGGGGCTGGCGAAGGAGAAGCTGACCGAGGACCCGGAGGCCGCGGCACGCATGGTGGGCGAGGCGCACGGCGAGGTCAAGACGGCGTTGCAGGAACTGCGCGATCTGGCGCGCGGCATCCACCCGGCGGTCCTGACCGACCGCGGCCTCGACGCCGCCCTGTCCTCCGTCGCCTCGCGCTGCACGGTTCCGGTGCAGGTGGACGTGGACCTGCCGTCCCGGCCGGCCGCCGCCATCGAGGGGATCGCGTACTTCACCGTGTCGGAGCTCTTGCAGAACGTCAGCAAGCACGCGAAGGCGACCTGGGTCGCGGTGGACGTGTGGCGGGTGGAGAACCGGCTGATGCTGCAGGTCGTGGACAACGGGGTCGGCGGAGCGGATGCCTCCGGCGGTTCCGGGCTGGCCGGTCTTGCCGGGAGGCTCGACGCGGTGGACGGCATCCTGGTGGTCGACTCACCGGCGGGCGGACCGACCCGGATCACGGCGGAACTGCCCTGGCGGGGCTGAGCGGGCGCGGAGTTCGCACAGACCGGACTCCTCCACCCCCAAAACCCTCAAAAACCCCATAACCCCCGCACCCCCACTACCCCCACCACCTTCCGCAGGCTGGGGTCCGATCTAACCACTCACCGCACCTGACAGTGGTTAGATCGGACCCCAGCCTGCACCACACCCCCAGCCTCGATTCCATCCCCCCGCCCGCGCCAAGTCGCGAACCCTGGAATGCTGGACCTGTCGTGTGGACGGACGCGAGTCGACGTGGGCCGGCAGGGCGGGCAATGGGGGGCCGAACATCGTGGAGGACAGGGTGCAGGTGGTCATCGCCGAGGATTCAGTGCTGCTCAGGGAGGGCCTGACCCGGCTGTTGACGGACCGCGGGCACGACGTGGTCGCCGGGGTGGGCGACGGGGACGCGCTGGTGAAGACCATCACCGAGCTGGCCGAGCAGGGCGCTCTGCCGGATGTGGTCGTGGCCGACGTACGGATGCCGCCGACGCACACCGACGAGGGCGTGCGGGCCGCCGTGGAGCTGCGCAAGGCGCATCCCGGTCTCGGCGTGCTCGTGTTGTCGCAGTACGTGGAGGAGCGCTACGCCACCGAACTGCTGGCCGGTTCCACGCACGGCGTGGGCTATCTGCTGAAGGACCGCGTGGCCGAGGTGCGCGAGTTCGTGGACGCCGTGGTGCGCGTGGCCTCGGGCGGTACGGCGCTCGACCCGGAGGTGGTCGCGCAGCTGCTCGGGCGCAGCCGTAAGCAGGACGTCCTCGTGCGGCTCACCCCGCGGGAGCGCGAGGTGCTGGGGCTGATGGCCGAAGGACGGACGAACTCCGCGATAGCCAGGCAGCTCGTGGTGAGCGACGGCGCGGTGGAGAAGCACGTCAGCAATATCTTCCTGAAGCTCGGTCTGTCGCCGAGTGACGGGGATCACCGGCGTGTTCTGGCCGTCCTCACCTACCTCAACTCCTGACAAACTGACACCGTGTCAGCTGTCCGGTCGCCGACCGGCGGTTGTTCATCGCCGTCAGTCCACTGTCAGCGCGCTGTCAGCGGAGTTCGAGAACCGGACACCGCACGGGAGCGTCGTCAAGGGAAGTGCCGGGGGGCGGGAAATCATGACAAGTCAGGGCGCCGGGCCGTCTCAAAACAGCGTCCATCATGCGAACGGCCGAAGGAAGGCGACCCTTACAGACGTAGGGTTGATCCTGGGAGGGTCGGCGGTACGACCATGCCCGGACAGCGTCCTCGAAGAGGAGGTCCAGTTCAGTGACCAGCCAGGTCAGTAGCCCAGCGGAGCAGGCCGACGGAGCCGACAGCACGTTGGTAGGGGAACAACGCAAACCGGCGGGGGTGAAGGACGTCCAACGCCTGGACCGGGTGATCATCCGGTTCGCCGGTGACTCGGGTGACGGTATGCAGCTCACCGGTGACCGCTTCACCTCGGAGACGGCGTCCTTCGGGAACGACCTCTCCACACTGCCGAACTTCCCGGCCGAAATCCGCGCCCCCGCAGGCACCCTGCCGGGGGTTTCGTCGTTCCAGCTGCATTTCGCCGACCACGACATCCTGACCCCGGGCGACGCGCCCAACGTGCTGGTCGCGATGAATCCGGCCGCCCTGAAGGCGAACATCGGTGACGTTCCGCGCGGTGCGGAGATCATCGTCAACACGGACGAGTTCACCAAACGGGCGCTGCAGAAGGTGGGTTACTCCGCCTCGCCCCTCGACGACGGTTCCCTGGACGGCTACAGCCTCCACCCCGTCCCTCTCACGACCCTCACCGTAGAGGCCCTCAAGGAGTTCGGCCTGACCCGCAAGGAGGCCGAGCGCAGCAAGAACATGTTCGCGCTGGGCCTGCTGTCGTGGATGTACCACCGGCCGACCGAGGGCACCGAGAAGTTCCTGAAGTCGAAGTTCGCGAAGAAACCCGAGATCGCGGCGGCCAACATCGCGGCGTTCAGGGCGGGTTGGAACTTCGGCGAGACGACGGAGGACTTCGCGGTCTCCTACGAGGTCGCGCCGGCCGCCACCGCCTTCCCGACCGGCACCTACCGCAACATCTCCGGGAACCTCGCCCTGTCCTACGGCTTGGTCGCCGCGTCCCGACAGGCGGACCTCCCGCTCTTCCTGGGCTCGTACCCGATCACCCCGGCCTCGGACATCCTGCACGAGCTGAGCCGGCACAAGAACTTCGGCGTACGCACCTTCCAGGCCGAGGACGAGATCGCGGGCATCGGCGCGGCACTGGGCGCGGCCTTCGGCGGCTCGCTCGCGGTGACGACGACGAGCGGCCCGGGCGTGGCACTGAAGAGCGAGACGATCGGTCTCGCGGTGTCGCTGGAACTTCCGCTCCTCGTCCTGGACATCCAGCGAGGCGGCCCCTCCACCGGCCTCCCCACCAAGACGGAACAAGCCGACCTGCTCCAGGCGATGTTCGGCCGCAACGGCGAGGCCCCGGTCCCGATCGTCGCCCCGTGCACCCCGGCCGACTGCTTCGACGCGGCGATCGAGGCGGCGCGCATCGCGCTCACCTACCGCACCCCGGTGTTCCTGCTGTCGGACGGCTACCTGGCCAACGGCTCCGAGCCCTGGCGCATCCCCGACATCGACGAACTCCCGGACCTGACCGTCCAGTTCGCACAGGGCCCGAACCACACCCTGGACGACGGCACCGAGGTCTTCTGGCCGTACAAACGCGACCCGCAGACCCTCGCCCGCCCCTGGGCCGTCCCCGGCACCCCCGGCCTGGAACACCGCATCGGCGGCATCGAGAAGCAGGACGGCACGGGCAACATCTCCTACGACCCCGCCAACCACGACTTCATGGTCCGCACCCGCCAGGCCAAGATCGACGGCATCGACGTACCGGATCTGGAGGTCGACGACCCGCACGGCGCGCGGACGCTGGTCCTCGGCTGGGGCTCGACCTTCGGCCCGATCACCGCGGCGGTCCGCCGCCTGCGCGGGTCCGGCGAGTCGATCGCACAGGCGCACCTCCGCCACCTCAACCCCTTCCCCCGCAACCTCGGCGCGGTCCTGAAGCGCTACGACCGGGTGGTGATCCCCGAGATGAACCTCGGTCAGCTCGCCACGCTGGTGCGGGCGAAGTACCTGGTGGACGCGCACTCGTACAACCAGGTGAACGGCATGCCGTTCAAGGCTGAGCAGCTCGCCACGGCTCTCAAGGAGGCCATCGATGGCTGAGACGTCCACGGAAGGCACGGGCACGATCGAGGCACTTTCACTCGTCCCCAAGGCCGAGGCAGTGCAGTCCATGAAGGACTTCAAGTCCGATCAGGAAGTGCGCTGGTGCCCCGGCTGCGGTGACTACGCGATCCTCGCGGCGGTACAGGGTTTCATGCCGGAACTGGGCCTCGCCAAGGAGAACATCGTCTTCGTCTCCGGCATCGGCTGCTCCTCCCGCTTCCCGTACTACATGAACACGTACGGCATGCACTCGATCCACGGCCGCGCGCCGGCGATCGCGACGGGCCTGGCGGCGAGCCGACGGGACCTGAGCGTCTGGGTGGTCACGGGCGACGGAGACGCGTTGTCCATCGGCGGCAACCACCTGATCCACGCCCTGCGCCGGAACGTCAACCTCAAGATCCTCCTCTTCAACAACCGGATCTACGGCCTGACGAAGGGCCAGTACTCGCCGACCTCCGAGGTAGGCAAGATCACGAAGTCGACCCCGATGGGCTCCCTGGACGCCCCCTTCAACCCGGTGTCGCTGGCGATCGGCGCGGAGGCCTCCTTCGTAGCGAGGACGATCGACTCGGACCGCAAACACCTCACCCAAGTCCTGCGTGAGGCGGCCGCCCACCCCGGCACGGCGCTGGTCGAGATCTACCAGAACTGCAACATCTTCAACGACGGCGCCTTCGACGCGCTGAAGGACCGCCAGCAGGCCGAGGAGGCGGTGATCCGCCTGGAACACGGGCAGCCGATCCGCTTCGGCGCGGACGCTTCGCGCGGCGTGATCCGGGACGCGACGACGGGCGACCTGAAGGTGGTCGACGTAACCCCGGAGAACGAGGCTCAGGTGTTGGTGCACGACGCCCACGCACCCTCCCCCACCACAGCCTTCGCCCTCTCCCGCCTGGCCGACCCGGACACCCTGCACCACACCCCGATCGGCGTGCTGCGCTCGGTGGAACGCCCGGTCTACGACACCCAGATGTCCGACCAGCTGGACACGGCGATCGTGCAGAACGGGAAGGGAGACCTGGCCGCGCTGTTGGCGGGCGGGGATACCTGGACGGTCGTGGGCTGAGGCCCCGCTCACGCGGAAGGGCCGGGGTGCGGTTCACGCTCCCCGGCCCTTCCCTGTGGCGCTGCTGATCAAGCGTCGGGGATGTCCCGCTTGGCCCGGAGCAGGGTGTCGCGGGTGATCACCACGATGCGTTCGTAGTCGGCGCGGGCGGCATCGGCCGGGAGGAGGGCGTCGAGTTCGTCGGTACGGTCGGTACCGATCACCGCGAAGTTGCCGTCGCTGAGTTCGAACAGGTCAGGGCATGTTTCGCCCGACATGGAGCCTCGTTGACGGGGAGAGTCGCCGAGACGGCGAGTGATGCGGACAGACCGGGACTCTTTGCTTGGCACTGAGGCGTCCTCTTCCGTACAGGGCCCCAACTCTGGGCCCCCCAGCCCCAAACGATAGAAGCTACCCCAAGTCACGAGGGTTCCGCGTCCGGTCCGACCACCCACCACTCGTCCGGATCGTCGGCGAGATCAGCCATGATCGCGTCCACTGCCTTGCCCACCCGAGCCTCCAACGACCCTTGGGGGAGGCTCTTTCGGTGTTCGTCGGTCATCTCCCAGTACTCCTGGAAGATCCGGTTGATGCACCACACCCGCATGTGGCCGATCAGTTCGTCCCAGTCGATGGCACCCAGGCGATGGTTCAGCACGATGGCGCTGTACTGCGCGTTGACGAAGAGCACCTGCCGACGCTTGACCTCCGACAGACCCTGCAGGGTGCTCAACGCCTCCGCCAACGCGGAGTCCGTCATGGCACGGCCCGTCTGTTCCGCCATGATGCGGTGCAGCTGAATCAGGTTGGCCTTCCGGAGCTCCTCGGTGAGGGACGCGACCTGGAGGAGAAGGTCGCGTGCGAGCTGCTCCAGACCGCTCGCACCCGATCCGTCAGCTGAATCGTTCCTTCGCGCATCCGAATTCTCCGTGGCCAATGCGAACCCCCGAGTCAGGCACCCGAACGTCGGCCTGCGGCCCCGTGGGCGGCACGGGAGACCGGCGCGCGGTTGGGCACAGCGCCCCACCCCAGCATGCCGGGCGGTTCAAGGCGGCGTGAGAGGCGGAGAGGGGGCGCATGGATGGACGTGCCGCTCATGTCAACCGACGCCCTGACATGTGTGTGCCCGGCGAGCGCCCACCGCACTCCTTCACCGCAGGCGTCGGCGCCCCTCAGTCCCGACCCTTCGCCGCGTCGTACACCTCCCGCGCCTCCAGCACCTCCCCCAACCGATCCTGGGTCCACTGAGCCAGCCCCTTCACCTGCACCGCCGCCTCGCGCCCCAGGTCGGTCAGGGAGTAATCCACCCGCGGCGGAATCACCGGCTTGGCATCGCGATGCACCAGCCCGTCCCGCTCCAACGTCTGCAGGGTCTGCGCCAGCATCTTCTCGCTCACCTGCCGCACCTGCCCGACCGCCCGCCGCAGTTCACTGAAGCGATAGGGACGGTCGATGAGCTCGATGAGGACCAGGACACCCCAGCGGGACGTGACGTGTTCCAGGACCAGGCGGTGAGGACACATCGCCTCCCGCACGTCACGACCACCGGACACCTCTGCACTAACTGCCATGCCAGTACCTTACTTCAAAGTGGGTACTTTCCACGAGTTAGCGCCTCCCCTAGGGTTAGTGCAACGCACCGCACCGCACCACGCCGCACACCCACAAGGAGCTGTCACCCATGAGCATCGTCGTCACCGGAGCCACCGGACACCTCGGCCGCCACGTAGTGGAGCAGTTGCTGGAGAAGGTTCCGGCCGACCAGGTCACCGCTGTCGTACGGACGCCGGAGAAGGCCGCCGACTTCGCGGAGCGCGGGGTGAAGATCGTGGTCGCGGACTACAACACCCCCGAGACCTTCGACACCGTCTTCGCCGCCGGCGACAAGGTGCTGCTGATCTCCGGCAACGAGTTCGAGAAGGGCCGCGTCGGCCAGCACCAGGTCGTCATCGACGCCGCGAAGGCCGCCGGCGTCGCACTCCTCGCCTACACCAGCGCCCCCGGCCCCCTCGCCGCCGCCCTGGCCGACGACCACCGCGGCACCGAGGCGGCGCTCCTGGCCTCCGGCCTGCCGTACACCCTGCTCCGCAACGGCTGGTACAACGAGAACTACACCGAGCAGCTGGCCCCCGTCCTGGAGCACAACGCCGTCGTGGCCGCCGCCGGCGACGGCCGCGTCTCCTCCGCGACCCGCGCCGACTACGCCGCCGCCGCCGTCACCGTACTGACCGGCGAGGGCCACGAGAACCAGACGTACGAACTGGGCGGCGACGAGGCGTGGAGCTTCGCCGAGTACGCGGCCGAGCTGAGCCGGCAGACCGGCAAGGAGATCGTCTACAACAACGTGCCGGCCGAGACGCTCACCGGCATCCTCACCGGCGCCGGCCTGCCCGAGGCGTTCGCCGCGATCCTCGTCGGCGTCGACGCGTCCATCGAGAAGGGCGAACTGGTCGTCACCAGCGGCGACTTGTCCCGCCTGGCGGGCCGCCCGACCACCCCGATCAGCGAGACGATCGCGCTCACGCTCAAGGGCTGACCCCCACCCCGGGATCCTCCGCCCCCGCGTGTCATGACCGTATAGCGATACGGGCATGACACGCGGGGGCGCTCGGCGCTACCTTCATGCTGGCCGGGCATGGCGTGCGCGAAGGAGGGACCCGTGAGCGGTAAGCCGAAGGGCGACCAGCACCACACAGGACTGCTGAACGGCTTCGCGGCCTACGGCATGTGGGGCCTGGTCCCGTTGTTCTGGCCCCTGTTGAAGCCCGCGGGCGCCGCCGAGATCCTGGCCCACCGGATGGTGTGGTCGCTGGCGTTCGTCGCCGTGGCCCTCCTGGTGGTCCGGCGCTGGGCCTGGGCCGGCGAACTCCTGCGCCAGCCACGCAAGTTGGCCCTCGTGACGATCGCCGCGGCCTTCATCACCGTCAACTGGGGCGTCTACATCTGGGCCGTGAACAGCGGCCACGTGGTCGAGGCCTCCCTCGGCTACTTCATCAACCCCCTGGTCACCATCGCGATGGGCGTCCTCCTCCTCAAGGAACGCCTGCGCCCGGCACAGTGGGCCGCGGTAGCCGTAGGCCTGGCCGCCGTGATCGTCCTGACGGTCGGCTACGGCCGCCCCCCATGGATCTCCCTCACCCTCGCCTTCTCCTTCGCGACCTACGGCCTGGTCAAGAAGAAGGTCAACCTGGGCGGCATCGAGTCCCTGGCCGCGGAGACGGCGATCCAGTTCCTCCCGGCACTCGCCTACCTCCTCTGGCTGAACTCCCAAGGCACCGCGACCTTCACCCAGGAGGGCCCCGCCCACGCCACCCTCCTGGCCTCCACGGGCATCGTCACCGCCCTCCCCCTCGTCTGCTTCGGCGCGGCCGCGATCCGGGTCCCCCTGTCGACCCTGGGCCTGCTCCAGTACCTGGCCCCGGTCTTCCAATTCCTCCTGGGCATCCTGTACTTCCACGAGTCGATGCCCCCGGCACGCTGGGCGGGCTTCGCACTCGTATGGCTGGCCCTCATCCTCCTGACGACGGACGCGTGGCGCACGGCGAGGAAGGGCAGGGCGAAAGCGGCGGCGATACGGCGGGACAAGCCCACGGCTCCCGGCACGAACCCGCTGGACACGGCGAACCCGGCGGACACGGTAGAGGCGTAGTAGCCCAGCAGGCCCACGGCACCGATGCCAGAGTGAAGCCCATGACACAGACACCCGCCCCCGCACCCTCCGCACCCCCCACCCCCCTCCACTGGAAGCTCGTCATCGACGCGGCCGACCCCCACGCGCAGGCGGACTTCTGGGCGGCCGCGCTTCACTACGAGGCCGAGGACAACAGCGCGCTCGTCCAACAGCTGCTGGAAATGGGCGCGTTGCCCGCGGCGGCGACCGTCGACTTCCACGGCCGCCCGGCCTTCCGCGACCTGATGGCCGTACGGCACCCCGACGACCCCTACGACAAGGACCGCGGCACGGGCCTGGGCCGCCGTCTGCTCTTCCAGCGGGTCCCGGAGCCGAAGACCGCCAAGAACCGCCTCCACCTCGACCTGCACCCGGGTCCGGACCACCGCGAGGCCGAGGTGGAACGCCTGACGACGCTGGGCGCAAGCGTCCTGCGCAGGGTGACGGAACCGGCCGGCTCATGGGTCGTGATGACGGACCCCGAGGGCAATGAGTTCTGCGTGGCCTAAGGGACAGGGCTCATTCAGCAGCCTTGCGAGCGCGCTCCGTGAGGCGGCCCATGCGGGCGCGAGCGGATTCCAGTTCCTCTATGTCGTCCACGGCGGGCCCGTCCTCGGCGGTGAGTTCGGTCCACAGGTCGATGAGGTCGCGGCCGAGGGCGAGCCCCTGCTCCGGGTCGCGCACGGCACGCCAGGCGGTGGCCGCGCTCTGGATGTTGCCGTAGGCGGCCTCCGCGTCGTGGGCGCGGTGGCGGATGTGGGCGAGGTCGAGGGAGAGATGGAAGGAGCGGAGCGGGTCACCGGCCAAGTAGGCGATGTAGGCGGCGAGTTCGCGCAGCCGTAGGACTTCGGGGTGTTCGGGTCCGAGACCGCTCGCAGCGTCCGCGACGGTCCGTTCGGCCAGCCCTGCGGCCTCCTCGATCCGCCCCGCCTTGACGGCGTCGTTGATCCGCACCATCGGCTCGATGAGAAACGCGGTCCCGGCTCCGTCGGTGGTCACCGGTTCGTCCCCCAGCACGGCCTCGGCCACGGCATCGAACCCACGGGCGGGCGTCGGCTTGGGGTCGGGTTCCGGGGCGGTGAGAACGAGGTCGGGGATGGGCGCGGGCCGGGGGGCCTGCGGAACGGGCGCGGGGGCGGCCCCGTACGCCGGGTCGGGTTCGTACGCCGCATCCGATACGTCCGTGAACGACGGCGCATCGGCAACCGGCGCCGCGTCCATCACCGGCGGCGGTCCGAACGCCCCGGTGGGCGCCTGCACCGCCCCCAGCGACGCACCCCCCTCCGCCGACTCCGGCACGGCGTGCAACGGAAAGGTGGGCGCCGACTCCCCCACCGACTCGGGCACCGCCCGCAACGGAAAGGTCGGAACCACACCCCCGTCAGCCCCCGAATCCACGACGGCCCGCAACCGATGAGTCACCGGGTCACCACTCGACGCCCGAGACAGATCCTCAGGTCCCCCCACGGATTCCGGCTCCACGACGTCCGCAGACACGGCAGGCGGCAGCGCGGGCACAGGCGGAACCCCACCCGCACCCGTACTGACACCCACACCGACCATCGCCCAGGGCTCCGCCGAGAAGTGGCTGGACCCGTCCGGATCGATCTGAAGCGGAACGACGTACCCGATCCGGTCGTCGTGGATGGTGGCGTGGACCGAGTGTCCCGTGGCATTGGCAATGCGATGGAGGTGACTCAGAACCGCCTGCTGGACCTCTTCGCCCGCGGCGACCGCGACCGGCACTCCGCCGATCGACGCACCGCCGGCGCCGGGACCGTCCACAGGTACGCGTACCTCGAAAGGTGACGCCGCGGGTGCCGAGCGTGCGGCTCGCTTCTGTTCCCGCTTCTTCTCGCGGCTGAGTCGAGTCATCGGTTCCCTCACTCGCATGCGTCGGGGAGTCGGCGCAACCACTCCCCAGCGTCAAGATCCGTTCCTACGCGTACTGTTGAGTCTCTCCGCTCCCTCCCGGTTCCCAGGTCACCGCGACGTCACAGCCTCGTCCCAGGAGTTCCGAGAGGACCGGAAGAGCCACGAGGGAGGAGCTCGGTCATGCAGACAGGTGGACGGCAGGGCCCGGAGATCTGGCTCCGAGGACCGGTACCACTACCGGTGGACCCCGGTCCCCAAGCCCCCGAGCACCCCTCCAGTATCCCCACTGCCATCCCCACGACCACCCCCGCCGCCGCCCCCCGCCGCTTCTCCTGGGTGGCCACCCACGGCGGCACCGGCGTCACCACCCTCGCCTCGGTCTACGGCGGCCAGGACTGCGGCCGCGACTGGCCGGGCCCGGGGGACCCGCCCTCGATCCTCCTGGTCGCCCGCACCCACGCGGCCGGCCTGGCCGCGGTCTCCCGGGCCCTGGAGGTCTTCCGCCGCGGCGAGGCACCAGCGGGGCTGGACCTGGACGCCGTAGTCCTGGTCGCGGACGCCCCCGGCCGCCTCCCCCGCCAGCTGACCCCCTACGTCAAGGCCATCGAGTCGGTGATCGACGTCTACCACGTCCCCTGGGTCCCGTCCTGGCGCCTCGGCGACCTAACCGGCCCCCCACCCCGAGAAACAGAAGCCCTCGCCCGCCTAACAGGCACACCCCGACGCCCGCACTGACCCCCACTGGGCCGGTACGGCCCATGCCCCCTTGCCCCCACGCGCCCGCAGCCGCCGACGAACCGGGAGCGGGTCGTGGCGGTACGGCGCAGCCCGCCGCTCAGCCGGCACCAACCCGTTCAACCATG
>NZ_JBITHH010000002.1:0-899364 GCF_044457795.1 Streptomyces sp. NPDC050528
CGTCGTCGCCTTGGTGAGCCATTACCTCACCAACAAGCTGATAGGCCGCGGGCTCATCCTGCACCGCCGGAGCTTTTAACCCCCACACATGAGTGCGGGAGTGTTATCCGGTATTAGACCCCGTTTCCAGGGCTTGTCCCAGAGTGCAGGGCAGATTGCCCACGTGTTACTCACCCGTTCGCCACTAATCCCCACCGAGGTGGTTCATCGTTCGACTTGCATGTGTTAAGCACGCCGCCAGCGTTCGTCCTGAGCCAGGATCAAACTCTCCGTGAATGTTTACCGGTAATCCGGTGCACATACACGAGAGCGGAACAGTCAGGCGGAATAAGCCCGACCGTTCACAGCGTCCTCGCTGTATGTATTTCTTCAAAGGAACCTCGCCCCAACCATCGAAATGATGACCGGAGACGGGGTATCAACATATCTGGCGTTGATTTTTGGCACGCTGTTGAGTTCTCAAGGAACGGACGCTTCCTTTGTACTCACCCTCTCGGGCTTTCCTCCGGGCTTTTCCCTTCGGTCTTGCGTTTCCGACTCTATCAGACCGTTTCCGGTCCCGATTCCCTGTCGGAGGGGATTGTCAAGGGCTTTGGGCTTTCGCCTGTCGGCCTTTCGACATTCACTACGTTAGCCGATCCCCTCGGCAACTCATAATCGAGTTCCGCGAGTTCGAATTCAGGCATGCAGGCACGCCGAATGCGCCCTCAGCGAGGGAGAGTCGTTGGTAGTGGGTTGGCCGCTTCCGGCTGCTGGCGATTGCCGTACCCGGGTCAAGCGGCTCGGGCTACATTACGCACCCTGCCAAGACGCGTCAACTTGGCCGACGTCGCGGCGTATGAGCCCGATATGGGCTAACCGTAGGGTCGTTGGTGATCCAGAACCGCCACGGGTGGACCGCGCCCTCGCCCGACACACCGGTACGGGGACCGTTGCTTACCTGGTGGGAGGGCACGGGTGTACCGGCCAGCATTCGCAAGGGTGTCTCGCCCGTAGTGCACGCGTCCGTGCCGTCCAGGGCTCGGTCCACGTCCAGGGCGGTGGCCAGGCGGGCAGGGCCTTTGGCCAGTTCTTTGTCATTTCGGGCCGAGAGTCGACGTTTGCGGGCCAGCTCGGCGCCCTCGACGATCTCGCCGGCGCGGAGCAGGACCGCCCTCGCCGTGCCCTCCGGGCCGCACACCAGGTTCATGCAGTGCCACATGCCGTAGGTGAAGTAGACGTACACGTACCCGGGCGGACCGAACATCACGCCATTGCGGGCCGTCGGACCGCGATACGCGTGTGAGGCGGGGTCGTTGCCGCCGTCGTAGGCCTCGGTCTCTGTGATGCGCAGGACGATCGGGCCGTCGGGGGTCGTGCGGACGAGGAGGCGGCCCAGGAGGTCGGGGGCGACCTCCAGTACAGGGCGGTCGAAGAACTCTCTGGGGAGTGGCATACGGTCCGGGGGCGCGATCATGGCGCCCGAGCGTAGTCCAGGCCCGCTTGTGCCAAGGGGTGGTCAAGGTTCCGTCCGCTTGCCAGGGTGTGGCGCGGAACCGGGCGCGGTCGGTTCGCGTTTGTAGGGATCAAGGGTCCATACGTAAAGGGAGAGTCAATGGCGTTCAAGAAGCTGCTCGCGAGCCTGGGGGCCGGCGGGGCTTCGGTGGAGACGGTGCTGACCGAGGTCAACGTCGTTCCGGGCGGGGTCGTCCAGGGCGAGGTGCGGATCCAGGGCGGTTCCGTCGCCCAGGAGATCCAGGGGCTCTCGGTCGGGCTGCAGGCCAAGGTCGAGGTCGAGAGCGGTGACCAGGAGTACAAGCAGGACATCGAGTTCACGAAGGTGCGGCTGGGCGGTGCCTTCGAGCTCCAGGCGGGGACCGCGCACAACGTGCCGTTCGGTCTTGAGATCCCCTGGGAGACGCCGATCACGATGATCGACGGTCAGTCGCTGCGCGGGATGCACATCGGGGTGAGCACCGAGCTGGCGATCGCTCGTGCGGTGGACTCCAGTGACCTCGACCCCGTCAACGTGCACCCGCTGCCGGCGCAGAAGGCTCTCCTGGACGCCTTCATCCGGCTCGGCTTCCGGTTCAAGAGCGCGGACATGGAGCGCGGTCACATCCGGGGGACGCGGCAGAAGCTGCCGTTCTACCAGGAGATCGAGTTCCAGCCGCCGTCGCAGTACCGCGGGCTGAACCAGGTCGAGCTGAGCTTCGTGGCCGACGAGAACGCGATGGACGTCATCCTGGAGATGGACAAGAAGCCGGGCCTGTTCAGCGAGGGCAGTGACACCTTCCGGTCCTTCCAGGTGGGTCTGCACGACTTCCAGGGGACGGACTGGGCGGCGTATCTCAACCAGTGGCTGTCCGAGGTCGGCAGCAAGCGGAACTGGTTCTAGGCTCGGTATCCACTGAAGAAACCGATCAGGAGGTACCGAGGTGACCGAGCTCAAGCGGCGGCCGCTCCCCCATGACTTCCACCCGCCCGTCCCGTCGTTCACGGTGACGAGTGCGGACGTCGAGCCGGGGGCGACGCTCAAGGACGCTCAGGTCTACGCGGCCGGCAACACCTCGCCGCAGCTGCGGTGGGAGGGCTTCCCGCCCGAGACCAAGAGCTTCGCCGTGACCTGCTACGACCCGGACGCCCCTACGGGGAGCGGGTTCTGGCACTGGACGGTGTTCGACATCCCGGCCTCGGTGACCGAGCTGCCGGAGGGTGCGGGCAGCGGCAAGTTCGAGGGGCTGCCGGAGGGCGCCGTACAGGTGCGGAACGACTACGGGTCGAAGGACTTCGGGGGCGCCGCGCCGCCGCCCGGGGACGGGTCGCACCGTTATGTGTTCACGGTGTACGCCGTTGACACGGAGAAACTCGGTCCGGACTCGGACGTTTCTCCGGCGGTCGTCGGTTTCAACCTGCGGTTCCACACGCTGGCGCGTGCCCAGCTGATCGGTGAGTACGAGGTTCCCGCCGAAGACTGACGTTCATTGAACGTTTGCCCGCCTCTGGTCTTGGAATTGATCAGGGGCGGGCAGTTTTTATTGCGTTGTCCATCTCGGCGTGCCCGGCCAGAGTTGATCCAAGCCCGCCATGTGGTGGGCCGATTGCACATGGGAGGTGGGCTGGATGCGGGACACGCTGGTGCTGAACGCGAGCTTCGAGCCGCTGTCGACGGTGTCGTTGAATCGAGCCGTCGTTCTGGTGCTGCAGGACAAGGCTGTCGTCGAGCAGGCCCACCCCGAACTGCGCATGCGCGGAGCCGAGGTCGACATACCGGTCCCCCGGGTGATCCGGTTGTGCAGGTATGTGAGGGTGCCGTTCCGAAGACAAGCTCCGTGGTCGAGGCGCGGTGTGCTGGTCCGGGACCGGCACAGGTGCGCGTACTGCGGCAGGCGGGCGACGACGGTGGACCACGTGGTGCCGAGGGCGCAGGGCGGTCAGGACTCCTGGCTGAACACGGTGGCGTCCTGCGCGGAGGACAACCACCGCAAGGCGGCGCGGACTCCGGAGCAGGCGGGGATGCCGTTGCTGCGGCAGCCGTTCGAGCCGACGCCGGCCGACGCGATGCTGTTGGCGCTGGGGACCGAGGACTTCGATGCGCTGCCGGAGTGGCTGGTGCAACCGGCCGCGTAGGGCATGTGAACCGAACTGGGGCCCACCTCCTGCGAGGTGGGCCCCAGTGTCGTGGAACAGGTCTGTCAGTCGTGTCAGTCGATGGACGGCTTTTCGCGGCGTTGGCGGTCCGAATTGCCGCCGGAGTTGCCGGAGTTGCCTCCGTCGTTGCCCGAACCCCCGCCGAACGGGCCCATGTTGCCCATCGCGCCGGAGAGGCCCTTGAGGGCGTCGCCGATCTCGCTGGGGACGATCCAGAGCTTGTTGGCGTCGCCCTCGGCGATCTTCGGGAGCATCTGGAGGTACTGGTAGCTGAGGAGCTTCTGGTCGGCGTCTCCGGCGTGGATCGCCTCGAACACCGTGCGCACGGCCTGGGCTTCACCTTCGGCGCGCAGGGCCGCGGCCTTGGCCTCACCTTCGGCGCGCAGGATCTGGGACTGCTTCTCGCCCTCCGCGGTGAGGATGGCGGCCTGGCGCGTGCCTTCCGCGGTGAGGATCGCGGCGCGCTTGTCACGGTCGGCGCGCATCTGCTTCTCCATCGAGTCCTGGATGGAGGTGGGGGGCTCAATTGCCTTGAGTTCCACGCGGTTTACGCGGATGCCCCACTTGCCCGTCGCCTCGTCGAGGACTCCGCGCAGGGCCGCGTTGATCTCCTCGCGGGAGGTCAGCGTCCGCTCCAGGTCCATGCCACCGATGATGTTGCGGAGCGTGGTGACCGTGAGCTGCTCGATCGCCTGGATGTAGCTGGCCACTTCGTACGTCGCGGCCCGCGCGTCCGTCACCTGGTAGTAGATGACCGTGTCGATGTTGACGACCAGGTTGTCCTGGGTGATCACCGGCTGCGGCGGGAACGGTACGACCTGTTCGCGCAGGTCGATGCGGTTGCGGATCGTGTCGATGAACGGGACGACGATGTTGAGTCCCGCGTTGAGTGTCCGCGTGTAGCGACCGAATCGCTCCACGATCGCGGCACTTGCCTGCGGGATGACCTGGATCGTCTTGATCAAAGCGATGAAGACCAACACCACCAGGATGATCAAGACGATGATGACCGGTTCCATCGTGCTCCCCGTACCCTTCTCCGCCTCGGCGCTTTCGGAAGATCTTATGGTTGTTGAAGATCTTGCTGGTCGAGTCTGACAGACCGTCGAGCAACTCGTGTGCCGTTCGGTTCAGTTGAGTCCTGCGAGGTCAGATGACGATCGCGGTGGCTCCCTCGATCTCCACGACGTCCACCTCCTGGCCCGGTTCATAGGCGCGGTCGGTGTCGAGTGCGCGGGCCGACCAGATCTCTCCGGCCAGCTTGATCCGGCCGCCGCCGGAGCCGTCGACGCGCTCCAGGACGACGGCCTGTTTGCCCTTCAACGCGTCCACTCCTGTGGCGAGTTGGGGGCGCTGGGAGCGGTGCCGGTTCGCGATGGGCCGTACGACCGCGATGAGTGCGACCGAGACGACGGCGAAGACGAGGACCTGGAGGACGAGGTCCCCGCCGATCCCCGCGGTCCCCGCGGCGGCCACCGCGCCGACAGCGAGCATGCCGAACTCCGGCATCGCGGTCACCACGAGAGGGATCCCGAGTGCCACCGCGCCGACGAGCCACCACACCCAACCGCCGATGTCGTTCACATGGTCAATGGTAGGGCTGCGGGTCCCGTCACGGACAGGGCGCATATGTCCCTGCACCCGCTTCTTACAAGGGAGTTCAGGCCATGGGGAGACCGTGTGCGGTCCAGCGGTCGCCGACCTGCTCGACGAGGAGCGGGAGGCCGAAGCACAACGACAGGTTGCGGGCGGTGAGTTCGAGCTCCAGCGGGCCCGCGGCGAGAACCTTGCCCTGACGGATCATCAGGACGTGGGTGAAGCCGGGGGCGATCTCCTCGACGTGGTGCGTGACCATGATCATGGAGGGGGCGATCGGGTCGCGGGCGAGCCGGCCGAGCCGGCGTACGAGGTCCTCGCGGCCGCCGAGGTCGAGGCCGGCGGCGGGCTCGTCGAGGAGGAGCAGCTCGGGGTCGGTCATCAGGGCGCGGGCGATGAGGGTGCGCTTGCGCTCGCCCTCGGAGAGGGTGCCGAAGCGGCGGTCAAGGTAGTCGCTCATGCCGAGGCGGTCGAGGAAGGCGCGGGCGCGCTGCTCGTCGACGTCCTCGTAGTCCTCGTTCCAGCCCGCTGTCATGCCGTAAGCCGCGGTCAGGACGGTCTGGAGGACGGTCTGGCGCTTGGGGAGCTTCTCGGCCATCGCGATGCCGGCGACGCCGATGCGGGGGCGCAGTTCGAAGACGTCGACCTTGCCGAGGGTCTCGCCGAGGATGGTGGCGGTGCCGCTGCTGGGGAACAGGTAGCTGGACGCGACGTTCAGGAGCGTGGTCTTGCCGGCGCCGTTCGGGCCGAGGATGACCCAGCGCTCGCCCTCCTTGACCGACCAGGAGACCTGGTCCACCAGAGCCCGGCCCTCCCGGACCACGGTTACGTCCTCCAGCTCCAGAACATCGCTCATGAGCGCGCTGTCTCCCATTGCATCGTCGGCCTGTCTCGGCTGTCGCGTGCGCCGGTAGGCGCAGCCCTCGAAGAAATCTACGCCACCGGCCGGGCGGTCCATTCCATCGGTCCGGTCCTTAGGCTGGACGCCATGCTTTCGGAACCACGCTCAGGGCGCCTCGCCGCCTGGGGAAATGCCCTGTTGGCCGGACTTGTCTCACCGGACGACGCCGTGCTCGCCATCGTGGGCGAGGACGCCGTGCACCGGGTGGAGGGGTTGCCTGGCGAGTCGGCACCCGTCGGACTCACGCTCGCACTGGGGCGGCTGCGCGCCCTCGGGGTGACCGGACTGCGCGTCGCGCTGCCCACCTCGGGACACCCACTGGGCCTCAGCGGCCCGCCCGCCTTCAACGCCCGCGCCCTCGACGCCGAGGAGGCGGTGATCTGCTACGGCGTCCCGCTCGGCCTCGTTCCCGAGGTCTACGAGGCCGGTCCCGCCGGTGATGTCCATGTCGAGGTCGTGTGGCACTGCCTGCCGGTGCGGGAGGCGCCGCCCGCCGATGTGCCCTCGCTCGGGGAGGCCGAGCGGGAGCTGGCGGAGGCGCTGCGCGATGCGACGGCGGTGTTGTCGCGGCTCGATGTCGCCGGGTCGGGGCCGATCGCCGAGGCGGCCGTCGACGCGTATCGCGCGCGGGCGGAGCGGGGGCGGGAGGTGTTGGCGCCGGGGTATCCGCCTCGGGCGGTGCGGGTGCTGGAGCTGGCGCAGCGGGTGGGGTTGTTGGTGTCCGTGGCGTACGAGAACGGGCCCGGGGGTGCGGTGAGTGCGTCCGAGATGGGGGCGCGGGTGGAGGCGTTGCGGCCGGTGGAGCGGACGGCTCGGCGGGCGCAGGTCGCGGCGTACAACTCCGTTGTGGAGGAGCGGGAGAAGGGGGTGCGGTGAAAGTTCCGTTGCGATGGTTGCCGTGTGTTGGGGTGGGCGTCTTCTGGGGGCTCCGCCCCCAGACCCCCGATCGGCCCTGAAGGGGCCTCGTCCTCAAACGCCGGACGGGCTGAATATTGCGGGCCTGTATGCCAAAAGACCTGTACTCCAAAAAGAGGGGCCCCACGAGTCGTCGTTGACTCGTGGGGCCCCTCTTCAGTGGTGCGGGCGTCAGCCGTTGATGCCCTTGTTGCCGAACGCGGGGTTCAGCAGGCCGATGACGTTGACGCTGTCGCCGACGACGTTGACCGGGACGTGGACCGGGACCTGGACGGCGTTGCCCGAACCGACACCCGGGGACTTCACGGCCGCGCCGTCGGCACCGGCGTCGGCGAAAGCGGCACCGGCGGAGGCGCCGGCTGCGATACCGGCGACGGTGAGGGCCACAGCGGCCTTCTTGGCGATGTTCATGAGAAGCGTTCCTCCTGCGATTGCGTGACCGACCCGGCCGCGGGTCGTGCGCTGATCAACGCGAGGAAACGCGGAAACGGCACGGACATGCGCGTTTGACTGCCCGTTCGGATCATTGGCGCGACAAGCCGACCAAATGACCGGGCGACCTGGTGACGAGCAGACCGGCCGCCCAGGGAGTGCCCTGGACGGCCGGAGGTCACTGTCGCGGAGCGACGTGCGTCAGCTGTTGACGCCGAGGTTGCCGAAGGCGGGGTTCAGGACGCCGATGACGTTCACGCTGTTGCCGACCGCGTTGACCGGGACGTGCACCGGGACCTGGACGACGTTGCCCGAGCCGACGCCGGGCGAACCGGCGGCCTGGCCGTTCGCCAGACCGTCGGCGGAGGCCAGCCCGGCACCGGCGGCCACCAGCCCGCCGGCCACCATCGTCACGGCCGCTGCCTTCTTCAGGTTCTTCACTTCTGAGCCCTCCTAGCGATCACCGCGGCAGGCGCCGCGGCACGCACTGGAGAACGGTGGAGATCCACGAAGGATGCGCCATTCGAGGGACATTCCCACGACGGTATGAATCTCAGCCCGGAACGAGACGCTCCGTGTTGCCGTCACCCCACCCCCGCGACACCGCTCACCTGGTCAGACCGTGGCGTACGGCGAACAGGGCGGCCTGGGTGCGGTCCGCCAGGTCGAGCTTCATCAGGATGTTCGAGACGTGGGTCTTGACCGTCTTCTCGGAGAGCACCAGGGCGCGGGCTATCTCGCGGTTGGAGCGGCCGTCGGCGATCAGGCCGAGCACCTCGCGCTCCCGCTCCGTGAGCGAACCGCCCCTCCCCTGACCCGAGTTGGACTCCTCCTGGGACAACAGGACGCCGGCGACCTCGGGTTGGAGCAGGATGTGGCCCGCGTGCACGGAACGGATGGCGCCGGCCAGGGCGTCCGGGTCCACGTCCTTGTAGACGTAACCGGCGGCGCCCGCGCGCAGGGCCGGGATCACCGTGCGCTGTTCGGTGAAGCTGGTGACGATCAACACGCGCGCGGAGAGGTCGAGTTCGCGGAGTCTGCGCAGCGCGTCGATGCCGTCCATGCCCGGCATCTTGACGTCCATGAGGACGACGTCGGGCTTCAGCTCCTCGGTGCGGGCGACTCCTTCGGCGCCGTCGGCCGCCTCGCCGACGACCTCGATGTCGTCCTGTACTTCCAGGAAGGTGCGCAGGCCCCGGCGGACGACCTGGTGGTCGTCGACGATGAGGACCTTGATCGGGTCAGCCACCGGGGACCTCCATCTCGATCGTGGTGCCCTTTCCGGGCGCCGATTCCACGGTCAGTGTGCCGCCGACGCCGTTGGTCCGGTCCCGCATGGAGACCAGGCCGAGGTGGCGTCCGGCGCGGCGGATCGACTGGGGTTCGAATCCGGTGCCGTCGTCGGTGACCCGGAGGACCGCTCCGCAGCCGTGTCGCTCCAGGGTCACGGCGACGTGGTCCGCGCCGGAGTGCCGCAGCGCGTTGTGCAGGGCCTCCTGGGCGACGCGGAGCATGGCCTCCTCCTGGGCCGCGGGCAGGGCGCGGAAGCCTCGGCCGGTGAAGGTCACGCGTGCGGTGTGGGCGCGGTCGAGGACCTGGATCTGGGTGCGCAGGGTGGCGCTCAGTCCGTCCTCGTCGAGGGCGGCGGGGCGCAACTCGACGACTGCGGCGCGCAGTTCGTCGGCGGCCTCGGCGGCGAGCGCGGCCACCTGCTGGAGTTCGCCCTTGGCGCGGGACGGGTCGCGGTCCACGAGGGTGGCGGCGGCCTGTGCGGTGAGGCGGAGCGAGAACAGCTTCTGGGACACCGCGTCGTGCAGCTCGTGGGCCAGGCGGGAGCGTTCCTCCGCGATGGTCAGCTCGCGGCTGCGTTCGTACAGGCGGGCGTTGGTGAGGGCGATCGCGGCGTGCTGGGCGAGGATCGAGAGCAGCTCCTCGTCCTCCTCGGTGAAGCCGCAACTGCCGTCCCGCTTGGGGCAGTTCTTGTTGGCGAGGAACAGGGCGCCGATGACCTCTTCGTCGTCGCGGATGGGCAGGCCCAGGAAGTCGGACATCTCGGGGTGGGCCGACGGCCAGCCCTCGAAGCGCGGGTCCTTGCGGACGTCGGCCAGGCGCTCGGCCTTCGCCTCGTGCAGCATCGCGGCGAGGATGCCGTGCTGGCGCGGGAGCGGGCCGATGGCCTTCCACTGGGCGTCGCTGACGCCGTCGACCACGAACTGGGCGAAGCCGCCGTGGTCGTCGGGCACGCCGAGGGCGGCGTACTGCGCGTCGAGCAGTTCGCGGGCCGAGGCGACGATCGTCTTGAGGACGTCGCGCACCTCCAGGTGCCTGCTCATGGCCAGCAGCGCGGAACTCACCACCGCGAGGCCGGACCGTGGACCTTGACTCATGTCCTCACGGTACCGGCGGGGTGTGACAGTGCGGATCGGGCTGGTGACGGCCGTCTCCTGGTCCGGTGGACCTAGGGCGAAGGGCCCCGGTGGATGCGGCCCGGGGCCGACGCGGCGGGGACGGTCCCGTTCCTACGTTGGGGGCACGCCGATGGAGGCGTAGTGGACGAGGGGACGTGTGTGTCATGTCGGTAGCGATCATCACGGGGGCGTCCAAGGGGCTGGGACGGGCACTCGCCGAGGCCCTGGCCGCGCGGGGCTGGGACCTGGTGCTCGACGCCAGGACCGAGGGGGTGCTCACAGAAGCCGCGGTGGCCGTCGCCGCGTACGGCACGCGCGTGGAGGCCGTTCCCGGGGATGTCACGGACGCCGCGCACCGGGCCGAGCTGGTGGCCGCGGCCGGGAAACTGGGCGGCGTCGACCTGCTCGTCAGCAACGCGAGCGCGCTGGGCGCCGAACCGCTCGTACGGCTCGACGAGCTGACCCTGGACGGGCTGCGGCGGGCGCTGGAGGTGAACGTGGTGGCCGCCCTGGGTCTGGCCCAGGAGGCGCTGCCCCTGCTGCGGACCTCGCGGGCGGGCACGGTGATCGCGGTCAGCTCGGACGCGGCGGCCGAGGCGTACGAGACGTGGGGCGGCTACGGGGCGTCCAAGGCGGCCCTCGACCATCTCGCGGCCGTACTCGCCGCCGAGGAGCCCGGGCTGCGGGTGTGGGCGGTCGACCCCGGCGACATGGGCACGGACCTGTACGCGGCGGCCGTACCGGACGACGACGATCCGAGGCCGTCGCCGACTTCCGTGGTGCCGGCCTTCCTACGACTGCTGGACGAGCGCCCCGCGAGCGGTCGCTACGGTGCCCCGGCCCTCCTGGAGAAGCGATGACCGTGGCCCTGCGGGTCCCGGAGGAGCTGTCCGCGCGCGTGCCGGTCGAACAGCGCGGGCCCGGGCTCGACCGGGACGGCGTACGACTGCTCGTGTCGCGGGGTACCGAGGTGTCGCATCACGCGTTCGTAGAGCTGCCTCGGCTGCTGCGGGCCGGGGATCTGCTGGTCGTGAACACGTCGCCGACGCTCGCCGCGGCGGTGGACGGATGGATCGGGCACGCACGCGTGGTGGTGCACTTCTCCACCCGGGGCGATGACGGACGGTGGGCGGTCGAACTGCGCGAGCCGGACGGAAACGGCACCACGCGCGCGCGTACGGGCGGCCCGGCCAATGCGGAGGTGCGGCTGCCCGGAAACATGCGGCTGGTCCTGGAGGAGCCGCTGAGCGGGCGGGGTGAGCGGTTGTGGTGGGGGCGGGTGTCGGACCCGGGAGCACCGGAGCCTGGGGCGGCGAGGCCTGAAGCCTCAGAGGCGACCGTGCCCGGGACGAGTGCCGCGGAGCCGGAAGTGCTGGGCCCGGACGAAGTGCTGGCGGCGCGGGTGCCTGGGGTGGAGACGTCAGGCATCGGAACGCCTGGGCCTGGAGGGCAGGCGTCGAGCGCGCCCTCGGGGCGAGGAGCGACTGAGCCTGCCGTACCCGAGACGAACGGCGCCGAGCCAGAAATGGCGGGCCCGGACGATGTACCGAAGGCGCGGGTGCCCAGGGCGAAGTCGCCGGACATTGCGACGCCCAAGGCCGGAGGGCCGGCGTCGAGCGCGCCCGCAGGGCGAGGAGCAACTGGGCCTGCCGTACCCGAGACGAACGGCGCCGAGCCAGAAATGGCGGGCCCAGGCGACACCCCGGGCGCACGCCTGCCCAAGGCCGAGTCGCCCGGCGTCGGGACGCCCAGGCCCGGAGGTTCGGCGGCGAGTGTGGCCGCGCTGCTTCGGGAGTACGGGCGGCCCATTCGTTACTCCTATACGGAGCGGGATCAGCCGTTGGACGTCTATCAGACGGTGTTCTCGTTGCCGTCGGAGGACGGGAGCGGTAGTGCGGAGATGCCCAGTGCTGCTCGGCCCTTCACCGCGCGGCTGGTGGCGGAGCTGGTGAGTCGGGGGGTGCAGTTCGCGCCGATCACCCTGCATACCGGGGTGGCGTCGGCCGAGGCGCACGAGCCGCCGTATCCGGAGCGGTTCGCGGTGTCGGAGGCGTCGGCCCGGTTGATCAATGCCGTCCGAGCCGGGGACGGGCGGGTGATCGCGGTCGGGACCACCGCCGTGCGGGCCGTCGAGTCCGCCGCCGGGGACGACGGGGTCGTACGCGCGCGTGCGGGGTGGACGGATCTCGTCGTGACGCCGGAGCGGGGTGTGCGGGTGGTGGACGGGCTGCTGACGGGGCTGCACGAGCCGGAGGCCTCGCATCTGCTGATGCTGGAGGCGGTCGCGGGGCGGGCCGCCGTAGGCCGCAGTTATGAGGAGGCGTTGCGCGGGCTCTACCTGTGGCACGAGTTCGGGGACGTGCACCTCATCCTCCCGGAGGAGGACCCTCACGCGGCGCGTTGCTCTCGCAACTGCGGGTGAGGTCGAAGGGTCGCCGGTGTGAGCCCGCACATAGGGCGCAGATCACGTACTAGCGGACATAGGAGATATAGACGCCCCGCTTGAGCGGGACAGACGGCCCCGTCTGTCCCGTTTTGCCCTGGACCGATCAACTACCCGGGATCGTACGTCACACCTTTGCCACAGGTTTTTGCGGCCGCTAAGAATTGCAGCCGTCGCTCAGCGCCGCGGATCTCCTCCGCGGCGTTTGTGCCGGAAGCACCCGCGTCCCCGCCGGACGGTGAGCGACCTCCGCGCAATTCGAAGAGGTCCATCCGCCATGCCCAAGAACTCGAACACTCCTGGTCATAGTCGCCTGACCAAGCTGAACAAGCTGACGAAGCAGCACAGGATCGCGCTCGCCGGTGTCGCCACGCTCGGCGCCGCCGCCCTCGCCTTCTCCGTGGCGCCGGGCGATGCGGGGACGACCACGAGCGACGCCGCGACCTCGACGAAGATCGCGTACAGCTCGGAGCCCATCAAGGGCGTCAAGGCCAGCGTCACCGACCAGCTCGCCGGCGCCAGCGTGAAGACCGAGGCGATCCAGGCGAAGGCCGACGCCAAGGCGAAGGCCGCGAAGGCCAAGGCGGACGCCGCCGCGAAGAAGAAGGCCGCCGCCGAAGCCGCCGCCAAGAAGAAGGCGGAGGCCGCGCGCAAGGCCAAGAAGGCCGCGAGCCGCTCCACCGAGCGCGTCAAGATCCAGCCCGTCGCCGCGACGACCTACGCCAACAACCTCAACGGCTGGATCAACCACGCCCTGGCGATCATGAAGGCGAAGGGCATCCCGGGCTCGTACAACGGCCTGTACAAGAACATCATGCGGGAGTCTTCGGGCAACCCCAGCGCCGTCAACGGCTGGGACGTCAACGCGGTCAACGGCACCCCGTCGATCGGTCTGCTCCAGGTGATCCAGCCGACGTTCAACGCGTACCACGTGTCCGGTACCTCGACGAACATCTACGACCCGGTCGCCAACATCACCGCCGCCGCCAACTACGCGGCCGACCGCTACGGCTCGATCGACAACGTCAACAGCGCGTACTGAGACGCGTACCGAGGCCTCTCCGGCGGACCTCTTGGTCTCGGTATCGACGCCGAAGGGCGGCACCCCCTATCCCATCACGGGCAGGGGCGCCGCCCTTCGGCGTCTGCTTTTCAAACTCGCGCGAGTTTGATTTCCGGACTCACTTCCTCATGACCTCGGGCTCGTGGCGGCGCAGGAAGCGGGCCACGAAGAAGCCGCAGATCACGCCGAGGGCGATCAGGGCGGCCATGTCCATGCCCCAGGCGCCCACGGTGTGTTCCCAGAGCGGGTCGACGGCGTCGCCCGGCTTGGGCGGGCTGATCTTGTTGAAGTCCAGCGTGGCGCCCGCGGCGCCGACCGCCCAGCGCGAGGGCATCAGGTACGAGAACTGGTTGACGCCGACCGCGCCGTTCAGGGTGAACAGGCAGCCGGTGAACACGACTTGGATGATCGCGAACATGACCAGCAGCGGCATGGTCTTCTCGGCCGTCTTCACCAGCGCGGAGATGATCAGGCCGAACATCATCGCGGTGAAGCCGAGACCCATGATCGGGATGCAGAGTTCGAACATGGTCTGGCTGCCGAGGACCAGGCCCTGCTTCGGGATCTCGCGGCTGGCGAAGCCGATGACACCGACCATCAGGCCCTGCAGCGCGGTGATCACACCGAGCACGAACACCTTGGACATCAGGTACGCGGAGCGGGAGAGGCCGGTGGCGCGCTCCCGTTCGTAGATGACCCGTTCCTTGATGAGCTCACGGACGGAGTTGGCCGCGCCGGCGAAGCAGGCGCCGACCGCGAGGATCAGCAGGACCGTGGTGGCCGTGCCGTTCGGGATTCTGGTGCCGTTCGCCCGGGCCGGGTTGGGCAGCAGGCTGTTGCCCGAGTCGATGAGCAGGCTCACCGCGCCGAGGACGGCCGGCAGGATCACCATCAGGGCCAGGAAGCCCTTGTCGGAGGCGATCACCGCGACATAGCGGCGCACCAGCGTGACGAACTGGGACATCCAGCCCTGCGGCTTCGGCGGCTTCATCGCCTGCATCGGCGGCATCTGTACGGACTGTGGTGCGATCGCGTCGATGTCCGCGGCGTACATCTGGTAGTGCTGCGAGCCCTTCCAGCGGCCCGCCCAGTCGTAGTCGCGGTAGTTCTCGAAGGCGGAGAAGACGTCGGCCCAGGTGTCGTAGCCGAAGAAGTTCAGTGCCTCCTCGGGCGGGCCGAAGTAAGCGACGGAGCCGCCCGGTGCCATCACCAACAGCTTGTCGCAGATCGCCAGTTCGGCCACGGAGTGGGTGACGACGAGGACCGTGCGGCCGTCGTCGGCGAGGCCGCGCAGCAGCTGCATGACATCGCGGTCCATGCCCGGGTCGAGGCCCGAGGTGGGCTCGTCCAGGAAGATCAGCGAGGGCTTGGTGAGGAGCTCCAGGGCCACCGAGACGCGCTTGCGCTGGCCGCCGGAGAGAGAGGTGATCTTCTTCTCTTTGTGGATGTCGAGCTTCAGCTCGCGCAGCACCTCGTCGATACGGGCCTCGCGCTCGGCGCCGGTGGTGTCGGCGGGGAAGCGCAGCTTGGCCGCGTACTTGAGGGCCTTCTTGACGGTCAGTTCCTTGTGCAGGATGTCGTCCTGCGGGACCAGACCGATGCGCTGGCGCAGCTCGGCGAACTGCTTGTACAGGTTGCGGTTGTCGTAGAGGACGTCGCCCTGGTTGGCGGGCCGGTAGCCGGTGAGCGCCTTGAGCAGGGTCGACTTGCCGGAGCCCGACGGGCCGATGACCGCGATCAGCGACTTCTCCGGTACGCCGAAGGAGACGTCCTTGAGGATCTGCTTGCCGCCGTCGACCGTGACCGTCAAGTGCCGTGCGGAGAAGGAGACTTCACCGGTGTCGACGAACTCTTCGAGCCGGTCCCCGACCAGCCGGAACGTGGAGTGGCCGACGCCGACGATGTCGTTCGGGCCGAGCAGCGCGGAGCCGCCCTTGGTGATCGGCTGACCGTTGACGTACGTGCCGTTGTGCGAGCCCAGGTCACGGATCTCGAAGCGGCCGTCGGGCGTCGCGTGGAACTCGGCGTGGTGGCGCGAGACTTGGAGGTCGGAGACCACCAACTCGTTCTCCAGCGCACGGCCGATGCGCATCACGCGGCCCAGCGAGAACTGGTGGAACGTGGTCGGGCTGCGGTCGCCGTAGACCGACGGCGCCCCCGCGCCGACGCCGGATCCCTGCTGCGGCGGAATGTTCGCGGCGGCCGGTGCCGGCGGCTGATAACGCTGCTGCTCAGGCGTCTGCGCCGGGGCCTGCTGAGCGGGTGCCTGCTGTGCCCAGCCGGGGCCCGCGCCCTGTGCCGCGTACGGCTGTTGCTGCGGCTGGGCCTTCTGAGTCGCCACGGCGGCCGCGGCGCCGGACAGGCTCAGGCACGGGCCGTCGTTCGCGTTGCCCAGGTACACGGACGAGCCCGGGCCGATCTCCATCTGATGGATGCGCTGGCCCTGCACGAACGTGCCGTTGGTGCTGCCGTGGTCGTCGATCACCCAACTCCGGCCGCCCCAGCTGATCGTGGCGTGCCGCCAGGAGACCCTGGCGTCGTCGACCACGATGTCCCCCTGCGGATCACGTCCGAGGGTGTAGGTCCTGGACGCGTCGAGCGTCCAGGTCCGTCCATTCAATTCCAGTACGAGTTCCGGCACTCCATGCCCCACTGAGTAGTCCCCCGAGTTACCCCCATCACAGGGAGTCTAGGGATGGCGAACATCGTCGGGAACTATTTCAGGCTGCACCCCCTGACCGAAAGTCGGACCCTGTGAAGACCACGTCCGCACGCTTCCGCCGGTTCCGTTGACGGGGTTGAAACCGACCCGGAGAGTGGTAATCCACGCGAGGGGGACATGCGCGGTGTCCGTCCCGTGCCGCGGATCGGGGGGTCTGCCATGAGCTCAGCGACGAGTGTCAGGACGGCGAACTACGACACAAGGGTGCCCTGGACCGACGTCCTGCTGTCCGCGATCGCGGCGGTGAGCTGGGCGTTGATAGGCATGGCGGGCACGGCCGCGCTCGGCCTGCACCTGCTGGGCGCCGACGCGACGGGCTCGCTCGGCCCGATGACCGCGGCGGTGGTGGCCCTCGGCGCGGGCGGCTCGGTCACCCCGACCGGCGACGTCTCCGCCTTCGGCCTGACCGGCGCCCAGGCGACCACAGCCGTCACGATCACCCCACTGGGCGTGAGCCTGGTGGGCGCCCTCCTGCTGTCGTACTTCTTCCTACGGTCCTTGCGGGCGGCCGGAGTTGTGATCGCACCGGCCGAACTCATCGCGCGCGCGGGCTCGGTGATCGCGCTCTTCGTGGCGATGCTGGGTGGGTTGGCGTGGGCGGGCCATGACGTCATCACCATCGACGGAAGCAAGTTGGGCCTGGACAAGCTGACCGGTGGCGGCGGAGGGAAGGGCGGCGGGGTGAGCATCCCCGGCCTCGGCGACATCGGTGACATCGGCGGGTTGCTCCCGGGCAAGATCAGCGACCTGGTCAAGGCGAAGGCGGCGGTGGGCTTCACGGTCGACACGGCGGCGACGCTGCTGGGCGGCCTGGGCTGGTCGGCGGGCATCCTGCTGATCGCCTTGCTGGCCTCGCGCCGAACTCCTTTGCCGCGCGGTTGGGAGGCGGTCCACCGCGTCGTACGCCCGGCCGCGTCCGCGCTCGTCACGGTGCTGCTGGTCGCGGTGGCGGCGGGGCTCGCGGCGGCGGCATACGCGGCGATCGGCGACGACCACCCGAAACGCATCGCGGGCGCGGCGTTGCTCGGCGCCCCCAACGGGGTCTGGCTCGGCATCCCGATCGGCCTCTTCGTCCCCTGGGACGGCAAGGCGACGGGCGAACTCTCGAAACTCCTCCCCCACCCCCTGGACCAACTCCTGAGCGCGAAGTCCGACCAGCCGGTGACGCTGGGGCGACTGGCCGAACTGGACGGTCGGGTGTGGTTGTTGGGGGTTGCCGCGGCGCTGATGATGCTGCTGGCGGGGGTGTTGACGGCGGTACGGACTCCGGTGGGGGTGGGGGCGGGGGGTGCCGGTGGTCGCGGGAACGCTCTCGGTTTCGCCGGGCGGTGTGCGCTGCGCCTGGGGGTCGCCACCGCGCTGACCTTGCCGTTGCTGGCGTGGCTGACGGATGTGTCGGTGGACGCGTCCCTGTCGGTCCTGGGGTTCGACGCGTTCGGCGCGGGGATCAAGTTGCACGGGCATCTGGGCATGGCGTTGGTGCTGGGTGCGGTGTGGGGTGCGGGGGCGGGAGGTGTCGGGGGGCTGCTCGCGTACGCGACCGGGGCGGCGGGGCGGCAGGCTTCGCGACTGGCACGGGGTGACTTGGGGAAGGGGGTTCCGGGGTCGGACTCGGGGTCCGGCTCGGATGCTTGGGCGCCGAGGCAGCCCGGTTATCCGGAACATGCGCAGCCTGCGGGCGGCACGGGACACACGGGGCACCCGGAAGCCGCCGGGGACCCGGGGCCCTACGTGCCGAGTTCGCCCTACCGCGCACCGAACCCCGCGACCAACCCGTATCTCCAACTGCCCGATGAGCTACGGCAACCGGAGGACGGCAGGCGGCAACCGCGTGGCGGAGACTGGGCTGGTGGGGAACGGTCGGGGCAGGGGCGTGGGCCGGGTGGCGCAGGTCCAGGAGGCGGGGCTCAGGCCCGTGGACCGGGGTGGCCGCCGGACACGGGCTCGCCTCAGGAGGGTGCGTGGCCGCCGGGTGCGCGGTCGCCGCAGGAAGGTGGTCGGCCGCCCGGCGGAGGATCGCGGTCCTCCGGTACCCCTCAACCGCCGGGAAACGCGGGGCAGTTCGGGCCCGGCCCGACACCCGGAGCCGTAGGGCCGGGCGGAGTTCCTCCGTATCCCGGGAGCTCGCGGCCGCCCGGAGTCGTACCGCCGGACGACGGCACGCGTCCCTACGACGAGCCGCAGTCGCCCGGTACCCCTTCGCCGCCCGCCGACCTGTACGGCGCTCCGACCATGGCCCAGCCCTACGAGCCGCCGGCCCGGGCGCCTCGGCGGCGGCCGGGGTCGCGTTCGCGGGACTGGCCGGAGGGCGACTCCGACGACGGGCAGCAACCGCCCCCGCCTCCGCCCCCGCCGCCTCCGGGGAGGCCCAAGGGGCGCCGGTGATCCACGCCCGCTTCGGCTTCGGCTTCAGGTGAGTCGTCTTCGGCGCTCAGCGAACGTGCCCGGCACCGGATGAACCGTCGTCGGTGCACGGCGACCATGTCCCGCACCGGATGCGGATGAGCCGTGGGCGGCGCCGGGCAGCGGGCGGGTCGTGGCGGGTCCATGGGCCGGCGGCCCCGATCGTCCGCGGCCCGCATCACCCAACGGCCCGACACAGCGCGCCCCACCCATCCGGACGTATCCCCCGCAACCGGCGCTGTACCGATCGCCCCTCCCCCGATGCCCGGCCCGCTCCTGATCGGCACCGCGCCCCGCCGCGATCACCTCACCGTGTCTCCTGACCGCGTCTCAACCGACTCACGACCGTCCACGGCCCACTCCTGACCACCGCCCGGTCCCTCCGTGATCGCTCCGTAAGATTCGCGCCACCGAGCCGACACCCACTGTTCCGTGTCCGCTGGGCGGACCTCTGCGGCACAAGGCACTCCGTGCCGGATACGGTGGGGGCACCATGAGCGCTTCGCAGACCTCTGACGTCCCCACTCTCCTCGTCAAGATCTTCGGCAAGGACAGGCCGGGCATCACGGCCGGACTCTTCGACACCCTCGCCGCCTACTCCGTCGACGTGGTCGACATCGAACAGGTCGTCACGCGTGGCCGAATGGTGCTGTGCGCACTCGTGACCCCGCCGCCCGCCGGGCTCGAAGGGGATCTGCGGGCCACCGTGCACAGCTGGGCCGAGTCGATGAAGATGCAGGCGGAGATCATCTCCGGCCTCGGCGACAACCGGCCGCGTGGGCTGGGGCGTTCGCTCGTGACCGTGCTCGGTCACCCCCTCACCGCGGAGTCCACCGCCGCGATCGCCGCCCGCATCACCAAGGCCGGCGGCAACATCGACCGTATCTTCCGGCTCGCCAAGTACCCCGTGACAGCGGTCGAGTTCGCGGTGTCCGGCGTGGAGACCGAGCCCCTGCGCACCGCCCTCGTCACGCACGCGGCGACGTTCGGCGTCGACATCGCCGTCGTGGCGGCGGGGCTGCACCGGCGGGCCCAGCGGCTGGTCGTCATGGACGTCGACTCCACGCTCATCCAGGACGAGGTCATCGAGCTCTTCGCCGCGCACGCCGGCTGCGAGGACGAGGTCGCCGAGGTCACCGCCGCCGCGATGCGCGGGGAACTGGACTTCGAACAGTCGCTGCACGCGCGCGTGGCGCTGTTGGCAGGGCTGGACGCCTCGGTCGTCGACAAGGTGCGCAGCGAGGTGCGCCTGACGCCGGGCGCCCGCACCCTCATCCGTACGCTCAAGCGGCTCGGCTACCAAGTCGGCGTCGTATCGGGCGGGTTCACCCAGGTCACCGACGACCTCAAGGACCGGCTCGGGCTCGACTTCGCCCAGGCCAACACCCTGGAGATCGTCGACGGCAAGCTGACCGGCAAGGTCACCGGCGAGATCGTCGACCGCGCGGGCAAGGCCCGGCTGCTGCGCCGCTTCGCCGCCGAGGCGGGCGTACCGCTCGCGCAGACCGTGGCGATCGGCGACGGCGCCAACGACCTGGACATGCTCAACGCGGCCGGTCTCGGTGTCGCCTTCAACGCGAAGCCGGTCGTACGGCAGGCCGCGCACACCGCGGTGAACGTGCCGTTCCTCGACACCGTGCTGTATCTGCTGGGCGTCACCCGCGAAGAGGTCGAGGCCGCGGACACGCACGACGAGGACTGATCCCGGACCAGGGGGCTTGCCCCGGACCAGGGGACTTGCCTCGGGCCTACGTCACCTTCAGGGGCCCGGCACCACGCGGTGCCGGGCCCCTTGTCGTGCGCACGGTCAGTCCCCCTGCTCCGGCGCTCCGGATGCTCCGGCTTCCTCGGGCTTACTCCGACGGCGCCCAGTAGTCGTCCAGCGTGGCCACACCCGGCTCCAGCGATTTCCAGGAACCGGTGAAGGACAGCACGGCGAACCCGGCGGCCGCGAACCCGCGCTGCTTCAGCCACTCACGGGCCTCGCTGTTGCCCGCACCGGTGTCCGCGCCGGGGAGGATCTCCGCCAAGCCCTGCACGCTCGGGTTGTGGCCGACCAGGATCACGTTCCGCGCGTCGTCCGGCGTCTCGTTCAGCACCGCGATCAGCTCGCCGGGAGAGGCTTCGTAGAGGCGCTCCTCGTAGACGGTTTTCGGCCGGTGCGCGAGTTCGTGGACGGCGAGCTTCCAGGTCTCGCGGGTCCGGACCGCGGTGGAGCAGAGGGCCAGATCGAAGGGGATGCCGGTGTCGGCCAGTCTGCTTCCGGCGGTGGCCGCGTCGAGGCGGCCCCGCTCAGCGAGCGGCCGCTCGTGATCGGTCACCTGGGGCCAGTCGGCTTTCGCATGCCGGAAGAGGACAATCCTGCGGGGTTCTGCGACGCTCATGGGATCCAGCTTCGCATGAAACAGGCCATGGGGCGCAGGGAGTTGACGGGGCGGGCGCGCGAGTGCTCCCCGGGTGCTCAGCGGGCTATGAGCTGCTGAACGCGCTCGAACAAATGGGTGATCATCGGGTCCGAGCCCGCCGCTTGCGCGTCCGTCGGGTTCAGCATCATCACGAGCAGCACGATGAACGCGAGCGCCGGCAGGGCGAGGGCCCACCACGGCAGCCTGATGTCGACGCCGCCCGTGGTCGCCGGGTGGGGCGGGGTGTGCGTAGGGGCCGACATGGATGCCTCCGCTGGTCTCCGAGTGGTCCGCGATCCGCTTCTCGCGGTCGCACCATCGAAGTTACGGAAGTTCCGGCCCCCAACCCATCCGGAGATCCACCCACTTGACCCTGACCCTCACCCCCTAGGGGATGGTGGGGACAACCCCACCATCGGCCCGCGGAGGCACGTTCAGAGGCGCACGGTCACGGCGACGCGATCGTCGCGATGATGGCGATGACGATGAAGATGGCGAAGAACGAGCCGAAGACGATGAGCATCTTCCGCTGGCCGTTCTGGGGGTTCGGATCGAGCACTGGCATACGGCAAGTCTCGCACCCGCCGACCGTGCCGGGTCCGCCGGGTCCGGCTCAGCGGGCCGCCTCGTCCTCCACCGTACGGTTGCGGCCCGCGAGGACGCCGACGGCCATCTGCGGGATCATCAGGCCGGCCATGAGGGCGATCGGCAGTCCCCAGCCGCCGCTGTGCTGGTAGAGCACGCCGACCAGGAGCGGCCCCGGGATGGAGATCAGATACCCGGTGCTCTGCGCGAAGGCCGACAACTGGGCGACGCCCGCACCGGTCCTGGCCCGCATCCCGACCATCGTCAGGGCCAGCGGGAAGGAGCAGTTGGCGATGCCGAGCAGTACCGCCCAGGCCCAGGCACCGCCGGCCGGCGCGAGGTACAGGCCCGCGTATCCGGCGAGGCCGCAGACGCCGAGGGCGATGACGATCGGGCCCTGGCGGGGCAGCCGGGTTGCCATGCGCGGGATGACGAAGGCCAGCGGCACGCCCATCACCATCGTGACGGCGAGGAGCAGTCCCGCGGTGCCCGCGGAGACCCCCGCGTCCCGGAAGATCTGCGCCATCCACCCCATCGTGATGTAGGCGGCGGTGGCCTGGAGCCCGAAGAACACGGCGAGCGCCCAGGCGGTACGGCTGCGGGTGATCCGCAGCACCGGCCGCGCCCGCTCGGCCTCCCGCGCGCGGGAGCCCTGATCCCCGGCTGCCTCCGGTTCTGACGACGCCTCCCGGTGTCGTACGAGAGCGATCCACGGGAGTACGGCCGCGCCGGCCAGCCCTGCCCACACGGCGAGGCCGGAGCGCCAACTGCCGCCCAGGGCATCGGTCATGGGGACGGTGATCGCTGCGGCGGCAGCGGTACCGAGGGCCAGGGCCATCGAGTACAGGCCGGTCATCGAGCCGACCCGGTCCGGGAACCAGCGCTTGACGATGACCGGCATCAGGACGTTGCTGACCGCGATGCCCATGAGGGCGAGCGCGCTGCCGACCAGGAAGCCGGCCGTACCGCCGATGTAGGGCCGTATGAGCAGGCCCGCGGTGATGAGGACCATGCCCGCGCAGACCACCGCGACCGGGCCGAAGCGGCGGGCGAGGCGTGGGGCCATGACGCCGAAGAGGGCGAAGCACAGCGGGGGGACGGAGGTGAGCAGGCCGGCGACGCTGCCGCTCATGCCGAGTCCGTCGCGTACCTCTTCGAGGAGGGCGCCGAGGCTGGTGATGGCGGGGCGGAGGTTCAGGGCGGCCAGCACGATGCCGACGACGAACAGACGCGTCGTCCACGCACGCGTGGAGGCTTTGTCGGTCCGCTTCCCGGTCGGCGCCGTGGCGTCGCTCGCAACGGAGCCGGTGATGTTCGTCGTGGACTTCAGTGTCCGTGTTTCCTCGCTTGCCATGCTGCCCATCATAGAATCATGGGATGATTGGTTGTCCATCCCCGGGTGGCCCGCTCCCGCCCCGCACATGCGAAGGTGTGCCATGCCCCTGAGCCATCCCCGTCGTTCGGCGCTCTCCGAGCAGGTCATCGCCGCGCTGCGGAACCAGATCACCTCGGGCGAGTGGCCGGTCGGCTCCCGGATCCCGACCGAGCCGGAGCTCGTCGAGCAGCTCGGAGTGGCCCGCAACACGGTCCGCGAGGCCGTCCGCGCCCTCGCGCACAACGGCCTGCTGGACATCCGCCAGGGCTCCGGCACGTACGTCGTGGCGACGAGCGAGCTGGCCGGCGTGATGCACCGCCGCTTCGCGGACGCCGACCCCCGGCACATCGCCGAACTGCGCTCCACCCTGGAGTCGGCGGCGGCGCAGCTGGCGGCCGAGCGGCGCACCGAGAAGGACCTCAAGCAGCTGGACGCCCTCCTCGTACGACGTGAGGAGGCCTGGGAGTCGGGCGACACGGAGGCCTTCGTGACGGCCGACGCGACCCTGCACATGGCCGTGGTGGCGGCCTCCCACAACGACGTCATGACGGCGATGTACGCCGACCTGGGCGAGGTGCTGCGGGAGTGGCTGCGCGCGGACGTCGGCGAGGAGCTGACTCCGGAGACGTACATGGACCACACGCGCCTCGTGGACGCGATCCGCGCGGGTGACGGGCAGGCGGCCGCGGTGGAGGCCGCCGGCTATCCGTTCATGTGCCGCCCGGGGAGGCTCAGCTCGCCCGCTTCTGGTGACTGACCCACACCGCGCGGACGTCCTCCCAGCAGCGGCCGGTGAGCCGTACGGTCTGCGCCGGTCCTGCGTCGGTCGCGATGCCGTCGCTGTCGATGTCCCACCAGCGGTCGCACTCGATGTGCAGGCTGACGCGGTCCGTGCG
Source organism: Streptomyces sp. NPDC050528 (assembly GCF_044457795.1). Classification (NCBI taxonomy): domain Bacteria; kingdom Bacillati; phylum Actinomycetota; class Actinomycetes; order Kitasatosporales; family Streptomycetaceae; genus Streptomyces; species Streptomyces sp. NPDC050528. Next base: position 23,775 of record NZ_JBITHH010000002.1, read on the forward strand.
CGGGTACGGGTTGTGGCAGTACGCGATCACGTGCGAGCCGTGGACGGCGGTACGGCAGGCGGCGCCGAACAGCTGGGGTGCGGCCGGTTTTCGTGCCTCCACGCGTGCGTGGGGCATCGCCTCGTACGCCAGGGAGATGACGAGCGCTACGGCGACGGTCACTGAGGCCAGGCTGCGGGACAGGCGCACAAGGGAAACCTCCTCGGCAGTGCTGGGGAGGGAATCGCGTGGTGAACGCGTAATCCAGAGTGCGCGGTTGTGCCCTGGCCCCGCCCGGCCGGAGGGGCCGAACGGGTGACGCCCCGCTCCCCGCGCGGTGCGGGAAACGGGGCGTCGACGCCGTAGGAGAGGCCGGGCCGGGAGGTCAGGCTCCGATGGCGTGCAGGCCGCCGTCGACGTGGACGATCTCGCCGGTGGTCTTCGGGAACCAGTCGCTCAGGAGGGCGACGATGGCCTTGCCGGCCGGCTCCGGGTCGTTGAGGTCCCACTCCAGGGGGGAGCGGTTGTCCCACACGGAGGCCAGCTCGCTGAAGCCCGGGATGGACTTGGCGGCCATCGAGCCGAGCGGGCCCGCCGACACGAGGTTGCAGCGGATGTTCTGCTTGCCCAGGTCGCGGGCGAGGTAGCGGCTGGTGGCCTCCAGGGCGGCCTTGGCCGGGCCCATCCAGTCGTACTGCGGCCACGCGAAGGACGCGTCGAAGGTGAGGCCGACGACCGAGCCGCCGTTCTGCATCAGCGGCAGGCAGGCCATGGTCAGCGACTTCAGGGAGAACGCCGAGACGTGCATCGCCGTGGCGACGGACTCGAACGGCGTGTTCAGGAAGTTGCCGCCGAGCGCGTCCGCCGGCGCGAACCCGATGGAGTGCACGACACCGTCCAGGCCGCCCAGCTCCTCGCCCACGACGTCGGCGAGGCGCGCCAGGTGCTCGTCGTTGGTGACGTCGAGCTCGATGACCTTGGTGGGCTTGGGGAGCTTCTTGGCGATGCGCTCGGTCAGCGTGGGCCGCGGGAACGCGGTCAGGATGATCTCGGCGCCCTGCTCCTGGGCCTGCTTGGCGGCGTGGAAGGCGATGGAGGACTCCAGCAGCACACCGGAGATCAGGACGCGCTTGCCCTCAAGAATTCCGCTCATGGTGATCAGTGACCCATTCCCAGTCCGCCGTCAACGGGAATGACGGCTCCAGTGATGTACGAGGCGTCGTCCGAGGCGAGGAACCGCACCGTCGCGGCGACCTCCTCGGGCTGCGCGTAACGGCCGAGCGGCACCTGCTTCACGATGCCCTCGCGCTGCTCGTCGGTGAGCACCTTGGTCATGTCGGTGTCGACGAAGCCGGGCGCGACGACGTTGAAGGTGATGTTGCGCGAGCCCAGCTCACGGGCGAGGGAGCGCGCGAAGCCGACCAGCGCGGCCTTGGAAGCGGCGTAGTTCGCCTGGCCGGGGCCGCCCATCAGGCCGACGACCGACGAGATCAGGATGACGCGGCCCTTCTTGGCGCGCAGCATGGCGCGGTTGGCGCGCTTGACGACGCGGAAGGTGCCGGTGAGGTTCGTGTCGATGACCGAGGTGAAATCCTCCTCGGACATGCGCATCAGGAGCTGGTCCTTGGTGACGCCGGCGTTGGCGATCAGGACCTCGACCGGGCCGTGCGTGGCCTCGATCTCCTTGTAGGCCTGCTCCACCTGCTCGGTGTCGGTGATGTCGCACTTCACGGCCAGGAAGCCGGCCGGCGGCTCACCCGAGCGGTACGTGATGGCGACCTTGTCGCCGGCGTCGGCGAACGCACGGGCGATGGCGAGGCCGATGCCCCGGTTGCCTCCGGTGACGAGAACCGAGCGGCTCAACGGATCACCCTTTCGATAGCGGTCCTGCACGCCTGCCCGGTACACCTGGTTGACAGGCGGCTTTATCGAAAACCTATCGGTCCGCTCCGTCCGGCGGACAATCGGGCACCGACAGTGGCTTACGGGACTCCCTGTCGGGTCCCTACAGAAACGGCCGACGGGCCGCGGAAACGTGTGGTCTCCGAACCCACTCGCGCGACATGATCGGACCCGACTGGCCACGACAGCAGGGAGACCTCCGTGCCTCATTCCATCGACGAAGCCTTCACGGCGCTTCCGCTACGCGCTCTGGCCGATGCCGCGCTCGCACGCGCGCGTGCCCTCGGCGCCGAGCACGCGGACTTCCGGTTCGAGCGGGTGCGCAGCGCGTCCTGGCGGCTGCGCGACGCCCGCCCGGCCGGTACGTCGGACACCACCGACCTCGGGTACGCGGTGCGGGTCGTGCACGGCGGCACCTGGGGGTTCGCCTCGGGCGTGGACCTGAGCCTGGACGCCGCCGCCAAGGTCGCCTCGCAGGCGGTGGCGATGGCGAAGCTCTCCGCCCAGGTGATCAAGGCGGCCGGGTCGGACGAGCGCGTCGAGCTGGCCGCCGAGCCCGTGCACGAGGAGCGGACGTGGATCTCGTCGTACGAGATCGATCCCTTCTCGGTGCCCGACGAGGAGAAGGCGGGGCTGCTGGCGGACTGGAGTGCCCGGCTGCTCGCGGCGGACGGCGTCAACCACGTGGACGCGTCGCTGCTCACCGTGCACGAGAACAAGTTCTACGCCGACACCGCCGGGACGGTGACCACACAGCAACGGGTCCGGCTGCACCCGCAGTTGAACGCCGTGTCGGTCGACGAGTCGAGCGGTGAGTTCGACTCCATGCGCACCATCGCGCCGCCCGTGGGCCGCGGCTGGGAGTACCTCACGGGCACCGGCTGGGACTGGGACGAGGAGCTGGCGCGGATCCCCGAGCTGCTCGCCGAGAAGATGCGGGCGCCCAGCGTCGAGGCGGGCCTGTACGACCTCGTCGTAGACCCGTCCAACCTCTGGCTGACGATCCACGAGTCCATCGGCCACGCCACCGAACTGGACCGCGCGCTCGGCTACGAGGCGGCCTACGCCGGCACGTCCTTCGCCACCTTCGACAAGCTCAACAAGCTGAAGTACGGATCCGAGCGGATGAACGTCACCGGCGACCGCACCGCCGAACACGGCCTCGCGACCATCGGCTACGACGACGAGGGCGTCGAGGGCCAGTCCTGGGACCTGGTCAAGGACGGCACCCTGGTCGGCTACCAACTCGACCGCCGCATCGCCAAGTTGACCGGCTTCGAGCGCTCGAACGGCTGCGCGTACGCCGACTCCCCCGGCCATGTGCCGGTGCAGCGCATGGCCAACGTGTCGCTCCAGCCGGACCCGGCAGGGCTCTCTACGGAGGATCTGATCGGCGGGGTCGACCGCGGGATCTACGTGGTCGGCGACCGGTCCTGGTCGATCGACATGCAGCGCTACAACTTCCAGTTCACCGGGCAACGGTTCTTCAAGATCGAGAACGGGCGGATCACCGGACAGCTGCGGGACGTCGCCTACCAGGCGACGACCACCGACTTCTGGGGGTCCATGGCGGCCGTCGGCGGTCCGCAGACCTATGTCCTGGGCGGCGCCTTCAACTGCGGCAAGGCCCAGCCGGGCCAGGTCGCCTCGGTGTCGCACGGCTGCCCGTCGGCCCTCTTCACGGGCGTCAACATCCTCAACACCACGCAGGAGGCCGGTCGATGAGTCCTCGTACGAACAAGCCGCACGAGATCGTCGAGCGCGCCCTCGAACTGTCCCGGGCCGACGGCTGTGTCGTCATCGCCGACGAGCAGTCCACCGCCAACCTCCGCTGGGCGGGCAACGCGCTGACCACGAACGGCGTCACGCGCGGGCGCACGCTCACCGTCATCGCGACCGTCGACGGCAAGGAGGGCACCGCCTCGGGGGTCGTGTCCCGGTCGGCCGTCACCCCGGAGGAGCTGGAGCCGCTGGTACGGGCCGCCGAGGCCGCCGCGCGCGGAGCCGCACCCGCCGAGGACGCGCAGCCGCTGGTCACGGGCGTATCCCAGTCGCCCGACTTCACGGACGCGCCCGCCGAGACCTCGTCCTCCGTGTTCACCGACTTCGCGCCGGCGCTCGGCGAATCGTTCGCACGCGCGCGTGCGGGCGGTCGCGAGCTGTACGGCTTCGCCAACCACGAGCTGGTCACCAGCTACCTCGGTACGTCGACGGGCCTGCGCCTGCGCCACGACCAGCCGAACGGGACGCTGGAGCTGAACGCCAAGTCCCCGGACCGCACGCGCTCGGCCTGGGCCGGCCGCTCGACCCGGGACTTCAAGGACGTCGACCCGGCCGCGCTGGACGCCGAGTTGGCCGTACGGCTGGGCTGGGCGGAGCGGAAGATCGAGCTGCCCGCCGGGCGGTACGAGACGCTGCTGCCGCCGACCGCGGTCGCGGACCTGTTGATCTACCAGATGTGGTCGGCGTCGGGCCGGGACGCGGTCGAGGGGCGCACGGTGTTCTCCAAGCCGGGCGGCGGCACGCGCGTGGGCGAGCGGCTCACCGAGCTGCCGCTGACCCTGCGCAGCGACCCGAACGAACCGGGCCTGGAATCCGCCCCGTTCGTGCTCGCGCACACCTCCGGCGGCGACCAGTCGGTGTTCGACAACGGGCTGCCGCTGACGGCCACGGACTGGGTGCGCGAGGGCGAGTTGCAGCACCTGCTGACCAGCCGGCACAGCGCGGGGCTGACCGGGCTGCCGGTGGCGCCGTCGATCGACAACCTCATCCTCAGCGGGGGCGAGGACCGCTCCCTGGAGGAGATGGTCGCGAACACCGAGCGCGGGCTGCTGCTGACCTGCCTCTGGTACATCCGCGAGGTCGACCCGGCGACCCTGCTGCTGACCGGGCTGACCCGGGACGGCGTCTACCTCGTCGAGAACGGCGAGGTGGCGGGCGAGGTGAACAACTTCCGCTTCAACGAGTCACCGGTGGATCTGCTGGGGCGGGCGACCGAGGCCGGGCGCACGGAAAAGACGCTGCCGAGGGAATGGAGCGACTGGTTCACTAGGGCTGCGATGCCCGCGCTGCGGGTGCCGGACTTCAATATGAGCTCTGTCAGTCAGGGCGTATAACCTCGTACCTGATTCACGAGACCATCCCAAGGAGATACGAGAACCGTGACGGACATCGTCGACGAACTGCAGTGGCGTGGGCTGATCGCCCTCTCCACTGACGAGGACGCATTGCGCAAGGCGTTCGCGGACGGTCCCGTCACGTTCTATTGCGGTTTCGACCCGACCGCGCCCAGCCTGCACCTCGGCAACCTCGTGCAGATCCTGACGATGCGCCGGATCCAGCAGGCGGGCAACCGCCCGCTGGGCCTGGTCGGCGGCGCCACGGGCCTGATCGGCGACCCGAAGCCGAACGCGGAGCGGACGCTCAACTCGCCCGACGTCGTGGCCCAGTGGGTCGACCGGCTGCGCGCGCAGATCGCCCCGCTGCTGGACTTCGAGGGCCCGCACGCCGCGATCATGGTCAACAACCTGGACTGGACCCAGGGCCTGTCGGCCATCGAGTTCCTGCGGGACATCGGCAAGCACTTCCGGGTCAACAAGATGATCGCCAAGGAGGCCGTCTCCCGGCGGCTCAACTCCGACGCGGGCATCAGCTACACCGAGTTCAGCTACCAGATCCTCCAGGGGATGGACTTCCTGGAGCTGTACCGCAGGCACGGCTGCACGCTCCAGACCGGCGGCAGCGACCAGTGGGGCAACCTCACCTCGGGCACCGACCTGATCCACCGGGTCGACCCGGAGGCCGAGGTGCACGCCCTGGGCACCCCGCTGATCACCAAGGCCGACGGCACCAAGTTCGGCAAGACGGAGTCCGGCACGGTCTGGCTCGACCCCGAGATGACCACGCCGTACGCCTTCTACCAGTTCTGGCTGAACGCGGACGACCGGGACGTCTCCAAGTTCCTGCGCATCTTCAGCTTCCGGTCCCACGAGGAGATCGAGGAGCTGGAGCGGCAGACCGAGGAGCGTCCGCAGGCCCGTGCCGCCCAGCGCGCGCTGGCCGAGGAGCTGACGACGCTGGTGCACGGCGCCGAGCAGACGGCCGCCGTGACCGCCGCGTCCAAGGCCCTCTTCGGACAGGGCGAGCTGGCGGAGCTGGACGAGAAGACACTGGCCGCGTCCCTCTCCGAGGTGCCGCACGTCCAGGTCGCCGAACTCGGCCTGGTCGTCGACCTGTTCGCCGAGGTCGGCCTCGTGGCGAGCAAGTCCGCCGCGCGACGGACCGTGAAGGAGGGCGGGGCCTACGTGAACAACGTGAAGGTCGCGGCCGAGGACGCGGTCCCCGCGAAGGAGGACCTGCTGCACGGGCGGTGGCTGGTGTTGCGGCGAGGCAAGAAGAACCTGGCGGCCGTGGAGGTCACCGGCGCGTGAGTGCTTGAACGCATGGCGAAGGGGGCGGTTTCCCTGGTTCGGGAGGCCGCCCCCTTCGCCGTACGACCGGTCAGGCTCTCTGTTTGTTCTTGCCGATCGTCGCCATGTACGCCATGTCGACCACGAAGACGATGATGATCGCGGCGACGAGCTGGAACGCGTGGCGGCTCCAGTCGATGCCGCTGGTCGCGTCGACGCCGGCCGCTCGTGCGATCGCGTTGCCGACGATGGCGCCGAGAATGCCGCAGATGGTGGTCAGCCAGAGCGGACTGTGCTGCTTGCCCGGGATGATCGCCTTCGCGATCAGTCCCAGCACGAATCCCACGATGATCGCCCACAACCAGCCCATGGCTGCCTCCTTGTACGGCTCGACGTCGGACGTGAGCATTACGCCAAGTGTGGGTGTGGTCGCCGTACGGCGCATGTCGGGTACGGCCATACGCGCTACGGCGCAGTTCGTTCGCCCAGGCCGGAGGTCCCCCGGTCTCGAAGGCGGCGGAGGCGCGGCGTAACGTGGGACGTGTCGGGGCCCGGTTCCCGGATCGGGTGCTGACCGGGGTTGCGGGCCGGGGAGAGTCCGATGCGGGCGGATGGTGGAATGTGATGCGGAAGCTGCACGGCGAAGGCAACGCCCAGGTGTTCCGGATCACCGGAGCCCGGACGGGACTCGCGGAGGACATCCGCGGCCGCCAGCGCCGGTACGTCATCTCGATGTCGATCCGTACGGTGTCGGTGATCCTCGCCTGCGCGCTGTGGAACGTCGAACGGCACGTCGCGATCGTCGCGTTGGTGCTCGGTGTGCTGCTCCCCTATGTCGCCGTCGTGATCGCGAACGCCGGGCGGGAGAACGCGCCGGGGCTTCCGTCCACGTTCGTCACCGCGCCGCTGCGGCCGATGATCGCACCGCCGAGGGCCGACGGGACGTTCGCGGAACCCGTCCCGGAAGACGTCGTGCCCGAGCCGGCACCCCACGTGGCAGGCGAACCGTACGACCGGTCGTGACCATGGCGAACGCGCCAGAACCGGACGTCGGCTCCGCACCAAGCTCAAGAAAAGCTCAGATCAATCATGTTGTTCCGGTGCCGGGCGACCGGTCACCCGTGACATACTTCGTACGCGCTCCGCATCCCCCGTCGGAGCGACGGACCGACGCCGGGCAGCTCCCCCCGTGGCTGCTCGGCGTCGCCTTTATCAGCGCAATCTGTGAGACGAATTCCGTGAATTCCCGTGAGTGACGAGACCCCGATCTGCTCCGCGAAGGGCTGCCACGCCGACGCCGTGTGGGTCCTCGCGTGGAACAACCCGAAGATCCACACCCCGGAGCGACGCAAGACGTGGCTCGCGTGCGAGGCGCACCGCGAGCACCTGTCCCAGTTCCTCGGTGTGCGAGGTTTCCTGAAGGACATCGTCAAGTTCGAGGACTGGGAAAAGCCCGAACTCCCGTAGGGCCCCGTAGAGCTCCTTCGTCTACGACGGCTGCTCAGCCGCCGATCGCCGACATCGGGCGGTCCGGCTGGAGGAACGACGGGTCGTCCAGGCCCGAGCCCGCCTTCTTGCCCCACATCGCCTCGCGCCAGATGCGGGCGATCTCCTCGTCCGGGGCGTCCGAGCGCAGCGCGGTGCGGAGGCTGGTCTCCTCGCGGGCGAACAGGCAGTTGCGTATCTGGCCGTCGGCGGTGAGGCGGGTGCGGTCGCAGGCGGCGCAGAACGGGCGGGTGACCGAGGCGATGACGCCCACGCGGTGCGGGCCGCCGTCCACGATCCAGCGCTCGGCCGGGGCGGAGCCACGCTCGCCGGAGCCTTCGGGGGTCAGCTCGAAGCGGGTGCGGAGGGAGGTGAGGATGTCGCCGGCCGTGACCATGCCCTCGCGCGTCCAGCCGTGCTGGGCGTCCAGCGGCATCTGCTCGATGAAGCGCAGTTCGTAGTCGTGCGCCACGGCCCAGGCCAGCAGGTCGGGGGCCTCGTCGGCGTTGAGTCCCGGCATCAGCACCGAGTTGATCTTCACCGGGGTCAGGCCCGCGTCGTGGGCGGCTTCCAGGCCCGCGAGGACGTCCTTGAGGCGGTCCCGGCGCGTGAGGGTCTTGAAGACGTCGGGGCGCAGGGTGTCCAGCGAGACGTTGACCCGGTCCAGGCCCGCCGTCTTCAGGGCGGCCGCCGTGCGCTTGAGACCGATGCCGTTCGTCGTCAGCGACATCTGGGGGCGGGGCTCCAGGGCCGCGACCCGCTCGACGATGCCGACCAGGCCGGGGCGGAGCAGGGGCTCGCCGCCGGTGAAGCGGACCTCCTCGATGCCGAGTGAGGTGACCGCGATGTCTATCAGGCGGACGATTTCGTCGTCCGTGAGGAGGTCGGGCTTTGCCAGCCACTGCAGGCCCTCCTCGGGCATGCAGTACGTACACCGGAGATTGCACCGGTCGGTCAGCGAAACTCGCAGGTCGGTGGCCACTCGGCCATAGGTGTCGATGAGCACGTGTGCCCCCTCCCTCATTTCGGATCGCATGTTTTCCGACACCTGCGAGCCTACGCGACACCTCTGACAACGAGAGCGGCCCGATCCCACGAGGTACGACACGGCCGCGTCGTAGGGATCTACGACGCGGCCGTCGACGTGGGGGGACTTGGTGGGGGGACTCAGAGGGACTGGGCGGGGCCGGTCAGTGGGCTCCGGTGCCGGTCAGGGACCGTACCTCCAGCTCCGCGTACTTGCCGGTGTCCGGCTCCTCCTTGGAGAGGATCGTGCCGAGCCAGCCGAGCAGGAAGCCGACCGGGATGGAGATGATGCCGGGGTTCTCCAGGGGGAACCACTGGAAGTCGACGTGGGGGAACATCGACGTCTCCTTGCCGGAGACGACCGGCGAGAACAGGACCAGGCCGACCGCCGCGACCAGGCCGCCGTAGATCGACCACAGGGCGCCCTGGGTGGTGAAGCGCTTCCAGAAGAGGCTGTAGAGGATCGTCGGGAGGTTGGCGGACGCGGCGACCGCGAAGGCGAGGGCGACCAGGCCGGCGACGTTCAGGTCGCGGGCGAGGGCGCCGAGGACGATGGAGACCGCACCGATGCCGACCGTGGCGTAGCGGGCGGCGGCCATCTCCTGCTTCTCCGTGGCCTGGCCGCGCTTGATGACGTTCGCGTAGATGTCGTGGGCGAACGAGGAGGACGAGGCCAGGGTCAGACCGGCCACGACCGCAAGGATCGTGGCGAACGCGACCGCCGAGATGGTGGCCAGGAGGATGGCGCCCCAGTTGGAGTCGACTCCGCCCAGATGCAGTGCCAGGAGGGGGGCGGCCGTGTTGCCCGCCTTGTTGGAGGCGATGATCTCGTCGGGTTTGATCAGTGCGGCGGCGCCGAAGCCGAGGGCCAGGGTCATCAGGTAGAAGGCGCCGATCAGGCCGATGGCCCAGATGACCGACTTACGGGCGGCCTTGGCGGTGGGCACCGTGTAGAAACGGATCAGGATGTGCGGCAGACCGGCGGTGCCGAGGACCAGGGCGAGGCCCAGGGAGATGAAGTCCAGCTTGGTCGTGCCGGTGGCGCCGTACTTGAGGCCGGGGTTCAGGAAGGCGGAACCCTTGCCGCTGTTGGAGGCGGCCTTGCCGAGCAGGTCGGAGACGTTGAAGTTGAACTTCAGCAGCACCAGGAAGGTCAGCAGCAGCGCGCCGGCGATGAGCAGGCAGGCCTTGACCATCTGGACCCAGGTGGTGCCCTTCATGCCGCCGATCGTGACGTACACGATCATCAGGACGCCGACCAGGGCGACGATGCCGATCTTGCCCGCGTCGGTGGTGATGCCGAGGAGCAGCGAGACCAGGACGCCCGCGCCGGCCATCTGCGCCAGCAGGTAGAAGATCGACACCACGATGGTGGAGGTGCCCGCCGCCGTGCGGACCGGGCGCTGGCGCATGCGGTACGCGAGGACGTCGCCCATGGTGTAGCGGCCGGAGTTGCGCAGCGGTTCGGCCACCAGGAGCAGGGCGACCAGCCACGCGACCAGGAAGCCGATGGAGTACAGGAAGCCGTCGTAGCCGAAGAGGGCGATCGCGCCCGCGATGCCGAGGAAGGACGCGGCGGACATGTAGTCGCCGGAGACGGCGAGGCCGTTCTGGAAGGCGGTGAACTGGCGGCCGCCCGCGTAGAAGTCGGCGGCGCTCTTGGTCTGGCGGCCCGCCCATACGGTGATGACGAGCGTCGCGGCGACGAAGACCGCGAACAGGGTGATGATCAGCGGCCGGTGCTGGCTCGCCTCGCCTGCGGCCAGGGTGATCGTGGGGCTCATGCGTCGCCCTCCATCCGGGACTTGATGGCTGCCGCCTTGGGGTCGAGCTTCGCGGCGGAGTACCGCGCGTACCACCAGGCGATGAGGAACGTGGTGAGGAACTGGGCGAGGCCCAGGACCAGGGCGACGTTGATGTTGCCGACGACCTTGGTGTCCATGAAGTCGTCGGCGTAGTTGCACAGCAGCACGTACAGCAGGTACCAGACGATGAAGGCGACGGTCAGCGGGAAGGCGAAGGAGCGGTGGGCGCGGCGCAGTTCGGCGAACTCCGCGCTCTCCTGGACCTGTTCGAACTCCTGAGTACTGGGGAGTTGGCGTTCGGCTTTCGAGGGAGGTGGTGTCTCGGTGGCCACGGTGTCTCCTCGCGTTACGGACCTGCGGGTTCTGGTCTGGCGTTGACGCTTCCTGCCCAAGGGCACGGCGCGCCGCGTCGACCGGTTCAACGCCTTTGACTTCTTTCGGTAGTCGTCTTTGGGAAATCATTGCTGGCCAGCCGCCGCGGGAGATAGCTTCAGGTCTGCACCACTCGTCATGTACCTGCCCGGGCGCGCCACCACGTCTCGGGCCGTTTCATTTCCGGATGATGTGGAGATCCCATGGCTCATCTGCGCCCCAGACGCCGGCTCGCCCTCGCCGTACCGGTCGTGCTGTCGCTGACCGCCTCGCTCGGTTTCCTCCCGTCGGCGGCCTCGGCGGTCCCGATCGCGGAGACCGGGACCACGGCACAGGCCGCCGACGCACCGAACCTTGCGTATGTGGTCAACACTCGCCTCGACCACCGGACGATCAACTCGGTCAAGAACGCGATCAATGCGGCCGGCGGCACCATCGTGGTGACGTACGAGAAGATCGGTGTGATCGTCGTCCACTCGGCGAACCCCGACTTCGGACTGATCATCCGCAAGGTGCCCGGTGTGCAGTCGGCGGGTGCCACGCGTACGGCGCCGCTGAGCCTCGCCTCGACGACCGACGAGGGCGCGGTGCAGTACCTCTCCAAGGACCAGGCCGCGAAGACGGCGAAGGCCTCGGCCGCCGCCGGAGACAGCGAGCCGCTCGAAGCCGACCAGTGGGACCTGCCCGCGATCGGCGCCGACAAGGCCGCGAAGATCAACCCGGGCAGCAAGAGCGTGACGGTCGCCGTCATCGACGTGGGCGTGGACGACACCCACCCGGACATCGCCCCGAACTTCTCCGCCTCCCAGTCCGCCAACTGCGTGGGCGGCAAGGCGGACACCACGTACGGCGCCTGGCGTCCCGTGGACTCCGCCCACTACCACGGCACACATGTCGCGGGTGAGATCGCCGCCGCCCGCAACGGCATCGGCGTGGCAGGAGTCGCACCGGGTGTGAAGGTCGCCGGGATCACGGTGGCCGAGCCGGACTCGACCCAGCTGTTCTACCCGGAGAGCGTGGTCTGCGCGTTCGTGTTCGCCGCGGATCACGGCGTGGAGATCACCAACAACAGCTACTACGTTGATCCTTGGCTGTACAACTGCATGGACGACCCCGATCAACGTGCCATTGTTGACGCGGTCAACAGGGCCCAGCTGTACGCCCAGAGCAAGGGCACGCTCAATGTCGCCGCGGCCGGCAACTCCAACGACGACCTCGACTCCCACGCCCTCGTCGACTCCTCCAGCCCGGACGACTCGACCGCGACGACCCGTACGGTCGACCCGCACGAGTGCTTCGACGTACCGACCCAGTTGCCGGGTGTCGTCACGGTGAGCTCGGTCGGCGTCAAGAAGGCCAAGTCGTACTTCTCCAGCTACGGCCAGGGCGTCATCGACGTGTCGGCGCCGGGCGGCGACGCCCGGCAGATCCCGGACACCCCGTCGAAGAACGGCCGCATCCTCTCCACGCTGCCGAACAACACGTACGGCTACCTCCAGGGCACCTCGATGGCGACCCCGCACGTCGCCGCCGTGGCCGCACTGCTCAAGTCGACCCACCCGCACGCCAGTCCGGCCCAACTGCAGGCACTCCTGAAGGCCGAGGCCGACAACCCGGGCTGCCCGACCGACGTGTACGACACCAACGGTGACGGCGTCGCGGACGCGACCTGCGTGGGCGGCAAGCGGGTCAACGGCTTCTACGGGTTCGGCATCGTCAACGCCCTGCGGGCGGTGAAGTAGCCCCTGCCTCTCCGATGACGCGGGCCGGGCGGATCTCCGCCCGGCCCGTTCGTGTCTGTATCGCAGCCCTTTCTATGTTGATTGAATCAATACCGCATAGTGCAATCATGACTGACATCAAGATGGCATGGGCTGCTCTGGGTGGCGATCCCGCCCTGGTCTCGCGCATCTCGACCGTCGCGCGCCCAGGGGCGCTCGAAGCGCGGCTTCCCGTACGGGAGTTGGCGCGGGCCTGCGTAGGAGCGTGCACGCTGGCCGCCGCCGAGTTGGGGGCACGTCGGGGTGGGCTCGCGGAGGTGCCCGGGGTACGGGTGGACGACGGGGCCGTCGCGACGGCGTTCGTCAGTGAGCGGCATCTGTTGATCGACGGGCGGGCTCCGGTCAGCTTCGCCCCGCTGTCTCGGTTCTGGCGGACGGCCGACGGCTGGGTCCGTACCCACGCGAACTATCCGCACCACCGGGCGCGGCTGCTGGGCGCGTTGAAGCTGCCGGGGGACGCGTCGGTGGAGGACGTGGCCGAGGTGCTCGCGGAGCGGTCCGCGCCGGAGGTCGAGGACACGGTGTACGGCGCCGGGGGTCTCGCGGTCGCGCTGCGGACGGCGGAGGAGTGGGCCGCGCACCCTCAGGGGGTCGCGGTGGCCGGGCGTCCGCTCGTCGAGCGTGAACGGCTCGGTACCGCACGCGCGCGTGTGCTCCCGCCGCTCGACGGCGACCCGTTGCTGCCCGCCGCAGGGGTGCGCGTGCTGGACCTGACGCGGGTCATCGCCGGTCCGATCGCCACGCGGACGCTCGCGCTGCTGGGCGCGGACGTGCTGCGCGTGGACGCCCCACAGTTGCCGGAGGATCCGGACGCGCACGCGGACACCGGGTTCGGGAAGCGGTCGACCCGGCTGGACCTGGGCCTGGTAGCCGACCGGCGCACCTTCGAGGAGTTGCTCGCGCGGGCGGACGTGGTCGTCACCGGGTACCGGCCGGGCGCCCTGGACCGGTTCGGGCTCTCCCCCGAGGCGCTGGCCGACCGTCGGCCCGGACTGGTCGTGGCGCAGTTGTCGGCGTGGGGCGCGTACGGGCCGTGGGGTGACCGGCGCGGGTTCGACAGCCTGGTGCAGGTCGCCACCGGCGTCGCGGCGATCGAGGGGTCACCGGAACACCCCGGCGCACTGCCCGCGCAGGCCCTCGACCACGGGACCGGGTATCTGCTGGCGGGGGCGGTGCTGCGGGCGCTGACGGAACAGGCAGAGCAGGGTTACGGCGTCGCCCTGAGGTTGGCGCTTGCGCGGACTGCGGCGTGGCTGACGGCGGACAGGGGTGAGCGGGGAGGCGTAGTGGCCGGCGGGGCCGCGTATGCGAGCCGACCGGTCGCGGAGGGGCTCGACGGAATCGCGTACGAGGAGCGCGGGACGGCGTACAACCAGCCCGACGCCTGGCTCGTCGAAACGGACAGCGGTATCGGGCGGCTGCGGCACGCACTGTCGCCGGTGTCGTTCGACGGCGGGCCTGTGAACTGGGCGCGTCCGCCGGGGTGTTGGGGCACGGACCCGGCTCGTTGGGCTTGATGCGGGGGTCGACCGGAAACGTACCTATGAGCGGAATGCCGTTCCGCCAGTTGTTTTGTTGCACTTGCCCGGTTCTGTGACGGCTGGTGAAGATCTTGGGGTGACCTTGATACGACCGACTGTCGAAGCGGCCGACACGAGCGGCTCCGGGCGGCGCCCCGGTACGCGTCGGGCCGTCGCCGTACTGGCCCTGGTGGTGCTCGCCGCGCTGATACCCCTGCTCGGCCCGTCCGCCGCGCTGCACGACACCGGGGAGGCCGCCGCGCCCGGCGTCGAGGGCATCGCGCTGCTGCGGGCGGTGTTGTTCGGCGCGCTGTGCGTCCCCGTGGGCGAGCTGTTCGTGAACCGGCTGACGCGTACCGTGCCCGGCGCTCCCCCGAACGGCCCCCGCAGCTGGGCCCCGTACGCGGCCGGCGCCGGTTTCGTCGCCGCGCTGGGGCTCGCGTCGGTCGTGGCGACGGGCAACCTGGTGCCGCACAGCCTTGCGCAGATCGACGTCGGCGGCCTCTACCAGTCCCGGGACGGCAAGTTGGCGCTGCTGGAGGTGAACGCGTTCGCCGTGGCGGCCCTGTGCGCCCGGTCGCGCAGGCCCGGCCTCCAGGTGTGGCCCCTCGCCGCCGTGGTCGTCGCGGAGGCGCTGCGCGTGCACCCGGCGAGCGAACACAGCCCTCTGGTCGGCTCCGAACTGACCCTGGTGCACCTGACATGCGCGGCGCTGTGGGTGGGCGGTCTGCTGCACGTACTGCGGACGTTGCGGCAGTGGCGGGGTGCCGAAGCGGGAGCCGCGTTGTTGGGTCTCTACGCGCGCCTGGCGGCCGTCCTGCTCGCCGCCATCACCGCCACGGGCGTGTGGAGTTCGCTGCGCCGGATGCCGGCCGGCACGATCCTGGACCAGCTGACGACGACGGCGTACGGGCGCACCCTGCTGGCCAAGGTGATCCTCGTCGCCGCCGTCGCCGTCCTCGCGTTGTGGGCACGGTCCCGGCTCCGTCGGGCCGCCGATCCACTGACCGCCTTCGCACCCGCGCGGGCGGAGGTCGTCGCCCTGGGGGTGGTGGTCCTGGTCTCGGGACTGTTGACGGCCCTGCCGGTGCCGATCCGCTGGCATTGATCAACCAGCCAGTCAATCTGTCACCCGATCAGTCAATGTCGACCGTCAAGAGTTGATCAACCGTTCGTGACCAGGACCTTCAGGGCCGTGCGCTCGTCCATCGCCTTGTAGCCGTCGGGCACGCCCTCCAGGCCGACCGTCAGGTCGAAGACGGGCGAGGGGTCGATGGTGCCGTCCAGGATGTCGGGCAGCAGCTCCGGGATGTACGTGCGGACCGGCGCGACCCCGCCGCGCAGCGCGATGTTCCGGTCGAACATGACCCCGAGGTCGAGGCCGGTGCCGCTGCCGTGCGGTACGCCGACGAAGCCGATCGCGCCGCCGTCGCGCGCGATGTCGACGGCCGTCCGCATGGACTGCTCGGTGCCGACGGCCTCGACGACGGCGTGCGCGCCCTGCCCACGGGTGAGTTCGCGGACGGCCGCGACGGCCTCCTCGCCGCGTGCCGCGACGACGTCGGTGGCGCCGAAGCGGCGGGCGATGTCCGTGCGTACCTCGTGGCGGCCGAGCGCGATGATCCGCTCGGCGCCGAGGCGCTTGGCGGCGAGCACGGCGCACAGGCCGACCGCTCCGTCGCCCACGACGGCGACGGTGGCGCCCTTGCGGACACCCGCGCCGAGAGCGGCGTGGTGGCCGGTACCCATGACGTCGGACAGGGTCAGCAACGCGGACAGCAGGTGGTCGTCGGAGGCCGCGTCCTTCGGCAGCGGTACGAGGGTGCCGTCGGCGAAGGGCACGCGTACCGCCTCGCCCTGGCCGCCGTCGTAGCCCACGGCGCCCCAGAAGCCGCCGTGCACGCAGGAGGTGGTGAGGCCCTCGCGGCAGTAGTCGCAGATGCCGTCGGACCACACGAAGGGCGCGACCACGAGGTCACCGGTCCCGACTCCGGTCACCTCGGAGCCGGTCTCCTCGACGATCCCGAGGAACTCGTGCCCGATGCGCTGCCCCGGCTGCCGGGCCGACTCGCCGCGGTACGCCCACAGGTCGCTGCCGCAGATACAGGCGCGCAGCACCCGGACCACGGCGTCGGTGGGCAGCTGCACCAGGGGCTCGGGCACGTCCTCCACGCGCATGTCGAACGGGGCGTGGATGGTGGTGGCGCGCATGGCGAGGGTCCTTCTCGTCGCGGGTGTGCTGGTGCGGTGCGCTCAGGGGGTGGTCGAGCGCACTTCACGGTACGCCGCCGCCGGTGCGCGGCGCTCGGCGAGGGTGCCGAGCACGCCCTGGACCAGCAGGAACTGTGCCGCGACGTACGTCAGCATGATCCAGAAGTCGGGCCTGGGCGGCTGCGGCCAGTCGGCGACGCCGGTCGCGATGAGGGTGTCGGAGACCATGAAGAGCGCCCCGCCGAGCCCGGCGACGAGCCCGAACCGGGCGGCCGCGGCACCCGCCATCGCCGTCAGGAGGGCGCTGTAGCCGACCACGGGGACGCGCAGGTCCGCCGGGAGGTCCGGCCACAGCAGCGTGACGGTGACGGCCAGGGCAACGGCGTACCCGACGACGAGAAGGCCCGCACGCACGCGTGGAGCACTTTTCAGGCCGCCGTACGTCCTGAAGAGGGCGAGGTAGCAGAGGTGACCCGCCGCGAAGCAGGCCATGCCGGCGAGGAAGGCGGGGTCGGCGTCGGAGAGCAGCAGGGTGTCGCCGCCCCAGCCGAAGAGCAGCGCGGCGACGAGGAGCCGGGGCGCGCCGCGCAGGGCCGCGTACGCGGCGAGGAGCGGCATCAACAGGGGCTTGGTGACGGTGTGGGCGGGGTCGGAGCCGAGGGCGAGCGAGAGCAGATCCAGGAGGGCTGTCAGCGCGAAGGCGGTCAGGAGTGCGCGCGTCGCGGCCGGGTGTGCGGTACGTGGGTTCACGCGGCCGCGGTCTCCTCGGCGGCCGGGAAACTCTGCTGCGGGACCGGCACCGGCTGCCAGCCCGGTCCCCGGAACACGCGTCCCGCGCGCTCGCGCCAACTGGTCGCCGACTTCAGGTCCTTGGCGATGGCGACGTACTCATGGGTGGCGACCTTGATCGGGTTGAACGTGTTGATGTTCTTCGTCAACCCATAGACGGGCCGCTCAACCTCCGGCACGAAGGACCCGAAGAGCCGGTCCCAGACGATGAGGATGCCGCCGAAGTTGCGGTCCAGATAGCCGCCTTGGGACGCGTGGTGCACCCGGTGGTGGGACGGCGTATTGAAGACGAACTCGAACCAGCGGGGCATCCGGTCGATCCGCTCGGTGTGGATCCAGAACTGGTAGACGAGGTTCACCGAGGAGCAGAACGCCAGCGCGGCGGGATGCACACCCAGGGCGATGAGCGGGACGTAGAACGGCCACACCGTGAGGGTCGTCCAGGGCTGCCGCAGGGCTGTCGTCAGGTTGAACCTGCGGCTGGAGTGGTGGACGACGTGACAGGCCCAGAGGATGCGGATGACGTGGTGGCCGCGGTGGGACCAGTAGTAGAAGAAGTCCTGCCCGAGCAGCATCAGCGGGATCGTCCACCACAGGACGGGCACGCGCAGTGGCGTGAGTTCGTAGATCGCCGTGTAGATCGCGACGATGGGGATCTTCCAGAGGAAGTCGAAGACGAGGCTGCCGAGGCCCATGCCGACGCTCGTGACGGCGTCCTTCGTCTCGTAGCCCGCCGCGTCGTCGTCGGGGTGGACGCGCACGCTGATCATCTCGATCACGGTGAGCAGCACGAAGGCGGGTATCGACCAGAGCACGGCATCGGGCAGGTTCGGCATGGGTGAACCGTAGGACCGCAAATCAGCCGCGACTAGACGTTGTTACCCACAAGTATTACCGGGGGTACGCGCTTACTTGTTGGCGATCTCCGCCAATGGGCCCGCCATGTCCCGGTTGTGGGTCACTACACCCCAGCCGCCCCGAGCAACGCCCCCGCGGCATAGGTGACCCCCATCGCCAGCGCCCCGCCTGCCGCATTCCGCAGCATCGCCGGTCGCGTGTCCGCCGTCCCGAGCCGTGCGCTGCTCCAGCCCGTCAGGACCAGCGCGGCCAGTGACGACACCACGGTGACGCCGAGCCGCCAGTCGGCCGGGGGCAGGACGATCGCCAGGAGGGGCAGCAGGGCGCCGACCGTGAAGGACAGGAAGCTCGCCCAGGCCGCGTGCCAGGGGTTGGTGAGGTCGTCGGGGTCGATGCCCAGCTCCACGCGCGCGTGGGCACGCAGGGCGTCGCGCTGCGTGAGCTGGGTCGCCGCCTCCATGGCCACCTCACGGGTCAGGCCCCGGTCCTGGAGGAGTTCGGTCAACTCCTCCAGTTCCGCCTCCGGTTGCTCCTTCAGCTCGCGCTTCTCCAGGGCCAGCGCGGCCTTCTCCGAGTCGCGCTGCGTCGAGACGGACACGTACTCCCCCGCCGCCATCGACATGGAGCCGGCGAGGAGGCCCGCGAGGCCGGCCGTCAGCAGTGCCGAGCGGTCGTCCGTGGCACCCGCCACGCCGACGACGAGACCGGCGGTGGACACGATGCCGTCGTTGGCTCCCAGGACCGCGGCCCGCAGCCAGTTCAGCCGCGAGCCCAGCGAGCCGTCGTGGGCCTCGTCATGGGTCTCGCCCTTGGTCTCGCCGTGGGTCTCGCCGTTGGTCGGTTCCGTCACACCGCGAAGGATCGCACCCCCGCTCTCACCACACCCGTACCGACGCTCCCCGCGCGAATACCGGGCTGGTCGCGTCCGCCGGCGGTTCGGCGAGGGGTTCCGCGATCTCGGTCACCGCGGGGCCGACCTTCGCCGCGATCGGGTCCAGGGCGGCGAGGTCGAAGCCGTACACGCGGGCCGCGTTGCCGCCGACCATGGCGGCGACCTCGTCGCGCGGCACGCGCGCGTAGGCGAAGCGGAGGCCCTCCCTGGAGTACGGGTACGTGCCTTCGTCGTGCGGGAAGTCGCTCCCCCACATGATCTTCTCGATGCCGATGCGGTCACGCAGGGGCACCTCGTGGGGGCGCATGAAACTGGCGCCCACGAAGCAGTTGTCGCGCCATACCTCCGAGGGACCCTTGCCCATCGAAGTGGAGAGCCCCGCGCCGAACTTGGACTCCGCGGTCGACGCCCCCGACGCCTTCGTGGCCGCCGCGACCAGCCGCCCGTGGTAGTAGTCCAGCATGTCGAGCACCCCGGGTATCCAGCCGGAACCCTGCTCGGTCAGGACCAGCCTCAGGTCCGGGTTGCGGCGGAACGCGCCGCCGAAGATCAGGTGCCACAGGGCGCGGTGCGAGAACCAGGTCGTCTCGACCATGTACACCGCGCGGGCGGCCGGTTCGTCACCCAGGGGCGGCGACGCCGAGCCCGCGTGGTGGTTGACGGGCACGCCGAGTTCCGCGCACACGGCCCAGATCGGGTCGTACGTCGACGAGTACAGCTCCGGCAGCCCCGATCCCGGCGGAGTGCCGGGCAGCAGCAGACCGCCCCGGAGGCCCGCCTCGACCGCCCAGCGGATCTCCTGGACGGCCTCCTGGACGTCGTTGAGGAGGATCTGGAAGACACCCGCCCTGCGGCCCGGAGCGGCGGCGCAGAAGTCCGCCAGCCAGCGGTTGTGGGCGCGCAGGCCGGCCCAACGCCGTTGGAAATCCTCGGCCGTGGGCGCGGGTGCCATCAGGGAGCCGGACGGGAAGAACGGCGGGACGGTGTTCGGGAAGACGACCTCCGCGACGATCCCGTCCTGCTCCAGCTCGGCGATCCGCCGCTCGGAGTTCCAGTTCCGGTCGGCCGTGTCGGCGACCAGGTCCTCGTACGGGTTGACGTACGTGGCCGCCCACGCGTCGAACTCGTCGTGGTACCGCTTCTCCAAGTAGGGCCTGTAGTCGAGGAGATCGGCGCCCGCGTGGCAGTCGGCCGAGATCACCGTGTACCGGTCCGCGCCGTCGGCAGCCATGGGGCCCGTGGAGGTCATAGCGTCGCCCCCAGGACCGGGAAGTCGTGGTCGGTCAGCCAGTGCCGGCCCACCTCGCGCGAGCGCGCCCAGGACGCCGTCACGGCCATCTGGTCGTCCTGCTGGCCGAGTTCGGCGGGGGTCGGGCCGATCCGGCGGGCCAGCGGCTCCAGGGCCGCCACGTCGAAGCCGAACGCGTCCGCCGCCGCCAGGCCCAGCATGCGGCGGGTCTCGTCGACCGGGATGTCGTGGAAGGTGCGCTTCAGCCACGCGCGCGTGTCGGGCCAGGTGCCCTCGGGGTGCGGGAAGTCGCTGCCCCAGAGGATGTTGTCGACGCCGATCTCGTACCGCTGGGCCAGTTCACGGCGCTTGGTGTTGGTGGCGCAGATGAAGACCTGCCGGTCCAGGTACTCGCTCGGCGGACGCTTCAACTCCGCGAACGGCGACAGCTTCTTGCCGCCGTGGGCGCCCAGGTAGAGGCGGTCCATGAACCACAGCTGGTTCGGCAGCCACCAGCAACCCGACTCCGCGACACCGAACTTGAGACCCGGGTGGCGTTCGAAGACCCCGGACCAGAGCAGGAACCAGAGCGGCCGGGCGGGCCACCAGGTCACCTCGCTCACATAGATGCCCAGGTGGTCGCCGTACTCGTGGCGGGGTGCCGCCCCGGAGTGTGTGAGCACGGGCATCGCGCACTCGGCGGCGGCCGCCCACACGGGGTCGTAACGGCGGTCGTGGTAGGGCTCCTTGTCGACCCACATGGAGGGGATCATCAGGGCGCCGAGGCCGGACTCCTTGGCGCGGTGGATCTCCGCGACGACCTTCTCCGTAGGAGCCGTTATCGGCAACAGGGCGACTCCGCAGTGCCGTTCGGGGTTCTCGGAGACGAAGTCGGCAAGCCAGCGGTTGTGCGCCTGGGCGCCCGCCATGCCCAACTCGGGGTCCTGGTCCCCGGAAAGGCCGAGGCCCACTCCGAAGGGCGCGGCCGTCTGGCTGTCGACGGCGTCGGCGTCCGGGAAGACCACCTCGGCGGCCACTCCGTCCCCGTCGAGCTCCTTGAGGCGCTGCGCGGTGTCCCAACCCCCGCGCAGGCCCTCCTCGTTGTCGTGGAACCACTTGGCCGCGAACGCCTCGTTGCGGATGCCGAGCCGGGTCATCTCCTCGCGGCGGCGGTCGCGTCCGGCGAGGAACTCGTCGAAGTCCCGGTGGAACCGGGCGTCCAGATAGGGCCGGTACTCCTCGGTGGGCAACCCGGCATGGCAGTCGGAGGAGATGATCAGGTACGGCTCCTGGTCGGTCACAACAGCCCCCTCGGTCAGTCCAGGATGAAGCTCTCCAGGTACGACGGGTTCGAGCGGTCGAGCATGGAACGCGCGCGTGCCCGTATCTGGGTGTCGCTGTGCTCGCTGTCGGGCAGCAGCCAGAAACGGTCCGCGCGGATGCCGTCCACGACGAGGTCGGCGACCTCCTCGACGGGCGTGAAGGCGACCTCCTTGCCGGCCTCCTTCATCGCGGTCTCCCACTGGTCGAGGCTGCGATAAGGGGTCCTACGGGGGCGCTCTTTCGCGAACCGGGCGGGCCGGTTGCGGTGCGACTCCCACAGTCCCGTGCGCAGCATGTGCGGCCCCGGGAACAGCACCGAGGCACCCACGCGCGCGTGCTCCGCCTTCAAGTGGGCGTACAGGGACTCGGTCATCGTCACGACGGCCGCCTTGGTGACGGCGTACACGGAGGCGGTGGGCAGCGGGGCGATCCCGCCGTCCCCGGAGGACGTGTTGACGACATGACCGGGTTGACCGGACTTGATCATCCTCGGCACGAACGCCTGGATGCCGTGGAAGACGCCCCACACATTGACGGCGAACGCCCACTGCCAGTCGTTCGGTTCGTGCTCCCACATCCGGCCCTCGGCGCCCGAGCCGACCCCGGCGTTGTTGCACAGGACGTGGACGGCGCCGTACGTCTCGTAGGCCGACTCGGCGAGATCCAGGACCTGTTGGCGTACGCCGACGTCAACTACGCGCGCGTGCACGTCGGCACCGTCGGCGCGCAGATCGGCGGCGGCCTTGTCGAGGGCGCCCTGTTCGACGTCGGCGAGGACCACCTTGAGCCCGTCGGCGGCGAACCGTCGTGCCATCGCGAGCCCGATCCCGCTCGCCGCCCCGGTGACGACGGCGACCTGACCCTCCCTCAACTCCATTAGGCGCTCCCCTCAGGAGGTCCGTCATGGATCTGCTGCGGGTCGTCGTAGCGCTGGTGGATGTACGGCAACAGGGCCTGCGCGTCTACCCGTTCGACGACCTTGCCGCGCTGGTCGCTGGTCTTCTCGCCGATGGTGATGTCGACGAGGGTGCGCACGGGGAGGTCGGCGACCGGGTCGTACATGGACTCGCGCAGGACGACGTCCCCGGTGACGCGTTCCAGTCGGCGGACCTTCTCGTTGCGCAGGCAGTGCACGAGCACCGGGTCCGCGTCGAAGCCCGAACCGTCCACCGCGGGAAGGAACTTGAAGTAGAAGTCGGTCTTCTGAGTCGGCCCGGGGAGGGGCAGTTCCTCGCTGATCGCGCCGCGCACTTCCACGAAGGCGATGCCGTGCCGGGCCAGGTACGCGTGCACGACGAGACCCACGCGCTCGACGGTCACCTCGCCGAGTTTCTTGGGCTCCCCGAAGACCTCGCGGCCGCCGGTGAGGGCCCGTTCGTGGGTCATCGGCATCACCAGGGGGTACCAGCCCTCGACGCCGTCGTGCGCGGCGGCGACCGCGAACGAGCCTGCGCCCAGGGGATATCCGGTCAGTTCGACCTTGCTGATGTTCACCCGGACCAGGGGCCGCCCGGTGGGCTTGAGGGGTGGCGGCAGGACCGCCGCAACCGCGTCCGGGTCGCTCTCCCAGACGGCCACCACACCGGTGGACCAGATGTCCGGGAGCTTGGAGCTCGCTGTGCGTGCGGCGGCGATCTCCGCCTCGGTCCGTGCCCCGTACCGTACGCGTGCCATACGCCGTACCGCCCTTCGTAGGCCGTCATCCGTCAGGCGGGCAGCACGCTTGCACCGGGCGGGCAAAAGGTCCATAGCCACGCGCGCGTGCGTTCGGCGGACCCGAACGGGCGGACGGGACAGCGCCCCTGAGGGACGGGGCTGTCAGTGACGGCCCGTATCCTCAGTGACCATGCTCGAAGACCACTCGCCGACAGTGTCCGCAGCCACTCCGTGGCCGGCCGCATATCCCCAGGGGTATGCGGTAGTTGACGTGGAGACCACCGGTCTGGCCCGGGACGACCGGATAATCTCCGCGGCCGTCTACCGTCTGGACGCGCTCGGCGAGGTCGAGGACCACTGGTACACGCTGGTCAATCCGGAGCGCGACCCCGGCCCCGTGTGGATCCACGGTCTGACGAGTGACGTCCTGGAGGGCGCGCCCCTCTTCAAGGACATCGCCGACGAGTTCGCGACCCGCCTGGAGGGCCGGGTGCTGGTCGCGCACAACGCGGTCTTCGACTGGCAGATGATCGCGCGGGAGTACGCGCGCGTGCAGATCGATCCGCCGGTCCGTCAGCGGCTGTGCACCATCGCGCTCTCCAAGGAGCTGAGCCTGCCGCTGCCCAACCACAAGCTGGAGTCCCTGGCGGCGCACTTCGGTGTCGTGCAGCAGCGCGCGCACCACGCGCTGGACGACGCGCGCGTGCTCGCCGAGGCGTTCCGGCCGAGCCTGCGCGCGGCGGCCCGGGGCGGCGTACGGCTGCCCCTGCACGAGTGCCGCCCGCTGACCGAGTGGACCGCCGACCGACCGGCGCCCCGGATCGGCCAGCAGGCGGGGGGCTACAGCGGCTACGGGGCGGGCAGTTGGCGTCCCGCGCGCAAGCGGCCCGCGTGCCCGTACCCGAACCCGGGGCGGTTCGAGGACGGCAAGCCGCTCAAGCAGGGGATGCGGATCGCGTTCTCCGGGGACACGTCCATCGAGCGCGAGCTCCTGGAGGACCGTGCCGTGGAAGCCGGGCTGCATGTGGCGACGAGCCTGTCCCGGCTGACCAGCCTGCTCGTCACGAACGACCCGGACTCGGGCACCTCGAAGGTGGTCAAGGCCAAGCAGTTCGGCACGCCCGTGGTGGACGAGGCGGCCTTCGGGCAGTTGCTGCGGGACGTCGAGGCGGCGGACTGACGACGCCCCCGGTGACCGTACGGACGGGTGATTGTCGTACGACTCGCCCCGCGCCCGCTCGCCCGTGCCGGGCGGACGGCCCACCCTGTGGCGCATGGCGAGATGTGAAGTGTGCGGCAATGACTACGGCATGAGCTTCGAGGTGCACGCGCAGGGCGCGGTGCACGTCTTCGACTGCTTCTCCTGCGCGATCCACCGTATGGCCCCGATCTGCGAGCACTGCCGGGTGCAGATCATCGGCCAGGGCGTGGAGGTCGAGGGCCACTGGTTCTGCGGGGGCCACTGCGCCCGGGCGGAGGGGATGGTGGGGATCATCGACAAGGTGTGAGCCACCGGCCTCCCGGAAGCCGGACCCCGTATCCCTTCCGGTACCCCCCTGAATGCGCCCCACGACCGAGTTGTACGGTCGTGGGGTGTACCGCTTCCTGATGTCCCGGCAGTGGGTGATCCTCGCGTTGATCACCCTCCTCCTGATCCCCACGATGATCAGGCTGGGCATCTGGCAGATGCACCGCTACGAGATGCGCAGCGCGCGGAACCAGTTGGTCGCGGACGCGCTGCACGCCAAGCCGGTCCCCGTGGAGACGATCAGCACCCCCGGGCACGCGGTGACCCGTACGGAGAAGTACCGCACCGTCACCGCGACGGGCACCTTCGAGACTTCCAAAGAAGTCGTCGTCCGGCGTCGTACGAATGACGACGACGAGGTCGGCTTCCACGTCCTCACCCCGTTCGTGTTGACGGACGGCAAGGTCGTGTTGATCAACCGTGGATGGATCCCGGCGAACGGCGCGCAGACCGCGTTCCCGAAGATCCCCGCGCCGCCGGCCGGCAAGACCACCATCACCGGGCGTCTGATGGCCGACGAGACGACCGCGGCGAGCGGCATCAAGGACATCAAGGGCCTGCCCGACCGCCAGATCATGTTGATCAACAGCGAGGAACAGGCGAAGCGGCTCAACGCCCAGGTGCTCGGCGGCTATGTCGAGCAGACCGCGCCGGAGCCGAAGGGCGACACCCCGGAGCAGATCTCCGACCCGGGCAAGGAAGACGCCCCGCTGAACTACGCGTACATGATCCAGTGGTGGCTGTTCGCCGCGGCCGTACCCGTCGGCTACGTAGTCCTCGCCCGCCGCGAGGCCCGCGACCGCCGGGAGGCGGCGGCGAAGCAGGAGGAGACGGCGGAGGCCGAGCCCGCGACCGTGTGACCCGGGCTTTTCTTCACCCGCCCGGCCCCGAACCTTGATTGCCTCACCGACAGGCAGGGAACCCGCACCCCGTGCACCCACGTATCGAGGACTACGCCCTCATCGGCGACGAACAGACCGCTGCCCTGGTCGGCATGGACGGCTCGGTCGACTGGCTGTGTCTGCCCCGCTTCGACTCGGCCGCCTGCTTCGCCAGACTGCTCGGCGACGAGGACAACGGCCACTGGCGCATCGCCCCCGAGGGAGCGGACCGCTGCACCCGCCGCGCCTACCGCCCCGACACCCTGGTCCTGGACACGGAGTGGGAGACCGCCGAGGGCACGATCCGGGTCACCGACCTGATGCCCCAGCGCCACCGCGCCCCCGACGTCGTACGCATCGTCGAAGGCCTCAGCGGCAAGGTCACCGTCCGGAGCACGCTCCGCCTCCGCTTCGACTACGGCTCGGTCGTGCCCTGGGTGCGCAGGTCCGACGGGCACCGGGTGGCCGTCGCGGGACCCGACTCGGTGTGGCTGCGCAGCGAGCCCGAAGTACGCACCTGGGGCGAGGACTTCAGCACCCTCTCGGAGTTCACCGTCGAGGCCGGCGAGAAGGTCGCCTTCGTCCTCACCTGGCATCCCTCGCACGAGCCCCGTCCGGAGCTCGTCGACCCGTACGAATCACTGCGCACCAGCGTCAAGGACTGGCGGCGCTGGGCGGCCCGCTGCCGCTACGACGGCCCCTACAGGGACATCGTCGTACGGTCCCTGATCACGCTCAAGGCCCTCACCTACCGCCCCACCGGCGGCATCGTCGCCGCGGCCACCACCTCGCTGCCCGAGGAGATGGGCGGCGTCCGCAACTGGGACTACCGCTACTGCTGGCTGCGCGATTCGAGCCTCACCCTGGGCGCCCTGGTCGCCGCGGGCTACCACAAGGAGGCCGAGGCCTGGCGCGACTGGCTGCTGCGCGCGGTCGCGGGCGACCCGGCGGACCTGCAGATCATGTACGGCGTGGCGGGCGAGCGACGGCTCCCCGAATTCGAACTCCCACACCTGTCCGGCTTCGGCGGTTCGGCACCCGTCCGGATCGGCAACGGCGCCGTCAACCAGCTCCAACTCGACGTCTACGGAGAGGTCCTGGACTCCCTGTGGCTGGCCCGCCGCGCGGGCCTGTCCCCCAAGCCGCACATGTGGTCGCTCCAGGCCGTCCTCCTGGAGTGGCTGCGCAGGCAGTGGCAACAGCCGGACGAGGGCCTGTGGGAGGTGCGCGGCGGGCGCCGGCACTTCGTGCACTCCAAGGTCATGGTGTGGGTGGCCGCCGACCGGGCCGTCCGCACCCTGGAGGAGTACGCCGACCTGCCCGGCGACCTGGAGGGCTGGCGCGAACTGCGCGACGCGGTGCACCGGGACGTGTGCGAGAACGGCTACGACCCGGTGCGCAACACGTTCACGCAGTACTACGGCTCGCAGGAACTCGACGCCGCCCTGCTGCTCATCCCCCGCTTCGGCTTCCTGCCGCCCGACGATCCACGGGTCGTCGGCACGGTCGACGCCGTCCGCGAGGCCCTGGGCCACGACGGCTTCGTACGCCGCTACGACACCGCCGCCGACACCCCCGTGGACGGGCTCCCGGGCGACGAGGGCGCCTTCCTGGCGTGCTCCTTCTGGCTCGTGGACGCGCTGCAGATGACGGGCCGCAGGAAGGAGGCCCGGGTGCTGTTCGAGCGGCTGGTGGGCCTCGCGAACGACGTGGGCCTGCTCGCGGAGGAGTACGACCCCGTGGCCGGCCGTCAGCTGGGCAACTTCCCGCAGGCGTTCAGCCACATCGGCCTGGTGAACACCGCCCTCACCCTGTTCGGCGACGACGAGGCAGGATAGGGGCCATGGATCTTGGACTGAAGGATCGGGTGTACGTCGTCACCGGGGCCACCCGCGGGCTGGGCAACGCCGCCGCGCGCGAGCTGGTGGCCGACGGCGCGAAGGTGGTCGTCACGGGGCGCGACGAGAAGCGCGCCGCCGACGCGGCGGCCGAGCTGGGACCGAACGCGGTCGGCGTGGCCGTCGACAACGCCGACGCGGAGGCACCGGCCCGGCTGATCGCCGCCGCGCGCGAGCACTTCGGGGGCTTCGACGGCATCCTCGTGAGCGTCGGCGGCCCGCCGCCCGGGTTCGTCGCGGACACCACCGACGAGCAGTGGCAGGCGTCGTTCGAATCGGTGTTCCTGGGCGCGGTACGGCTCGCCCGCGCGGCGGCCGAGGAGTTGCAGCCGGGTGGCGTCATCGGGTTCGTGCTGTCCGGTTCGGTGCACGAGCCGATCCCGGGGCTGACGATCTCGAACGCGCTGCGGCCCGGTCTCGCCGGCTTCGCCAAGTCCCTCGCGGACGAGCTGGGGCCGCGCGGCATCCGTGTCGTGGGGCTGCTGCCGGCCCGCATCGACACGGACCGCGTGCGCGAGCTGGACGGGTTGTCCGCGGACCCGGAGGCCACGCGTGCGGCCAACGAGTCGCGGATTCCGTTGCGGCGGTATGGGACTTCGGACGAGTTCGGGCGGGTGGCGGCGTTTCTGCTGTCGCCGGCCGCGTCCTATCTGACGGGGATCATGGTGCCTGTTGACGGTGGGATGCGGCACGGGTTCTGAAGTCGTATGGCTGGGGGTCGCCTGGGGCTGGGCGCGCCCACGCGGCGGAGCCGCATATCGACACAGCCCCGCGCCCCTAGGAGGTTGCGCCTAGGGGAGTTACGACGCGGTCGGCTTCAACTCACCCTCTCCGCGCGGTGCTTGACGCCCGTCAGGCGGACCTCCGTCGGGAGTGTGTCCAGGCCCGCCGAATCTCGGGCGTGGGATAGGGCGTTGGCCGTCAGGTGGTCGAGGGCTACTCCGGGGTCCACGTGTGGTTCCAGGCTGAGCTGGACGCGGGCCTCGGGGGCCGTGCGGGTGCCGGCGAGCCGCACGTGCGCGTGGGCGACGCCGTCCAGGTCGCCCGCGTCGGTCGCGAGGACGCCTTCCAGGGCGCGGCCCCGCAGCAGCGCGCCCTCGCCGTCGCCGGTGCTGACGGCGACCTCGGTGAGCCGGCGCCGCCGTAGGACCGCGACGAGCCACCACAGGGCGAGCAGGACGAGGACGGCGAGCACGGCGAGGACCGTCGGCCACCACCAGCCGTCGCCGCGCCAGCGCGTGCGCCGGGCGTCGCTCAGCAGGACGTCGTGGCGCCCGTCGTAGATCCACCAGGAGGGCGGTTTCACGCCGAGGCCTACGGCCAGGACGGAGCCGCCGAGCACGAGCAGTACGAGGCCTACTACGCCGATCACCGCGCGGTTGACGATCCTGAGCATTGGCCTCATCCCTTCCGTCCGGAACGGCCCACGTGCACCGACAGCGCGGGCGGGCGGGCGAGTCCGAGCCCGGTGATCGCGTCGCCGAGGACGGCGTCCAAGTCGGCCCGTACGTCGTCGAGTTCACGGAAATGCGATACCGCGCGGACGTCGGCTTTCGTACGGCTGGTGCGCACGCGGACCGACTGCACGCCCGAGACCTCCATGGCCCGGTCGCGCAGCACCATCGCGGCGGCGGCGCGGTGCAGGCCGGCCCGGACGTCGGCGTGGGTGCGGCGCATCGGCAGCACCTGGCGCAGGCCGGGCGTGAGCGCGAGCACGATCAGCCAGAGGCCGAGGGCTGCGGCGATGCCGGCGCCGACGAGCACCCAGGTGTCGTCCAGGGGCCGTTGGGCGAGTTGCCGGGCCAGTTCCCTGCGCCAGTGCGCGGCGGGCCGCTCCGCGCGCACGGCGGTGACGTCGTAGAGCAGGGCGCCCGCGCCGACGAGCAGCAGGACGGCGACGACGGCCGCGGGGACGCGGCGGGCCGACCAGAAGCGGCCGCCCTTGCCGTCGCCGTCACGGACGACGGGTACGGGGTCGTAGTCCGAGGCGGCGGTGTATCCGCCGTGTCCGGGGTCGGTGTCGGTGTCCTTCTCGATGACCGGTAGTCGTTGGGTCGTGCCCTGGGTCGTGTCTTCGGAGCCTTGGGGCTCGCTCATCGCGTCCTCCCCTGTGCCGCGCGGTGCGCATGTGCCGGATGCAGCCGTTCCACGTGGACGGCGACCTCGGGCACCTCCATGCCCACCAACGCGCGTACCCGCTCAACCACTTGTCGACGCACCTGAAAACAGCGGTCGCCGATGTCGCAGGGATAGTCGAGTTCGAGGTGCACGCGTACGCGTACCGTCTCGTGGTGTACGACGACGGTCGCATGCGGCGCCGCGACCTCCGGGGGCAGCGGTCCGAGCGCCTCGCGTGCGGCCTGTGCGGCGATCTTCGCCACGACCCGGTCGGCGATCCGGGTGGCGCCCCGCTCGCCGGGCGGGACGGCCGCCGTAGGTCTGCCGCGCTCGTCGACGGCGGCGCCGTCCCCGCCGCTCACGGGTGTCATCGCCGCCGGTCGTCACGCGAGCGGAAGAAGTCGCCGAGCTCCAGGTCCCCCTCCAGGAACCGGCCGACGACGAACCCGATGGCGCCCAGGGCCGCCACCAGCAGGAAGGCCCCGAACCCGCCGAAGTACCCGGCGAAACCCAGTGCCATTCCGGCGATCATGCCGACCACGGCCCTGCTCATCCTGCGCTCCTCAGCTCGTTCGTCGGCCCGCTCGTTGACTCGTTCGTCGGCTCGGTCACTGGAGCCTGGGCTCCGGTTCGTCGTCCTCTTCGTCCGGCAGCTTCACATCGCTGACCGCGATGTTGACCTCGACGACTTCGAGCCCGGTCATCCGCTCCACGGCCGCGATGACGTTCTCCCGTACGGCGCGGGCGACATCCGCGATGGACACTCCGTAGTCGACGACGATCTCCAGGTCGAGCGCGGTCTGCACCTCGCCGACCTCGGCCTTGACGCCCCGGGACACCGACTTCGAACCGCCGGGCACCCGGTCGCGCACGGCCCCGAAGGTGCGGGACAGCCCGCTGCCCATGGCATGGACGCCGAGAACGTCCCGGGCGGCGAGCCCGGCGATCTTCTCCACGACACCGTCGGCGATCGTGGTCCGCCCTCTGGACGCGGGGTTGCCGCCGCCGCGCTTGGTGGGGGGTTTGCGCGTCTGCAGGGGCTCCCGATCGCCGTCGGGGTCCTGTGTCCGGTTCCGCTCCGTCATGTCGGTCATCGCCGTACATCCCTTTCGGTCGTCGTCCTTCGACCACCGTAAGTGCGGTTGCTCGGTCGCGCGCTGGACATGCGGCAGGCTGGAGGAATGACGGCGGACGCATGGACGCGAGCAGTACGGCATCAACTACGGCTCGGCAGGCTGCTGCCCCTGGGCGACCGGCGGGACGGCGCGTGGATCGCCGAGCGGGCCGCCGAGGCGGTGCTACGGGGCGCGGCGCATCACGTACGGGGCGTGCGGCTGGCCGCGCTGCGGATCGCCCTCGCCGATCCCGAGGGCGCGCACGAGCCTGCCGTACCGGCTCCGCCGGGTGCGCTGCCGCCCGGGCCGCTGCGGATCACGGCCGATTTCGCGGCCGTGGCGACCGAGCCCTTGCCGACCGCGGCATCCCGGCTGCGTACGGCGCTGGCGGCGGCCTCGGCGGAGCGGCTCGGGCTGGTGGTGGATGAGGTTGATCTACAGGTGACGGTCCTGCTGGACCATATGGACGACGTCGACAACGTTGATCACGTTGACGATGTCGTCCATGTGGACCATGCGAATCATGACCGCACCGCCGGCATTGACCATGTTGATGACATTGATCGTGTGGACGAGGTTGACCGTGTTGATGGAGACGTCGAGTCCCTGGTCGCCGCGGCCGCGCTCGCCGTCCCGGGTGTGGCCCGGCTGACCGGAGCGCTGGGCGGGCTCGGCCGGGCGGTGCACATCGAGGAGGTCGCGGGTGAGGGGGCGTTGCCGCGTCGCCACGCACGCGTGGAGCTCGCGGTGCGCGCGGACCGCCGGGCCCTGGATGTGGCCCGGGAGGTCCGCGCGGGGGTCGGCGAGGCGCTGCCGGATCACCCGACCGTGGCCGTACTGATCACCAAGGTGGACTGACCGCGAGGCAGGCTGACGGCAAGGCGGGCTGACGGTCCTATTCGCCTACGCCGGCCAGGTCCCGCAGGCGTCGCGCCTGGGCGGCTCGCTCGGCGGCGCGCTGGTCGTCGTAGGCACGGCCCTGGACGCCCTGGAGCAGCGCCTTGGTCTCGATGACGGCGTCGCGCGGGGCGGCCAGCAGTGCGCTCGCCAGGTCGCGTACGGCGTCCTCGACCTGGTCGGCGGGCACGGCGATGTTCGCGAGGCCGGTGCTGACGGCTTCCTCGGCCAGGACGGAACGCCCGGTCGCGCAGATCTCCAGCGCGCGGGCGTAGCCGACGAGGCCCACCAGGGGATGCGTGCCGGTCAGGTCGGGCACCAGTCCGAGGCTGGTCTCGCGCATGGCGAACTGCACATCGTCGGCGACGACGCGCAGGTCACAGGCGAGGGCGAGCTGGAATCCGGCCCCGATGGCGTGCCCCTGGACGGCGGCGATGGACACGATGTCACTGCGTCGCCACCAGGTGAAGCCCTCCTGGTACTCGGCGATGGTCCCGTCCAGCACGGCGTCACCGCTGTGCGCGAGGTCGATGAACGACGGTTCGCCGTCGAAGCCCTCGGGCGTGAACGCCTGTCGGTCGAGTCCGGCCGAGAAGGACTTGCCCTCGGCACGCAGCACCACGACACGGACGGAGCCCGGCAGCAACCGCCCGGCCTCCGCCAACGCCCGCCAGAGAGCAGGACTTTGAGCGTTGCGTTTGGCCGGGTTGGTCAGCGTCACCGTGGCGATCGCGTCGTCGACGGTGAGCCGTACGCCGTCCTTGTCGAGTACGGGACCGAGGTCCTTGTCGTCCTGTTCGGGCGAAGCCATGGGGCGCCTCCGATGTGTGCGGTCAGCAGAGCAGAACAGAGCTAAGTGACTGCACAGTAACCACCCGGTCGGTCAGTCGTCCGACCGGGTGGCCACCATCGAAGCCGATGAGCCACCCGGGGTCAGGCCGAAGCCTTCTTGCCCCGTGTCGCCCCGCCACGCCCACGAAGCGTGACGCCCGACTCACTGAGCATCCGGTGGACGAAGCCATACGAGCGGCCGGTCTCCTCGGCCAGCGCTCGGATGCTCGCACCGGAGTCGTACTTCTTCTTCAGGTCTGCCGCGAGCTTGTCGCGCGCGGCGCCGGTTACCCGGCTGCCCTTCTTCAGAGTCTCGGCCACCCGTGCCTCCTCATGGGAAGTGCGCTCTTGGTCTCCTCATGATCACCCCTCCAAGCGTTCATGGCCACCCATTCGGCAAGGTCCGTAAGACAAGGTTTTGACGACAGGAGCGCGTCCCCACAAGCGGAATGTGGAATTCCTGAGGGTCGCGTCCGTACGGCCGAACGAGTTGTTCCGTGAAGTACCTGGTCAGAGACGCAGAACGGCCGAGCCCTTGTCGATAAAGGGCTCGGCCGGAAATTCGGTGTACGACACACCTCGGTACGAGGAGATCTCACACAGATGGTGGATCACCGGTAGGCCGAATGATCCATACGCCGTGGATCAAGCATTCGGTCACGCGGCGCTGACCGTCATGGGACTGACTGTCAGGCGAGCGCGACGAGATCCGCGTAGTCCGCGCCCCACAGGTCCTCGACGCCGTCCGGCAGCAGGATGATGCGCTCCGGCTGGAGCGCTTCTACGGCGCCCTCGTCGTGGGTGACGAGAACGACGGCGCCTTTGTAGGTGCGCAGTGCGCCGAGGATCTCCTCGCGGCTGGCGGGGTCCAGGTTGTTCGTCGGCTCATCCAGGAGGAGGACGTTCGCGGACGAGACGACGAGGGTGGCGAGCGCGAGCCGGGTCTTCTCGCCGCCGGAGAGAACCCCGGCCGGCTTGTCGACGTCGTCCCCGGAGAACAGGAACGAGCCCAGCGTCTTGCGGACCTCGACCAGGTCCAGGTCGGGGGCGGCGGAGCGCATGTTCTCCAGGACCGTGCGCTCCGGGTCGAGGGTCTCGTGCTCCTGCGCGTAGTAGCCGAGCTTGAGGCCGTGGCCCTCGATGACCTCGCCGGTGTCGGGCTTCTCGGCGCCGCCGAGGAGCTTCAGGAGGGTCGTCTTGCCGGCGCCGTTCAGGCCGAGGATGACGACGCGCGAACCCTTGTCGATGGCCAGGTCGACGTCGGTGAAGATCTCCAGGGAGCCGTACGACTTCGACAGGCCCTCCGCCATGAGCGGGGTCTTGCCGCAGGGCGAGGGCTCCGGGAAGCGCAGCTTGGCGACCTTGTCGGAGACGCGGACGGCGTCGAGCCCGGCGAGCAGCCGGTCGGCACGCTTGGCCATGTTCTGCGCGGCAACCGTCTTGGTGGCCTTGGCGCGCATCTTGTCGGCCTGCGAGTGCAGGGCGGCGGCCTTCTTCTCGGCGTTCTGCCGCTCGCGCTTGCGGCGCTTCTCGTCGGCCTCGCGCTGCTGCTGGTAGAGCTTCCAGCCCATGTTGTAGTAGTCGATCTGGGAGCGGTTGGCGTCCAGATAGAACACCTTGTTGACGACGGTCTCGACGAGGTCGGTGTCGTGGGAGATCACGATGAAGCCGCCGCGGTACGTCTTCAGGTAGTCGCGCAGCCAGACGATCGAGTCGGCGTCCAGGTGGTTCGTGGGCTCGTCGAGGAGCAGCGTGTCCGCGTCCGAGAACAGGATCCGGGCCAGCTCGATACGGCGGCGCTGACCGCCGGAGAGCGTATGGAGCGGCTGGCCGAGCACGCGGTCCGGGAGGTTCAGCGCGGCGGCGATGGTGGCGGCCTCGGCCTCGGCGGAGTAGCCGCCCTTGGTGAGGAACTCCGTCTCCTGGCGCTCGTACTGCCGCATGGCCTTGTCGCGGGTGGCGCCGCTGCCGTTGGCGATGCGCTGTTCGTTCTCGCGCATCTTGCGGATCAGGGTGTCCAGGCCGCGCGCGGAGAGGATGCGGTCGCTGGCGAGCACGTCCAGGTCGCCGGTGCGGGGGTCCTGCGGGAGGTAGCCGACCTCGCCGGAGCGGGTGACGGTGCCGCCGGCGGGCTGGCCCTCGCCGGCCAGGACCTTGGTCAGGGTGGTCTTGCCGGCGCCGTTGCGCCCGACCAGACCGATGCGGTCGCCCTTGGCGACACGGAAGGTGGCGGACTCGATGAGGACGCGGGCACCGGCGCGCAGCTCGATACCGGAGGCGGAGATCACGGTCAGACTCCAGAGCGGGGTCGTAGGCGGAAGGGGCGGCTGAGGACGTTCCCGCCGTCTAATGCGCGAGGAGAATGGCCATGGGCCAAGTCTAACGGGGCCGTGCAAGCGCTTTTCCTGTGTACGGCGGGTCATTGCCCTGGGGCGGGCAGCCAGGGGTGATCGGGTAGAGGTCGTCCATGGCGATGAGCTGCGCGGTCCGGGCCGTCGGCGGGAGATGAGCGGCCGCCGCACCGTGACGTAAGGCACGCGTGCGTGCAGGCTCGGCGGGCAGGGTCGGGGGGGGTGTCCCTCGTTCGGACGCTCCCCGGCGCTTTCGTGGGGGCGGCGGGCGAGGATGACGCCATGCAGTTCGACGACGACGCGAATCTGGACACCTCCGAGGTACAGGACGTGCGCGGCAGCCGGATTCCCGGTGGCCGGGCGACCGTGGGCGGTGGCCTCGCGGGGCTGATCGCGCTGCTGCTGGGGCTCTTCTTCGGTGTCGGTCCGGACAACCTGGGGTTGTCGTCGGGCAGTGACTCCCCGGCTGCGACCGCGTCCTCGCTCGCCCAGGTGCAGTCGACCTGCCGTACCGGGCAGGACGCGAACACCAAGGAGGACTGCCGCATCGTGGCGGTGGTCAACAGCGTGCAGGACTTCTGGACGCAGGAGTTCCGGCGGCGCAGCGGCACGTACACGCGGTCGCCGACGGTCTTCTTCAGCGGGCAGGTCGCCACCGCGTGCGGGACGGCGACCTCGGCGGTGGGGCCGTTCTACTGCCCCGGCGACCGGAAGGTCTATCTGGACCTGGGGTTCTTCGACGAGCTGCGGACGAAGTTCGGCTCCAGCGGCGGGCCGTTCGCGCAGGCGTACGTCGTGGCCCACGAGTACGGGCACCACGTCCAGGACCTGATGGGCACGCTCGGCAGGTCGCAGGACGGGCGGACCGGTGCGAACAGCAACGCGGTGAAGGTGGAACTGCAGGCCGACTGCTACGCCGGGGTCTGGGCGCACCACGCGACCACCACGAAGGACGAATCGACCGGGCGGCCGTTGATCACCAGCCTCACGGACGCCGACATCCGGGACGGCCTGGACGCGGCGGCGGCCGTGGGCGACGACCGGATCCAGGAGCGGTTCCAGGGCCGGGTGACGCCGGAGAGCTGGACGCACGGGTCGGCGGCGCAGCGGCAGCAGTGGTTCTACACGGGCTACAAGACCGGGGACATGGCGCAGTGCAACACCTTTCGCTGAGGGTGGTCGGCGGCCGCTGTGCCCGGTTCGGGGGGCGTTGTCAGTGGCGGGTGCAAGACTCGTCGAAAGCACTCAGACCATCGAAAAACACCCGATGGACGACCACCCGATGCACAAGGAAGTGATCGGCATGGCAGGCGAGAACAGCGGGCGTCCGAGCATCTACCCGTCCCTGCTGTACACGGACGCGAAGGCGGCGATCCGGCAGCTCACGGAGGCCTTCGGCTTCACCGAACTCGCGGTGTACGAGGGCGAGGACGGCTCGGTGATGCACGCCGAGCTGGTGCAGGGCAACGGCGCGGTGATGCTCGGCTCCAAGGGCCGCGGCGGCCGTTTCGACGAGGCGATGAAGAGCGCGGGTCCCACCGGTGTGTACATCGTCGTGGACGACGTCGACGCCCATCACCGGCGGGCCGTGGAGCACGGCGCGGAGATCCTGATGCCCCCGACGGACCAGGAGTACGGATCGCGGGACTACATGGCCCGGGACGCCGAGGGCAACATCTGGAGCTTCGGTACGTACGCTCCGGAGCTGCCGGAGATACCGAAGACAGGGACCTGACCCCGCCTGGCTTCGCGTCTAGCTTCCTCCCGTGTGCACCTGGAAGGCCGCCCGGCGTACGGCCTTGGCGAGGGCCGGGTCGGGGTGGGCGGCGGCGAGCGCGACGAGGACCTGCACGGTGCGGGGATGTCCTACGGCGCGCACCTCGTCGAGGAGCATCGGGACGGTCGGCTGGATGGCGGACTCCAGGTGCCGCACCAGCAGCGGAGCCTCCCCGTGGTCGGCGACGGCGGCGGCGCTGTCGACCCACAGCCAGGTGGCCTCTTCGCGGGTGAGGACCTCGTGGGCGTCCTCCGGGTCGATCCCGTCGTGCTCCGCGAGCCACAGCAGGGCGTACGGCCGCAGGGTCGCCTCGTCGGCTACGGCACGGACGTCGGGCTCCGCGGGGGCTCCTACGACGCGCAGCGCCTCGAAGGCGAGGCCGCGCAGCAGGGCGTCCTCGCCGCGGGCGGCGTCGATCAGCTGGCCGACGGCGGTGCCCACGGTGCGGGCGGCGAGCCAGGCGCGGTATTCGGCGCGGGCGGCGTTCGGGCGGAGCTGGGAGCAGCCGCGGAGCATGTCCTCGGCGGACTGCTCGATGTTCCCGGCGGGGCTCTGCGCGGCGACGCAGATCTGCTCCAGCTTGACCCAGACCGCCCAGCTGCCGAGCGGGGTGAGGGTGGCCTGGGCGTCGCCGTAGGTGAGGGCGCCGACGGACGCGAGGGCGTGCAGGGCCCAGTCGAGGAGGGGGTCGAGAGGGGTGTCGGGGGTGTCGGCGGCCGGGGGCTGCTGGACGGGTTCGGGCTGGGGGCCGTAGGGGATCTCGCAGCGCTCGGTGCGCAGTTCGGTGACCCGTTGGCCGAGGAGGTCGAGGAGCTGTTCGACGGGGACGGGGCCGGCGGACAGCTGGAGGAAGGAGAGCACCTGGGGCATGGCCGAGACGACCTCGGCGACGGCTGAGGGCTCGTGCTCCCGGGGTTCGGGGTGGGCGAGCGACCAGGCGTCGAAGAGGGCGACCCAGCCGCGCAGGACGGCGCTGTCGTCGCGGTCCCAGGCACGCAGTCGCCAGCCGGGGCGGGCTTCGTCGCCGTGCACCTCGACGAGGCCGGCGAGGCGGGCGGTGTCCCAGTCGGCGCGGACCTGAGCCGGGGTCAGGCCCAGCTCCGCGGCCGCGAGTTCGGCGGTCGCGTCGGAGAGGGTGCCCTTGCCGTCGGGGCTCGCGCTGTCACGGCCGGGGCGTAGTGCGGCGTCGGCCCAGTGGGCGACGCGGGCGGCTCCGGCCAGGCCGGAGCGTGCCATTCTGGCCAGTTCCGCGGGGGCCGGTGTGCCCTCCGGAGGGCGGGGCGCGGGGCGGCGCGAGCGCCGCTGGTTCATCGCTCGGGGGGCGGCGGCCAGGGGTCGCGGGCGGACGAGTCGAAGCCTGGAGTCGCGCGGGATACGGGACGTCACGGGTGCAGTCTTCCGGTTGACGGTCCGAAAACCCAAACGGAATGTCACGGCGGGCGACGGGGAGGGCCAAGGCACGGGGTCTCGCGGGCAGCTGGGGACCGGGATCAGGCCAGTGGTACAGGGCTAAACGGAAGGTCGGCGCGGTGTGGAGGGGGTGGGAGCCCGGGAGGGGAGTCGGGATGGTGAAAGAGGGCGTCCGGTACGGGCCGGTGGATCACGTCGGCGGTGCGCGGATGACACCGCCGGGGCGCGGATCACATCAGCGGGGTCAGGAAGCGGCGCAGGATCTCCTCGTAGCCGGCCGGGTCGGCGTTCCACATCGCGCTGTGCGGGGCGTGGGCGACCGGCTGGAGGGTGATCAGGTCGGGGCGGTGCGCGGCGAAGCGGCGGGAGAGGGTCCAGGGGGCCACGGTGTCGTCCGGGCCGTGGAAGATCAGGGTCGGGACCTTGAGCCGGGTCGGGTCGGCGGCCTCGGCGATGCGGTCGCCGTGCAGCCCGGTGCGGCCCTGGGCGGCGCGGACCGCGAGCGGCAGCAGCGCGCCCGGGGTGTGCCGGGCGGTGGCGAGGGCGCGCAGCGTCGTCTCCCAGTCCAGCACCGGGGAGTCCAGCACCAGGCCGGAGACGTGGTCGCGCAGCGCGGAGTGGGCGGCGGCGCGCAGGGCCATGGTGGCGCCGGTGGACCAGCCGTAGAGGACGACGTGCTCGGCGCCGTACCGCACGGCGTAGCGGATCGCCGCGTCCAGGTCGCGCCACTCGGTCTCGCCGAGGTGGTTCAGGCCGTCGGGGTTGCGGGGTGCGCCCAGGTCGCCGCGGTAGGCGAGGGCGAGCACCGGGAAGCTGTTGCGGTGCAGGAACTCCATGACGTTCAGGGAGAGTTCGCGCGTGGCGGCCAGTCCGTGCACCGCGATCACCCAGGTGCTGCGCGCCCCGGGTACGAACCACGCGGGCAGGGAGCCGAGTTCGCCGGGGATGTCGATGTCGGCGTGGTCCAGGCCGAGGGCGGCGCTCGGATTGCCGATGTGGACGTTCGGGGTGAGCCACACCTTGTCGCCAGGGCGGAGGGTGCCGTGGGTGACGCGTTCCAGGCGGCGTACGACGGCGTCTGCGGAGGGCGACGCGGTCTCGACGACGGAACCGACGACGGCGTGGGTACCGTCACCGGCGAGCCCGTACGTGCCCGGGCGCAGCGAGGCGAGGTCCCGGGTGAGGGCGATCTGGCCGGCGGCGGTGGAGTGCACCGTGAGCCGGGGTTCGGTCGGCAGCGGGCGTCCGGGCGGCGCCTTCAGCGCGGCGTCACTGGCATACCGCCCGGCGGCAACACCGGCGACACCGGCCGCGAGGGCCACGGAGACGGCCGCGGCCGTCGCTTTGACTGTGCGCACGGGTCCAGTGTCCCGGGGGACCCGGCTACCGGCCAGCCGGAGGGGGGTGGGGTTTCGGGCGGGGGGTATCGAGGGCGGGGTGTTTCGGTGGGGGGTGGGGCGGTGCCGGTGAGGCCGTGCCGGTGGGGCGGGCGCTGCATGGAGTGGGCGAAGGTGCCCCGGGAGGGGGTGTTCCGGAGGCCCGGGAGGGTGCCCCGGGGGTGGCAGCAGCGACGGAGCCAATGGTGGCTGGCGCCCGCTTGGAAGTGCCGGGCGGAGGTGTGCGGGGGGGCTGGGTGTCCTGGTGATGGCGGCAGGGGCGGAGCGGTGGCGGGTCCTGCTTGGGGTGTCGGGCGCGGGTATGCGGGAGGGGCTGAGTGTCCTGGTGATGACGGCGCGGACGGAGCGGTGGCGGGTCCTGCTTGGGGTACCGGACGGAGGTGTGCGGGAGAGGCTGGGTGTCCTGGTGATGGCGGCAGGAGCGGAGCAATGGCGGGTCCTGCTTGGGGTGCCGGGCGCGGGTGCCCGGAGGCCGGGACGTCTCGGTGACGGCGCGAGACACCATGCCGGTGGTCACGGGCACTGTTTGAGTGGTGATGAGGGTGGTGGTGAGGGGACGGTGCCGGTTGCGCGGGACCTCAAGGGTGACTCAAGGGTGATACGCGACGGGTTGGTGGCACGACGCGACGCCGAGGCCGCCGGTCGCACGGGACGCGGGGATTGTTCGAGGCGGGCCGGTACCGCAGAGCCACGGGGACGAGCACGAGACGAGGCTGTGTGGGTGACGCGGGGCAGCTCGGCTCCGTCGGAGGGTCCTCTCCGGCAGCCGCCGGAAGCGCACCGCGGAAGAACCGGCCGTCGACAGTGCCCCTAGCCCTCGCCGCGCCCACCCTCGCTCTCCCGTCCACTCGTTCCCTCACCCCAGCCACCCTCGCCGCCTCGCCCGCACCCGCACCCCCGCTTCGCCACGCTCTCCCCCTCGCCCCTCGCCCCTCGCCCGAGCCAGCCCCGCCCTCCCACTACCGCCGCCCCTTCCCCCACACCTCAGCGCGCTTCCCCTCACCACGCCGCGCTCTCGCCCTCCACCCCGCCCTCACTCCTCACGCCTCACCGCACCCTCACGCCTCACCTCGCCGCACCCTCACCCCTCCGCACCCTCACGCCTCACCTCACCGCACCCTCACCCCTCCGCACCCTCACGCCTCACCTCACCGCACCCTCACCCCTCCCCCCGCCGCGCGCCCCCTTGCCCATAGGCCGCGCGCCCCCTTGCCCATACCCCCGCAACCGCTCCCCCGCCTCAGCCACCTGCTCCCCCGTCAGCAACGTCGGCGACAACCCCGGCACCGACGAAGCCGTCAGCCACAACCGGCACATCCACTCCAGCTGGGCCGTGCGGTCGAACGCCTGGTCCAGGGACGTGCCGTAGGCGATCGTGCCGTGATTCTGGAGGAGGCAGGCGGAGCGGTCCGTCAGGGCCCGGAGCATGTTCTCGGCCAACTCCTCCGTGCCGTAGGTCGCATACGGGGCAACTCGGACCGGGCCGCCGAGGGCGCCGGACATGTAGTGGACGGAGGGGAGTTCGGGGACGAGGGTCGAGACGGCCGTCGCGTGGACGGCGTGGGTGTGGACGACGGCGTGGGCGTCGGTGGTGCGGTAGACGGCGAGATGCATGGGGAGTTCGCTCGTCGGGAGCAGGGTGCCGAGAACTTGTCGGCCGTCCAGGTCGACGCCGACCGTATCCGCGGGGGCGAGGCGGTCGTAGGGAACGCCCGACGGTGTGACCAGGACGGTGTCGCCGACGCGCACCGAGACGTTTCCGGAGGTGCCGACGACCAGGCCGTCGGAGACCGTCCGGCGCGCTGTCGCGACGAGTGCGCCCCAGGCGTGCGCCTCCTCGGCGCGCACACTCCTCCTCCGCGCGTCCCCCATAGCCCCCGCACTCTCCCGGGCGCCCCGCCCGTCCCGCTGGTCCCGCCGTTGCTCAGCCATGCCGCGATCCTGCCAGCCGGTGCTCCAACGCACGTTCGGGCGAAGGCACTTTAGGCCGGAAGCCGCACATCCGAAAGATGACATATGGGTGCCAACCACCCACTCCGGCCGCTTGGCCGGAGACCGACCGGCGTCGACAGATCTTCCAATAACCTCTGGAGGATTTGTCGTGCACGCCGCCATTCCCGGGGGAAACATGGCCCGTGATCGCAAACCGTCCCTGACCCGCGCCAGCACCAACGCCGGCACCGACGCCAGCACCGACACCCGCACCGGCACCCGCCTTCGCACCCGTCCCCACATCCACCCCCACCCCCGCGCCCGCCTCGCCGCAGCCGCCCTCGCCGCACTCACCGTCGGCGCCACCACCCTCGCGCTCGCCGAGACCCCGGCCACCGCCGCCGGCGCCGTCGCCGCGAGCCCGGTGAAAGGCCACGACGTCTCCTCGCACCAGAAGAACGTCAACTGGCCGAGTGCGAAGGCGAAGGGCGCCACGTTCGTCTACGTCAAGGCGACCGAGTCG
Organism: Streptomyces sp. NPDC050528; assembly: GCF_044457795.1. Taxonomy (NCBI): domain Bacteria; kingdom Bacillati; phylum Actinomycetota; class Actinomycetes; order Kitasatosporales; family Streptomycetaceae; genus Streptomyces; species Streptomyces sp. NPDC050528. Next base: position 65,669 of record NZ_JBITHH010000002.1, read on the forward strand.
ACCACCTACCGCAACCCGTACTTCGGTCAGCAGTACGACGGCGCCCGCAAGGCCGGCATCATCCGCGGCGCGTACCACTTCGCCCTGCCGGACAGGTCGTCGGGCGGGAGCCAGGCCGCGTACTTCGTGGCGCACGGCGGCGACTGGAAGGCGGACGGCTGGACGCTGCCGCCGGCGCTGGACATCGAGAACAACCCGTACGACAAGAAACACCCCTGCTACGGCCTGAGCAAGACCGGAATGGTCAACTGGATCAAGGCCTTCAGCGCCGAGGTGAAGCAGGAGACCGGCCGCCGCCCGGTGATCTACACGACCGCCCTGTGGTGGAAGACCTGCACGGGCAACAGCGCGGCCCTCGCCTCGACACACGCCCTCTGGATCGCCCGCCACGAGTCGGCGGACGCGGGCTCACTGCCCGCCGGATGGTCGTACTGGACCTTCTGGCAGTACGACAACAGCGGGAGCCTGCCGGGTGACCAGAATCTCTTCAACGGGACGGTGAGCCAACTGCGGAAGTTCGCCCGGGGCTACTAGACGACCCGCGCGACGACCCACGACACATCCCCCAGGCGCCCCCGGGCGCTCACCAGACACCCACCGGGCGTCCGCCAGACACCCACCAGGCACTCACCAGGCAATTCGGCCACCACGGATACCCCCCTAGTTCATCTTCCGTTCATTCAGATTGCCTACGGTCAACGCGCCGATGACCTCGAACGATTGCCTGGGTAAATGGAAAACTTCTCGCTGATCCTCGCGATTGTGGTCGTTACCGCACTCGCGTTCGATTTTACGAACGGTTTCCACGACACCGCCAACGCGATGGCCACCACCATCTCGACCGGTGCGCTCAAGCCCAAGGTCGCGGTGGCCATGTCGGCCACCCTCAACCTGGTGGGCGCTTTTCTCTCCGTGGAGGTCGCCAACACGATCTCCAAGGGGCTCGTCGACGAGAGCGGCATCCGGCCCGAGGTCATCTTCGCCGCCCTGGTCGGCGCGATCCTCTGGAACCTGGTGACCTGGCTCGTCGGCCTGCCGTCCAGTTCCTCGCACGCCCTGATGGGCGGCCTGATCGGCGCGACCATCGCCTCGGCCGGCACCGGCGCGGTCCACGGTGACGTCCTGGTCACCAAGGTGCTGCTGCCGGCGCTCGCCGCCCCGGTCGTCGCGGGCGTCGCGGCGATGCTCGCCACCCGCTTCTCCTACGCCCTGAGCCGCAACGCGGGCGGCAAGGCCGCCGACAAGGGCTTCCGCGTCGGCCAGATCGCCTCCGCCGGCCTGGTCTCGCTGGCCCACGGCACGAACGACGCGCAGAAGACGATGGGCATCATCACCCTGGCCCTGGTCGCCGGCGGCTCCATCGCCCCCGACTCGGACCCGCCCACCTGGGTCATCCTCTCCGCCGGTCTGGCGATCGCGATGGGCACGTACATCGGCGGCTGGCGCATCATCCGCACGATGGGCAAGGGCCTGACCGACCTCCAGCCGCAGCAGGGCTTCGCCGCCCAGACCAGCGCCGCCGCGGTCATCCTGGCCTCCTCGCACATCGGCTTCTCCCTCTCCACCACGCACGCCGTCTCCGGTTCGGTGATGGGTGCGGGCCTCGGCCGCAAGGGCGGGGTCGTCCGCTGGTCGACCGCGACCCGGATGTTCGTCGCCTGGGGGCTCACGCTGCCGGCCGCCGCACTGGTCGGCGCGCTCGCCGAGTCCGTGACCGACCTCGGCGACTGGGGCACCGCCCTGGTGGCCGTCTTCCTGGTCGCCTCCAGCACCGGCATCTGGCTGCTCTCCCGCCGCCAGGTCGTCGACGCCTCGAACGTCAACGAGATCGACGAACCGGCCGGCGTGGTCACCACCGCGATCGCCGCCGTCACCCCGCCGCCCCCGTCGGTCGCCCTCTCCGAGGGCCTGTCGGCGACGATCCCCTCCCCGCCCACCCTCGCGAAGTCCGACCCGGCGACACCGCCGGCCGCCGCCGTCTGAGCCCGCGCCCCGGACACGAAGGAACGAATCAGCATGCACATCGACTGGGCAGCCCTCGGCTCCGTCTTCGGCGTCAGCCTCGTGGCCACCGTCTCCCTCGTGGCGGTCTTCACCCTCGGCATCGTCGGCCTCTCCCGCCGCGAACGCGCCACCGCCCAGGGCGACTCCGCGCCTCTCGCCCTGACCGGCGCGTACGCCTGCTTCGCGGCCTGCGCGGCGGCGGTGGCGTACGGGATCTATCTGATCGTGGCCTGACCGGCCGCCAGGTGAACTCGACGTGGGGGGGGGGGGGGGGGGGGGGGCCCCCCCCCCCCCCCCCCCCCCCCCCCACGTCCGCGTGCCCCCTCCGGCCCCTCGCGTGTGGGCATCAGCACACTCCGTCCCCGCAGGTCAACAGCAAGTTGACGGCCCTTCCAACAGCATGGTGGACTGCCGGAGCCATATACGGCGGCAGGAGAGGAAGCCGGTGCGAATCCGGCGCGGTCCCGCCACTGTCACCGGGGTAGACACCCCCGGGAGCCAGGAACTCTCACCGCCGGTCTCGTCGAACCAGGGCGTGGACACCCTGAGTGAGGACAAATCGCCATGCTCGGCTGCCGTTCGAGGTCCCGCACCATCCCCGTGTCCGACTCAGTGATCGGCTGACCCGATGCGTGCCGATCGCGTCTTCGCGTACGGCGCCGCCGCCGGCCTCCTCGGCGACCACCTCCTCGGCGATCCCCGCCGCGGGCACCCGGTCGCCGCGTTCGGCCGTGCCGCCGGTGCCGTGGAACAGGTGCTGTGGCGCGACCACCGGGGCTGGGGCGCCCTGCACACCGCCGTGTGCGTCGGTGGCACCATCGCCCTCGCCACCGCGGCCACTTCGGCCCTACGACCGTCTCGTACGGCCTCTGCCGCCCTCACCGCCGCAGCCACCTGGGCCGTCGTCGGCGGGACCTCGCTCGCACGCGAGGCCGGGGTCATCGGGCGCGCGCTGGAGGCCGGGGACATCGACGGTGCGCGGGCACGGCTCCCCCACCTCTGCGGACGGGACCCGCAGTCCCTCGACGCCGACGGGATCGCCCGGGCCGTGGTCGAGTCCGTCGCCGAGAACACCTCCGACGCGGTCGTCGGCGCCCTGGTCTGGGGCGGCATCGCGGGCGTCCCGGGCCTGCTCGGCTTCCGCGCCGTGAACACCCTCGACGCCATGGTCGGCCACAAGTCGCCCAAGTACCGCCGCTACGGCTGGGCTTCGGCCCGCCTCGACGACGTCGCCGGCTGGCCGGGCGCCCGCCTCACCGCCGCCCTTGCGACCGTGGCGGGCGGCGACCCGCGCGGCGCCGCCCGCGCCTGGCGCACCGACGCCCGCAAACACCCGAGCCCCAACGCGGGCCCCGTGGAGGCCTCCTTCGCGGGCGCCCTCGGCGTACGCCTCGGCGGCACGCTCTCCTACGGCGGCCGGGTCGAGCACCGGCCCGTGCTCAACGGCGACGGACGCCCCGTCGCCGTACCGGACATCGCGCGTGCCGTACGGCTGTCCCGGCGCGTCGGTCTGCTCGCGCTCGGGGTCAGTGTCGCCGGGCGGCTCCTCGTGAAGGGACGCACGTCATGAGCGGCGGTGGGTTGTTGGTGGCCGGGACCACCTCGGACGCCGGCAAGAGTGTCGTGACCGCCGGGATCTGCCGGTGGCTGGTGCGGCAGGGGGTGAAGGTCGCGCCGTTCAAGGCGCAGAACATGTCCCTGAACTCGTTCGTGACGCGCGAAGGTGCCGAGATCGGTCGGGCCCAGGCCATGCAGGCGCAGGCGTGCCGCATCGAGCCGACCGCGCTGATGAACCCCGTCCTCCTCAAGCCGGGCAGCGACCGCACCAGCCAAGTGGTCCTCATGGGCAAGCCAGTTGGCGAGATGAGTGCGCGCGGCTATCACGGCGGGCGCCAAGAGGCGCTGCTCGGCACGGTGTTGGACTGTCTCGCCGAGTTGCGGGGCACGTATGACGCGGTGATCTGTGAGGGGGCCGGCAGTCCCGCCGAGATCAATCTTCGGCGGACGGACATCGTGAACATGGGCATCGCGCGCAACGCCCAACTGCCCGTTCTCGTCGTCGGCGACATCGATCGCGGGGGCGTCTTCGCCTCCTTCTTCGGCACCGTCGCGCTGCTCAGCCCCGAGGACCAGGCGTTCGTCGCCGGGTTCCTCGTCAACAAGTTCCGCGGCGATGTGTCGCTGCTGGAACCGGGGTTGGAGATGCTGCTCGGCCTCACCGGGCGGCGGACGTACGGCGTGCTGCCGTTCCGGCACGGCCTCGGGATCGACGAGGAGGACGGGCTGCGGATCTCGCTGCGCGGGACGGTGCGCGAGTCGAACACCGCGCCTCCGGTCGGCGAGGACGTGCTGCGGGTCGCCGTCTGCGCGATCCCCCTCATGTCGAACTTCACGGACGTGGACGCGCTGGCCGCCGAACCGGGCGTCGTGGTGCGGTTCGTGGACCGGCCGGAGGAGTTGGCCGACGCCGATCTCGTCGTGATCCCCGGGACTCGGGGGACGGTGAAGGCGCTGGAGTGGCTGCGGGAGCGGGGACTTGGGGACGCCCTCGTCCGCCGGGCCGCCGAGCAACGCCCGATCCTCGGGATCTGCGGCGGCTTCCAGATCCTCGGCGAGCACATCGACGACGAGATCGAGAGCCGGCAGGGGTCGGTCGACGGGCTCGGCGTCCTGCCGCTGCGCGTGCGGTTCGCGCGCGAGAAGACCCTCACCCGGCCGGTGGGCGAAGCCCTCGGCGAGCCGGTCGAGGGGTACGAGATCCATCACGGGGTCGCCCAACTGACCGGCGGCGAAGCCTTCTTGGACGGGTGCCGGGTCGGTCAGACCTGGGGCACCCACTGGCACGGCTCGCTGGAGTCGGACGGGTTCCGGCGGGCGTTCCTGCGCGAGGTGGCGGCCGCCGCGGGCCGCCGGTTCGAACCGGCGCCCGACACCTCGTTCGCCGCGCTGCGCGAGGAGCAGCTCGACCGGCTCGGCGACCTCATCGAACAGCACGCGGACACGGACGCGCTCTGGCGACTCATCGAGTCCGGCGCGCCACAAGGACTGCCTTTCATTCCACCGGGAGCGCCCGCATGAGCACAGTGTTGTTGTTGTCGACCGCCGACACGGATCTGCTGGCGGCCCGGGCCTCCGGCGCCGGGTACCGGATCGGCAACCCGTCCCGGGTGGACGCGGCGGAGGAACTCCCCGCCCTGATCGCCGGTTCGGACATCGCCGTCGTACGACTGCTCGGCGGCAAGCGCGCCTGGGAGGACGGGCTCGCCGCGCTCAAGGCCTCCGGCATCCCGACCGTGCTGCTGGGCGGAGAGACCGTCCCCGACGCGGAGTTGATGGCCGAGTCGTCGGTACCGGCCGGTGTCGTCGCCGAGGCACTGCGCTATCTCGTCGAGGGCGGCCCGGACAACCTCACCGAACTCGCCCGCTTCCTCTCGGACACCGTGCTGCTCACCGGCGAGGGTTTCGAAGAGCCGCAGAAGATGGCCGAGTTCGGCGTCCACGGCGAGCGCGCCTTCGTCGAGGGCCGCCCGACGGTCGGCGTGCTCTTCTACCGGGCGCACCACCTCTCCGGCAACACCGCCTTCGTGGACACCCTCTGCGAGCAGATCGAGGCGAAGGGCGCCAACGCCCTTGCCGTGTACTGCGGTTCACTGCGCGGCGCCGACTCCGGGCTGTACGAGATCCTCGGCAAGGCCGACGCGCTCATCGCCACCGTCCTCGCCTCCGGCGGCACCCACGCCTCCCAGGCCTCGGCCGGCGGCGACGAGGAGGCCTGGGACATCGGCGCCCTCGCCGACCTCAACGTCCCTGTGCTGCAAGGACTTTGCCTTACGACGTCCAGGGCGGCCTGGGACGAGTCGGATGCCGCCCTCTCCCCCATGGACGCGGCGATGCAGGTCGCGATCCCGGAGTTCGACGGCCGCCTCATCACGGTCCCGTTCTCCTTCAAGGAGCAGGGCCCGGACGATGTCCCGGTCTACGTCGCCGACCCCGAGCGGGCCGCGCGGGTCGCCGGAATCGCCGTACGGCACGCGCAGTTGAAGCACAAGCCGAACGCCGAGAAGAAGCTCGCGGTCGTGTTCACCGCCTATCCGACCAAGCACTCGCGTGTCGGCAACGCGGTGGGCCTGGACACGCCCGCCTCGGCGATTCGGGTGCTGGACGCGTTGCGGGACGCCGGGTACGGGGTCGACGAACACCCGAACAACGGAGACGAGTTGATCCATCGGCTGATCAACGCCGGTGGCCACGACGTCGAATGGCTCACCGAGGAGCAACTGGCCGCCGCGCCCGCGCGCGTGCCGCTCGCCGACTACCAGGCGTGGTTCGACAAGCTCGAACCGGAGCTCAGGCAGGGCATGTTGGACGCGTGGGGTGAGCCGCCCGGCAACCTTTACGTCGACGGCGACGACATCGTGCTGGCATCCCTCCAGTTCGGAAACGTCGTGGTCATGATCCAACCCCCGCGCGGCTTCGGTGAGAACCCGATCGCGATCTACCACGACCCCGACATGCCGCCGTCGCACCACTACATGGCCGCGTACCGCTGGCTGGACAACAGCTTCGGCGCCGACGCGATCATCCACATGGGCAAGCACGGCACCATGGAATGGCTGCCCGGCAAGGGACTTGGGCTCAGCAGCGGCTGCGCGCCCGACGCCGTGCTGGGTGAACTCCCCCTGATCTACCCGTTCATCGTCAACGACCCCGGAGAGGGGACGCAGGCCAAGCGGCGCGGTCACGCCACGGTCGTCGACCACCTGGTGCCGCCGATGGCGCGTGCCGACACGTACGGCGACCTGGCCAAGCTGGAGCAACTCCTCGACGAGTACGCCCTCGTGTCCGATCTGGACCCGACGAAGGCACCGGCCGTGCGCGCGCAGATCTGGACGCTGGTGAAGGCGGCCGAGCTGCACCACGACCTGCATGTCGACGACCAGCCGGACGACGCGGCGTTCGACGAGTTCGTGATGCACATCGACGGCTATCTGTGCGAGATCAAGGACGTGCAGATCCGCGACGGGCTGCACATCCTCGGCGGCGGCCCGGTCGGTGAGGCGCGGGTGAACCTCGTGCTCGCCGTGCTGCGCGCCTCGCAGGTGTGGGGCGGGCAGGCGAACGCGCTGCCGGGTCTGCGGGCCGCGCTGGCGGAGCACTTCGGGCTGGTCGAGAAGGAGTTGCTGGCTGAGCCGGGCGCTCCCGTGAAGGTGCCGGTGGAGCTGACCGAGCTGGTCGACGGCCCCGCCCGTTCCGCCGCTGACGCGATCGATCTGCTGGAGCAGCTGTGCCGCCGGTTCGCGGAGGGCATGGAGTCCCAGGAGTGGGAGGTCACGGCGGTCCCGGCGCTCGTCCGTGCCGTCATCGGCACCGAACTCCCGGACGCCGTAGCGGTGTTGGAGTTCGCCTGCGCCGAGGTCGTACCCCGGCTCGCCCGCACGACCGATGAGATCGACCACATCCTCCTTGCCCTGAACGGCGGTTACGTCCCGGCGGGTCCGTCGGGTTCCCCGACCCGCGGTCTGGTCAACGTCCTGCCGACCGGCCGAAACTTCTACTCGGTCGACCCCAAGGCCATCCCGTCCAGGCTGAGTTGGGAGGTCGGGCAGGCACTCGCCGACTCCCTGGTGCAGCGGTACCTCCAGGACAACGGCGAGTTCCCCCAGTCCGTCGGCCTCACGGTGTGGGGCACGTCGGCGATGCGCACCCAGGGCGACGACATCGCCGAGATCCTCGCGCTGCTGGGCTGCCGTCCCGTCTGGGACGACGCCTCGCGCCGGGTGACCGGCTTCGAGATCGTGCCCGTCACGGAGTTGGGCCGGCCGCGCATCGACGTCACGGTGCGGATCTCCGGGTTCTTCCGGGACGCGTTCCCGCACGTCGTCGGGCTGATCGACGACGCGGTGCGGGCGGTGGCCGAGCTGGAGGAGCCGCCGGAGTCCAACTACGTCCGCAAGCACGCCGACGAGGACACCGCCGAACACGGCGACCGGCGCAGGGCCACGGCCCGCATCTTCGGCTCCAAGCCGGGCGCGTACGGCGCCGGTCTGCTGCCGCTGATCGACGCGCGGAACTGGCGCAGCGACGCGGACCTCGCCGAGGTGTACGCCGTGTGGGGCGGTTACGCGTACGGGCGCGGACTCGACGGTCGGGCGGCGCGCGGGGACATGGAGACGGCGTTCAAGCGAATTGCCGTAGCGGCCAAGAACGTTGACACCCGCGAGCACGATCTCGTCGACGCGGACGACTACTTCCAGTACCACGGCGGCATGGTCGCCATGGTCCGCCACCTGACCGGCACCTCCCCCGAGGCGTACGTCGGCGACTCCGCCACCCCGGACCAGGTGAAGACCCGCACGCTGGGCGAGGAGACCCACCGCGTCTTCCGCGCCCGCGTGGTCAACCCCCGCTGGATGGCGGCGATGCGGCGCCACGGCTACAAGGGCGCCTTCGAGATGGCGGCGACCGTCGACTACCTCTTCGGGTACGACGCGACGGCCGGGGTCGTGGACGACTGGATGTACGAGAAGCTCAGCGCGGAGTACGTCTTCGACCCGGAGAACCGGGACTTCATGAAGAAGTCCAACCCGTGGGCGCTGCGCGGCATCACCGAGCGGCTGCTCGAAGCGGCCGAGCGCGGGCTGTGGGCCGAGCCGGACGCGGACACGCTGGAACGACTGCGGGCCACCTATCTGGAGCTCGAAGGCGACCTGGAGGGCGACGACCAGTGACAACTCCCTTTCCGTTCACGGCCGTTGTCGGCCAGGACGATCTGCGGCTCGCGCTGCTGCTGAACGCCGTGTCGCCGGCGGTCGGCGGTGTGCTGGTGCGCGGCGAGAAGGGCACCGCCAAGTCGACGGCGGTACGCGCCCTTTCGGCGCTGCTGCCGGAGGTCGCCGTCGTCCCCGGCTGCCGTTTCTCCTGCGACCCCGCCGCGCCCGACCCGGCCTGCCCGGACGGCCCGCACGAGACCGGGCCCGGGGCCCAACGCCCCGCTCGCATGGTCGAGTTGCCGGTCGGAGCCTCCGAGGACCGGCTCGTCGGCGCGCTCGACATCGAGCGGGCACTCGCCGAGGGCGTCAAGGCCTTCGAACCCGGCCTGCTCGCCGACGCACACCGGGGCATCCTCTACGTCGACGAGGTCAACCTCCTCCACGACCACCTGGTCGACCTGCTGCTGGACGCGGCGGCGATGGGCGCGTCGTACGTCGAACGCGAAGGCGTCTCCGTCCGGCACGCCGCCCGCTTCCTGCTCGTCGGCACGATGAACCCCGAAGAGGGCGAACTGCGCCCGCAGTTGCTCGACCGCTTCGGCCTGACCGTCGAGGTCGCCGCCTCCCGGGAGCCCGACCAGCGGGTCGAGGTCGTCCGGCGTAGGCTCGCCTACGACGACGATCCGGCCGGGTTCACCGCGCGCTGGGCGGACGAGGAGTCCGCCGTACGAGCCCAAATCATCGCCGCGCGTGCGCTGTTGCCGTCCGTACGGCTGGGCGACGGGGCGTTGCGGCAGATCGCGGCGACCTGTGCGGCCTTCGAGGTGGACGGGATGCGGGCCGACATCGTGATGGCCCGTACGGCGACCGCGCTGGCCGCGTGGGCCGGGCGGACGGACGTGCTCGCCGAGGACGTACGGCAGGCCGCGTTGCTCGCGCTGCCGCACCGGCGGCGGCGAAATCCCTTCGACGCGCCGGGACTTGACGAGAACAAGCTCGACGAGACGTTGGAGGAGTTCGCGGAGCAGGAGCCGGAGCAGGGGCCCGAGGACGATCCCGATCCGGACGGCGGTCCTGACGGTCCCGGTGGGGGTGGCGGGCAGCAGCCGGACTCCGATGGGCCCCAGGGTGATGACACGGGCGCGCAGCCCGAGGCCGGCGAGGGCGGGGAGCCGCAGCCTTCCGGCGCGGGCTCGGGTGAGCAGCAGCCCGTGCGGGCCTCCGAGCCCTTCCGTACCAAGGTGTTGAGTGTGCCGGGGATCGGCGAGGGTGCCGCCGGGCGGCGTTCGCGGGCGCGGACCGAGCACGGGCGGACCACCGGGGCCAAGCGGCCCCAAGGGGCGCTCACCAAGCTGCACTTGGCGGCCACCATCCAGGCGGCCGCTCCGCATCAACTGGCCCGGGGACGGTCCGGGCGTGGGCTGGTCGTGCGCCGGGACGATCTGCGGCAGGCGACGCGCGAGGGGCGTGAGGGCAACCTCGTGCTGTTCGTCGTGGACGCGTCCGGGTCGATGGCGGCGCGGCAGCGGATGAGTGCGGTGAAGGGGGCTGTGCTGTCGTTGCTGTTGGACGCGTATCAACGGCGGGACAAGGTGGGGCTGGTGACCTTCCGGGGGGCGAGCGCTGATGTTGCGTTGCCGCCGACCTCGTCCGTGGACGCCGCCGCCGTAGGGCTGGAGTCGTTGCCGACGGGTGGGCGGACGCCGCTTGCCGCCGGGCTGCTCAAGGCGCATGACGTGTTGCGGGTGGAGCGGTTGCGGGATCCGGCCCGTCGGGCGTTGGTTGTTCTCGTGACCGACGGGCGGGCCACCGGTGGGCCCGAGCCGGTCGCGCTTGCCGGGCGGGCGGCGCGGTTGTTCGCCGCCGACGGGGTCGCCTCCGTGGTCGTGGACTGCGAGACGGGGCCCGTACGGCTGGGGCTGGCCGGGCAGTTGGCCGGTGAACTGGACGGTACGGCGGTGACGCTCGACGAGTTGCGGGCCGATTCGATCGCCGGGCTCGTGAAGGACGTACAGAGGAGGGCCGCGTAATGCCGCAGGGGCAGCCAAGTGTCGTACCGGATGACGGGTTGACGACCCGTCAGCGGCGGAATCGGCCACTTGTCGTTGTGCACACGGGAGTTGGGAAGGGCAAGTCCACTGCTGCTTTCGGGCTCGCGTTGCGGGCCTGGAATCAGGGGTGGCCGATCGGGGTGTTCCAGTTCGTCAAGTCCGCGAAGTGGAAGGTCGGGGAGGAGAACGCGCTTCGGGTGCTCGGAGCCTCCGGTGAGGGTGGGTCCGTCGACTGGCACAAGATGGGCGAGGGGTGGTCGTGGGTTCAGCGCGACTCCCAGATGGACAACGAGGAGAAGGCGCGCGAGGGGTGGGAGCAGGTCAAGCGGGATCTCGCCGCCGAGACCTACAAGCTGTACGTGCTGGACGAGTTCGCCTATCCGATGCACTGGGGGTGGGTCGATGTCGATGAGGTCGTCTCCGTGCTGCGGGATCGGCCTGGCACGCAGCATGTCGTGATCACCGGGCGGAACGCGCCCGAGAAGCTCGTCGAGTACGCCGACCTCGTCACCGACATGTCCAAGGTCAAGCACCCCATGGACGCCGGGCAGAAGGGTCAGCGGGGTATCGAGTGGTGAAGCCGTGACCACTTCCCCGTCCTCCGTCCCCCGGCTGGTCGTCGCCGCGCCGTCCTCCGGCAGCGGCAAGACCACCGTCGCCACGGGGTTGATGGCCGCGTTCGCCGCGCGGGGGCTTGCCGTGTCTCCGCACAAGGTCGGGCCCGACTACATCGATCCCGGGTATCACTCGCTCGCCACCGGGCGGGTGGGGCGGAACCTCGACGCGTATCTGTGCGGGCCGGAGTTGGTCGGTCCGCTGTTCGCGCACGGCGCGCGCGGGTGTGATCTCGCGGTCGTCGAGGGTGTGATGGGGATGTTCGACGGGGCTGCGGGCGAAGGGGAGTTGGCGTCCACGGCGCATGTCGCGAAGTTGCTGCGGGCGCCGGTGGTTCTTGTCGTTGACGCGTCTTCGCAGTCTCGGTCTGTTGCGGCGTTGGTGCATGGGTTTGCTTCTTGGGATCCGGAAGTGCGGGTCGGGGGCGTGATCCTCAACAAGGTTGCGTCCGATCGGCATGAGGCGTTGTTGCGGGAGGCATTGGACTCGGCCGGGGTGCCTGTGCTGGGTGTGTTGCGGCGGGCTCCTCAGGTGGATACGCCTTCTCGGCATTTGGGGTTGGTGCCGGTTGCCGAGCGGCAGGCTGCTGCGGTGGAGGCTGTTGCGGCCATGGGGGCGCAGGTCGACGCCGGTTGTGATCTGGAGGCGTTGCTTGCGCTGGCGCGTAGTGCCGGTGCGTTGTCTTGTGCGGGATGGGATGCGGCTGAGGCTTTGGTTTCTTCGCCCCCGCCGCCCCTACCCGTCCCATCACTGGGGGCTGCGCCCCCAGACCCCCGCTTCGGCCCTGAAGGGGCCTCGTCCTCAAACGCCGGACGGGCTGAGGGTGCCGGCCTGCGCCCAGAAGTGACCGGACGGGCTGATGGCGCCCAACCTCGTTCAGTAGTTGCCGTCGCCGGTGGGGCCGCCTTCACCTTCTCCTACGCCGAGCACGCCGAGCTTCTCACCGCCGCCGGTGCCGAAGTTGTCGTATTCGATCCCCTCCATGACGAACAACTCCCGGACGGGACACGCGGGTTGGTCATCGGGGGCGGGTTCCCTGAGGTGTACGCCGCTGAGTTGTCCGGCAATGAGCCGTTGCGCAAAGCCGTTGCCGCCCTCGCGGAGAGCGGCGCTCCCGTCGCCGCCGAATGTGCCGGACTGCTGTATCTGTGCCGGGAGTTGGACGGGATGCCCATGTGCGGGGTGCTCGATGCCGGGGCGCGGATGAGCGAACGGCTGACCCTGGGGTATCGGGACGCCGTCGCGTTGAGCGACAGTGTGCTGGCCGTGGCGGGGACGCGGATGCGGGGGCACGAGTTTCATCGGACCGTCGTCGAGCCCGGCTCGGGGGCGGCTCCCGCCTGGGGGGTTCGTGCTCCTGAGCGGCGGGTCGAAGGTTTTGTACAACAGGGTGTGCACGCGAGTTATCTGCACACGCACTGGGCGGCCGAGCCCGGTGTGGCCCGTCGGTTCGTGGAGAGGTGCCGGACGTCATGAGCAGCAGCAGGTTGATCGGAGTCGGGGTGGGTCCCGGCGATCCGGAGCTGGTGACCGTCAAGGGCGTCAATGCTCTGCGCGAAGCCGACGTGGTCGTCGTGCCCGTGATGGACAGTGGTGAGCGGGGGCGCGCCGAGGCCACCGTTCTGCATTACGTGCCCGCGGAAAAGGTTCTGCGGGTGGTGTTCGCCCTCAACGAGCGGACCGACCGTGCTCGGCGTGAGGCCGCCTGGGATGCCGCGGGGGCCAAGGTCGCCGAGTTGCTCGGGACGAACGGCGTCGTCGCGTTCGCCACCATCGGGGACCCGAACGTCTACTCCACCTTCACCTATCTCGCCCTGACCATCGGGGAGTTGGTGCCGGGGGTCGTTGTGGAGACCGTGCCCGGGATCACCGCCATGCAGGATCTCGCCGCGCGCTCCGGGGCCGTACTCACCGAAGGGACCGAGCCGCTCACCCTCGTGCCGGTGACCGCCGGGTCCGGTGTGCTGAAGGACGCGCTGGCCGGGCCGGGGACGGTCGTGGCGTACAAGTTCGGGCGGCAGGCGGCGGAGGTCGCCGAGGCGCTGCGGGAGACCGGGCGGATCGAGGACGCGGTGTGGGGGTCGGCGCTCGGGCTGCCCGAGGAGTCGATCCGGCCCGCCGCCGAGCTGGACGGGGAGCCGTTGCCCTACCTCTCCACGCTCATCGCGCCCGCGCGGCGTGAGGGCGGGCGGGGCGGGAAACTGTGAGACCCCTCCCCTCGGGCTCAGCCGGCCAGGCCCACCACCAGCCAGATGAACCCCGCTCCCGCGACCGTGCACAGCAGGGTCGCCGGTGCGGGGTGTTCGTGGTGGGCCTCGGGGAGGATCTCGGCGGCGGCGAGGTAGAGGAGCACGCCGCCGAAGAAGCCGAGATAGCCGCCGAGCAGGCCCTCGGGGATCGTGAGGAAGGCCGTCGAGGCGGCGCCCACCACCGGGGCCGCCGCGTCCGCGACCAGCATCGCGATCGCCTTGCGGCGGGCGTTGCCGTACAGACTCGTGATCGTGTACGTGTTGAAGCCGTCCGCGAAGTCGTGGGCGATGACCGCGAGCGCGACCGCCGTGCCCATGCCACCGCCGACCTGGAAGGCGGCGCCGATCGCGACGCCGTCCATGAAGCTGTGGCCGACCATCGCGGCGGCCGCCGTGAGGCCCACCTCGGGCGCCCTGCCGTTGTGTTCCTCGGCTCCGTGCGAGGCCTGGCGGGCGGCGAGCAGGCGTTCGACCAGATGGGCCACGAGGAAGCCGGCCACGAAGAGCAGCAGGGCGGCCGGTACGCCGAAGACCTCGCGGCCCGCGGCGCGCAGCGCCTCCGGCAGCAGGTCGAGGCCGACCACGCCCAGCATCAGGCCGCCGGCCAGGCCCAGGACGAGATGGCGGCGGTCGGTCACCCGCTGTGCCGTCCAGCCGCCGGCCAGCGTCATCAGGAACGCGCCGAGCGCGACGAAGACCGCCATAGTCCCCTTGCTATCCGATCAACCCCTGTTCGCGCACATCCTGGACCACTCCACCCCCACGTGCACTGACGTTCCCGTTCTGTTTGTCCCGCTTGAGAGGATCCGACCCCATGGCCGCTGCCGATACCGATACCGCTGCCGCCCCCACCGGCAAGGTGACCTTCGTCGGTGCCGGCCCCGGCGCCGCCGACCTGCTGACGTTCCGTGCCGCGCGCGCCATCGCCGAGGCCGACGTCGTGATCTGGGCGGCCAGCCTGGTGCAGGCCGAGGTCCTCGACCACGCGCGCGAGGGCGCCGAGATCCTGGACTCCGCGACGATGTCCCTGGAGGACGTCGTCGCCGTCTACGAGCGGGCGCGGAGCGAGGGGCTGCGGGTCGCCCGCATCCACTCCGGTGATCCTGCCCTCTGGGGCGGTACTCAGGAGCAGCTCGACCGGTGTGCCGAGATCGGCATCGCGACCGAGATCATCCCCGGGGTCTCGGCCTTCTCCGCCGTCGCCGCCCTCGCGCAGCGCGAGCTGACGATCCCCGAGGTCGCGCAGTCCGTCGTCCTCACCCGGCTCGGCGGGGGCAAGACGCCGATGCCGCCCGGCGAGGAGGTACGGGAGTTCGCGCGCCACGGCACGACCATGGCGATCTTCCTGTCGGCCGCCCGCAGTGGGCAGTTGGTACGGGAGCTGCTGGAGGGCGGCTATCCGACGGACACCCCGGTCGTCGTCGCGTACCAGGCCACCTGGCCCGAGGAACTGATCGTGAAGTGCACGATCGCCACGCTGGAGGAGACGGTCAAGGAGCACAAGCTCTGGAAGCACACCCTCTTCCTGGTCGGCCCGGCCCTCGACGCCCACGGCACCCGCTCGCACCTCTACCACCCCGGCCATTTCCACGGCTACCGCAAGGCCGACCCGGAGGCCCGCCGGGCGCTGCGTTCCCGGGGTGCGAGCACGTGATCACGGTCGTGGGGATGGGGACGGGGGCGGTAGTCGCGGACGACGTGCTCCACGGCGCCCGGCTCGTCGTCGGCGGTCGGCGGCACCTCGCCGCCGTCGCGGTCCCGGAGGACGCCGAGCAGGTCGTCCTCGGCCCGCTCGCGCCCGCGCTCGACACCATCGAGGCCTACGTCGGGAAGGACGAGCCCGTCGTCGTGCTGGCCTCGGGGGACCCCGGGTTCTTCGGGATCGTCCGGGCGCTGGCGGAACGGTTCTCCAGCGACGCCCTCGACGTACGCCCCGGCGTCTCCTCCGTCGCCACCGCCTTCGCCCGCGCCGGGCTGACCTGGGACGACGCGGTCGTCGTCAGCGCGCACGGCCGTGACCTCCGTACGGCGGTCAACGCGTGCCGCGCGCATCCCAAGGTCGCCGTGCTGACCGGGCCGGGGGCCGGACCCGCCGAACTGGGCGCCGCGCTCACCCACCGGGCCACCGGGCGCGTCCTCGTCGTCGCGTCCGCGCTGGGCTCCGGGGAGGAGCAGGTCGAACGGGTCACGCCCGCCGAAGCCGCCACCCGGGACTGGGGTACGGCGGTGAGTGTCGTCCTGTGTCTGGACGAGACCCGGGCCCTCGGCGCCGTGCGGACGGTCGCCGGGGCTGCCGTCGGACCGGCCCAATGGGCGCTGGACGAGCGGGAGTTCGAGCACCGGGACTCGATGATCACCAAGTTCGAGGTACGGGCGCTGGCGCTGGCCCGGCTCGGGCCGCGGCTCGGCGATCTGGTCTGGGACGTGGGCTCGGGCTCCGGGTCGGTGGCCGTCGAGTGCGCGCGGCTCGGCGCCGCCGTCACCGCGGTCGAGAAGACCCGGGACGGTGTCGAGCGGATCCGCGCCAACGCCGAGGCGCACGGCGTAGACGTCCACACCGTGCACGGGGCGGCGCCCACCGTGCTGTCCGACCTCGACGATCCCGACGCCGTGTTCGTCGGCGGGGGCGGGCGCGAACTGCCCGCCATCGTCACCGCGTGCGCGCGGCGGGCCCGGCGGACCGTGGTCGTCGCGATGGCCGCGCTCGACCGGGTACCGGCCGTGCGGGAGGCTCTCTCGGCGGCCGGACTCACGGTCGACGGGGTGCTGTTGCAGTCGTCCCGGCTCGCTCCGCTGCCGGGTGACGTGACCCGGCTCGCGGCCACCAATCCCGTTTTTCTGCTGTGGGGCGTCCGTCCCCCGGCATCTGCTGAAGGAGTTGCACAGTGATCGGCCTCATTTCCGCCACCTCGGCGGGGGCGACGGCACGCGACCGGCTGGCCGCCGCGTGGCCGGACCGTACGCGCGTGTACGAGGGTCCCGTCGGGGACGCCGTCCGGGCCGCGTTCGCGGAGTGCGAGCAGCTCGTGTGTTTCCTCGCCACGGGCGCCGTCGTACGGCTGATCGCCCCGCTGTTGGGCGACAAGCGGACCGACCCCGGGGTCGTGTGCGTAGACGAGGGCGGGCGGTACGCCGTGTCGCTCGTCGGCGGGCATGGCGGCGGGGCCAATGAACTCGCCGTGGAGGTGGGCGAGTTGCTCGCCGCACAGCCGGTGGTGACCACGGCCACGGACGCGGTGGGTGTGCCCGGTCTCGACACGCTCGGGTTCCCCGTGGAGGGCGATGTCGCCAGGGTCTCGCGGGCTCTGCTCGACGGCGAACCGGTCGCGCTGGACGCCGAGTTGGCATGGCCGTTGCCGCCGTTGAACGTGTCGGACCAGGGCTCCTACGTCATCCGCGTCACCGATCGCGCCGTCGAACCCGGCGAGCGGGAGGTCGTGCTGCGGCCGCCGTCCCTCGTCGTCGGGGTCGGCGCGTCCAAGGGTGCGCCGGTGGACGAGGTGCTCGGGCTCGTCGAGAGCGCGGTGCGTGACGCGGGGCTGTCCCTCGCGTCCCTCGCCCGACTCGCCACCGTGGACGCCAAGTCGGACGAGCCCGGCATCGTCGAGGCGGCTCGGCGGCTCGGTGTGCCGCTGGTGACGTACTCCGCCGAGAAGTTGGCCGCAGTGGAGGTGCCCAACCCTTCCGACGCACCTCTCGCCGCCGTGGGCACGCCGTCCGTGGCGGAGGCCGCCGCGCTCGTCGGCGGGGGCGAACTCCTCGTCCCCAAGCGGAAGTCGGAGCGTTCCGACGGGCAACCGGCCATGGCCACCTGTGCTGTTGTACGGCGGGTCGCGCGCGGGCGGCTCGCGGTGGTCGGGCTCGGGCCGGGCGCCCGGGATCTGCTCACCCCGCGCGCCAAGGCCGAACTGCGGCGCGCCGCCGTGCTGGTGGGGCTCGACCAGTACGTCGACCAGATCCGGGATCTGCTGCGGCCCGGGACCGTGGTCCTGGAGTCGGGGCTCGGTGCCGAGGAGGAGCGGGCCGGTACCGCCGTCGCCGAGGCGCGCAAGGGGCAGGCGGTCGCGCTGATCGGCAGCGGGGACGCCGGGGTGTACGCGATGGCGTCGCCAGCGCTCGCGGAGGCGTCCGACGACATCGACGTGGTCGGAGTCCCGGGCGTGACCGCCGCGTTGGCCGCCTCGGCGATCCTCGGGGCGCCGCTCGGCCACGACCACGTGTCCATCAGCCTCTCCGATCTGCACACGCCGTGGGAGATCATCGAACGGCGGGTGCGGGCGGCGGCCGAGGCGGACATCGTGGTGACGTTCTACAACCCCCGTAGCCGGGGCCGGGATTGGCAGCTCCCGAAGGCCCTCGCGATCCTCGCGGAGCACCGGGAGCCGACGACGCCGGTGGGTGTCGTACGGAACGCGTCGCGGCCCGACGAGTCCAGTCGGCTGACGACGCTGGCCGCGCTGGATCCGGCGTGGGTCGACATGATGACGGTGGTGACCGTGGGCAACACGGCCACCCGGGACATCGCGGGGCGCATGGTGACGCCGCGCGGGTACCGCTGGCAGGCGGCGCAGACCTCGCAGGCCTCTCAGGAGGGCGCCCGGTGAACGGCGTGGACCGTGTGATCCATCCGATCGAGGTGGAGTCCTACCGGCGGATGCGGGCCCGCCTCGACACCTCGCACCTCCCGCCGCTGACCCGTGCGGTCGTGGAGCGGGTCGTCCACTCCGCCGCCGATCTGGAGTACGCGGCCGATCTCGTCCTGGACGAGGGCGAGTTGGCGAAGGCGCACAGCGCGCTGCACGCCGGGGCGCCGGTCGTCGTGGACGTGGAGATGGTCGCGGCCGGCATCACCCGGCGCGAGACCGTGTGCCGGCTCCGGGACGCCAAGTCCGGGCCGGGGCTGACCCGTTCGGCCCATGCGATCCGGCTCGCGTACGAGGAGGTCGGGCCCGGTGCCCTCTGGGTGATCGGCAACGCGCCGACCGCGCTGGAGGAGTTGCTGAAGCTGGACGCCTCCCCCGTGCTCGTCATCGGGCTGCCCGTCGGCTTCGTCGGCGCGGTCGAGTCCAAGGCCGCGCTGCGCGAGAGCAGGCTGCCCGCCGTGAGCAACGTGTCCGAGAAGGGCGGTTCGGCGGTCGCCTCGGCCGCCCTCAACGCCCTGCTGTATCACCCGACTTCATCGTCCGAACCAGTTCCGTCTTCCGAACC
This sequence comes from Streptomyces sp. NPDC050528, assembly GCF_044457795.1. Classification (NCBI taxonomy): domain Bacteria; kingdom Bacillati; phylum Actinomycetota; class Actinomycetes; order Kitasatosporales; family Streptomycetaceae; genus Streptomyces; species Streptomyces sp. NPDC050528. Next base: position 84,506 of record NZ_JBITHH010000002.1, read on the forward strand.
TGTTCCGTCTTCCGATCCCGTCTCACCTTCCGACGCGTACCACCAGGAGAAATCGTGACCACCCCGCCGCCCGCCCTGCTCATCGCCGGACACGGCACCCGGGACGAGGCCGGAGCCGAGGCGTTCCGGTCCTTCGTACGGGAGTTGGGCCGCCGTCACCCCGAACTGCCCGTCGCGGGCGGGTTCATCGAGCTGTCGCCGCCGCCGTTGGGCGACGCGGTGACCGAGCTGGTGGAGCGGGGGGTGCGCCGGTTCGCCGCCGTACCGCTGATGCTGGTGTCCGCCGGGCATGCCAAGGGGGACATCCCGGCGGCGCTGGCCCGGGAGAAGGAGCGGCACGAGGGGATCTCGTACACGTACGGGCGCCCGCTGGGCCCGCACCCGGCGCTGCTGAACGTGCTGGAGCGGCGGCTCGACGAGGCGCTCGGCGAGTCGGCGCGGACGCCCGCCGACCGGGCCGACGTGACGGTGCTGCTCGTGGGGCGCGGGTCGACGGACCCGGACGCCAACGCCGAGGTGCACAAGGCGGCGCGGCTGCTGTGGGAAGGGCGCGGATACGCGGGTGTGGAACCGGCGTTCGTGTCGCTCGCGGCACCCGACGTGCCGAGCGGTCTGGACCGGTGTGTGAAGCTGGGCGCGCGGCGGATCGTCGTTCTGCCGTACTTCCTGTTCACCGGCATCCTGCCGGAACGGGTACGGCAGCAGACGGAGGGCTGGGCGGCGGCGCACCCGGACATCGAGGTGCGGTCGGCCGAAGTCATCGGCCCCGAGCCGGAGTTGCTGGACCTGGTGATGGAGCGGTACCGGGAGGCGGTCAAGGGTGATCTGCGGATGAACTGCGACTCGTGCGTGTACCGGATCGCGCTGCCTGGCTTCGAGGACAAGGTGGGGCAGCCTCAGCAGCCGCACTTCCATCCCGACGACGACGGCCACGACCACGACGGTCACCACCACGGGCATCACCATCACGGTGGGCACGCCCATGCACACTGACAGAGCCCACGGCCACGATCCGACGGACAGAGCGCACGATCTCCGTCATCACGGTGACGTCGAAGTCCGGGACGACGGCGCCCAGTTGATCGATCTCGCCGTGAACGTCCGCTCGGACACGCCCCCGGCCTGGCTGCGCGAGCGAATAGCCGGCTCGCTGACCGGGCTCGCCGCCTACCCGGACGGGCGGGCGGCCCGGGCTGCGGTCGCGGCGCGGCACGGGGTGCCGGTGGAGCGCGTCCTGCTGACGGCCGGTGCCGCCGAGGCCTTCGTGCTGCTCGCCCGTGCGCTGAAGGTGCGTCAACCGGTCGTCGTGCACCCGCAGTTCACGGAGCCGGAGGCGGCGCTGCGGGACGCGGGGCATGCGGTGGGGCGGGTGCTGTTGCGGGAGGCGGCCGGGTTCCGGCTGGATGCGGGGGCGGTACGGGCGGTCCCCGAGGACGCGGATCTGGTGCTGATCGGCAACCCGACGAACCCGACGTCCGTCCTGCACCCCGCCGCCGTGATCGCCCAACTCGCCCGTCCCGGGCGGACGTTGGTGGTCGACGAGGCGTTCATGGACGCGGTGCCGGGGGAACGGGAGTCGCTGGCGGGCCGGACCGACATCCCCGGCCTCGTGGTCCTGCGCAGTCTCACCAAGACGTGGGGGCTGGCGGGACTGCGGATCGGCTACGTTCTTGCCGCCCCCGAGACGATCGCGGAACTGGAGCGGGCGCAACCGTTGTGGCCGGTGTCCACGCCGGCGCTCGCCGCGGCGGAGGCCTGCATGGAGTCCCCGGCCCTTGCCGAGGCCGCCCACGCCGCGCACCGGATCACCGCCGACCGGGCCCATCTCGTCGCCGGGCTGGCCGAGTTCGCCCCCGACGGACTCCGCGTCATGGAACCCGCCGAGGGGCCGTTCGTCCTCGTCCGCGTCCCCCATGCGATTGCCGTACGGCGACACCTGCGCGACCTGGGTTTCGCCGTTCGCCGCGGGGATACGTTTCCGGGGTTGGACGAGGCGTGGCTACGGGTCGCTGTGCGGGACCGGGCGACAGTGAACCGGTTCTTGCAGGCACTGGATCAGGCGGTGACGTTGGCTGGGCGGTGAGGGGGGTTGACCTCGGCCGTTTGCCCACCCACCCACCCGACTCGGTGGGCCAAGAGGTGACCGTCAAAGCCTTGCCCGCCCACCCGCCCGACTCGGTGGGCTGGAAGGCCGCCCTCAAAACCTTTCCCGCCCACCCGCCCGTCTCGGTGGGCTGGGAGGTCACCGTATAAACCCTGCCCAGCCGCCGCCCGGCTCGCCCGACTCCCGGCTCGGCCGGCTGCCGACTCGGTCGGCTGCAAGGTCGCCATCCAAGTCCCGCCCCCACCGACCACCCGCCCCCCACTCGGCCGGCCAAGAGGTTGCCGTGCCCCTCCCGCGCCTTCCCGCCCACCCGCACGTTTGCCGTCTTTAAAGGTGAACCTCTAAAACGCCCGAGACGGGTGGGTGGGTGGGTGGGAAAGCAGTTGGGTCAGCTTCGGCGCCGGCGCGTCATCAGCACCGCTCCTCCGCCCGTCGCCAGCAACAACACCGCCCCACCCGCGATATACGGCGTCACAGAGCTACCCCCCGTCTCGGCCAACCCCGCCTCCGCAGGCGCCCCCTGAGGTTCAACATCCGGCGCCGGTTTCGAGGGAGAGGGAGGAGTCACCGCGGCAACCTTCGGCGCCTCACAAGTCGCCTGTGCCAACGTCAACGTGCCCTCGACATCGGCAACGTTCAGTTTCAACGGGTTGACGGAGACCTTGAGTTCGAGCGCGGTCGCGGCGGCCGTACGGGACGTGGTCGACGTCTTGGACAAGTCGAGCCGCACCGAACCGACCCCCGGCACCTGAACTTCCGTAGGCCCACCGGCAGTTACCGTGACCCGCTTCCCCAGCACCGTCACCGACCCGAGCAGATTCGACGTGGCGACCGGCGTCTTCCCCGCCTCACACGTCGCCTTGGACGTGACGGCCCCGACCTCGATGAGCGAGAGCAGTGGCATCCCGGGAACGTGAAGCCGCGCATGGGCGAGGTTCGTGTACCCCTCGGCCTTCGTCGCGGACACCGTCGCGCGCGCCGTGGCGACCTCCGCACCGAGCACACTGAAGGGCTGCCCCCCGTTCACCCCGTCCAACTGGGCGGTGAGCGCGGTCTTTTCGGCACTCTGCGGCGCCTGAACCTCATTGAGGGAGACCGCGAGAGGGACGTCCACGGTCTTGTTGAGCAGGGACACGTCGAGCCCGGTACGGAGTACGACGGCGCTCGCGCGACCCTGGTCGGTGGTCGCGTGGGCGGACCCCGCGCCGGCCAGCGCCACGGGACCGGCGACGAGGGCGGTGGCCGTGGCCACGCTGGCCCAACGGCGTGCGGGCATGCGGAAGTTGGTGCCGTTCAAGGTGTGGGACCCCCAGAAGAGACATGCTTGGGACCCGGTAAGAATTACCCACGACGAGTGAACCGTCAGCGATCCCGCGTCACTTCACCCCATCGTGGGTTTTCCGTGAACGTATTCGAATCGCCTGGCGACTATTCGACCACCAGCCCGTTCAGCACCACCCGTCGCGGCGACGCCAGCACGCGCACATCGGCGCGCGGGTCCGCCTCGTAGATGACGAAGTCCGCCGGCGCACCCTCCTCCAACCCGGGCCGCCCGAGCCACTCCCGCGCCCCCCACGCGGTCGCCGACAGCGCCTCTACGGCGGGGATGCCGGCGGTGACGAGTTCGGCGACCTCGGCCGCGACCAGGCCGTGGGCGAGGGAACCGCCGGCGTCGGTGCCGACGTAGACCGGGACGCCCGCGTCGTAGGCGGCACGGACGGTGTCGTAGCGCCGCTCGTAGAGCCGGAGCATGTGGGAGGACCAGCTCGGGTACCTCTCCTCGCCGCCCTTGGCGAGCTGCGGGAAGGTCGCGATGTTCACGAGGGTCGGCACGATCGCGACGCCGCGCGAGGCGAACAGCGGGATGAGGTCCTCGGTGAGGCCGGTCGCGTGCTCGATGCAGTCGATGCCGGCCTCGACCAGGTCGCGCAACGCGTCCTCCGCGAAACAGTGCGCGGTGACGCGCGCGCCGAGCCGGTGGGCCTCGGCGATGGCCGCCTCCACCGCGTCGCGCGGCCAGCAGGCCGACAGGTCGCCGAGGTCACGGTCGATCCAGTCGCCGACCAACTTGACCCAGCCGTCGCCGCGTTGGGCCTCCTGGGCGACGTAGGCGACGAGTTCGTCGGGTTCGATCTCGTGGGCGAAGTTGCGGATGTAGCGGCGGGTGCGGGCGATGTGCCGGCCCGCGCGGATGATCTTCGGGAGGTCTTCGCGGTCGTCGATCCAGCGGGTGTCCGAGGGCGAGCCGGCGTCGCGGAGCAGGAGGGTGCCGGCGTCTCGGTCGGTGAGGGCCTGTTGCTCCGCGGTTTCGGCGTCTACGGGGCCGTGGGTTCCCAGGCCTACGTGGCAGTGGGCGTCGACGAGGCCGGGGAGGGCCCAGCCGTTTACCGTCCGGATGTCGTCGGCGGCGACGGGGCGGTCGTAGGAGATGCGGCCGTCGATGACCCAGAGTTCGTCGCGGATGTCCTCGGGGCCAGCCAGGACTCGGCCCTTCATGTGCAGCACCGGTAGATCGCTCATGGGACGCACGATAGTTCGTCGGGTGCGGGTGCGTGGGGGCTGGTCGCGCCGTTCCCAGCGCCGCTTAAGGGGCGCTCTCGTCGTCCTGTACTTCAGCCATCGCCGGATCCAAGAGCCTCGACAAAAAGTGGCGGGTGCGGTCGTGCCGTGGGGTGGTGATGACCTGGGTCGGGGTGCCTTCCTCGACGATCAACCCCGCGTCCATGAAGACCACCCGGTCTGCCACCTCGCGCGCGAACGTCATCTCATGCGTCACCACCATCATCGTCATGCCCTCGTTCGCGAGCATCCGCATCACCGCCAGCACGTCCCCCACCAGCTCCGGGTCGAGTGCCGACGTCGGTTCGTCGAACAGCATCACCTCGGGGTCCATCGCCAACGCCCGGGCGATGGCGACGCGTTGCTGCTGGCCGCCGGAGAGGGACGCGGGGTAGGCGTCGGCCTTCTCCGAGAGGCCTACGCGGCGGAGGTTGTCGGCAGCGATCTTCGCGGCCCGGGTCTTGTCGCGGCGGAGGACCCGGCGTTGCGGGAGGGTGAGGTTCTCGGTGACGGTCAGGTGCGGGAAGAGGTTGAACTGCTGGAAGACCATGCCGATACGGCGGCGTACGGCGTCGATGTCCACATCGGGGTCGGTGATCTCCGTGCCGCCGACGAACACCCGTCCCCGGGTGGGTTCTTCGAGCAGGTTCACGCAGCGCAGGAGGGTCGACTTGCCGGAGCCGGAAGGGCCGATGACGCACACCACCTCCCCCTGTCCGATCTCCAGGTCGATGCCGCGCAGCACCTCGTTGGTGCCGAACGACTTGTGCAGGCCCCGGACTTGGATCTCGGGCCGCTCCAGCGCGGTGCTCGTCACCGGACCGCCTCCCCCGTCTTCGTCTCCATCCGGCGGACCACGAAGCTCAGCGGGATCGTCACCAGGAGGTAGCACAGGCCCGCCACCAGGATCGGCGTGGAGTTGGCCGTCGTACTCGCCAAGTCCCTTCCGTATTTGGACAGTTCGCGTTCCTCCAGCGTGACGCCGAGGAACAGGACCAGGGAGGAGTCCTTGAAGAGGAGGACGAGTTCGTTGGTCAGCGGCGGGAGGATGATCCGGAACGCCTGCGGGACGACGATCGACACCATGGCCCGCGCCTGCGAGAAACCGAGCGAACGGGCCGCCTCCAACTGCCCTTTGGGCACCGCCTGGATGCCCGCGCGGATCGTCTCCGCCATGTACGCGGCCGACACCAGGCCGAGCGCGAGGGCGACCTTGCCGTAGGTACCGCCGACGATCTCCGTACCGGGGAAGGCGAGCGGTACGGCGACGCCGACGAAGATGAAGATCAGCAGGGCGGGCAGGCCGCGGAAGATCTCGATGTAGATCCCGGCGAGCCAGCGGTAGGGGCCTACCGACGACAGCCGCATCAGCGCGACGACCATGCCCAGGACCAGGCCGAAGACGAAGCCCGACAGGGTGTAGAGCACCGTGTTCTTCAACGCCAACGTGATGACGTCCGGGAACATCTGCTTCGCGATGCTCCACTGCGCGAACTGGTTCTTCAGGCGGCCCCAGTCGGCGGTGACCGCGAAGACGATCACGGCGGCGGCGAAGACGGCGTACTGCACGCCCTGGGACAGCCTGCGTCGCTGCCGTCTGCTCAACCCCTGTCTCCTGGGCTGGAGTTGGGGGTCCGCGGTGTCGCCGGTCATGACGCCGACGGAGAGGCGGCCGCCGAGGCGTCGTAGGGGCCGATCCACTTCTCGTACAGCTTCTTGTACGTGCCGTCGGCCTTCGCGTCCTTGATGGCCTTGTTGATGGCGGCGAGGAGTTTGGTGTTGCCCTTCTTGACCGTGAAGCCGTACTGCTCACCGGTGTTGAGGTTGTCGACGACCTTGAACGCGTCGGCGTTGGCCTTCGTCTTCAACCAGCCCTGGACGACCGGGTAGTCGATGAGGACGGCCTGGACCTGGCCGGTGCGCAGGCCGTTGAGGACGGCGTCGGAGGACTCGAAGGAGACGGGGTCGAAGCCCTTGCTCTTCGCGTAGTCCTCGCCGGTGGTCTGCGCCTGGGCGCCGAGCTTCTTGCCCTTGGTCTTCACGTCGGCGAGGGAGGTGATCCCGCTCTTCTTGTCGACGAGGACGGCCTGGGTCGCGTCGAAGTACGGGTCGGAGAAGTCGACGTTCTTCTTGCGCTCGGCGGTGATGGTCATGCCGGCGGCGGCCAGGTCGCACTCGCCGGCGTTGAGGAAGGCGCCGGTCTTGAAGTTCTCGAAGGGGGTGTCGAGGATCGTCTGTTTCACGCCGAGGTCCTTGGCGACCAGGTCGATGAGGGAGACGTCGAAGCCCTGCACCTTGCCGTCGATCTCGGACTGGAAGGGCGGGTACGGGAGGTGCGTGCAGGTGGTGAGATGACCGGCCTTGACGAGTTCGACGCCACCGGCGGCGGTCTTCGTACCGCTGCCGCCGCTGTCGCTCGACGTGCAGCCGGTCACGAGGACGAGTGCGGTCGTCGCGGCCGTCGCGGTGGTGGCGGCCAGGGTGCGGGCCCGGCGGCCGAGGAGCGTGTTCACGGAGGCCTCCTGTGACGGAACTATGGGTTCCGATTATTCGGAGGGGTGCGGCGGGCCGCTCACCGGACCGGTGGCCAGGGGGCCGTCCGGGCTAAGAAGTCGCCGGTCGGAGGGGCGAGAAGGGCATCGGAGGGGTGCGGAGGGCGGTCAGGAGGGCCGGTTACCCTCGTTCCCATCGACTCCCGCGAGTGAAAGAGCACCCCGCCGTGACGCACCCCTTCCTCGACCTGGCCCCGCTGAGCGCCGCGCACTTCGCCTCGATCGAGGACCGGGTGGCCCGGCTGCTCGGTACCGAGCAGGATGTCGTGATCATGCAGGGCGAGGCGTTGCTGCCGCTGGAAGGCGCGATCCGTTCCACGGCGGGGCCGGGCACGCTCGCGCTGAACGTCATCACCGGCCCCTACGGGCAGACCTTCGGGAACTGGCTGCGCGACTGCGGCGCCGAGGTGATCGACCTCGCCGTCCCGTTCCACACGGCGGTGACCGCCGACCAGATCCGGGAGGCCTTCGCCGAGCACCCCGGGATCGACTTCGTGTCCCTCGTCCACGCGGAGGCGGCGACCGGCAACACCAACCCGGTCGCGGAGATCGGCGAGATCGTGCGGGCGCACGGCGCGATCTTCTACCTCGACGCGGTGGCGTCCATCGGCGCGGAGCCGGTGCTGCCTGACGCGTGGGGTGTCGACCTGTGCGTGATCGGCGCGCAGAAGGCGATGGGTGGGCCGGCGGGTGTGTCGGCGGTGTCGGTGAGCGCACGGGCATGGGCCCGTATGACGGCCAGCCCTTCGGCTCCGCGCCGCTCGTACCTCTCCCTCCTCGACTGGAAGGACCGCTGGACCGACGCGGGCCGCACGGCGCTGCCGCACGCACCGGCCCAGTTGGAGATGCTGGCGCTGGAGGCGTGCGTGGAGCGGATCGAGGCGGAGGGCTTGGCCACGGTGATGCAGCGCCACGCGACCGCTGCGGCGGCTGCGCGGGCGGGGGCGATCGCCCTGGGCGGCGGCCTCGAACCGTACGTCCACGATGCGGCTGAGGCAGCGCCGGTCGCTACGACGCTCAGGACTCCGTCGGGCGTGGTGGCCTCGGAGCTGGTGGCGAGGGCCCTGGCCTCGGACCCGACGTTGCCGCTTGCCGCGGGTGGGGGTGCCTTGGCGAAGGAGATGATCCGGGTCAACCACTACGGGGTGGATGCGACGGTGGGGGCGGTACAGAGCTCCTTGGCAGCGCTGGGCGCGGCGCTGGCCGAGCAGGGGGTGTCGGTAGACCTGGAGGGCGCCCGGTCCGCCGTAGAGAACGCGTGGCGGTAGTCGTGCGCTGAGGTGGATGCTGGGGGCTCCGCCCCCAGACCCCCGATCGGCCCTGAAGGGGCCTCGTCCTCAAACGCCGGACGGGCTGAGTTGTGCCGGCCTGCATTGGAAGGCGCCGGACGGGCTGAGTTGTGCCGGCCTGCGCTGGAAGGCACCGGAGCGGCTGCACAATGCGGGCCCGCGCCGGAAAGGCGCCCGGCCTGATTCAACGGGCCCCGCCGCGCGCCCTCCGTGCCATGCTCCCCCGCATGACTACCGACAACACCGCCCAGACCCTCCCCGACGGCCGCCCCATCCCCGTCATGACCGGCGCCGAACGCCCCATGCTCGAAAGCTGGCTCGGCTTTCATCGCGCCACACTGGAGTTGAAGTGCGCCGGGCTCGACGACGCACAGGTGCGACTCGCCGCGGCCGCGCCCTCCTCGTTGACGTTACTCGGACTGGTCCAGCACCTCGCCGAGGTCGAACGGAACTGGTTCCAGCGGGTGTTCGGGCTCGACGTGCCGACGGTGTACGGCACGGAGGACGGGTATGTCCTCGATCCCGGGCGGGGGATGGAGGACGCGCTCGGCGTGTGGCGGCGGGAGATCGCGCGCGGGCAGGAGCACTGTGCGGGGCTGGCGCTCGACGATCACGGGTGGATCCCGGACGGGCCGATGGCCGGGGTCGAGGTCAGTCTGCGGTGGGTGTTGATTCATCTGGTCGAGGAGTACGCGCGGCACAACGGGCACGCCGACATCCTTCGGGAAAGCATCGACGGCGTCACCGGAGCCTAATTCCGATGTAATTCCCGGGAATTTTATCGCCGTCTTTACGGGCAGCTTCCCATATTCTTCTGCCCGATTTCCGGGCACCCAAACGCAAATAATTCGCGTAGATCTCGTGAGGGTTACACCCTTGTGACCCGTTACACAGGGCGCCCGATTCACCCCTTATTCTACGGTCAAAACGGTACATAAACTGCGCCTTCGCACGCGTGATAACACAGGACCGCCTCAGACGTAACCCCATCCCTCCATGCAATTTCGAATTTCCCTCGGTAAATTCAATTCGCATGACTGCCACCCAAGCAGACCTGCACATCGACCGCCCCACGGTGGCCGACGGCGCCGCGTTGTGGCGTATTGCCAAGGACTCGAACGCCCTCGATCTGAACTCGTCGTACAGCTATCTCCTGTGGTGCCGGGACTTCTCCGCCACCTCGGCCGTCGTGCGCGACGAACGCGGGGAGCCGGTCGGCTTCGTCACCGGGTATGTGCGGCCGGAGCGGCCGGGCACCCTGCTCGTGTGGCAGGTGGCCGTCGACGCCGCGCAGCGCGGTCGCGGGCTGGCCGCACGGCTGCTCGACGGGCTCACCGAACGGGTCGCCGCCGAGTACGGGATCACCGAGGTCGAGACCACGATCACGCCCGGCAACACCGCCTCCGAGCGCCTGTTCACGTCGTACGGCGAACGCCACGGCGCCCCCGTCGAGCGCACGGTCCTGTTCGAGGCCGGTGACTTCCCGGACGGACCGCACGACCCCGAAGTGCTGTACCGCATCGGCCCGTTGAGCCTCTGAACTCCCCGTTGCCCTCCCCCCTCACCCCCCACCCCGAGGAGCGATTCGCGTGACCATCACCCAGCCCGATCTCAGCGTCTTCGAGACCCTGGAGTCCGAGGTCCGCAGCTACTGCCGCGCCTGGCCCACCGTCTTCGACCGGGCCCGGGGCAGCCGTATGTACGACGAGGACGGCCACGCCTACCTCGACTTCTTCGCGGGCGCCGGCTCGCTCAACTACGGACACAACAACCCTGTTCTGAAACGGGCGTTGATCGACTATCTGGAGCGGGACAGCGTCGCCCACGGCCTCGACATGTCGACCAGTGCCAAGCGCGCCTTCCTCCAGACCTTCCAGGACCTGGTGCTGCGGCCCCGCGACCTGCCGTACAAGGTGATGTTCCCGGGCCCGACCGGCACCAACGCCGTTGAGTCCGCACTGAAGTTGGCGCGGAAGGTGAAGGGGCGGGAGGCCATCGTCTCCTTCACCAACGCCTTTCACGGGATGTCCCTCGGTTCGCTCGCCGTGACCGGCAACGCCTTCAAGCGGGCCGGTGCCGGTATCCCGCTGGTGCACGGGACGCCGATGCCGTTCGACAACTACTTCGACGGCAAGGTCCCCGACTTCCTGTGGTTCGAGCGGCTGTTGGAGGACCAGGGCTCCGGTCTCAACAAGCCCGCCGCCGTGATCGTCGAGTCCGTGCAGGGCGAGGGCGGCATCAACGTCGCCCGCCCCGAATGGCTGCGCGCGCTGGCCGAGTTGTGCGAGCGCCAGGACATGCTCCTCATCGTCGACGACATCCAGATGGGCTGCGGCCGCACCGGCGCGTTCTTCTCCTTCGAGGAGTCCGGCATCGTCCCGGACATCGTCACCGTGTCCAAGTCCATCAGCGGCTACGGCCTTCCGATGTCCCTGTGCCTGTTCAAGCCGGAGCTGGACATCTGGGAGCCGGGCGAGCACAACGGCACGTTCCGCGGCAACAACCCCGCGTTCGTCACCGCCACCGCCGCCCTGGAGACGTACTGGGCGGACGGTTCCGCGATGGAGAAGCAGACCCGCGCCCGCGGTGAGCAGGTCGAACAGGGCCTGATCTCCATCACCGAGGAGAACCTCGCCGACATCAAGGAGTACCGGGGCCGCGGACTGGTCTGGGGCATCGAGTTCAAGGACCCCGAGCGCGCCGGCCGGATCTGCGCCCGCGCCTTCGAACTCGGCCTGCTCGTCGAGACATCCGGCCCGCAGAGCGAGGTCGTGAAACTCCTCCCCGCCCTCACCATCACCCCCGAGGAACTGGACGAGGGACTGAGCATCCTCGCCCGCGCCGTACGCGAAACCGTTTGAACAACCTGACCATCTGACACCACGTCAAGGAGGCGTCACCGAACCGTGATTGTTCGTTCGTTCAAGGAACTCGAAGGCACCGACCGGCATGTGAAGGCCGCGTCCGGCACCTGGGAGAGCAAGCGCATCGTCCTCGCCAAGGAGCGGGTCGGCTTCTCGGTCCACGAGACCGTCCTCTACGCGGGCACCGAGACGTCGATGTGGTACGCGAACCACATCGAGGCCGTCGTCTGTGTCGAGGGCCACGCCGAACTCACCGACGACGAGACCGGGCAGACGTACACGATCACGCCCGGGACCATGTACCTCCTCGACGGGCACGAGCGGCACACGATGCGGATCAAGGAGGACTTCCGCTGCATCTGTGTCTTCAACCCGCCCGTCACCGGACGGGAGGACCACGACGAGAACGGCGTCTACCCGCTGCTGACCGAGCCCGAGGAGGTGTGACGAGCATGACCACCGTCACCAGCGTCACCGACCTGTACCCCAGCCGCGGCACCACCGAGGTGTCCGTCCCGCGCAAGGACCCCGTCGTCTGGGGCTCCCCCGACACCCCGGGCCCGATCCCGACGGCCGACCTCCAGGCCTTCGAGCGCGACGGCTTCCTCTCCATGCAGGAACTCCTGCGGGACGACGAAGTCGACGTCTACCGGCGGGAGTTGGAGCGGCTCGTCGCCGATCCCGCGATCCGGGCCGACGAGCGGTCGATCGTCGAGTCGAAGTCCAAGGAGATCCGGTCCGTCTTCGAAGTGCACCGGATCAGCGAGGTGTTCGCGCGGCTCGTGCGGGACGAGCGGGTCGTCGGGCGGGCCCGGCAGATCCTCGGCTCGGACGTCTACGTCCACCAGTCCCGGATCAACGTGAAGCCCGGGTTCGGCGCGAGCGGCTTCTACTGGCACTCGGACTTCGAGACCTGGCACGCCGAGGACGGCCTGCCGAACATGCGCACCGTGTCCGTGTCGATCGCGCTCACCGAGAACCACGACACCAACGGCGGCCTCATGATCATGCCGGGCTCGCACCGGACGTTCCTCGGCTGCGCGGGCGCGACCCCCGAGGACAACTACCGCCAGTCGCTCCAGATGCAGGACGCGGGCACCCCGTCCGACGAGGCGCTGACCGGCATGGCCTCCGAGTACGGCATCAAGCTGTTCACCGGCAGGGCCGGTTCGGCGACCTGGTTCGACTGCAACTGCATGCACGGCTCCGGCGACAACATCACGCCGTTCCCGCGCAGCAACGTCTTCATCGTGTTCAACAGCGTGGAGAACAAGGCGGTTGAGCCGTTCGCGGCTCCGGTACGACGGCCCGAGTTCATCGGGGCGCGGGACTTCACCCCGGTGAGGTGACGCCGAGGCGGTTCACCGCAAGGGCACCAGGGCACCTCGGTCACGGCGACCGGGGTGCCCTTCCGCGCTTCAACTCCCTTGCGCCATCAGCCTCTTGCTCGCGTCAACCGGCCAGAACCTCCAGCAACCGGTCCACGTCCTCCGGGGTGTTGTAGAGGTGGAAGGCCGCCCGCAAGTTCCCCGCCCGGTCGGACACTTCGACCCCCGCCGCGCTCAACTCTCCCTGCCGACGGCCCAGTCCGGGCACGGAGACGATCGGTGATCCGGGAGACGCCACCGGTTCGTGCCCGAGGGCGTCGAGCCCCGCGCGGAAGCGGTCGGCGAGGGCCAGGTCATGCGCACGTACGGCGTCGACCCCCAACTCCTCCAGCAGCGCGAGGGAGTGGCGGGCACCGGCGTAGGAGAAGAGGGCCGGGCTCTCGTCGAACCGGCGGGCGGAGTGGGCGAGTTCCTCGACCGGGCCGTAGCAACTGTCCCAGGGTGCCTCGCCCGCGACCCAGCCGGCGAAGATCGGGTTGAGGCCGCCGAGGTCCTCCGGGGTGACCAGGAAGGCGACCCCGCGCGGGCAGAACAGCCACTTGAAGCCGACGGCGGCGACATAGTCGTAGGCGCCCGCGTCGAGGTCGAACCAGCCGGCGGCCTGCGACGCGTCGACGTACGTACGCGCCCCGTGTTCGTGTGCCGCCGCCCTGATCGCGGGCAGGTCGGCGATGCGGCCGTCGGCGGACTGGGCGGCGCTGACCGCCACGAGTGCGGTGCCGGGGCGTACGGACTCGGCGACGCGCTCCAGCGGGACGGCCCGCACCTTGAGGTCGGCGCGCATGTGGAAGGGGTTCACCACGGAGCTGAAGTCGGCCTCGGCGGTGAGGACTTCGGCGCCTGCGGGCAGCGCGGAGGCGATCAGGCCGCTGTAGACCGCGACCGAGGCACCGGCCGCCACCCGGCCGACCGGTACGCGGGTCAGCCGGGCGAAGGCGGCGCGGGACGCCTCGACGTCGTCGAACATGTCGGTCGGCGTGCCGACGGCGGCGGCCTCGATGGCGGTGCGCATCGCGGTGACCGTGCGGGCCGGGAGGAGGCCGGTGCTCGCGGTGTTGAGGTAGGTGTTCTTCGGGGCGAACTCGGCGCGGACGAGGCTCTCGAAGGTCTCCATCCCACCACTCTGCGGTGCCGAGAAGCCCTCGTCCATTGCGAGTTTTTACGTGGATCCGCTAAGGAACGCTTATAGGTCGCGGCATGATCGTCGGGCGGCCTCCCCTGACCAGCACCTTTCCAGCGCGAGTCCGCGGCTGTCAGGCCTGCGGCACCGCACACCCGTCGGGCCCGCACGCCTCCGCGTCGCCGCCGGCACCGCTGTCGATCAGCTTCAGCGGGGAGTGCTCGCCCCACGCCTGGGTCAGCGCCTGGGCGAAGACCTCGGCGGGCTGGGCGCCGGAGACGCCGTACTTGCGGTCGAGGACGAAGAAGGGGACGCCGTTCGCGCCCAGCTCGGCGGCCTCGCGCTCGTCGGCGCGGACGTCGTCGGCGTACGCGGTCGGGTCGGCGAGCACCTTGCGGATGGCGTCCGCGTCCAGGCCGACACCGGCGGCGAGCTCGACAAGGCGCTCGTCGTCGCCGAACACGGACCGCTCCTCGGCGAAGTTCGCCTTGTACAGCGCCTGGATCAGCTCGTCCTGGCGGCCGTGCTCCTTGGCGAAGTGGAGGAGGCGGTGCATGTCGAAGGTGTTGCCGTGGTCGCGGTCCCGGGTGCGGTAGTCGAGCCCCTCTGCGGCGGCCTGCGCGCCCAGGTTGTCCTCGCCGGCCTGCGCCTGCGCCTCGCTCATCCCGTACTTCTTGGTGAGCATCTTGAGCACGGGCTGGATGTCGTCCTTGGCGCGGCCGGGGTCCAGTTCGAAGGACCGGTGCACGACCTCGACGCCGTCACGGTGCGGGAAGGCGTCGAGGGCCTTCTCGAAGCGGGCCTTGCCCACGTAGCACCAGGGGCAGGCGATGTCGGACCAGATCTCGACGCGCATTCTTCGGCTCTTTCCAGGACGTACGGACTGAACGGAGACTCCCTCCGTCTCCCCCGTGAACGTTCAAGTGGTCCGCTTCATTCCTCGGGCGACCGACGACGTGACCTCGGCCGCACCGGTTCCCAGGCGGCTGAACTGGGCCCGGTAGGCGCTCGGGGTCAGTCCGGTGCGGCGGACCAGGTGGCCGCGCAGGGAGTCCGCCGTGCCCAGGCCGCAGGCGCGGGCGATCCGGTCCATGGGGAGGGTGGTGGTCTCCAGGAGTTCCTTGGCCCGTTCGATGCGCTGGTGGAGCAGCCACTGCAGGGGGCTCACCCCGCTCTCCGCGTGGAAGCGGCGGGTGAGGGTGCGCACGCTGACGCCCGCGTGCCGGGCCAGGTCGGTGAGGGTGAGCGGCTTGTCGAGGTTGCGCATGGCCCAGCCGCGCGTGTCGGCGCAGGCGGTGCCGCGCTCGGGCGGCAGCGGGGTCTGCGTGAACTGGGTCTGCCCGCCCGGCCGTACGGGGGCGACGAGGGCGAGGCGGGCGACCTCGTTGGCGACGGCGGCGCCGTAGTCGGTGCGGATGATGTGCAGGCAGAGGTCGATGCCGGCGGCGTACCCGGAGGCGGTGAGGATCTGGCCGTCCTGGACGTAGAGGACGTCACCCTTGAAGTCGAGGGCCGGGTAGCGGTCCCGCAGTTCGTCCGCCATCCCCCAGTACGTCGTAGCGCTACGGCCGTCCAGCAGCCCCGCCTCGGCGAGCACGAAGGCGCCGCTGCAGATGGAGGCGATGCGCTTGCCCGCGGCGGCGGCCTCGCGGACGGCGGTGACGGCGGCCGGGTCGGGCTCGTACCGCTCGCCGGTGCCCGCGACCACCACGGTGTCGGCGCTGCTCAGGACGTCCAGGCCGCGGCCCACCTGGAGGTCCAGCCCACCGGTCGTGACGACCGGCCCGGCGTCGGAGCTGCAGATGGTCACCTCGTAGCCCGGGGCACCGTCGATCTCGACCTTCGCGAAGAGCATCTCCGGGATGGCGAGGTTGAACATGGAGACGGGATTCGGCGCGACGATCGCGACGCGGTGCGGGGACCGTTTCCTCGGCATGGCCAGAACCTCCGGATGTATGGCGTTCCGGCCACTACTCTACGGCGCCGCACCTCCGCAGCATGGACACATGACAACGCCCACCCCCGCCCCCACACCCACGTCCGCCACCCAACCAACGCCCCGTACCGGCGACTTGAAGACCCCCTCCCCCACCCTCACCCTCACCGCCGCCCTCCTCGGTTTCGCGCTCATCAGCCTCGACGCGTCCGTGGTGAACGTGGCACTGCCGTCCATCGAGGACGCGTTCGGCGGCGGGATGTCGGGGCTGCAGTGGGTGGTCGACGCGTACACGTTGTCCTTCGCCGCGCTGATGCTGTCCACCGGCGCCTTCGCGGACCGGGCCGGGGCGAGCCGCGCGTACGCGATCGGCATCGCGCTCTTCACCCTCGCCTCGGCGGCCTGCGGCCTCGCCCCGAACCTCCCCACGCTGATCGGCGCGCGCGTGCTCCAGGGCATGGCGGCGGCCGTCGTCCTCCCGGCGTCGCTGTCCCTGGTACGACAGGCCTACCCCGAACCGGCCAAGAGGGCGCGGGCGGTGGCGACTTGGGGGGCCGGGGGCGCGGCGGCGGTGGCCCTGGGCCCGGTGGCCGGAGGCACACTCACGACACTCTGGGAATGGCGGGGCATCTTCTTCATCAACCTGCCGCTGGGCGCGGTGGCCCTGTTGCTGCTGCTCCGGGCACCGCGCTCGGAGCGCCGGCCCGCGCCGCTGGACCTGCCGGGCCAGTTGACGGCGGTGGTCGCGCTCACGGCGGTGACGTTCGCGGTGATCGAGGGCGGGGCGACGGCAGTCGGGGCCCTGCTCGTCGCGCTCCTGGCCGGCGCGGCCTTCATCCGCGTCGAACGGCGCCAGTCGCACCCGGTGGTGCCGTTCGGCCTGTTCCGCAGTCGGACGGTGTCCGTGGCGGTCGCGGCGGGCGCCGCGTGCAGTGTCGCCTTCTTCGGCCTGGTCTTCCTCTTCTCGCTCTTCTTCCAGCAGGTGCAGGGCCGTTCGGCGCTGTACGCCGGGCTGATGTTCCTGCCGATGACCAGTCTGATCGGAGTGACGAACATCGTGTCGGGCAAACTGGCGGCCCGCTACGGCCCCCAACTCCCCATGCGGATGGGCCAGTCGCTGGCCGCGCTGGGCTCACTCGTCCTGCTCTGCGTCGACGAGAGCACGCCCCCGCTCCTGGTGGCCTGGCTCCTCGTACCGATGGCCCTCGGCTGCGCCCTGACGGTCCCGCCGCTGACCATCGCGATGATGGACGCGGTACCGGCCGAACGCGCGGGACTGGCGGCCGGCGTCCTCAACTCCGCGCGCCAAGTGGCGGGCGGCCTGGGCATCGCCGTCTTCGGAGCGCTGGTTGCCGACGACTTCACGACAGGCCTGCGGGAGAGCCTCGCGATCAGCGCGGCCCTCTTCGCCGTGACAGCCTTCCTCAGCTTCCGTCTCTCAGATCGTTCGGCCAACTAGGCCTGAACTCAAGGTGGTCGTACGTCACGACACACCCTTCCCCCATCGGCGACTGCGCCATGAACCCGACGAGCGCGGCGTCCGTCTCCTTCTCGTCACCGAGCGTGAAGAGCCGGATGAATATCCACTTCTTCCCGTCACGGGAGGCGTGGAAAGCAAAGGCACGGCCCGTACGGCTCACTCGCAGCCATACCGAACTACCGTCCACGGTAAAGGAGTTGGCGTCATCCGAGTGCCCCCGCGTCACCACCGTACAAACGGTGGGCACATCCGGCGAGTACTCCAGGCAGAGCTTGGCCCAGGCCCGCTCACCGACGTGGACGTAGAGCACCCCGGCATCGAAGGACCCCGCGAACCCGACGGTGACGCGGGCGATGAGCTGAAAGTCCCCGTGCGGCGCTCCGAGAAGACGGGGTGCATCGGAGGCGGGGTCCAACCCTTCCCCAGTGGGCGGTACGAAGCGGTCCTGCCGGGGCCCGGCCCACCCGCTCAGCACACCATCGTCGTACGACCAATGCCCGTCGGGCCCGTAAGTACGGAGGGGGAAAGGCAGTTGGGAAAGTTCCAAGTCCATCAACGAATCATCTCAGGCCAGGGGAATGTTTTTTAGGGGCGCGGGGCTGTATCGATTTGCGGCTCCGCCGCGTGGGCGCGACAAGCCACAACGGACCGTCAGACCGACAATCCACCGCACCCCCAACGGCGCTACCGCTCCAGGTGCCCGTCATAACGTCGGGGCAGCCGCAGCGGATTGTCATCCCGCAACTCCAACGGCAGCAACGCTTCAGGCGTGTTCTGGTAGGCAACCGGCCGCAGCCACCGCTCAATAGCCGTACCACCAACGGAGGTTGAGGTAGACGTCGTAGCCGGGTAAGGCCCCCCGTGATGCTGCGCGGGCGCCACCGCCACCCCCGTAGGCCACGCATTGACCAACACCCGCCCAGCCAACGGCGTCAGCTCCGCCAGGATCTCCGCCCCACGCCCCTCCCCGGCAGCCTCCCCCGCCGACAGATGAACCGTCGCCGTAAGATTCCCCGGCAGTCGCGACAACACGGCATGAGCCTGCGCGTCATCGTCGTAGCGCGCCACCACCGTGACCGGCCCGAAGCACTCTTCGAGAAGCAGGTCGTACGAACCCTCCGACACCAGCTTCTCCGCCGGCACCGTAAGGAACCCGGGACTCACCGTGTGCTCGCTCCCCGCCCCCGGCGTCACCGGCGACTCCACATCGGCAAGTTGAGCCCGCTCGGAAACACCCGCAAGGAAGTTGTCCCGCATCCGGTGATCCAGCAGTACCCCGGAGTCGGTGTCGCTGACCGCATCGGTGAGGGACTTGACCAGCCCGTCTCCCGCGGAGCCGGCCGGCACCAGCACAAGCCCCGGCTTCACACAGAACTGCCCGACACCCAGGGTCATCGAACCGGCAAGCCCCGTACCGATCGCCTCGGCCCGCTCGGCAGCGGCAGCCTCGGTCACAACTACCGGGTTCAGAGAGCCCAGTTCGCCGTGGAAGGGGATCGGGACCGGCCGCGCGGCCGCCGCGTCGAACAACGCACGACCGCCCCGCACGGACCCGGTGAACCCGGCCGCCGAGACCAGCGGGTGCTTCACGAGCTCGACGCCCGCCTCGAAGCCGTGGACCAGGCCGAGAACACCGGCCGGGATGCCCTGCTCGGCGGCGGCCCGCCGCAGCACGCTCGCGACCAGCTCGGACAGTCCGGGGTGGTCGGGGTGCGCCTTGACGACGACCGGGCAGCCCGCGGCCAGCGCGCTCGCGGTGTCACCGCCGGGGACCGAGAAGGCGAACGGGAAGTTGGAGGCCGAGTAGACGGCGACGACACCCAGCGGCACCTTGTAGCGGCGCAGGTCCGGGATCGGCGGGGTCGCGGTGTCGTCGGGGTGGTTGATGACCACGTCGAGGAAGGCGCCCTCGTCGACGATGTCCGCGAAGGCCCTCAACTGGTAGCAGGTGCGGGCCAGTTCGCCGTTCAGCCGGACCGGGCCGAGCGCGGTCTCCGCGTCGGCGACCTCCACCAACTGGTTCTTGGCCGCTTCGAGCTGGTCGGCCGCCCCGCGCAGGAAGGCCGCACGGACCGTACGGTCGGCGAGCGAACCCCGTGCCGCGTGCGCGGCGCGGACGGCGGTGTCCACCTCCTGGGCTGTGGCCTCCACCGCAACCTGTTCCCGCTGCTTCCCGGTTCGGGGGTCGACACTCCAGACTGGTGCTGCTGCCACCGCGGGTCCCTCCACATGTAATGCCGCAGTTCTGGGTCATTCACCAGGGTCGTTCGATATGCTGAACGCTGTCTCTGATGATGAATATGCTCTCGGAGACTATTTCCCGTCGAACGAAGGGGTCAAGGGCGATGTCGGCAGGCGAGACAGGCGGCGGGGCACAGGTCAAGTCCGCGGTGCGGACGGTGGAGCTGCTCGAATACTTCGCGGGCCGGCCCGGAATGCACTCCCTCGCGGCGGTCCAGGAGGCCGTCGGATATCCCAAGTCCAGCCTCTACATGCTGCTGCGCACGCTGGTCGAACTCGGCTGGGTGGAGACGGACGCGACGGGCACGCGCTACGGCATCGGCGTACGGGCACTCCTGGTGGGCACCTCCTACATCGACGGCGACGAGGTCGTGGCGGCGGCCCGCCCCACGCTGGACCGACTCTCCGACGACACCACGGAGACCATCCACCTCGCCCGCCTCGACGGCACGAACGTGGTCTACCTGGCCACCCGCCAGTCCCAGCACTATCTACGGCCCTTCACCCGCGTCGGCCGCCGCCTCCCCGCGCACTCGACCTCGCTGGGCAAGGCGCTGCTGAGCACCTACTCCGACGAGCAGGTCCGCAAGATGCTCCCGGAGACCCTGCCCGCGCTCACCGAGCACACGATCACCGACCGCGAGAAGCTCATCGAGGAGCTCCACCAGGTGCGGGAACAGGGCTTCGCCGTGGACCGCGAGGAGAACACGCTGGGCCTGCGCTGCTTCGGGGTCGCGATCCCGTACCGCACCCCCGCGCGGGACGCGATCAGCTGCTCCGTGCCGGTGGCGCGGCTCACCCCCGCCCACGAGCAGATGGTGAAGGACGCCCTGTTCGACGCCCGTGACCGGCTGACCCTCGCCACCCGGAGGCTCTGACCCATGGACGTCGCGCTCCGCCCGGTCCACGACAGTGATCTGCCGGTCTTCTTCCGGCTGACGAACGACCCCGAGTCCGTCCGGATGGCCGCCTTCACCGCGAAGGACCCGACCGACAGGGACGCCTTCGACGCCCACTGGAAGCGCATCCGCGCCCTGCCCGGCGTGCTGAACCGCACGGTCCTGGCCGACGGCGACGTCGTGGGCAGCGCCGCGGTCTACGGCGACCCGGGCGAGCGCGAGGTGACGTACTGGATCGACCGCGCCTACTGGGGCAAGGGCATCGCGACGGCCGCGCTGCGCGACCTGCTCGCCGAGGAGCCCGAACGCCCGCTGCACGCGCGCGTGGCGGCCGACAACGCGGGCTCGCGGCGCGTGCTGGAGAAGTGCGGGTTCCGCGTCACCGGGCACGACCGGGGGTTCGCGAACGCGCGGGGCGAGGAGATCGACGAGCTGGTGCTGACGCTGGATGCGTGAACGCTCGTCGAGTCGGCGTCATGAGCATGAGGAACGGCGCCCTGAGCACGAGAACGGCTTCATGAGCACTCGATGAGAAAGAGGGACGGCAGGGAACGATTCGGTCCCGGCCGCTCGTCTTCAGAGCGGGATGAACAAGACGATCAGGCGCGCCTCCGTCTTCGCGCTGCTCCTGGTGCTCGCCCTCCTGGTGAGGGCGACCTGGGTGCAGTTCTACGACGGCCAGGCCCTCGCGGACGACAAGGACAACCGGCGGAACGCGATCGCGACGTACGCGGCCCCGCTCGGGAACATCATCGTGGCCGGGAACGCGATCACCGGCTCGGCGCGGACGGGGAGCAGCAGCGACCTCGCGTACAAACGCACGTACACGGACGGCAAGTTGTACGCGGCGGTGACGGGCTATGCCTCGCAGAGCTATGCGCCGACCCAGTTGGAGGGGATCTACGCGGATCTCCTCGACGGCACGGACAGCGGCCTGAAGACCGCCATGGACACGGTCACCGGCGAGCGGGCCGCCCCGGGCAACGTGGTCACGACGATCGACCCGGATGTGCAGAAGGCGGCGTACGACGCGCTGGGCGACAAGAAGGGCGCGGCCGTCGCGATGGATCCGACGACCGGCAAGATCCTCGCCGTCGTCTCGACCCCGTCCTACGACCCCTCGACGCTGACCGACGCCGACACCGCCGGGTCGGCGTGGAAGAAGCTCAACGCGGACTCCGACAAGCCGCTGACGAACCGCGCGCTGCGCCAGCCGCTGCCGCCGGGGTCGACGTTCAAACTGGTCGTGGCGGCGGCCGCGCTGGAGGACGGCCTCTACTCCTCGGTGGACGAGAAGACGACGAGCCCCTCGCCGTACACCCTGCCGGGCACGGTCACCCCGCTGAGGAACGAGAGTTCGTCCGCGCCCTGCACGAACGCGTCGATCCGGGTCGCGCTCCAGTACTCCTGCAACACCGTGTTCGCGAAGATGGCCGTCGACCTGGGCCAGGACAAGGTCAGGGCGATGGCCGAGAAGTTCGGCTTCAACGACGACAAGTTGGACATCCCGGTGCGGGCGTACCCGAGCGTCTACCCGTCCAACATGAACAAGTCCTCCACGGCCCTGACCGGCATCGGCCAGTACGACGTGACCGCCACTCCGCTCCAGATGGCCATGGTCTCGGCGGCCATAGCCAACGACGGCAAGCTGGTCTCCCCGCACATGGTCTCCGAGACCACCGACAGCGGCGGCGACGTGGTCCACAACTACGACGACGCCACGACGACCAAGCAGATCGTCAGCTCCCGGACCGCCCAGCAACTCCAGTCGGCGATGCAGACGGTCATCACGGACGGCACCGGCACGAACGCCCAGATCGCGGGCGTGACGGTGGGCGGCAAGACCGGCACGGCCCAACACGGCGAGAACAACGACCAGTCGCCGTACGCCTGGTTCACGTCCTACGGCAAGTCCGACGACACCGAGAAAGAGGTCGCCGTGGCTGTCGTGGTCGAGCAGTCGGACGCGGCAAGGTCAGAGATCAGCGGCAACGGCTTGGCGGCCCCCGTGGCCAAGGCAATGATGAAAGCAGCCTTGCAGTGACGCGGCTAAGGGGCGCGGGGAACTGCGCGACCAGCCACGACGAACCGCAAGCCGACCGCGCAGCGCCCCTTACTCCTACTTCACACCGAGAACCTGCTCAACGGGATCAATGGCGAAGTACACCAGGAACAGCGCGGACACCCCCCACAACAACCAGTTGACCTCCTTCGCCTTACCCAGCACCGCCTTGATCACGACGTAAGAGATGAACCCCGCACCGATCCCGTCAGTGATCGAGTACGTGAACGGCATCGCGGCGATGGTGAGGAACGCCGGTATCGCGATCTCGTACTTGTCCCAGTCGATGTGCTTGACGTGGGTCATCATCAGGAACCCAACGGCGATCAGCGCGGGCGCGGCCGCCTGCAACGGCACGATCGTGAGCAACGGCGTAAGGAACAACGCCAGCCCGAACAACCCACCGGTGATGAGGTTCGAGAACCCGGTACGCGACCCTTCACCCACACCGGACGCCGACTCGATGTACGCGGTGTTGGAGGAAGCGGACCCGATCCCGCCGGCAACAGCGGCAGCCCCGTCAATGAACAGGACGCGACCAATGTTCGGCACCTGACCGTCGTCGTCCAGGAGACCGGCCTCCGCGCTGATGCCGACGATCGTGCCCATGGCGTCGAAGAAGTCGGACAGGATCAACGTGAAGATCAGCAGGACGACAGTGATCGCGCTGGTCTCGCCGAACGCGCCGAACAGACTGAAGTGACCGATGAGTCCGAAGTCGGGCGCGGCCACGATCTTGTCCGGCACCTTGGGGGTCATGAGACCCCAACTCTTGATGTCGGCAGCGGAGTTGATGATGATCGCGAGGACGGTCATCGTGACGATGCTGATCAGGATCGCGCCCTTCACCTTGCGGGCGACGAGCGCGATGGTCAGCAGGACGCCGAGGCAGAAGACGAGGACGGGCCAGCCGGTGAGATGACCGACGGCACCGAGCTGCACGGGGACCGTGGTCTCGGCGGCGTCCGGTATACGACTGACGAAGCCGGCGTCGACGAAGCCGATGAACGCGATGAACAGCCCGATGCCGACGCCGATCGCCTGCTTGAGCTGTTGCGGGATCGCGTTCATGATCGCCTCGCGCAGCCCGGTGAGGACCAGCACGCAGATCAGGACGCCCTCGATGACGACGAGGCCCATCGCGTCGAGCCAGCTCATCAGCGGCGCCAGCTGGAAGGCGACGACGGCGTTGAGGCCGAGGCCCGCGGCGATGGCGAGCGGCAGGTTGCCGCCGACGCCCATGATGACCGTCATCACACAGGCCACCAGGGCGGTGGCGGTGACCAGTTGGCCAGTGTCGAGCGTGTGCCCGAACTTGTCCTTGGCGCTGCCGAGGATGATCGGGTTCAGGACGAGGATGTAGGCCATCGTGAAGAACGTGGCGAAGCCGCCGCGGATCTCACGGCCGAAGGTGGATCCCCGTTCGGAGATCTTGAAGAACCGGTCGACACCGTTCGTCGCCGGTGGTTCGGCACTTGGCCGGTCGGTCACCTTCTGTGACTCGGACATGCGGGTACTCCTCGTGGCTTCAATGATCTTCGGTGCGCGGATGCTGGCTGGATTGTTCCCGCGTTGAACCTGTTTCAGGTTTTCCCCGTGTTACGGAATCGAGGTCGGCCCGCCAGGTTGTGGTCGGCTTGTCAGACGCTGTTCGAAGGTCCGTACCAGAGTGGCCAGTTGATCACTGCTACGCTTCCGGATCTCGCGGGGGTCACCCCGGAACAAACACGTGTCATCTACATGACACACACAAAACCGCAGCGAGGAGAGGTCCGCCGTGGGCACAGTCGTCGACGACGCCGCCTCCGAGGAGTTCCACGCCTTCTTCGAGCGTCACTACGCCGAACTGTCGCGCCTGGCCCACCTGTTGACGGGTGAGGCGGACGCCGCCGACGATCTCGCGGCGGACGCGCTGCTCGCGCTCTGGCACCGCTGGGACCGGGTGCGCGCCGCCGACCATCCCGCGGCCTACGCCCGTGGGGTCGTCGCCAACCTGGCCCGCACCCGGATCCGCAGCGCGGTGCGTGAGCGGCGGCGGGTCGCCCTGTTCTGGTCGCAGCGCGAAGAGAAGACCGAGAACCCGGACGTGGCCGGCGTGGTCGACGTCCAAGAGGCCCTGCGCAGGCTGCCGTTCCGCAAGCGGGCCTGTGTGGTGCTGCGGCACGCGTTCGACCTGTCGGAGAAGGACACCGCGCTCGCCCTCGGTGTTTCCGTCGGTACGGTTAAGAGCCAGACGTCGAAGGGCATGGCCGAGCTGCAGCGGCTGCTCGGCCCGCAGAGCCCTCCGCTGCGGATGCACGCGGCGCTGGCACGCGGCGGCGAGAGTGGAGGGAGGACCCGATGAGGCACCAGGACGTGCACGACGACGAGTTGATCGCCCGGCTGCACGAGGCGGCCGAGGGACACGAACCCGACCGCTCCCGCATCCTCGCCCGGCTCGAACGCGGGATGGCCGCGCAGTCCCGCCCCGACCACCGGGCCACCCGACCGCCCGTCTTCGGCTGGGTGCGGGTGGTCAGCGCGACGGCCGCGGTGGCGAGCGTCCTCGCGATCGGCGGCTACGCGGTGGCGTCCGCGGTGAAGAGCAACTCCCCCGCCGAGCAGACGGTGTCCGTCTCACCGACGCCGACGCCCACGCCGTCGCCGGACGCGACGAGCCGTAACCCGGTCAAGCCGGTTGCCCCGAGCCCGAGTTCGGGTTCCGGCGACACCTCGCACAACACCCCCAAGGCGAGCACCTCTCCGACCGTCCCCACGACCGCGTCGTCCTCCGCACCCCCCGTACTGCCGGCCGCCTCCGGCACCCAGGACGGCCCGCTCTGGTCGGACGGTTCGATCGACCCGGGCAGCAACGACTTCTGGGCGCAGAGCGACGTCACCCTGAAGACGACCAAGCAACTCACCGCGCTCACCGTCCAGTTGAAGGTCAAGGAGACCGGCGGGGTCACCTCTGCGGGCGCCTGGCGCTCGCTGCCCGAGCAGGACTTCACGCAGACGGTGACGGAGCAGGACGGCTTCCTGGTCTACACGTGGGTGCTCAAGAAGGGCCGTACGGTCGCGGTCGGGGACTGGGTCTTCGCCGGGCAGTACAACCATGCGCGCGGCGGCCGGGACGCCAAGGACGACAGCTACTCGGCGGCGGGCACGGCGGCGGGCCAACAGCTCGCGGTGAAGGGCGACTTCGCGGCGCAGAAGTCGTAGGAAGAGATCTCAGGCAGACGGCAACCCTTTCTCCGCCGGTGGCGACAAGGAAGCGCAAGGTTCCTCTCGCACGGAGTCACACGGAGCAAGTCGCTTGAGCACGCACAAGAAACACCTCACCCGCAGGCGGGTGCTCGGGGCCTCCGCGATCGGTGTCGCCGCCACCGGCGCGGCCGTCGCGGGCGGTACCGGTCTCCTCTCGTCCGCCAGTGCCGCCGCCTTCGGCTACACCGACGACGGTTCCAACTATGTGATCACCACGGGCGGTTCACTCGTCTTCAAGGTCTCCAAGTCGACGGGTGACATCACGTCCCTCGCCTACAAGGGCAAGGAGTACGAGGGCTACGGCGGCATGCACTCGCATGTCGAATCCGGGCTGGGCGCCTCAACGGTCACGATCAAACAGTCGGGCTCGACGATCCTGGTGAAGGTCGCGCACGGCGCGATCACCCAGTGGTACGCGGCCCGCAGCGGCGAGAACAACGTCTACCTGTGGACGAACAAGGCGGACGCGTCCTTCACCGCGACGCGGTACATCGTCCGCGTGAAGCCCGGGATGTTCCCCAACTCCGGTTCGGACGCGTGGGATTCGACCACCGACACGATCATTGAGGCCGGCGACGTCTGGAAGCACCCCGACGGCACGACCCGCTCCAAGCACTACTCGGGCAAGCGGACCATCGACTACGACCACGTCGGCTTCACGACGGGCGCGGTAGGCCTGTACCTGGTCCGCTCCAACCACGAGAAGGCGTCCGGCGGCCCCTTCTACCGCTCCCTGCTGCGCCACTCGAACGAGGGCGGGGCCGGGCTGTACGAGATCCTGCACTACAACGAGGCCCAGACCGAGCCCGAACGCTTCGGCCTCCAGGGCCCGTTCGTGATCGCCTTCACGGACGGCGGCACCCCGCCCTCGTCCCTCTTCGCGGCGAACCTCGACACGTCCTGGGCAGACTCGCTCGGCATCACGGGCTGGGTGGGCAAGGCGGGCCGGGGAAAGGTGGCGGGCGTCGGTCTGAAGGGCATGGACGCCAACTACCCCTACACGGTGGGCTTTTCCAACGCCGACGCGCAGTACTGGGCGAAGGCGGCGTCCGGCACCGGCGCATTCTCCTGCAAGGGGATGCTCCCGGGGACGTACACGCTGACGGTCTTCAAGGGCGAACTGGCCGTGCACACCGGTTCGGTGACGGTGACGGCAGGCAGTACGACATCACTCCACACCCTGACCATCACGGGTGACCCGTCCACGGCTACGACCGTCTGGCGACTCGGCAACTGGGACGGCACACCGGGCGAGTTCAAGAATGCCGAGCTGATGACGTACGCCCACCCTTCCGACACGCGCGCGTCCAAGTGGACCGGCAACGTCACGATCGGCAGCGGAAACGAGGCCGCGTCCTTCCCGGCATACATCTGGAAGGACGTCAACAACGGCATCCTGGTCTACTTCAAGCTGACCACGGCACAGGCTGCCGCAGCACACACGCTACGGATCGGCGTCACAACGGCGTACATCAACGCCCGCCCCCAAGTGACCGTGAACGACTGGGTTTCGACGATCCCCACCCCTCCCACCCAACCCTCGACGCGCGATCTCACCACGGGTTCCTACCGCGGAAACAACCACACGTTCGTTTTCAACGTCCCTTCCAGTGCGTGGAGTTCGGACGCGACGCAGTACAACGTCCTGAAGATCAACGTCGTCAGTGGTTCGACGGGGTCGGGCTTCCTCAGCCCGGGCACGTCGTTCGACTGCATAGACCTGCTGACCTGAGCCCCCCTCGGTCAGCAGAGCGACGCCCCTGCCGGTGACGACTGGCGGGGGCGTCGCGTTGTGCCGTGGATCTCAGGGACCCGTACGCCCCGATGTCCGAACACGCAGGGCCTGGACGGACCAGTCGAAGACGGCGGCAAGACTCTCCGGAGCGGTCCACCCGTTGACCACCGCGAGCAGCTGGAGATATCGCTCCCTGCGGGGGTCGTTGACGCGCTCCAGCCGGGTCGCCAGCCGGTGACGAAGTTCGATGTCGTCGGGACGGCCCAGGAGGTGCGCATAGTGCGCGGTGAACGCCACGACGAACGGATCGGCCTCGGGTGAGGTCGGGTCGATGCCGGCGGTGAGGGCCGGCCCGGCCTGGTCACGAACGACTGCGAAGATGTCGCGACGCGGGACCGCCGTGCCGCTCCGGGCCTGCTCGGCCGCCTGCTCCTCGACCAACCGCCGTACGGAGGCGCGGAAGTCCGGGTCCTGGGACAGTTCGGCCAACTCCACCCACGCCTGGACCTGTTCCGCATCCGGGTTGTCGGGCAGTTCGGGGGTCATCGAGCGCATGACCCCGGCGAACGCGGGGGCCACGTCAGGTCCTCCGAAGACGGCATCGAGGAACTCGCCGATCAGACAACGGCGTTCGTCCTCGGAGAGCTGGGCCAACCGGTGCATGAGTTCCGTCTCCTCAGGTGTGGACCCGCGCTCGGCCACCGCCGTCAGCACCGCATGCCGCAGTCGCAGGACACGTATCTGCACCGCCAGCGCCTCGGCGTGCGCCGCGGCGACCTCCGGCAGCGAGAGCTCACGGTCCACGACCTTGCGGATCGTGGAGAGGTCAAGTCCCAGCTCGCGCAGGGTCCTTACGAGGTCCAGGCGTGCGACGGCATCGACGCCGTACAGGCGGTAGCCGGCCGGGCTGCGGTCCGTCGGCGCCACGATCCCGCGATCGGAGTAGAACCGAACGGTCTTGACCGTGAGCCCGGTCCGCCGAGCCAGTTCACCGATCGAGTAGAGCGTGTCGCCGTCCATGCCCTCACCTTTGCGTCTCCCCCTACTGGAGACTCAAGTCCGTCCCGCTCAGATACCCGCGCCGTTCGTGGCCGGCAGCAGTGCGGCCAGTTCGGCGTCGTCCGGGCGGTGAGCCGCCTCGGCCGCCTTGCGCAGAGTGGCGCGGTTGACCTTGTCCATGTCGGCGCTCAGCCGAATCACCACGCCGTCCACGGGCACCGCGTATTCGTGATGGTCACCTGTCTTGCGGTACCAGGCGTCGCCATCGTGCTCGCAGGTGACCCGCTCGTGCGATCCCTCGACCATCGGCTGCTTGGCGCAGTTCTCCGCCGTCAGCGTGTTGCGATCCACGAAGAGGCCGAACTTGGCGGCACTCTTGTCGGACCGGTACGCGGCGACGAACTCGTCATCGCCATACACCCCGACCGACTCCGGAAACACGGTGAAGCCGGAGACCTTGGTGACATAGACGAGTTCCGGCGCGACTCCCCAGCCCCGCGCGGCGGCGTCGAGGTCGGCGCTGTCGGCGGCCGCCCCGTCCTCCTTGTCCGCGTCGCATCCTGTGAGGAGCACTGGCAGCACAAGGAGGGGGAGCAGCGCACGCGCGGTTCGCATCATGGGCACATCCTGTCGCACAGACATGCCACAGGCGTAACGGTTTCCGGATTCGTCGTGGCAGCGATGTCACCCTCGACGTTCCCGCTCGATCGGGCACGCAAGGGGGCATTGCGCCCAGGGGCAAGGTTATTCGTAGACCCTGGCGACGGTCAGGGCACGGGCGAAGAACGTCCAGTCACCTTCGAACGGCAGATCCTGCCCGACACTTCGGTACCACCCCGGAGAATCGGCGACCCAGGCTTCCAGGGCTTCCAGGAAGTCGTCCAGTGTCGCGTTCTCCCACTGCTGACCACTGGCCGCATGGTCTGCGCGAAGACGTGCCAGGAAGCCGCTGAAGGCCTCGCGGTCGCCTATGTGATCGTCGGGTGCCAGGGGGCTCGTCATGGCTGTGATCTTAAGAGGGCTCCTTGGAGTTCACGGCAAGCCAGTCAGTTCATCGTGGCGCCGATGGTCGTCGAGCCCGTCGTCAGGAATGTCGTCACCGGCAACGTCCCACTCGCCGACCGCACCCCATACGCCGTAGTCGCGTCCGTCGACTTGAACGAGGGCGTCGCAACCCCGCCGTCCCAGCTGTTCGCCGCCGAGACCGCGCCCGAACCCAGCGTGTCCGCACCGCCCTTGTTGCCGACGGAGAGGTTGCGGGCCAGGCGGGACTTGCTCGTGGCGAAGAAGAAGCCGGACTCCGTGTTGGCGTAGGCGGTGTTGCGGTTGAGGATGATCGCGCCGGTGTTGGAGTTCTCGGTGAAGCCGTTGAGGGTGTTGTCCCAGGCCGCGTTGTCGTTGACGACGTGCGCGACCGCGACGCCTCCGCCGCCCAGCTTGAAGCCGTTGCCGTTGCCCTCGAAGGCGGAGTCGTTCCAGCGGTTCTTGCCGTTGCCGAAGGCCCAGGAGTGGTCGATGGTGACCGGCGAGGAGAACTGCCACAGGTCGAGGCCGTCGTCGGAGTTGTTGTAGAGGCGCGCGCCGGTGACCTTGTTGCCGGTGCCGGAGCCGAACTTGATGGCGATGCCGTCGGCGTTCTGGCCATGCCCGGCGGCGTCGTAGTTGCCGTAACTGTCCAGGTTCTGAACGAGGTTGTTCGTCGTGCCGTCGCCGCGCAACGTGAAGCCGGAGTCGCCGTTGTTCGCCGTCACCAGGTTCTTGAAGATGCCGCCGACCGAGGACGTGGCTACGAAGCCCTGCGCCGGGGAGTTCTGGAAGGTGAGGTTCTGGACCGTCCAGTAGTCGCCGTAGATGCCCGCCAGCCACTGGCCCGCCG
The DNA here is from genome assembly GCF_044457795.1 of Streptomyces sp. NPDC050528. Classification (NCBI taxonomy): domain Bacteria; kingdom Bacillati; phylum Actinomycetota; class Actinomycetes; order Kitasatosporales; family Streptomycetaceae; genus Streptomyces; species Streptomyces sp. NPDC050528. The sequence continues at coordinate 114,856 of NZ_JBITHH010000002.1, forward strand.
GCAGCTTGGAGCCGTCTATCTTCACCTTCTCCGTGCCGTACGCCTCCAGCGTGATGCGGGCCGAACTGGTGCCGTCCGCCGTGGACTTGAGGGTCGCGGCCGGGGTGTAGGTGCCCGCCCTGACCTGGATGACCGTCCCCGCCGTGGCGTTGGCGACCGCCGACTCCAGCTGGGCGGTGGTGGACACGGCGACCGTCGACGAAGCGGCTTGCGCGCCGCCGCTGTTGAGGCCGAGGTAGACGCCGCCCGCCCCCGCGGCGACGGCCACCGCGGCGGCGATCGAGAGGGTGCGGGTCCTGCGGTGGCGTCCGGTGCTCGTACGCACGGCGTTGGTTCCTTTCCTGGATGACGAGGACGAAACGGGCCGGAGGGGCCGCCCCGGCCCGTTTCTGATCACTGGTCGCCGCCACGGACGGAAAGGGTTGCCGCGGGCACGGGAAATGACCCGCGAAAAAGAGCGAAACTTTCGCTCCGGCCCGTCCCACCCTCACCAATTGACGCACCGCACCCCACTGATGACACTCCGAAGGCACAGCTATTCAACAGAATCCCCCACACCCCCACAGGATGTGCCATGCGACCCCGCACCGCCCGCACCCTCCTGCTCCCCTTCGTGACCCTGGCCGCCCTCCTCCTCGCCTTCCTCGCCGCCCCGCCCAGTACCGCGCACTCAGGAGCACCGCCCGTGAACCACCCCAAGTACGCCGGTTATCTCTTCGCCTACTTCACCGGCGAGGGCACCGCCGACGGCGAGCAGATCCGCTACGCCCTCAGCCGGGGCAACGACCCCCTGCACTGGCGGGAGTTGAACCAGGGCAAGCCGGTCCTCACGTCGACGATCGGCGAGAAGGGGCTGCGCGATCCGTTCGTGATCCGCTCCCCGAAGGGCGACAAGTTCTACCTCATCGCCACCGACCTGCGCATGTACCAGAACAGCAGCGGTAGTTGGGACGACGTCCAGCGGCACGGCAGCAAGTCGGTGATGATCTGGGAGTCGACCGACCTGGTCCACTGGACCGACCAGCGGCTGGTGAAGGTGGCCCCGGACAACGCGGGCAACACCTGGGCGCCGGAGGCCTATTGGGACGACTCGCTCGGTGAGTACGTCGTCTTCTGGGCGTCGAAGCTGTACGCCGACGACGACCCCGACCACACCGGCTCGACGTACAACCGCATGATGTACGCGACGACGAAGGACTTCCGCACCTTCAGCGCGCCGAAGGTCTGGGACGACCCCGGTTACTCCGTCATCGACTCAACTGTCGTGAAGTACAAGGACACTTACTACCGCTACACCAAGGACGAACGCGACCCGTCCTCCAGCTCCCCCTGCTCGAAGTTCATCACCGGCGAGAAGTCGACCTCGCTGACGTCCACGTCGTACGACTTCGTCTCGGAGTGCATCGGCAGCGGTGCGATCGAGCGCGGCGAAGGACCGACGGTGTTCAAGTCCAACACCGAGAAGAAGTGGTACCTGTTCGTCGACGAGTACGGGTTGCGCGGCTACGTCCCCTTCGAGACCACCGACCTCGACTCCGGCCGGTGGACCCCGTCCACGGACTACCAGCTCCCGGCAAGTCCCCGCCACGGCACGGTACTTCCGGTGACGCAGGCGGAGTACGACCGGCTGCTGGCCGCGTACCCGGCGACTCCGACGTCGGTCGTGGACGCGACGGCGCATGGACAGAAGGGGTACGCGGTCGTCACGGAGGCCTCGTCGAAGGTCGTGCTGCCGATGCAACCCGGCGCGGATCTGCGGCACTTGGCGCCGACCCTCGACATCGGCACGGGCGCGACGGTCAGCCCGGCGTCCGGGACGCGACGGGACTTCCGCACGCCGCAGTCGTACACGGTCACGGCGACGGACGGGACGAGCCGCACCTGGACGGTGGAAGCGGTGCCGACCCGAAGTCCCGTGCTGCCAGGGCTGACCGCCGACCCCGACGTGCACTATCTCGACGGCCAGTACTGGATCTACCCGACGAGCGACGGCTACGCGAACTGGGGCGGGACGAGCTTCAAGGCGTACTCCTCAAGGGACTTGGTCCACTGGCGGGACCACGGAGTCATCCTCGATCTGGGGCCCGACGTGTCCTGGGCCGACAAGAACGCGTGGGCGCCGGCGATCGCCGAGCGCGACGGGAAGTACTACTTCTACTTCTGCGCCGAGCAGCAGATCGGGGTCGCGGTGGCGGACTCGCCCGCGGGCCCGTTCAAGGACGCGCTCGGCAAACCCCTTGTGGCGAAGGGGGGTTCACTCAGCGGCCAGATGATCGACCCGGCCGTCTTCACGGACGACGACGGGCAGTCGTATCTCTACTGGGGCAACGGGCACGCGTACGTCGTGCCGTTGAACGACGACATGACGTCGTACGACGCGACGAAGGTGAAGGACATCACGACGGGCGACTTCCGTGAGGGGTCCTTCGTCGTGAAGCGCAAGGGAACGTACTACTTCATGTGGTCCGAGGACGACACCCGCAGCGAGAACTACCACGTGGCCTACGCGACGGGACCGTCCCCGCTCGGTCCGTGGACCAAGCGGGGCACGATCCTGTCCAAGAACCCCGAGTACGGCATCCTCGGCACCGGCCACCACTCCGTGGTGAACGTCCCGGGGACCGACGACTGGTACGTCGTCTATCACCGGTTCGCCCTGAACGGGCCGGGAAAGCCGGGTGGGGACGGCACGCACCGGGAGACCACGATCGACCGCCTGCGGTTCGCGGCGGACGGAACGATTCAGCCGGTGGTGCCCACCCTCGGGTCGGTCAGCCCCGTACGGACGACCCGTACGGACTAGCTGACGAAGTAGGTCGGGTTCGGGATCTTGTACGTCTTGTCGGCGTAGCCCCCGTCGAGGTCCGAGTACTGGTCGCCGAAGTTGGCGATGATGTTGTACCCGAGGTCCTCGATGTGCTTCCGGGTACCGGACTTGTACTGCACGGTGGTGCAGGTCCAGGTGCCCGGGGTCGCGCAAGCGCTCAGGTAGGCCGGCGGGTTGTCCGCGTCCTTCAGGAACATGTGGTCGGCGTCGAGGTTGACGTCGGCGCCGACCTTCTTCAGGTTGTCGACCGCGTAGGTGCGCTGCGACTCCTTCAGACCCGAGTTGTAGAAGACCGTGACGCCCTTGGACGCGGCGTACTTGACCAGCTCGGGGGTGCCGAAGACCTCCGGGCGGTTGGCCTGGGCGACGTACGCGGCCCAAGTGGCCGAGCTGTAGCCGTAGTTGTTCTTCTTCTCGTAGTCGAGGCTGAGCAGCAGCGTGTCGTCGATGTCGAAGACGACGGCCGGCTTGGCGCCCTTGTGGTGCTTGTGGACGGCCTCGTCGATGTACTTCTTGGCGGACGCGTCGATGCGCGCCAGGTCCTTGGCGTACGGGCTGGTCGCCGAGGCCTGGTACACGCCGTTGCTGTCGAGCGTGGTGCCGTAGTAGGTGTCGATGTCCTTCGTCAACAGGCCGATGTTGTACGGCTCGTGCGTCGAGTTGGCCGTCGACTGGCCGGCGCTGGCGACGCCCGTGCCGTACAGGGCGGCACCGGCGACGACACAGGCGGCGCCGAGGGCGGCCGCTCTAAGGGACTTCCGCATGGAATCTCCGGATCTGGTTCCGATGGGTGATGCACCAGGTCAGGGACTGTCTACGCGCATCACACGTCAGGCGCGAGGACCTTTATCCGATCGATACACAATCCACAGGGCGGGGAATTGCCCGCCCATGGGGTCCACTTGACCTTCTCTTGGCCGGCTTCTCCTAGGGTCGTGGACGCGACTGCGAACGGGGGAACGCGCGATGGGTGACGGCAAGGATCCGGCCAAGGTCCTCGACATCAAGGTCGCCGGGCACGCTGGTGCTGGGTCTGACGAGTATTCACGAGGCGATGGCCGATCTGGCGGACGGTCATGTCGACAACGACGAGTTGATCGCGGGGATGTTCACCGAAGTGAAGGTCCCGAAGTCGGACGGTGCCGGTGAGCGTTGAGGACGAGGCCCGGAAGATCCTGCTGCATCTGGGCCTGTGGTGGCCGGAGGCCGACTCGGGGAAGCTGCAAGGGCCCGTCCCGGACGGCCGGGCAGCCCTTCGAGTGGGATGTGCAGCTGAGCAAGCTGGGCCGGGCCAAACTCGGCTGGCTCAGCAGAGACGGCAGCCATCTGAACGTGTCCCTCGACGGGGAGATCACGCACAAGTGAGAAAGGACCCACAGCGGCATGGAAGACACCCTGGAGTTCTACGCGGAGGTACGCGTGGTGGACTCGCCCGACAGGCCCGAGGCACTGGGCAAGGTGGGCGCGATCCTGGGGATCACGGAGCCGACGGACGACAGGACCGCACCCGCCTACGCGGTGCTGCTCGACAGTGACGACAGCCTGATCCAGTTCCGCCGGGAGCAGATCGAGCCGACGGGACAGATGCGCACGCGCGAGGACTACTACTGAGAGCACGCGGAGCTGCCGCGCCTGCGTGCCGCGTGTGAGCCTCGTGACCGTCCGGCAAGGACGTGGGCCCAGCCCCGAGACACCGAACTGGGCCCACGCAACGGTCAGTTCATCGTCGCGCCGATCGTGGTGCTCCCTGTCGTGAGGAACGTCGTCGCCGGCAAGGTGCCGCTCGATGAACGGGCGTTGTACGTCGTCGACGCGTCCGTGGAGATGAAGGACGGGGTGGAGATGCCGGAGTCCCAGTTGTTGCCGGCCGAGGTGACCGCGGAACCCTTGCTGACCGAGCCACCGCCGTTGCTCACCGCGAGGTTCTTGCCGAGTTTGGCGGAGCTGGTGGCGAAGTAGTAGCCCGAGCCGCTGTTGGCGTAGGCCGTGGTGCGGTTGATGACGATCGAGCCGGTGTTGGAGTTCTCGGTGAAGCCGTTGCCCGCATTGCCCCAGGCGGCCGAGTTGTTGACGACGTGGGCGACCGTGACGCCGTTGCCGCCCAGTTTGTAGCCGTTGCCGTTGCCCTCGAACGCGGAATCGCCCCAGCGGTTGATCCCGTTGCCGAAGGACCAGGAGTGCTCGATGGTGACCGGCGAGGAGAAGGACCACAGGTCGATGCCGTCGTCCGAGTTGTTGTACAGCCGGGCGCCGGTGACGAGGTTGCCGGTGCCGGAGCCGAACTTGATGGCGACCCCGTCGGCGTTCTGGCCGTGCGTGGCGGCGTCGTAATTGCCGTACGAGTCAAGGTTCTTGACCGTGTTGTTGACGGTGCCGTCGCCGGTGAGCGTGAAGCCGGAGTCGCCGCCGTTGATGGTCTTGACGTTGCTCCAGTTGGTGCCGGTGCAGGACTGGCAGACGACCGCGCTGTCCGGGGAGTTCTGGAAGGTCAGGTTGGAGACGTTCCAGTAGTCGGCGGTCAGCTTGAAGATCCAGGAGCCGGACGGCAGTGACGAACCGTCGATCTTGACCGTCTCCGAGCCGTACGCGGTGAGTGTGATCGGCGCGGAGGAGGTCCCGTTGGCCGTCGACTGGAGGGTGGCCGTCGGGTAGTAGGTGCCGGCCCGGACCTGGATGACCGTACCGGCGGTGGCGTTCTTGATGGCGTTGGTCAGGTCGGTGGAGTTGCTGACCACAACGGTCGCCGCGTGTGCCGGGGAGGCGATCACGGCGAGTCCGAGCGAGGCCGTGGTCACGGCGAGCGCGGTGAAGGTGCTGATACGACGCATGACGTGCGGGTCCTTTCGTCGATCAGAGTGAGCGGACGGGTTCCCAGCCGCCGAGGTAGGTCGCAGGGGTGTGCAACTCGGCCTCGGCGGCGGTGAGTTGGGGCCGGTTCTCCGGGACGGTGATCACGGAGCCCGGTCCCGTGTTGCGGTACTCGTGAAAACGCATCGACTGCCAGGGATAGGCGTCGCGCATGTTGATGTAAGGCGCGACCGGGTCGATGCCGGGCCCGATCCGCGTGTCCCGCACGACGAGGGACGGCCAGGCCGTCGTCTCGTACGATGGGACCCACGGCCGGGCCAGCTTGTACGCGGCGTCCTCGGCCGCCGAGGTGACACGGGAGCGGACGGCGAGGAATCCGTGCGGATTGGCGCGGGCGGTGGAGGGCGCGAAGACCATGCCCTTGGGGGTGAACTCCACATCCCGCTCAAGGGTGTTGAAGTGACAGTCCACGAAGACAGCGGTGGCCCGCCCGAAGACGAAGTCGACGTCTCCCTCGATGTAGCAGCGGGAGTAGCAGTGCCGGTCGAAGGCCTCCAGCGCACTCGTGTCCGCGAACAGGGTGTCCTGGTGGGCCAGCAGCCGCACGTTCGTGAAATACGAGCGGTCCCCCGTCACATACGCGGCCACCGCCTGCGTCCCCGTGATCTCCGGATGGTCCGCGCGCAGCCAGTCGTTGGCCAGGGTCAGGTCCCGTACGGTCAGCCCGGGCGCCGCCGACGTGAAGGTCGCGGAGCCGGCCGTACCGTACGTCCCCGAACCGTCCGGCCTCTGCGTCCCGTTGGCGTTGTCGTAGACGATGACGACGTCACGCGGATCGCGCGTGGCCCCGCGCAACGTCAACTCGCCCGCCGCCACAGGCACGTTGACGACTTCGCGGTACGTCCCCGGGTGCACGACGATCGTCCAGCCGCTGCCGTCCACCGCGTCCACGGCCGCCTGCACCGAGTCCCCGGGCCGGACGTGCAGGACACGACGACGGCCGAGCGCTACGGCGGGCCCGGCACCGGCGGCCACCAGACCACCGGCGATCCCGGCCAGAAGGGTGCGTCTGCGCAGGGTCATCTCAGCGCCTCCGCCCCGGTGTCCAGTCACCCAGATACGCTTCGCGGGTCGCCGACTCGGCCTGTTCCGGGGTGAGTTGGGGCCGGTTCTCCGGAACGCTGATCACCGCACCCGCGCCCGAATTCCGGTACTCCGCGAACCGCTGCCCCTGCCAGGGATAGGCGTCCGACATGTTGGTGTACGGCGCCACCGCGTCGATCCCGGCGCCCAGCACCGTGTCCCGCACGGTGAGCATCGGGCGGGCGGTGGTGTCCGAGCCGGGCACCCAGGGACGGGCCAACTTGTAGTAGGCGTCCGGGGCTTGGCTGCTCACGCGGCTGTGCGTCACCAGGTAGCCGCGCGGGTTCGCGACCGCCGTGGAGGGCGCGAAGACGAAGCCGTACGGTGCCGTCGCCAGGTCGGTGCGGTTGAGGGTGCGGAAGTGGCAGCGGTCGTAGACGGCGGTCGCGCGCCCGAAGACGAAGTCGACATCTCCCTCGACGTAGCAGCGCGCGTAGTACTGGCGGGCGAAGACACCGAGGGCGAACGAGTCGGCGTACAGGGTGTCTTGGTGCCCGAGGAAGTGGCAGTCGAAGAACGCCGAACGGTCGCCCTGCACCTTGATCGCGACCGCCTGGGTGCCGGTGATCTCGGGGTGGTCGGCGCGCAGCCAGTCGTTGGCGAAGGTGATCCGGCGAGCGGTGAAACCGTCGGTGCGGACGGTCGTGGTGGCCGAGCCGGTGGTGCCGTAGGTACCCGAACCATCCGGCTTCTGGGTCCCGTTGGCGTTGTCGTAGACGATGACGACGTCACGCGGGTCCTCGCTCGCGCCGATCCAGGTCATCTCGGAGGCGGCGTCGGTGAGTTGGCCGGTGGCCGGGTCGGTGACTCCGGCGGTGACCGTCTCGCGGTAGACGCCGGGGGCGATGACCAGGGTGTACCCGGCGCCGGTCGCGGCGGTGACGGCGGCCTGGACGGTGGTGAAGTCGCCCCGGCCGCGCGGGTCGACGTACCGGGTGAGCGGGGTGAGGCGCGCGGCGGGTGAGCCGTAGCGGCCGAACGGGTGCGGTCTGCCGACGGCGAGGGCGGGGACGGCGGTGAGGCCGAGGGTGGCGCCCGCGCCGACGCTCGCGCTCGCCGCGAGGAATCCCCGTCTGGACAGGGGCAGTTGGAGGGAGTGGTGGTGCGAGGGCATGCGGGTGCTCCTTCGCGGTGCGGCTCGTGAGGTGGGCCCCGGCACCGGGCCGGTCGGACACAACCGGCCCGGCATGTAAGGGAGTTGGTCAGCGCAGGCGGCCCGCCCCCGCGCCCCGGTCGACGATGAACGGCACGGCCTTCGCGGGGTCGATCTTTGTGCGCAAGGTCGGGGTCCAACCCGCGCCGGACTGGAGGATCTCGGTCGGAACTCCCGCGTTGTGGACGGCGATCAGGTCGGTGAGCTCGCCGTTGACGTAGTTGTCGTCGGCGGTGAGCGGCGCCTCGGACCACTTCTTGAGGATGGTGGCCTCGTCGATGCCGGCCGGGACCGTGAACGCGTTGTGTTCCGCGACGAGTTGGGACTCCAGGCCGATGCCGTAGCTGTAGCCGTATCCGGGCTCGGCGACGAAGTGGTTGTTGTACGAGTCGACTTGGCCGAAGCGGACGCGGGGCGCGCGCTCGACGAGGTTGGAGAAGAGATTGTGATGGAGCGTCACCTTCAAGTGGCCTCGGTCGATGGCGGCGGTGGAGGCGCTGTCGCTGTTGCCGATGAGGATCGTCTTGTCGTGATCGGTGAAGACGTTCCAGGAGGCGGTGACGTAGTCGGCGGCCTTGACGATGTCGAGTTCGCCGTCGTGCTGCTCGAAGATCCGCCCGAAGTAGGTGGGCAGCGAACTGTCCGGGTGGGCGCCGTCGGTGAACGTGTTGTGGTCCAGCCACACATGCGTGGAGCCGTAGATGACGGCGCTGTCGTACTCGGAGTTCCAGTTGCCGGTGTCGCCGTCGGTCGGGTCCCACTGCGGGAAGCAGTCGAGCGGGCTCTCGAAGGCGAGGTTGCGGACGATGACGTTGTCGACGGCCGTGATCTGCAGGCTGGCACCCTTGAAGCCGGCGTTCTTGCCGACGCCGATGATGGTGGTGTTGGCGGGGACGAACGCCTTGATGGCGGTGTTCTGGTTGGCGGCGGAGACGCGGCGCAGGCCCTCGGGGCTGTCGGCGGGCTCGTTGTCCAGGTTCTGGTCGTAGCCCCAGACGGCGGGGTCGTAGGTGGCGAGGTACTGGGCGAAGTCGTAGCCGGGCGCGGCGAAGGAGTCGCAGCCCTCGGCGTTGGCGTCGATCACACCCTTCACTCTGATGATCTTCGGCGCGGTGCCACCGGCGGCCAACGCGGCCTTGAAATCAGCCCAGTTGGAGACGGTGTAGACGTGATCGGGGGTGGCCGCCGCGCCACCGCTGGTACCGGTGCCGTAGGAGGCCCAGCCGTCCCCGGCACCGAGCGCCTGACGGTCGAGGGAGCGCGGATGGGCCTGGGCGGTGGTGCTGGTGAGGGCGAGAGCCAGTGCCGTGCAGCCTACGAGCGACGCAATGACGCGTCCATGACACATAGATATACGCACTGTGCGGGTCTCCTTGTTCAGAGGACCGGGGCGTCCGTCGCCTCGGGCCAGGTGATCCAGGACGTCGGAATGTCCTCGTGCAGCCGGACGACATCCCGCGACGCGAGCACCCGCGCGCGCAGCAACTCCCGCGCCACGAGCCGCGCCACGGCGATCGCACCGGGCGGATTGAAGTGCGTGTTGTCCTGCTCGGTGCCGGTCCAGTTGAAGTAGACCTTCGTCTCCTCCACCCCGAGCCGCTGCCACAACGCGAGCGACAACGCCTCGATGTCCAGCAACGCGACCCGCTCCTGCTGCGCGAGCGCCCGCATCGCCGCCGGGTAATCCCCGTGCGTCGGCAGCGCGTTGCCGTCCACGTCGAACCTGCGCCGCTCGACGGGGGTGGCGAGCACGGGCCGGGCGCCACGGCCTCGGGCCCCGTCGATGTAGAGCCGCAGATAGTCCTGGTAGGTCGTCCAGGGCTCGGTGTAACGAGTGGGATCGGCGGTCTTCTCATCGTTGTGCGCGAACTGCACGAGAAGAAAATCACCGGGCCGGATGGCGGCAAGGATCACATCCAGCCGCCCTTCATCGACGAAGCTTTTCGAACTCCGCCCGTTCACGGCCTGATTGGAGACCTTCACCTCCTTGCGCAGGAAGAAGGGGAGCGCCATTCCCCACCCGGTTTCCGGAGCTTCGGGGACGTACTTCTGGGCGGCGGTGGAGTCGCCGGCGATGTAGAGAGTGCGCTCCCGACGAACACCGCCACCGCGTAAAGGAACGGCGGCAAGAGCACCTAACGCGACTTGCCTACGGGTAAGAGACACGACTGGTCCACCTCTCGGCCTTCGTCTTTTGTCTTTAGGGGCGCGGGGAACTGCGCGACCAGCCCCCACCGGCCCGCAGTCCCCCCACAACCGCAACCACCCAATTCAGTGGTTCTTCTTCCAGTCAGCCTGCGCCTTGTTCAACTGATCAGCCAACGTGTCCAGGAACTCCTTCGCCGTCACCTTCCCCAACAACAACTTCTGGAAGTTCGGCTCATTGTCCGCCTTGGAGATCGTGTTCCAGTCCGGCAGGTAATACGGCAACTGCACAATCTTCGTGGACGCCCCGTTCAACGCCGCCGCAGCCAACTGCGTAGGCTCGGACTTCTGAATCCACGCCGCGTCAGCCGCATCCGTGTTGGCCGGCACCTGACCGGCAGACTCGTTGTACTTGGAGTTCTCCGCCGCGGACACCGCGAACTCGATGAACTTCCAGGCCGCTTCCTTGTTCTTGCTGGACTTGAACAGACTCAGCCCGTCAACGGGGTTGGAGATCTGCACCCGCGTACCGTCGTCCAGCGTCGGATTGGGAATCCCCTTGAACTTGTCCGCGCCCAGCGCCTTCAGATGGTCCTGGTACGACCCGAGGTTATGGCTCAGCATCCCGATCGTGCCGCTGTCCCACTGCGCGACCATCTTCGTGAAGTCGTTGTTGAGGTCGGCGGACGGAGTGTCCTTCTTGAACAGCCCGACATACTTCGCCAACGCGGCAACATTCTTCGGGTCGTTGACGGTCGTCTTGTCCCCGTTCCAGAAGGACGTGATCCCGGTCTGCCCGTACACCGCGTCCAACGCCGGCGCGATGGACCCCTCGCCACCCCGAATGGTGAACCCGAACTTGTTCTTCGCCTTGTCGGTGAGTTTGTCGGCGGCGGCATAGAACTTCGCCCAGGTGGTCGGCGCGTCCAACCCCGCCGCCTTGAACAGATCCGTGCGATACCACAGCGTCCCATTGTTGGCGGAGGTGGGAATCTGGTACAGCGTGTCCCCACCCCCCGCGCTCTTGCTGACATCGAGCAGGTTCTGGCTCAACTTCCCGTTCAGGGAACTCGACTTGAGCCGGGCATCCAACGGCTCCAACGCCCCCTGCACCGCGACCTCCGCCAGCACCGCCGTCCCCACCCCACCGACGTCGGGCAGCCCCCCGCCCTGGATCGCGGTGTCGTACTTGGACTGGGCGCTCGCGGCCGGTATCCCGACGTACTTGACCTTGATGTCGGGGTTCTTCTTCTCGAAGTCCGCGATGATCTGCTTCCAGATGTCGGTGCGGACACCGCCGTTGTTGTCCCAGAAGGTGATCGTGCCCTTGCCGGACCCCTCGTCGCCCTTGTCCCCCGCGCCGCCGCTGCCGTCGTCGCCGCAGGCGGTGGCGGTCAGCGCGAGCACGGAGCCCAGGGCGACGGCCACGGCGGCACGCCTGCTTCTGCGGATGCTGGTCTTCATAGAGCGGCTCTCTTCTTGTGGATGCGACGGTGTGATGGCCTCACGGGCGGTGGGCAAGCGCTTGCCACGGAGGTGCGTCATTGCGACTCCCAACAGGCGTACGGGCAGGGCAAGTTGGCTGGGCGAGCTACTGGAGTGGACTGATCCGGAACCGCGTGAAACTGGCCGCGCCGGCATGTCCCGCACCGGCGGGCGCGAGCGCGAAGAGCCCGAGCAGGGCACCGACCCAGCGCCAGGGGGTGGCGGCGAAGACCTGACCGCTCGACCGCGGCCCGCCCCCGACGTCGTAGAAGAAACGGCAGCGGGCCCCCGCGCCGATCTCGATCCGGAGCCGGACCCGTTCCTCGGGGGCGAGGCACGACTCCCCCGCGTCCCGTTCGCGCTCGGCGACGGGCTCGGCGAAGCGGTGGACGAACATCACCGTGCCGTCCGCGCCCCGCTGCAACCCGATCCAGCTGTACGCGTCACCGAGCACGGCGAGCCCGGCCCGCGCCCCCAACTCCTCGCTGTGCAGCCGTAGTTCGACCTCTACGGCGACCGGTGTGGCGGGGAGTCGCTGGGTGAGGAGGTTCGGGAGGCGGCGCAGGTCGTGGGTGTCGGTGGAGCGGACGCAGGTCAGGCGTAAGCCGTCGCCGGAGTGGTGGGTGGCCCAGCCGTCCTGCGGGTTCGCCGTCCACTGCCACTGACGGCCGTACCGTCCGCCGGGGAAGTCGTCGTCGGTGGCGGGCGCGGCGGGCGGCTGCGACGGGAGGTCCGGTTTCCGGTGTACGGCTACGGGGGCGCCCGCGTCGCCGATGACCGGCCAGCCGTCGTCGTCCCAGCGCATCGGCTGGAGGTGGACCAACCGGCCGTAGGCGCCCCGCTGTTGGAAGTGCAGGAACCAGTCCTCGCCGGACGGAGTGCTCACCCACGCGCCCTGGTGGGGGCCGTTGATGTCGGTGTCCCCCTGTTCCAGGACGACCTTCTCCTCGTACGGGCCGAAGAAGCCGCGTGAGCGGAACGCGCCCTGCCACCCCGTCTCAACTCCCCCTGCGGGGGCGAGGATCCAGAACCAGCCGTCGTGCTGGTGGAGTTTGGGGCCTTCCAGGGTGAACCAGCCGGGGATGCGGTCCGCGTCGACGATCACCTTGCCGTCGTCGAGGAGGGTCGTGCCGTCGGGGTGCATGCGGTGGCCGGTGAGGCGGTTCTTGATGCCCGCGCGGGACTTGGCCCAGGCGTGGACGAGGTAGGCCTCGTCGGCCTCGTCGTCCCACAGGGGGCAGGGGTCGATCAGGCCCTTGCCCTCCTTGAGGAGGTGCGGGCGGGTCCAAGGGCCGCGTATCTCGGGGGCGTTGACCTGGAAGATGCCCTGGTCGGGGTCGCCCCAGAAGATCCAGAAGCGTTCGTCGTGGTACCTCAACGCCGGTGCCCAGACTCCGCAGTCGTGGCGTGGGGTTCTGAACTCCCTTGCCGGTTGCAGGCGTTGGAGTGCGTGGCCGACCAGGGTCCAGTTGACGAGGTCGCGGGAGTGCAGCAGTGGCAGGCCCGGTACGCGGCCGAAGCTGGACGCGGTGAGGTAGAAGTCGTCGCCGACGCGGATGACGTCCGGGTCGGACCAGTCGGCGTTCAGGACGGGGTTCGTGTACGTCTCGTGGGTCACTGGCTGACCGCCTTCCGCACGAGCGCCGCGGCCTCTGCGCGGAAGAGGCAGCCATCAGCCACGACGGTGACGATCCGCCGTACGACCGTGTCGCCGGGCGGTATCGGCAGCCGCTCGTCCGAGGCCAACGAGGCGCCCACGCCCGGGTATTCGGCGGTGCGGACGAACCACGGGTCCTGGCGGGTGCGGTCCGTGGCACCGGCGAAGACCAGGGTCCAGCCGGTGCCGGCGAGGGCGAGCCAGTCGGCGCGGGTGCCGTGGACGTCCGGTTCGCCCTCGTGGTCGGCGGTGAAGACGCTCGGGGTCTCCGCCTCCTTGCGGGCCCGCCAGAAGAAGCCGCCGTACGCGGCGCCGGGGCGGCCGTTGGTGGCGGGGCTGCCGATCGAGAGGGGGTCCGGTGTGACGTTGGTGAGGGAGAAGGTGAAGTCCAACGCCCAAGCTGTGTCGGTGAGTTCGGTGGCCGCGACCGTACGGCGTTCGCGCAGTAGCTCGGCGCCGGAGGCCACCCAGCGGAGTTCCTCCACGAAGCCGTCGGGGTCGCGGAGTTGGAACGTGGAGTGGCGTTGGGCGCCGTGGTTGTCCAGTTCCGTGGGGCCCTGCTCGCGGACGTAGGTGCGGCCGCCCCAGAAGTTGTGCCCCTCGACGTCGGGAACGGCGACACCGACGCCGAGGTGGTGGGTGTGGTCGACGGGGCTCAACTCAGTGACCGCCGTGCCGGCCAGGGTGGTGACGGGGTGGAGATAGGGGCGCGGGGAGAGCCGGGCGGGCAGCTCGGGCCGGGTGACGTACCGGGCGACCGGGCGGCCCGCGACGCGCAGCACCGGCGTGTCATGGGTGATCATCAGGTGCTCACCTCTTTCGGTGGGGCCCAGGAGGCACCCAGCTCGGAGTAGAGGGCGAGGGTGTCGGCCGCCGCCGTGACCAGTGCGTCGATGCCGGGGACGACCCGGCGGTTCTCGGTCGGGATCAGGTGCCAGGCGTCGGTGGGCAGCGCGGCCGGGTCGGGGGCCTGGCGGATCGCCTCGACCACCTTCATGAAGGCGCCCGTTGCGTCCGGTGCGACCAACAGGGCGTCGCCGTCGGTGAGATGGGCGACCAGGTTCTCCAGCAGGTCCGTGCTGCCGTACTCGAACTCCTCCGGGCCGTGGCCCGCGCGCTGGAGCAGGACGCGGTCCTGCTTGTACCAGTAGGTGATCCGGCCCTCGGTGCCGTGCACCAACACGTAGGGCTCGCCGGGGTGTTCGGCGCACAGGGTCACCGCGACGGTGACCGGGCGGCCCTGGACGGTGGTGACGCGGACGCAGGAGGTGTCGTCGGACTCGATGTCGTTGGCGCGGACGAGTTCGGTCTCGATGCGGACGACGTCCTCGGCGCGGGTCGTGTCGTTGAGGGCGAGGGCGGTGGCGACGGCGTGTGCGAGGGGGTTGGTGAGCGCCCCGTCGATCACGTCGACGCCGTTCAGGCGCCGCTTGCCCGCCCAGGGGGCGCGTCGGTAGTAGGCCTCGTCGCGGGCCCAGGCACCGGCGCCGCCGACGCCGGTCAGCGTGCCGATCGCGCCCTTCCGGATCAGCTCGCGGACCGCGGGCACGGCGTGCGAGCCGAGCGACTGGAACCCGATCTGGCAGACCACTCCGGCCGCGGCGACTCCGTCGGCCATGCGGCGGAACTCGGCGTACGAGGGCGCGGGCGGCTTCTCCAGCAGCAGGTGCACGCCTCGCTTCGCGGCGGCCAGGGCGAGGTCCGTGTGGGTCGGGATCGGGGTGCAGATCACCGCGACCTGGGCGCCGGTGGAGTCGAGGAGGGCGCCGAAGTCCGGTGACTGCGCGGGGAGTTCGCCGCCGAACTCCTCCTCGGTCAGCGGGTTCAGCTCGCAGATGCCGACCAGGCGTACGAGTCCCTTGTCCTGGAGCCGGCGGATGTTCTCGACGTGCCAGCGGCCGTGACCGCGCGCACCGGCGAGGACGATGGAGACGGGCGGCGTGACTGCCGTGGCCGCGGGTGTGGTGACGGTCGTAGGACCGGTGGTGGAGGTCATGGGATTCTCCCTGCTTCGACGATCTTCGTCAGCAGGGTAAGCGGTTGCCTCATCCCTTCACCGCCCCCGCGCTGAAGCCGGTGATCAGCCACTTCTGGATGAAGGCGAACACGATCACCACCGGTACGGCCGCGATGATGCCGCCCGCGGCGAGCGCGCCGAGGTCGACGCTGTCGGCGCCCATCAGGGTGTTGAGGCCGACCGGGATCGTCTGCTTGCTCTGGTCGGACAGGAACATCAGGGCGAACAGGAAGTGGTTCCAGGCGTGCACGAAGGCGAAGGAGCCGACGGCGATCAGCCCGGGGCGCAGCAGGGGAAGGACGACGATGCGGAACGCGGCGAAGCGGTTGCAGCCGTCGACCCAGGCGGCCTCTTCCAGGGACTGCGGGACGTTCCGGATGAAGCCGCTGATGAGGATCATCGAGAGCGGCAGCTGGAAGACGGTCTCCGCGATGATGACGCTGCCGAGCGAGTTGATCATCTGGAGCTTGGCGAAGATCTGGAACAGCGGGACCAACAGCAGGGCGCCCGGAACGAATTGGGAGCAGAGCAGGGCCAGCATGAACGCGCGCTTGATCCTGAACTCGAAGCGGGCGAGGGCGTAGCCGCCGGCCAGCGCGACCACGGTGGTGAGGATCAGGGTGGCGACGCCGACGTAGACGCTGTTCTGGAAGTAGACGCCGAAGCTGCGTTCGGTCCACACCTTCTGGAAGTGGTCGAAGGTCATCGGCCAGGGCACGAGCGAGGTCGAACCGGCCGGGCGGAACGCGAAGAGCAGGATCCAGTAGAAGGGGATCAGGGTGAAGACGAGGTAGATCCCCAGGGGGACGTAGATCTGCCAGCGCGGGACCTCGTCCCAGGCGCGGCGGACCTTGCGCGGCTGTTGCGGGGCGGCGGACTCCCGCTCGCGGGCCGGGGCGATCTCGGTGATCACTTGTCGCCGCCTCCGAACTTGCTCAGGCGCAGATAGACGATCGAGAAGAAGAGCAGGATCACGAAGGCGACCGTGGTGAGGGCCGACGCGTAGCCGAAGTTGTGGGCCTCGACGCTGGTGTTGGCGACGTAGAGCGGGAGCGTGGTCGTCTCGCCGGCCGGGCCGCCGCCGGTCAGGGTGTAGAGGAGGTCGACGTTGTTGAACTCCCAGACCGCGCGCAGCAGTGTGGACAGGACGATCGCGTCCTTGAGGTGCGGCAGGGTGATGTTCCGGAACTGCTGGAAGCGGCTGGCGCCGTCGACCTCGGCGGCCTCGTAGAGGTCCTTCGAGACGGACTGGAGGTCGGCGAGGATGAGGATCGCGAAGAAGGGGACGCCCCGCCAGAGGTCCGCAACGACCGCTGCGGAGAAGACGGTTGAGGGGTCGGAGAGCCAACTCGTGCCGTACTGGCCGATTCCCATGTCGGCGAGGTAACGGGTCACGCCCGTCTGGGAGTTGTAGAGCAGCACCCAGATCGCGGAGGTCAGCACGCCCGACACGGCCCACGGGGAGAACACCAGCGCGCGGCCGATGGAGCGGCCCACGAACGTCTGGTTGACGATCAGCGCGAGGGCCAGCCCGAAGAGCAGCTGGAGGCCCACTTCGACTACGACCCACTTGGCGCTGAACGTCAACGTGTCCCAGAACTGCGGGTCGTTGGTGAAGGCCTGGGTGAAGTTGTCGAAGCCCGCGAAGCCGTTGCGCCACGGCTTGGTGGGGTTGTAGTTCTGCAGGCTGTAGTAGAAGACGCTGATGACCGGGTAGGCGATGAAGCCCAGCATGAGCAGCCCGGCCGGGGCAATCAGCAGGTACGGGAGCCTGCGCGGGGTCGCGGAGGCACGGCGCCGCCGGGGTGGCGCGGGCGGTTTCGCCACGGCTGCGGCTTGGGCCATGACTGTTCTCCGTTCGCTTGCGGTGGGTCGTGTACGGGGGTGAAGCGCTTTCTCGCCGGGTGTGGTGCGGCGCTGTGCTCTACGAGAGGGGCCGGGGGGCTAACCCGCGTACGGGTCGGCGACCTTGCCCGGCCGGGCCAGGAACTCGAAGTCGCAGCCGGTGTCCGCCTGGGTGATCTGGTCGTTGTAGAGCGCGCCGTAGCCGCGCTCGTACCGTGCGGGCGGCGGTGTCCACTCCGCCCGGCGTCGCTCCAACTCCTCGTCGTCCACGTTGAGTTGGAGGGTGCGCGCCTCGACGTCCAGGGTGATGGTGTCCCCGGTCCGGACGAGCGCCAGTGGTCCGCCGACGTACGACTCGGGCGCGATGTGCAGCACGCACGTGCCGTAACTCGTCCCGCTCATCCGGGCGTCGGAGATGCGGACCATGTCGCGGACGCCCTGCTTGAGGAGGTGGTCGGGGAGCGGGAGCATGCCGTACTCGGGCATGCCGGGGCCGCCCTTGGGGCCCGCGTTGCGCAGCACCAGCACGCTGTCGGCGGTGATGCCCAACTCCGGGTCGTTGATGGTGCGTTGCATGGTCCGGTAGTCGTCGAAGACGACCGCGGGGCCGGTGTGCTTGAGCAGGTGCGGTTCGGCGGCGATGTGCTTGATGACCGCGCCGTCCGGGCAGAGGTTGCCGCGCAGGACGGCGACCCCGCCCTCGCTCGCGACCGGGTTGTCGCGCGAACGGATCACGTCGTCGTTGTGCACCTGCGCGCCGGCCAACTGCTCGCGCAGGGTGTCGTAGGAGACCGTCGGCCGGTCCAGGTGAAGCAGGTCGGTGATGCGGGAGAGGAAGCCGAGGAGGCCGCCGGCGAAGTGGAAGTCCTCCATGAGGTACGTCTGTCCGCCGGGCCGTACGTTCGCGAGGACCGGGACCGTGCGGGCGATGCGGTCGAAGTCGTCGAGCGTGAGGCGGACGCCCGCGCGGCCGGCCATGGCGATCAGGTGGATCACGGCGTTGGTGGAGCCGCCGAGGCCGAGGACGGTGGTGACGGCGTCCTCGAAGGCTTCCTGGGTGAGGATCGACGAGAGAGCACGCCCCTTGTGAACTTGTTCGACGATCCTCATGCCGGATTGCGCGGCCATCCGATCGTGCCCCGAGTCCACGGCCGGGATGCTGGACGCACCCGGCACGGTCACGCCCAGCGCCTCCGCAGCGGCCGTCAGCGTGGACGCCGTCCCCATGGTCATGCAGTGCCCGGGTGAGCGCGCGAGGCCGCTCTCCAGTTCGGTCAGCTCGCACTCGCCGATGAGGCCCGCGCGCTTGTCGTCCCAGTACTTCCACATGTCGGTGCCGGAGCCGAGGACCTCGTTGCGCCAGTGGCCCGGCAGCATCGGGCCGGCGGGGACGAAGACGGTGGGCAGGTCGACGCTGGCGGCACCCATGAGCAGCGCGGGGGTCGACTTGTCGCAGCCGCCCATCAGCACGGCGCCGTCCACGGGGTACGACCGCAGCAACTCCTCCGTCTCCATGGCGAGGAGGTTGCGGTAGAGCATCGGGGTCGGCTTCTGGAAGGTCTCGCTGAGGGTGGCGACCGGGAATTCCAGCGGGAAGCCGCCGGCCTGCCACACCCCGCGCTTCACGGCCTGCGCGCGCTCACGGAGGTGCACATGACAGGGGTTGATGTCCGACCAGGTGTTGAGGATCGCGATGACGGGCTTGCCGAGGTGTTCCTCGGGGAGGTAGCCGAGCTGGCGGGTGCGGGCGCGGTGGCTGAAGGAGCGCAGCCCGTCGGTGCCGTACCACTGGTGGCTTCTGAGCTCTTCCGGTGCCTTCATATCGACCATCCGGCGGCTATCGCGGCGACCTCGGCGCGCTCGCTCTCGGGCAGGGGCTTGCTCGGCGGGCGGACCTCGCGGCGGCACAGGCCGAGGGACGCAAGCGCTTCCTTGACGATCGTGACGTTGTTCGCGGAGCCGTTTGCCGCCCTTAGTTCCTCGAATCGGCGGATCTGCTCCCACACCTTCATCGCGCCCGGATAGTCGCCCGATCGAAGCGCTTCGATCATGTTCAGCGAAACGGACGGGGCGACGTTCACGAGCCCCGAGGTGAAGCCGGTGGCGCCCGCCGAGAAGTAGGAGGGTGCGTACGGTTCGGCCAATCCGGCCACCCACACGAAGCGTTCGAGCCCCGCGTCCCGGGCGAAGGCGGCGAAGCGGGCCGCGTCCGGGACGGCGTACTTGACGCCGATCACGTTCGGGCAGTCGTCAGCGAGTTCGGCGAGGCGGGCGCCGAGGAGCTGGGCGTTGCGGATGTACGGGACGACACCCAGGTCGGGCACCGCCGCGGCGATGGCGCGGTGGTAGTCGACCCAGCCGTCCTGCGAGACGTACGGGTGGACGGGCTGGTGGACCATCACCATCTGGGCGCCCAACTCGCGGGCGTGCAGGGCGGATTGGACGGCGGTGGGGACGTCGTGTCCGATGCCGACGAGGATCGCGGCGCGGTCGCCGGCCTCGTCGATGGTCAACTCCGTTACCAGTTGCCGCTCTTGAGGGGTGAGGGCGTAGAACTCGCCGGTGTTCCCGTTCGGCGTGAGGATGCCGACGCCGCCGTCGAGCAGGCGGCGGAGCAGGGCCCGGTGGGTGTCCTGGTCGACGCCGCCGTCCTCGGCGAACGGGGTCACCGGGATCGCCACCACGTCGGCCAGGGCGGCCCGTTGGGTCTCGAACGCCGCTGTCATGCCTGACCGTCCTCTCCCTGGGTTCCCAACTCGGTGCCGGGGAACGCCCGTTGCACGAACGACGCGATGTGGGCGTGCAGCGCGGTGGCCGCGCCGTCCGCGTCGCCGTCGAGGGCGAGCCGCAGGATCTCCCGGTGTTCGCCGGCCTCCCGTTCCCAGGAGGGCGAGGCGGCCCAGGCGACGGCGGAGACGAGGGCGGCCTGGTCGCGGACCTCGTCGAGCATCCGGCCGAGCAGCGGGTTGCCGCACGGCAGGTACAGGGCGCGGTGGAACTCCCGGTTGGCGAGGGAGCGTTCGGCGGTGTCGGTGGCCTGGTCTGCGCGGGTGAGCGCGTCTCGGGCGTCGTCGAGGGAGGCGTGGCGTCGTACGGCCCGGCGGAGCGCCTCGGGTTCGAGGAGCAGCCGTACGTCGTACACCTCGCGTGCCATGTCCGCGTCCACCATGCGCACCGTGACGCCCTTGTACTGGTTCATCACGACGAGCCCGGTGCCGGCCAGGGTCTTGAGCGCCTCGCGCACGGGGGTCTTGGACACCCCGAACTGTGCGGCGAGGTCGGTCTCGACCAGGGGCTGACCCGGCGTCAACTGCCCGGTGAGGATGCGGCGTTTGATCTCCTCCTGCACATACTGCGTGCGGGACGGGATCGGCGTGGGCACAGAGGTCATGCGCGCCTCTCGGATGTCACGTGGCTGCGGTCGGGGGATCGGATCTCACGGGTCCGGCCCATTTGTCCGGCTCTCGCGTATCTGATCTCGCGTATCGCGTCTCATATATGACGTACGAAGTACGACGCGTTGAAGGTAGGAGCGGCCCCGTGTTTCGTCAATGCTTCTGACAGAAGAACCAGAAAGCGCTTCACATGACCGCGGTTCACATGGTCTTGGTGACGCCTTCGAGCGCGGCGGAGGTCCGGCCGGGGAAGATCGCGGCGGCGCGCTCCAGCGCCGCTTCACGGGTGAGGGTGGGTCCCACGTGGGTGATGAGGAGTTCGCGCGCACCCTTGGCACAGGCTGCGGCATCCTCGGGCGTGAGGTGAACTTGCCGTTCGCCTTCGCGATGCCGGTCGATGTCGGCCTCGCAGAGGAACACGTCGGCGCCGCCCGCGAGTTCGGACAGCGCCTCGCAGGGCCCGCTGTCCCCGGAGTACCCGAGCACACTCCCCTGACACTCGGCGCGCAGCCCGTACGCCTCGGTGTCGTGGGCGACGGCGCGGGCGGTGAGCCGGAGGTTCCAGTGCCGGACGGCGTGGCCGTCGTAGAGCGGCCGGAAGTTGAAGACGCCGCTCAGGAACCGGACGTCCGGCTGTCCGAAGAACCCGGCGAGCCGGCGCGCGCAGTCCTGCGGGGCGTAGAGCGGGATCGGGGAGGTCGGGGTCATCCCGCCGAAGGCGAACGCGTAGGCGGCGGCGAGGAGATCGGCGCTGTGGTCGGCGTGCAGATGCGAGATCCAGATCGCCGTGAGGCGCGCCGGATCCGTGTGCCGCTGCAACTCCGCGAACGTCCCGGTCCCCGCGTCCACCCACACCTCGGCGCCGCCGCCGCGCAGCAGATACCCGGAGCAGGGGCGGCCGGGGCGCGGATGCGGGGAGGCGGTGCCGAGGACGGTGAGACTGAGAGGCATGGTGGGGAAGAGTACGGTTCCGGAGCCCGGGGCACTCACGGTTCAGGGCGTTCCGTGGCGCCCGGCGTCCGGGTGGTCTACAGGCACCCGCGAGGGCGAGCCGCGGTCAGTACCCTGACGCGGTGACGACCGACGCGCTCTTGTCGAAGGCGATGAGCGGCACCGCCGACCCCCCGCTGCTCCCCCTGCCGGATCGTGTGGCCGGGCTGCTGTCGGAGCTGGGGAGCCCGCCGCGGCTGGCGGCTCATCTGCGAGCCGTCCACGACGTCGCGCATCAGCTGGTCGTCTGGGTCGAACGGCATTGCCCTGGCGTGCTGTTGGACCGCGAGGCGGTGCTCTTCGGGGCGGCGACGCACGACGTGGGCAAGACCGTGCACGTCTCCGAGCTCTCCGGGCCCGGGGCCGCGCACGAGGAGGCGGGAGAGGCCCTTCTGCTCGCGCACGGCGTCGGCCCCGAGCTGGCCCGGTTCGCCGCGACGCACGCGGCGTGGGCGCGGTCGGACGTCGGTGTGGAGGACCTCCTGGTGAGCCTCGCCGACAAGATCTGGAAGAACAAGCGCGTTCCCGAACTGGAGGATCTCGTCGTGGCCCGGCTGGCCGGGGCGACGGGCCGGGAGGTGTGGGAGGAGTTCATGGCGCTCGACGAGGTACTGACCCGCATCGGCGACCGCGCCGACGAGCGCCTCGCGTTCCAGGCGTCCTTCCCGATCCACGCCTGAACGCCTGACCGTCTGAACGCCCGGCCCCGTCGAGCGTCGGACGCTCCTACGGCTTCCAGCCCGGGTCCCGCCCGCTGAGCCCCACCGCCCGGTCCAGCAGCGGCGCGTCCTCCGGTACCGGGACCACCGGGCCGAAGATGCCGCCTCCCCGGCTCGGGTCCTGCGTGGCCGCGAGGAGGAAGCCGTACGACGTCTGGAGCGCGGCCGGGTCGGGGGCGTAGGGCTGGCCGGTGACGGTGGCCAAGTCCCAGCCGTGGATGACCAGTTCGTCGGCGGCGACGGCCG
This sequence comes from Streptomyces sp. NPDC050528, assembly GCF_044457795.1. NCBI lineage: Bacteria > Bacillati > Actinomycetota > Actinomycetes > Kitasatosporales > Streptomycetaceae > Streptomyces > Streptomyces sp. NPDC050528. The sequence goes on from NZ_JBITHH010000002.1 coordinate 137,286, forward strand.
CGGCGACCGCGCCGGGGAGGTCCACGCCGCCCGCGCGGGTCATACCGGTCCAGGCGTCCGGGTCGCGCCAGGCCTCGGCGAGTTCGTCGAGGGCCTTGGGGAGCTCGGCGCGCCAGCCGGGGCCGATGTCGGGCAGGGCGGCGAGGGTCGGGCTGGTGTCGGTCGCGGCGCCCAGATCCTTGCGGGCGGCGTCGCGGAAGGCGACGGACAGCCCGAGCACATGGCCCAGCAGATGGCGTACGGCGTAGTCGGGACACGGCGTCCCGTCGCCGAGCCGCTCGTCCGGGATGCCCTCCGCGAGCCGGGCGATGACCTGGGTCTGCGGTCCGAAGTCGAACGTGCTGTCACTCATGCGCTTGCCTTCCAGGCGTCGGTCTCCACGTGAACCGAGCTCATCACGCGTGAGCTGAGCTCATGGGGTAGACCGACGGCGCGCCCGAAACTCATCGCGACTCATCCCGAGTCATCGCGCGGGGCCGTATCTCGTGGGACGGAGGCCGGCCCGGACGGGGTAACGGCGGCCGGCCTCGGAGTGGGGTCTCAGCGCCCGCCCAGCGCCTCCCGCACCCCCGCCAGGTCTCCCTCGGACGCCAACCCCGCTTGATAGAGCCGCAGTTCGGTCGCCCCGAGGCTCCGGGCCCGTTCCGCGTCCGCCGTCAATGTCGCCGGTCGGCCGCCCATCCCGGAGACCACGGTGAAGTTGGCGGCCAACACCGCCCCGTCCACGGCCTGTTCGGCGAACGGGGTCAGCAGGCCCGCGCCGGCCGTGCAGGGGACGACCACGCCGTCGGCCACGGACAGGATGTGCCCGGGGTCCACGCCCGCGTTGGCGCCGCAGTGGTACGACACCGGGTCCGCGTGGAGGAGTACCTGGAAGTCGGCCGGTGCGGCCGCCCGGACCGCCGCGACCGCCGCCTCCTGGAGCGTGCGGGCCCGTTCGTCGCGCCACGCGCGTGTGGCCGTCGCGTTCGCGTCGCCGAGGAGTTTCTCGACGCCCGCCCAGCCGCCGTCGGAGGGTGCGCCCTGCCACACCGGTTCCAGCGCGGCGCGTACGACCGCCGCCAACTCCTCGGCGTCGAGGCCCTGTTCGCCGTAGCCCTCCCGGCAGGTCGGGCAGAAGCACAGGGACATGAGGTACTGCCCGGCGTCCCCGAGCCCGACCCCGGCGGTCTTGTCGTGGGCGTGCAGGTGCGCGAGGCCGTACCAGCCGAGGGACTCCAGTTCGGTGCCGCGCGCACCGGGGCGTACGGCTGCCTCGGCGGCGAGGTCGACGAGGTACGCGCGGGTGGCGGGCTGGGCGATGCAGGGGGCCCAGGGGTAGCGGTCGCCGTAGGCGTTGACCACCGACGTGTCCGGATGGTCCGCGCCCAGACGGGAGTTGTGGGCGAGGACGACCCAGGTGTGGACCTCCAGGCCCGCTTCCGTCAGGGCGGCCGCGGCCTCACCGTAGGCGTCGCCGGGAGCCCAGTCGCCCGCCGGGTACGGCCTCAACTCCCGTCCCTGCCATCGATTGTCCGGCGGATACAGCACGGCCGCGTGCTCGGCGGTGACGATGCGGTGGCGGGGGTGGCGGGGGGTCAGCGCGCGCGTGGAGTGGTAGGCGGAGGCCAAGGTCGCCTGCTGGACGCCGAGTTGGGCGATCCTGGCGCCCGCCTCGGGGTCGCCGTTGACGTCCCAGGGGTAGACGAATGCCGATGCCTTCACGCGCCCTCCTCGATCCGCGATGCGGCCTGTGACTCGATCTCCGGCTCGATCAACGTATAGCCGCGCTCGATGAGTTGGGCGAGTTGCTTGACGTGGTCCTCGGTCGGTTCGGTCAGCGGCGGGCGGACCTCGCCGACGTCCAACCCCCGCATCCGCACGCCCGCCTTGACGAGCGAGACGGCGTAACCCCGGCCCTGGGCGCGGAGTTCGACGAACGGGAGGTAGAAGCCGTCCAGGAGACGGTTCGCCGTGGTGTCGTCGCCGGTCGCGAGTGCCCGGTGGAAGGCGAGCGCGATCTCGGGGACGAAGCAGAACACGGCGGAGGAGTAGAGGGTGATACCGATGCCCCGGTAGGCGAGCTGGGTCTGTTCGGCGGTCGGCAGGCCGTTGAAGTAGAGGAATTCGCCGGGGACTTCGGCGCGCACGGTGCTCACGATCCGCTGCATCAGGTCGAGGTCGCCGAGGCCGTCCTTGAAGCCGATGATGCCGTCCGTGCGGGCGAGTTCGACGACCGTGGCCGGGGTGAACACGGCGTTGTCGCGCTGGTAGACGATGACGGGCAGCGCGGTCGCGGCGGCCACCTCGCGGTAGTGCCGCAGCAGCCCCTCCTGGCCGGCGACCACGAGATACGGCGGCATGGCGAGCAGCCCGTCCGCCCCTGCCGTCTCCGCGAGCCGTGCGTACCGTACGGCGAGCGCGGTGCCGTAGCCCGCGCCCGCGATCACCGGGACCCGGCCCCCGGTCGCCTCCACGGCGGCCCGGACGCACGCCTCGAACTCCTCGGGCAGCAGCGCGTGGAACTCCCCGGTGCCGCAGCACGCGAACACGGCGGCGGCCCCGGCCTCCACACCCCGGCGGACATGCGCGCGGTAGACGTCGAGATCGACGGAGCCGTCGGGGCCGTACGCGGTGACGGGGAAGAACAGCGGCCCGCTGGGGATACTGAGCCGGTCGGCGAGAGGGGCTGGCGTCACGGGCTCTCCCTTGAAACAGGCGCGTACGTTCTTCTGATCAACGTCTACATTTCTGAACAGGCCCACCCTAAGGATCTGCCTCAGGGTGGGTCAAGCAGGCAAATGAGCAAGAAGGAAGCGGATTTCCCAGGTCCACGCCACACTTGACGGGCATGGTGACCGATCCTTAGCGTGTCCATACATGTGAATGTCGTTCACGAATGAAGCCGCCGATCCTAGGAGACCGAGGATGCCCGCTCCCCGCACCGTTCTGCTCACCGGCGCCGCAGGCGGGCTCGGCACCCTGATGCGGGACCTGCTCCCCTCCTACGGCTACGAGCTGCGCCTGCTGGACGTCCGTCCCATCGAGGGCGAGCCGGACGCGATCACCGCCGACCTCTCCGACCGGGCGGCGCTCCGCGAGGCCGTGCGGGGCGTCGACGCGATCATCCATCTCGCCGGCATCTCCCTGGAAGCCACCTTCGACAAGATCCTGAAGTCGAACATCGAGGGCACGTACAACCTCTACGAGGCCGCCCGCGAGGAGGGCGTCCCGCGCATCGTCTTCGCCTCCTCCAACCACGCGGTGGGCTACACCCCGAGGCCCCAGGGCGACGACCCCTTGATCCCGATCGACACCCCGCACCGCCCCGACACCTTCTACGGCCTGTCGAAGTCCTTCGGTGAGGACCTGGCGCAGCTCTACTGGGACAAGCACGGCCTGGAGACCGTCTCCGTACGCATCGGCTCGTGCTTCCCCGAGCCCAGCAGCGTGCGCATGCTGTCGATCTGGATGAGCCCCGCCGACGGCGCCCGCCTCTTCCACGCGGCCCTGACCGCCGACAACGTCCAGCACACCGTCGTCTACGGCTCCTCCGCCAACACCCGCCTGTGGTGGGACCTTTCGACCGCGCGGGCGCTCGGTTACGAGCCGCAGGACGACTCCGAGCCGTACGCCGAGAAGATCGTCGCCGAGCAGGGCGAGCTCCAGCCGGGTGTCGAGGCGCACGCGTATCTCGGCGGCCACTTCGTGAACGACCCGCCGATCTGGCCGTACTGACCCGGGCGTTACTGACACGGTCCGTACATCGGGTCGTACTGACGGGAAAAGGCACTCCGGAGACGCGGGCGGGCACCGAACGGGCCCGCCCGCCGCCGTGTTCGGGCACGGACGCTGCCCGATCTCACGCCCCGGCGCACAGCCGCGCAGGTCCGCGACGGGCACAGCGCCCGGTAAACGGTCACACACGGGCAGCATCGGGCGTGCAACAGGCCTGGTCAGTGCCGCGCACCGGCTGTAGAACTTCCCCCAAGGGTCCCACCGGGCCCGAACGGGCAGTACTCCAGGTGAGCGGGAAGGCGGTGTCGGCCATGAGCACGAGTTCGGCGGAGGAACGCCAGCGGGAGATCGTGCGGGCCGCGCGCCGCACCGGCTCGGTCGACGTCACCGCGCTCGCCGCCGAGCTGGGCGTGGCCAAGGAGACCGTACGACGGGATCTGCGGGCCCTGGAGGACCACGGGCTGGTCCGCAGGACCCATGGCGGCGCCTACCCCGTGGAGAGCGCCGGTTTCGAGACGACGCTCGCCTTCCGCGCCACCAGCCATGTCCCCGAGAAGCGCCGGATCGCGGTCGCCGCGGCCGAGCTGGTCGGGGACGCCGAGACCGTGTTCGTCGACGAGGGCTTCACCCCCCAGCTCATCGCCGAGGCGCTGCCCAGGGACCGGCCGCTGACCGTGGTCACCGCGTCCCTGCCCGTGGCGGGCGTGCTCGCCGAGTCCGAGAACACCTCCGTGCTGCTGCTCGGCGGCCGGGTCCGGCACGGCACGCTGGCCACCGTGGACCACTGGACGACGAAGATGCTCGCCGGCTTCGTCCTCGACCTCGCCTTCATCGGCGCCAACGGCATCTCCCGCGAACACGGCCTGACCACGCCCGACCCCGCCGTCAGCGAGGTCAAGGCACAGGCCATCCGCGCCTCCCGGCGCACCGTGTTCGCGGGCGTGCACACCAAGTTCGGGGCGGTCAGTTTCTGCAGGTTCGCCGAGATCGGCGCCCTGGAGACGATCGTCACGAGCACGCTGCTCCCGTCGGCCGAAGCCCACCGCTACTCCTTGCTGGGGCCACAGGTCATACGCGTCTAGGGCGCCACGAGCGTCTAGAACGCCGTTTGAAATTCCAACTGAGTCACTACGTAGGGCGCAGCCATGCCCGGCGACGCCTTTTTCACCCCAAATGTCCATCCGTAAGTCCAGAGTCCAACTCCCCTTACTTGCAGGAGCGATCCATGCGAACCCAGAGCCGACGACGGCCGCCGCGAGCCACGCTCGCCCTGGCCGCCGTAGGGACGCTGCTCGCCCCGCTGCTCTCCGGCTGCTGGGTCGGAGCGGGCGGCGCCGGATCAGGCGGCAACTCGATCAACGTCCTCATGGTCAACAACCCCCAGATGACCGAACTCCAGAAGCTGGCCCCGCACTTCACGAAGGAGACCGGCATCAAGGTCAACTTCACGGTGCTGCCCGAGAACGACGTCCGCGACAAGATCAGCCAGGACTTCGCCAACCAGGCCGGCCAGTACGACGTGGCGACCCTCTCGAACTACGAGATCCCGATCTACGCCCGCAACGGCTGGCTGCACGAGATGGACTCGTACGTCGCGAAGGACCCGGCCTACGACGAGCAGGACATCCTCAAGCCGATGCGGGAGTCGCTGACGGCCGACGACGGCAAGCTCTACGGGCAGCCGTTCTACGGCGAGTCGTCCTTCCTGATGTACCGCAAGGACGTGCTCGCCGAGAAGAACATCACGATGCCCGCGCACCCGACCTGGACCCAGGTGGCCGACATAGCCGCCAAGGTCGACGGCGCGAAGCCGGGCATGAAGGGCATCTGCCTGCGCGGGCTGCCCGGTTGGGGCGAGTTGATGGCGCCGCTGACCACCGTCGTGAACACCTTCGGCGGGACCTGGTTCACCAAGGACTGGAAGGCGCAGCTCGACTCCCCCGCGTTCGAGCAGGCGACGAAGTTCTATGTCGACCTGGTCCGCAAGCACGGCGAGTCCGGCGCGGCCCAGTCCGGCTTCGCCGAGTGCCTGAACAACATCACGCAGAGCAAGGTCGCCATGTGGTACGACGCCACGTCGGCGGCGGGCTCGCTGGAGGCCAAGGGCTCCCCGGTGAAGGGCAAGATCGGGTACGTCCCCGCGCCGGTCGAGAAGACCGACTCCTCCGGCTGGCTCTACACGTGGGCCTGGGGCATCCAGAAGGCGTCCCACAACTCCGACAAGGCCTGGAAGTTCGTGTCCTGGGCGTCGAGCAAGCAGTACGAGCAGCTGGTCGGCGACACGGACGGCTGGTCGAACGTGCCGGCCGGGAAGCGCGCCTCGACATACACGAACCCGGACTACGTCAAGGAGGCCGCCGCCTTCCAGGAGATGACGAAGGCGGCCATCGAGGGCGCCAAGCCGAACGACCCCGGTGTGCAGCCGCGGCCCGCGCCCGGCATCCAGTTCGTCGACATCCCCGAGTTCACCGACCTCGGCACGAAGGTCTCCCAGGAGATCAGTTCGGCCATCGCCGGACGGCAGTCCGTCGACTCGGCCCTGAAGAAGTCCCAGAAACTCGCCGAGCAGATCTCCAAGGAGTACGAGGGACGATGACCGCCACGACAACGGCCCCTCTGGCCACCAGCCCGACCCGTACCGCGCGGCAGCCCTCGGACCGACTGCGCGCCTGGGCCACCCGTGCCCCGCTGCTCCCCGCCCTGGTCTTCATGATCGTCGTGACCCAACTCCCGTTCGTGGCCACGCTGGTGATCTCCTTCTTCGACTGGAACGCGCTCTACCCGAAGGCCCGGCACTTCACCGGTCTCGACAACTACCACCAGGTCCTGACGGACGCCGACCTGCGCCACTCGGTGTGGACGACGATCCTGCTCACCGTTGCGGTGGTGCTGGCCAGCCTGGTCTTCGGCCTGCTGCTCGCGCTGCTCCTGGACCGGAAGTTCCGTGGCCGGGGCTTCGTCCGCACCCTGCTGATCGCCCCGTTCCTGGTGGTGCCGGTGGCCGCGGCCCTGCTCTGGAAGCACGTGCTCTACAACCCTGAATACGGCCTGCTCAACGGGCTGTTGCACTACGTGGGCGGCCCGCAGCCGGACTGGATCTCCAACACCCCGCTGCTCGCCGTAGAGGCGTCGCTCGTGTGGCAGTGGACGCCGTTCATGATGCTGATCCTGCTGGCCGGGCTGCAGAGCCGCGACCACCAGCAGATCGAGGCCGCGAAGGTGGACGGCGCCAGCGACTGGCAGGTCTTCCGCTATCTGACGCTGCCGCACCTGCGCCGCTATCTCGAACTCGGCGCCCTGCTGGGCTCGATCTACATCGTCCAGAACTTCGACGCGGTCTTCACCATCACGTCCGGCGGCCTGGGCACCGCCAACCTGCCCTACACCGTCTACCAGAGCTTCTACCAGGCGCACGAGAACGGCCTCGCCTCGGCGGCCGGTGTCCTGGTCGTCATCGGCTCGATCATCATCGCGACCTTCGCCCTGCGGGTCGTGTCGTCCCTGTTCCGTGAGGAGGCGTCCCGCGCATGAGCAGTGTCGCCGTACGCGCGCGTGCCCGCCGCAAAGGCGCCGGCCTCGGCCTGGTGGCCTGGGTGCTCGGCATCGTGTTCTTCCTGCCCATCGCCTGGATGGCGCTGACGTCCTTCCACTCGGAGTCGGACGCGGCGACCAACCCGCCGTCCTTCGGGGCCGCCCTCACCCTGGACGGCTACCGGGACTTCTTCGGCACCGGGGGCGGCGCGAGCCCCTGGCCGGCGCTGGTCAACTCCCTTGTGGCGTCGCTCGCTTCGACGCTCTTCGTGCTGCTGTTGGCGTTCCCGGCGGCCTACGCGCTGTCGATCCGCCCGGTGAAGAAGTGGACCAACGTCCTGTTCTTCTTCCTGTCCACGAAGATGCTCCCGGTGGTGGCGGGCCTGCTGCCGATCTACCTGTTCGCGAAGAACGCCGGGATGCTGGACAACATCTGGCTCCTGGTCATCCTCTACACCTCGATGAACCTGCCGATCGCGGTGTGGATGATGCAGTCCTTCCTCGCCGAGGTCCCGGTCGCCGTCATCGAGGCGGCGCAGATCGACGGCGCCCGGCTGCCGACCATCCTCGCGCGCGTGGTCGCTCCGATCTCCCTCCCGGGTATTGCCGCGACAGCTCTGATCTGCTTCATCTTCAGCTGGAACGAGCTGCTGTTCGCCCGGGTCCTCACGGGTGTGGTCGCGGAGACCGCCCCCGTGTTCCTGACCGGCTTCATCACCAGCCAGGGCCTGTTCCTGGCGAAGGTGTGCGCCGCGTCGCTCGTCATCTCCCTGCCGGTGCTCGCCGCGGGGTTCGCCGCCCAGGACAAGCTGGTCCAGGGCCTCTCCTTGGGAGCCGTGAAATGAAGGCCGCCGTCATCGAGTCCGTGGGCCGCGCCGTCGTCACCGAGGTCCCGGACCCGACGCCGGGTCCCCGCGAGGTCGTCGTCGAGGTCGCCGCCTGCGGACTGTGCGGCACCGATCTGCACATCCTCCAGGGCGAGTTCGCGCCCAAGCTGCCGATCGTGCCGGGCCACGAGTTCGCCGGCGAGATCGTCGCGGTCGGCACCCAGGTCACCGAGGTCTCGGTCGGCGACCAGGTGGCCGTGGACCCGTCCCTGTACTGCTATGAGTGCCGGCAGTGCCGCAACGGACACAACAACCTCTGCGAACGCTGGGCCGCGATCGGCGTCACCACGGCGGGCGGCGCGGCCCAATACGCGGTGGCCCCGGTGGCGAACTGCGTCAAGCTCCCCGAGCACGTCCGCACCCAGGACGCGGCCCTCGTGGAACCGCTGTCGTGCGCGGTGCGCGGCTACGACGTCCTCAAGTCCCGCCTCGGCGCGCATGTGTTGATCTACGGCTCCGGGACCATGGGACTGATGATGCTGGAGCTGGCCAAGCGCACCGGCGCGGCGAGTGTCGACATCGTGGACCTGAACCCCGCCCGCCTGGAGACCGCCCGCACGCTCGGAGTCTCCGGCTCGGCGGCGAACGCGGACGAGCTGGACAAGCCGCAGGGCTGGGACCTCGTGGTCGACGCGACCGGCAACGCGGCGGCGATCCAGGACGGCCTGGGCCGGGTGGCGAAGGCGGGCACGTTCCTGCAGTTCGGGGTGGCCGACTACGCGACCCGGGTGTCGATCGACCCGTACCGCATCTACAACCAGGAGATCACCATCACCGGCTCCATGGCGGTGCTGCACAGCTTCGAGCGGGCGGCGGAGCTGTTCGCGAACGGGGTCCTCGACCCGGAGATCTTCATCAGCGACCGGATCGAGCTGGAGCGGTATCCGCAGGCGCTGGAGCAGTTCGCGGCGGGGGTGGGGCGGAAGATCGTCGTGATTCCCTGAGCCTGGTCCCCTGAGCCGAACGGGGGCGGTTCAACGGTAAGGGAACGGTAAAGCGGTGCCGTTCGTTCACGGGCCATGACAGCTATGACCCCAGGCTCGAACATCCCTCTTCCGGTCTCCCGGGTGGCCGTGGATGTCGCCGCCCCCGTGCGGCTCGACGTGTCGAGCCTGCTGCTCACCGGCGACGGCAAGGTCCGCTCGGACGACGACTTCATCTTCTACAACCAGCCGAACGGCCCGGGTGTGACGTACCGCTCCGGCGGCGGTACGTCCCCGGACGCGATCACCGTCGACACGGCCGCGGTGCCGCCCGGGATCGAGAAGATCGTCGTCACGGCGAGCCCCGACGCCGCCGGGCAGACCTTCCAGGGCATCGAGCCGACGGCGACGATCCGCAACGCGGAGGACGGCTCGGTTCTGGCCACCTTCACGCCCCCGCAGCTCGGCACCGAGACGGCACTCGTGGTCGTCGAGATCTACCTCCGCAACGGCGTCTGGAAGGCCCGCGCGGTCGGCCAGGGCTACGCGAACGGCCTGGCGGGCATCGCCACGGACTTCGGCGTCTCGGTGGAGGAACCGGCGGCGGCACCCGCGGCACCGGTCGCCCCGCCCGCTCCCACGGTGCAGACCCCGGTGGCACCCCCGGCGCCCGCCGCTCCCCCGGCCCCGCCCGCCGCACCCCCGCTCGGCGCCGGAAAGATCAACCTCGACAAGGGCCGCGTCAGCCTCCAGAAGAACCAGACCGTCTCCCTGGTCAAGGGCGGCCGCCCGCTCCTCTCCCAGGTCAAGATGGGCCTCGGCTGGGAGCCCGCGTACCGGGGCAAGGACATCGACCTGGATGCCTCGGTCATCGCCTACGGCCCGCAGCGCAACCACATCGACAGCTGCTACTTCGGCAAGCTCTCGATCCTGAACGGCGCGATCAAGCACTCCGGGGACAACCTCACGGGCGAGGGCGGCGGTGACGACGAGGTGATCGTCGTCGACCTCGGCCGCATCCCCCAGGAGGTCACCGGCCTGGTCTTCACGGTCAACTCCTTCTCCGGCCAGAAGTTCACCGAGGTCGCCAAGGCCTACTGCCGCCTCCTGGATGCCGCGACCGGCGAGGAACTGGTCCGCTTCGACCTCACCAACGCCGAGTCCCAGACCGGCGTGATGATGGCCAAGCTGGTCAAGCAGTTCTCCGGCGAGTGGGACATGACCGCGATGGGCGACTTCGTGAAGTCCCGCACGGTGCGGGGCATGGTGAAGCCGGCCGCCCAGGCACTGTAAGCACTTCTTCTACGACCGCTGCGGGCGCCCCTGAACAAGGGGCGCCCGGCGCTCGCTTCACTCCCCCTGGGCGGCTGCCGGCCGTAGCCCGTCCGTCAGCAGGGACAGATAGCGGCGGATGTACTTGCCCTGTCCGTTCGCCAGTTCCGAGGCCGTCGACACCCCGTGGGCCAGCCGTAGCACCTCGATCGGCTCGATGTCCTGACGCAGGGTGCCTTCCCGCTGCGCCGCCTCCACCAAGCGTTGCGCCGCGCCCTTCATATGCGTGCCGCAGGCCGTGAGCGCGAGATTGCTGCCATCCGCGACGGCCGAGCCCAACAGGGCCTTCATACCGCGCACTTGAATCGTGCCGACGCACACCTCGTACAGCCACTCGGCCAGTGCCTCGCCCGGGGGCAGTTCCTTCGCGAGCTCGTCGGCGCGGGTCCCGAGCGCCTCGATCCGGTCGACGTAGGCCGCCTCAAGCAGCGCCTGCCGGGTCGGGAAATGCCGGTACAGCGTCCCCGACCCGACCCCCGCGCGCTTCGCGATGTCGTCGAGCGACGCGTTCTCCCCGTGCTCGGCGAAGGACTCCGCCGCGACCTTCAGCAGCCGCTCGTAGTTGCGCCGGGCGTCCGCGCGCATGGGTCTGACCTGCGCCATCCAGATACTCCTTGCGAACCGGGGACCGTCTCCGTATCTTACCGAGTATTAAACGGAGACAGTCCCCGCTTATTTCCGCGGGCAGTCCGTGCTGCCCGCACGCCTTTCAACCGGGGACGCCAGACCGGGAGAACTCCATGTCCACCCCGTCCGCACCGTCCACCACCGCCGATCCTCTCTCCGCACCTCCCGGGCCCGCCAGGCTCGGCACCGTCCTCTTCGTCATCGTCACCGCCTATCTGATGGTCGGCGTCGACTCCACCGTCGTCAACGTCGCCCTGCCCGCCATCCAGAAGAACCTCGACTTCAGCCCCACCGGCCTGTCGTGGGTCCTCAACGCCTACACACTCGCCTTCGGCGGACTGCTCCTCCTGGGCAGCCGGATCGGAGACATCGTCGGCCGCCGCCGCACGCTCACGATCGGCGTCCTGCTCTTCGCCTCGTCCTCGCTCCTCGGCGGACTGGCCACCGACAGCACCTGGCTGCTCGCGGCCCGCGCGCTACAGGGCATGGGCGCCGCGCTGATCGCGCCCAACACCCTCGCCCTGCTCACCACCAACTTCCCCGAGGGGCCGCGCCGCCACCACGCGCTCGGCATCTACACCTCCATGGCCGGCATCGGAGGGTCGATAGGACTGGTCGTCGGGGGCATGCTGACCTCCTGGGCGTCCTGGCGCTGGGCCCTGCTGATCAACGTGCCGATCGGCATCGCGGTCGCTCTGGCCCTCCCCCGTTTCGTCGGCGAGACCCCGCGCCACGCGGGCAAGTTCGACGCGGCGGGCGCACTCACCGGCACCGCCGGCATGACCTCGCTGGTGTACGCGTTCATCCGGGTCTCGTCGGACGGATGGGGCGATACGCAGGCACAGTTGGGGTTCAGTTTCGCGGCGGCCCTGCTGGCGGGCTTCACCCTGGTCGAGTCCCGCGCCGCCCAACCCATCATGCCGCTGCGCCTGTTCGCGGACCGCAACCGCGCGGGAGGCTACGCGGGCGTTCTGCTGCTGCCGGCGGGCATGTTCGGCGCGTTCTACTTCCTCACCCTGATCAGCCAACGGGTCCTGGACTACAGCCCGTTGCGCACGGGCTTCGCCTTTCTGCCGATCACCCTGGCGATCTTCACGGTGGTCCGCTTCGTACCGCGCCTGCTGGCACGCTTCGGCGCCAAGCCGGTGCTGCTCACCGGCATGGCCCTGCTCGCCGCGTCGGCGGGCTGGCTCTCGCAACTCGGCCCCCACGACGGCTACTTGACTGGTCTGCTCGGCCCGCTCGTCCTGATGGGCGTGGGCGTCGGACTCAGCTTCATGCCGCTCAACGCGACGATCCTCGCGGGCATCGAACCCCGTGAAGCGGGCGCCGCGTCGGGTCTGCTCCAGACCCTCCAGTGGCTCGGCGGCACCCTCGGACTGTCCATCCTGGTCACGGTGTTCGGCACGGCGACCCGGCACGCGACCGGGTCACCGTCCGAGATCCTCGTCCACGGCTCGGCCCGCGCGTTCGGCGTCGGAGCCCTGATCGCCCTGACCGCACTGCTGGTGTCGGCGTTCGTGATCACCGGCAGGAAACCCGAACGGGCCGAGGGCGCCCGGGAGTCGGCCTAGAACAGCGCGCTGTACGCGTTCAGCGCGGGCTGTCCGCCGAGGTGGGCGTAGAGCACGGTGGAGTCGGCGGCGATCTCACCCCGGGCGACCAGGTCGATCATCCCGGCCATCGACTTGCCCTCGTACACGGGGTCGGTGACCATCCCCTCGGTGCGGGCGGCGAGGCGCATCGCCTCCAGGGTGGTCTCGTCCGGGATGCCGTAGATGCCGGCGTGGTAGCGGTCGTCGAGTTCGACGTCGTCGAGGGTCAACTCACGCTTGACGCCGATCAGTTGGGCGGTGCCCTGGGCGATGCGGGCCACCTGCTCGCGGGTCTCGGCGGGCTTCGCCGACGCGTCGATGCCGAGCACCCGGCGCTCGCGGCCGCCCGCCTCCTCGATCGCGCGGAACCCGGCGACCATGCCGGCCTGGGTGGAGCCGGTCACCGAGCACACCACCACGGTGTCGAAGAAGACGCCCAACTCCGCTTCCTGCTGGGCGACTTCGTGGGCCCAGTTGGCGAAGCCGAGGCCGCCGAGCGGGTGGTCGGAGGCGCCGGCCGGGATGGCGTACGGCTTGCCGCCGCTCTCCTCGACCTCGCGCAGCGCCTGCTCCCAGCTCTCCTTGAAGCCGATGCCGAACCCGGCCTTCACCAGGCGTACGTCCGCTCCGGCGAGGCGGCTGATCAGGATGTTGCCGACCTTGTCGTAGACGGAGTCGGGCCACTCGACCCAACTCTCCTGGATCAGCACGCACTTGAGCCCGGCGCGGGCGGCGCAGGCGGCGACCTGGCGGGTGTGGTTGGACTGCACGCCGCCGATCGAGACAAGGGTGTCGCAGCCCTTCGCGAGGGCGTCGGCGACGAGGTACTCCAGCTTGCGGGTCTTGTTCCCGCCGTACGCCACACCGGAGTTGCAGTCCTCGCGCTTGGCCCACATCGTGGCGCCGCCGAGGTGCGCGGTGAGGCGCTCCAGCGGGTGGACGGGCGAGGGGCCGAAGAGGAGGGGGTAACGGTCGTACGAGGACAGGGACATGAGACCTCCAGGGTCAGTCGGCGTCGGTCAGGTCCGCGAGGGTGTGCCAGATGTCGGCCGTGACGCGGACCGCACCGTCCGTGTCACCGTCCGCGCAGGCCTCGATCAGCCGCTCGTGCAGTCCGGCCGAGCGGCAGGAGCCGCCCTCGCCGAAGCGTCGTCGCTCCAGTCGGCGGATGAGCGGGGTGTAGCGGGCGACGGTGGCGGCGGCGGCGCGATTGCCGCTCGCCCGCACCAGGACGTCGTGGAGTTCGTCGTCGGCGCGCAGGGCCGCGTCCACGTCACCGGCGTGCACGGCGGCGGCGAACCGGTCGTTGGCCGCGCGCATGACGTCAACGTCCGTGTCGCGCAAGAGGGGTACGGCGACCCGGGTCACCAACTCGTGCATGGCCCCGACGACGGCGGCGGCGTCCCGCACCTCGGCGGCCACGACCGGCGTCACCCGGGTGTAGCTCTGCGGCTTGCTCTCCAGCAGCCCCTCCTCCACCAGCCGCGAGAACGCCTCGCGCACCGGCGCCCGCGACAGCCCGAGCCGCTCGGCGAGATCGGCGTCCCGCACCACCGCGCCGGGCTCGATGTCACCGGCCACGATGGCGTCGCGGATCGCTTCGTAGGCGCGGTCGCGGAGGAGGGTGCGCGGGACGGGCCGTAGGACGTTCATGAACTGAAATGTTAGATGTCAATCTCGGTTCGGACAAGGGTGTGCCCGCGTGGACATGGGTGTGGCCCGCACCCCCCGTGAAGGTGCGGGCCACGCCTTGCCTCTCAGGCCGCCCAGGGCCAGTCCGCGTCCCGGGCCGACTCCAGCAGCGGCACCATCCGGAAGGCCGCGTCCGAGAGGCCGCCGAAAGTGTGCCGGTTGGCCTGGCCGGACGGGCCGTGGCCCGCTCGGTACCCGGCGAGGTTCCAGGTGTAGACCGGGATGCCGGCCGGGACCTGCTCGGTCGGATCACCGTGCCGGCTGTACGCGTACTGCTCGTCGGTGACGATCAACACCCGGTCCTGGCCCCGGTAGTGCGAGCGGACCGCCGAGGTGGTGTCGGTGCCGCCCAGGTCGCCGAAGCGCTCCAGGACCTTGAGCACCGACTCGCCCGCGCCGAAGTCCAGCCGCTTGCTCGTCGTACCGAACTCGACGAGGTCCGCGTCCGCCGCCCGCAGCGCGAGCGCCGTGCCGAAGATCGCCGCCGCGTCGGCCCGGTTGAGCTCCGAACGGTCGGACAGCCGCGAGAAGAACATCGAGCCCGAGCGGTCCACGAGCACCAGCGTGCGGCCCGGCAGCGCGGGCACGTTGGCCAGCGAGTGGCCGAGCGCCTGCTCCAGCGGGTACGACCAGCGCAGCGAGGGCGCGTGCTGGTACGCGGCGAGGTAGCGGAAGGGGAACTGCCGCGAGCGCGCGACCTCCGCCGGGTCGCTGATCTTCGCCGCTACCCTGGCCGCGACCTCGTCGGAGACCCCGGCCTCGTCGAAGTTACGGAGATTCCGGACCAGCGCCATCGAACCCATGGACGGGATGACCGCCTCCCAGGCCGCCTTGTCCATCGGGCCCTGGAGCCACCCGGCCAGCGCCTCCCACGTCATCCCGGCCGCCGCGAGCCGCTCGGCACCGTCGGCCGCCGTGACGACCGCGCGCCGCTGCTCGACCGGCAGTGCCATCAACGCGCGGTGTGCGGTGAGGACTTGGTTCGACGCGGGCGGTACGGCGGTGTCCGGGTGGTGCCGCCGGTCCAGCGCGTACTGGAACAGCTCGCCCTGCCACGCCTTGTCCGGGTCCGGCGCCGCGTGCACGAGGTTCAGGATGTCGCCGAAGCGGTATCCCTTGGACGCGGTGTCGTACTTCAGCAGCGACTTGCCGCCGTAGAGACGGCGTACGGCGTCGGCGACACCGCGCTTGACGGGCTTCGGGATCGCGCGGCCGTAGCTCGCGGTCCAGTACGCGAGGAGCTCGCCGGGCTCGTCCGGGCGGCGGAGCACGGAGTCGACGACCTGTCGGTTCGAGGGGCCGTCGGTGGCGCCGGCGTCGAGGCGGGCCTTCACGTACTCGGCGGCGCCCACGACGGCGGCTGTACGGAGGTTGCCCTCGCCGCGCAGCCAGCCGAGGAGGCCGGCCGTCCAGGCCGGGTCGGTGACGGCGAGTTCGCGCACGAGGGTCGCGAAGCGGTCGTCGCGGTCGGCGCCGGACTCGTAAAAGGTCTGCTGGGAAACGAAGTTGGCGACGGCGAGCAGAAAGAGCTCGGAGCGCGCGTCGCGCTCACTGCCTCGGCCGCCCTGGTAGGTACGGAGCACTCGGCCCGTGGAGGTGACCCGCGAAGTGGGCTGGGTCTTCGCCGCCTTGGTGTTGAACCGCGCCATGGTGAATTCCCCCGAATTCCTTGGTGTTTCGGAGGGAGCGCGCAGCGAAAGGTGGGTGCCCGAGTTCAGAGGCGGCGACGGACTTTTCCAGGTGCTCTACCCAATTGAGCTACACCGACCCGAAGTCGATGACGGGACTCGAACCCGCAACCGCCCGATCCAATGAAGTAACCGTTGCCTGCGCACCGGGCACCCACCATGAGCTGCGCCTCCCGAGATCAAGAACGGCTGCGGCGTGGGATTCTTTGAGAGAGAAGTAGCCGCGGCCTTCGCACCGGGAGGTGCGTGCTGTTGTGATCTCAGAGTAGGAGGCACAGCTCTTGAGGGGCCAACCAATTAATTCCGTACGGGAGTTCAGCCGCGCTTCTGCCGCTTCCAGGGCCCGGTGATCGCGAGCATGATCCCCGGCGTCTGGATGTTCGCGTACAGGGTCTTGCCGTCGGGCGAGAAGGTCACGCCTGTGAACTCGCTGAACTCCGGCTTCTCTTCGGTGCCGATGTTGAGTTCGTTGCGGGCGATCGGGTACGTGCGGCCGCTGTCGGTCGCGCCGAACAGGTGCTGGACGCCCTCGCCGTCCTCGGCGATGACGAGGCCGCCGTAGGGAGAGACGGTGATGTTGTCGGGGCCGTCGAACGCGCCGTCCACGGACGGGTCCGGGTTGACGCCGATCAGGACCTTGAGGGTGAGGGTGCGGCGCTTGGGGTCGTAGAACCAGACGGCGCCGTCGTGCTGGACCGGGCTCTCCGTACGGGCGAACGAGGAGACGATGTACGTGCCGCCGTCACCCCACCACATGCCCTCCAGCTTGCGGGCGCGGGTGACCTCTCCGGCGGCGAACTGCTTGCGGACGGAGGTCGTCCTGGCGTCGCGGTCGGGGACGTCGACCCAGTCGACGCCGTACACCGTGCCGATCTTCGTGGCGCGGGAGAGGTCGTCGATGAACTTGCCGCCGGAGTCGAAGCACTTGAAGGCCTGGAGGACGCCCGCGTCGTCGGCGAGGGTGCGGAGCTTGCCGCGGCCGTGGTGGAAGTGCTCGGGCGGGGTCCAGCGGTAGAGGAGGCCGTTCGGGTTTGACGCGTCCTCGGTGAGGTAGAGGTGGCCGCGCTTGGGGTCGACGACCACCGCCTCGTGGGCGTAGCGGCCAAGTGCCTTGATCGGCTTGGGGTTTCGGTTGGCGCGGCGGTCGACCGGGTCTACCTCGAAGACGTAGCCGTGGTCCTTGGTGAAGCCGTTGGTGCCGGCCTTGTCCTCGGTCTCCTCGCAGGTGAGCCATGTGTCCCAAGGGGTGTTGCCGCCCGCGCAGTTGGTGGCGGTGCCGGCGATGCCGACCCACTCGGCGACGTGGTCGCGGCGGACCTCGACGACCGTGCAGCCACCGGCCGCGGCGGGGTCGTAGACCAGGCCCTCGGTGAGCGGGACCGGGTGGGGCCACTGGGCGCGGGGGCCGGCCAGCTCGTGGTTGTTGACGAGGAGGGTGGCGCCGCGCGGGCCGTCGAAGGTGGACGTGCCGTCGTGGTTCGAGGGGGTGAACTCGCCCGATTCCAGCTTGGTTTGGCCGCTGTAGGTGATGACGCGGTATTTGAAGCCGGCGGGCAGGGCGAGGAGGCCGTCCGGGTCGGCGATCAGCGGGCCGTAGCCGACGCCGGTGTGGCCGTGTCCGTGGCCGTAGTCGGCCGCCGACTCGGTGTCGGAGTCGGTGGCGGCGAGGGCGTTGGGCGCGGTGGCGAGGGCGCCGACGCTGCCCGCCAGCGCGACCCCGGCACCGGTCATCGCGGACTTGGCGGTGAAATCCCTGCGGGTGAGCGACATGCGTGTCTCCTGTGACGGTGGGTGTGCCGTGGAGGGTGGCGGACCTCGGTCGGCGCCACGCTTCCGCCCATGTCTGAACACGAGTTGAACACCGGTCGACTTCGGCGGGCCCTCTTCCATGAATCCGTAAGAGATCGCCCACGAAGCCGTATGCGCTCACCCATGGAACTCAAAAGTCCCGCCGGGTGGATCCGGTCAATTCCCTTGCTGGGAACGGGCCTTGAAAGCCGCCTTCCGCGCTTCCTTCGCGATCCGCTTGTCCGGGTGCAGGCGGCCCATCGCCTCCAGGACGTCCGCGGTCGCCGGGTGGTCGACGCGCCAGGCCGCCGCGAAGAATCCGTTGTGCTGCTGGGCCAGGCCCTCGACCAGGGCCTGGAGCTCCTCGGAGTTGCCCTCGGCGGCGAGCTGCGCGGCGACCGTGTCGACGGTCAGCCAGAACACCAGGTCCTCGGAGGGCGCGGGGACGTCGCTCGCGCCGCGTTCGCTCAGCCAGACCCGGGCGAGGCCGCCCAGTTCGGGGTCGTCGAGCACCGCGCGCACCGCGGGTTCGGCCTCGCCACCGACGAGGGAGAGCGCCTGCTGGCAGAGCAGCCGGCGCAGCGGCGCACCGGCGTCCCCGCCGCGGGCGGCGGCGAGCAACTCCCGTGCCGCGTCGAGGGGTTCACGCCCGGCCAGCCACTGCTCGATCTCGGCCTGTGCCGCCCGCTGCGGGAACCCGGACGTCCCGTCGAGCAGCGCGTCCGCGCCCTTGTCCGCGAGATCTCCTACGGCGGGGGCGGCGAAGCCGGCCTCCAGGAGGCGGGCGCGGAGGCCGTAGAGGCCGAGGGGGGTGAGGCGGACCATGCCGTAGCGGGTGACGTCGGTCTCGTCGACGGACGCGGCGGGTCCGTCCGCCGGCTCGTCGGGGTCGGCCATGAGGGCCTCGTCGACGGGCTGGTACTCGACGATGCCGACCGGTTCGAGGAGCCGGAACTGGTCGTCGAGGCGCATCATCGCGTCGGAGACCTGCTCCAGGACGTCGTTGGTGGGCTCGCCCATGTCGCTGGGGACGATCATCGAGGCGGCGAGCGCGGGCAGCGGGACGGGGCCGTCGCCGGGGCCGTCCTCGTTGACGGTCAGCAAATACAGATTCCCGAGGACGCCGTCGAGGAACTCGGCCTCCGCCTCGGGGTCCCAGTCGAGTGACGAGAAATCGACCTCGCCGCCGTCGTCCATGGCGTCGACAAGACCGTCCAGATCGGGCACGCTCGCGTCCGCGAGGAGGGTGTCGAGGGCGCCGAGCCAGACCGCGAGCACGTCGCCGGGCGAGCCGGAGGTGAGCAGCGCCAGCTCCTCGCCGGCCGTCACGGTGCCCTCTTCCTCGTCGACGACCTCGACGAGCCCGGTGTCCACGGCGACCCGCCAGGCCTCGCTGGCGTCGGCCGCGGCGTCGTCGCCGGTGAGTCCGAGGAGCTCGGCGGCGGCGGGCAGCTGCTCGTCGACGAGGCTGCCACCGGCGTCGATCCGGGTGTCGGGGCCGGCCCAGCGGGCGAGCCGGGCGGCCCGGGCGAGCAGGGGGGTGGACAGCGCGTCGCGCGCCAGCTCCGCTTCGGAGTGCAGCCGCACCGGCGGCAAGGGGGAGCTGTCTGACATCGGTGGGTTCTCCTAGGGCGCCTCGAAGGCCGTACGACGGCCGTACACGACACACGACTCAGCCGCTCAGCCTAGACGGATTTCGACCCATGCCGCCCGGTTCATGTTCCGGCCACGAGGAGTACATGGCTGAAACCTTGACAACTGGGCGGCCCCGCAATGAGATTGACGCGCGTAGAAATGTCATGGACACCTGATCCGGGTATCTTCTACGCGCGTCGCTACCGCCCCACCGGTCGCGGCTCCCACCGCCGCTGCACAGCTCCACCCACCCTCGTCCCGGCACTCATGCATGTCCCCGGAGGGATCCCGTTGCCGAGCAAGTCCTCCGCGCGCCTTGCCGCGCTGACCGTCGCCGCCGTCTGTTCCGTGGCGTCCACGATCGTTCTCACCTCGCCCGCGCACGCCGACGGCGTACGCATCCATGACATCCAGGGCACGACCCGGGTGTCCCCGTACGCCGGCCAGAAGGTCGCGGACGTACCGGGCATCGTCACGGGCGTCCGTACGTACGGCTCGTCCAAGGGGTTCTGGTTCCAGGACGCCACCCCGGACGACAACCCGGCCACGAGCGAGGGCGTCTTCGTCTTCACCAGCTCCACGCCGAAGGTCGCCGTCGGCGACTCGGTCACCGTCTCCGGCACGGTCTCCGAGTACGTCCCGGGCGGTGCCTCCACGGGCAACCAGTCGCTGACCGAGATCACCAAGCCGACGGTCACCGTCGTCTCCAGCGGCAACGCCGTACCGGCGGCCACGGTGATCAACGACCGGTCCGTGCCGAGCAAGTACTCGCCGGCCGGCGACACCGCCGCGAGCGGTTCGATCAACGCGCTCACCCTGGAGCCCAAGAAGTACGCCCTGGACTACTACGAGTCCCTTGAGGGCATGAACGTCCAGGTCTCCGACGCCCGCGTGGTCACCGCGACCGACCCGTACGCGGAGCTGTGGGTCACGGTGAAGCCGCACGAGAACGCCACCAAGCGCGGCGGCACGGTCTACGGCTCCTACGACTCGCAGAACGGCGGGCGCCTCCAGATCCAGTCCCTGGGCGCGACGGCGGACTTCCCGGTCGTCAACGTCGGCGACAAGCTGACGGGCACCACGGACGGCCCGCTGGACTTCAACCAGTACGGCGGCTACACCCTCGTCGCGAACGAGATCGGCGCCGTGAAGAGCGGCGGCCTCAAGCGCGAGACGACGAAGAAGCAGTCGAAGAGCCAGCTCGCGGTGGCGACGTACAACGTCGAGAACCTCGACCCCTCGGACGGCACCTTCGCCGCGCACGCCGCCGCGATCGTGAACAACCTCCAGTCCCCCGACATCGTGTCCCTGGAGGAGATCCAGGACAACAACGGCGCGACGGACGACGGCACGGTCGACGCGAGCGTCACGGTCAACAAGCTGATCGACGCGATCGTCGCGGCGGGCGGCCCGAAGTACGACTGGCGCTCGATCAACCCGGTCAACGACCAGGACGGCGGCGAGCCCGGCGGCAACATCCGCCAGGTGTTCCTGTTCAACCCGGAGCGGGTCTCCTTCACCGACCGCGCGGGCGGCGACTCGACGACCGCCGTCGGTGTCACCAAGGTGCACGGCAAGGCCCAACTCACCGCGTCCCCGGGCCGGATCGACCCGGCCAACGCGGCCTGGAGTGCGAGCCGCAAGCCGCTCGCGGGCGAGTTCGTCTTCAAGGGCAAGACGGTCTTCGTGATCGCCAACCACCTGATCTCCAAGGGCGGCGACCAGCCCCTGACCGCGCAGTACCAGCCGGTCACCCGCAGCTCGGAGACCCAGCGCCACGCACAGGCGACGGCGGTCAACGCCTTCGTCAACGAGATCCTGGCCGCGCAGAAGAACGCGGACGTGATCACGCTCGGCGACATGAACGACTTCGAGTTCTCCGACACCGCGAAGATCCTCGAAGGCGACGGCGAGCTGTACTCGGCGATCAAGTCCCTGCCGAAGAACGAGCGTTACACGTACGACTACCAGGGCAACGAGCAGGTCCTGGACCAGATCCTGATCAGCCCGTCGATCCGCAAGGACTGCTTCGAGTACGACAGCGTCCACATCAACTCGGAGTTCAACGACCAGATCAGCGACCACGACCCGCAGGTGCTGCGCTTCCAGCCGTAGCACCCGCGGGGAGCCACGGGGGGCTCACGGGGGGGGGACGGGGTCTCGCCGACTTGCACCAGGTCAGGCGAAGACCCCGTCCAGCCAGTTCTGCCAGGCGAGTTCGTTCGCCTTGGCGTCGGCGTCCGGCGCGAAGTCGTGGACGCTGACGCCGACCGGGGCACCCCACTGGTTGCGCCCGAAGAAGCGGATCAACGCGCCGTCGGTGCGCAGCCCGATGAAGTACGGACTGCGGAAGTCCAGTACGGCGTCCAGGAGTTGACCCTCGGGCCCGCGGGCCTGCACCCGAGCCCCCTCGGCGGTGTCGTCCCCGAGGCCGAGCGCCCGGGCCGTAACTTCCAGCGCGTCGGGGGAAATTGAGGCGTCGGGACCATTGAGGGTGGCGAAGGCGACGGGCCGGCCCGCGAAGTGGGTGACGTACTCCCGCAGGGTGTGCAGGTAGAACGCGTTGTGCTTGCTCGCGCCGTCGTACTGGTTGTCCCAGTCGTCGGTGAAGATCCCGCTGTGCACGTACCGCACCCAGGCGCGCCGGCCGCCGTCGCGGGGTTCGATGGTCTCGTCGATCTGGTTGAGGCTCTGGATCGGGAAACCGACGTCCTCGGTGCGGGCGGTGAGCCGGTGCGGCGGGTCGAAGTTCGTGAGGGTGGATCCGAAGGGCCCGACGCGGTTCTCGCCGTCGTACTCCATCGGCCACAGCCAGCCGCCGGTGCCGTCGGTGATGGCCGCCCACACCTCCTCCGGAGTGGCGTCGACCTCAAACTCGTAGACGATCTCGAATTCCTTGGACATGACTGGCTCCTGAGTACTACGGGTTCTACTGGCTCTTCTGATCCAGTTCCGGGGTGGGCGGTGTCTTGAGGGTGGGGTGGACGGCGATGACGATCCGGTGGTCGCGGCCTTCTTCGGTCTCCCCCGCGTCGTACTTGCGGATGAGGGCGCTCACCCCGGCGGTCAGCTCCTGGATGAACGCGGCCCGGTCGGCGGCGGACGCGAAGCGCACCTCGCCGTCCAGCGCGTAGGTCGCCAGCCGCTTGTGGGCCTTGGTGGCCCCGGTGATCAGCGAACCGACGTCCCGCACGAGGCGGGCGCCGAGCGCCAGCAGCCAGCGCGCGGAGAGCTGGTCGCGGAACCGGTCCGGGTCCGGCTGCACGGCGGCGAGCGCGAGCGGCGAGATGACGTACGACGCGGCGGTCGCCCGCATCAGCCGCTCGGTGACATTGCCCTTGCGCCGCTCGTCGGCCAGCTCGACCAGGCCGTGCCGCTCCAGCGCCTTGAGGTGGTAGTTCACCTTCTGCCGGGGCAGTCCGACCTTGCCGGCCAGCATGGTGGCCGACGCGGGTCCGGCCGCCAGCTCGGCGAGCAGCCGGGCCCTTATGGGGTCCAGCGAGACGGCGGCGGCCTCGGGGTCCTCGATCACGGTGACGTCCAGCATGCGTCCACCGTCTCACCGAACACTTTTTTTGTCCAGGGGAGCTGGATTGTCGGTGGGGGCCACGTCAGATCAGCTGGGGACGAGGCCGAGGGCGTGGTCGTAGCGGCTGACCGTGGTGCTCTTCAGGCCCGGCCAGGTCTGGACGCGTTCCCAGAGTGCGATGGCGGAGCCGATGCCGTCGCCGGGGGACGCGAGGGCGTCCAGGTGGGACTGGGCGCTGTCCCACTCGGCGTAGTTGAGGACGCGGGTGCCGTCGGTGGAGAGGTGGAAGTGGGCGGAGATGCCGCCGGGGTGCGGGGCGGGTTCGTTCTCCAGGGCCTCGAACACGGCGTTCACCCAGGCGCGTTGGCGATCCGGGTCGGGGGCCTCGAACTCCACGTCGACGATCACGACGCAGCCGGGGGTACGGCCGCCCCGGTCGGCCGGTCCGCCGCTGCGGTAGTGGCGGTAACGGCCGAGGCCCAGTCGCTCGATGCGCGGTACGGCGGTGTCGATCTCGTCGACGCGTTCCTGGCGCCGGGTCTTCGCGAAGGCCTCGTGGGCGTGGTCGGTCGTCCACTGCGAGTAGTGCAGCAGGGTGGAGGCGTCGTGGCCGGTGTAGACGTGGTAGCCGAGGAGGTCGTCGGCGGGCCAGGGGCGGCGTTCCCAGGCGGCGGCGATCGCCTCGACGGACTGGCGTTGGCGCAGGGGGGTTCCTACACGCCAGGTGCTGAAGAGGGGGGCGCCGACGCGAGGGTCGGCGAGGTGGGGATGGGAGTCGGTGCGACGGGTCATGCGGGCCATATGGGTCATGCGGGCCTCCGCTGATCGGTACGGGTGTGTGTACCGACCAGCCTTCAACCTCGACCAAAGTTGAGGTCAAGCCCCGCCTTGCTGCTGTGCCCCTCCTCCCTCCAGACGCGCCAACCGGCTCTGGAACCAGTCGAGGCGGGCCTGCAACAGGGCTGCCTCCGCGACGAGTTCGGGCACGCCGAGCCCTTCGGGCAGACCGGGGTCGACGGTCGCCGCCGGGTCTGCCGGGTCTGCCGGTTTTCCTGGATCTCCGGGTTTTCCTGGATCTCCTGGGTCGCCGCTCCCCGCCACCACCCGTAGCCCGTCCCCGGCCAGCCGGGCGAACTCGGCGAGCGAGACGGACGTACGACTGCGGACGCAGCCCGGACAGGCGGCGGCCAGGGCGCGCCAACCGGGCCTGCCCCAGCCGGCGTCGGCGAGCGCGACGGCGCGGGCGCCGCAGGCGCAGGGGCCGACGGTGGCGGTGCGGACGCGTTGGCGGGCGTAGCGGAAGCCGCGTTCGAAGCGGATGTAGGCGCCGAGGACGGTGATGTCGAGGAGGACCGCCGCGCGGTGCTCGGCGGTGCACAACAGGGCTTCCGCCGCCGCCCGTTCGTGCACACAGTGGAAGCCGCAGTCGCACAGGCGCGCGGGCGAACGGTGGCGCCGGCCGTAGACGCAGGACGCGTCGGCCAGGACTCCGTACGGCAGCGCGCCGCCCAGCGACACACCGGTGAACCCGGCCCGGGTGCCGTCCTGGGACAGCACCGGGTGGGCGATCTTGAATCCGGTCGGCGGCTCCGTCGGGCGTTCCTCGGGAAGCCGCAGTCTCATCGGGCGGCCGGGGCCTCTTCGGGCGCCGTCAGTGCCGGGGTCTCCTCGAACTCCTCGATCCCCGCGGGGAGTTCGAGCGCTTCGTCGTGGATCTGCGGCCGCTCTTCGGCGACTCCGGTGGCCAGTGCCTTGCCGAGCTTCATGACGCCTCCCGTGACCAGGGGTGGATCAACTTCCCACGTCGGTGACCTTCCTGGCCATGGTGACCCATGAGGGGGCCAATTGGACATAGGGCCTTGGGGATCGGGGAGCCGGTGGGGAGTTCGGCGGGCGGGGTCGTCGGAACGCATGGTCGTGGTCGCCCACGGGCATCGTGCTCCTGTGCACACGTTCGGGGTCGTCATCATCTCGGTGGTGGGTCTGTTCGCCTGGCTGCTCGCGGCGCTGCTCCTGGTCCTGGCCCGGACCTACTGGAACGCACGCTGGACACGCGCGGCACACGTCGTGGTGTCCGTGGCGATCCTGGGGGCACTGGCGTTCGGGATCTACCGCCTCGTCCTCGCCGTTCCGTCCGACGGGTGCGGGTCCTCAGCGGCCCAGAAAGCGAGTTGTTCCCTGGGTTAGGGCCGGTCAGTACGGGCCGCCGCCCCGGAAGTAGACGCTCCCGTACGGCCGGGGGCGGTCGCCGTGTTCGTGGGCGGCGTCGGAGCGGTCCGCGGGGGTCGAGCGGTCGGCCAGGGTGCGCAGGGTCTTCAGGCCGGCCATGATCTCGGCGCGGTGCTCGGCGGTCTTCATCCAGGCGGGCAGCCGCGCGAACATCGCCCGCGTCGGCGAGAGCCCGCCCCGCTCGCGCAACTGCGCGCCCACGTAGGCCGCGAGGGCGTCGACGTGTTCCTCGTTGTAGGCCCACAGGATGTGACCCACGCAGCGGGTCTGCAGCCAGAGCGGACGCCGGAAGAAGGGGTCCTCGGCACCGCCCGGTACCGCACCGACCATGGCGTTGCCCCGCATCGGGGCCGCCCAGTCGGCGACGGCCCCACACCCGGCGCACACCAACCGCCGTGGCCGGAACAGGAGTTCCGTGGCATTCCTGAGCGCGGGCAACCCGGGCCGCGGAACCACGAGCGCGCGTCCGCCACAGCGGGGGCAGACCACCAGCACCCGGCCGAGGAAACGGGCGAGGGGGACACCGTTGTCGCGGTGGCGGACGGGGGGTGCGGCGACTCCGTTCTCGGCGCTGGGGCGCGGGGAGTCCGCAGCGGCCCCTGTCTCGACGCCGAGGCTCACGGAGTCCGCGCCGCCCACTTCCCCACCGCCGGAACTTACGGAATCCGCAGCATCCCCACCCCCGCCGCTGGGCCGCACGGAGTCCACGGCGCGCCCCTCCCCGTCACGCCGCCGCGCGGAGTCCCCGACGTCCCCGCCCCTCGTCACACCGCCCCCAGCGCCTTCGCGACCGCATCCCTGACCTCTGTCTCCGAGGGGGCGGATCGGCCCTGTTCTGCGGCCAGTTGGGCCAGCGAGGTCATCTTCACCTCGGGCAGGCCGCAGGCCGTGAAGCGGGTGAACTCATCGAGGTCGGGGGCGATGTTGAGGGCGAAGCCGTGGCTTGTCACGCCGCCTCGGATGCGCATGCCGATCGACGCGAGTTTCGTGCCGGCCGGGGTCCAGACGCCGACCAGCGACTGGGCGCCGGGCGGGGTGTCCCGTCGTAATGTCTCGAAGCCGAGAGTGGCGCAGGCGTCGATCAGGGCGTTCTCCACCTGGCGCACGATGTCGCCGGGGCCGCGCTCGCGGAGGTTGAGGACCAGGTAGCCGATCAGCTGGCCGGGGCAGTGGTAGGTGGCCTGGCCGCCGCGGTCGACCGGGATCAGGGGGATCGGGGAGCCGGTGGGGAGTTCGGCGGGCGGGGTGCGGGCGCTGTACGTGATGACGGGCGGGTGGGTGAGCAGGGCGAGGCGGTCGGGGATCTCGCCGGCGCGGCGGCGCGCGACCCAGCCGGTCATGCGCTCGACGGCCTCCTCGTACGGCACCTCGCCGAGGTCGACCCGCTCGATGTCACTCACCGGCACCCACCACCGTCCAGCATCTCTTATCAATACCCTGTAGGAAAATTAAGTGGAGCTTCACTGTTGCACTGTCGACACTACCCTCATGACGAACACGGCCCCCTCCGCCCCACCCCCCTTCGGCCGCGCCCTGTGCGCCATGGTCACCCCCTTCACCGAGGCGGGCGAACTCGACCTCCCCGGTGCCCAACTCCTCGCCGAGCGGCTGGTGTCGGAGGGGTGCGACGGGCTCGTGCTGTCCGGGACGACCGGCGAGTCGCCGACCACGACGGACGCGGAGAAGTCGGCGCTCGTCACGGCCGTCCGCGAGGCCGTCGGGGACCGTGTGCCGCTCGTCTCGGGCGTGGGCACCTTCGACACCCGGCACACGGTCGAACTCGCCCGGCAGGCAGAAGTGGCGGGCGCGGACGGGGTGTTGGTGGTCTCGCCGTACTACAGCAGACCCCCGCAGGACGCCCTGGAGGCACACTTCCGCGAGGTCGCCGACGCCTCCGGACTCCCCCTCGTGCTCTACGACATCCCGGGCCGCACCGGCACCCGGATCGAACCGGAGACCATGATCCGGCTCGCCGAGCACCCCAGGATCGTCGCGGTCAAGGACTGTTCCTACGACTTCCTCGGCGCCCAAAAGGTGCTGGACAGAACGGAGTTGGCGTACTACGCGGGATGCGACGAGCACATTCTGGCGTTGTACGCGGTGGGCGGGGCGGGGTATGTGAGTACCGTCGCGAACGTCGTCCCGGCCCAACTCCGGGCGATCCTCGACGCGTTCGAGGCGGGCGACACCCCCGTGTCCGCCCGCCTCCAACAACGTGCCACGCCGCTCATCGAGTTGATGATGGCGGCGGGACTTCCCGGCACGGTGACCGTGAAGGCGCTCCTCGGCCACCTCGGCCTTCCCGGCGGTTCGGTCCGGGCCCCGCTGCGGCCCGCCGGCCGGGAGGCGGCCGACGGACTGCGGGCGGCGTACGAGGAGTTCACGGCCGCCTGAGCGGCACGTGACGGCCGGTCAGCGCTCGGCGAAGACCGGTGCCCAGTACTTCGTGTAGATGTCCTTGTACGTGCCGCTGAGGGGGACGACCTTGTCGCTGCCGATCGTGACCAGCACGAGCCGGGGCCGATAGGTCACCTCCAGGCTCGTGGTCCGCTCCCAGGCGATGAGCCGCCGGTCGTCGGCCCAGGCGAGCAGGTGGCTGCCGCGAACTTTGGTGATCTCCTTGCCGGTTCGGGGATCACGGATCGACGAGTACGACTTCCCGGGGGATCCGCCGACCTCCTTCGTGAGGCCGAGGGCGGCGAGCCTGCCGTTCGGGGACAGCCGTGCCTCGACGTCCGCCCGCAGGTACTTCTCGTCGGCGGGCGCGGCGATCCCCTCGCCGTCGAGGCCGTAGAACCGCTCGCTGCCGTCCCGGTCCGTGAGGACCTGCGCGTACACCTGCTCGCCGGAACGGGTGAAGTGGAAGTCCTGGCGGCCCTCGACCGTGTGGTCCTTCGCGACACCGCTCCAAGTGCCCTTGCCGGAGGCCGTGTTGAGGACGTAGAAGCCCGTGCGGCCGGACTGGCCGCGGGGTGCCATCCAGTCCGCCACACCGGTGCCCGAGTTCACCGCCGACTTGGTGCGGACGTCGGGGTTGTCGTCGTAGGTCGTCGCGACGATCCTGCCGCCGTCGTGCGAGAACTCGACCGCGCCGACGCCGCGTTCGACCGGGATCCAGCGCTCGATCTTCCCCGTCGTGAGGTCGAGGATGCCGATCCGGTGGGCGGGCAGGCTCTGTTCCAGCACGGCGGCGGTGTGCAGGCCGGGCGCGACGGCGACGTAGGACCACTTGGTGGTCTTCCGGTACTTCTCCGTGCGCGGGTCCAGCAGCCAGTAGGTGCGGGTGAAGACACCCTGCTCGGGCGTCGTCGTCGGCACGGTGTCGGCCGTGTAGTACGCGGCGAGCGCCGTCCGGCCGACCGCGATCAGGTCGCGGGGCGGCCACTGGTCGGGGTGCGTCACGACGCCGTCGATCACCTCGGCGGGGCGCACGTCGGTCCGGCCCGAGTCCAGCAGCGGCACGGTCACCGCGACCGCGATCACGGCGGCGGTGGCGGCCGCGACGGTCGCGAGCCGGCGCATCCGGCGACGGCGGACGGCCAGCACCCGGTCGGCGAACCCGGTCGCCGGTGACTGCTGCCGGGAGGCCTGCTCGCGCAGGGAGTCACGCACCAGTTCCTCGATGTTCATGGACGCGCCTCCACGGGTGAGAAGTCACGGGACGGTACGTCGCCGGGGTCGGCCGGGCCCAGCGCGGCCAACTCCGGTGCGAGGACGCGCAGTCGGGCCAGTGAACGGTGGGTGGTGGACCGTACGGTGCCGACGGAGCAGCCGAGCAGGCGGGCGACATCGCCCTCCGGGAGGTCCTCGAAGTACCGCAGCACGAGCACGGTGCGCTGGCGGGCGGTGAGCCGGGACAGCGCCTCCCGCATCACCAGGCGCAGTTCGGCCGCGGCGGCCGCGTCGACGCCCGCGCCGCCCTCGGGCGGTTCGGCGACGCTGACCTCGCGCCGGCGCCACTTCAGCCGCCAGCGGCTGACCTGCTGGCGATAGAGGATCCGCCGTACATAGGCCTCGGGTTCGTCGATCCGCTGCCACCGCCCGGCCGCCTTGACCAGGGCGTTCTGGAGCAGGTCCTCACCGGCGTGCCGGTCTCCCCCGCAGAGCAGCACGGCCGTCTTCAGCAGTGCCGACGACCTGCTGTCCACGAAGTCCCGGAAACCCTCCAGCCCTTCGGCATTCATCGTCACCTTCTCTTCCCCGACGGTGCCCGTGCCCCGCCCCTGTGTTCTCTGTGACGCTCGCGGGGGCACGTGGCTATGCCTGCCCCCACGAGAAATTTCCGCCCGCCCCGCACCGCCCCTGCCATACGGTGACCGCGTGAGCCGCCCCCTGCTGTTCCTCGACGTCGACGGCCCCCTCAACCCGTACGCCGCGCAGCCGGAGCGACGCCCCGAGGGTTGTACGACGATCCGGGTCCCCGCGCCCGAGCCGCCCTACGTCGACTTCGGCACCGGTGTGTTCGCCGAGAGGAACAGAGCCCGCACGACGAGGTGTTCGTGACCGTCCACCATCCGGGCCCGGCGCTGCTGCACCATGTGAATCCCCGACTCGGGCTGCGCGCGGGGGACTTCGCCGCGCTGGCGGAGTTCGCGGCGGCCGTGGGGATCTGACCCCTTACACGGGTCGAGCGCCCTCCCGGCGACCGGGAAGGCGCTCAACACACGTGCGCGAACCGCTAGTTGTGGCTGTGCAGGATCTCGTTCAGGCCGCCCCAGACCGCGTTGTTCGGGCGGGCCTCCACCGTGCCGGTGACCGAGTTGCGGCGGAAGAGGATGTTGGAGGCGCCGGAGAGTTCGCGGGCCTTGACGATCTGGCCGTCGGGCATCGTGACGCGGGTGCCGGCGGTGACGTAGAGGCCGGCCTCGACGACGCACTCGTCGCCGAGCGCGATGCCCACGCCCGCCTCGGCGCCGATCAGGCAGCGCTCGCCGATGGTGATGCGGACGTTGCCGCCGCCGGACAGCGTGCCCATCGTGGACGCGCCGCCGCCGATGTCCGAACCGTCGCCGACCACGACACCGGCGGAGATCCGGCCCTCGACCATCGACGTACCGAGCGTGCCGGCGTTGAAGTTGACGAAGCCCTCGTGCATGACCGTCGTGCCCTCGGCGAGGTGCGCGCCGAGGCGGACCCGGTCGGCGTCGGCGATGCGGACACCCTTGGGGGCCACGTAGTCCGTCATGCGCGGGAACTTGTCGATCGACGTCACCTGGAGGTGCAGGCCCTCGGCG
This sequence comes from Streptomyces sp. NPDC050528, assembly GCF_044457795.1. Classification (NCBI taxonomy): domain Bacteria; kingdom Bacillati; phylum Actinomycetota; class Actinomycetes; order Kitasatosporales; family Streptomycetaceae; genus Streptomyces; species Streptomyces sp. NPDC050528. Next base: position 167,693 of record NZ_JBITHH010000002.1, read on the forward strand.
CGCGCGTTCAGCCGCACCTTCTCGACGTCGTCCACGGCGACCGGGCCGAGCGAGGTCCAGGCGACGTTGGCGAGGAAGCCGAACATGCCGTCCAGGCTCTGGCCGTGCGGCTTGACCAGGCGGTGCGAGAGGAGGTGCAGGCGCAGGTAGACGTCGTGCGCGTCGAGCGGCTTGTCGTCGAGGGAGGCGATGACCGTGCGGACCGCGATGACCTCGACGCCCCGGCGGACGTCGGGGCCGATCGCCTTGGCCGCACCCTCACCGAGCAGCTCCACGGCACGCTCGGCGGACAGGCTCTCCGTACCGGCGGGCCCGGGTTCGGCGGACAGTTCGGGCGCGGGGAACCAGGTGTCGAGTACGGTCCCGTCGGCGGCGACGGTGGCGAGGCCGGCGGCAACGGCGCCGGTGGTGCGAGGTGCGGTCGTGTCGGTCATGAGGGAAACCTAACCTGGCGGGGGCGGCGGGGACCAACTCGTGCACGGGGCGTCTCAGAGAACGACACACCCGTATGCCCTCGACAGTGTTACGGGTGGCCCGCACTCCCCTCGTAGTGCGGGCCACCCGTGCTCGGAGTGCCGGGTCAGCCGCGCTCGCCGGCCTTGTCCACCACCGCCCACGCCGCCGTCGAGCTGCCGCCGACGGCCTTGCCGTCCAGGAGCATCCGCGTCCCGACCATCCGGTACGTCTGCGGATCGAACAGCCACTGATCCGCCTCCCCTGACTTGAGCGTGCCGCTCCGGACATAGGTCAGGGCGATCACCCGGCGCCCCGCCGCGTCCTTCACCAGGTGGTCGGTGACCTGGCCGCCGGGCAGGGTCGCGAGGGCACGGTAGAGCGAGGCCAGCCCCTTGGACGTCATCAAGTGGGCGGTCAGGAGGACGCTGATCTCGGTGTAGTCCGCGTCGGCCTGCGTCTGCCCCTTCCGGTCGGCGATGGCGTTCTCGTGCCGGAGGAACTCCAGGGTCTGTTCACCGCCGGCCGGCAGCTCCGTCAGGACCCGGTACATCTCGCGCGGCGAACGGTCGTCGCCCTCCCCGCCGTTCTCCAAGTGCATGGGGGTGACGATGAGTTGGGGGCGCTGCCCCTTGGGGGCGATGCCCTCGGACGCCGTCGCGCTGCCGTCGTACCGGATCCAGCTCGGCATCTCGGTCACCGCCGCCGTGGACGCCTCCGACATCTGCATCGTGTAGATCCACTGATCGGCCCTCGGTACGGCGGAGTCCGGCTCCGTCTCGACCAAGTCGGCGGCGCGCTCCAGGAGTTGGGCCGCGCTCAGCCCCTTCAGACTCGTGCCGGGCGTACGCGCGGGCTCCACCTTGCGGCTGCCGGGCGCGGTACCGCCCAGCAGTACGGTCACGGTGACGGCCACGGCGGTGACCGCCGCCACCACCGCGACGATCACGAACTCCCGCCGCCGCCAAGGGACTTGGCGCCGCGCTCCGGCCCGCGCCGCCTCGGTCAGCCGCGCCCGCCCCGCCGCGAGCCGTCCGCGGTCGGGCACCGGCGCTCCGGCGCGCAACTCACGCACCTGCGTCATCTCGTCCATCGCTACGCCACCTCCGCCGCGTCGTGCACGAATGCGGGATCGGCGCCCAGTGCCGAACGCACCTTGCGCCGCGCCCGGTTGAGCCGGGAACGGACCGTGCCGACCGGTATGTCCAGCGCCTCGGCGACCTCCTGATAGGTGAGATCGGCCCAGGCGACGAGCAGCAGCACGTTCCGGTCACCGGCCGACAGCGCGGCGAGGGCACCGGCCAGCGGCCCCTGCGCGGCGATCCGGCTGTCCGTCTCCTCGACCCAGGAGTCGCCCCAGGACGCGGCCACGGCGTCATGCCCGGTCCGGGCCAGCGCCTTGAGCGCCCGCACTTCGGTACGGCGCTGCCTGCCGATGAGGTTGCCCGCGATGCCGTAGAGCCAGGGGCGCGCGTTGGCCCGCGTCAGGTCGTACCGCGAACGGATGCGGAACGCCGTGAGGAAGGTGTCGGCCGTGATGTCGTCGGCCGCCCCGTCGCCCAACCGCCGCGCCGCGTACCGGTGGATGTCCGCCGCGTACCGGTCGTAGAGCAGGGCGAAGACCTCCGGCTGCTCCAACGACCGGGCGACGACCTCCGCGTCGTCGCCGTCCCGAGCCGCGCCCGGCGGTGGTCCACTCACGAAACTTCCCCCGATTCATCAACGCCGAATACTGCCGTGCCGCCTCCTGTTACCCGGTGAGGGCCGAAGAGTTCACGGGCGGAGAGTTCGCGGGAGGGAAAGTTCGCCGGGGGGCCGGGAAAGCGCTTCAGCCCTCCGCGGGCCGCGGGATCACCCGCCCCAACACCTCCCGCGCATATGCCTCGTCGTACACCGCGTCCGTCAGCAGCACCTGCAGACAGATCCCGTCGATCAGCGCGACGAGTGCCCGCGCGGTCACCGGGTCGGTACGGCGGGCCAGTTGCTCGGCGAGATCGCGGCCCCACTCGTCGGCGACGGGGCGCAGGGCGGGGCGGCGCAGGGCGGCCAGGTACAACTCGTACTCCAGCTCCACGCCCGTGCGGTCGCCCGCGAGCCACTCCCCCATCCAGCCGGCGAGCTCCCCGGCCAGGTCGGTGCGCGGGTCCTCCAGACCACCGCGCGAGGCGATCACCTTGGCGAAGGCCTCGTTGGCCTGGCGCAGTGCGGCGACCATCAGTTCGTCGAGGGTCGTGAAGTGGTACGTCGTCGAGCCGAGCGGCACATCGGCCTCGGCGGCGACGGAACGGTGGCTGAGGCCCGCGATGCCCTTCTCCCCGACCACCCGGATCGCCGCGTCGATGATCCGCTGCCGCCGCTCGGGGTCGTAGCGCCGGGCCATCAGTGCGTGCCTCCCCTGGTCATCAGTGCGCTCCGCCCAGGTTGAGGACCACGACCCCGACGATGATCAGCGCGATGCCGGCGGCCTTCGCGAGGGTCATGCCCTCGCCGAGGAACACCGTCCCGATGCCGACGATGGCGGCGGTGCCGAGGCCCGCCCAGATCGCGTAGGCGGTACCCACCGACATGGACTTCAGCGTCTGCGCGAGCAGCGCGAAGGAGAGCACGTATCCGAGGACCGTGAGAACCGACGGCCACAGCCGGCTGAAGCCGTGGCTGAACTTCATGGCGGTGGTGCCGCCCACCTCCGCGGCGATCGCCGTGAGGAGCATCAGGAATCCCATGTGTACGAGTGTACATAACAGCGGCGACATGGCGGGCCCACAGGACCGACCTGAGGGATGACCTGTAGGCCTGTCGCCCAACTGCCGTACAACTTGCGCCTGTTGACGAGCCGGTGCCGGGAGGGCGGCGCCGAGAACGCACACGGCGAAGGCGCCGAGAACCGGGCGCGGAGTCCCATACGTCACGCGAGTACCCGTACGTCTCGCACGGACCAGGGAATCTCGTAGAAACCGCTCACCGAAACGGCTGCTCACACTCCTCCCGCTCCACTACTGTTTCACCGTTCACACACCTGGCTTTCACGGTCACGGCCGTCGCCACGGGCGCCGCTGGAGGAACAGCGCATGCCAGACAGTTCACCCCCGCCCTCCCCCAGCCCCCCTTGGGAGAACGGCTGGACCCCCGACAGCTCCCGGGCACCCGGAACCCGCCGGCTCTATCTGGCCGGGGCGCTCGCCGTCACCACGATCGTCGTGTGCGTCACGGCAATCGTCGTGACGGACAAGCAAACTGACGACACATCACGCACGAAGAAGGCGGACCCGACGACATCGGCCGGCGCGGACGGCCCCGGCCTGCTCTCGTACGCGTCCCCGTCGAAGCAGGGCACGCCGACACCGGACGAGCACACATCGAAGTCGACGCCCGCGAAGGCGACCGGCACGGCGTCCGCCACGGCCACGGAACACGGCTCGACGCCCTCCGCGAAGGCACCGTCGCCGTCCAAGTCGACCTCGTCCCACGGGAGTTCGTCCGGGTCGTCAGGCTCGTCGGGCTCCTCGTCCTCCGCCGCCTGGAAGTCCGTCCGCTCGGTCAACTACCCGGACCGCTACTGGCAGGTGAGCGGCGACTTCGTGAAGCTCAACCCGGCCAACTCGGCCACGGCCCGCCGTGCTTCCACCTTCAAAGTGGTCAAGGGCCTTGCGAACAGCTCCTGTTACTCCTTCACGACGACCAACGGCAGCTACCTCCGCCACCGCAACTTCATCCTCCGCGCGGAACGCGACGACGGCTCCCCCCTCTTCAAACAGGACGCCACGTTCTGCCCCCGCCCGTCCCCCTACTCCGGCGCGGTGATGCTGGAGTCGGTCAACTACCCGGGCCGCTTCCTCCGCCACCAGAACTTCCAGCTCAGACTGGACCGGTACCAGGACAGCACCCTGTACCGGTCGGACTCGGCGTTCCGGCTGGTGGCGGGGCTGAACTAGGCGGACGCTCACGGAAGATGAGGCGCGTCACCGAACACGAGGCGCGTCACGAAAGGTGATCAGCGAGGCCTTGGGCCGCAGGACGCAGAACTCGTTGCCCTCCGGGTCGGCGAGGACCACCCAGCCCACGGCCTCGCCCTGCCCGATGTCGACCCGCTCCGCGCCCAGCGCGAGGATCCGCTCGACCTCGGCCTCCTGATCGTCGGGGGCGAGGTCGAAGTGCAGCCGGTTCTTCACGGCCTTCGGCTCGCTCACCGGCATGAAACAGATGCCGGTCCCCGCGAACTCGTCGGGCCCGATGACCACTTCGCGCGGCTTCTCGGAGAGCACCCGCCAGCCCAGGACCCCGCACCAGAAGCGGGCGAGCCCGGGAAGGTCGTAGGTGTCGACGACGATGTGATGCAAAGAAACGGCCATACCCCGAAGGTATGGCCGTTTCCGGTGCGTCGGACAGCTCCGACTCAGACGTTGAACCCCAGCGCCCGAAGCTGATCGCGGCCGTCGTCCGTGATCTTGTCCGGGCCCCACGGCGGCATCCACACCCAGTTGATGCGGAGTTCGTTGACGAGGCCGTCCGTGGCGGACTTGGCCTGGTCCTCGATGACGTCGGTCAGCGGGCAGGCCGCTGACGTCAGGGTCATGTCGATGGTGGCGATGTTGGCGTCGTCGATGTGCACGCCGTAGATCAGCCCGAGGTTGACGACGTCGATGCCCAGTTCGGGGTCGACGACATCGAGGAGGGCCTCGCGGACCTCCTCCTCGGAGGCGGGCTTGATCTCCATGGTCTCGGTGTCGCTCATGCCGTCTTCCTTTCCGCGTCGGAGTCGGCTCCGCCCAGGGCCTGGGCCGTCGCGTCCTTCCACGCCATCCAGCTGAGGAGGGCGCACTTCACCCGTGCCGGGTACTTGGAGACACCGGCGAACGCGATCGCGTCCTCCAGCACCTCCTCCATCGCGTCGTCGGGCTCGATCCTGCCCTTGGACTGCATCAGCTCCAGGAAGGTCCCCTGGATCTTCTGCGCCTCGGACAGCTCCTTGCCGACGAGGAGGTCGTTCAGTACGGAGGCCGAGGCCTGGCTGATCGAGCAGCCCTGGCCCTCGTAGGAGATGTCCGTGATCTGCTCGCCGTCGTACTTCACGCGCAGCGTGATCTCGTCGCCGCACGTCGGGTTGACGTGGTGCACCTCGGCGTCGCCATCCCGCAAGCCCCGGCCGTGCGGGTGCTTGTAGTGGTCCAGGATGACTTCCTGGTACATCGAATCCAGCTTCACGTTCAGCCAGCTCCTCAGCCGAAGAAGTTCCGTACGTGCTCCAGACCGTCGACCAGTGCGTCGATCTCGGCCGGCGTGGAGTACAGATAGAACGACGCTCGCGTGGTCGCAGGAATTCCGTAGCGGAGGCAGACGGGCCGCGCGCAGTGGTGGCCGACACGGACCGCGATGCCTTCCTCGTCCAGTACCTGGCCCACGTCGTGCGGGTGGATGTCACCCAGCGTGAACGAGATCGCCGCGCCCCGGTCCTCGGCCGTGGTGGGGCCGATGATCTTCAGACCGGGGACGTCCAGCAGGCGCTTCACCGCGTACTCGGTCAGCGCGTGCTCGTGGGCGAGGATCTTGTCCATGCCGATCGCCGACAGATAGTCGATCGCCGCGCCCAGACCCACCGCCTGCGCCACCGGCGGGGTGCCCGCCTCGAACTTGTGCGGCGCCGGGGCGTACGTCGACGAGTGCATCGACACGGTCTCGATCATCTCGCCGCCACCCAGGAACGGGGGGAGGTCTTCGAGCAGCTCCTGGCGGCCCCAGAGGACGCCGATGCCCGTCGGGCCGCACATCTTGTGGCCGGTGAAGGCCACGAAGTCGGCCTGGAGGGCCTGTACGTCCAGCGGCATGTGCGGCGCGGCCTGCGAGGCGTCGATCAGGACCAGGGCCCCGACCTCCTGCGCGCGGCGCACGATCTTCTCGACCGGGTTGACCGTACCGAGGATGTTCGACACCAGCACGAAGGAGACGATCTTCGTCTTCTCGGTGATGATCTCGTCGATGTTCGAGAGGTCGAGCCGGCCGTCGTCGGTCAGGCCGAACCACTTCAGCTTCGCGCCCGTGCGCTGCGAGAGCAGCTGCCACGGCACGATGTTGGAGTGGTGCTCCATCTCCGTGATGACGATCTCGGTCTCGTGGTCCACGCGGTAGGGCTCGTCGGCCCAACCCAGCATGTTCGCCACGAGGTTGAGCGACTCCGAGGCGTTCTTGGTGAAGATCACCTCGTCGCGGGAGGGCGCGTTGATGAACGCGGCGACCTTGTCCCGCGCGCCCTCGTACAGCGCCGTGGCCTCCTCGGCGAGCACATGGATGCCACGGTGCACGTTGGCGTTGTGCTGCTCGTAGTACTCGGAGAGTACGTCGATCACCTGGCGGGGCGTCTGCGAAGTCGCCGCGTTGTCCAGGTACACGAGCTTCTTACCGTCGTGAACCGTACGGTCCAGGATGGGGAAGTCCTTGCGGATCGCCTCGGTGTCGAGGAGGCCCGGCAGCTCTGTCACGCGGATACGCCACCCTTCGTGGTGTAGGCCTCGTAGCCCTCGTTCTCCAGCTTGTCGGCGAGCTCGGCGCCGCCGGACTCGACGATCTTGCCGCCGGAGAAGACGTGCACGAAGTCGGGCTTGATGTAGCGCAGGATGCGCGTGTAGTGGGTGATCAGCAGGGTGCCGACCTCGCCGGTCTCGCGGACGCGGTTGACGCCCTCGGAGACGACGCGCAGGGCGTCGACGTCCAGGCCGGAGTCGGTCTCGTCGAGGATCGCGATCTTCGGCTTGAGCAGCTCCAGCTGAAGGATCTCGTGGCGCTTCTTCTCACCGCCGGAGAAGCCCTCGTTGACGTTGCGCTCGGCGAAGGAGGGGTCCATGGAGAGGCGCTCCATGGTCTCCTTGACCTCCTTCACCCAGGTCCGCAGCTTGGGGGCCTCGCCGCGGACGGCGGTGGCGGACGTACGGAGGAAGTTGGAGACCGACACACCGGGGACCTCGACCGGGTACTGCATCGCGAGGAAGAGGCCGGCGCGGGCGCGCTCGTCGACGGACATCTCCAGGACGTCCTCGCCGTCGAGGGTGACGGTGCCGCCGGTGATCGTGTACTTCGGGTGGCCCGCGAGCGAGTAGGCGAGGGTCGACTTGCCGGAGCCGTTCGGGCCCATGATGGCGTGGGTCTCGCCCTGCTTCACGGTGAGGTCGACGCCCTTGAGGATCTCCTTCGTGGCGTTGTCGGCCTCGACGGTGACGTGCAGGTCGTGGATTTCAAGCGTTGCCATGGGTTCCTCAGGACTCCTGGGTGAGGGAGGCGCGTACGTCAACGAGGACGCTGCCCCCTTCGATCTTTACGGGGTAAACGGGTACGGGGCGCGTGGCGGGAAGGCCGGACGGCTTGCCGGTGCGCAGGTCGAACGCGGAGCCGTGCAGCCAGCACTCGATCTGGCAGTCCTCCACCTCGCCCTCGGAGAGCGAGACGTTCGCGTGCGAGCAGATGTCGTTGATCGCGAACACCTCGCCCTCGGTCTTCACGACCGAGACCGGCGTGCCGTCGAGTTCCACCCGCTTCGGGGTGTCCTCCTCCAGCTCGCCGAGGCCACAGGCGCGTACGAAGGACATCAGACCGACGCCTCCAGCTCCGCGTCGATCTTCTCCAGCAGCCGCTCCTGGATGTCGGCGACACCGATCTGCTGGACCAGTTCGGCGAAGAAGCCGCGGACCACCAGGCGTCGGGCGTCGTCGGCGGGGATGCCGCGGGCCATCAGGTAGAAGAGCTGCTCGTCGTCGAAGCGGCCGGTCGCGGAGGCGTGGCCGGCGCCGACGATCTCGCCGGTCTCGATCTCCAGGTTCGGCACGGAGTCGACGCGGGCGCCGTCGGTCAGAACCAGGTTGCGGTTCATCTCGTACGTGTCGGTGCCCTCGGCCGTGGCCTCGATGAGCACGTCGCCGATCCACACCGCGTGGGCGCCCTCGCCCTGGAGCGCGCCCTTGTAGACGGCGTTGGACTTGCAGTGCGGGACGTTGTGGTCGACCAGGAGGCGGTGCTCCTGGTGCTGGCCGGCGTCCGTGAAGTACAGGCCGAACAGCTCGGCCTCGCCGCCGGGTCCGGCGTAGGCCACGCGCGGGTGCAGTCGTACGAGGTCTCCGCCGAAGGTGACGACGAACGACTTGAAGGTGGCGTCCCGGCCGATCAGGGCGTTGTGCTGGCCGACGTGCACGGCCTTGTCGTCCCAGTCCTGGACGGAGACGACGGTCAGCTTGGCGCCGTCGCCGAGGATGTAGTCGACGTTGGCGGCGAGGACCGCGTCACCGGTGTGGTCGATGACGACGACGGCCTCGGCGAAAGCTCCGAGTTCGACGACCTGGTGGCCGTAGGCGACCCCGCCCTCGCCGTGCACGACGATGCGGATCGGCTCGGTCAGGACCGTCTCCTTGGGGACGGTCACGACCGAGGCCTTCTCGAAGGACGAGTAGGCCTGCGCGGCCACGCGGTCCACCGGGGTGCCGGCCTTGCCGAGCCGCGCGTCGTCACGGCCGACGGTCTCCACGGTGACCCCTTCGGGGCTTCCGATGGCGACCTTCACGCCGTCGCCGGTGGCGACCGCGGTGCCGTCGTGCAGCCCGCGCAGGCGCTCCAGCGGGGTGAACCGCCACTCCTCCTCGCGGCCGTGGGGGACCGGGAAGTCCGCCACGTCGAAGGAGGGGGGCGCGCTCATGCGCGTGGCGACGGTCGACTCGGCGGCAACTGCCACCGCGCCGGCGGTGGTTGACCCCACCGGAATGCTCTGAGCCTCAGCCATGGCTGTCGGTCTGCTCTCTTTCCTGCGTCAGAATTCGCTTGCTGCTGTGCGGACGGCCGGTCTTAACCGACCGAACCCTCCATCTGCAGCTCGATCAGCCGGTTGAGTTCGAGGGCGTACTCCATCGGCAGCTCCTTGGCGATCGGCTCGACGAAGCCGCGCACGATCATCGCCATCGCCTCGAACTCCGTCAGACCCCGGCTCATCAGGTAGAAGAGCTGGTCCTCGGAGACCTTGGAGACGGTCGCCTCGTGGCCCATGGACACGTCGTCCTCGCGGACGTCCACGTACGGGTACGTGTCCGAGCGGGAGATCGTGTCGACGAGCAGCGCGTCGCACAGCACGTTCGACTTGGAGCCGTGGGCGCCCTCGCCGATCTCGACGAGACCGCGGTAGGACGTACGACCGCCACCACGCGCCACGGACTTCGACACGATGTTGGAGGAGGTGTTCGGCGCCATGTGGACCATCTTGGAGCCGGCGTCCTGGTGCTGGCCCTCGCCCGCGAAGGCGATGGAGAGGGTCTCGCCCTTGGCGTGCTCGCCCATCAGGTAGACGGCCGGGTACTTCATCGTCACCTTGGAGCCGATGTTGCCGTCGATCCACTCCATGGTCGCGCCCTCGTACGCCACGGCGCGCTTGGTGACCAGGTTGTAGACGTTGTTCGACCAGTTCTGGATGGTCGTGTAACGGCAGCGGGCGTTCTTCTTGACGATGATCTCGACGACCGCGGAGTGCAGCGAGTCCGACTTGTAGATCGGCGCCGTACAGCCCTCGACGTAGTGCACGTAGGCACCCTCGTCGACGATGATCAGGGTCCGCTCGAACTGACCCATGTTCTCCGTGTTGATCCGGAAGTACGCCTGCAGGGGGATCTCGACCTGCACGCCCTTCGGCACGTAGATGAAGGAACCGCCGGACCAGACCGCGCTGTTCAGCGACGCGAACTTGTTGTCGCCGACCGGGATGACGGTGCCGAAGTACTCCTTGAAGAGCTCCGGGTGCTCCTTCAGCGCGGTGTCGGTGTCGAGGAAGATGACGCCCTGCTCCTCCAGGTCCTCACGGATCTGGTGGTAGACGACCTCGGACTCGTACTGCGCGGCGACACCGGCGACGAGGCGCTGCTTCTCCGCCTCGGGGATGCCGAGCTTGTCGTACGTGTTCTTGATGTCCTCGGGCAGGTCCTCCCAGGACTCCGCCTGCTTCTCCGTGGAGCGCACGAAGTACTTGATGTTGTCGAAGTCGATGCCGGAGAGGTCGGAGCCCCAGTTCGGCATGGGCTTCTTCTCGAACAGGCGCAGGCCCTTGAGACGGAGCTTGGTCATCCACTCCGGCTCGTTCTTCTTGCTGGAGATGTCCCGGACGACGTCCTCGTTGATGCCGCGCTTGGCGGAGGCACCGGCCACGTCGGAGTCGGCCCAGCCGTATTCGTAGGTGCCCAGACCCTCGAGCTCGGGGTGGGCGGTCTCCTCGATGGGGAGCGTCATGCGGGGTTCCTCCCGGCGGTACTTGCAGATGTGTCAGATGCGTTCTTGGAAATCTTCGGGATAAACGTGGTGCACACGCCGTCGCCGTGGGCGATGGTGGCCAGTCGCTGGACATGGGTGCCGAGCAGCTGGGAGAAGAGCTCTGTCTCCGCCTCGCACAGTTGCGGGAACTGCTCGGCGACATGGGCGACCGGGCAGTGGTGCTGGCAGAGCTGCTCACCGACCGGTGCGCTACGCGCCGTAGCAGCGTACCCGTCCGCGCTCAGGGCCTTGGCCAGGGCTTCCGCGCGGCTCTCGGGCGCGGCGGCCTCGACGACCTTGCGGTAGGCGATGGCCTGGGCGGCCATGCGGTCACGGGCGAAGGCCACGACGGCCTCGTCCCCGCCGCCGTGCGTCGCGATCCAGCGCAACGCGTCCGCGGCGAGCTTGTCGTAGGACTGGTCGAAGGCGTCCCGGCCGCAGTCGGTCAGGGCGAACACCTTGGCGGGCCGGCCGCGCGTACGCGCTCCGTAGACCCGCTGCTCACGTGCTTCCACCACGTCGTCGGCGACGAGTGCGTCGAGATGACGGCGTACGGCGGCCTGGGTCAGCCCCAGCCGGCCGGCGAGGTCGGCCACGGTCGACGGGCCGTGGTCCAGGATGGAGCGCGCGACACGGTTGCGGGTGGACCGCTCACCGGTCGCGAGTTCCTCCTGCGGAGCCTCGCCAACGTTTTTCACAACGCCATTGTTGCGTAATTCCTCAGAGGCAGGCAACCCGCGCCCGGCGGATGGACGGTGCGCTGCATCACTTAGGCATACCTAATCTGACCTGCGAAAACGATCTTTGATCGATCAATTCACTGGCACCCCGGACCCCCTTCGAGGACACTCCACGACCATGCCCACACCCCCTCCCACCGGCCCACTTGTCACCCGGGACACAGTCGCCGCACACCTGCGCGAGCTCGGCGTCCGCCCCGGCGAGACCCTCCTCGCGCACACCTCCCTGAGCTCCCTCGGATGGGTCTGCGGAGGCGCCGTGTCGGTCGTCCGGGGACTCCTCGACGCCCTCGGCCCGGACGGCACCCTGGTCGTCCCCACCCAGTCCGCCGACCTCTCGGACCCGGCCCACTGGGGAAACCCGCCGGTCCCCCGCGAGTGGTGGGACACCATCCGCAGGTCCATGCCGTCCTACGCCCCCCTCGTCACGCCCTCGCTGGGCGTCGGCGTCGTCCCGGAGACCGTCCGCACCTGGCCCGGCGCCCTGCGCTCCGCGCACCCGCAGACGTCCTTCGCGGCGCTCGGCCCGCGCGCGGCGGAGATCCTCACCGACCACGCCCCCGACTGTCGGCTCGGCGAGCGCAGCCCGCTGGCCCGCCTGGAGGCCCTCCACGCGCGCGTGCTGCTGCTCGGCGCGGGCTACGACACCTGCACGAGCTTCCATCTCGCCGAGTACCGCATCCCGTCCCCGCTGGTCGAGGTCGGCCGCCCGGGCCCGGACGGCTGGGAGACGGTGACCGAGGTGTCGATCTCCTCGGACCGCTTCGACGAACTGGGGCACGACTTCGAACGGGACCGTCCAGTCGACCGCCCTGTCATCCGCGGCAAGGTGGGTGCGGCCGACGCACGCCTGTTCCCGGTGGCGGACGCCGTGGCGTACGCGGAACGGTGGCTGCCGCTGCACCGCCCCCGCGAGGAGGAGATCCCGTACGGGGAGTTCTCGTCCGAGGGGAGATCACGTTCGGGGCAGATCCCGTCCGGGGGAAATCTCGTCCGGGGGGAGATCCCGCACCCGCCCGCCTGAGGCGCGGGCCGCGTACCTAGACTCGGGCTCATGCGAAGCGAGCCCGTGCTCCAGGTCCAGGCCCTGGTGAAGCGGTACGGCACGAAGACCGCGGTGAACGGCCTCGACCTGGTGGCCCATGCGGGTGTCACCGCCGTGCTCGGCCCCAACGGGGCGGGCAAGACGACCACCGTCGAGACCTGCGAGGGGTACCGGAAGCCGGACGCCGGCACGGTGCGCGTCCTGGGCCTCGACCCGGTCCGCGAGTCCGCCGCACTGCGCCCCAGAATCGGCGTGATGCTCCAGTCCGGCGGCGTCTACTCGGGCGCCCGCGCCGACGAGATGCTCCGCCACATCGCCAAGCTGCACGCGCACCCGCTGGACGTGGACGCGCTCATCGAGCGCCTGGGTCTCGGCAGTTGCGGCCGCACGACGTACCGCCGTCTGTCGGGCGGCCAGCAGCAGAGATTGGCCCTCGCGATGGCGATCGTAGGCCGCCCGGAGCTGGTCTTCCTGGACGAGCCGACGGCCGGCCTGGACCCACAGGCCCGCCGCGCTACTTGGGACCTGGTCCGGGACCTCCGTACGGACGGTGTCTCGGTCGTCCTCACGACCCATCACATGGACGAGGCCGAGCAGTTGGCCGACGACGTGGCGATCATCGACGCGGGCAAGGTCATCGCGCAGGGCTCCCCCGAGGACCTGTGCCGGGGCGGCGCCGAGAACACCCTCCGCTTCACCGGCCGCCCCGGCCTCGACGTCGGCTCCCTACTGAAGGCCCTCCCGGCCGACTCCACGGCCGCCGAACTGACCCCGGGCTCCTACCGCGTCGGCGGCAAGGTCGACCCGCAACTGCTCGCCACGGTCACGTCCTGGTGCGCGCAGCACGGGGTGATGCCGGAGAAGATCTCGGTCGAACGGCACACCCTGGAGGACGTGTTCCTGGAACTCACCGGCAAGGAGCTGCGCTCATGACCACGACTGTTCCGGGGACCTACACCCCGCGGCCCGGGGCGGCCCCGCTCCCCCGCATGATCGCGGCCCAGGCGGCGCTGGAGACAAAGATGCTCCTGCGAAACGGCGAGCAACTCCTTCTCACGGTAGTCATCCCGACCCTCCTCCTGGTCCTGTTCAGCTCGGTGGACATCGTCGACACCGGCAAGGGCAAGTCCGTCGACTTCCTCACCCCCGGCATCCTGGCCCTCGCCGTGATGTCGACGGCGTTCACGGGCCAGGCCATCGCCACGGGCTTCGAACGCCGCTACGGCGTCCTGAAGCGCCTCGCGTCCTCCCCGCTCCCCCGCTGGGCCCTGATGACCGCGAAAACGGCATCGGTCCTGGTCACGGAGATCCTCCAGATCATCCTGCTGACGGCGATCGCCTTCGCCCTGGGCTGGTCCCCGCACGGCAACCCGCTGTCCGTCCTGCTCCTCCTGATCCTCGGCACGGCGGCCTTCTCGGGCCTCGGCCTGCTGATGGCAGGCACCCTGAAGGCAGAGGCCACGCTGGCCGCCGCCAACCTCGTGTTCCTGCTGCTCCTGGTCGGCGGCGGGGTGATCGTGCCGATGGACAAATACCCGTCGGGCGTCCAGGACGTGCTGGGCCTGCTGCCCATCTCGGCACTGTCGGACGGGCTGCGGGACGTGTTGCAGCACGGGGCCGGGATGCCGTGGGGGGACCTGGGGATCCTGGGGGTGTGGGCGGTTGTGGGGCTGGCGGTGGCCGGGAAGTGCTTCCGCTGGGAGTGACGTTCGTACGGAGCGGGAAGAGTCGCTGCGTGTTGGAGACGGCGGAACCGAAGAGTGTCCGCGCCCTGCACCCGCTGCTGCACGACGTGGCGAGCGGACGTGTTGGGACTGCTCGTCGGCTGGAAGTCAGCGGCGGAGGGTGACCGTCAGCGTTTCCCGGTTGGTATCACCGAGTGATCCCGTGCACAGCGGGCAGGTGTGCTTCATGGCAGACGTCTCCTGGCCTGCGTTCCAGCGCCTGTTCGTGTGCGGCCGCACCGGCATCCGAGTTGCCGTGGACTGGGAACGGCTCGCGCTCTTTCACAGGCAGGGAGCTGCCACGATCCTGCGCGAGGACGCCACGCTGGACCAACTGCCGCCACCACACCGCTACTACGCTCCGTGGTACGCCGACAGATCAGGACGGGCCACCGACTACCGGGCCACCGACGCCCGCCCCTTGCGCTCCGTCGACATCGCAGGCGACGGGCGAGCTCTGTCCCCAGCACAACGTGAGCAAGTTACGTACTTCGAGCGCATCCTTCCTCGATCTGGTAGCAGGCTCCCGCTGCCTGTCCTCGATCTCGGCGGCGGCCGTCGGCTTGTACTCGACGGCAACCACCGGCTCGTCGCGCTGTTGCGCCACGTGGCCACAGGTGGCTCGTTCCGAATCGCGGAGTACCGGATCACCGCACCCCTGGACCCGCATTTCCTTCCTGATCTTCGTCACTGGATGGCAAACTGAGCCGATCCGGAACAAGCCGCTTGTGTGCCGGTGACTTTGGGGGGAGTCATGAGGGATCCGAACACGTCACCGAGCGCCTTACGGGTCAGGTTATGGGGGCGTTACGGGCCATGGTTGATCGGAGCGCTGGCCGCGCTGGGCAGCTACGCCTCGGCCGTCGCGACGATCCCAGGTACTGGTTGGTGGCGTTATCTCGCCGCTGCCGCAGGGGCCGTGGCGGCTGCCAGCGCGGTGATCGCCGCCTTGCCACGAGACACGCACGCTCTCCCTGGCCAGGCCCCCGTCGTTCCCGCGCCTCGGCCACGCGTGGCCGTCAGGTACACACCAGGGGACGCAACGTGGGCAAAATGGCTGACCGATCTGCTGGAGCGCACCAACCGGAACCCGGTGGTGGAGCAGTGGGACCAATCTGCAGCGGGCTCGCAAGAAGTGGCTCTCACCGTCGTGATTGTTTCGGCGGCCGCGGCTTTGTGGCCCGGCACGTCCGTCACGGATCGGCGTTGTCTGTACCTGCGTGTTGAGGAGTGCCCGGCACCTGAAGACACTGCGGACAGCACCGTGCTGGACCTGGCTCCGCTAGCCGCCGAGATCGCGGTCGAGCACGTGTTGAACGGGATCGACTCCGAGGTGTCGCCCTCGGAAGAACCAATCGCGCACACGGAGGCCGTCCCCTACCCGGGGCTGGACTCCGCCGTGTCCAACGTTCCGCCCCGCAGCGCTTTATTCATCGACCGCGCCGATGTCCTGGCCCGCGTCGTCACAGTGTTCCTGGGCCCGCAGCAGGTCGGCACACTGCGCTCGTGCGCGGTCGTCGGAGTCGGAGGGGTGGGCAAGACGCAGCTCGCCCTTGAGTACGCTCACCGCTTCGCCTCGCACTACGATGTCATCTGGTGGATCAGGGCCGAGTCCCCGGTGTCACTCCTGGACGACCTCACCCATCTCGCCCGGCGGCTCGGGGTTCCCCGTGACGACGACAGCGGGGTGGTTCTAGGTGCTCTGTGGGAGACGCTTCGTGTCCGCCGCCGCTGGCTCCTGGTGTTCGACAACGCGCTCGACAGCGCGGCCGTGGCCTCGCACTTGCCCCCGCTGACCAACGGGGATGTGTTGGTGACGTCGTACGTGCGCAGCTGGCATGGGGGCACCGTCACGGAAGTCGTCCCGCTGGAAGTCTTCCAAGAAGAGCACGCCGTGGAATTCCTACGCAGGCGCAGCCACGACCGGGTGACAGCGTCGGCCACCGCCGCCCACGTGGCACGTGCCCTGGGGCGCCTACCGCTGGTGCTGGAACATGCTGCGGCCTACGCCGAGGAAACCGGCTCGACGCTTGCACAGTTCGAACGGGTCCTGCACCAACAGCCGGTTTCACCTCCCGTCCTCTCCCAGGAAACCTGGTATCAGCCCGTCATGACCGCGACGTGGCGGATGTCCCTGCAGCAGGCCTGCGAGGAGGAGCCCCGGTCCCGCGAACTCGTCCTGCTCTTCGCCTTCTTCGCCTCCGACCGCATCCCGCGCGCTCTGTTTCCAGACCACGTGCAGGTCCTGTCGTCTCCGCTGCGCGACCACCTGGCGACCGAATTGGGCGTCAACGCGCTCTTGCGGCCGCTGCTGTCCTTCTCCTTGGTGCGCGCGGACGACGACGGCACGCTGGGAGTCTCCCGACAGATCCAGGACTTCCTGCGTTCCACATTGCAGGCCGACGAACACAGGTGGTACGCGGACGCGGCGTCGCTACTTCTGGAATCGGCCTTTCCGGCCGATCCGGTCGCCTCCCCGAACTGGCCCGCTTGCGCCGCGCTTCTTCCGCACGTGCTGTCAGCCGTGCAGCACGGCGGGAGGAACGGCACCACCGAGCCTCTGGCTCTGGGCCGGCTGCTGTACCGCACGGGCACGTATCTTCACCACCGAGGGGACTATCCACGAGCCCGGGACCTGCTTGAGCAAGCTCTCGCGATATGGGAGACCGCCCCGGATGACCATCGCCCGGAACTGGCTCGGACCCTGGCCTCGCTCGGCCGGGTGCAGTATCACTTGGCTGCGCTCGACGAGGCACGCCGCACCACGGAGCGAGCCGTGCGGCTCAGCGGGGAACTGTACGGCGAGGATGACCCCCGCATCGTGCCGCAGTTGCTGCACCTCAGTCGGATCCAACGCGAGCAGTGGCAACTGGCCGAGGCCGAGGAGACGGCCGCCAAAGCCCTTGAACTGTGCACCACGGCCCATGGTGAGAACCACGCCGCCCGCGCGGACTGCCTGATGGTCCTCGGAGATGTGCACTGGCGCGGTGACGCCCTGGACGCGGCACAGGACTGTTATCTCACCGCCCTCACGTTGCGCGAACGGTTGCACGATTCCCGCCCCGGCGAACTGGCCACCGGCCACAAACACCTGGCGATCATCGCCCTTGAGCGTGACGTCCCCGAGGAGGCCGCAGGCCACCTGGCCCAGGCTCGGACGCTGCTCACTTCCGTGTACGAGGAGGACCATCCAGACGTCGCCGACGTGGACAATCACCTGGGCGATGCACTGCGCAGGCTCGGGCGCACTGATGAGGCGCGGGTGGCTTTGGAACATGCCTTGAAAGTGCGCAGCCGCCTCGGTGACCACCCCGACGGGGTCGGCACACTGATCGGGCTGGGACGGCTCGACCGTGACACGGATGAACTGACACGGTCGGCCGAGCACCTGGAGGAAGCGCGCCGGATGGCGTCGGCGGCAATGGGCCCGAACCACCCCTACGTAGCCAACGCGGAGCGCGAACTGGCCGAGACGCTGTTCGCCCAAGGCCATGCGGACCAGGCGATCGCCGTCCAGACAGAGGCCGTACGTCGCTACGAAGAGGCGTACGGCCATGACCACACTCAGTCCAGGCGAGCAAGGAGCCGTCTTGAAGAAATACGCAGGAGTACTTCCGGCGGTAACACTCCCGAGAGCTGACAGGCCATTCACTTCGTCCCGTGAACACCGTCACTCGGAATCTGGTAACAGAGCGACCCTCAACGTCCTTTTCCCGCTGACACGGTCGAATGACCAGACGTACGGCTTCCTCTGTCAATGCAGAGGATTCTTTACTTTCTCAGCGCGGAGGCATGAGCCACGAGAGCGCCCCGAGAACGAGCCCCATCGTGGCAGCAAAGCTACTACCGCCAAAGCCGAGGGCAACCACAACAGGCTCACCAGCTGCCACCGCCACGATTCCCACGCTAAGGGCGACTACCAGAGCACCCAGCAACCCCGCAACGAGCAGCACCTTTCGTCGGGCGAATTCCTCATGGCCAGGTGTCGGGTTGGGCGTGTGATCCATGACGTGCCCCCTGTTTCCCGCGTTGGAAGTGTGGCTGCCTGTTCCCACATCCGGTAAACGGCAGAACAACTTTCGCGAGCCGGGATCGTATCCGAACGACTCGCTGCTTACCTGTTTAACGAAACGCTTGCTCACCAGTTGCAAGGACAAGTACCGGGGAAAACTGAGGATTAGACGACATTCGCCCGCAAACTCGAGTGAGAGCTCGTGGGATGGCGGGCGATCCCAAGGGGGCACATGCGGTCGTGGGTGATCAATTTATCCGCTGGTATGGGGACCGCGGTGGCCACCGTCCTCACCGTGGCAGCCGGCGACGCCGACTCGGGCAAGGCGCCGCTCTGGTGGCTGGCCGCCGGCATCGCGGTCGTCATCGGCATCAGCGCCGCCGCCGGCACCCACATGGCACGCAAGCCTGCCGAGAGCCTCCGTCCGAAATCGACCAACCCTTTGCAGGGCCCGCCGAACAACCTGCCCATGCTCAGCATGTACTTCACGGGCCGCACGGCGGAGAGCGAGCGGATCGTGAGCGTACTGCGCCGCCCGAACGCCGAACGCCGCGAGAAGAACGAAAGGTCTCTCCCACGCGTCTGTGTCCTCTACGGGGCGACCGGCGCCGGCAAGTCCCAACTGGCCGTGGCCTACGCCCACCGGCATCTGTACCGGCACACCCTCACGTGGTGGCTCCACGCCTCCCGGCCCGACGCGCTGCGTACCGAACTGCTGGAGCTCGCCGAGTACGTGGGCATCCCCGACCAGAAGAGCAAGAACGTCGTCCTCATGAATCTCTGGTCCCTGCTGCGCGACCAGCCGGGATGGCTCCTCGTCTACGACGGGTGCCCGGCGTACGACGATTCCCTGCGCACCCTGTTGCCGTCCGAGGGCGACGGCGAGGTGCTGATCACCACCCAGCAGCACCACGGCTGGACCGGCCTGTGCGCCGACCCGATCGAACTGCGGGCCTTCCCCGAGCGCGAGGGCATCGAGTTCCTGCGCCGCCGCTTCAGTATCGCGACCAAGGACGTCACGGACGAGGACCACCAGGCCATGGCCTCCCTCGGCCGCCAGCTCGGCTGGCTGCCGCTGCCCCTCGAACAGGCCGCAGCCCACATCGTGCAGGCCGAGATCACCGTGGCCGAGTACCTGCGCGACCTGCCCGGCGGAGCCTCCGTCGAGGACACCTTCCGGCTGTCCATCACCAGGGTCTCGGAGGCCTCACCGGCCGCCGTGGACCTGTTGCAGTTGCTCGCGTTCCTGGCGTCGGAGGACGTGCAGAAGACAACGCTGACCCAGCACCGCTCGGTGCTTCCGGGCCGGCTGTGCGCCGTCATGACCGACCCGGTCACCTTCAACCGCGAGGTGATGCTGCTGGTGGGCCACTCCCTGGTGACCCGCAGCGGCGACTGGCGCGACGGATCGGCCGCGTACGGCATGCATCCACGGGTCCAGATACTGATCCATGACGAGTTGAACGAGGCGGAGCACCTGGAATGGTCCCAGGCGGCGGTACGGCTCATGGAGGCCTGCTTCCCCGCGACACCGGACCTGCTGGCGTCGTGGCCCGTGTGCGAGCGGCTGATGCCGCATGTCGAGGCCGTGATCGACAAGCTGGCCTGGGGTGACGACGCGGACGGCGGATACGGCGCCTCGCAGGACCCGGAGGCGTTGGCCCGGCTGCTGCACCGCGTCGGCATGTACCAGGAACACCGCTGCGACTGGGTACGAGCGCTGGACTTCTTCGAGCAGGAGGCCGAACTCCGCGAGATAGGGGACGACGACGAACTCGCCCGCGCCACCGCCCGCTACGCGATGGCCCGCCAGCACTACCTGCTGGCCGCGCTGGACGAAGCCGAACATGAGTGCCGTCTGGCCCTCGGCCTCTGCGCGGACCACAAAGGGGAGACGTTCCTTCGGCTACGGGCGCAGTGCCAGCGGCAGTTGGGCGGCATCATGCGCGAGCGCAACCGCTTCCCCGAGGCGCTGAAGGCCGTACAGACGGCGGTGGACATCTACGAGGGGCAGACCTGGCGGGAGGAGAGTCTCGACTGGGCCGTCGCCGAACAGGAGATCGGCCTGATCCACCGCAACGCGGGCCAGCTCGCCCAGGCCGCCGTCCACTATGAGCGCGCCGAGCAACGAATACCCAGCCGGGGCAGTCAGGAGCCGCCGGAGTACACGGTCTTCCGCGCCATGCTCCAGCGTGACCTCGGCATCGTCGCCCAGGACCGCGGAGAGTTGGAAGTCGCCGAAGAAAGGCTGAACTCGGCCCTGGAGGTGTTCAAGGTCCACCGGGGAGGAGAGGACTTCGAGACGGCGCAGGTCGCCAAGTTTCTGGCGGACGTGCTGCGTCGGCTGGGCGAACAGCACCGGGAGGACGCCCGCCGTACCGTGCAACCCCTGCGCCGCCTCGACCTCATGCGCCAGGCCCGTGCGGCACTGGTGCGGGCCGACGCGATACTCGGGCCCGTGGTGGAATTGCACAGCAAGCGCAGCGAGGCCGAGGAGCACAAGTACGCGTCCTGCCTCAACAAACTGGGCTCGTTGCGGCTCGCCCAGGGCAGGACAGCCGAGGCGAAGCAGGCTCTGGAGCAGGCCGAAGGAATCTACCGGCGTGCGTACGGCAATCAGCACTACTACCGTGCCAAGTCGCTCACCCGGCTCGGCCCCGTGCTGCGTGCCGGAGGCGACGTCCCGGGCGCGGAGCGCGCACTGCGGGACGCGGAGGAAATCTTCCGGACCGCGCTCGGCGGCGACCACCCCGTGCTGATGACGGTGTACGAGCACCAGGCCGACTGCGCCGCGGACCGGGGCGACACCCGTGAGGCCCGGCGGCTCAGGGCCGAGGCCCACCGTATCCGGCAGTCGCTGTGACCAGCGCCTCCGTACGCTGCACGAGACAAAGCCCGGCCCACGTGAATTCGTGCACAAGCACCCCCCTACGATGGTCCCCGTGCCAAACGTGACCCGTGCCGACGTCCTAGCCGCCGCGCGCAACCCCCTCGCCTTCATCGCCGCACGTTGGACCCCGGATCCCCGGACGGTTCAGCGGGCGGCTCTCGCCGCGCTCGTCATGTCGGTGGTCATCGTGGTCACCGGCGGTGCCGTGCGGCTGACCGGATCCGGGCTCGGCTGCCCGACCTGGCCCAAGTGCACGGACGACTCGCTCACCACGACCAGCGCGATGGGCTTCCACGGAGCCATCGAGTTCGGCAACCGGATGCTGACGTACGTGCTGTGCGCCGCCGTCGGCTGGGCGATCATCGCCGCGCGCTCGGAGAAGCCGTACCGCCGCACCCTCACCCGGCTGGGCTGGGCGCAGTTCTGGATCGTGATGAGCAACGCGATCCTCGGCGGGATCGTGGTGCTGGTCGGCCTCAACCCGTACACGGTCGCGGCCCACTTCCTGCTCACCACGGCGCTGATCGCGGTCGCCGCGCTGATGTGGCAGCGCAGCCGGGAGGGCGACGCTGAGCCCAAGCCGCTGGTCGGCAAGGCCGTGCAGCAGCTGGTGTGGTTCCTGGTCACCGCCTCCGTGCTGCTGATCGCGGTCGGCACGGTGGTCACCGGCGCGGGCCCGCACGCGGGCGACTCCAAGGAGGTCGAGCGGATCCCGATCGACTGGGAGACGGTCGCCAAGCTGCACGCCGTGCTCGCCTGGATCGTGGTGACGCTGACGTTCGCCCTGTGGTTCGTCCTCAAGGCGGTCGACGCCCCCAAGGGCCCCCTGGACCGCACCCGCGACCTGTTCCTGATCCTGCTCGCACAGGGCGTCATCGGGTACGTCCAGTACTTCACTAACCTCCCCGAGGCCCTGGTCGGCCTGCACATGTTCGGCGCCTGCCTGGTGTGGATCGGGGTGCTGCGGGTGCTGCTGTCGCTGCGCGAACGGCCGGACGTCGTGGCCGACCTTCCGGGCCCGTCGGTGGAACAGTCACTGCCCACGCGCGCGTGAAGCGTCACCCGTAGCGAACGGCTCACCCGTAGCGCGTCACGAACTCGTCGATCGCCGGGCCCAGATAGGCCCGGGTCAGCTCCGCCCTGCGGTGGAGCCAATCGCCCTCTACGGAGGCGGCGGACGGTACCGGATCGTCGTAACGCCGCCGTACGACGTCCTCCACGACCTCCACCGGAGCGCCGAGCGAGGGCAGCAGGTCGAGGGCCTCGCGCTTGGTGATCAGGCGGCCGTCGCGGCGGGTGACGGTCGCGCGGGCGAAGGTGGTCAGGCCCACGTCGACCCAGCCGTTCTCCAGCCAGACCTCCGGCTTGTCGACGGCCGGCCGCCAGTACTCCCGCTGGTCCCGTACGACGAACTCGGCCAGCTCCTGGTCCGTCACGGCCGGCAGCAGGTCCTTCGGTGATCCGCCGTGCAACACCCGCCCGAATTGGTGCAGTTCGCGACGCGTGACCGGCGTGACGGGCCGACGGATGACATGGTCGTGGGCCCAGGTGAGGTGGCGCTGGTTCGGGGCGTCCTGTGTCCCCGGGGCGAGGTAGCTGCAGTGCAGCCGGACGGCGAGGGGGTCGGTGCGCAGGCCGCGGTGCAGGGTGATGAGCTGTCGGGCGGTGCTCGGCTTGAGGGGATGGTCGAGGATGGCTATCAGGTCCAGGTCGCTGCGCCCCTCCTGGTAGTCGCCCCCGGCGAGCGAACCGTGGGCCCACACGGCGATGGGCTCCAGGGGGGCCAGTTCGTTCAGGAAGCGGTCGAGCAAGGCGTCGGTCGGCATGGGCCCAGTCTGTACAGCTCACTCCAGCCCGTACACCCTCTTCGCGTTGCCGACCGCGATCAGTCCCGCGACCCGTTGCGCGTCGGCCAGTGACCAGGCCCCGTCGGCGACCCAGGTACCGAGCACCCGCGCGAGCGCCTCGCGGAACAACCGGGCTCCTACGACGTGCAGTTCGGGCAGTCCGTGGGCCCCGCTGGAGAAGAGGATCTTGCCGAAGGGGGCCAGCTCCAGGATCTCGGCGAGTACGGTCGCGGCGCGGGCGCCTGTGCGGACGAGCGCGGCGCCCGAGTCGGCGTAGACATGCGGGAAGACGCCCGCGAGATGGGCCGCGTGGCGGTGGTACGGGTAGCTGTGCAGCAGGACCAGGTCGGTGCCGAGCCCGGCCGTCGCGCGGACGAAGTCGGTGAGCAGGACGGGGTCGGTGCGGTCGATGCGGGCGCCCGGTTCGCCCAATCCGGCGTGCAGTTGGAGCGGCAGACCGGACGCTACGGCGATCCACAGCAGGTGCCGTAGCAGGACCGGGTCGCTGAGCGTGCCGCCGACCCGGCGGCCGGCCAGCCAGCGGCCCGCCGCGCCGCGTACCTCGCCGGGGCCGGGCGGTTCCGGTGCCAGCGCGAGGCCGTGCCGTACGCCCGCCACGGATGTGAAGGCGACCGCGCTCGCGGCGGCGCCGTGCACCGACTCGGCGAGGTTGGCGAGAAAGGACTCCACCGTGCCGGACGTGTCGGCGACCTGTTCGGCGAGGAGTTCGAGGCGGACGATCTCCCGGGCGTCCGCCTGCCCGGCCGTCGCCATCTCGGCGGGGCCCGTGAGATCGCCGGGCAGGCCCGTGTCGATCAGGTACGTCGTGATGCCGCTGCCGCGCAGGAGTCGGCGGCCCGTTTCCAGTACGCCCAGTTCACGGCGCCGGGCGAGGTAGCGGGCGGGGGGACAGTGCGGCTCCAGGCCCAGCAGGGGTGGACACCATCGTCGTACGGCGAAGCCCGTCTGGGTGTCGAAGAGAGTGGTGCCGGGGGCGGGTGGGCCTTCGGTGCGGGCGAGTTGGGCCTCGAAGGTGCCGAGGCCCAACTCCGTTCTCAGTACGCCGTGGCAGTACTGGTCCACGAGGGACGGCGTTTCGATCATCCGGGCTCCCCGTTGCTGGACCGTGCGTTCCTCAGGTCCTAACGGGTGAATCGGGTGTGAGGTGTTGCTCGTCCACACCCCGTGTGAGGGGGCGCCATGGGGAGGGGGTGCGGGTGAGTCTCGCGACCGACGGTCCGTTGTGGCTTGTCGCGCCCACGCGGCGGAGCCGCAAATCGATACAGCCCCGCGGCCCCCGTTCAGCTGTTGCTCGGGCCGCCCACCTGGATGCCCGCCATGCGGCTCCACTCGTACGGCCCGGTCTTCACCTTGGCCGCGAACTCGCCGTCGAAAGCCCCATGGACGGTGATCCCGGACTTCTCGACCGCCTGCTGGGCGATCTCGTACGTCGTGGCGACCAGGTCGCCCCAACCGCCGTCCTCGCCCACGAGGACGATGCGGGCGCCGCGTTCGCCGATGTAGGCGACCTGGGCCTCGGCGCCGCCGTGGGCCTTGGAGAAGGTGCCGATCTGCTGGGCGAGGCGGGCCACCTGGCGCTCGGCCTTCGCGTCAACCTGCTGCGTGTCTGCCATGGTCAGGATGCTACCGACGGGTAGGTCGAACGGCGACGGGCGGGGTGAGTGACTCCCGCCTCAGCGGGACCCGTACCTCAGGGTCCCTACCTCAGGAAGGGGTCCACCGCGATCGCCACGAAGAGGAGCGACACATAGGTGATCGACCAGTGGAACAGCCGCATCTCCTTGAGCTTGCCGCCCGTCACCTCGGCCTTGGCCCGGTTCTGGAGCCCGTGCGCCTCCCACAGCCAGAAGCCGCCGGCCAGCAGCGCGACCGTGGTGTAGAACCAGCCCGTGTAGCCGAGAGGCGTCAGCAGGAGCGAGACCGCGACCATGACCCAGCTGTAGATGACGATCTGCTTGGCGACGACCTTGTTCGAGGCGACGACCGGGAGCATCGGCACGCCCACGCGCGCGTAGTCGTCGCGGACCTTCATGGAGAGCGGCCAGTAGTGCGGCGGCGTCCAGAAGAACATGACGAGGAAAAGAATGACCGGGGCCCAGGACATGGAGTCCTTGACCGCGGACCAGCCGATGAGGACGGGCAGGCAGCCCGCGATGCCGCCCCACACGATGTTCTGCGAGGTACGCCTCTTGAGGATCATCGTGTAGACGACGACGTAGAAGAGGAGTGCTCCGAGCGCCAGCCAGGCGGACAGCCAGTTGACGGTCAGGCCGAACAGCAGGGTCGAGATGACGCCGAGCGAGATGCCGAAGGCGAGGCATTCGCGGGGGCTGACCATGCCGGTGACCAGGGGGCGCTGCGAGGTGCGGTCCATGAGCGCGTCGATGTCGCGGTCGATGTACATGTTGAGCGCGTTGGCGCCACCCGCGGAGAGGTAGCCGCCGACACAGGTGAGGAGGACCAGCTTGAGATCCGGCACACCCTGCTGCGCCAGGAACATCACCGGAACGGTGGTGATGAGCAGCAGCTCGATGATTCGCGGCTTGGTCAGCGCCACGAACGCCATGACCCGGGCCCCGATCGGCCGCCGGCTCGGGCTCTGGCTCGCCCCGACAATCCCCGCTGGACGGGATTCAACGGCCGTCACGCACACCCCTGACAGAGACATCCCAGCAAGCCTTCGGGTGTGAACTCCCCGTAAAGGCTCACGCGTACCACGCCACTGTAGACGTTGCCCAGACCCGGACATTCGCGGGGGTGGGGTCGTGTTGGGGACCACCCCCGGAAGAGCCGATCACCTCTCTGTTGAGCACTCGAACGAGCACCTCCGTATTCAGTTGCCGGATGCGAAACGACCCAGTCGGGAGGCGGATCCGCGAGAGTCCCGGCAGTCTGGAATGACTCGAAAAAATGCACGTTCTTACGGGGGTAGGCTCGACAACGGCCGGTGGGCGCCGCGTGCACCGGCATTCGACATGCGTGACATGTGGAGAGGAGCCCTGACCCAGGGTGAGCACCAAGCCGACCACAACAGACCTCGACTGGACCGAGTTGGACCAGCGCGCGGTGGACACCGCGCGCGTCCTGGCAGCCGATGCCGTACAGAAGGTCGGTAACGGCCATCCCGGTACGGCGATGAGCCTGGCCCCGGCCGCGTACACCCTCTTCCAGAAGGTGATGCGCCACGACCCCGCCGACGCCGACTGGGTGGGGCGCGACCGGTTCGTCCTGTCCGCCGGGCACTCGTCCCTGACCCTCTACACGCAGCTCTACCTGGCCGGGTTCGGCCTGGAGCTGGCCGACCTGGAAGCGTTCCGCACGTGGGGCTCCAAGACTCCGGGTCACCCCGAGTACGGCCACACCACCGGTGTCGAGACGACGACCGGCCCGCTGGGCCAGGGTGTCGCCAACGCCGTGGGCATGGCCATGGCCGCCCGCTACGAGCGCGGTCTGTTCGACCCGGACGCGCCGCAGGGCGAGTCCCCCTTCGACCACTTCATCTACGCCATCGCCGGTGACGGCTGCCTCCAGGAGGGCATCTCCGCGGAGGCCTCCTCCATGGCGGGCCACCAGGAGCTCGGCAACCTCATCCTCCTGTGGGACGACAACCACATCTCCATCGAGGGCGACACCGAGACGGCCGTCTCCGAGGACACCGTCAAGCGCTACGAGGCCTACGGCTGGCACGTCCAGCGTGTCGCCCCGAAGCCGGACGGCGACCTGGACCCGCACGCCATCTACAACGCCATCGAGGCCGCGAAGAAGGTGACGAACAAGCCGTCGTTCATCGCGATGCGCTCGATCATCGCCTGGCCCGCGCCGAACGCGCAGAACACCGAGGCCGCGCACGGCTCGGCGCTCGGCGCCGACGAGGTCGCGGCCACCAAGCGTGTCCTCGGCTTCGACCCGGAGAAGTCCTTCGACGTCTCCGACGAGGTCCTCAAGCACACCCGCCAGGCGCTGGAGCGCGGCCGCGAGGCGAAGGCCGCGTGGGACCCGTCGTACCAGGAGTGGCGCACCAACAACCCGGAGCGCGCGGCCGAGTACGACCGCATCCGCGCGGGCGAGCTGCCGGCCGGCTGGGAAGAGCAGCTCCCGGCCTTCGAGACGGGCAAGTCCGTCGCCACCCGTGCCGCGTCCGGCAAGGTGCTCCAGGCGCTCGGCGCGGTCATCCCGGAGCTGTGGGGCGGCTCGGCCGACCTCGCGGGTTCGAACAACACGACGATCGACAAGACGTCGTCCTTCCTCCCGGCGGACAACCCGCTGCCGGAGGCGAACCCGTACGGCCGCACGATCCACTTCGGTATCCGCGAGCACTCCATGGGCGCGGAGCTGAACGGCATCACGCTGCACGGCAACACGCGTGCCTACGGCGGTACGTTCCTCGTCTTCTCCGACTACATGCGCAACGCGGTCCGGCTTTCCGCGCTGATGCACCTGCCGGTGACGTACGTGTGGACGCACGACTCCGTCGGTCTCGGCGAGGACGGCCCGACCCACCAGCCGGTCGAGCACCTGGCCTCGCTGCGCGCCATCCCGGGCCTGAACGTGGTCCGCCCGGCCGACGCCAACGAGACGGCGATCGCCTGGCGCGAGGTCCTGCGCCGCTACACCAAGGTGTACGGCGAGGGTCACCCGCACGGTTTCGCGCTGACGCGCCAGGGCGTGCCGACGTACGACGCCAACGAGGACACCGCCAAGGGCGGCTACGTGCTGTTCGAGGCGTCCACGGGTACGCCCGAGGTGATCCTCATCGGTACGGGTTCCGAGGTGCACGTGGCCGTCGAGGCGCGCGAGCAGCTGGAGGCCTCCGGGGTTCCGACGCGGGTCGTGTCCATGCCGTGTGTGGAGTGGTTCGACGCGCAGGACCAGGGGTACCGGGACAGCGTGCTGCCGCCGTCCGTCAAGGCGCGGGTCGCGGTCGAGGCCGGGATCGGTCTGACCTGGTACCGGTTCGTCGGGGACGCCGGCCGCATCGTTTCCCTGGAGCACTTCGGGGCTTCCGCCGACGGCAAGGTGCTCTTCCAGGAGTTCGGCTTCACTGCCGAGAACGTGGCCGAGAAGGCCCGGGAATCCATCGCCGCCGCCCAGAGCTGACGCTGACAAACGACACGTAGGAGATGCATTTTCCATGACAGACGCACTCAAGCGCCTCTCTGAAGAAGGCGTCGCGATCTGGCTGGACGACCTGTCGCGCAAGCGGATCACGTCCGGCAACCTCGCCGAACTGATCGACCAGCAGCACGTCGTGGGCGTCACCACCAACCCGTCGATCTTCCAGAAGGCCATCTCGTCGGGCGACGGTTACGAGCAGCAGCTCGCCGACCTCGCCGCCCGCAAGGTCACCGTCGAGGAAGCCATCCGCATGATCACGACGGCGGACGTCCGTGACGCCGCCGACATCCTGCGCCCGGTCTTCGACACGACCGCCGGCCAGGACGGCCGGGTCTCCATCGAGGTCGACCCGCGCCTGGCGCACAACACGGCGGCGACGATCGCCGAGGCCAAGCAGCTGGCCTGGCTGGTGGACCGCCCGAACACCCTGATCAAGATCCCGGCCACCCGGGCGGGTCTGCCGGCGATCACCGAGGTCATCGGCCTCGGCATCAGCGTCAACGTCACGCTGATCTTCTCGCTGGCGCGTTACCGCGAGGTCATGGACGCGTTCATCTCCGGCCTGGAGAAGGCCAAGGAGCGCGGCCTGGACCTCTCGAAGATCCACTCCGTGGCGTCCTTCTTCGTGTCCCGCGTGGACACCGAGATCGACAAGCGGATCGACGCGCTGGGCACCGACGAGGCCAAGGCCGCCCGCGGCAAGGCCGGTCTCGCCAACGCGCGGCTCGCCTACGAGGCGTACGAGGAGGTCTTCTCCTCGGACCGCTGGGCCGCCCTCGACAAGGCGCAGGCCAACAAGCAGCGTCCGCTGTGGGCCTCGACCGGCGTCAAGGACAAGGCGTACAAGGACACGCTGTACGTGGACGACCTGGTGGCGCCGAACACGGTGAACACCATGCCGGAGGCCACCCTCGAGGCCACCGACGACCACGGCCAGATCACCGGCAACACCATCTCCGGCACGTACGAGCAGTCGCGCGCCGAGATCGCCGCCGTGGAAGCGCTCGGCATCTCGTACGACGAGGTCGTGCAGCTGCTGGAGGACGAGGGCGTCGAGAAGTTCGAGGCGTCCTGGACCGACCTGCTCAAGTCGACCGAGGCGGAGCTCGCGCGCCTCGCCCCTTCGGAGGGCTGAAACCTTGTCGAGCAGCAACCCGCTGCGTGACCCCGCAGACCGACGGCTCCCGCGTATCGCGGGGCCGTCGGGCCTGGTCATCTTCGGCGTCACAGGCGATTTGTCACGCAAAAAGCTGATGCCCGCCGTGTACGACCTCGCGAACCGTGGTCTGCTGCCGCCGGGTTTCTCGCTCGTCGGCTTCGCCCGGCGCGAGTGGGCCCACGAGGACTTCGCCCAGGAGGTCCACGACGCGGTCAAGGAGCACTCCCGTACGCCGTTCCGTGAGGAGGTCTGGCAGCAGCTCGTCCAGGGGATGCGCTTCGTCCAGGGCACCTTCGACGACGACGACGCGTTCGAGCGGCTCCGCGACACGATCGACGAACTGGACAAGGCCCAGGGCACGGGCGGCAACTTCGCCTTCTACCTGTCGGTGCCGCCGCGTTCCTTCCCGGTCGTCATCCAGCAGCTGAAGAAGCACGGTCTCGCCGACCAGGAGAAGGGTTCCTGGCGCCGCGCGGTCATCGAGAAGCCCTTCGGCCACGACCTCAAGTCGGCCGAGGACCTCAACAAGGTCGTGCACGAGGTCTTCGCCGCGGACCAGGTCTTCCGCATCGACCACTACCTCGGCAAGGAGACCGTCCAGAACATCCTGGCGCTCCGCTTCGCCAACACGATGTTCGAGCCGATCTGGAACCGGTCCTTCGTGGACCACGTGCAGATCACCATGGCCGAGGACATCGGCATCGGCGGCCGGGCCGGCTACTACGACGGCATCGGCGCCGCCCGTGACGTCATCCAGAACCACCTGCTCCAGCTGATGGCGCTGACCGCGATGGAGGAGCCCTCCTCCTTCTCCGCCGACGCGCTGGCCGCCGAGAAGGAGAAGGTGCTCGGCGCGGTACGGCTGCCGAAGGACCTGGGCAAGAACACGGTCCGCGGGCAGTACGCGGAGGGCTGGCAGGGCGGCGAGAAGGCCGTCGGCTACCTCCAGGAGGACGGTATCGACCCCAAGTCGAAGACCGACACCTACGCCGCGATCAAGGTCGAGGTCGACAACCGCCGCTGGGCGGGCGTCCCCTTCTACCTGCGCACCGGCAAGCGCCTGGGCCGCCGCGTCACCGAGATCGCGGTGGTCTTCCAGCGCGCCCCGCACTCCCCCTTCGACCAGACGGCGACGGAGGAGCTGGGCCAGAACGCGATCGTCTTCCGCGTCCAGCCCGACGAGGGCGTCACGGTCCGCTTCGGCTCCAAGGTGCCCGGCACCTCGATGGAGATCCGGGACGTCTCCATGGACTTCGCCTACGGCGAGTCGTTCACGGAGTCCAGCCCGGAGGCGTACGAGCGACTGATCCTCGACGTCCTGCTCGGCGACTCGAACCTCTTCCCGCGCACCGAGGAGGTCGAGCTGTCCTGGAAGATCCTCGACCCGATCGAGCAGTACTGGGACAAGCACGGCAAGCCCGCGCAGTACCAGTCCGGGACGTGGGGTCCGGTCGAGGCGGACGAAATGCTCGCACGAGAGGGACGGAGCTGGCGCCGGCCATGAAGATAGACCTCACGGACACCACGGCCAGCAAGATCAACAAGGGGCTGGTGAAAGCCCGCCGCGCCATCGGCACCCCGGCCGTCGGCATGGTGCTCACCCTCGTCGTCGTCACGGACGAGGAGAACGCCTACGACGCGCTGAAGGCCGCCAACGACGCGTCGCGCGAGCACCCCTCGCGCACGCTCGTGGTCATCAAGCGCGTCTCGCGCTCACCCCGGGACCGCACCCAGTCCCGCCTCGACGCCGAGGTCCGGGTGGGCACGGACGCGGGCAGCGGCGAGACGGTCGTCCTGCGGCTCTACGGCGAGGTCTCCGACCACGCCCAGTCCGTGGTGCTGCCGCTGCTGCTGCCGGACGCGCCGGTGGTGGTCTGGTGGTCGGTGGACGCGCCGCGCGACCCGGCGAACGACCCGCTGGGCGCCCTGAGCCAGCGCCGGGTCACCGACAGCTACGCGGCGGAGAAGCCCGTCGACGAACTGCGGTCCCGCGCCGAGAGCTACGAGCCGGGCGACACCGACCTGGCCTGGGCCCGGATCACCCCGTGGCGTTCGATGCTGGCCGCCGCGCTCGACCAGGTCGACTCGGAGATCGTCTCCGTCGAGGTGGCGGGCGAGGAGTCCAACCCGAGCGTCGAACTGCTCGCGATGTGGCTCGCCGACCGCCTCCACGTGCACGTACGGCGTGCGGTCTCCGCGGGTCCCGGTCTGACCCAGGTGCGCCTGGAGACGACCGGCGGCCCCATCACGCTGCACCGGTCGGACGGGGCGATGGCCACCCTGGCCCTGCCCGGCCAGCCGGACCGCGCGGTGGCGCTCAAGCGCCGCGAGACGTCCGAGCTGCTCGCGGAGGAGCTGCGCCGGCTCGACCCGGACGACACCTACGCGTCCGCGCTGCGGTTCGGCGTGGACCGGCTGGGCGGTATCCAGTCGGCGGCGGAACGCGCGGAAGCGGCGGCTCAGCCGGTGCCCGCCCTGCCGGTGCGCGCGGTGACGGAGCCGGCGGCGACCGGTGTGCAGCCGGCCTCCTCGGAGAGCGGGGGCGCCGACCGGCCCACCCCCGCGAAGATGCCCCCGGTCAAGAAGCAAGAAGGCTGATCCGCAGTGAGCACTCCCCAGCTCGTCGTCCACCGCGACAAGGAACTGATGGCCCAGGCCGCCGCGGCCCGGCTGATCACGAAGATCGTGGACGCGCAGGCCTCGCGCGGCTACGCCTCGATCGTGCTCACCGGCGGTCGCAACGGCAACGGTCTGCTGGCAGCCCTGGCGGGTCAGCCCGCCCGGGACGCCGTCGACTGGGGCCGGCTCGACCTGTGGTGGGGCGACGAGCGGTTCCTGCCCGAGGGCGACCCGGAGCGCAATGTCACCCAGGCCCGCGAGGCACTGCTCGACGCGGTGCCGCTGGACCCGAAGCGCGTGCACGCCATGCCCGCGTCCGACGGTCTCTACGGCAACGACGTGGAAGCGGCCGCGGCAGGCTACGCCGAGGAACTCGCCCGGTCCGCCGGTCCCGAGAACCACGGTTCGGTCCCGACCTTCGACGTCCTCATGCTGGGCGTCGGCCCGGACACCCATGTGGCGTCGCTCTTCCCGGAGTTGCCCGCCGTACGGGAGACCGAGCGCACGGTCGTCGGCGTCCACGGGGCGCCCAAGCCGCCGCCGACCCGGGTCACGCTGACCCTGCCGGCGATCCGCTCCGCCCGCGAGGTGTGGCTGCTCGCGGCCGGCGCGGACAAGGCGGAGGCCGCGGCCATCGCCCTGTCCGGCGCGGGCGAGATCCAGGCACCGGCGGCCGGTGCGCAGGGCCGCGCCCGCACCCTGTGGCTGCTGGACGCGGCGGCGGCTTCCCAGTTGCCCCGCGCGCTGTATCCGCCGGCTTCCGCCTGACACCGGCGCTTCCGGCACCCGGCTGAAGAGCCCGTACGACCTCGGTCGTACGGGCTCTTCCGTGTCTCAACGCCCGCGCAGCTCGCGGTACTTGGCGACCAGGGCCGTGGTCGACGCGTCCAGACCCGGGACGTCCGCGCCTTCGCTCAGGGCGGGTTCGACGCGCTTGGCAAGGACCTTGCCCAACTCGACGCCCCACTGGTCGAAGGAGTCGATGTTCCAGACCGCGCCCTGGACGAACACCTTGTGCTCGTAGAGCGCGATGAGCTGGCCGAGGACCGAGGGGGTCAGCTCGCGGGCCAGGATGGTCGTCGTGGGGTGGTTGCCCTTGAACGTCTTGTGCGGCACCAGCTCCTCCGCCACACCCTCCGCACGCACCTCGTCCGGCGTCTTGCCGAACGCCAACGCCTGTGTCTGGGCAAAGAAGTTGGCCATCAGCAGGTCGTGCTGCGCCTTGAGTCCCTCGCTCAGTTCGGCCACCGGCTCGGCGAAGCCGATGAAGTCCGCCGGGATCAACTTCGTGCCCTGGTGGATGAGTTGGTAATACGCGTGCTGGCCGTTCGTACCGGGCGTACCCCAAACCACCGGCCCGGTCTGCCAGTCGACCTCCTGGCCGTCCCGGCCCACGTACTTGCCGTTCGACTCCATGTCCAACTGCTGCAGATACGCGGTGAACTTGGAGAGGTAGTGGCTGTACGGCAGCACCGCGTGCGACTGGGCGTCGTGGAAATTGCCGTACCAGACGCCCAACAGGCCAAGAAGCAAAGGCACGTTGGACTCGGCGGGTGCGGTGCGGAAGTGCTCGTCGACGGTGTGGAAGCCGTCGAGCATCTCGCGGAAGCGGTCGGGTCCGATGGCGATCATCAGCGACAGGCCGATGGCCGAGTCGTAGGAGTAGCGGCCGCCGACCCAGTCCCAGAACTCGAACATGTTGTCCGTGTCGATGCCGAAGTCCGACACCTTCCCGGCGTTCGTCGACAGCGCCACGAAGTGCTTGGCGACGGCGTCCTGACCGGCCTTCAGCTCGGTGAGCAGCCAGTCGCGGGCGGAGGTCGCGTTGGTGATCGTCTCGATCGTGGTGAACGTCTTGGAGGCGACGATGAACAGCGTCTCGGCCGGGTCCAGGTCGCGGGTCGCCTCGTGCAGGTCGGCGCCGTCCACGTTCGACACGAACCGGACCGTCAGACCTCGGTCGGTGAAGCTGCGCAGCACCTCGTACGCCATCGCGGGACCGAGGTCGGAGCCGCCGATGCCGATGTTGACCACGTTCTTGATGCGCTTGCCGGTGTGACCGGTCCACTCGCCGGAGCGGACGCGGTCCGCGAAGCCGGCCATCTTGTCGAGCACGGCGTGGACTTGGGGCACCACGTTCTCGCCGTCGACCTCGATCACCGCGTCACGCGGGGCACGCAGCGCGGTGTGCAGGACCGCGCGGTCCTCGGTGACGTTGATCTTCTCGCCCCGGAACATCGCGTCCCGCAGGCCGAACACGTCCGTGGCGGCGGCCAGCGCGTGCAGCAGCCGCAGGGTCTCGTCGGTGACGAGGTGCTTCGAGTAGTCGAGGTGCAGGTCACCGACCTTGAGCGTGTAGCCGGTGCCGCGCTCGGGATCGGCGGCGAACAGCTCCCTCAGCTGCACCTCGCCGAGCTCCTCACGGTGCCGGGCCAAGGCGGTCCACTCGGGCGTCTGGTTGAGCCTGGTACGGCCGTCTGCGTTCATTGCGACTTCAGCCTTCTTTCCTACCGACCTGCGGGCCTGTTCCAACCTAATTGATCAGCCCGTGACGCGAGCTGTCGTCGCGTCGTCCTCCAGGGCAACAACAGGTACGTCCGGCTTGAGTGCCGGTATCAGTGCCAGGACCGACAGAACGAAGAAAACCGCGGTGAGCAGGGCGGGTGTGTTCAGCCCCCAGGCCGTGGCAACGGCGCCACCGAGGAGGGCGCCCAGCGGGGCCCCGGCGACGGCCAGGGTACGGAAGGCGGAGCTGACCCGGCCCAGCATGTCGGCGGGGGCGCGCTGCTGCATCAGCGTGGTCGTGTTGACGTTCCACACCATGCCCATGAATCCGAAGACGGCGAGGGCCACCGCGACGAAGGCAAGGCTCCGCACGCTGCCCATGACGACGAGGGCGCCGATCTGCACGAGACCCGCGAGCAGCACGCTCCGCAGTGGGCCCAGCCGGGTGGTGATCCGCCGGTGCACCACTCCCCCGGCCAGGCCGCCGATGGTGTACGCGGTGGTCGCCGCCGCGTATCCGGCGGTTCCGGCGTCCAGCCAGCCGGTCACGAGGACGACCAGGGTGGCGATCAGGGCGCCCATGCCCATGTTGCACAGCGCTGTCGCGGCGCACAGTCCCCGCAGGGGCCGGTCGCGCCACAGCGTGCGCAGCCCGTCCGCGATCTCTCCGCGCAGCGTGCTGCCCGCCGGTTTCGGTGTGCGCTCGGGCGCCGTGATCCGCAGCGAGGCGACCAGCGCGGCGGCAAGGAGGAAGGTCCCCGCGTCGGCCGCGAAGGGCACGGCCGCCCCCGCGGCGAACAGCACCGGCACCACGGGTGCCCCCATCAGACCGCCCGCGATCTGCTGCCCGGTCATCAGCCGGGCGTTGGCGCTGCCGAGCGCCGCACGGTCCACCAGGGCCGGCAGCAGGGCCGTAGAGGCGTTGTCGAACAGGGTCTGGAGCGTGGTCAGTGCGAAGGCCAGCGCGATGAGCAGCGGGATCGAGGCGTGGCCGAGAGCGACGGCCACGGCGAAGGCGGCGACGAGCAGTCCGCGCACCGCGTCGACCGTCCACATCGCGCGCCGCTGGTCCACCCGGTCCGCGACCGCGCCGCCGAGCAGGCCGAAGATGATCCAGGGCAGATAGCCGCAGGCGGTCACGGAGGCGATGAGGAGAGGCCGGTCCGTGAGCGACACGGCGAGCAGCGGCAGTGCCGCACCCCGCAGCGCGTCCCCGAAGCGCGACACCACGGCCGCGCTCCACAGTCGCCCGAACCCCCCGCGCCACGCGGGCACATGACTGCCCGTCACCTCGACCGTCGTCACCGCTCCCCCTCACGATTCGTCACTTCACAAACCGTAGAGGGCACCACTGACAATCGGTCCGGGGCGGGTCGGCCACCGGACTGCGAAACAGCTCCGGCCAGACACCTTGTGGGCGTCCGGCCGGTTCAACTCCTAGATTTCTCCCCGCAGTTTGGCGAGCGCCTCGGCGAGGATCGCCTCGCCGTCCGCGTCGCTGCGCCGCTCCCGTACATACGCGAGGTGCGTCTTGTAGGGCTCGGTGCGCGGCGGGTCCGGCGGGTTGTCCCGGTCCTGTCCGGCCGGGAAGCCGCAGCGCGGGCAGTCCCAAGTGTCGGGAACCTGCGCGTCGCTGGCGAAGCTGGGCTGCGTCTCGTGCCCGTTGGAGCACCAGAAGGAGATGCGCAGCCGGGGCGCGGACTCGCCACGCTCGGCCTCGCCCATCGGCCCCGCCCCGACCCGGCTTCCACGGATCGCGTTGCCACTTGCCACGGTCGTAACTCCCTGCGTGATGGTGCCGCGAAGCGAGTCGGCGTTTTCGCTCCGTTGCGAGCGCCTCAGTCTACGTAAGGCCCAACGCGCGTCCAGTGGTTGGAGTTACAGCCCCTACACCTAGACGCAAGCCCCATGATAGGCCGCGCTCAGCTGCGCGTACCGAACATGGGGCCTTACGTACGGAATGTGCGACGGAACGTGCGGTCAGCTCGTCTTCATCAGCAGACCGAGTACGACGATGCAGGCGAACCAGAGCACACCGAGCACCACGGTGATGCGGTCCAGGTTGCGCTCGGCGACCGACGAGCCGCCGACGGACGACGCCATGCCGCCACCGAACATGTCGGAGAGACCGCCGCCCTTCCCCTTGTGCATCAGCACCAGCAGCATCAGCAGCAGGCTGAAGACGATCAGGGCGATCGAGAACCCCAAAACCACGGCTGGACCAACTTCCTCGGATTCGGATGGACGACAGGGGCATAGCGGCTGGCGCTATGCCCCCGCAAGGGTACGACGGATCGTCGCTACCGCCTACACGCGGCCGGACTCACTGGTCGCGGAAGCGCACGATCTTGACGAACTCGTCGGCGTCCAGGGAGGCACCGCCGACCAGGGCGCCGTCGACGTCGGGCTGGGCCATGATCTCGGCGACGTTGCCGGACTTGACGGAGCCGCCGTACTGGATGCGGACCTGGTCGGCCAGCTCCTGGGTGTACAGCTCGGCGAGCTTGCCGCGGATGGCCTGGCAGACCTCCTGGGCGTCGCCGGCGCCGCAGACCTTGCCGGTGCCGATGGCCCAGACGGGCTCGTAGGCGATGACGATCGACTCGGCCTGCTCGGCCGGGACGTCCTTGAGGCCGCCCTCGACCTGGGAGAGGGTGTGGGCAACGTGGTTGCCCGCCTCGCGGACGTCCAGCTCCTCGCCGACGCAGAGGATCGGGGTCAGGCCGTGCTTGTGGGCGGCCTTCACCTTGGCGTTGACGACCTCGTCGGTCTCGGCGTGGTACTGGCGGCGCTCGGAGTGGCCGATCGCCACGTAGGTGCACTTGAGCTTGGCCAGCATCGCACCGGAGATCTCGCCGGTGTAGGCGCCGGAGTCGTGCGCCGAGATGTCCTGGGCGCCGTACTTGATCTTGAGCTTGTCGCCGTCGACCAGGGTCTGCACGGAGCGCAGGTCGGTGAAGGGCGGCAGGACGGCGACCTCGACGGCCTCGTAGTCCTTGTCCGCGAGGGCGAAGGCGAGCTTCTGGACGTGGGCGATGGCCTCGAGGTGGTTGAGGTTCATCTTCCAGTTGCCCGCCATGATCGGCGTGCGCGTGCTCATGTAGGTCAGTCCTCCAGTGCGGCGAGGCCGGGGAGCGTCTTGCCCTCTAGGTATTCGAGGGAGGCGCCGCCGCCGGTCGAGATGTGGCCGAATGCGGTCTCGTCGAAGCCCAGGATCCGGACGGCCGCGGCGGAGTCGCCACCGCCGACGACCGTGAAGGCCGGGGAGTCGAGAAGGGCCTGGGCGACCGCCTTGGTGCCCTCGGCGTAGTCGGGGTGCTCGAAGACGCCCATCGGACCGTTCCAGAAGATGGTGGCCGCGTCGGCGAGCTTCGAGGCGTACAGGGCACCGGTCTCGGGACCGATGTCGAGGCCCATCTGGTCGGCGGGGATGGCGTCCGCGGCGACGGTGGTGGGGTTGGACGGGGCCTTCGTCTTCAGGTCCGGGAACGCGGACGAGGTCACGACGTCGACCGGGACGACCAGCTCGACGCCGTTCTTCGCGGCGCGCTCGACGTACTCGGTGACGGCGGGAATCTGGTCGTCCTGTACCAGGGAGGCGCCGATCTCGTAGCCCTGGGCCTTGAGGAAGGTGAAGGCCATGCCGCCGCCGATGAGGATGCGGTCGGCCTTGCCGAGCAGCTGGTCGATGACGGCGAGCTTGTCGGAGACCTTGGAGCCGCCGAGGGCGACCACGTAGGGCCGCTTGACGTCCTCGGTGAGCTTCTTCAGGACGCCGACCTCGGTGGCGATGAGGTAGCCGGCGTAGTGCGGCAGGCGGGCCGGAAGGTCGTACACGGAGGCGTGCTTGCGGTGCACGGCACCGAAACCGTCCCCTACGTAGACATCCGCCAGGGCGGCGAGCTGGTCGGCGAACTCGCCGCGCTCGGTGTCGTCCTTGGAGGTCTCGCCCGCGTTGAAGCGCAGGTTCTCGATGACCGCGACCTGGCCGGGCTCCAAGCCGCGCACCGCGTCGTGGGCGGCGGGGCCGACGGTGTCCTGGGCGAACGCGACCGGCGCGCCGAGGAGTTCGGCGAGGCGCTCGGCCGGCTGGAGGAGGGAGAAGGCCGGGTCCGGGGCGCCCTTGGGGCGGCCCAGGTGCGAGGCCACGATCACCTTGGCGCCCGCCTCGACGAGGGCCTTGACGGTGGGCAGCACGGCGCGAATGCGGCCGTCGTCGCTGATGAGGCCGTCGGCCAGCGGGACGTTGAGGTCGGCGCGGACGAAGACCCGCTTGCCGTCCACGCCTTCGGCGAGAAGTTCGTCGATCGTCTTCATAAAGGGACTCCTAGGGAGGGCTCTTCAGATCCGAGAGGGCTGATCGATCACTACGTAGCGAAGGTTCGGACACTACGTAGCAAGGGCTCGGACAGCGCGGCGTGCGCTGCCCGAGCCCTGACTCACATCGAGTTGCCTGCTCTGGGAGTTAGAGCTGGCCGCCGACGAAGACCGTGAGGTCGACGAGGCGGTTGGAGTAGCCCCACTCGTTGTCGTACCAGCCGAGGATCTTCACCGTGTTGCCTTCCTGAACCATGGTCAGGAGGGAGTCGAAGGTGCAGGAGGCCTGGTCGCCGACGATGTCGGAGGAGACGATCGGGTCCTCGGTGTAGGACAGGTAGCCCTTGAGGTCGCCGTCGTCGGCGGCCTTCTTGAACGCGGCGTTGACCTCGTCCTTGGTGACCTCGCGCTGCAGCGTCACGACCAGGTCGGTGGCCGAACCGGTCGGGACCGGGACGCGCATCGCGATGCCGTCCAGCTTGCCCTTGAGCTGCGGGAGGACCAGGGCGGTCGCCTTGGCGGCACCGGTCGTGGTCGGGATGATGTTCTCGGCGGCGGCACGCGCGCGGCGCAGGTCCGAGTGCGGGAAGTCCAGGATGCGCTGGTCGTTCGTGTACGCGTGGACCGTCGTCATCAGGCCCTTGACGATGCCGAAGTTCTCGTCGAGAACCTTGGCCATCGGCGCCACACAGTTGGTGGTGCAGGAGGCGTTCGAGATGACGTGGTGGTTGGCCGCGTCGTACTTGTCCTGGTTGACGCCCATCACGATCGTGATGTCCTCGTCCTTGGCCGGAGCCGAGATGAGGACCTTCTTGGCGCCGCCGGCGATGTGCTTCTCGGCGTCGGCCTTCTTCGTGAAGATGCCGGTCGACTCGATGACGATGTCGACGCCCAGCTCGCCCCACGGGATGTCGGCGGGGTTGCGCTCGGACAGCACCTTGATCGTGTGCCCGTCGACGGTGATCGTGTCGGCGGTGTGCGACACCTCGGCCTGGAGGCGGCCCAGGATGGTGTCGTACTTGAGCAGGTGAGCGGTGGTCGCGGTGTCACCCAGGTCGTTGACAGCCACGATCTCGATGTCAGCACCCTGCTTCAGCAGCGCGCGGAAGTAGTTACGACCGATGCGGCCAAAGCCGTTGATGCCTACGCGGATCGTCACGAACCGATCTCCTCGTTGGTACGCCGGCTCAGTGCCGGCGAGTTGTATGGGATGTCCCCGACCGCCTACGACCCTACCTCCCTGAGGCCTCCGTGGTGACATCGAGATGCCCCATACACGGCAGGGCGGTCCGTACCCGCCAGTAGGGGTACGGACCGCCCTTGATGTTCATGACATCGTCACACAGGGTCAGCTGGTCAGAGCCGTCAGCGCCTTCTTGAGCAGGGCCGCACGGTCGGTCGCCGAGGTCACCTGTTCCAGGCCGAAGCCGAGCAGCACGGTGCGGTCGGTGGTGATCGCGCCGTACGTCTGGAACAGGGCTCCGGTGCGGGCCCAGTCGTTCAGGACCGCGGGGCTGCCGGCGGGCGGGCCCGGCACGCTCCAGGCGCCCAGCGAGGTCTCGAAGCCCTCGGTCTGGGTCGCCGTGCCGCCGACGACGAGCGAGGTGTCGTCGGCGAGGACGCCGTGACCACCGGTGTTCGGGTCGGTGATGTAACTGAGCGAGACCTCCACGGACTTGCCGGCGTAGGCGCTCAGGTCGAAGCCGACCTGCTGCCAGCCGTTGGAGGCGCCGGTGAAGCTGTTCCACGAGCCGGAGGTGCCGGTCGCGGTGCAGCCGCTGGTGGCGACGGTCAAGTAGTGCTTGAGCCACGGGTGTTCGGCGACCAGGAAGCCGGCCGCGCACTCGGACGGAAGCGCGGTGCTGCTGGCGCCGCCGAGGTCCGGGAGCGTGGTCCAGTCGTCGGCTCCGGTGGTGTGGATCTCGACCACGGCGTGGTCGTAGCCGGGCTCGGTGTCCCACAGCAGCTCGCTGCGCAGCGTGGGCTTGTCGGCCGCGCTCACGCCGGTGAGGTCGATGGTGCGGGTGAGGCGCTTGTAGGAGTCGTCGGTGTGGACGGCGGCCGCCATGTAGGAGCCCGCGTACGGGCCGTACGGGTTGACGGTCCCGGCGAACTGGCCCGCGCCCGCGCTCGCGAACTGCGGGTACGTGGTGGGCGACAGCGAGTCGGAGGTGACGCTGTAGGTGCCGGCCCGGTCCAGCGGGTTGCCGGGCGCGCCGCTGAGCGGCCCGGTGAAGCCGGCGAGCTTTCCGGAGCCGGTGAAACCGGTGGCCCCGGGGGTCGACGTACGCGAATAGGCGCCCAAGTAGTACTGGCTGAAGTCGTTCGAGGGGGTGCCGTCGCCGAGGTCGACGGAGCCGCCGGCCTGTTCGCCGGCCTCGATCAGCTTGCCGCCCTCGTTGAGGAAGGCGCGCAGCTGGAGCTGGGTGTCGTTGCCCGGTCCCGCCGCGCCCGAGT
Organism: Streptomyces sp. NPDC050528; assembly: GCF_044457795.1. NCBI lineage: Bacteria > Bacillati > Actinomycetota > Actinomycetes > Kitasatosporales > Streptomycetaceae > Streptomyces > Streptomyces sp. NPDC050528. The sequence goes on from NZ_JBITHH010000002.1 coordinate 208,860, forward strand.
AGTGGACGACCGTCTTGAAGTGGTCGAGCACGCCGAGCGCGTCGGGCGCGCCCTGGGTGGCGACGTCCCAGACGACCGCCTTGCGTCCGTCCGCCTTCAGGGCGTCGACGTAGGTCTGCGCCTGGGTGGCGGCGGCACCTTCCTCGGCGACCACGAGGGTGTCGGCCGCGGGCCTGTTGGCCACCGTGTAGGTGAAGTGCGCGCTGGAGGTGGGCTTCCCGGCCTTGGTCTCGCCGGTGAACCAGACCTCGACCTTGTCGCCCGGGTCGCCGTCCTTGACCTTGGCCCGGTACTCGTCGAAGTACAGGTTGTCGTCCCCGCCGTAGGTCTGGCCGCCCTTCCAGGACTTGAGTGCCATGTCCTCCGTACGGCCGCCGTTGACGCGGTACTTGAGCTCCTTGTCGCGCACGGACTTCCGTACGACGACGGAGACCTCCTGGTCGGCGCCGCGCGAGTACGACGTCGGGAAGGTGGCCGGGGTGAAGTCGGCGGCGCTGAGGCCGACCGACGACGTGGGCTGGTCGGGGTGGACGGCGGTCTCGGCGACGGAGAGCGCGAAGGGGATGTTCTTCTCGAACTCGTCCTGGATCAGCTTCTCGTCGTCGGGGAAGTTGAAGACGGACTGGCAGTCGGCCGCGTTCCAGGCGTCGTTCGGGTCGATGTTCGACGCGGTCTGGCAGGTCGACATCTCCGGGGTGAACATCGACATGCTGTTGACGTTCGACGCGTGGCCGTCCGCCTCGCCGTTGGTCGTGTACAGCTCCGAGGAGACCTGTGAGCGGTAGCCGGGGATCGCCGGGTTGTCCGGGGTGCCGGCGAGCGCCTTGTAGAGGACGTCGTCCGGGGTCGGGGTCGCGACCTGCCAGCCGACTCCGTAGAGGAGGAGTTCGGCGGCGGAGTGGTAGTTGATGCCGTAGGTGAAGCCGATCCGCTTCTCGAAGGAGTCGAGTGCCTGGGTCTCCGGTTCGGAGGCCGGAGCCGTGCCGCGGTAGGTCTCACTCGTGGGGTTCGGGGACGAACCCTCGTCGTCGTAGCCCCACTTGTAGGCGAAGTTGCGGTTGAGGTCGACGCCGTCGCCGGTGGAGATGGTGCCGTCGCCGTTGACGTCCCGCAGGTTCTTGCGCCACAGGCGGGTGTCGGAGTTCTGGAAGGTGTAGTCGTAGCCGTCCGGGTTGGCGGAGAGCACGAACCACAGTTCCGTGGAGTCGACGATCTTCTTGATGCGCTTGTCGGTCTTGTAGTTGTCCAGGTAGTAGTGCATCAGCCGGCGGGTCATTTCCGGCGTGATCCACTCGCGCGCGTGCTGGTTGGACATGTACAGCACCGAGGGCTTGGAGCCGTCCTTGGTCGTCTTCGCGCCCTTGGTCAGTTTGAGCGCGAGGATGTCCTGGCCGTCGATCGTCTTGCCGATGGACTCGACCTTGGTGAGACCGGGGTTGGCCTGGCCGGTCTTGACGATCTCCTCTTCGAGCCCGCCGCTTCCGCTGTACGGGCGGAACACGCCCTGCGCCGCGTCCTCGACGCGCGTCTCGGCCTTGGCCGACAGGGTGTGTTCGGTGAGGTCGACGCCCTGCTTCTCCAGCTTCTGGGCCTGCTGGTCGGTGAGGTAGACCTCCACGGCGGTCTTGCCGGACGCGGAGAACTGGTTGTCGCCGAGTTCGTGGGCGTCCTGCCCGGCCTTCAGGAGCAGGGGTATCTGCTTCTGGGTGACGTCGGCGTGGAAGACCTTGACCTCGGCGGGGTCGGCCTTCGTCGGACTCCCGCCCTGTGCCTGGGCGATCGGTGCGACGCTCGCCCCTGCGATCAGGAGCGCGCCGACAGCGAGGATCGATCTCGCTCTGTGTCTCATGAACCCCCCTAGCAATCGTTCGCCGCAGCGGCGAACAGTTGCCAGGCTCATGACACTTCATGATCGAGTCAAGGGCGCTTCAAGGACACACAAATGGCCGGGTGGGGTCTTTCGGGAACGTGGCGGACCGTGCCGGGGAGACGGGAGCCGCCAGCCGTTGCTCTGCGGGACCCATGCAGCCTTGCGTTTCGGCCGGGCCGGGCGGTGCTGACGGGTCGTCAGCGGCCGATCGAGGAGACCCAGGACAGCAATACGCCGGTGCCGACGCCCCAAGTGGGCGTCGGCACCGGCGTATTGACGGATCATCGGCCGACCCGCGTCGAGTGATCGTCAGCCGACCATGTTGTCGGCCATCTCCTCGGTGATGCTGGACTCCGTGCCCGGGATGCCGAGGTCCTGGGCGCGCTTGTCGGCCATCGCCAGCAGGCGGCGGATACGGCCGGCGACCGCGTCCTTGGTGAGCGGCGGGTCGGCGAGCGCGCCCAGCTCCTCCAGGGAGGCCTGCTTGTGGTCCATGCGCAGGCGGCCCGCTGCCGCGAGGTGCTCGGGGACCTCGTCGGCGAGGATCTCCAGCGCGCGCTGGACACGGGCGCCGGCGGCGACGGCCGCGCGGGCCGAGCGGCGCAGGTTGGCGTCGTCGAAGTTGGCGAGGCGGTTCGCCGTGGCGCGCACCTCGCGGCGCATCCGGCGCTCCTCCCAGGCCAGCACCGACTCGTGCGCGCCGAGCCGGGTGAGCAGGGCGCCGATCGCGTCGCCGTCACGGACGACCACGCGGTCCACGCCGCGCACCTCACGGGCCTTCGCCGCGATCGACAGCCGGCGGGCGGCGCCGACCAGCGCGAGCGCGGCCTCGGGCCCCGGGCAGGTCACCTCCAGGGAGGAGGACCGGCCGGGCTCGGTCAGCGAGCCGTGCGCCAGGAACGCGCCTCTCCAGGCCGCCTCGGCGTCACAGGTCGCCCCGGAGACCACCTGCGGCGGCAGACCCCGGATGGGGCGTCCGCGGCCGTCCACGAGGCCTGTCTGCCTCGCCAGCTGATCGCCGCCCGCGACCACCCGGACGACGTAACGGGAGCCGCGGCGGAGGCCGCCGGGCGCCATCACGATCAGTTCGGAGCTGTGGCCGAAGATCTCCAGGATGTCCCGCTTGAGCCGGCGCGCCGCCATCGCGGTGTCCAGCTCCGCCTCGATCACGATGCGCCCGCTCACCAGGTGGAGGCCTCCGGCGAACCGCAGAATGGCGGAGACCTCCGCCTTCCTGCAGCAGGTCCGGGTGACGGGGAGCCGGGAGATCTCATCCTTCACCGCTGCCGTCATCGCCATGGGCCGATCCTTCCATGCATCCGAAAAATACGGTCGTACGCGGCGGCCAACAGCTCCGGGTCGTGCCTTGGAGTTCCGTCGGTCCGGGCCACCGGCGCCAGCTCGACCGCGGCGTCCAGCCGCTTGGCGGCTTCGGTGAGCGACGCGCGATCGGGCACGGCGGCCTCGTCGGCCAGCACCACGTCCAGGGCGAGTTTAGGGGCGTGTCGTCCCAAAACCTCCAAATGACGCTGCGGGGAGAAGCCATCGGTTTCTCCGGGCTGCGGCGCGAGGTTCAGGGAGAGTACCCGGCGCGCCTTCGTCTCGGTGAGCGCGTCGAGCAGTTCCGGCACCAGCAGGTGCGGGATCACCGACGAGAACCAGGACCCCGGGCCGAGCACCACCCAGTCCGCGTCGAGCACGGCGGCGACGGCCTCGGGCACGGCGGGCGGGTCGTGCGGTACGACGTGCACGGACATCACCTCGCCGGGCGTGAGCGCCACGGTCGCCTGCCCCCGCACGGTGTCGACGTCGTCGGGCCGCGCCGGATCGTGCCCCTTGACCAGGGCCTGGAGCTCCAGCGGTACGGCGGACATGGGCAGCACGCGCCCGTGCGCGCCGAGCAGCTTGCCGACCAGGTCGAGGGCCTGGACGTGGTCGCCGAGCTGCTCCCACAGGGCGACGATCAGCAGATTGCCGACCGCGTGCTCGTGCAGGTCGCCCTTGGACTGGAAGCGGTGCTGGATGACGCGGGCCCAGGTCTGGCCCCAGTCGTCGTCGCCGCACAGCGCGGCGAGGGCCTTGCGGAGGTCGCCGGGGGGCAGTACGCCGAGTTCGTCGCGCAGGCGTCCGCTGGAGCCGCCGTCGTCGGCCACGGTGACGACGGCGGTGAGGTCGCCGGTGATGCGGCGCAGTGCGGTGAGCGAGGCGGACAGGCCCATGCCGCCGCCGAGGGCGACCACCTTGGGCTGGGTGCCGCGCCGGCGCGGCTTGCCGCCGCGGGCCTCCACGGGCCGGGTCGTCCGCCCTTCGGGCACCACGCGGCGCAGCCTGCCCAGCCGTGGGCTACGTCCTGTCATTCCCGTCCCATGTCCCGGTGTACGACCACCGTCTCCACGCCCTCGGCCGCGAGGCGCGCGGCGAGCTTCTCCGCGGTGGCGACCGAGCGGTGCTTGCCGCCGGTGCAGCCGATCGCGATCGTCACGTACCGCTTGCCCTCGCGCCGGTAGCCGGCCGCGATGAGCCGCAGGAGCTCGGCGTACCGGTCGAGGAACTCCTTGGCGCCGGGCTGGTTGAAGACGTACGCCGAGACCTCTTCGTTGAGGCCGTTGAAGGGGCGCAGCTCCGGGATCCAGTGCGGGTTGGGCAGGAAGCGCATGTCGGCGACGAGGTCGGCGTCGACCGGGAGGCCGTACTTGAAGCCGAAGGACATGACGGTGGCCCGGAGTTCGGGCTCCTCCTCGCCGGCGAACTGGGCGTCCATCTTGGCGCGCAGTTCGTGGACGTTGAGGCTGGAGGTGTCGATGACGAGGTCGGCGTCGCCGCGCAGTTCGCGCAGGAGTTCGCGTTCGGCGTCGATGCCGTCGACGATGCGGCCGTCGCCCTGGAGGGGGTGGGGGCGGCGCACCGACTCGAAGCGGCGCACCAGGGCCTCGTCGGAGGACTCCAGGAAGACGATCCGCCGGGTGACGTGCTTCGACTCCAGGTCGGCGAGGGACTCGCGGAGGTTGTCGAAGAAGCGCCGGCCGCGGACGTCGACGACGACCGCGATGCGTGCCACGTTGCCCTGGGAGCGGGCGCCGAGCTCCACCATGGTGGGGATCAGGGCGGGCGGGAGGTTGTCGACGACGAACCAGCCGAGGTCCTCCAGGCACTTGGCGGCGGTGGACCGTCCGGCTCCGGACATGCCGGAGATGATCACCAGCTCGGGGATGGCCGCTTCGGGCACCCCGGGGGTCGTGCTGTCCGTACTCACCTGTGCTCCGTCGTCCTGGACCTCTTGTTGCGGAGCCCGATCGTCGCCGGTTTCCTTGTGCGTCCGATCTCGGTCCGCTGTGGGCTGCTTCTCTTGTTCGGTCATGTCTCCTGCCCCCGTCGCTCGTCCGGGGCTCCCGCGGGTACGGGCTCCCCTGGGGCACCCGCCGTGGTCCCGGGTGTCCCGTCTTCCGTGTCTTCCATGATCTCTCCAGTCGCCGTGTTCACGGCGGGTGCGGCCGGGGCCGCCTGGGCGAGGGCGACCGCGATGGTCTCGGCGGTCTTGCGACCTATGCCCGGAACCTCGCAGATCTGGTCGATTGTCGCGGATCGCAGCTTCTTCACCGAACCGAAGTGCTTGATCAGCGCCTGTTTGCGGGTCTCGCCGAGGCCGGGCACGTCGTCCAGGGGGCTCGACCGGAACCGCTTGGCCCGCTTGGCGCGCTGATAGGTGATCGCGAAACGGTGGGCCTCGTCGCGGACGCGCTGGAGGAGGTAAAGGCCCTCGCTGGTGCGGGGCAGGACCACCGGGTCGTCGTCGTCCGGGAGCCAGACCTCCTCCAGGCGCTTGGCGAGGCCGCACACGGCGATGTCGTCGATGCCCAGCTCGTCCAGGGCCTTCTTGGCGGCGGCGACCTGCGGCTGCCCGCCGTCGACCACGACGAGCTGCGGCGGATAGGCGAACCGCTTGGGGCGGCCCTCCTCGTCCTTGAGGTCCCTCAGCTCGTCACCGTCCGCCCACTCCCCCGTCTTCTCCTTCTCGGCGAGATAGCGCCGGAAGCGGCGGGTGATCACCTCGTGCATGGAGCGGACGTCGTCCTGGCCCTCGAAGCCCTTGATCTGGAAGCGGCGGTACTCGCTCTTGCGCGCCAGCCCGTCCTCGAAGACGACCATCGACGCCACGACGTCGTCGCCCTGGAGGTGCGAGATGTCGTAGCACTCGATCCTGAGCGGGGCGCTGTCCAGGTCGAGGGCCTCGGCGATCTCCTCCAGGGCGCGGGAGCGGGTGGTGAGGTCGGAGGCGCGCTTGGTCTTGTGGAGGATCAGCGACTGCTGGGCGTTGCGCGCGACGGTCTCCATGAGGGACTTCTTGTCGCCGCGCTGCGGGATGCGCAGCGACACGTTCGCCCCGCGCCGGTCGGTGAGCCACTGCTGGACGGGCTCCACCGGGTCGGGCAGGGCCGGGACGAGGACCTCCTTGGGGACGGAGTCCCCGGTCTCCTCGCCGTAGAGCTGCTGGAGGGCGTGTTCGACGAGGGCCGCGGTGGTGACGTCCTCGACCTTGTCGGTGACCCAGCCGCGCTGGCCGCGCACGCGTCCGCCGCGGACGTGGAAGATCTGGACGGCCGCCTCCAGCTCGTCCTCGGCGACGGCGATCAGGTCGGCGTCGGTGGCGTCGGCGAGGACGACGGCGCTCTTCTCCATGGCCTTCTTGAGGGCGTCGATGTCGTCGCGCAGGCGGGCGGCCCGCTCGTACTCCATCTCCTCGGCCGCGTCCGTCATCTGCTTCTCCAGACGGCGGATGTACGTGCCCGTGCGGCCGGCCATGAAGTCGCTGAACTCCTCGGCCAGTTCGCGGTGCTCCTCCTCGGAGACGCGGCCGACGCAGGGGGCGGAGCACTTGCCGATGTAGCCGAGCAGGCAGGGGCGGCCGGTGCGCGCGGCGTTCTTGAAGACGCCGGCCGAGCAGGTGCGGACGGGGAACACGCGCAGCAGGAGGTCCACGGTGTCGCGGATCGCCCAGGCGTGTCCGTACGGCCCGAAGTAGCGGACGCCCTTCTTCTTGTGACCGCGCATCACCTGCACGCGCGGGTACTCCTCGTTCATCGTCACCGCGAGGTACGGGTAGCTCTTGTCGTCGCGGTACTTGACGTTGAACCGGGGGTCGTACTCCTTGATCCAGGAGTACTCCAGCTGGAGTGCCTCGACCTCCGTGGACACCACCGTCCACTCCACCGACGCGGCCGTGGTGACCATCGTGCGCGTGCGCGGGTGGAGTCCGGCCAGGTCCTGGAAGTAGTTCGCCAGGCGCTGGCGCAGGCTCTTCGCCTTTCCGACGTAGATCACCCGGCGGTGCTCGTCGCGGAACTTGTAGACCCCGGGCGAGTCCGGGATCTCTCCCGGCCTGGGGCGGTAGCTGGAGGGATCGGCCATGTTTCACACCCTACTGGCGCGGGGTGACAGCGCGGCGGGGCTGTGGACAACGCCGGACACGCCCGGCGGAACTCCTGACGGAAGGATTGTCGGATGTCCTGCCGGAACTCTTACCGGGACTCCAGAAACGTGAGAACCGCCAGGACACGGCGGTGGTCGTCGGAGGCTTCCGGAAGGCGGAGTTTGCCCAGGATGCTGCGGACGTGCTTCTCGACGGTGCCCTCGGTGACCCACAGCCGGCGGCCGATGCCGGCGTTGGAGCGGCCCTCCGCCATCAGCGCCAGGACCTCGCGCTCGCGGGTGCTGAGGAAGGACAGCGGGTCGTCGCGGCGCTGCGCCGAGAAGAGTTCGTGCACCAGGGAGGGGTCGACGACCGAGCCGCCCTTGTGGATGCGGTCGAGGGCCTCGATGAAGTCGTCGACGACCGTGATCCGGCTCTTGAGGAGATATCCGACCTTGTGTCCGCCGGCCAGCAGCTCCAGGGCCTCCTCGACCTCGACGAACGCGGACAGCACGAGGATGCCGGTGTCGGGGTGGCGCTCCCGGATCGTGCGGGCCGCCTTGAGTCCCTCGGTGGAGTGGTCGGGCGGCATCCTGATGTCGACGATCGCGAGGTCGGGCCGCTCGGTGTCGACCAGTTCCAGGAGCCGTACCGCGTCGCCTGCCTGGCCCGTGACCTCGTAGCCCAGGCGTTCGCACAGGCTCGCGAGACCCTCCCTGAGCAGGACGTCGTCGTCGGCGAGGACGACCCGTCCCTTCGCGGTCTGCTGCGATGCGTCCATCGTCCCGGCTCCCCTTGCCCGACCAGTGCCGTGCGCCACGCACAGCCTGCCGGACCGGGTCGGGTACGGCTAGCCGGTAAGGGAATTGGGGGGTGACAGTGAAGACAGGGCGCCGCGTCCGGGCGATTCTCGTAGGAGTGCGAACGCGGGCGGACCGGTCGCCTCGGGCGAGGTGACGGCCCCGGGCAGGACGGTCGGAAGGGCTGCGGGAGATGCGGCGGACACGGGCAGACAGACGACGGCGGTCGGTCCGTGTCCGCCCGTACGAGGACGACACACGGTCCCTGAAGGACCTCCTCGACCCGCGGGACCCCGACGTGGTCCGCGCCAAGCAGCTGCGTGCGAGGACCTCGCGGCACCCCTAGAGCCGGACGGCTGCCTCTCCGTCCGAGAAGACCGCCCGACGCGTACGCGACGTCACCGAGTCCAAGGCTCCCCCCGACCTGGACCTCCGTCGCGTACGCCTCGGGCGGTCACCCCTCCGTGCGGGGAAGTGGCAGTCGTACGACGAGAGTTGTGCCCTCCCCCGGTGGGCTGACGACGTGCAGCTTGCCGCCGATCGCCTCGACGCGGTCGACGAGTCCGATGAGCCCGGAGCCGTGCCCGAGGTCGGCGCCGCCCACTCCGTCGTCGGCGATCGTCACCTCCAGGACGTCGTCCTCGACCCGCGCGGACACCGCCACGAAGCTCGCGCGCGCGTGCTTGACGGCGTTGGTGAGGCACTCGGAGGTCACGTAGTAGACGGCGACCTCGATCCGCTCCGGGAGGCGGCCGGCGGGCAGCCGCAGATCGAGTTCCACGGGGACGGCGGAGCGGCGGGCCAGCGCGCGCAGGGCCGGGCCCAGGCCGCCCTTGGAGAGGATCGCGGGGTGGATGCCGCGCGCGACCTGCAACAGGTCGCCGAAGGTGTCGTCCAGGCCCTTGGCGATGTGGTCCAGCTGCTCGGCGAGTTCCTCCGGCTGCTCGTCCAGCATCGACTGGGCCATTCTCAGGTCGAGTTGGAGCGAGACGAGCCGCTGTTGGACGCCGTCGTGCAGATCGCGTTCGATACGGCGCCTGGAGGCGTCGCCGGCGGCCACCACGCGCGCGCGTGACGCGGTGAGCTGGTCGCGGCTGTCGGCGTTGGCAAGGGCGGTGGCGACGAGTTCCGTGAAGTCGGCGAGCCGGGACTCGGTGCCCGGGGGCAGCGGCTCGGGTCCTGCGGCAGCCGCGACGACGGCACCCCACAGCCTGTCGTCGACGACGATCGGGACGCCCACCGAGCGGCCCACGCGCGCGGGGCGGGCGGTGCGCGCGACCTCGGCAGCGGCGGCGGTCTCGGCCTCGGCGGCGGGCCCTCGGGCGGAACCGAGGACGGTGGCGGCTCCGTCGGCGCCGTAGCGCAGGACCGCGGCGGAGCCGCTGCTCAGGACCCTGCCCACCTGGTCGGCGACTTCGGAGAACACCTCGTGCGGTGGCACCCCGCGTGCGACGAGGGTGGCGACCCGGCGCAGCGCGGTCTGTTCGCGGGCGGCGCGGCGGCTCTCGGTGACGTCGCGTGCTGCGGCGTAGATCAGGCCGTCCCGGGTGACCGGGCGGGCGCTCCACTGGAGCCAGCGTTCGGTGCCGTCGGCCCGGACGAAGCGGTTCTCGAACTCGGCCAGTTCGACGCCGCTGGCCAGCCGGTCGAGGACGGCACGCGTGCGTGCGCGGTCCTCCGGGTGCACGAGCTCCAGCCAGGGTCTGCCCAGGAGTACGTCGGCGGAGTGGCCGAGGGTCCGCTCGAAGGCGGGGTTCACGCGCTTGAAGTAGCCGTCGAGTCCCGCGATGCACAGCAGGTCGAGGGAGAGGTGGAAGATGCTCGCCAGTTCCTGCTCGGCCTTGTCGCGCCGCCCGTGCGCGGCGGCGAAGGACGCCATGGTGCCGTTCATGCCGCCGAGCAGCTGTGCCCAGGTCCCCTCGAACGCGGCGACGTCCGCGCGGTGGCCGAGCCGGTTGTCGTCGATCGCCGTGTTCATGGTGTGGATCTCGCCGGCGAGCCGTTCGGTGGTGACCCGCAGTTCCCTGAACGTGTCGGCCACGGCGCCGAGTTCGTCCCGGCCCGCGTACCGGATGTCGTACGACAGGTCGCCCTCGGAGAGCGCCCGGGCGCCCGCGGAGACCTCGCTGAGGGGGCGGGTGATCGACCGGCGCAGGGTCAGGGCGAGGAAGGTGACAGCGAACAGGACGGCCAGCGACACGCTGAGGTCGCGTGCCTCACGCGTGCGTGCGGTGTCGAGATCGCTTGCGGCGTCGCGGCCCAGTTCGGCGGCGGCCTGGTGCTGGATGACGCGCAGGGCCTCGATGCGCTGGGTCGACGCGGTCAGCCAACCGGCGTACGTGGGCCAGGCGTTCTTGTCGGCGTGCGGGTCGGCGAGGGTCTCGCGGGTCGTGCGGACGACGAGGCCGGGGTGTTGGAGGAGCGCGACGTAGAGCCTGCCCTTGAGGCCGGCGGGCGCGGTCTGGCCGAAGTCGTCCAGGAGGGCCTTCTCCAGGGCCGACCAGCGGTCCGTGGCGGTGGCGTGCGGGGCATCGGGGGTGTCGAACAGCACGGCCAGTTCGGTGCGTTCGCGTTCGGCGGCCTCGATGGCGTTCAGGAGCGCGATGTGGGCGTCGGCCGCCTGCCCGGAGGTGCGGGTGGGGCGGCCTGACTCCAGGGTGGCGGCCAGCTCCAGGAGGTCGTCCTCGATCGTGTCGTACTGGGCGGCGAGTTGGGGCGCGGTGAGGGAGCCGGTCCCCAACTGGAGCCGTAGGGCGTGCAGTTGGCGGCTCCGGGCGTCCAACCGGCCCGGTACATCGGGCGGTCCGGACCGGCCGGCGGCGCCCAGGAGGGCGGCGTTCAGGGCCTGGTCGGTGGCGTGCTGCGCGCCGGTGCGTTCCTTCAGGGTCGCCGGGCCGGGACGCAGCCTGGCCTTCACGGCGGCGATGCGTTCCCTGGCGATGGCATCGGTCAGCGCGGTGGTCCGGAACGACAGCCCGGTCGCCGTACGGAAGTCCCGCATCCTCTGCGCTTCGTGCCACTGGGTGAAGGCGCCGAACACGGTGAACGCCAGCATGCCAGTCACCGGGAGCAGCACCAGGAGCATCAGCTTGCGCCCGACGCGCAGCCGGGCGAGGAACGGGACGCGAGGGGCGGTGCCGGGCCGCGGGCGCCGTCGGCGGGGGCCGTGCGGGGCGGGGTGGTCGGAGCGCGGGCTGCGCAGCTCCGGGAGCGCGGTGGGCGTGGCGAGGTCGGGCTCGGGGCGGAGCCCTGCGAGAACCCTACGGAGCGGGCCCGGGGACAGGGGGCGACGCACGGCGGGCTCTCAGCGGCCCGGTGGCGGGGAGTGTCGATGATGGTGGGTCACGTGCCCAGCCTGCCCCCAACAGGCCATGATCGTCAGGGCCTTGGGGAGGAGGGCTCCCTCGAAATCGGTCACGCGCGCGTGACACCCGCTATCGCTATGCGTCGGGCACACGCGCGTGGCACCCGCTTTCGCCACGTGTCGGGCACACGCGTGCAGTGCCCGCTTTCGCTACGTGTTCGGCGGATAGCCGTCGTGTGCCGCGAGGTCCTTGTCGATCTTCGTGGCGGCTTCGTCGAGGGTGGCCTTGACCGGCGCCCGGTTGAAGATGATCTTCGCGAAGGCCCGGGAGAAGGCGTCGGTGATCGCCGGATAGGCGGGCGTCTGCGGCCTGGGGCGGGCCACTCCGTCCCGGAGCTGCTCGATGAAGAGGTGCTCGGGGCCGCCGGGCGCGTACTGCGGCGAGAGCTTGATCGCGCTCTCGGTGGCCGGGATCGCGCCGTTGGCCACGGTCATCCGGTGCACCTGGGCGGGCCGCAGCAGGAAGGACAGGAAGCGCCAGACGGCGTCACCGTCGGCGTTGCCCGCCGGGACGCCCCACTGGAACGAGCCCATGCCGGTGACGGTGCCCTGGCCGAAGTCGGGCAGCGGGACGATCGCGACGTCCCCGGGGAATGCCTTGTTGAATTCCGGATAGGTCCAGTGCCCGCACCAGGAGATCGCGCTGCGGCCGCTGACGAACGCCTTGTCGTCCTTGACCATGTCGATGAGCCCCGCCTTGGCCCAGTTCTGCATGTCGGTGAGCGCCTCGACCGAACCGGGGCCGTTCACATAGCCGTCGGCGGTGCGGTAGTTCCCGGGTTCGACGAGGTCGCCGCCCGCGGACCACACGGCGGGCGCGAAGCCGTACGTGTTCCATTCCTCGCCCGGCTGGGAGTAGACGAGCCGCAGGTCGAGCGGCGCCTTGTAGCCCTGCTTGCGGAGCTTGCCCAGGATGCCGGTCATCTCGGTGGCGGTCCAGGCGTCCTTGGGGCCGGTCGGGAGGCGGATCCCGGCCTTCTTCATGACGGACTTGCGCACATACAGGCCCATGCCCGAGTCGAAGGTGCCGATGCCCCACAACCTGCCCGCGTAGGTGCCCTGTTGACGGATCGTCGGCAACAGGTCGGCGCGGACGCTCGCGGGCACACAGGAGTCGATCGGCCGGAGCTTGCCCGACCAGGCGTAGCTGTAGAGGTTCGGCCCGTCGAAGTCCAGGAGGTCGGGGAGGTCGCCGCTGGCCGCCGCCGACAGCACCAGGGCGGTGTAGGCACGGTCCTCCGGGAGGGTGACCAGCTCGACCCGCACCTGTTTCTGCTGCCTGTTGAAGTCCTTCACCTGGTTCTGCAGGGTGGTGAACTCGCCGCTCGGGCCCGCGTGGTACCAGACCGTGATGTGCGCGGTGCCGTGGATCTTCCCGTCGCAGGTGGTGTCCTTCGGGGTCGCGCTCGCCCCCTTGGCGCCGCTCCCGCCGCCGTCGCACGCGGCCAGCAGCAGGGCCGCGCACGCCACCCAGGGGACCAGGGTGGCGCGGACCCGGCGGATCCCGCGGCTGCCGGTCCACGCGCGCGTGGCGCTCGTTCCGTTCATGGCACACCCCCCACTCGACCGGACGACACGGTCTCCCCCAGGGCGCGGTCATGCTACCGCCCGTCGTATCCGCATCGCCCTGCGTGCACGAGAACGTTCGTTTGTGGCACAGGACTTCAGCACTTTCCGGCTAGCTGGAAGGCGCGACCGACCACCGGTTGGCAAGCTGAGGACATGTCGCTGCGCTGTCTCCTCGTCGATGACAGCGCCCGGTTCCTGGAGGCCGCTCGCGCCCTGCTGGAACGCGGCGGCGTGGAAGTCGTCGGCATCGCCTCGACGGGCGCGGATGCCCTCTCCCAGGCCCGGGAGTCGGCCCCCGACGTCGTCCTGGTCGACCTCGACCTCGACGGCGAGAACGGCTTCGAGGTCGCACACCAACTCGTGGGCAACGTACCGGCGGTGATCCTCATCTCGACCCACTCCCCGGAGGACTTCCAGGAACTCATCGCCGCCAGCCCCGCGCACGGCTTCCTCCACAAGTCCGCCCTGTCCGCACGGGCGATCAGGGACGTGCTGGGCGACACCGGGTCGCCCGCACCACCGTGAGAACACCCACCACGACTCGGCCAGGTCACATATGCCCGATGGGCGACAGGTGTTGTCGGGACTTGGTCAACACGCTTCAATGCGGGGGAACTCGGGGCGTGAACGACGTCGTACGGATGTGAAGACTTTCCTCCGGCGCCGACGGGGGCCCCGAAAGCAACTCGCGTGAACGGCCTGACCAGCCGTTGTGAACATTCACAGAAAGGGCCCCTGCATGCCGCACGCCACACAGCAGGCGGACGTCGCCACCGCGGAACTGGACTCGGCCCTGCGCGGCGGCCCCTTCCACGTCGCGCTGCGCGCGGCCATCGCCGCCCGGGGACTGCCCCTGCAGCGCGTCCAGCACCATCTGACGCGCTACGGGGTCAAGGTCGGCGTCACCAGCCTGAGTTACTGGCAGCAGGGCGCCCGCCGCCCGCAGCGCCCCGAGTCGCTGCGCGCCGTACGAGCGCTGGAGGAGATCCTCCAACTCCCGGAGGAATCACTGATCCGGCTGCTCGCCGAGGCCGAGGAACGCTCCGTCGCGCAGCGCCCGGCGGCCCGCTCGTACCGCTCCTTCGTGGAGGCCTCCGGCGTCCTGGAGCAGCTTCTGGCCGAACTGGAGTCCTCGCTCGACACCGGCCTGCACTCCCTCGGGCTGCACGAGCGCGTGCGCGTCGGGCCGCACCGCGAGCTGGCCGGCCGCGAGTCCCACCACATCGTCCGCGCCCACCGGGACGGCATCGACCGCTTCATAGCCGTCCACTACGGAGACCCCGGCTGCGCCCCGGACCGCATGACCGTGCACGCCCTGGAGAACTGCCGCACCGGCCGCGTCCACCGCCACCACGAGACCGGCATCCTGGTCGCCGAGCTCCTCTTCGGCACCCGCTTGCGCTCGGGAGATACGTTCCTCTTCCGCTACGGCGTCGAGGACGGCACCGCCGGCGTCTCCCGCGAGTACGTCCGTGACTTCGGTATCGCGGGCGGCCAGTACGCGCTCCAGGTGCGCTTCGACGAGAACGCGCTCCCGGTGCGCTGCCACCGCTTCACCCAGCACTCGGCGGCGGCCCCGCGCAGCGGCCGCCAGGAACTGCGCCTGGCCGGAGGACACCACTCGGTGCACCTCGTCGAGCCGAGGATGCGGTCGGGGATCGTGGGGATCGGCTGGGACTGGGAGTGAGCCGCCGGGGCGCGGACGCCCCGAGGATCAGGCAGCCGGCCCCGCGACGATCTTCCCGTTCTCGGCCGTCACCTTCAGCTCCTGCAAGGGCTCGGTGGCCGGCGCCTGCACGACCTTGCCGGTCATCGCGTCGAACTCGCTGCCGTGGCACGGGCAGACGAGCGTCGTGCCGTCCAGCTTGTTGATGGGGCACTGCGCGTGCGTGCAGATCGTGCTGTACGCCTTGAGGGTGCCGTTCGCGGCCCGGCTGACGACCACATTCTGATCGCGGTACAGCTTGGCGCTCCCCTTGGCGACCTCGCTCTCCGCGCCGAGCTCCACGGGCGCGGTCGGGGTCGCGGCGGCCCCTGAGCCACCGCCCGAGCAGGCGGTGAGTCCGAGCCCGGCGACGGGCGTGAGGGCCGCGCCGCGCAGGACGGTACGACGGCTCGGGGCGGGGCGGCCGGGCATGGGGGTCTCCAGCTGTTGTCGTTCGGGGCGTTCTGGCTGTTCAAGGCGCGGTGCGCACCTGCGCGGCGGCCGGTGCGCGACTGCCCAGCGGTCGGTGCACGGCGACGATACCCGTGGCGTTCCGACCGCTTTGAGGTGGGTTCACCGGACGGGCACTCACGGTACGTAAACGTTTGCGCAAGCGTTTACGTCGGGCGGCGGATGGGATACGTTCCCGACCGGAAGGCCCGCCGCAGTTCACGGCCAGCCGCACCTCGGGGAGGGGGATCCGCAATGGCCACCATGGTCGACGTCGCTCGGAGCGCCGGTGTGTCCGTCGCGACCGTCTCGCACGTCCTGAACGACACCCGGCCGGTGCTGCCCAGTACCCGGGAGGCCGTGCTGGCCGCGATCGAGGAGCTGGGCTACACGCCCAACACCCTCGCCCGCTCCCTGGTCACGTCCCGCACCCGTTCCATCGGCCTCGCGGTGTCGGCGATCAGCAACCCGTACTTCACGGAGATCCTCCAGGGCGTCGAGGCCGGCGCCCTGGAACAGGGCTACAGCCTGCTCATCGCCGATCCGCACGACGACCCGGAGCACGAGCGCACGGTCGTCCAACTCCTGCACGAGCGCCGGGTGGACGGCATGATCGTCGCCCCCTCGGCGGCCCCGGACGCGCTGATCGCCTACCTCGGCCGGCACTCCGTACCGACGGTGTTCCTCGACCGGGTGGTGGAAGCACCCTCGGCCGACGCGCCGCCCGTCGACCAGGTGTGCGCCGAGAACATCGAACCGATGACCCATCTCGTCACACACCTCGCCGGGCTCGGCCACCGCCGGATCGGCCTCGTCGCGGGCCTGCCCGGGCTCAGCACCACCGGCGAGCGGATCGCCGGGTACCGGCACGGTCTCGCCGCCGCCGGACTCCCGTACGACGAGCGGCTGTTGACGTACGGCGACTCCGAGTCGGCCGCCGCCGAGCGGGCCACCGAGAAGCTGCTGTCCCTCGCGGCCCCGCCCACGGCCCTGGTCACCGCCAACAACGCGATGACCATCGGGGCCCTGCGGGCCCTGCGCGAGCGCGGTCTGTCGGTCCCCGGCGACCTCGCGCTGTGCTGCTTCGACGACTTCGCCTGGGCGGACCTGTTCGAGCCCCGGCTCACCGCGATCGCCCAGCCCAGCAAGGAGATCGGCGCCGAGGCCGTACGGCTCCTGCTGGACCGACTGACCGCGCCGGACCGGCCCGCCCGTGTCGTACGTCTGCCCTGCACCTTCGTCCACCGCACGTCCTGCGGCTGCCCCACCCCGTCCGAACAGTCCCAGAAGGGAAACATCTCGTGATCGTCGTAGCCGGTGAGGCCCTGATCGACCTGGTGCCGCAGGGCACGGCAGCCCTCGCCGCCCTGAAGCCGGCGCTCGGCGGCGGCCCGTACAACACCGCCATCGCGCTCGGCCGCCTCGGCTCCCCCACCGCCTTCTGCTCACGCGTCTCCGACGACGCGTTCGGCGAGGCCCTCCTCGCCGGACTGCGGAAGGCCGACGTGGACGTCCTGGACGTACAGCGCGGCCCGGAGCCGACCACCCTCGCGGTCGCCACGCTCGACGCGCACGGCTCGGCCACGTACTCCTTCTACGTCGACGGCACCGCCGACCGGCTCTTCACGGTGCCGGCGGCGCTGCCCGCCGAGACGGAGGCGGTGTCCTTCGGCACCTGCTCGCTGGTCCTGGAGCCGGGCGCGACCGCCTACGAGGAACTGCTGCGGACCGCGTTCGGCCAGGGCGTGTTCACGCTGCTCGACCCGAACATCCGGGCGGGCCTGATCCCCGACCCGGACGCGTACCGGGCGCGCTTCAAGAGCTGGCTGCCGTACGTCTCGCTCCTCAAGCTGTCCGAGGAGGACGCGCTGTGGCTGGGCGGCACCCCGCGCGAGTGGCTGGACGCCGGTCCCTCGGCCGTCGTGATCACCCAGGGCGGCGACGGGCTCGCGGCGTTCACCCAGGACGGCACGGTGTACCCGGTGCCGGGCGAGAAGGTCGACGTCGTGGACACGATCGGCGCGGGCGACACCGTCAACGCGGCGCTGCTGCACAACCTCTCCACCCGGAACGCGCTGTCGGCGGAAGGGATGGCCGTCCTGGGCCGCGACGGCTGGACCCAGCTGCTGAAGTTCGCGGCGCGGGCGGCGGCGATCACGTGCTCACGGGCGGGGGCGGAACCGCCGTACGCCTCTGAACTGGGCGGTCTGTAGAGGCTGTTGAACGCGTGTGGCGCCCGGCGGGGAATTCCCGCCGGGCGCCACACGCGCGTGCTCGCTGCCGGTCAGGCCTTGCGGGCTCGCGTCGTCTTCTTCGCGGGCGTGGCCTTCTTGGCGGGCACGGACTTCTTCGCGGGGACCGCCGCGGTCTTCTTGGCGGCCGTCTTGCGCGGGGCCTTCACGGGGGCTCCGTCGCTGATCCGGTCGGCGTCGAGGATCTCGCGCAGGAACTTGCCGGTGTGGCTGGCTCCTACTGCGGCGACCTGCTCCGGGGTGCCCTCGGCGATGACGAGACCGCCGCCCGCGCCGCCCTCCGGGCCCATGTCGACGACCCAGTCGGCCACCTTGATCACGTCGAGGTTGTGCTCGATGACGATGACCGTGTTGCCCTTGTCGACCAGTCCGCCGAGCACGGTGAGGAGCTTGCTGATGTCCTCGAAGTGCAGGCCGGTGGTGGGCTCGTCCAGGACGTAGACCGTACGGCCGGTGGAGCGGCGCTGGAGCTCGCTGGCGAGCTTGACACGCTGGGCCTCACCGCCGGACAGGGTGGTCGCGGACTGGCCGAGCCGGACGTAGCCGAGGCCGACGTCCTTGAGGGTGTTGAGGTGGCGGGCGATCCCGGGGACCGCCTCGAAGAACTCCGTGGCCTCCTCGATCGGCATGTTCAGGACGTCGGCGATGGACTTGCCCTTGTAGTGGACGTCCAGCGTCTCCCGGTTGTAACGGGCGCCGTGGCACACCTCGCACGGGACGTAGACGTCCGGCAGGAAGTTCATCTCGATCTTGATGGTGCCGTCGCCCGCGCAGTTCTCGCAGCGACCGCCCTTGACGTTGAAGGAGAAGCGGCCGGGCAGATAGCCCCGCACCTTCGCCTCGGTCGTCTCGGCGAACAGCTTGCGGACGTGGTCGAAGACTCCGGTGTACGTCGCCGGGTTCGACCGGGGGGTGCGGCCGATGGGCGACTGGTCGACGTGCACGACCTTGTCGACGAGGTCGTCGCCGTCCACGCGCGTGTGCCGTCCCGGTACGTTCCTCGCGCCGTTCAGTTCGCGGGCCAGGTGCGTGTACAGGATGTCGTTGACCAGGGTCGACTTGCCGGAGCCGGAGACTCCGGTGACCGCGGTGAACACACCCAGGGGGAACGAGACGTCGATGTCCTGGAGGTTGTTCTCCCGGGCACCGTGCACCGTGAGCCGGCGGGAGGGGTCGAGCGGGCGCCGGATCTCGGGCAGCGGGATGGCCTTCTTGCCGGACAGGTACTGCCCGGTCATCGACTCGTCGTTGGCGAGCAGCTCCTTCAGGGAGCCGCTGTGCACGACCTTGCCGCCGTGCTCGCCCGCGCCGGGGCCGATGTCGACGATCCAGTCGGCGACCTTGATGGTGTCCTCGTCGTGCTCGACGACGATGAGCGTGTTGCCCATGTCGCGGAGCCGGACCAGGGTCTCGATCAGCCGGTGGTTGTCGCGCTGGTGCAGGCCGATGGACGGCTCGTCCAGGACGTACAGGACGCCCACGAGGCCGGAGCCGATCTGGGTGGCCAGGCGGATGCGCTGGGCCTCGCCGCCGGAGAGCGTGCCGGCCGCGCGGTTCAGCGAGAGGTAGTCGAGGCCGACGTCGACCAGGAAGCGCAGCCTCTCGTTGCACTCCTTCAGTACTCGCTCGGCGATCTTCTTGTCGCGGGCGTCGAGCTTCATCCCGCCGAGGAACTCCGCGCAGTCGCTGATGGACATGCCGGAGATCTCGGCGATCGACTTGTCCATGATCGTGACCGCGAGGACGACCGGCTTCAGACGCGTGCCGTGACAGGTGGGACAGGGCACCTCGCGCATGTAGCCCTCGAAGCGCTCGCGGCTCGCGTCGCTCTCCGCCTCGCCGTGCCGCCGCTTCACGAAGGGGACGGCGCCTTCGAACGGCGTCGTGTAGACCCGCTCGCGTCCGTACCTGTTCCGGTACCGCACCTCGATCTGCGTCTTGTGGCCGTAGAGCAGGGCCTTCTTGGCGCGCTGCGGGAGGCCCGCGAAGGGGATGTCGGTGCGGAAGCCCAGCGCGTCCGCGAGGGCGCCGATGAGCCGGCTGAAGTAGTCCTTGGTATGGCCGTGCGACCAGGGGTGGATGGCGCCCTCGTCCAGGGACTTGTCCTCGTCCGGGACGATCAGCTCGGCGTCGACCTCCATGCGCGTGCCGATGCCGGAGCACTCGGGGCAGGCGCCGAAGGGCGAGTTGAAGGAGAAGGAGCGGGGCTCCAGCTCCTCGAAGGAGAGGTCGTCGTACGGGCAGTACAGGTGCTCCGAGTACATGCGCTCGCGCTCGGGGTCGTCCTCGGGGAGGTCGACGAAGTCGAGGACGACCATGCCGCCGGACAGTCCGAGGGCGGTCTCCACGGAGTCGGTGAGGCGGCGCTTGGCGGAGTCCTTCACCGTGAGGCGGTCGATGACCACCTCGATGGTGTGCTTCTCCTGCTTCTTCAGGGTGGGCGGTTCGGAGAGCTGGATGGTCTCGCCGTCCACGCGCGCGCGGCTGTAGCCCTTGGTCTGGAGGTCCGCGAACAGGTCGACGAACTCGCCCTTGCGCTCGCGCACCAGCGGCGACAGGACCTGGAAGCGGCTTCCCTCGGGCAGCGCCAGGACCTTGTCGACGACGGCCTGCGGCGACTGGCGCGAGATGGGCCGGCCGCACTCCGGGCAGTGCGGCTTGCCGATGCGCGCGAAGAGCAGACGCAGGTAGTCGTAGACCTCGGTGATGGTGCCGACCGTCGAGCGCGGGTTGCGCGAGGTCGACTTCTGGTCGATGGAGACGGCCGGGGAGAGACCCTCGATGAAGTCGACGTCCGGCTTGTCCATCTGGCCGAGGAACTGGCGGGCGTACGAGGAGAGCGATTCCACGTAGCGCCGCTGGCCCTCGGCGAAGATCGTGTCGAAGGCCAGGGAGGACTTGCCCGACCCGGACAGGCCCGTGAACACGATGAGCGAGTCGCGTGGAAGGTCGAGCGAGACATTCTTCAGATTGTGCTCGCGCGCGCCACGGACGATGAGACGGTCGGCCACGCCGGTCCGCACCTTTCTTGAGAGAAGTGACAGGGGCGGGGCCCCCGTCGTTCTCAGACTAGGGGGAGCCACTGACAACGCCGGTCGGAATCCCGGCCGAGGCATAACAACCTCCGGCCTTCCAGCATGCCCGACGCCGCACCCGACGATATAGCACGTGCATTCGATTTACGGCACTGCTTCACCACCTTCACCCAAAGGTGTGGCGGGACTAGGGTCAGCAGCATGATTGATCACGCTCATGACCTGGCCTCTGTACGTGATGCGACCGAACGGGTGCTCACCGCAGCCGCCGAACTGGACAACGCCTCTGTGGCCGAGCCGTCACGGCTTCCCGGCTGGAGCCGCGGCCACGTCCTCGCCCATCTCGCCCGGAACGCGGACGCCCTCGTGAACGTCCTGGAGAGCCGCCCCATGTACGCGACGGCGGACATCCGCGACTCCGACATCGAGCGCGACGCCCCGCGCCCCCTCGACGTCCAGCTCGCCGATGTGCGCGAGAGCGGGGCCCGCTTCCAGGCGGTGGGCGCCGCTCCGGCGGACTGGTCGCGCCGGGTGGAGCTGCGCAACGGGGTCATCGACACCGCGTCGCGGGTGCCGTTCCGGCGGTGGGTCGAGGTCGAGCTGCATCACGTGGACCTGGGGATCGGGTACGAACTGGAAGACCTGCCCGAGGAGTTCACCCAGCGGGAGATCGACTTCCTGGTGGAGCGGTTCGACGGCCACCCGGATGTGCCGTCTACCCACCTCGCCGACGGCACGCACGCGTGGAGCACGGGCCGGCCTGCCGAGAAGCCCGAAATCACCGTCACCGGCAGCCCGGCGGATCTGCTCGGGTGGCTCTGCGGGCGCCGGGACGGGTCGGGCCTGACGGTCGACGGGGGCTCCTTGCCGACGCTGCCTCCGCTATAGCCCCACGGCCCGGCGGTACAGCCTTTGATGCCACGCGTCGGCGTCGGGTGCGGGCTCGGCGGCGAGCACGGGGTTCGGGCCGGTCTCGATGAGGTGGAGAAGCGTCCAGGCGACGCCGTAGCAGTCGTCAGGGCGGAAGCAGGCGACGAGCGCGCGCACTTCGGGTCTCATGGGCGAATGATCGGCCTCCGTCGCCGCGGCGGGGAAGGCGTCACGCTCCCGCACCCGAACGCCGGAGGGCGCCGGTCCCTTCGGAACGTCTTCGAGAACGCACTAGGCTGACCGCCATGACGTACAGCGGCGAGGTGACGGTCGGTGGACCGGCGGATGTGCACGAGCTCACGGACCTGATGATCACCAAGATCGCAGTCGGGCCCATGAACAACAACGCCTATCTGCTGCGCTGCCGGGCCACGGACGAGCAGTTGCTGATCGACGCGGCCAACGACGCGGAGACCCTGCTCGGCACGATCGGCGACGACGGCATCGCGTCCGTCGTCACCACCCACCAGCACGGCGACCACTGGCAGGCGCTCGCCGAGGTCGTGACGGCCACGCGCGCGCGTACGTACGCGGGCCGCGAGGACGCCGACGGCATCCCGGTGGCGACCGACGTCCTGGTCGACGACGGCGACACGATCCGGGTGGGCCAGGTCGAACTGACCGCGCGTCACCTCGTGGGCCATACGCCGGGTTCGATCGCGCTCGTCTACGACGACCCGCACGGGCACCCTCATGTGTTCACCGGGGACTGCCTGTTCCCCGGCGGCGTGGGCAACACCTGGAAGAACCCCGCGGCGTTCGCGAGCCTGATCCACGACGTCGAGACGAAGATCTTCGGCACGCTCCCGGACGAGACCTGGGTCTACCCGGGGCACGGCAACGACACGACGCTGGGCGCCGAACGCCCGCACCTGCCGGAGTGGCACGCGCGCGGGTGGTGAGGATCGGCCGGAGTGGTCAGCGTCCGGCGTGAACCGGCGTGTGCGCGCCCCGTGTGAACCCTTCGCACGCGCCGGTGTTCCGCGCGCGCTCCCAACGCACGTGGTTGCGCGGTCAACTGGAAGCAGCCCCGCTCAGGACGACGGCTCCTGCGCGGATGGGCCGCCGGTCCGTCATTCCCCCGCCCTCGGCCGGCGGCCCCGGCGAGCGGGCCGGAATCGGCGGCCCCACAGGCGCCGTTCACAAGAGCGCAACAAGTGTTCCCACTATGCGGACATTCGGGGCTGTGACCTGGACAATCAGGACGTCTGACTGTCACTCTCCCGCCATGCACCTTGCCCCTCGCGTACTGCGACGCGCGATATCCGCCGCGACCATAGCCCTGCTCGCCACCGCCGTCGGCTGTGCTCCGCAGCCGGAGGAGAAGGCCTCCGACCAGGCCTCGGGTTCGACCGCGACCACCTGTGCCAAGGGCAAGTTGGCCACCCAGACCTCCGGCAAGCTGACGATCGCGACGGACGAGCCCGCGTACGAGCCGTGGTTCGAGGACGACAAGCCCGCCAACGGCAAGGGCTTCGAGTCGGCGGTCGCCTACGCCGTGGCGAAGCAGCTCGGCTACGACAAGAGCGCCGTCGCCTGGCAGAGCGTCCCCTTCAACAAGGCCTTCGCGCCCGGCGTGAAGACCTTCGACTTCGACATCAACCAGGTGTCGATCAGCGCCGAGCGCAAGAAGGCCGTCGACTTCTCCTCCGGCTACTACGACGTGCGGCAGGCCGTCATCGCGCTCAAGGGCAGCAAGGCCGCCAAGGCGACGACCATCGCGGGCCTGAAGGGCCTCAAGCTGGGCGCCCAGGTCGGCACCACGAGCCTGAACTACATCAGCGACGTGGTGAAGCCGACGCAGCAGGAGGCCGCGTTCTCCAAGAACGACCAGGCCGTGTCCGCGCTCAAGAACGGCCAGGTCGACGCGATCGTCGTCGACCTGCCGACCGCGTTCTACATCACCTCGGCCGAGGTGACCAACGCCAAGATCGTCGGCCAGTTCGAGAACCAGGGCGGCACGCCCGAGCAGTTCGGGCTGGTCCTCGACAAGGGCAGCGACCTCACGTCGTGCGTGTCGTCGGCCGTGGACGCGCTCCGCAAGGACGGCACGCTGGCCGCGCTGGAGAAGCAGTGGCTCTCCGACGCCGTCGACGCCCCGGTCCTCAAGTGACCGTGGTGAAGGACGAGTCGGGCCGGGAGGCCGCGGACGACAAGGGCGACATGCCCGGCGGGGGCGACACGTACGTCCCCTCGCAGCGGCGCCTGGACCGCGAGCGCCACAAGCGCACGCGTGCCCGGCGCGCGACCGCGATCGCCGCGGTGTCGACCCTGGTCACGGCCGTCGTCCTGTACGTGGTCGTGGTCAGCGCGCCGGGCTGGGAGCGCACCAAGGAGACCTTCTTCGACGGGCACTACGCGCGCGAGGCGTTCCCCAAGGTCCTCGAAGGGCTGTGGCTCAACGTCCGGCTGCTGCTGATCTGCGGCGTCCTGGTGCTCGTCCTGGGCATGCTGATCGCCATCGCGCGCACCCTGCGCGGCCCGGTGTTCTTCCCCCTGAGGGTGCTGGCGGCCGCGTACACGGACTTCTTCCGGGGACTGCCACTGATCATCAACTTGATGATCGTGGTCTTCGGAGTGCCCGCCCTGCGCCTCCAGGGCGTGACCGTCGACCCCGTATGGCTGGGCGGTGCGGCCCTGACGCTCACGTACTCGGCGTACGTCGCCGAGGTGTTCCGCGCGGGCATCGAGTCCGTGCACCCCTCGCAGCGCGCCGCGGCCCGCTCCCTGGGCCTGAGCAACCGGCAGGCGCTCCGGCACGTGGTACTCCCCCAGGCCGTACGCCGGCAGGTGCCGCCCTTGTTGAACGATCTCGTGTCCCTCCAGAAGGACACCGGGCTCGTGTCCATCGGCGGCGCGATCGATGCCGTACGGGCGTCCGACATCATCGCGCAGCGCGCCCTGAACTACACGCCGTACATCGTCGCGGGGCTCGTCTTCGTGGCGCTGACCATCCCGATGACCCGCTTCACGGACTGGGTGACCGCGCGGATGGACAAGCAGCGCGCCCAGGGAGGCACGACATGAGCACCGACACCACCTCACCCGTGCTGCGCATGGAGTCCGTCCGCAAGACCTTCGGTACGTCCGTGGTCCTACGGGACGTCGACCTGGAGGTCCCGCAGCACACGGTGACCGCGCTGATCGGCGCCTCCGGCTCCGGCAAGTCGACGCTGCTGCGGTGCGCGAACCTCCTGGAGGACATCGACGACGGCGCGATCTGGCTGGACGGCGAGGAGATCACCGACCCGCGCGTCGACCAGGACGCGATACGGCGCCGTATCGGCGTGGTGTTCCAGGCCTACAACCTCTTCCCGCACATGACCGTCCTGGAGAACATCACCCTCGCCCCGCGCCGGGTGCACGGCGTGTCCCGCGCGGAGGCCGAGGCACACGCGCGTGAGCTGCTGGAGCGGCTCGGACTCGAGGACAAGGCGGGCGCCTACCCGGACCGGCTGAGCGGTGGTCAGCAGCAGCGGGTGGCGATCGTGCGCGCCCTGGCCGTACGTCCGCGACTGCTGCTCTTCGACGAGATCACCGCCGCGCTCGACCCGGAGCTGGTGGGTGAAGTGCTCGCCGTGGTGCGGGACTTGAAGGACGAGGGCATGACCATGGTGCTGGCCACGCACGAGATGGGCTTCGCCCGGGACGTCGCCGACCAGGTGTGCTTCCTGGACGGAGGCGTGGTCCTGGAGCGCGGCACGGCCCAGCAGATCTTCGGCGACCCGCAGCAGGAGCGCACGCAGCGCTTCCTGCGACGGATCGTGGAGGCGGGCCGCCTGTAGCAGCGGCCTTGTGCAACGGGCGGTCTGTAAGGGGTGTGCGCCAGGAGGCCGGCGCTTACCGCCCTACGCCTTACGCGTCGGCCTTCCCCGCCCCCGCCAGCGCGGCGACCCGCTCCACGCCGAACACGTACCCCTGCACACCGCACCCCGCGATGACCCCGTCGGCGCGCAACGAGACGTACGAGTGGTGCCGGAAAGCCTCGCGCTGGTGGATGTTGGAGATGTGGACCTCCACCACCGGCAGCCCGTCACAGGTGTTGAGGGCGTCCAGGATCGCGACCGAGGTGTGCGAGTAGGCGGCCGGGTTGATCACGATGCCGCAGTGGTTCAGCCGGGCCTCGTGGATCCAGTCGACCAGTTCGCCCTCGTGGTTGG
Organism: Streptomyces sp. NPDC050528; assembly: GCF_044457795.1. Lineage (NCBI taxonomy): Bacteria > Bacillati > Actinomycetota > Actinomycetes > Kitasatosporales > Streptomycetaceae > Streptomyces > Streptomyces sp. NPDC050528. Next base: position 234,402 of record NZ_JBITHH010000002.1, read on the forward strand.
ACTGCCGAAAGTCCACCGTGCCGCCGAGCCCGGCCGCCGCCTTGACGCACAGGGCCTCGACGTCGGCGAGCGTGTCGGAGCCGTAGATCTCCGGCTGGCGCTGGCCCAGGAGGTTCAGGTTGGGGCCGTTGAGGATCATGATCGGGGCGTTGGCCAGGGTGCGGGGCACGGTTCCTCCGGTCCGTTCGGACATGTCGTTCGAGGCGGGGCCGCCGGTCGACGGTCGCTGCTCGGACCCGGTCTATCACGACCCCTCCGCACCTCCGCGCGCCCCCGTAACCGTTGCTCACTGTGGGTAGTTGACGCGGCATGTACGATGCACGCACCGTAAACCCCCCGTCCATGCTGCGCCTCGCGGCCGCCTCCCTCGCCGGCACCGCGATCGAGTTCTACGACTTCTTTGTGTACGGCACGGCGGCGGCCCTGGTCCTCGGCCCCCTGTTCTTCCCGACGTTCTCACCGGTGGCGGGGACGCTCGCGGCCTTCGGAACGTTCGGCGTGGGCTTCGTGGCGCGACCGCTGGGCTCGATCCTGTTCGGGCACTTCGGGGACCGGCGTGGGCGGCGGCCGGTCCTCGTCGCGTCCTTGCTGCTGACGGGAGCCTCGACGGTCGCGGTCGGCTGCGTACCGTCGTACGGCTCGATCGGGGTGGCCGCTCCCGTTCTCCTCCTGGTGCTGCGTTTTCTGCAGGGGCTGGGTCTCGGCGGGGAGTGGGGCGGGGCGGTGCTGCTGACCGCCGAGCACGCGCCGGCCGGGCGGCGCGGACTGTGGTCGAGCTTTCCGCAGGCCGGGCCCGCGGTGGGGTTCCTGTTGGCCAACGGCGTGATGCTGGCGCTCTCGGCGACGTTGACGGACGCGCAGTTCGCGCGGTGGGGCTGGCGGGTGCCGTTCTGGGTGGCCGGGGTACTGGCCCTGGGCGGGCTGTGGCTGCGGTCGTCGCTCGCCGAGAGCCCCCGGTTCCTCGAAATCGACGACCACGCGCGTGTGCCGCTCGCCGAAGTGGTGCGCGGGCACTGGCGGTTGGTACTGCTGACCGCCGGGGCACTGTCCGTGGGGTACGCCATTTTCTACGCGGTCACGACGTGGTCCCTCGCCTACGGCACGGAGCGGCTAGGGGTGAGCCGTACCGTCATGCTGGCCTGCATCATGGCCGCCGTGGTGGTGAAGGGCTCGCTCACCCCGCTGGTGGCGCTGCTGAGCGACCGCTACGGGCGCCGTCCGCTGTGCCTGCTGGGGTGCGCGGGCGCCGCGCTGTGGATGTTCCCGATGGTCGCGCTGCTCGCCACGGGTGCGCCGCTGCTGATGTTCCTCGGGTTCCTCGGGGCGCTGCTCGCGTTCGTGACGATGTTCGCCGTGCTCGGCGCGTATCTGCCGGAGTTGTACGAGCCGCGGGTGCGCTGCACGGGTGCCGCCGTGGGCTACAACCTCGGCGGGGTTCTCGGCGGCGCGCTCACCCCGATCGTGGCTACGGCGCTCGCCGAGCACGGCGGGCGCGTCCCCTGGGGTGTGGGCGCCTATCTGACGGGGGTCGCCCTGTTCAGCCTGGGCTGCTTCGCGCTGCTGCCGGAGACGCGGCCGGTGGGGGTGGCGGCGGTGGAGCCGGTCACCGGGTGAGGGCTCGCGCAACAGGCGGCAGAGGGACGTAAAGGTTTGCGCAAGCGTTTACGTCCCGCCCGAACCCCCGCGCCTCACGGACGTCCTCGCTTCACGGAAATTCTCGCCTTGCGGAACCGCACACGCGGCGGGCGGGACGCCTCCCGCTACGGATTGATCGCCAGCTCCAAGTACGCCGCGAACAGCACCAGATGGACCCCACCCTGAAGCGGGGTCGCCCGTCCCGGCACCACCGTCAGCGAACTCACCACGACCGTCAGGGCGAGCAGCACCATGTGTGTGGAGCCGAGGCCGAGGACGAGGGGCCCGGAGAGCCAGATGGACGCGAGGGCGACGGCAGGGATGGTGAGGCCGATGCTGGCCATCGCCGAGCCGAGCGCGAGGTTGAGGCTGGTCTGCACCCGATCGCGGCGGGCGGAGCGCAGGGCGGCGATGGTCTCGGGGAGCAGCACGAGCAGCGCGATGATCACGCCGACGACGGCATGGTGCAGCCCGGCCGCCTCGACGCCGGACTCGATGGTCGGCGAGACTCCCTTGGCCAGTCCGACCACGCCGATCAGGGCGAGGCCCAGCAGGCCCAGGCTGATCAGGGCGGTACGGGCGGACGGTGCGTCCGCGTGGAGGTCCTTGGTGATCGTCTCGCCCTGGTGGGAGACGGGCAGGAAGTAGTCGCGGTGCCGCACGGTCTGCGTGGCCACGAAGAGGCCGTACAGGGCGAGTGACGAGAGCGCGGCGAAGGTGAGCTGGGCGCCGGAGAACTCCGGGCCCGGCTTGCTGGTGGTGAAGGTCGGCAGGACCAGGCTGAGCGTGGCCAGGGTCGCCACGGTGGCGAGGGCGGCGCCGGTGCCCTCGGGGTTGAAGACAGCCGTGCCGTGGCGCAGCGAGGCGACGATGAGGACCAGGCCGACGATGCCGTTGCAGGTGATCATGACGGCCGCGAAGACGGTGTCTCTGGCGAGGGTCGAGCTCTTGTCGCCGCCGTCGGCCATCAGGGTGACGATCAGGGCGACCTCGATGATCGTCACGGCGACGGCGAGCACCAGGGAGCCGAAGGGTTCTCCGACCCGGTGGGCGATCACCTCGGCGTGGTGCACCGCGGCCAGCACGGCACCGGCGAGGACCACGGTCACCAGAGCGACGACCACGCCGGGCAGGTCCTTCCGACCCCAGGTGAAGACCAGGAGGACGGCCGCGAGCACCGGTACGAGGGTCGTCCACCGGGTGGTGAGCGGCCTGAGCCGAGTGATCATGAAGCGATCCTCGCAGAGGCGTACGGGCCCCGCATTCCGGCGGCGCGGGGCCCGCCGGGCGCTACTTGAACTCGGTCATGTCCAGGACGTCGCAGTCGGTGAACGACGGCGGCCTGGTACACAACGCGGCCATCTGCTCGGCCATTTTGCCGGTCTCGGGATCCTGGCTGTTGCGCATGGCGTCCTCGTACGAGTCGAACTCGATCACGACGAGGACATGGCCGGGATTGTTCCGGTCCCGCAGGACGAGGCGGTGCGTCGGCCCGCCGGGCCGGCCGGCGATCCGCTTGTCGGCCTCCTCGGCCACCGCCTGCATCTCGTCGAAGCGATCGGTCTCGAAGTCGACGATCTGCACGAACTTCTGCGATACGTCCATGGATACCTCCACCCGGCCGTGGCGCTCCCGGACCGGTCGCGCTCGGTATCCAACGAAGCACCGGGAGCAGCGGTCGGCAATTCATCGTGCGGTGCTCCCGGTGATCGTTTCTCCTACGTCGGACGTGGTCAGGCGTCGATGCTGTCCTTCGGGGCGCCTTCGGTCCCGGACTGCGCCGCCTCGGCCGCCGCCTGCTTCTTGTTGGCCATCAGGCTGGTGATCGTGGTGACGATCAGGACCGCGCAGATCACGCCCAGCGAGACCGGGATGCTGATCTCCGGGACATGTACGCCGGACTCGTGCAGCGCGTGCAGCACCAGCTTGACTCCGATGAAGCCGAGGATGACCGACAGGCCGTAGCTGAGGTGGACCAGCTTCTTGAGCAGGCCGCCGATGAGGAAGTACAGCTGGCGCAGGCCCATCAGGGCGAACGCGTTGGCCGTGAACACGATGTACGGGTCCTGGGTCAGGCCGAAGATCGCGGGGATGGAGTCGAGGGCGAAGAGCACGTCCGTCGTACCGATGGCGAGCATCACGACCAGCATCGGCGTCATGATCCGCTTGCCGTTCTCCCGGATCCACAGCTTGGTGCCGTGGTACCGGTCGGCCACGCCGAAGCGGCGCTCGGCGGCCTTGAGCAGCTTGTTCTCCTCGAACTCCTCTTCTTCCTCGTCGGCGCGGGCCTCCTGGATGAGCTTCCAGGCGGTCCAGATGAGGAAGGCGCCGAAGATGTAGAAGACCCACGCGAAGCTGGCGAGGATGGCCGCGCCGGCCGCGATGAAGATGGCCCGCAGGACCAGGGCTATGAGGACGCCGACGAGCAGCACCCGCTGCTGGTACTGCGAGGGCACGGCGAACTTCGCCATGATCAGGACGAAGACGAAGAGGTTGTCGACGCTCAGCGACTTCTCGGTGATGAAGCCGGCGAAGAACTCGCCGCCGGCCTGGCCGCCCCCGAAGAGGAGCAGGCCGAGTCCGAAGAGTCCGGCGAGAGCGATCCAGACGATCGTCCAGATCCCGGCTTCCTTGATCGACACGTCATGCGGCTTGCGGCCGATGAAGAAGTCGACCGCGATCAGGGCCGCCAGCCCCACGATGGTCAGGACCCACAGGGTCACGGAAACATCCACTACTGCTCCTCCGGCGGTATTAACGGCAAATGGTCAGCGTCGTCGCTACCGGAGGTCTCTTCCACCTTGGACGGGCGCCCAGGGCCGACGCCCCGGGATCTGGCCTGATCCGTATTGACGGGTACGCCGCAGCAGATAGGGAGTACTCCCCTCCGTACGGAAAAGCCTACCCCAACCACCAAGGAAAGGTAAAGCGATTACCAAAGAAAGGATAAACGTGCAGGTGGGAGCCCTTTACCTGAGCTTGGTGCGGGCCGTCGCGACCTCCGTCAGCACCTGCTGGAGCACCTGGCTGCCGCGCGGTACGAGCGAGGGCTCGTACGTCCAGGCGTGTCCGACCCACGGGTCGGCGAGGTGGTCGTCGGGCAGCGGGGTGAGTCGCATCAGCGAACGCCAGAGGGGGTCGAGCAACGGGCCGTAGCCCGCGGCGTCCTCGCGGTCCGCGACCATCATCAGATGGACGCCGACGCTCGGGCCCTCGTCGGCGAGATAGCGCAGCTGGGTCACGGCCCGGTCGTCGAAGCCGTGCGGGAAGTCGTTGACGATCAGCAGCTGCTCGGCCGTGTCGAGACCGGGCGGCAGTGAGTCGGCGGCGCCGCCGCGCACCGCCATCTGCACCAGGTCCACCCGCTGGGTGAGCCGGGCCAGGACGTCCGCCACCCCGGCGGCACCCGCGGCGGGCGGCGCCGCGAGCACTCCGGTGTGCACCAGCGGGGCCAGCGCCTGCGCCGCCGAGCCGGCCGGGTCGATGACGTGCACGGCGAACTCGCCCGCCGGATAGACGGCGAGCAGCCGGGCCGCGTGCGCCACGGCCGTGTCCAGTGCGAGACGCCGCAGTTCGTGCGAGTCGGTGAACGAGCCGTCGAATGACTCCGCGCCACCGCTGTCGATCCACAGGCCGCGCTCCAAGGGCAGCCGGACCAGCATCGGGATGCGCAGCTCGGGGCTCTCCGGGAGGTGGAGATCACCGAGGCGCACGGCCATCGGGATCTCCATGGGGACGCGGTAGCCGTGCCAGACGGGGTTGTCCCAACCCGCGAACGCCAAGGGGAGCGCGGGTTCGACCACCTCGGACTCGGCGGCCAGCTGGTCGAGGTCCCGGTCCAGGGCCGCCCGTGCCTGGTCGACGAGTTGGGCGTGCTTGGCCTGCGCCGCCTCGCGGGCCGCGTCGCCCTGCCCGCCTATCCGGCTGCGCGGGTCGGACAGCGCCTGGTCGAGCTCCTTCTCCATGCGCGAGTCCGCGAAATCGACGGCGCTGCGGTACGCGGCCATGGTGCGCGCCAGGTCCTCGAACATGCCCCACACCTGGTTGTACAGCCGCTCCTCCATCGACCACCCGGTCGCGTCCCCGGCAACGGGCCGCGCGTGCTGCCCGGGCGGAGCCGGCGGCGCGGTCGGCGCAGGCGCCGGAGGCGCCCCGGTCTGCCGACGCGGATGGCTGTAGTCGATCGGACCGCCGGTCGCGGGGGTCGCGGGCTGGGTGGCTCCGGGGTCCTCGGGCGCGGCGGAACCGGGGAATCCGGACTGCGGCCCTACGGCCCCCGGGGTGCCCTGCGCCCCGTACGGAGATGTCGGCTGCGGTGCTACGGCTCCGGAGGCGCCCTGTGTCGTGGATCCGCTCCCCTCGGGGCCGAGGGCCGGAGTGGCGCTCTGGCGGGTGCGGTCGCCGTCCGCAGTGCGGGGCGGGGGTGCGGCCACGGAGCGGGCGACGCCCTGGGCCACCGCTTCGTTGATGCTGCCCGCGAGGTGGGAAGCCTGGGGCAGGCCCTGGTCGGTGAGGAGTTCGGCGAGGCCGCCCGCGTAACCCTGGCCGACGGCTCGTACTTTCCAGGCACCCTGTCTGCGGTACAACTCCAGGGCCACGACGGCTGATTCGGCGTCCAGGCCGGTGATCGTGTAGCTGGCGACCTCGGTGCCGTCGAGGCCGGTGACCGCGACGAAGGGCGCGGCCACGGCGCCGAAGCGGGCGGGGCCGTCGCCGTCGAGGGGCAGGGCGAGGAGGACGCTGACGCGGTGCACGGCCTCCGGCATGGCGCCCAGGTCCACGGCGAGGCGGTGGTCGGCGGCCGCCTGCTTGGAGACCTCCAGGCCGGGCAGGGTGGGTGTGCCCGGGTGGGCCACCCACTCGATGCCGTGGATCCGGCCGCGCTCGTCGCCGAGCGTGGCGGCGGCCACGACCGGTTTGCCGGCCGCGACCCGGATCTCCAGGCGCACTTGGGAGAGCGGGTGGTTCTGCCCCCGCACCAGCTCGGCTGCCATCGCTCGCGTCCCCCTGCTCAGCCGTGTCGTGTCGTGTGCGCCGGGCCGTCCTACAGGTGGGGCAGGATCGCCGGCATCAGGTCCTGGAAGGTGCGGCCGTTGGTCGGCGTACCGAGGGCCGTCAGCGTCCAGCCCGAGCCGGTGCGGTGCACCTTCGCCATGATCTGGGCCGTGTACTGGCCGCCGCCCGCCAGCGTGTAGCGGGCCAGCTCCTGGCCGTTGGTCTCGTCGACCAGGCGGCAGAACGCGTTCTGCACCTCCTGGAAGGTCTGGCCCGTGAAGGAGTTCACGGTGAAGACGATCTGGTCGATGTGGACCGGCACGCGCGCGAGGTCGACGAGGATCGCCTCGTCGTCCCCGCCCTGGCCGACACCGCCGACGAGGTTGTCACCGGTGTGGCGCACGGAGCCGTCGTCGCTCACCAGATGGCGGAAGAACACCACGTCGACCGGCTGCTTGTCGGCGAACAGCACGGCGGACGCGTCGAGGTCGATCTCCCGGGTGCGCGAGCCGAACAGGCCGCGCCGGGGAGCCGCCTGCCAGCCGAGACCCATGCGCACCGCGGTCAGGCCGGACCCGTCGTTCTTCTGCAGACTGATGGCCTGACCCTTGGTCATGTTGACCGTCACGGCTGTTCCCCTCTCGAACTGTCCCCTGTTGCCGCGGAATCCGCGGATGTCCAGAACCCTACGCAGCGCCACTGACAGTGCCGAACCCCGCATCGGACTTTGTGTCGGTCTTGCAACACAGAGCGCATACCCCGAGGTCCGGCGGTCCACCCGGGCGGTCAGGCCAGGCCGCCCTCCTTCATCTGGCGCAGCTCCTTCTTCATCTCGTGGACCTCGTCGCGCAGCCGGGCCGCGACCTCGAACTGCAGGTCGGCGGCGGCGGCACGCATGCGTGCCGTCATCTCCTCGATCTGCTCGGCGAGTTCGGCCGCGGGACGGTCGGTCGGCACCGTGTCCTTGGCCTTGCCCTTGGCGGACTTGGCGCTCTTCGCGGCCTTGCCGCCGAGGGCGGGCACGGGGGTCTTGGCGCCCTTGCCGTCCTTGGACTGGCGGTAGCCCGAGCCGAGCAGCTGCTCCGTGTCGACGTCCTCGCGGGCGATCTGCGCGACGATGTCGTTGATCTTCTTGCGGAGCGGCTGGGGGTCGATGCCGCGCTCCGTGTTGTACGCGACCTGCTTCTCCCGGCGGCGGTTGGTCTCCTCGATGGCCTTCTCCATCGCCGGGGTGATCCGGTCGGCGTACATGTGGACTTGACCGGACACGTTGCGCGCCGCGCGGCCGATGGTCTGGATCAGGGAGGTGCCGGAGCGCAGGAAGCCTTCCTTGTCGGCGTCCAGGATGGCCACCAGGGACACCTCGGGGAGGTCGAGGCCCTCGCGGAGGAGGTTGATGCCGACCAGGACGTCGAACTCGCCGGAGCGCAGCTCGCGCAGCAGCTCGATGCGGCGCAGGGTGTCGACGTCGCTGTGCAAGTAGCGGACCTGGATGCCGAGTTCGAGGAAGTAGTCGGTGAGGTCCTCGGCCATCTTCTTGGTGAGCGTGGTGACCAGGACCCGCTCGTCCTTCTCGGTGCGCTTGCGGATCTCGTGCACCAGGTCGTCGATCTGGCCCTCGGTGGGCTTGACGACGACCTCGGGGTCGATGAGGCCGGTGGGGCGGATGATCTGCTCGACGGCGCCGTCCGCGCGCGACAGCTCGTACTTGCCGGGGGTCGCCGACAGGTAGACGGTCTGTCCGATGCGCTTCTGGAACTCCTCCCACTTCAGGGGACGGTTGTCCAGGGCGGAGGGCAGCCGGAAGCCGTGGTCGACGAGGGTGCGCTTGCGGGAGGCGTCACCCTCGTACATGGCGCCGATCTGCGGGACCGTGTTGTGCGACTCGTCGATGACGAGCAGGAAGTCTTCCGGGAAGTAGTCGATCAGGGTGTTCGGCGCGGAGCCGGGCTCGCGGCCGTCGAAGTGCATCGAGTAGTTCTCGACGCCGGAGCAGGAGCCGATCTGGCGGAGCATCTCCAGGTCGTACGTGGTCCGCATGCGCAGCCGCTGGGCCTCCAGGAGCTTGCCCTGCTTCTCCATCTCGGCCAGCCGCTCGGCGAGTTCCTTCTCGATGTCGTTGACGGCCCGCTCCATGCGCTCGGGGCCGGCGATGTAGTGGGAGGCCGGGAAGACGTAGAGGTGCTCGTCCTCGCTGATGATCTCGCCGGTGAGCGGGTGGAGGGTGGAGAGGGCCTCGATCTCGTCGCCGAACATCTCGATGCGGACGGCCAGCTCTTCGTAGACCGGGAAGATCTCGATGGTGTCGCCGCGGACGCGGAAGGTGCCGCGGGTGAAGGCCACATCGTTGCGCGTGTACTGGATGTCCACGAAGCGGCGCAGCAGCTGGTCGCGGTCGATCTCCTCGCCGACCTTGAGGGGGACCATGCGGTCCACGTACTCCTGCGGAGTACCGAGGCCGTAGATGCAGGAGACCGAGGCGACCACGATGACGTCGCGGCGGGTGAGCAGCGAGTTGGTCGCGGAGTGGCGCAGGCGCTCGACCTCCTCGTTGACCGAGGAGTCCTTCTCGATGTAGGTGTCCGACTGCGGGACGTAGGCCTCGGGCTGGTAGTAGTCGTAGTACGAGACGAAGTACTCCACCGCGTTGTTCGGCAGGAGCTCGCGGAACTCGTTGGCCAGCTGGGCGGCCAGGGTCTTGTTCGGCGCCATCACCAGGGTGGGGCGCTGGAGCTTCTCGATCATCCACGCGGTGGTGGCGGACTTGCCGGTGCCGGTCGCGCCCAGCAGGACGACGTCCTTCTCACCTGCCTCGACGCGTCGGGCCAGCTCGGCGATGGCCGCCGGCTGGTCGCCGCTGGGCTGGTAGGGGCTGACGACCTCGAAGGGCGCCACCGTACGTTCGATGTGAGAAACGGGCCGCATGGAACCAACCGTACGACCCACCACTGACAACGGGGTCGGATCAGCGGTTCTGCGGGGTGCGGGAGCGGCGGTGACCGAGGTCGCGGACGGCGCGGACGGGGGCGCGCCGGGGGTGCGGGACGAGGGCGCCGGCCGGGACGCCGGGCTTGTGCTCGACGGGGGCCTGGGCGGGCTTCCCCATGACCATCAGCGGGTCGAACATCACGACGACGCCGGCCAGGAGGAGGAAGGCGAGGGGGCCGATCATCATGGGCGCGAGGAGGGACGCGGGCGACACGCCGTCGCTGGTCGGGGCCGTGCCGTGGACGTGGACGCTGAGGGCGGCCATGCCGGTGTAGTGCATGCCGGCGACGGCGAGCCCCATGACGAGGCTCGCGCCCACGCTCCACAGGAACCCGCGGACCTGTCCGGCGGCCCAGAGGGCGCTGATCGCGGCCACGACCGCTATGACGACGGACACGGAGACGGTGAACGTGTTGTATTCGAGCTTTCCGTTGAGCCGCATGCCGGCCATGCCCAGGTAGTGCATCGAGGCGATGCCCAGGCCGGTGAGGGTGCCGCCGGTGAAGAGTGCCGTCCCCCTGGCTCCCCTGTAGCCGACGATGAAGATCCCGACGCCCACCATGACGATGGCGACGGCGAGGCTCGCGAAGGTCATCGGTTTGTCGTAGTGGACCGGTGTCTGGCGGACCGAGAAACCCATCATCGCGATGAAGTGCATCGTCCATATGCCGGAACCGATCGCCGCCGATCCCAGGGCGAGCCAGCCGGGGCGCCAGGACTGGGCGACGAGCATCGATCTGGTGGTGCAGCGCAGGCCGAGGGCGCCGCCGAGGCACGCCATGAGGTAGGCCACCAGCGGTGTGACGAGTCCGTAGCTGAATCCGTCGACCGTGCCCTGCATGCGCAGTTACCCTTCCGCCCTGTTCTGTCCCGGAACTCCGTGAACGCGCCCGGCCCCAGCACCGCGGGAACGGTCAGGGTCGACGCAGAGAGTATGACCCCCACCGGAATGGTCGAACGATTTTCCGGCAAAGAAACACGGCCCTGCCCCAGTTGTGCGGCACCGGTGAGCGGACTTGGGCAACACCATTCATTCTGTGTCCATCCTGTACCCCACGGGTAGTGACGTTCCGCTGTCATCCTTGAGCCGTATGTGATCGCTCGATGCGAGGAGTACGCATGCACCTGCGCGCAGTTGCCGCCTCGACCACCGCGCTCCTGGGGGCCGCCGCCCTTCTGCTCCCTTCCCCCGCCGCCCGGGCCGGCGACGCCACCCAGTGGCCCACGGTCGTGGCCCACCGGGGTGCGTCCTCGTATGCGCCCGAGAACACCCTGGCCTCCATCGACAAGGCAGCCGAGCTCGGCTTCCAGTGGGTCGAGAACGACGTCCAGCGCACCAAGGACGGCGAGCTCGTCGTCATCCACGACGACAGCCTGAAGCGCACCACCGACGTCCAGAAGGTGTTCCCGGATCGAGCTCCCTGGAAGGTGAAGGACTTCACCGCCGCCGAGATCGCGCGCCTCGACGCGGGAAGCTGGTTCGGGCCCGCGTTCACAGGCACGCGCGTGCCCACCCTCACGCAGTACATGCGCGAGGTGGAGCACAATCACCAGAGCCTGCTCCTGGAGATCAAGAACCCGGAGCTGTACCCCGGCATCGAGCAGCAGACCCTGAAGCTCCTGGGCAACGAGGGATGGCTGGACGAGGGGCACCTCGACGACCGGCTGATCGTGCAGAGCTTCAGCGCGGACAGCATCCGCATCGTGCACGACCTGAAGCCCGCCATCAGGACCGGCTTCCTCGGCACACCCGCCGTGTCCGCGCTGCAGTCGTACGCCGCCTTCACCGACCTGATCAACCCGTCGTACGGCTCGATCTCGATGGGCTACGTCTCCGCCGTGCACGGGCACACGGGCCCGCACGGCAGTCCGATGGAGGTGTACGCCTGGACCGTGGACGACGCTCCCACGGCCTGGAAGGTCGCCGGGTACGGCGTGGACGGGCTGATCACGAACAAGCCGGACGTGGTGCGGTCCGCGCTGAACGGGTTCTGAGGCCGCTCGCAGGGCGTTGTCAGTGCCGGGTCGTACGGTGGGCGCATGGACAGCCATGGGCAGAACGAGCAGCGGGTGGTGTGGACCGTCGTCGGCACCGACATCGGTCCCCTGCTGCTGGCCGCGACACAGGACGGCCTGGTCAACGTCGTGTTCCACGCCACGGACGCGGTGCGCGACAAGACCCTCGACCGACTGGCGACCCGGCTGGGCACCGAGCCGGTCGAGGCGCCCGACTCCCCGTTGCTCGCCGAGGCGATACGTCAGATCGAGGCCTACTTCGCCGGTGACCGGCGCGACTTCGACCTGCCGCTCGACTGGTCCCTGATCTCCGGCTTCAACCGGCAGGTGCTGCGCGAGCTGGCGTCCGGTGTGCGGTACGGCTCGGTCGTCGGGTACGGCGATCTGGCCGGGCGGGTCGGGCAGCCGCTCGCGGCCCAGGCGGTGGGGGTGGCGATGGGGTCCAATCCGCTGCCGGTCGTCGTGCCGTGCCATCGGGTCGTCGAGAGCGACGGCGGCATCGGCGGGTTCGGGGGCGGACTGGAGACGAAGAGGAAACTGCTGGCGCTGGAGGGGGTGCTGCCCGAGCCGTTGTTCTGAGGGCTCGGGCGGACACGGAAACAGGGGGGCTTTGTGCTGGTGAGGACCGGCTTCACGTGCGCGTGCGGCGACGGCGGTACCGGGTGCGCGCCATGACCGCCGTCGAGGGGCGGAGCGCGCCGCCCGTCGCCGCCGACCGGCTGCCCGCGCTGCGGCGCAGGGTGTCCGGTGTGCTGATCACGACCCAGATCCTGGGCGGGCTCGGCGTCGCCACCGGGGTCGCGCTGGCCGCCGTACTGGCCAAGCAGGTCAGTGGGACCGAGTCGCTGTCCGGGCTGGCGCCCACGGCGACCGTGACGGGGACTGCGGTGCTGTCGATGCCGTTCGCGGCGCTGATGACGGCGCGTGGGCGGCGTCCCGGGCTGGTCCTCGGGTATCTGGTCGGGGCGCTGGGAGCCGGGGTCGTGGTGCTCGCGGCGAGCATCGGGAGTTTTCCGCTGCTGTTGTGCGGCATGGCCGGGTTCGGGGCGGCCTCGTCGGCGAATCTGCAGTCCCGGTTCGCCGCCGCCGATCTGGCCGAGCCGGAGCAGCGGGCCCGGGCGATCTCCCATGTCGTGTGGGCGACGACCATAGGGGCGGTCCTCGGACCCAACATCGCCGCGCCCGCGGGCCGTAGCGTCTCCGGGCTCGGGATACCCGCGGCGGCGGGGCCCTTTCTGTGGGCGGGCGGGATCTTCCTGGTCGCCGCCGTCGTGGTCGCCGTACTGCTGCGGCCCGATCCGTTGCTGACGGCGCGGGCGCTCGCGCCGGACGAGGACCGGTCGCCTGCCGCGCGGTCGTTGCGGGCCGGGTTCGCCGCCGTGGCGGCTTCGCCGCGGGCGCGGCTGGCGTTGGTGACGGTGGCCGTGTCGCACACGGCGATGGTGTCGGTGATGGCGATGACGCCGGTCGAGTTGGGGCACCACGGGGCGAGCATCGATCTGGTCGGGCTGGTGATCAGCGGGCACATCGCGGGGATGTACGCGTTCTCGCCGCTGATGGGGAGGCTGTCCGACCGGGTCGGGCGGCTGGCGGGGATAGGGCTCGCGGTGGGGCTGCTGGCCTGTGCCGCGTTCATCGCCGGTACGGCGGGCGGGAGTCACGGCCGGATCGCGCTGGGGCTGTTCGTGCTGGGCCTGGGCTGGTCGGCGGGGCTCGTGTCCGGCTCGGCGCTGCTCACGGACTCGGTGCCGCAGCCCGCGCGGGCCGCCGCACAGGGGCTGTCCGACCTCACGATGAACACCTCGGCGGGCATTGGCGGGGCGGTCGCCGGGCTGGTGGTCGCGGAGGCGAGCTACGGCTGGCTGAACCTCACCGCCGCCTGCCTGCTGATACCCCTGGCCGCGCTGGCCCTGTTCACCCGCTCCCGGAAGATCCCGGTTTCCGATGTCCCGCGAAGGGTGGCCGGGAGGCCGAGCCGGTAGCAGACTCCGCCGTGCGCGCGCACAGCCACTGGCATCCGGGGGATCGGAGCCGAAGGGACGGCGAACACGCATGAGTGGAAGCGGAAACAGGGCAGTCGCGTATCTCAAGCCGGGAGCGGTCGAGGTCAGGACCATCGACTACCCGACGCTTGAACTGCAGGACGGGCCGGGAGTCGCCCCCGCCAACGTCGGCCGCAAGGTCCGGCACGGGGTGATCCTGAAGGTGCTCGCCAGCAACATCTGTGGCAGCGACCAGCACATGGTGCGCGGCCGGACGACCGCGCCTGAGGGGCTGGTCCTCGGACACGAGATCACCGGAGAGGTCGTCGAACGGGGTCCGGACGTCGAGTTCATCGACGTGGGCGACATCGTCTCCGTACCGTTCAACATCGCCTGCGGCCGGTGCCGCAACTGCAAGGAACGCAAGACCGGCATCTGCCTGAACGTCAACCCGGCCCGCCCCGGGGCGGCTTACGGCTATGTCGACATGGGCGGCTGGGTCGGCGGTCAGGCCGAGTACGCCATGGTCCCGTACGCGGACTTCAACCTGCTGAGGTTCCCGGACCGGGACGAGGCACGCGAGAAGCTGCTCGATCTGACCATGCTGTCGGACATCTTCCCGACCGGGTTCCACGGCGCGGTCACCGCGGGCGCCGGGGTCGGGTCCACGGTGTATGTCGCCGGGGCGGGTCCGGTCGGGCTTGCGGCGGCCGCGTCGGCGCAGCTCCTGGGCGCCGCGGTCGTCATCGTCGGCGACCTGAACGCCGAACGCCTCGGCCAGGCAAGGAGTTTCGGCTGCGAGACCGTCGACGTCTCGCGCGGCGACATCGGGGAGCAGATCGCCGAGATCCTCGGCGAGCCCGAGGTGGACGCCGCGGTCGACGCGGTCGGCTTCGAGGCACGGGCGCACGGCCCGGACGCCCCGGAGGCGCCGGCGACGGTGCTCAACTCGCTGATGGGCGTCACGCGCGCGGGCGGTGCCCTGGGCATCCCCGGGCTGTACGTCACCGCCGACCCCGGCGGGGTCGACGAGGACGCGAAGAGCGGCACCCTGAAGGTGCGGCTCGGGCTCGGGTGGGCCAAGAGTCACGCGTTCACGACCGGTCAGTGCCCGGTGATGACGTACCACCGGAGTCTGATGATGGCGATCCTGCACGGGCGCGTGCACATCGCCAAGGCCGTCAACGCGACCCCGATCTCCCTGGAGGACGCACCGCGCGGCTACGCCGAGTTCGACCAGGGCGCCAGCCGCAAGTACGTGCTCGATCCGCACGGGACGCTGGCGGGTGTGAGCCCGGTCTGACGCACGGAAAAGTGGGGGCCACGCACGCGTGGCCCCCTTTTTCCACGTCGAGTGGTGGTGTCCCCCACAGTCCGCGAGGGTTTGACCGGGCCCGACGCCCGCCAGGGATGAGGGAAGACCGAACGACAGGAGGCGCGTGGTGCTGGTGGTGTCCGAGGAAGTACGCGAGGCGATCGACGCGCGTCGACCCGTGGTGGCCCTGGAGTCGACGATCATCGCGCACGGGCTGCCGCGCCCGCGCAATCTCCAGGTGGCGCTGGAGCTGGAGGCGGCGGTACGGCAGGAGGGTGCCGTACCCGCGACGATCGCCGTGCTGGACGGGCGGCCCCATGTCGGCCTGGACAAGGAGCAGTTGGAGCGGGTCGCCAACGAGGACGGCATCCGCAAGCTGGGCCACCGCGACCTGCCGCTCGCCGTCGCGGCGGGGGCCAGCGGAGCGACCACGGTGTCGGCGACGGCGCTGCTGGCGGCGCGGGCGGGCATCCGGGTGTTCGCGACCGGCGGGCTCGGCGGGGTGCACCGGGAGTGGACGGTGACACAGGACGAGTCCGCCGACCTGGGACTGCTGGCGTCCACCCGGATCACGGTGGTGTGCGCGGGCGTGAAGTCGATCCTGGACGTGCCGGCGACGTTGCAGCGACTGGAGACGCTGGGCGTGGCCGTCGCCGGGTACGGCACGGACCGCTTCCCCGGCTTCTACCTCTCCGACTCGGGGTACCCGGTGGACTGGACGCTGGACACACCTGAGCAGGTCGCCGCCGTGATGCGGGCGCAGAACTCGCTGGACGCCCCGGAGTCGACGCTCATCGTCGCCAACCCGGTGCCCGAGGACGAGCAGTTGGATCCCGAGCTGCACGCGCGTGTGCTCGCCGACGCGCTGCACGCGTGCGAGGCGGAGGGCATCACCGGACAGGCGGTCACCCCGTTCCTGCTCGGCTACCTGGTCGAGCACACCGACGGCGCCTCGCTGACCGCCAATCTGGCGGCCGTACGCGGCAACGTACGGCTGGCGGGCCGGATCGCGGCGGCCTGGGCCGAGGCGTGACGACGGGGCCGAACGGCGCGCTCCTGGTCGTCGGGGACGTCGTCACGGACGTCGTCGCCCGGCACCGGGGGCCGCTCGCCCCGGGCACCGACACCGCCGCCGCGATCCGCACCGTGCCGGGCGGCGCGGGCGCCAACGTGGCGTGCTGGGCGGCCCATTGGGGCTGCGCGGACGTACGGCTGCTCGGCCGCGTGGGTACGGACGCGGCGGCGTGGCACGAGCGGGAGCTGGTCGCCTCCGGGGTGCGGCCCCGTCTCGTCGTCGATCCGGAGGCGCCGACCGGGACGGTGATCTGCCTGGTCGACACGGGGGCGGCGGCCGAGCGGACGTTCCTCACCGACAGCGGCGCGGCCCTGCGGTTCGATCCCGACGACTGGTCGGACGCGCTGCTCGACGGTGTCGTACGGCTGCATCTGTCGGGGTATCTGCTGTTCTCGGAGCCGAGCCGGGCGCTGGTGGCCGTGGCGATGGAGTCGGCACGCGCGCGTGGGGTGCCGGTGAGTCTGGATCCGGCGTCGGCGGGGTTCCTGGTGGAGCTGGGCGTGGACCGCTTCCTCGCGCTCGTCGAAGGGGTGGACGTCCTGCTGCCGAGCCGGGACGAGGCGTGCCTGCTCACGGGGTTGCCCGATCCGTCGGACGCGGCGGCCAAGTTGAGCCGCCATGTCCCCCTGGTCGTCACCAAACAGGGCGCCGAGGGAGCCCTGGTCGCCCACTCCGGCACGGTCCACGCACGCGTACCGGCCGAGCCGGCCACACCCCGGGACACCACGGGTGCGGGGGATGCCTTCACGGGGGCGTTCCTCGCAACGCTGTTGGCGGGCGCGGAACCGGAGGAGGCGGCGCGGGAGGGTTGCCGGGCCGGGGCTCGGGCGGTGGAACGAGTGGGAGGGCGACCGCCTGGGCGGGGGTGACGGCCAGCGACCCGCGCAGCAAAGGCCCACGGCACCCCGTCGCCAAGGTCACCGGCGCCCGAGCCGACACCCGGAACCGGGTAACCCGGCACCGCATCTGCCGGCACCGCGCCTGAATCAACCCCGGCGTCAACTCCCGCTCCCCCACTGCCCCTTCGCCTACGCCTTCCGCCCCCACGCCGAGATCATCGGAGCCGTCGCCAGATCCATCGTGCCGGAGGCGACGTTGGCCAGGTGGCGGTCGATGTCCTCGTCCGTGGCCAGGCCCGCGGTGACGAGCTGGTCGCGGATCTGGCGGACCGTCGCGGACTCCAGGGCGGCGCAGGCCGGTGAGGTGACCGGGAAGTACGCGTCGGCCTCCACGCGGCGCAGGCCGGCCTCGCGGAGCAGGCGCGGGAGCCGGCGGCCGTAGGAGAGGTCGGCGCCGCGGTCGGCGAGGAGTTCGCGGAAGCCGTGGCGGAGGCGGTTCGCGAGTTGCTGCTCGGGGCCGTGTTCGTCGGGGCAGAGCAGGGGCTGGAGGGCCGGGTCCGCGTCCTCGATCAGGAGACGGCCGCCGGAGCGCAGGGACTTGATCATCGAGCGCAACGCCCGTTCCCGGTCCGGGACATGGACGAGGACGAGCCGGGCGTGCACGAGGTCGAAGCCCTCCCCCGGCGGTTCCTCGGCGCCCACGTCGTGCACGCGCACCTCGATCGGCGGGCGGGCGGCCGAGGCGACCTGCGAGGTGTCAATGTCGGTCGCGACGACCTTCCCGGTCGGGCCGACCTTCTTGGCCAGCCAGGACACCACCGAGGTGCCGCCGACGCCGACCTCCCAGACGCGCCAGCCGGGTCCGACGCCGAACCCCTCCAGGTGCCGGAAGGTCGTGGGGTCGAAGAGCGTGGCGAAGGCGTCGAAGCGCTGCCCCGCCTCGGACTGCCGGTTGTCGAGGAGATACCCGTCGGATCGCGTCATGCCGCGATCATCCCAGTTGCTCCGGTTGTGGGGAGGGGGCGACGCTCCGGTTCGCCACCCCCGTGCCACAACCGTGCTCCGGTTCCTCAACGGCTTCGTCCACAGCCGGGAACAAAGCGGAGGATTCCGTTCCCACAGGCTTACCCGCGGCTCACTTCGGCCTGGCAAACTGGCACGCCAAGGCGCAGAAATGCGATGCGAGGGGATCCACGCAAGGAGATCCGGATGTCCATGGCAGGGAATCTTCGGAAGGTCACGGGCCTCGGCAGGGTCGGCGGCCTCCGCAAGGTGGCACGGCTGGCCCGGCGGCACCCGCGGGTCGACCTGAGCCACCACGCCCGGTCGCCGCTGGGCTCCTCGGTGGTGAAGTGCGTGACGTACCAGGACGGCGTCCGGGTCCCGCTCGGCGGCGATCTGGTGGACGCCGTCGAGCGGGTGCGCAAGAAGGACGACGGCTTCGTCTGGCTCGGTCTGCACGAGCCGACGAACGAGGAGTTCGCGGGCATCGCCGAGCTCTTCGACCTGCACCCGCTGGCGGTCGAGGACGCGATCGAGGCCCATCAGCGCCCGAAGGTCGAGCGCTACGGCGAGACGCTGTTCGCGGTGTTCAAGACGGTCTGCTACGTCGAGCACGAGAAGCTGACGGCGACGAGCGAGGTCGTGGACACCGGCGAGATCATGGTGTTCGTCGGCGCCGAGTTCGTGATCACCGTGCGGCACGGCCGGCACGGCTCACTCGGGCCGCTGCGCGAGGAGTTGGAGTCGAACCCGCGGCAACTCGCCAAGGGCCCGGCCGCCGTGCTGCACGCGATCGCGGACCACGTGGTCGACGACTACCTGAGCGTCACGGACTCCGTGCAGGCGGACATCGACCAGGTGGAGACGGACGTGTTCGCGGAGAACGGCGCACGGGCGGACCCGGGCCGTATCTACCAACTGAAGCGTGAACTCCTGGAGTTGAAGCGGGCGGTCGTCCCCCTCAGCCGCCCGCTGGAGGAGCTCGCCACCCGGCCGATGCGGGTGGTCGGACCGGAGATACAGGCCTACTTCCGCGATGTCTCCGACCATCTGCTGCGCGCGAAGGAACAGATCGCGTCCTTCGACGAACTGCTCAACTCGATTCTGCAGGCGCACCTCGCCCAGGTGACGGTCGCGCAGAACGAGGACATGCGGAAGATCACGGCCTGGGCCGCGGTGATCGCCGTGCCGACGATGGTGTGCGGTGTGTACGGCATGAACTTCGACCACATGCCGGAGCTGCACTGGCGGTTCGGCTACCCCCTGGTCATAGGCGTGATACTCGTGTCCTGTCTGGCGCTGTACCGGGGCTTCCGGCGCAACGGCTGGCTGTGAACGGCAGCGGCAGCCGCTGAACCGGAAACGGTCCGGTGGTGCAACGCCCGGGAACGGTCCGGCAGTTCGGTGCCCGGAACCGCCCGGCGATTCAGCGCATGCCGCTCCGGGCGTAGACGCTCTCGACCCAGCCGGCGAGCTGTTCCTCCGTCAGATGCTGGGCCAGGTCGGCCTCGCTGATCATGCCGACGAGGCGTTTGTTCTCGATGACGGGGAGCCGGCGGATCTGGTGTCCCTGCATCTCCTGGAGCACCTCGCCGACATCGGCGCCGGAGTCGATCCAGCGGGGGGTGCCCTGGGCCATCTCGCCGGCGGTGATCTTGGCCGGGTCGTGGCCCATGGCCACACAGCCGACGACGATGTCCCGGTCGGTGAGGATGCCGCAGAGCCGTTCGTTCTCGTCGCTGATGGGCAGGGCTCCGACGCCCAGTTCGCGCATCAGCTGGGCGGCGCGGTCCAGGGTTTCATGGGCGGGGATCCACTGGGCGCCCCGGTGCATGATGTCTCCGGCGGTGGTCATGAAGTACCTCCCGGTGCCGGACGGCCGGCGCGGCACAGAACGTTCCGCTAGTCCCGGCGCCCTACATTCTCGCCGCGCGACGGGACGAACGCACCCGGACGGACGGTCACGACTTCAGGTGCGCCGGTGCGGATCAGCCGCCCCACGCCGGGTGCCGCGGGTCGTCGGCGCGGACCAGGACGTCCGCGGTGCCGGCCGGGTCGGTCTCGTCCTCGTAGCGCTCGAAGGCGGGGAGGGTCCAGTGCTCGGTCTCGGGGGTACGACGGCGCAGGGCGCCGGGTGAGAGGAGGACGTGGACGGTCAGGTCGAAGGGGAACCAGTGCCGAAGGAGGAGGGGGCCGTGCAGCAACAGGACGGCACCGGGCGGGAGTTGGACGTAGGGGCTGCGGGTGGCACGGTCGGCGACCGGGTCCCACAGGTCGGGCAGGACACGGCCGTCGCCGTCCGGTTCGAGCGGGCCGAAGACCTCGCGCCACAGGGCACGGGTGTCGAACCAGCCGTCGTAGTACGTCTCGACGTCCTGACGCCCGTACTCCAGGCGCAGCGAGGCGGGGCGCAGGAAGCCCTCGGTGCCGACGACGAGCGAGGAGCGGCCTCGGACGCGCAGCGCCTCCGCGACACGTTCGGCGAGGTCGCCGGGGCGGCCCGCCGGGGCGCCGTCGAAGGCGACGCGCGGCCAGGGGCTGCCGTCGGCCGGCTTCAGGTCGAGCAGACGCTCGGCGAGGAGGTCGCCGAGCCGGTCCCAGGTGATCGCTTCCAGTCGCACACGGCCCATGATGCGTCAGGCCGGAGTCGGGCATGACCGGGATCGCGGCCCTCGGGGCGGACTGGGGACGCTCACCCCCGGCGGCGAGCGGGCGCGCCCGCGCTGTCACACGTGGAGACGCGCCCGCGCTGTCATACATGGAGAGAGGAGAGAGGCCCGCAGCAGAAGGGAATGCTTCTCGTATGGCTCGTCTGGCTCGCACGGCTCATACCGGACCGCTCGCGACTCCATCGCCCCGTAGTGGACTGCTCGTTGTCCAGCCGCTCAGGAAGCGGAACTGTGCCGAGTGCCGGCGGGGGCCGTTGCCGCTGCTGGTCGTCGAGGGCGGGGTGCCGAGGTGCCTCGACTGTGTGGATCTCGGGCATCTGGTGTTCCTGCCGCGCGGCGACACGGCGCTGACGCGCAGGGCGCGGGAGGAGAGCGCGCTGTCGGCGGTGGTCGTGCGCTTCAACCGGCGCCGGAGCCGGTACGAGCGGCAGGGCGTCCTCGTCGAGGAGGCGGGGCTCGCTCGGGCCGAGGCGCGGTGCCTGGCGGACGCGGAGGCGCGACGGCGGCGCCGGGTGCGGGACGCGGGGCGGCGGGCCGCGGAGGACGTGCGGTTCACGGAGGCGTTCGCGGCGGAGATACGACGCCTGTTCCCCGGCTGCCCGGAGGCCCGGGCCCGGGCCGTCGCCGCTCACGCCTCGGCGCGGGGCAGCGGGCGGGTGGGGCGGAGTGCGGCGGGGCGGGCGTTGTCCGAGGGCGCGGTGGTCTCGGCGGTGGTGGCGTCCGTACGGCATGTGGACACGCCCTACGACCAGTTGCTGATGAGCGGGGTGCCGCGGCACGAGGCGCGGCGGCGGATCTCGGTGGGAGTGGAGGGGGTGCTACGGGGGTGGCGGGAGGGCGGGGTTCGCACGGGGACCGGGGCGGAGGCGGAGGCCGGATGAGGAGGTCAAGGGGGAAGCCGGTTGCCCAGGGTGCCGTCGCCGGCCCGGAGGATGTCGTGGACGTTCGCGTACGCCCCGGCGATTCTCGGCCATGGTGACCGGGCCGGGGACTGTTTCGACTTGTCCCGGTGGTTGGTGGTGGGCAGGATCTCGGCTCTACGGGCGGGAGTTGATGTCGGCATGATCGGTGAACCGTATTTCACCCTGACGGTTCTGGGGGTGCTGACGACCGGCGTGATGGCCGGGGTGTTCTGCGCCTTCTCCGTGCTGGTCATGCGAGGGCTGGCCGAGCTGCCGCCCGCGCAGGGCGTCGCCGCGATGAACGCGATCAACACGGCGGCGATGACGCCGGCCTTCATGCTGCTGTTCGCCGGTTCCGCGGTGGTGTGCGCGGTGATCGCGGTGGTGACGTTCGTGCTGTGGCCGGATCAGGGCACCGTGGAGTTGCTGCTGGGCAGCGCGCTGTATCTGTTCGGGGCGTTCGGGCTGACCCTCGTCGCGAACGTGCCCCGCAACGAGGCGCTGCTGAAGCTGGACCCGGGGACGCCGGAGGCCGCCGCGTACTGGCCGTCGTACGTACGCGAGTGGACGATGTGGAATCACGTCCGCGCGGTCGCCTCGGCCGCCGCCGCGCTGGTGTACATGCTGGCCCTCACCTGAGAGAAACCCCATGATCAACTGAGCGAGGGCTGGTGAGAGGCCGCACAACCCCGCGGAAAGCCGCCGAGAAAGCCGTCTCGTCCACTCTGCGCACCTGGCCGAGGGGCCTTATCGTGGCTGAAAGAGTGCCGCCCGATGACGCACGGCCTGTCGTAAGCGGACGCGAGGAAGACGGCCATGGCCGATCCCAAGGGTTTTATGACCACTCCGCGCGAGGAGTGGCCCCGCAGGCCTGTCGAGGAGCGGGTGCGTGACTGGGACGAGGTGTATGTCCCGGGCGCGCTGCTGCCGATCGTCACGAAGCAGGCCGACCGCTGCATGGACTGCGGCGTCCCGTTCTGCCACGACGCCTGCCCGCTCGGCAATCTGATCCCCGAGTGGAACGACCTCGTCTCGCGCGAGGACTGGCGCGCGGCGAGCGACCGTCTGCACGCGACGAACAACTTCCCCGAGTTCACCGGGCGGTTGTGCCCGGCGCCGTGCGAGGCGGGGTGCGTGCTCGCCATCAACCAGCCCGCGGTCACCATCAAGAACGTCGAGGTGGCCATCGCGGACCGCGCCTGGACCGACGGTTTCGCGCCACCTCGGCCACCGGACCGGCTGTCCGGCCGGACCGTCGCGGTGATCGGCTCCGGCCCCACCGGCCTCGCCGCGGCACAGCAGTTGACCCGCGCCGGGCACACGGTCGCCGTGTACGAGCGGGACGACCGGCTCGGCGGCCTGATGCGGTACGGCATCCCCGAGTTCAAGATGGAGAAACGGCATCTCGAACGACGCCTGGAGCAAATGCGGGCCGAGGGCACCAAGTTCCGTACGTCGACCACGGTCGGCCGGGACATCGGAGCGGCCGAACTACGGGCGCGCTACGACGCGGTGGTGATCGCCACGGGAGCCACGGCCTGGCGTGAACTGGCCGTGCCGGGGCGGGAGTTGACCGGCATCCACCAGGCCATGGAGTACCTCCCGCTGGCCAACCGGGTGTGCGAGGGCGACTTGACGGCCTCACCCCTGTCCGCCGCCGGGAAGCATGTCGTGATCGTGGGCGGCGGCGACACCGGGGCCGACTGCCTGGGTACGGCGGTGCGTGAAGGGGCCGCGTCCGTCACGCAGTTGGACATCTACGCCCAGCCGGACGCCGAGCGCGACGAGGACGCGGAGCCCTGGCCGACGTATCCGAAGATCTATCGGCTCTCGGCCGCGCACGAGGAGGCGCGGGACCTGGAGACGGCTCCGGCGGCGCACGCGGACGCGCGGCTGTTCGCGGCGTCGACGCTCCACTTCGAGGGCGACGGGGACGGACACGTGCGGTCCCTGCATCTGGTCGAAGTGGACGCGCAGCGGCGCCCGTTGGACGGTTCCGGGCGCAGTCTGCCCGCCGATCTCGTGCTGCTCGCCCTCGGCTTCTCCGGACCCGACCGGGCGGACGGGCTCATCGACCAACTGGGGCTGGCGATGGCCCCGCGCGGCACGGTCACCCGGGACGCGGACTTCGCGACGAGTGCGCGCGGGGTGTTCGTCGCCGGGGACGCGGCGCGCGGGCAGTCGTTGATCGTGTGGGCGATCGCGGAGGGACGGGCGGTGGCGGCGGCCGTCGACCGTTATCTGACGGGGAGTTCCCAACTCCCGGCGCCCATCGGGCCGTACGACCGGCCGATGACCGTGTGAGGAGCCGGCGGAGGTCGAGACACCTCTGCCGCCGGACGAGCAGGCGTACGTCGGGGCTCCCTCCTGCGGAGGAGGCGGGGCGTACTGCGCCGGTACGAGGCGTGGCGTCCGTTCTCCTCCCGGCTCACGAAATCCGTCGGCGGCGGGCCGGAAAGTGGCTTCCGGCCGACGCGTGAACCGACGGCGGTGGGATCATCGGCGTAGGAGGCGAGTCGTGGTCGGCCCGGAGTGGGGTCGGTCGCGGCGGCGCCCCCATCCTTCGTTCCGTCGTCAGGCGCAGGGCCACCCCCGCGCGTCCCCCCTGTTGGCGGTCGGTCCTGGAGGGTGTTGATGACGACGCTCGACGAACGTCATGGCGAGGGCGCGCGGGAAGCGGCGGGGGCGTACCGCCCGTACTCCGCCCTCCCCCTCGATCAACTCGCGGCGGAACAGCCCCTGTTCGCCGGTTCCAAGGCGGCGAACCTCGCCCGCGCGGCCCGTGCCGGACTGCCCGTGCTTCCCGGGTTCGTGATCCCCGAGGGCGCGGGCGACGACCCCGCCGCCCTGCGCCGCGCCTGGGAGAACCTCTCCGAATCCGGCAGGCTGCCCCTCGTCGTACGGTCCTCCTCTCCGCAGGAGGACACCGAACAGTCGTCCCTGGCCGGGCAGTTCGCCTCCGTGCTCGATGTGCGCGGGTGGTCCGCCTTCCGTACGGCCGTGCGGACCGTGCTCGATTCGGCGCACCGGCCCGACGGGTCCACCGCGCCGATGGCGGTGCTGGTGCAGCCGATGCTGACGGCGCGGGTCGGCGGGGTGATGTTCGGCGCCGATCCCGTCGAGGGGCGGGCCGACAGGATGCTGGTGAGCGCGGTGCGCGGCGGGCCGGACAGTCTGGTCAGCGGTGAACAGGCGGGCACCGCCTACTGGTTGAGCCGACGCGGACGACTGCTGCGCACCGAGCCGCCGACCGCCGACGCGCTGCTCACGCCCTCCGAACTACGGCGGCTGGCCCGGCTCGCGCACCAGGCACGGCAGGTGTTCGGCGGACCGCAGGACATCGAGTTCGGATTCGGGTTCGACGAGGAAGGGGATCAAGTCGGGCGCGGGCGGCTGTGGTTGTTCCAGAGCCGCCCGATCACCGCCATGGCCGCGCTGCCGTCGCGCGGGGCGCGGTTGCTCGGGCCGGGGCCGGTCGCGGAGACGCTGCCTGAGCAACTCCAGCCGCTGGAAGAGGACTTGTGGGTCACGCCGATGGCCCGTGGGCTGACCGCCGCGCTCGACATCGCGGGCAGCGCACCACGTCGGCTGCTGCGGACGGTGCCCGTGGTCACGACGGTCGACGGCTGGGCCGCGGCCGACCTACGGCTGCTCGGCGCGGCCCCGCCCAGGCACCGCCGGCTCGCCCTCCTCAACCCGGCGCCGGGAGCACGGCGGCTCGGCGCGGCCTGGCGGGTCGGCCGACTCACCGCCGCGCTGCCCGGGTTGGCCGCAGACCTCGTGGCGGACATCGACCGCCGGCTCGCCCAGATCCCGGCACCCGGCGAACTCCCCGGCCCCGACCTGGCCGCCCAACTCCGCTGGACCCGCGCCGCCTTGGTCTCCCTGCACGCCCAAGAGGCCCTCGCCGGGGCCCTGTTGGCCGAGCCGCCAGGGTCCCGTACGGCGGCGGGGGCCGCCCTGACCGCCCTCGCGGAGACACGGGCCCTGGGCATACCGGACGACCAGGCAGCCGCCGTAGCGCCGACCGTCCTGGCGCTCACGGCACAGAGCCTGCGGAAGCCGGAACACGGGCAGGGGCTGGGGCGCTTGTCGCAGGGCCAGGCGCCGGGTTCCGGAAACGCCGGCCCGGAACAGCGGCCGGTCGCGCCGGCCGAGCGGAGAACACCGGGCGACCGGATGCCGGGGCCCGCACACGCACCAACGCATGGCGGCAACGGCCCCTCCCCAACACTCACGCCAACACTCACGCCAACACCCGCACCCGCACCCGCACCCGCACCCGCACCCGCACCCGCACCCGCACCAACGAACCACCACTCCCCCGCCCCCCTCACCGCCTCCCGCACCCCCGTCCTCCCACCCCGAGAATCCCTCCGCCTCCGCATCCGCTGGGTCCAAGAGCTGCAGGTACGCCTCGTGCGAGAGGCCGCGCGCCGGCTCGGCCCGGCCGACGCGGACCGCGTAGGGCTGCTGCGCTGGCGGGAGTTGGCCGCCGTACTCGACGGTGAACCGCTGCCCGGCGATCTCCGCGCGCGCGTGCCGCAGGCCGAGTCGCCGCCGTTGCCGGACGCCTTCCGGCTGGCCGCAAAAGGCACGGTGGTCGCCGAACGCACCGGAGCCGCCGGCAACGACGACAGCCGGGGCGTGTCCGGTGGCCGGGCCGTCGGGACAGTCTGGGACGGAACCGGCCCGCGCCCCTCCGACCCCGTGCTCGTCGTCCGCACCCTCGACCCTGCCCTCGCCCCACTGCTGCCCCAACTCACCGCGCTGGTCGCCCAGACCGGCAGCCCGCTGTCCCATCTCGCGGTACTGGCACGGGAGTTCGGATTGCCCGCCGTGGTCGGCGCGACGGATGCGGTACGGCGCTTCCCGCCCGGGTCACGCGTCACCGTCGACGGCACCACCGGTGACGTACGGACGGAGGGCGCCCGGTGAGACGCATCGCGTACGTCTTCGGGAGCCTGGCCGCCGCCGGAGCGGGGACCTACCTCGTCGTCTACCTGTACCGCTGGCAGTGGCAGCGCGCCATCCTCTGCGGAATCCTGCTGCTGGTCGTCGAAGTCATGCTGCTCGGCATCGTGTTGCTCGCCCGGCTCACCCGGATCGAGGAACGGGTGAAGGAAAGTGACGCCAGGCAACGGGAGTTGACGGCACGTCAGGAGGACGTGCTGGCGCGGCTGCGGCAGACGTCCACCGAGCGCGAGGGTGCCCGTTTCCGCTGGCTGGAGGAGACCGCCGACCGTACGTACGTCTTCGTGCCCGTCCTCATGGTCACCGGGGTGCTGCTGTCCGGGCTCGCCTGGGTGGTGCAGCGGATCGCCGCCGCGACCGGGCGTCCGGCCGAACGGCGGCTCGCGGGACGCCTCGCTGTGCTGGCCGCCCCCGAACAACCGGGCGCTGTGGGCGAGTTGGAGGACCGTCCCGCACTCGGCCGGCGTTCCAAGGGCCGCGCCACCCGCGTGGCCGTCGTCGGTGTCGTCGGCGCCGCACTGCTCGCCGCGCTCGTCGTCGGGCTCGCCGATCTCACGCAGACCCGGGAGCAGAGCGCGAGCGACTCCGAGGCGACCTCGGTCCTCGTCCAAGTCGACGTGCGGGGCGCGGACATGACCGCCGAACGGCAGGCCCTCGCCGCCCAACAGGTCTGGGAACGCTGCCGGGACTCCACCTCCGTGCCGCTGAACCACGCCACCCTCGGCAGCCTCGGCGACGGCATGTTCGCCGGGGTCGTACGGCCCGCGCTCGCCGAGCACGACCGTATGCGGCTGCGCGGCTGCCTGGAGGACGCGGCCCTGGACCGCGCCCACCTCACGGTGATGGGCATGGGCGACACGGACGCGGACGACGACTGAACGGGACGCGCGGAGCGGACGCCGGACGGCAGGCCACACCCCACCGGAACACACAATGCGGACGTACGATGCCAAGGCGCCCCCGTCCCCGAGCACCCCGGGTCGCCCATGGCAACCGTACTCACGCCCGCACCCCGACTCCGCCTGCCCAGGCGCACGATGAGGCTGCTCCTCGCCGTCGCCGTCGGCTACCTCGCCCTGTGGGCCACCGGTGCGCTGGGCATCCTCGTGTTGTCGTACTGGGCACGTGAGGAGACCCCGCCGCCTCCGGGGACCCGTACCGTGCAGGGCATCCGTCACTTCCAACCCGTCGACACCGAGGGGCGGTTGTGGCGAGGCGCCGCTCCCTCCCCCGGCGGCTACCGGGAGTTGGCCCGCCTCGGCTTCACCACGGTCGTGGATCTGCGGGCCGAGGACCTGACCGCGGCGCAGCTCGCCGAACCGCGCAGGGCCGGGCTGGATGTCGTACGACTGCCCATTCGGGACGGGCAGACGCCAACTCCCGTGCAGGTGGGGCGGTTTCTCGATGTCGTCGCGTCGGCCGCCGGGCCGGTGTTCGTGCACTGCGGAGCCGGGGTGGGCCGTACCGGAACGATGGCGGCGGCGTATCTCGTGCGGACCGGGGAGGAGTCCTCCGCGCGGGCGGTGCGGCGGAATCTCGCCGTCGGGCCGCCGTCGATCGAGCAGATCTACTACGCGCTGAGCCTCCGCCCCGGCCCGGGCCGGCTGGAGCAACCGCCGTTGCCGGTGGTCGCCGTCAGCCGGCTGGTGGACGCGCCACGACGGATGCTGTCGTGGTTCTGACGCCGCAGGCAAGGGACTTCAGGGCTTGCGCCCCACCGCCCCGTACCCGGGGATCGTGCCGTCGTCCTGGCCCGGCACCGGTTCGCCCAGCTCCGGATGCCATCGGTCGACGACCGTCACGCCCGGTTCGACCAGGTCGAGCCCGGTGAAGAAGCGGGCGAAGCCGGTGCGGGAGCGGAGGGCCAGGGTGATGCCCGCCGCCGTGAGCTTCTCGACCGCCGCCGTCGACTCCTCCGGGGTGAAGTCGGCGGTGGCGTGGGTCATCATCAGGTAGCTGCCGCTGGGGAGTTGGGACAGCAGGCCGTCGACCAGCTCGTGCGCGCCGTCCTCGTCGGGGACGAAGTGCAGCAGCGCGACGAGGGACAGGGCGACGGGCCGGGTGAGGTCGAGGACCGCCCGCGCGGCCTCGACAACGGTGTCGGGATCGCGCACGTCGGCCTGCACATACGCGGTCGCGCCCTCGGGTGTGCCGCGCAGCAGGGCCGCCGAATGGGCCGCCACGGCCGGGTCGTTGTCGCAGTAGACGACACGTGCCTCGGGCGCGAGGGCCTGCGCGACCTGGTGCAGGTTCGGCTCGGTCGGGATGCCGGTGCCGATGTCCAGGAACTGCCGTACGCCGTGCTCGGTGAGCCAGCGGGTGGCCCGGTGCATGAACGCGCGGTTGACACGTGCCATGACCGGCACCCTCGGGTCGAGGGCGAGCATCTGGCGGCCCATCTCGGCGTCGACGGGGTAGTTGTCCTTGCCACCGAGATACCAGTCGTACATGCGGGCGGGGTGGGGCCTGCTGGTGTCGATCCCGTTGGTCTCGCCGGTGGGCCGCACGGTCATGGCGTGCTCCATAAGGTCGTACAGGGGATGGTGCGGCAACATGTGCTCAAGTCAGTACCAAAATAAGGAGGTTGGGTAAGGAAAAAGCATTCAGCACAAGCTCGTCGGCTCAGGACAGCAAGAAGTCCGCGTCGCCCGCCTTCGCCCCCTCGATGAAGGCCGTCATCTCGTCGGTCGTGTAGATCAGGGCCGGCCCGTCCGGGTCGGTGGACTGGCGGACGGCGATCCGGCCGTCGGCGAGCTTCATCGCCTCCAGGCAGTTGCCGCCGTTGCCGCCGCTCCACGGCTTGTGCCAGCCTTCGCTTCCCAAGTCCCGCGCGGGCATACCGTTGTAGACGCTCATACGCGGCTTGATGCGATCCATTCACAGCTCCTTGCGGAGATCCTTGAGGATCTCCTTCGTGCGATGTGCCGTAGCGGCCTGCGCCGCCATGCGGTCCATGACCTCGAGGTGGGTCGCCACCTCTTCGCGCGCGTCCAGATAGACGGCGCCGGTCAGGTACTCGCTGTAGACCATGTCCGGCAGTTCTGACATGGCAAATCGGAACAGCACGAAGGGCCCGTACGTGCCCGGGTGCGGCCCCGAGGAGAACGGGGCGACCTGCAGGGTCACGTTGGGCAGCTTCGTGGCGTCGAGCAGTTTGTCGATCTGGGCGCGCATCACGTCCGGGCCGCCGACCGGGCGGCGCAGGGCGGTCTCGTCCATGACGACCCAGAAGCGGGGCGCGTCGGGACGGGTGAGCAGGTCCTGGCGCTGCATGCGCAGCGCGACATGGCGCTCGATGTCGTCGGGATCGGTCTGGCCGATGGCGCCGGACTTCAGCACGCCGCGCGCGTACTCCTCGGTCTGCATCAGCCCGGGCACGAAGTGCGGTTCGTACGCCCGGATGAGCGCGGCCGCGCCCTCCAGGCTGACGTGCATCGAGAACCAGCCGGGCAGGATGTCGTGGAAGCGCTGCCACCAGCCGGGCCGGTTGGCCTCCTCGGCGAGCTGGACGAAGGCCTCGGCCTCCTCGTCGGAGACGCCGTAGGACTTCAGGAGGAGCTGGAGGTAGGGGATCTTGAGCGAGACCTCCGCCATCTCCATGCGGCGGACCGTGGCGGGGGCGACGCGGAGGACGCGGGCGGCCTCCTCGCGCTTGAGCCCCGCGCGTTCCCGCAGGTCCAGCAGGCGCCGGCCGAGGACGACCTGGCCGACCGTCGGTGCGGACCGC
Organism: Streptomyces sp. NPDC050528; assembly: GCF_044457795.1. Classification (NCBI taxonomy): domain Bacteria; kingdom Bacillati; phylum Actinomycetota; class Actinomycetes; order Kitasatosporales; family Streptomycetaceae; genus Streptomyces; species Streptomyces sp. NPDC050528. The sequence continues at coordinate 264,521 of NZ_JBITHH010000002.1, forward strand.
GGCTCGCTCACGCTCCACCTCCACGAATGAGTACCGGGTATTGACCTGAGTGCCGAGTGCTGAGTACTGCCGGGTGACGCGCGCCGAGTAATGGGTTGAGTACGTACAGCGCATACGTCCGTACAACCCGGCGAAAGGGTTCTCGCGGCCCGACGGACCGATCCCGGCGAACCGAATCCTGACAGCCCTGCGGCGCCATTCGAAGACTCATTCGAAGATCGGGACAGACCTCCGGAGATCCCAACTGGCGCCGCGCGACTTTCTGTTGCGAGCAGTGTGCCACGACCGTGCAGAGCGTCATACAGCACTCTGCATTTTTCATAGTGACACTTGCCAAGTGTTCACGGCGGGGCGATAGTGGCAAGCGTGATTCCGTCCGCGCCCTTAGGAACAGACGCCGCCGCAGGCCGCCTCGGTCTCGGTGCCGCCGCGGGAGCCGTCCCTGGTGGGGCCGCTGCCGAGCGCCGGTTCCGGTTCGAGCTGGCCGCGCATCCGGGTTCCCCGGCCCAGGCGAGACGCCTGACGCGGGCCCGGCTGTCCGGCTGGTCCGTGTGCGAGGACACCTGCGACACGGCGGTACTGGTCGTCTCCGAGCTGGTCACCAACGCGATCGTGCACACCGCGAGCAGCCACATAGTCTGCGAGCTGCACGATGGCGACGACCTGGTGCGGATAGCCGTCCGCGACGAGGGCTGTGCTCCCGGCGAGCCGCGTCCGTCCCCGCAGCGGCCCGATGAGGAGCACGGGAGGGGACTGCTTCTCATCGACGGGCTCTGCCGGGCCTGGGGCGCCCAGGAACACGGACCCGGCCTGCTGGTCTGGGCCGACCTGCCACGGCAGGCGGACCCGGCGCACGGCCACCACCCGGCCCCCGGCCACGACAGTTCCGTACCGCGCAACGACCTGGGATGGGGCGCACGACCCAAGCCGGGTTCGTCGGGCGGTTCGGGCGACGAGGACGAGGCGACGGCACACTTCGGGGCTTTCGAGGATCTGGGCGTATTTCCGGGGCGGGGGCATGGGGGTGCCTCCGGCAGCTGGCATGGGGGTGCCGGCGACTTCGGAGGTCCGGATCTCGGCGGCTTCGGGGGCCGGGAGCACGAAACCGGAGGTGGTCCTGCTCGTGGGTCCGGCTCCGGTACGCGGGGCCGGGAGGGCGCGGGCCACTTCGGGGGCCTCGGTCAGGAGACCACCGGTCTCTTCAGGGGCCGGGGACACCAGGACGCCGGCGACCTCCCGGACTCCGCGGAAACCGGGGAATCCAGTGGGTTCGGGGATTTCGGGACGGGAGTCGAATGGGTGTGAGCGGCGTGTCCGGTCCCGGCCAGGTGCTCAGTCTCGACACGCTGGTCCGGCTGGGGCGCGCACTGCACGGGCCGGCGGGTACGCCCCGTCGGCTGGCCGTCCCCGAGGGCATGACGGCGCCGCTCGGCTGTGACGCGGTGGCGGTTCCCGCGCGGTTCGGGCCGCTGGTGCTGCCCCGGCTGCCGCGGGTCGGCTGTGTCTACGCCGACGAGACGCACTGGTGGTGGATCGTGCCGTCCGACTCGGATTACGCGCTGGACTGGCCTGCGCCGGCGCGGTACACGACGGGGGCGCTGGTGCCGGACTCGCCTCGCGCGCCCGGTCTCATTCATCGGCCGGACGGGAAGCTGCCGTATACGCCGCCGATTCCGTTGTACCTGGCGGTGTGCCGGGTTACGGGGACTACGCCGTCGTGGTCTCGCCCCATCAGCGCGTAGCGCTCCGCGGGTTGACCGGGTTTTCCTGCGGGTTCGGTGGAGTTCTGTCTGCGGGTTCGGTGGGGGCTTCTCTTACGGGTTCGGTGGAATCTTGTCTGCCGGTTCGGTGGGGGCTGGGCGCGCAGTTCCCCGCGCCCCTTACGGGCGCGGAGCGCCCGCCCCGGCCGCGCGGCTGCGCCGCGCATCAACAACGCCCGCCCCGCTGCCTTCCCGGCGTACGCCCGCGCGCTGCTGCCCCTCCCTCTCGCGCTCTCCCCCGCACCCGCCCCACCCCGCGATAGTGGCCGTTCGGTCACGATCGGGGGAGGTTGGCGATGGGGAGTAAGGGGGACCCGGGGGCAGGGGAGCCGTCCGCGTCGGAGTTGCTGCTCTTTGGTGGGCCCTTGCGGTACGACATGGGGTGGAATCAGCACAACGGGGCATTTCTGGAGCTGAGTTTCCGGGCGATGGTGACGCGGTTGCCGTCGATGCTCGGGTCGAGTTTCCGGCTGGCGTGGCAGGCCGATCGGCGGGCCGCGCGGATCGTGGTGGTCGCGGAGGCGGGCCGGGGTGCGACGCAGGCGGTGAGTCTGCTCGCGGTCAACAGCGTGCTGGGGCGGCTGATCACCGGCGGTGCCATCGCGGACCGGCTGCACGGTGCCGTTCCCGCGCTGGTCACGATGGCCGCCGTACTGCTGGTGGGCGCGCTGCTGCGGGCCGCGTCGACGTACGCGACCGGGCGGCTGGAACCGAAGGTGGAGCGCGTCGCCACCGAGCTGTATCTGGAGCGGGCGTCGGCCGTCGAGCTGGCCGCGATCGAGGACCACACGTTCCACAAGCTGCTGGACACCGCCCAGTACGGCGCGTCCTCGGCCCGCCGCATGATCTCGCAGGCGACCCGCGTGATGAACGCGCTGATCTCCCTGATCGCGGCGGCGGGCGTGCTGACCGTGCTGCATCCGGCGCTGCTCCCGCTGCTGGCGACGATGACCCTGCCGAGCGCGTGGGGCGCCCTGACGAACGCGCGCCGGCAGTACGAGTCGTTCCACACCTGGGTGCAGCACGCCCGCGCCGGTCATCTCCTCGGTGATCTGCTGACCCAGCCGGAGGCGGCCCCGGAGATCCGCGTGCACGGCGTCGGACCGTTCCTGCTGCACCACTTCCACGAGATGGCGGAGAGCGCGGAGGCGGAACAGGCCCGGCTGGCCCGGCTCGCGGCCCGTACGGGTCTGATCGCGGCGACCTGGACGGGGCTCGCGACGGCGGCGACGTACGCGACGCTCGGCGGGCTGCTGCTGTCCGGTGCGATGGCGCTCTCCGTGGCGGGTACGGCGGTCATCGCGATCCGCACCGGCTCCGCGAGCCTCGACAACCTCGTCCTGGCGGTCAACCAGCTTCATCAGGAAGCCCTGTTCGTGGGCGACTTGCAGAAGCTGTACGACGAGGCGGCCGCGTGGGCGATCCCGGTCGGCGGGACGGCGCTGCCCGAGGAACCCCTGGAGATCCGCTTCGAGAACGTCACCTTCAGCTACCCGGGCGAGTCCACCCACCCCGCGCTCGACGACGTCACGCTCACGCTGCCGCTCGGCCGGATCATCGCGCTGGTCGGCGAGAACGGTTCCGGGAAGACGACCCTGGTCAAGCTGCTGGCCGGGCTGTACCGGCCGGACCGGGGCCGGATCCTGTGGGACGGCGTCGACGCGGCCACCGCCGACCGGCGCCAACTGGCCGACCGGATCGCGATGGTGGCGCAGAACTTCAAGCGCTGGCCGTTCACCGCCCGGGTCAATGTGGCCATCGGTCGGTCGGCGGCGCCGCTCACCGAGGAGCGGCTGGCCGGTGCGGTCGCCGAGGCCGGCGCGCAGGAGGTGGTCGCTGATCTGCCGCGCGGCCTGGACACGCTGCTGGCCCGCAACTTCAGCGGCGGGCACGAGCTGTCCGGCGGTCAGTGGCAGCGGCTCGGGATCGCGCGGGCCGCCTACCGCAAGGGCCGCATCCTGATCGTGGACGAGCCGACGGCGGCCCTCGACGCCCGGGCCGAGCTGGAGGTCTTCGAGAAGATCCGCGCGCTCGCGGGCACCGGGCAGACGGTCGTGCTGATCACGCACCGGCTGGCGTCCGTACGCCACGCGGATCTGGTGCACGTCCTCGATCAGGGGCGGCTGGTGGAGTCCGGGACGCCCGACGAGCTGCTCGCGAGCGGGGGTGTGTACGCGGAGCTGTACGCGCTCCAGGCGGACCAGTTCACGGCGAAGCTGCCCGCCCCGAAGGCGGGCTGACCTCTCAGGCGGCGACGTCCACGACGTCGCCGCTGCGCACGATCACCAGGAACGCGTCGGTCGCGATGTCCATGACGACCTCAGCCTGCAGGCCCTCCAGACGGCGCGCCTGCGCGAACTCCTCCGCCGGCCACGAGCCACGCGGCCCGCCGGCGGGAAAACGCTCAAGCACCATTCGCCCGTTCACTCTGTACCTCCCTGTCGTGCTGAACCCGGAGCACTCCGTGACGTCTCGCAGAGGAGACCGTCATGAAGCCTCGTAGAGTTAAACGCCGACAGTACGGTGAACGGCTCGCGAAGTGACGGTACTGAGACATAGTCGACACCCGGCCGCGCACTTTCCCCGCACTTTCCGTATCAGTCCTCGTACTCGTCGTGATAAAGCACGCGCGCGCTACCGGCGGGCGCCCCGAGCGCCGACGCGCGCCCCTTGGGCTCCTCCCACTCCTCCTGCCGCCCCAGTGCGGTCAGATCCAGGAAGGTGGTGGTCGAGCCGAGCCCGTCGAGCCCGCGCTCATAGGTCGAGTAGGTGTGGAAGACCCGGTCCCGGTCCCGCAGGAAGCAGCTGACACCGGGCCGCTCGACGGGTTCCCCGTCCCCGACGAGCGTGACCTCGAAGTCCCAGTTGAAGTCCCCGCCGAAGGACGAGTACCAGGGCAGCGTCCACCCCATCCGCGCCTTGAACGGCAGGATCTTCGTGTACGGCGCCCTCGACACGGCGGCGAACGTCGTGCCGCGCGCCTTCAGATGGGCCAGGTGTCCGATCTGGTCGAGGAACGCCGAGCAGCTGCGGCAGCCCGCGTCCCACTCGGGGGCGAACATGAAGTGGTAGACGACGAGTTGGCCGCGTCCCTCGAAGAGGTCGAGCAGGGTGGCCTTCCCGTCGCCGCCCTCGAAGAGGTACTCCTTGTCGATCTCCACCATGGGCAGCCCGCGCCGCTCGGCATTGAGCGCGTCCCGCGCACGCGTGGCCGCCTTCTCCTTGACCAGCAGTTCCTCGCGCGCCGCGCGCCACTGGGCAGGCGAGACGATCTCGGGAAGCGACATGAGGGCCCTCCTGTGACAACGGTCCGTTGAGGGGTGGACCGGAGGGAGGACCGGAACTCATCGCCGCGTCGGAAAGTTTCTTGAAGAGATCTTCAGAGGGCCGGGGGTGTTCGGGCCGGGTGTGTTCGGGCCGGGGACATTCAGAGGGACTTCGTCGCGTACGTCACCGGGAGCGCGAGCAGTCCCCGCCCGCGCAGCGAGGGCCGCCACCGCAGCTCGTCCTCCCCCACGCCCAACTCCAGCCGCGGGAACCGCTCCAGCAGCGCGGCCAGCGCGATCTCCGTCTCGGCACGGGCGAGCGGCGCGCCCAGGCAGTAGTGGATGCCGTGGCCGAGCGCGAGATGCCCGGAGGTGTCCCGGGCGAGGTCGAGCCGGTCGGGCTCGGGGAAACGGTCCGGGTCACGGTTGGCTGCGGCCGCGGACACCAGGACCGTCTCACCGGCCGGGACGGTCACCCCGCCGATGGCGACGTCCTCGACGGGGAAACGCCGGATGGCGAGCAGCGCGGGCCCTTCAAAACGCAGGAACTCCTCTACGGCGGCCGGGAGTTGAGCGGGGTTCGCACGCAACGCGGCCAGCTGCTCGGGGTGTTGCAGCAGGGCGAGCACCGCGTTGCCGATGAGCTGGACGGTGTTCTCGTACCCGGCGAAGAGGATGAGGAAGGCGAGGGACATCAGCTCGTCCTCGCTGAGCCGGTCGCCCTCGTCGCGTACGGCGATCAGGTCGGAGAGGAGATCGTTGCCGGGCTCTTCCCTTTTCTCGACGAGGAGTTGGGTGAAGAAGCCGAGCAGCGCGACGACCGCGTGCTTGCCGGCCTCGGGCGGTGTCCCGGGGGCGGGTGCGACGAGGGTGTCCGTCCACTCCCGGAAGTCCCGCCGGTGCCGGTCGGGCACACCGAGCAGGTCGCAGATGACGGTGACGGGGAGGGGCGCCGCGTAGGAGGCGATGAGGTCGATGCCGCCCTCCTCCCCCAGCGCGTCGAGGAGTTGGTCGGCGGTGCGCCGGACCGGCGTACGGAGCAGCTCCGTTCGGCGCGGGGTGAACGCGCGGCCGACCAGGCGGCGGATGCGGGTGTGGTCCGGCGGATCCATGTTGAGGAGGTTCGCGTCGAGCGCGGGCGGCAGCGCGAACCCCTTGTAAGTCCCGGCCGTGGCATGCCTCTTGTCCAGCGAGAGCCGCGGATCGGCCAGCGCCGCCCGCACGTCGTCGTACCGGGTGACGAGCCAGGCGGGGGTGCCGTCGGGGCCGGCGATGCGGTGCACGGGGGCGCTGTGGCGCAGGCGCCGGTACACGTCGTACGGGTGGTCGAGAAGGCCGTCCGCGAGATCCATGGGCACAGCCTAGAGGCGCGGCTCAGGTGTCGTATTCCTGGATGCGACGACCGTGACTCCGGTCGACGAGAGCAGGCAAACGGTCCTCCAACTCCCCTACGACAGCCGGTACATCGAGCGTGAGCAGCTCGCGGTCGCGCATCAGCACCCGGCCGTCGACGACCGTGGTGCGGACGTCGGACGAACGGGCGCTGTGCACGAGGGTCGCGGCGAGATCGTGCACGGGCTGGGTGTGCGGCCCGGTGAGGTCGACGAGGACGAGGTCGGCCCGGCGCCCCGGCGCGATGGACCCGATCGAGTCGCCCAGCCCGACCGCCCGCGCGCTCTGGAGGGTTGCGTGGTGCAGGGCTTGACGGGACGTCAGCCAGCGCGGGTCGCCTTCGGCGGACTTCTGCACGAGCGACGTGAGGGCCATCGACTCCCACACGTCGAGGGAGTTGTTGGAGGCGGCACCGTCCGTGGCGAGCCCGACCGGCACGCCGATGGCGCGCAGGGCACGGATCGGAGTGGTGTCCGGCCAGGCGAACTTGAGGTATCCCCGGGGCGCGGTGGCGACCGCCGTACGGCCGCTCGCGCGCTCCAGGACGGGGAGGTCGCGGTCGATGATGCCGGTGCCGTGGGCGATGAGCAGGTCGGCGGCCAACAGGCCCGCACGGTCGAGGACTTCGATGGGGGTGATGCCGTGGCGGGCGAGGCTGGTGTCGGTCTGGTCGCGGTTCTCGGCGGCGTGGATATGGACGGGGAGGCCGTGTTCCAGGGCGAGTCGGGCGGTGACGGCGAGGTCGGCGTCGGTCACGGTGTAGGGGGCGTGCGGGGCGAGGGCGGTAGTGATACGTCCCCCTGCCGTCCCCCGGTGCCGTAGCGCGAACTCCAGGGATTTCTCCCGGCCTTGAGGACCCTGGGAGGAGAAGTAGGCCTCGCCGAGATGAGCGCGCATCCCGCACTCGGCGACCACGGCGGCGACCGTATCCATGGAGAAGTAGTGGTCGGCGAAGCAGGTGACCCCGGCGCGAATCATCTCGGCGCAGGCGAGCCGGGCCCCCAACTCCACATCCTTTTCAGTGAGGTTGGACTCGACGGGCCACACGACGTCGTTGAACCACTCCTCCGTGGGCAGGTCCTCGGCGAGCCCGCGCAGCGCGACCATCGGGGCGTGGGTGTGGCAGTTGATCAGCCCCGGGAGGGCGACCTGCCCGCGCGCGTCGATGCGTTCGACGGCGGCGAGACCGACCACGTCCGCCGCGCTGGTCACCGACTCGACGCGCCCGTCCCGTACGACGATCGCGGCGTCCTGCTCGAAGCGAATGCGCTCGTGATCGTCATGGACAAGGACGGTGCAGCCGGCAATCAGCAGATCGGCGGGAGAGTCGCTCACACTCCCAACGTACGACGCCGTCCTCGCCCCGCGTGAGCCGAACCGCGCATCCCGGCGTGGCGCTGTCGCGAGCCGCCCCGGACCAGCACGCTTGCCTCACCACCAAGGCTTCCGGCGCACGACCACAACGTCACGACCAAGGCTTCTGGAAGGGGCCCGCATGCTCCTCGGCACCTGGAATCTGGAGAACCTGTTCCGTCCCGGCGGCCCGTCCGGCCCGAAGGACAAGGCCACCTACGAGACGAAGCTCGCCTCCCTCGCCGCCGTGATCACGGAACTCGACCCGGTGCTGCTCGGCGTCCAGGAGGTCGGGGACCCGGCGGCGCTCGACGACCTGGCCGGGATGCTGGACGGCGAGTGGCACACCGCCACCTCCGCACACCCGGACGTCCGGGGCATCCGGGTCGGCTTCCTCAGCCGTACGCAGCCGCGGGTCGTCGCCGACACGAACACGTTCCCGCCCCACCTGCGCCCGGTGCAGTCCGACGACTCGGGCGCCGAGGAACCGGGTGCGGGTCGCGGTTTCCTGGCGGTGGAGGTCGAGACGCCGACCGGCTCGCTGACGGTGGCGGTGGCCCACCTGAAGTCGAAGCTGCTGACGTACCCGGGCGACCGTTTCTTCCCGCACGACGAGGGCGAACGGGCCCGCTACGGCGCCTACGCCCTGTACCGCCGGGCCGCCGAGGCGGCGACCCTGCGCGCCCTGGCCGACGACCTGCTCGCCGGCGAGGGCCGTACCCGGGACGTGGCCGTCCTCGGCGACATGAACGACGAGGTGCAGGCCGCGACCACCCAGATCCTGCTCGGCCCGCCCGGTTCGGAGCTCGGCACCCCCGGCTACGACCGGCCCGACCAGGGCGACGCGGTCCGCCTCTGGGACGTGGCCCCGCTGATCCCCGCCGACCAGCGCTACTCCCGCATCAACTCCGGGCGCCGCGAGCTGATCGACCACATCCTGGCCAGCCATCACCTGGTCCACCGGGTGACGGCGGCGGGGACGGGTCTGCCGGGTGAGGGAGCGCCTCAACTCCCGTCGGTGGGGCCGGATCCGGCGGCGCGGAGGGAGGCACCGGGGTCGGATCATGCGCCGGTTTGGGTGCGGGTGGAGTGAGCTGGGGGCGGGTCCAAGTGTCGGCGGGGGCGGCCGGGTTGCCAGGCGTACCGGCCCAAGTGCCGTCCCGGTCCGACTAGTTGATGGGCAGGCCGATCCACGTGCCGGTCAGGTCAGCTTGGCTGCCTGGCGAGCCGGTCCACGTGCCGGTCAGGTCAACTTGGCTCCCTGGCGGGCCGATCCAAGTACGGGCAGGTCGGCCTGGTTGCCGAGCGGGCCGGACCAAGTACCGACCAGGTCAGTCGAGTCGCCAAGTGGGCCGATCCACGTATCAGCCAGGTCAGCCAGGCCTGGTTGCCGGGTGTATCGGCCCAAGTGCCTTTCAGATCAACCTAATCTCCGGGCGGGCCGATTCAAGTACCGGCCAGATCAGCCTGGTTACCGAACGGGCGGATCCAAGTACCAGCCAGGTCAGTCGAGTCACCGAGCAGGCCGAGCAGGCCGAGCAGGCCGAGCAGGCCGAGCAGGCCGAGCAGGCCGAGCAGGCCGAGCAGGCCGAGCAGGCCGATTCAAGTCTGCCCGGGTCAGCCCAGTTCGCCGACCTGACCCGACCTTCGCCGACCTGACCCGACCAGACCAAGTAGTGGCCGAGCGGGCCGAGTTGCCGATCGCGCCGGTCCACGTCTCTATACGGCGATGGTCAGTTCGATCGCGCGCAGCCCGACCCGCCCCCGCCCCCGCTCGAACTCCTCCAGCAACTCGGTGAGTTGCTCGACGTGGCGGGAGGTGAGCCGCCCCGTGTCGTCGAGGTGGACGGCGCAGGCGGTGGTCGTGTCGACGAGGCGTTCGAGGACGGCGGCGACCTCGTCCGTGCCCTCCGTGTGGCGGGCGAGGGCGGGGAGTTCGGCGGCCGAGACGGCGATGGCGCCGCGAGCCTCGGCGAGGGTGCGGTAGGCCTCGCGGCGCAGGGTCCAGCGCTCGGCGCGGTCGTCGGACTCGCTCAACACGTGGACGAGGTAGGCGTGCGCGGCGGCGCCCGCGGCCCCGAGCCGGGCGCGTACACCCCCGCCGCGCTCCCCCGGCATCGGCAGATGCCCGACGATCAGCACGATCGCGCAGGCCAGCAACGTCTCCCCGATCCGGCTCGCGGAGGCCTGCGGCTCGCCGCCCACCATCACGAGGGACAGCACGAGGACGGTGACGACGGCGGTCTGCGCGGCGAAGTGCCGGGTGGCGACGGGAATCAGCGCACCACTGAGCGCCACGAGCGCGATCAGCCCCTCCGGCCGGGGCAGCACGGCGGCGAACCCGGCAAAAACCAGCGCCCCCAGCACAGTCCCCGCCGCCCGGCTCAGCGCCCGCGAGGCGAGCGGCCCGAGGTCGGGCTTGACGAGGAACACGGCGGTGGCGGGCAACCAGTACCAGTGCTCGTGCTGCCCGTACCAGCGGGCCTGGTGCAACGCCTGAGCGACAGCGACACTGGCCCCGAAGCACAGAGCCACCCGCAGCCCGTACTCCCTCCCCCCGGCCCCAAAGGCCTTACGGAGCAGGTCGGTTGGCGTACGCCGACGCGTGTGCAGACTCGATTCGCTCCCCTCCGCCTGGTCGAAGGCGTCGGCAGCCTGCAACAACGCGTCGTCGAGGGCGCGCAGCGCGGGCGCGGAACGGTTGGGCGCGGGCAGCGGCCCGGTGGGCGCGTTGTCGCGCACGGCGGCGGCAAGCCGACGCGGCCCTTCGCCCGCCCGCGCGGACACCGCCTCCCCGGCCCAGGCGATCGCGGTCGCGGCCTCGGCGAGCGGCAGCGCGGCGGCGTACTGCCCGTGCAGCCGCCGCTCGGCCGCCGAACTGGCGTACCGCCGCAGCCGCGGCCCGGCGAGCGCGTCCTGCGCGTGATCGAGCGCGGCGGTGAGCGCGGCGCGCCGCCCCGTCGCCTCCGGCCCACCGGTGGCGTCGAGCAGCGCGGCGATCGCGTCGTACACGGCGGCTACGGCGTCCCGCTCGCCGTCGAACCGGTAGTCACCGGCGATGGCACCGGGCGTGGGCAGCGCCAGCCGCAGCAGGACCAGCCAGGCGGCCCCGGCGAGGAAGGCGAGGGCTCGCTGCCACCCGGGTTCGGGCAGGGGCATGCCGGCGCCGATGGCGGAGGCGACGAGCAACTGGGTACCGGCCCCGGAGGCCACGGGCCCGATGGCACTGAACCCACCGGCGACCAGCCCGATCCCGGTCAGCAGCAGAGTCAGCACGACAGCCCCGACATGCTCCCCGGCATACGTCCCGACCAGCAGCCCCGCGGCTCCCGCGAGCGCGGGCCCACCGAGCCGCTTGACCGAGGCCCGCCGACTGCCGGGCCGGTCGTTGATCCCGGCGAGCATCGCCCCGAGCGCGGCCAGCACCCCGAGAGACGTCCGCCCCACGAGCACGGCCACCATCAGCAACGGCCCGGCGGCCAGCGCCCCGCGCGTCACCGCGCTCCAGGGAACCGGCCCGCGCTGGGCACGGAGCGTGTGGGCGAGCCAGGGCGGAAGCGAGAACGCGGCGGTACGACGGGACACAGGGCTCCTGTCTTGACGAGGGCGGGGTGTGCCTTCGGGCGACGGTGGCCGGGGCGGTAGCTGAAGCCGGTGCGGGCGGCTGGGGTGGTAGCCGTGGTGTCCACGGTAGTTCGCGACCTTGTGCGGAACGGGCCTCACGCATTTCGGGAATGTGAAGGTTGACCGGGAGGCCGCTTTCTTTATGAACGCAACGCCGAAAAGAGGGCTTCCGCGTCGGAAACCGCACGATCGAGCACGTCCGGTTCGGGGCGCAGCCCGGCCACGATGCCGTCGACCGACCGCAACCCGGCCCGCTCCAGCAACCGCTTCTCGTTCGTCACCCACTCCCCCCGTTCCGCCAACACCCCGTGCCCGGCCTGTACGGCGGCCACGGCGAGCGCACCGGCGACCTCGGTGAGCCGACCGTGGGAGGCGCGGTTGGCCCGCGCGTACGCGAGGGTGGCGTCGGCGGTGCCGTACCAACGCTCGGCGGCGGAGAGCCGTAGCTTCGCGGGATAGCCGTCCGGGCGGGGCAGTTCGCCGCGCAGGACGCGATTGATCGCCAGTTCGGCGACGCCCAGGTAGCTGGGAATCCCGGCGAGATGAAACAGCAACGGCTCCACCCGGAACCGCCCCTCCTCCGCCTCCCCCAACTCCCGCTCCACCACGTCGAGATCGCGATAGTGCACATCGACACGCCGCCCCTCGAAGGTCAACCAGGCACCCCCGTTGAAGACCCCGCCACCCCAACCACCGACCTCGGAGACCTCACCCTCCCACCCGAGTGCACGGAGGCCGGCGGGCTCGAAGGTCCCGCGGTAGTAGACCGCCAAGTCCCAGTCGCTGTCGGGGCGTTGGGTGCCTTGGGCGCGGGAACCACCGAGGGCCACGGCGTGGACGGTGGGGAGGGTGGCGAGGCGGTCGGCGATGGTGTCGAGGAACTCCGCGTCGTCGGCGGGAGGCGGCGTGAGTGCGGGAGTGGGTGCGGGAGTGGGCGTGGGCACGGCTGTGGCTCCAACTGGTCGGCCGGGGGCGGGAATCGACGGGAGCGTATGCAGGGATCGGGCAGGCCGCCACGCGTTATTGCGCGCCCCTTCGACCCGGCGCAACGCGTTAATTCGGTGCGCATCGGGTCGGCCTGGGGCCAGGCCCCAGGCCGCCTCATGTCCGTCGGCCACCAGGGCGGCGGGATCGGCGGCCGAGGCGTGCCGGGCGCCGCGGAGTTCGACGGGGTGGATGTGGCAGATCACGGCCGGACTGACGATTCCGTTCGTCGGCGAGATCTCCGGCATCTGGGAACCTGCCGACGCGGAGCGCAGCGCGGCCTGGGAGCTGTACCTGCAGCTCGTCCCCCGCGTGTCGGTCGAGGAACCCGCCGCCGACGAGGGCTTCCTGCGCGAGACGCTGTCCTCCTTCCACACGCTCTTCGGCACCACCCGAGACATCCTCCACCGCCACGGACCTCAGCTCGCCCCGCCCGTACCCCCCGGTCACATCAGCTTCGCCGTCCTCGCGGTCACCGTCCTCAACCGCGTCCTGCGCCCCCTCCTCGCGACCTGTCATCCCCGCCTCGCCGCCTACGAGTCCCAGCGGCCCGAAGGACGCGATCCGGTGGCGTGGGAACGGGAGTGGGAACACGCGGACGCGCTGCGTGACGCGATCGCGGAGATCCTCGGCGTACTGAGGTCGTTGGCGCGAATCTTGCAGGAGGTGGCCGGGGTCGGCGACCTCATCGTCTGAGGTCGCCCCCTCGCCGCGTGAGGCCGTCGGGGCGATTGTCAGTGGTGCGCGCTTCACTGGAGTGGTCACTGAGAGTCACCACGGGGGAGCGGGCGATGACAGCGCACGAGACGAACGAGAGCGGGCAAGGGCGGGAGCAGGGACCGGAGCAGGCGCAGGACGCGGAGGGCGGCGGCGACACTTATGCCGCTCGTACGCATCTCTCGGCCGCCGGGTTGCGGGCTCGGGGTTGGACGGCCGGGATGGTGCGTCAACTGCTCGGTGAACCCGACCTGTTGCGGGTCAATCCGCATTTCCGGGCGGCTCCGCGCATCCGGCTGTACTGCGTCGAGCGGGTCGAGGCCGCCGAGCCGAGCGAGCAGTTCCGGGCCGTTGCGGCGGCTGCGGCACGGCGGTCCGCGGCGGCGCGGGTCGCCGCTCGGCGCAGGCGACGGGAGGTGCTGGCGCGGATCGCCGCCGAGCCGATCGACGTGCCGCGACTGGCTCCGCACAAGCTCGCGGCGCTGGCAGTCGAGCACCGCGATCGGCGGGACGAGGAACGGGCCTACGAGCGGCGGGGGCCGCTGCCGGAGGGTGGCGCCGCCAGGGGCGGGAGTGCTGATGCCGCCGGGCTCGATCGGTGGAAGGTCGACTATCTACGGCACCGATTGGCTCGCTACGACGAGTTGCTGAGCGGGTTGCACGGGGGTGCGGGGCGGGCCGCGGCGGAGGAGTTGCTCCGGCGGCGGGTCTACGCGGCCATCCGCGAGGCGTACCCCCTCCTTGCACAGGAGTGCGAACGCCAACTGTCTGAACGTGAGTGCGGTCCTCCCCCGGAATGACATGCCGGGGCGATGTTCCCGGCACCCTCGGCCGAACGCCGGCGGCGACCTTACGCCTCCGGGGCCATGAAGGATGATCAAGTCCAGCGCGTGCATGAGCAGTTGGCGGCTTCTCCCTTGCTACGACCCGTTTCGTTCGGTGAGGGGCGCCGGTTCGGCCTCTGGGAACTCGCCTCGCTCGCCGAAGGTGCGTTGGGTGTGTGCGTCGATCCCGACTCGCTCACGGTGTCGAGTGAGAAGCGGTTGCGGGGGCCGCTGGGGGCTGCCGGGCAGGAGCACAGGCGCGGGCGCGGCGAGGATTGCCGTAATCGGGGTCTTCGAGCGGGTGGCGCGGGAGGACGGCTGGCGGGTGGAGAGTCCGAGCTCGGCCTCCGGGTCCGATGAGCCCTCTGGGCCCGTCGAGTCCTCTGGCGGAAATTCGGATGCGGGCGGCGGCGTCCACGTGGTCGGCTGACGCCCGCACCGCGCCGACCGCCCACCGCCCTCTCCCATCACCCATCACCCATCACCGACTGCCGACCGCCGACCGCCGACCGCCGAACCGCTAACGACCGATCAGCCGATCACCCCTGGGAGACCCCGTGCTCGAACGCGTCACCGTCCCCGCGCTCTTTCCGCCGCCCACCTACTCCCACGCCACCGTCGTCGAAGCCGGTACGAGACTCGCCTTTCTCGCCGGGGCGGTCCCGCTCGACGTCGACGGCAAGGTGGTCGGTGTGGGGGACGCGGTGCGGCAGGCCGAGCAGGTGCTGGTGAATCTCGGTGAGCAACTGCGGGCCGTCGGCAGCGACTTGGGGCAGGTCGTCGCGACGGATGTGTATGTCGTCAGTAGCGAGCCCTCGGTGTTGTCCGCCGTGTGGGAGGTGGTCGAGGCGTCCGGGCTCAGTGCGGGACCGCATTCGTCCACGCTCGTCGGCGTGGCCTGCCTCGGGTACACCGGGCAGCTCGTGGAGATCACGGCAACAGCTGTCGTACCGGAAAAGGATGAGGTGGGACCGTCTTGAACCCCGGCTCCGAGGTCGCCGTCACGATCCGGCGGGCCACCGGGACCGATGCGCGCCCCGCCGCCGACGTCTGGCTGCGTTCGTTCGCCGCCGCGCTGCCGACCGTTGTCAGTCCGCGGTCCGCCGATGACGTGCGGGGCTACTTCCGGGATGTCGTCGTGCCGTTGCGGGAGATGTGGGTGGCCGATGCGGGGGACGACGGTGGGGTCGTGGGGCTGATGGTGATCGACGGGGATGAGTTGTCGCAGCTGTATCTCGAACCGGACTGGCGGGGGCGGAGGCTCGGGGACCGGTTCGTCGGGCTTGCGAAGGAGCGGAGTCCGGGGGGCCTGGAGCTGTGGACGTTCCAGGTGAACAAGCCCGCGCACCGGTTCTACGAGCGGCACGGCTTCGTCGCCGTCGAGTTCACGGACGGCAGCGGCAACGAGGAGCGGGAGCCGGATGTGCGATACGTGTGGAAGCCCAATCCGTAAGCCCCAAGCCATAGGCCCCGAGCCGTAGGCCCCGAGCCGTAAGTCGTGATTCACAAGTCATGTGTCACAAGTCATGTGTCAGGGGCGGGCGTTGCGGGCCAGTTCGAGGGCGTTCGCCGGCCACCACTGGCCTGCCGCCGGGCCGCCTCGGCAGGTGCCGTCGGACTCGCCGGGGCGTTTGATCCACAGGTAGGCGTCGAGGAGAGGGTTGTCCGTGCGGGTGGTCGGCGGGGTGCCGAGGGCGCGGCCGGGTGGATTGCACCACGCGTCGGTGCCGGTGCCGGTGTAGGGGCCGTTGCCGTTGCGGCTGGTGTCGATGACGTAGTGCTTGCCGGCGAGGTCTTTGGAGAGTTCGTCGCCGTACGTCGAACTCGCCTTTTTCGTCTGGTAGTTGGAGACGTTCAGGGCTACGCCGTCGGCACGGGTGACGCCGGAGGCCTTGAGCGCGGTGACCAGGCGCCAGGCCTCGGGGATCCAACTGGAGTTGCCGGCGTCGAGGTAGACGTGGGTGTTCGGTTGTCGTTTGAGGTGATCGACGGCGTAGGCGAGCAGGGCGTAGCGGTCGTTCGCCGTGACGCGGGTACAACCGGCGACCACCTGGGCGACCGCGTCCGGTTCGACGATCACATAGGCGCCCCGGTCGCCGAGGGCGGTCGCGAACTCGTCGATCCAGGTGCGGTAGGCCGTCGCGGTGGGGGCGCCGCCGAGGGAGTACTGGCCGCAGTCCCGGTTCGGGATGTAGTACGCCACGAGTACGGCGGTGCGGCCGGCTTGGGCGGCGGCGGTGGTGCGGGCGCGGACGACTGGGCCGGGGTTGGGTCCGTTGAGCCACTCGGCCTCGGGTCTGGCGGCGATACGGTCCATCAGCGTGGCGTCCGTTGTCCGGCCCGCCTCGCGCCAGGCGGCCGCCTGTTGGGCGGCCCGGGAGTCGGGGGCGGTCCAGAACGGTTCCGGTACGTCGCGGGTCGCCCCGGCGCAGCAGAATCCTGCGAGGAGGGTGGCGAGGAGGGCTCTCGGTACCGGGTTGGGCAAGGGGGTCTCCTTCTCGCCGACGGTGACTCGTTCTCCCCGGAGTCTGCGGGGCACGCGTCCACGAGTCGCCGTAGAGCCGGTCAGGGCGCCGCAAGATCACCCCGACGGATGCGGCTACTGAGAGTGCCGCGATGTGTCGTATGCCGGCTGCGGCGCCGTCGTGGCTGGTCGCGCAGTTCCCCGCGCCCCTTAAAAGCCTCAGCTGGTCCGAGTTCAAGGGGCGCGGGGAACTGCGCGAGCAACCCCCCCACACACCCGCACCCCGAACTCAAACCAGTAACCCCCCTCTCACACCCCCCGCCCCCACCCCCTCCTCTTAACCACCGGCCGCGCAAAACTCCCCACCCGACTCGTCCTCAACCCCAACCCCACCAACGACTCCGCCAGCTTCACCCCCGCCCCCACCCCATCCACCACCGGCAACCCCAACTTCTCCCCCACCACCCGCTGCAACCCCGTCATCCCGGCACACCCCAGCACCAACACCTCCGCCCCCGCCGCACACACCCGTTCCGCCGCCGCGAGGAACGCCGCCTCCGTGCGGGCCTCGTCGCCGCTCAGGTCGAGGACACTCAACCCCGTCCCCACCACCCCCGCGCAGTTCCGCCCCACCCCCGCCAACTCCAGGCTGTCCTCGATCTGCCCGCAGGACCGTTCCAGCGTGGTGACGACGCCGTAGCGGCGGCCCAGCAGGCAGGCCAGATGGGCGGCCGCCTCGGTGATGTCGACGACCGGTACGTCCACCAACTCCCGTACGCCTTCCCGCCCATGCTCCCCGAAGCCGGCCATGACGACGGCGTCGTACGCAGGACCCTCATACGTGCTCAGCAAGTCCATCACCGCCGCCGCCGACAAATAGCTGTCCAGCCAGCCCTCCGCCGACTCGGGACCCCACTCGGGTGTCAGGCCGATCACGGTGGTGCCCGGGCCTGCGGCGGCCCGGGTACCTCGTACGATCTCCTCGGTCATCTCCTGCGTGGTGTTGCAGTTGGTGACGACGATGCGCACGCTGGTCAGGCCTCCAGCGGCTCGGGAGCGGGCTCGGTCGCGGCTCGCTCGGTGCGGCAGATCAGTACGTACAGACCCGCACCCAGCGCCGTACCGATGAACCACGAGTACGGGGCCACGTCGCTGAACGTCTTCACCAGGGCGAGTACGCCCGCGACCGCCGCCGCCGGCAGGAACGCCGCGAGTGCCTTGGGGTTCACGCCGCCCCGGTAGTAGTAGCGGGAGCCAGGGGTCGCGTCGAACAGCGCCTGCACATCGACCCGGCCGCGCTTCACCCAGTAGTAGTCGACCATGATCACGCCGAACAGCGGGCCCAGGAAGGCGCCGAGGCCGCCGAGGAAGTAGTTGACGACCGTGGGGTTGGAGAAGAGGTTCCAGGGAGTTACGACCAGTGCCGCGACCGTGCTGATCATGCCGCCGATCTTGAACGTGATCTTCTGCGGCCAGACGTTGGCCAGGTCGTACGCCGGTGAGACGAAGTTGGCGACGATGTTGACGCCCATGGTGGCGACGGCGAACGTGAACGCGCCCAGCACCATCACCCAGGTGTTGCCGACCTTGGCGACCAACTCCGCCGGATCCGTGATGGCTTGGCCCCAGACCTCCAGCGAACCGGCCGTCACGATCACCGAAACGACCACGAACGCCGTGGAGTTGATGGGCAGACCCCAGAAGTTGCCGCGCCGGACCGTCTTGTAGTCCGGTGCGAAGCGGGAGAAGTCGCAGAAGTTGAGCATCAACGTGCCGTAGGTGGCGAGGATCAGGCCAATCGCGCCGAACCACTGCCGCCACTGCTCGCCGAACGACACCGGGTGCGGGGTGGAGGTGAGCGAGATCGACCAACCGGCCTTCGCCAGCACCCAGATGGCCAGCGCGATCATCACCAGCCAGATCGCGGGACCGCAGAAGTCCTGGAACTTCCGTACGGATTCCATGCCCTGACTGATGATCACCGCCTGGATCAGCCACAGCGACACGAAGGAGACCCAGCCGAGGGCGTCAAGTCCCAGGAAGGAGTGGTGAGTCCAGGACTCCAGGCCCGGCCAGGCCGCCAGCAGCATCACGTTGACGGCGACGGACGCGAGGTAGGTCTGGATGCCGTACCACATGATGGCGATCACGGCCCGGATGAGGGCCGGGATGTTCGCGCCCCACACGCCGAAGCTGATCCGGCTGACCACCGGGAACGGGACGCCGTGCGCCTGCCCGATCTTCCCCATCCAGTTCATGCCGACGTAGATGAGCACGAAGCCGACGAGCAGGGAGGTGAAGACCTGCCAGACGTTCATGCCGAGGACCAGCAGTCCGGCGGCGAAGGTGTAGTTGCCGAGGTTGTGGACGTCGGACATCCACATGGCGAAGAGGTCGAAGACCTTCCAGTTCCGCTTGTCGGCGGGCGCGAGGTCTTCGTTGGTGAGCCGGGGGTCGGGGACGAACGCTGGTGTGCCGGTGGCTTCGGCACTGTCGGCGAGGGACACGGGGCCTCCAGGGCAAAGGGGGACGGAGGAGGGAGAACTGGGAGAACAGCTCGGCTACCGATGTCGTTTGGTATACCAAACTGCCGTCATAGTCCTCCCGTCAACCGTTCCGACCGATGTCCCCGTTGTTAACGCTCCGTAAAACACCCCCGGAGTCGGCGAAGATAACCCCATGAGCTCCATGACAGCGAAGATCGAACCCCTCGGAGCGGTGCGCGAGCGCGTCCTGGCCACCCTGCGGCAGGACATCATCGCCGGTCGCCTCCGTCCCGGTGACCGGCTGGTGGAGCGCGAGCTGGCCGAGCGCTTCGGGGTCTCGCGGGTGCCGGTCCGTGAGGCGATCCGCGCCCTGGTCGCGGAGGGCTTCGTCCTGTTCGAGTCGGCGCGCCGGACCGTCGTACGGCGGCTGACCCCGACCGACGTCAAGGAGCTGTTCGAGCTGCGCGAGGCGCTGGAGGTGTACGCGGCCGGGCTCGCCGCGTCCCGCGCGACACCCCAAGCCCTCGCCGAACTACGGGAGTTGCTGGACAGCGCGGCCGAAGCCACCCGGTCCGACGACGCCGAGGCGATCACCGACGTCAACACCCGCTTCCACGACCGCATTCTGGCCCTCGCCGGCAACAGCCTGCTGATCTCCGTCATGGAACCGGTCGACGGCCGGCTCCGCTGGCTCACCCGGCAGAACGAGGAGTGGCCCCAACTCCTCACCGAACACCAGGAGTTGTACGAGGCGATCGCATCCGGCGACCCGGACCGCGCCCGCGCCCATGCCCTGAGCCACGTGCAGGCCAACTACCGTTCCACGGTGCGGCATCTGTTCGGGGACGCCGCACAGCCGTAGGGAGAGGGAGCGAACATGGTCAGCAGACGTGGCCTGTTGAGCGGGGCCGCGCTGGTCGGCGTCGGCGCGATGGCGGGCGTGACGCAGGGGGCGGGGGTGGCCGTGGCGGACGTGGCGCTGGACACTCCGTTCACGCCGGTCGGCACGCCGCATCTGGCGCAGGCCGAGCAACTGGTGGGATATCAGCGGCTGTTGGCGGCCGGGTATCTGGTGGACGGGTTGGCGGGGCACTGGGCGCTGGACGGCTCGGGCGCGGACCGTTCCGGGCACGAGCATCCCGTCACGCTCGGTTCCGGCTCCGGCGCGACCTGGTCGGCACTGCGCGCGGGCGGCGAGCTGAGCCTCGACGGGACGGCCGGGGCGTACGCGGCCACGGACTCCGTGCTGGACACCACCGCCCCCTTCACCGTCTCCGCGTGGGTGCGGCTGGCGAGCGACGCCGACCCGGCGACCATGTACACGGCGGTGAGCCAGGACGGCGCCACCACCAGCCGCTTCCTCCTCCAGTACGACAACACGGTCTCCACCTGGGCCTTCAAGGTCCGCAGCGAGGACCAGGCGACCAAGGTGTCCGCCGTCGCCACGTCACCGGCCGTTCGCGGCAGCTGGACCCACCTGACCGGCGTCTGGGACGGCACGCAGATCCGGCTGTACGTCGACGGGCAGCCGCAGGGCAGCGCCGCGACCACCCTGTCCTGGGCCGCGACCTCCGGCTTCTCCATCGGCCGGGCCCGCTTCGACGGCGCGCCCGTCAACCGCTTCAAGGGCGCGATCGACGACGTACGGACCTACGCCCGCGCCCTGACCGCCGACGAGATCGCCCTGATCAGCGGCCGTACGGCCCGCCTGAACAACGTCTATCGGACGGACCCGGGCGCCACCCTCACCTGGGGCACGCCCGACGACCCGGCGAGCTGGGTGGCCCGCGCCCGCTGCGCGTCCTTCGTCACCGGCGTCCTCAAGCACACCTACGGCTGGGCGAGCGACGACTACTTCCTCCAGTACTTCCAGGAGAAGGTCCCGGAGGCCGCCGACTACTGCGCCGCCTTCCTGAACGGCACCGCCGGCCCCCGCTTCCGGCGCATCCGCAAGGTCGCCGACCTCCGGCCCGGCGACATCATCGCCGTCGACTACCAGGGCAGCGACCCCGACAACACCGGCCACATCGTCATGGTCCGCGAGGTCAAGGGCGTCTTCAGCGGCACCGCCGACTTCACCGGCGAGACGCAGTACGCCGTCGAGATCGTCGACTGCACCTCCGACCCCCACGGCGTCTACGCCCTGACCAACTACCCCACGTACCCCGACACCCGCATGGTCAGCAACGTCCCCGGCGAGAACCTCCAGGGCGTCGGCATCGGCCACATGATGTTCTACGCCTCCGACACCACGGGCGAGTTCTCGCGGTACCGGTGGAGCGTCAACTCCTCGAAGAGCACCGGGACTTACGACGTGACGGTACGACCGGTGGCGGCGGCGCGAGTCGGCTGACCAACTGGGCTAGCGGCGGGCGTACTTGTCCGTCGCCGCCACCAGCGCTTCCGCGACACCGGGCGCGCTCGCGTTGTGCCCGGCCTCGTCGACGATCACCAACTCGCTGCCGGGCCAGGCGTGTTGGAGCCGCCAGGCGACACCGACGAGGTTGCCGAGGTCGAGGCTGCCCTGGACGAGGGTGCCGGGGACGCCCTTGAGGAGGGGCGCGTCCCGCAGGACGACGCCCTCCTCATTCCCCTCCCCCAGGAAGTGGTCGTTGCCGAAGTAGTGCGTGACGGTCCGGGCGAAGCACATCCTGAACTCCGGGTCCTCGTACCGGGGTTCGGAGCGCGGCGGGGCCGGGACGATCGCCGTCTCCCAGTCGGTCCAGGCGCGGGCGGCCCGCTCCCGCACCGCACGGTCGGGCGACTCGATGAGCCGGTTGTAGGCGGCGGCGAGATTGCCTTCCCGTTCAGCGGCGGGGAGTTCGGAGAGGAACGCCTCGAAGGCCTCCGGGAAGAGCTTCCCAAGTCCCCTGGTCAGCAAGGCCACTTCGGGGTTGGAACCGGTGGCGACACACGTCAGCGCCAGCTCCGACACCACCCCGGGATGCGTCTGCGCGTACCGCAGCCCGAGCACCGACCCCCACGACGCGCCCCACACCAGCCACCGTTCGATCCCCAACTCCCGCCGCAGCAGCTCCAGATCGGCGATGAGGTGGGCCGTCGTGTTCACGCTCATGTCGGTGTCGTACGCGCTCGCGTGCGGCGTGGACCGTCCACACCCGCGCTGGTCGAGCAGCACGATCCGGTAGGCGGCGGGGTCGAAGTACCGCCGGGGGTACGGGGAGCACCCCGACCCCGGTCCGCCGTGCAGCACGACGGCGGGCTTGCCGTGCGGGTTGCCGCAGGTCTCCCAGTAGACGCGGTTGCCGTCGCCGACATCGAGCATGCCGTGGTCGTACGGTTCGATCTCCGGATACAGGCCCATCCCGCGACCCTAACGTTGCTACGACCCCAGTGTCCTTGACCTCACTACGGCGTGGTCGCCAACCCCGCCGCCCCGGCCGCCGTGCGCAGCACGTCCCGCAGCATCGCGGGCGTGAGTTTGCCGGTGAAGGTGTTGCGCTGGCTGACGTGGAAGCAGCCGAAGAGGTCGAGGCCGTCGAGGGAGACCCGGGTGCCGTGCCCGAACGCGGGCCGTGGGCGCGGGACTTGCCAGCCCGCCGCCGCGAACGCGGGCAGCGCCGCCTGCCAGCCGAAGGCGCCGAGGACGATCACGGCCTTCAACGTCGGCCGCAGCAGGGTGAGTTCGTCGACGAGCCAGGGACGACAGGTGTCCCGCTCCTCCGGGGTGGGCTTGTTGGCGGGCGGGGCGCAGCGCACCGGCGAGGTGATGCGCACGCCGTACAGTTCCAGGCCGTCGTCGGCGCTCACGGCGGTCGGCTGCGAGGCGAGACCCACGTCGTAGAGGGCCTCGTACAGGACGTCACCGGAACGGTCGCCGGTGAACATGCGTCCGGTGCGGTTGGCGCCGTGCGCGGCCGGGGCGAGGCCGATGATCAGGAGCGGTGCGTCGGCGGGGCCGAAGCCGGGTACCGGCCGGCCCCAGTACGTCCAGTCGGCGAAGGCGGCGCGTTTGGTGCGGGCGACCTCCTCGCGCCAGGCGACCAGGCGGGGGCAGGCCCGGCAGCCGGTGATCCGCTGGTCGAGGTCGGACAGGTTCATGCGCCCACCGTATGCGTCCGTCTCCGTGCCGGTTCAGGTAAGCATCCCGAAGGTGAGGACCGCACCGGCTCAGGTGAGGACCGCACCGAACGCCACGAACCCGCAGATCATCAGGAACAGCAGCGCCAGCAACGGCCATACGAACCTGAGGTACTTGTCGTAGCCGACCTTCGCCAGCGCCACCCCGCCGATGGTGACGGCGGTCGTCGGCACCCAGAGGTTCATCCAGCGCGGCGAGGGCGGCCCGGTAGGCGGGCCCGCCGGTCGCGGCCTCATATCCCGGGCCGGTGTCGCCGGCGGTGACAGTGAGCGGAACGCCAAAGGGCGCAAGGGAGTTGAGGTGATCGACAAGACGCGCCTGTGCCTCGCGCGGATCCTGACGCGGATGGAAACGAAGGTTGAGCTTGGCCCGTGCGTACGGCACGACCGCCGAGGCCGCGCGATCGACGCTCGGCGCGTCCAGCCCGATGACGGTGATCGCGGGCCCGCTCCACAACCGCTCCCCGAGACTCCCGCTCCCGACGAGCGGCACCCCGTCCCGCACCCCCGCCAACTCCCGGAACTCCTCCTCCGTGTAAGCCGCCCCACCCCACTCCTCCCGCCGCAACCCCTCCACGGCCACATCCCCGTGCACGTCGTGCAACGTGGCCAGCGCCTTGACCAACACGAGCAGCGCGTCGGGCGCCGCACCCCCGAACTCCCCACTGTGGCGCGGCTCTTCAAGGGTCCGCACTTCTACGACCACCTCGGCCGCGCCGCGCAGTCCGGTGGTCAGGGTCGGGGTGCCGGGGCGCAGATTGCCGAGGTCGGCGATGACCATGGCGTCGCAGGCGAAGCGGTCGGCGTCGGTCGGCGGGTGGGTGTCGAAGGGGCTGCCGTACTCCTCCTGTCCCTCGAACACGATCTTCACGCCGACCGGCGGCCGCCCCTCGTACGCCCGCAGCATCCCGAGGTGCGCGATCACGTTCGACTTGTCGTCCGCGATACCGCGCGCCCGCAACCCGCCCTCCACGGGGTCGGTTCGAAGGGCGGCGAGTGCCACAACTCCTCGTCCCCGGGCGGCTGGACGTCGTAGTGCGAGTAGAGGAGGACGGTCGGGGCGTCGGGGCTCGGCGGCGGGATCTCCGCGAAGATCACCGGCGCGGTGTCGGGCAGATCGATCCGCTCGATGTGTTCGACACCGGCCTCGCGCAACAGCCCGACGAGCAGGTCGTGCGCCTCCCGCACCGGCTCCCCCGGAAACCCGGGAAAGGCCACGGAGGGAATCGCGGCAAGCCGCACCAGGTCGTCCCGCAGCCCGTCCATCAGCGCGTCGACCTTCGCTGCCCTGTCCTCCACGTCCGACCCCTTACTCCTTACGGCGTCCACGACCCCGATGACCTCTCATGACCTGTGCGCCCGCTGCGACCTCTCACCCTCTACGACCTCGGAAGACAGCCTCTGCGGTGCGGCATGGGGCTGCATCCGGGGTGAGCCAGCGGGGTGCCGACCGCAGACCGCGGTGGGCCCCCCGGGGTTCAGGTCGGCGACCGAAACCCGCCGGAGCCGGCCGACCGGAGGCACTAAAGTCGGGGCATGGCTTCCGAGGGAATGGACGAGACCGACCAGGACGGCGGAACCGGCACGCCCGCTCCCCCTCAGGAGCCCGCTTCCGAGCCCGACAGCGATGCCGTGGCCGCCGCGAAGGCCGCCGGTCCCGCGAACGGCGGGAGCGTCCGCGTCGACAGCTGGATCTGGTCCGTCCGTCTGGTCAAGACCCGTTCCATGGGCGCCGCCGCCTGCAAGGGCGGCCACGTCCGCGTCAACGGCGAGCGCGTGAAGCCCGCCCACTCCGTCCACGTCGGCGACGAGGTACGCCTCCGCCACGAGGGTCGCGAGCGCATCGTCATCGTGAAGCAGGTCATCCGCAAACGGGTCGGCCCGCCGGTCGCCGCCCAGTGCTACGTGGACAACTCCCCGCCGCCCCCGCCCCGCGAGGCCGTCGCCCCGGCCGGCATCCGCGACCGAGGCACCGGCCGCCCCACCAAACGCGACCGCCGCGACCTGGAACGCCTGCGCGACCTCCCCGGAGCCGGCGCCGCCGCTCCCGATTCCCACCGGGAGCGGGACCGGGACACCCGCCGCGACTCACACCGCAGCACCCACCGCGATCCGCAACGGTGACGTCCGGCCCAGGCCCCTCGGCCCACCGGACGTCACCGTCACCCTGCGCTCAGCCATAGCCATAGCCATCGCTGTAGCTGTAGCTGTAGCTGTAGCTGTAGCTGTACGGCACGGATCACGCCCGTCGTCGTAGCACCCGCAGCAACTCCGCGTTCTGCCCCCGCCGTGCCCAGGCGATCAGGGCGAGCGGGATGATCAGGATCAGCGGTGTCGCCGCGTTCTCCCCGTGGAACACGGTCATCTGCACGATGAACGCGCCCACCATCAGCGCACTGAGCGCCGTCGCCGCCACCGACTGCAGCAGCGGGACCAACAGCGCGACGGCACCGGCGAGTTCGAGCGCGCCGATGACGTACATGGCCCCGCTGCCCCAGCCGATCTTGTCGAAGGACTCCACGGCCGACGAGTTCGCGGTGAGCTTGGGCAGCGCGCTCGCGATGGCGTAGAACAGCGCGATGAGCACCTGGAGGGCGCGCAGCGCGATGCGGGCACGGCGGCCGCGAGCGGTCGCCGTCTCGGCGACGACGACCGTACGGGAGGTGGCGGAAGCGGCTGCGGCTGCGGAAGCGGCGGTCTCGGACATGAGGTTCTCCTGTGGGAAGCGGTCCGTGTTGCTGTCACAGGGGTAGACCGACCCGCGCCCTCGAACTCATCGCTGCCGTACGGGACTTCCTCCGCTAATCCGAGGCGGTCGCCGTCACCGGCACCGCCCGCACCCATATCCGGTCCGGTGTCAGATAGCTGTCCACTCTCAGTCCCGCCTCCGCCAGCGCCTCCTCGAACTGGTCCTTCGTGAGCGGCCGGGACAGGAACGTCTGGGTCCAGACCGCGTCCGGGAACACATACTCCGCACGCACCGAGTCGACCCCGTCCGCGACCGGCTCCGCCAACACCATCCGCACGGTGAAGCCACCGGGGTCGATCCGCTCGCGCGGCAGGTTCGTGTGGTAGTCCTCGCCCTCCCGCTGGATCAGCACGCAGCCGCCCGGTGCGACATGCCGCACGCAGGTCCGCAGCAGTCCGCGCCGCACCTCGGCATCCCCGGCGTGCACCAGGAACGACGCGAGCATCACCACGTCGAAGGTCTCGCCCAGATCGAGGTTCTCGATCGGGCTGCATATCGTGCGCGCGCCCTTGACCCGCTCCAGCATCTCGGCGGACTCGTCGACCGCCGTGACCGTGAACCCGCGCTCCTGGAGGGGGTGGGTCATCCGCCCCACCCCGCTGCCCAGCTCCAGGATGCGCGCGCCCGCCGGCACGGCCGCGCCGATGATGTCCGGCTCCTGGCCGATCGACAGCCGTGAGTACAGCTCCACCGCGCAGCCGTCCGGGGTGATCGCCCCGGGGCCTGTCCCCTCGTATCCCTCACGCATTTCGATTCGCATGCCCGTCCAACGGGCCGCGTCCGCACGTCCGTTCCCGACTCGCACTGGTTCACCCGTACGAGTCAATTCCCTTCAGGGAGGCAACGGTTGACAGCTGTCGGAGGTCGGAACCGAGCCGGGGATCAGAGCGGAAACCACCCGTGCCCGAGATACCAGTGACCGCCCGCCCGCAGATGGTCCCCGACGGCCCGCTCCACGGACGTACGCCGCGGCAGGCTCTCCACCGCCTGGTCGGGATGGCCGAAGACGAACTGGACGGGCTCGGTGTCGGCCGGCTCCGTGTCCTCGCGGATCACCCGGAACCGGTCCTGGAAGTGGACGATGTTGGAGTCGGCGGAGAGATACCGCTTCAACTGCGGGTCGAGCAGCCAGGAGTGGCAGGTCGCGACCTCGTGGTGTTCCTCGGGGAAGTAGCGGGCGAAGAAGGCGCGGGCCAGCTCCAGTGAGCGGTCGCACGCGGCCGGGGTGAGCGGTCCGGAGTAGTCGGGGATGTGCAGGTTCAGACAGGGCGTGTCCGGCCCGGCGTCCAGTCCGGCCGCCGTGAGCGCCTGCGCGGTGCGCTCGCCGAGCCGCGCCCGCTCGAACTGCAGCCGCCCCAGCTGGTACAGCTCGCCGCGGAAGTGCGGGACGAGCCACTGCGGGAACGGCAGTCCCGCCCCGCCGAACCGTCTGTGGTGCACCGCGATGTTGCGTCCCAGGTCGGCGAGGGTACGCCGGGAGACGTCGGCGGGGATGCCGCGTTCGCGGTGGTACGCGCGCGTGAAGGGCAGCGCGGCGACGAACACGTACACGGGGAAGTGGGCGCCGATCTCGGGCGGGGCCTCGGGCAGCCGGGCCAGGAGCAGCTCGGTGAGGTGGGTCCAGTGGCCGTGCTCCCCGATGTCCTTGACCAGTTCACCGACGCACTCCTCCAGGAGCCGCGTCGCGTCGGGGTCACGCGTCAACTCCCGGCGCAGTCGCACCAGTTCGTTGATGTCCTCATGGGGTACGGCGAGGTCGAGCAGGACCTCGGGCAGTTCGTCGGCGTCCGGCAGCACGGTGCGCTTCCCCTCCCTGTGGAGCCCTGTGGAGCCCTGTGGAGAACGTCCGAGCCGAAGAGTACGTTGAAAGAAGGAGTAGTGATCCCGATGCGTACAGGCAGTGAGCCGACGACCGCGCGCAGTCCGCTGCGGACACGGTTCTGGCTGAGCGTGTGGGGGCTCGTCTGGACGATCTTCGGCACGGTCGCGTTCGCGCTCGCCGGACGTCCCGGCTGGGCGGCGGCCTGCGCGGTGCTGTGGCTGATCGTCACGATCGACATGACCGTGATCCTCAAGCACATGCGCGAGGGCCCGCACTACCAGCCGGGCCCCGACATCCCGCCGTACCGCCCGCCGGAGCACCGCCACCCCTGACGTGCGGGAGCACGCTCTACAGGCGTGCGCCTACTCCTCGAACCGGGCCGCCTTCAGGTACTGCGGTTTGGGGTCGAGCGCGGCGGCCAGCCGGAAGTGGCGCTTGGCCTGGTCGGCGCGGCCCTGCCGTTCGTAGGTGCGGGCGAGCGCGAAGTGCGCGAAGGCGTTGTCCGGCTCGCGCTCCAGGACGATGGTGAACTCCAGCTCGGCCGGTCGCAGTTGCGCGGCCGCGAAGAAGGCACGCGCGCGCAGCAGGCGCGCGGCGGTGTTCTCCGGGTGCGCGTCGATGACGCGGTCGAGCAGCTTCACCGCGCCCCGCGGGTCCCGCGCGTCGAGCAACTGCTCGGCGGCGCGGAAGTCGATGACATGCGTTTCCGGAGTACGTCCGGTCGTTCCGCTGTTCTCGGGCACGGCAAAGTCCTTCCCTCACTCGGACGTTTCAACGCCCCGGGAAAGGGCCGCTATTCCTGAGGGGGCTGCTGGGGCACGTGGGCCCTGCGCACGAGTTCGGCCCATACGTCCCGTACGCGCCGCTCCAGCGTCTCCAGGGGTACGTCGTTGTCGATGACGATGTCGGCGATGGCGAGCCGCTTCTCGCGCGTCGCCTGGGCGGCCATACGCGCGCGTGCGTCGTCCTCGGTCATCCCCCGCAGCCGGACCAGCCGGTCGAGCTGGGTCTCGGGGCTCGCGTCGACGACGATCACCAGGTCGTAGAGCGCGGCGAGGGCGTTCTCGGCGAGGAGGGGGACGTCGTGGATCACTACGGAGTCGTCGGCCGCAGCGGCTTCGAGTTCGCGGGAGCGTCTGCCGACGAGGGGGTGGACGATCTCGTTGAGGACGGCCAGCTTCTCGGGGTCGGCGAAGACGATGGAGCCGAGCTTCGGCCGGTCCAGGGCGCCGTCCGCGCCGAGCACGTCCTCGCCGAAGGCCTCGACGACCGCCGCCAGCCCGGGAGTTCCGGGGGCGACGACCTCGCGCGCGATGCGGTCGGCGTCGATCAGCACGGCGCCGTACCCCACGAGCAGCCGTGACACTTCACTCTTACCGGCACCGATGCCCCCGGTGAGGCCGACCTTCAGCATGAACCGAAGCCTACGGCCTGTCACTGACAGGGCACGCGGTGACCGGCGGCGACCGCCCGGGACCTGTCAAACGGACAGGCCCTGGCACGCTCTAGTTGTCGCCCTCGCGCTCCGCCAGGAAGCGCTCGAATTCCTGCCCGATCTCGTCGGCCGAGGGGATCTCGACCGGCTCGGCGAGCATGTTGCCGCGGCTCTCGGCGCCCGCGGCGGCGTCGTACTGGTGCTCCAGGCCCTGGACGAGCGCCACGAGCTCCTCGTCGCCCTCCTGGATCTGGCGGTCGATCTCGGTCTGGGTGCGGTGGGCCTCGGTGCGCAGGGAGTGCGCGATGCCCGGGAGGACCAGTCCGGTGCCCGCCGTGATGGCCTCCAGGACGGTCAGGGCCGCGTCCGGGTACGGGGACCGGGCGATGTAGTGCGGGACGTGCGCGGCGACGCCCAGGACGTCGTGACCGGCCTCCATGAGGCGGTACTCGACGAGTGCCTCGGCACTGCCCGGGACCTGCGCCTCGTCGAACGGACTGCGGTGCCCGGGGACGAGGTCGTTGCGGTTGCCGTGCGGCGTGACGCCCACGGGGCGGGTGTGCGGGACGCCCATGGGGATGCCGTGGAAGTTCACGGACAGCCGGACGCCGAGCCGCTCCACGATCTGCTGGACGGCCGCGGCGAAGCGCTCCCACTCCACGTCCGGCTCGGGGCCGGAGAGGAGCAGGAAGGGGGCTCCGGTGGCGTCCTGGACCAGTCGTACGTCGAGCGTGGGCTCCTCGTACTCGGTCCAGCGGTCCCGCTTGAAGGTGAGCAGCGGGCGGCGGGCGCGGTAGTCGACGAGCCGGTCGTGGTCGAAGCTGGCCACGAGCTGGTGGGGCAACGTATCGAGCAGACGTTCGACGATCTGGTCGCCTGTCTCGCCCGCGTCGATGTATCCGTCGAAGTGGTAGAGCATGACAAGACCGGCCGACTCCTGTGCGAGCGCCATGTCGACGACTGCCAGGCCCTTCGGCTCCCATGCGTACAAACCCTGCGGATCAAGCACAGTGACCGCTCCTCCTCGTGTTCGTACTGCACAACGCCCTCCAGGGCATGGGCATTCCCGCCCATGCCCCTGATCAGGCACCTCTTACGGGCTTTTCATGCGCCGCGCCCCTGAGTCACCAGGTGGGCGTCCACGTCACGAGGACAGCACGCGCGCGTGGAGTGCGGTCACGGCCTTGCGGGCGGAGGAGAACGCGCCGTGCTGCCAGGCGTCGGTGTAGCTGAGCCAGTCGCCGGCGAAGTAGACGCGTCCGGTGGGGTCGTTGAGCGGCTTGTAGCGGACGTCGTCGGGCCCACCCGGGGTGTCGTGCCACGCGGCCTCCAGGTGGGGTGTCTGACGCCAGTGGTGGGAGAAGGACGACGCCAGTTCGCTGCGGTACTTCTCCCCGTAGATCTTCACGCCCGCGGCCACCGCCCGCTCTTCCCGCCCCTTGGGGGTGAGCTTCGCGTAGGAGTCCGCGTTGTCGTCGTAGTTGTAGTACCCGATGAGGACGCCCCGCTCACCGTGGAAACCGTAAGAAGGGTGCCAGATGTGGGTGACGTCCTGGTCGGTCTCGGTGATACCGCCGTAGATCCGGTGATCGAGCTCCCACCAACGGGACTTGTACTCCAGGCCGATCTTCGCGGCGGACGACGGGGTGATCGCCTCCAGCGCGGTCTGGACGCCGCTGCCGAGGTTGTGCGGGATCTTGGCGAGGATGTTGGGCGGCAGGGCACCCACGCAGTAGTCGGCCTCGACCACCTTCGTCCGGCCGCCCTGGGTGTAAGTGACCGAAACGCCACTCCCCTTGTCGGTGATTTTCGAGACGACCGCCCCGGTACGGATGCGGTGCGCGCCGATCGCCCGGGTGAGGGCCTTCGGGATCTGGTCCATGCCGCCGACCGGCTGGAACATCAACATGGCCTGGTCGAAGCCGAATTCGAAGGAGAAGTAGCGGCCGACACCACTGGCGAGGACCTCGGAAGCGGTGGGTACGTCCCCGAGCAGCACACCAGGAGTACCCGCGGCGGCCGGAATGGTCGAGTACCCGCGGAAGTCACCGCCCTCATAGGTCAGTTTGTCCCCGAGCTCTCCCCACCCCTTGAGGAACTCGACGAGCCGCTCCTGGTCGGTGGCGGTCAACTCCTTGTCCAGGGCTCCCTTGTCGGTGGCCTTGGCGAGCAACTCCGAGACGTAGCCGTAGACATCCGCCTTGGCGGTACGGTAGCGCTCGGGCTTGGTCATGCCGCTGGACTCGTTGTAGATGTACGCGTCCGCGTTGACGTTGGTGAACACCTGGATGGGGACGCCGAGTTCACGGCAGTAGTCGAGGGTGACCATCCACTGCGGGATCCGCGCGGGCCCGCAGTTCATGTAGTGCCCGTCGGCGAAACGGGCGGTCTGCCGGTTGCCGTAGAGGTCGGTCGTCGTGTCCCCGCCGCGGACGGTGAAGTTACGGCCGCCGGTACGGTCCCTGGCCTCCAGGATCGTGCAGTCGTAGCCGGCCTTGCCGAGTTCGTACGCCGTGGTCAGTCCGGCGATGCCACCGCCGACGATGACGACCTTCGCCGCGCCGCGTCCGGTGAGATGGAAGTCGCCGGCGCTCAGCGCACGAAAGGGCTGCTCCCGCTGAGCGGCCTGCGCGGTGGGAGCGAGCCCGAGGGCCCCCATGGTGGCGAACATCGTGCCCGCGCCACCGGTGAGACCCACGTTCCGCAGAAAAGCACGACGGCTCTGGTTACTTGCCAAGGTCCGGCTCCCTTTCTCCGATCATGAATGACCGAGGCAGGGTCCCAACGACCGGTTACGGCACGGCAGTTACTGATGTATCCCGCACGTTTCTACAAGGCCGAGGAAAGCGCCCCTTCAGCGGCGCGTCCCGAAGGGGCGCGGGGAACTGCGCGACCAGCCACATACGGCCCGCACCCGAAACACGACTGAGGGACCGTACCCCGAAAGGTACGGCCCCTCAGTCAAGAGCTACAGCTCAGTGGGCGTTCAGCTCTGCCCACCCGCCAGCTTCTCACGCAGCGCGGCAAGCGCCTCGTCCGAAGCCAGGGCACCAGACGTGTCCGCACCCTCGGAGGAGTACGAACCGCCGCCGCCACCACCGGCCGCGGCCGGAGCCGCACCCGCCGTGTCGACACCCTCGGCCGCCGCCTGGGCGTCGGCCTCGCGGGACTTGATGACCTGCGCCTGGTGCTGCTCGAAGCGCTGCTGCGCCTCGGCGTACTGGGTCTCCCACACCTCGCGCTGAGCCTCGAAGCCCTCGAGCCAGTCGTTGGTCTCGGGGTCGAAGCCCTCGGGGTAGATGTAGTTGCCCTGGTCGTCGTACGACGCGGCCATGCCGTACAGCGTCGGGTCGAAGTCGACCGTGGCCGGGTCGGCACCGAAGGCCTCGTTGGCCTGCTTCAGCGAGAGGCTGATGCGACGGCGCTCAAGGTCGATGTCGATGACCTTGACGAAGATCTCGTCGTTGACCTGGACGACCTGCTCCGGGATCTCCACGTGGCGCTCGGCCAGCTCGGAGATGTGCACCAGACCCTCGATGCCCTCGTCCACGCGGACGAACGCACCGAACGGAACCAGCTTCGTGACCTTTCCGGGCACGACCTGGCCGATCTGGTGGGTGCGGGCGAACTGCTGCCACGGGTCTTCCTGGGTCGCCTTCAGCGACAGGGAGACGCGCTCGCGGTCCATGTCGACGTCGAGGACCTCGACGGTGACTTCCTGGCCGACCTCGACAACCTCGGAGGGGTGGTCGATGTGCTTCCAGGACAGCTCGGAGACGTGGACCAGACCGTCGACGCCACCCAGGTCCACGAAGGCACCGAAGTTGACGATCGAGGAGACCACGCCGGAGCGGACCTGACCCTTCTGGAGGGTCGTGAGGAAGGTCTGGCGGACCTCGGACTGGGTCTGCTCCAGCCAGGCACGGCGGGACAGGACCACGTTGTTGCGGTTCTTGTCCAGCTCGATGATCTTGGCCTCGAGCTCCTTGCCCACGTAGGGCTGGAGGTCGCGGACACGGCGCATCTCGACGAGAGAAGCCGGCAGGAAGCCACGGAGGCCGATGTCGAGGATGAGTCCACCCTTGACGACCTCGATGACGGTACCGGTGACGATGCCGTCCTCTTCCTTGATCTTCTCGATGGTGCCCCAGGCGCGCTCGTACTGGGCGCGCTTCTTCGAGAGGATCAGGCGGCCTTCCTTGTCCTCCTTCTGGAGAACAAGGGCTTCGATCTCGTCGCCGACCTTGACGACCTCGTTCGGGTCGACGTCGTGCTTGATCGAGAGCTCGCGGCTCGGGATGACACCTTCGGTCTTGTAACCGATGTCGAGCAGGACCTCGTCCCGGTCGACCTTCACGATGACGCCGTCGACGATGTCGCCGTCGTTGAAGTACTTGATCGTCTCGTCGATCGCGGCGAGGAAGGCTTCCTCGTTACCGATGTCGTTGACCGCTACCTGCGGGGTGGTGGCGGTGGTCTCGGTGCTGCTCGTCATGTGGGAAAGGGCTCCGGTACGGACATTGAAGTCGTAGGTACTGCTCACGCCGAGAGCCTTTTTCGCTTCGCTCTGCAGAAGGCCGGACAGCCAAGGAAGCGCCGATCCGGAACACCAGGTGTCCGGTGGCGCCTCGAAAACCGAGGGGACATACATACAGATGCGAGCGCAACCTGCTACGTCTGAGGTGCGCAGGCCCGCAGCGCAACTTGTAGCATACGGGGGCAGCCAGGCAGGGTCAATGCGCGAAGGCGCACACCCGGGGCGGATCGCCGCATACCCGGCACAAAACGTGTCCCGCGAGGCCACGCAGGCCTGAACCACCCCTTCAGTGACGCCGCCGGGGACAGCCGCACCGTAGAGGTGACGGAAGAGTACGACGAGGGAGCCGATCATCCAAGAGCCCGATGCGTTCGAGCCGGAAGCCACCCGGCGTGATGCCGACATCACCGAGAGTTCCCGGGCCAACCGGGGCTGGTGGGACCGGAACGCGGACGACTACCAGGTCGAACACGGCACGTTCCTCGGCGACGACCGCTTCGTGTGGGGCCCCGAGGGCCTCGACGAGGTGGAGGCCGAACTGCTCGGCCCGCCCGAGGAGCTGAAGGGCAAGGACGTCCTGGAGATCGGCGCCGGCGCGGCCCAGTGCTCGCGCTGGCTGATCGCCCAGGGTGCCCGCCCGGTGGCCCTGGACCTCTCCCACCGCCAGCTCCAGCACGCGCTGCGGATCGGCGGATCGTTCCCTCTGGTGTGCGCCGACGCCGGCGCGCTGCCCTTCGCGGACGAGTCCTTCGACCTGGCCTGCTCGGCGTACGGGGCGCTGCCGTTCGTCGCCGACCCGGTGCTGGTGCTGCGCGAGGTGCGCCGGGTGTTGCGGCCCGGCGGCCGGTTCGTCTTCTCGACCACGCACCCGATCCGCTGGGCGTTCCCCGACGAGCCGGGCCCCGAGGGACTGACCGTCTCCGCCTCGTACTTCGACCGCACTCCGTACGTCGAACAGGACGACGACGGCCGCGCGGTCTACGTGGAGCACCACCGCACCCTCGGCGACCGCGTCCGGGACATCGTGGCGGCGAACCTGCGCCTGGTGGACCTGGTCGAGCCGGAGTGGCCCTCCTGGAACACCGCCGAGTGGGGCGGCTGGTCGCCCCTGCGCGGCAACCTCATCCCCGGGACGACGATCTTCGTGTGCGAACGCGACCGGTAGGAGAACCCCTGAGGGACTGAACAGAACGCGGGCACGCGCGCGTAGAGGTCGTTTCGCACGGCGTACGACACTGGGGTCGTGATCCGCTACGACGCCCTCGACGCGCTGCCCGTCCGCAGTGCCCTGCCCGGACTCGACGCCGCCCTGGAGGCGGGCGGTGCCGCCGTGCTCGTCGCGCCGCCCGGCACCGGCAAGACGACGCTGGTGCCGCTCGCGCTGGCCGGGCTGCTCGGCAAGGAGAACGAGGGGCCCGCGAGGCGGGTGGTCGTCGCCGAGCCGCGGCGGATCGCGGCGCGGGCGGCGGCCCGGCGCATGGCGTGGCTGCTGGGCGAGAAGGTCGGCGAGAGCGTCGGCTACACCGTGCGCGGCGAGCGGGTCGTCGGGCGGCACGCACGCGTGGAGGTCGTCACGACCGGTGTGCTGCTCCAACGGCTGCAACGGGACCAGGAGTTGGCGAGCGTCGACGCCGTGATCCTGGACGAATGCCACGAACGGCACCTGGACGCGGACACGGTGGCCGCCTTCCTGGTCGACGTACGCGAGGCGCTGCGGCCCGAGTTGCGGCTCGTCGCGGCGTCCGCGACCACCGACGCACAGGGCTGGTCCCGATTGTTGGGCGATGCGCCGGTGGTCGAGGCGGAGGGTGTCGCGTACCCGGTGGAGGTCCTCTGGACGCCTCCGCCACGTCCCGTACGGCCGCCGCACGGGATGCGCGTGGACCCGGCGCTGCTCACGCACGTGGCGTCGACGATACGGCGGGCGCTGGGCGAGCGGGACGGCGACGTGCTGTGCTTTCTGCCGGGCGTGGGGGAAATCGCGCGCGTGGCAGGGCAGTTGGGCGACCTGGGCGGGGTCGAGGTGCTCCAGGTGCACGGGCGGGCACCGGCCGCCGTACAGGACGCGGTGCTGTCCCCCGGCGCACGGCGGCGGGTGGTGCTCGCTACGTCCGTGGCGGAGTCGTCGTTGACGGTTCCCGGTGTACGGGTGGTCGTCGACTCCGGGTTGGCGCGGGAGCCGCGGGTCGATCACGCGCGCGGGCTGAGCGCGTTGGCGACGGTACGGGCGTCGCAGGCGGCCGGGCGGCAGCGGGCGGGGCGGGCCGGGCGTGAGGCGCCGGGCGCGGTGTACCGGTGTTGGGCCGAGGCCGAGGATTCCCGTCTGCCGCGTTTTCCGGCGCCGGAGATCAAGGTGGCCGATCTGACGGCGTTCGCGCTTCAGGTGGCGTGCTGGGGGGATCCAGGGGCGTCGGGGCTGGCGTTGCTGGACGCGCCGCCCGCCGGGGCGATGGCTGCGGCTCAGGGTGTGTTGGCGGCGGTGGGCGCCGTCGACTCGGGTGGGCGGGCTACGTCACGGGGTGTGCAGTTGGCTCGGCTCGGGCTGCATCCCCGGCTGGGGCGGGCCCTGTTGGACTCGGGTCCGGCCGGCGCCGAGGTTGTCGCGCTGCTGAGCGAGGAGGCGCCGCGGGCTTACGGGGATGATCTCGCCGGGGCTTTGCGGAGTGCTCGGCGTGGAGGGGACGCCTATGCCGGGCGGTGGCGTGCGGAAGTTCGGCGGCTGCGGGCCGTGAGGGCAGAAATCTCCCGCCCATCCACCCGTTACGGCCCTCAAGAAGTCGACGTCACAAGCGATGACCGTGCCGTCGGACTCGTCGCCGCCCTCGCCTACCCCGAACGCGTCGCCAAAGCCGACGGCGGTTCCTACCTCCTCGTCTCAGGAACCCGTGCCGAAGTAGGCGAAGCCAGTGCCCTGCGCGGGGCGCCCTGGATCGCTGTCGCCGTGGCCGATCGCCCCATCGGCAAGGGGCACGCGCGTGTGCAGCTCGGGGCCGCCGTCGACGAGGACATCGCCAGGTTCGCGGCCGGGGCGCTGCTCAGTGCGGCGGACGAGGTCCACTGGGCCGGCGGCGACGTGGTGGCCCGGCGCGTGGAGCGGCTCGGGGCAGTCGAGTTGACGGTGCGGCCGCTGAAGGACGCCGACCCCGTTGCCGTACGGGATGCGCTTGCCGATGGGCTGCGGCAGGAAGGGTTCGGGCTGTTGCGGTGGTCCGACGATGCTCAAGTGCTGCGGCAGCGGCTGGCGTTCCTGCATCTGAATGTCGGGGAGCCTTGGCCCGATGTGTCCGACGAGGCGCTCCACGCGCGCGTGGAGGAGTGGTTGGAGCCGGAGTTGGGGCGGGCTCGGCGGCGCGGGGATCTGGGGCGGATCGACGCGGGGCAGGGGTTGCGGCGGTTGTTGCCGTGGGCCTCGGGGGATGCGGGGCGGTTGGACGAGTTGGCTCCGGAGCGGTTCCTCGTGCCGAGTGGGTCCAGGATCCGGATCGACTACGGGAATCCCGAACAGCCCGTGCTCGCCGTGAAGTTGCAGGAGATGTTCGGGCTGCACGAGTCGCCGACCGTCGCCGGGGTGCCGGTGCTCGTGCATCTCCTCTCCCCCGCCGGGCGGCCCGCCGCCGTCACCGCCGATCTCGCGTCCTTCTGGAAGGACGGCTACAGGGGCGTGCGGGCCGAGTTGCGGGGGCGGTATCCGAAGCATCCGTGGCCGGAGGACCCTGCCGCCGCCGAGGCCACGCGGTTCACGAACGCGCGGCTCAGGCGGTGACCGGTTCCGGTTCGTGGACTTCGGTGGGGGCCGGGTCTCCGGGGCGCCTGCTGCGGGCCTCCAGGTAGAGGGAGAGCGCCAGCAGGAGGAGGCCGAGGGTCAGGAAGCCCCAGGGAAGGTAGGAGACCATCAGCAGGACGAGCGTGCGGTTGGACTTCACCAGGGCGACGGTGTGCTTGATGTAGTCCTCGCGCATCTTCACGTCACCGGCGAACGCCGTCACCTTGTCCCGGCCCCCCAGGAGGGTGCCGCCACGCAGCTCCTCCTTGTGGATCTCCTCGCCGTAGACCGGTGCCCCGGTGACCGGTTCGACCCAGAACTTGCGGACCGTGGTGTACCAGCGGGTGGTGCCCGTCTTGGCGACGGACTCCGGGGTGATGCCCTTCACGGGCATCGTCTTCGGGAAGGGGACCTTGGTCCAGGGGATGGTCTGCTCGAAGTAGTAGACCTTGACGCCGCGGAAGTTCTCGGTGCCCTTGTAGTGGATGGGGTTGGTGGTGCGGGTCTGCGCGTCGAAGTACTCGTAGTCCCGTTTCTGCGTCAGGAACGGCCACTTGAACTCGATGCCGTCCCGTTTCACCGGGTCGCCGTCGACCATCTCGCCGGTGGCGTGGACGGGGTCCTGGGTGTGCGCGTCGAAGATGTAGCGCTCGGGGATGGAGGAGACCATCTTGCCGTCGGGGCCCTGGACGTAGGACAGGCCGTCCCAGACGACGACGTCCCGGCCGGCTGTCTTGTCGATCTTCTTCGCGGCCTCCACGTTGCCCTTGAGGGTCTGCACGATGGTGACCTTGGGGACCGTCTTGGCCTGCATGGTGCCGTAGTCGAGGAGGGTGGCGTTCTTCGCCTCCAGGACCATGTCCTGGTACTGGTTCGCCGAGATCTTGGCCAGGCGCGGGAAGGCGTACCAGCGCAGCAGCGGGGACAGCGCGGTGAAGAACACGGCGAGGGCGAGCAGGATCAGGCTGGCCTTGCGGCGCATCTCGGCCTCCATCCCAGGGAGTTAAACGCTTGCGCAAGCGTTTACGGGTGCGCGGGCACCGTCGTCAGCAGTGGCTTCGGGGAGGTCTTGCCCATCGGTGAGCCCATCGCGGTGATGGTCAGGACCAGCGCGAACGCGAGCGCGAGTCCGGTCGCGGCGGCGATCAGGGCACGCATGCCGGCCTCCCGACAGACAGGAACTGATAGGTCGTCAGGTCCGGCACCGTAGCAACGCACGGGCGAGATGAGAACACGTTGCACACGCACGAGGGGCGTACACGACGAGGGCGCCCGTCCGCCGTGGCGGAGGGCGCCCCTGTGTCCTGCGGTCGTACGGCCGGGCTATGCGCTCGGTGTCGCGGAGCTGCTCGTGCCGGCGCCGGCACTCGGGCTGGGGCTCGGGCTGGCCGAGGAGGTGTCGGCCGCCGTCACGGTCAGTTCGACCGTGAGGGTCGCGCCGCCCGTGGTGGTAATGCGGAGCAGGAAGGTGCCGGTGGTGTCGTCGGCGTACAGCTTCGGCAGCTTCAGGAGGCCGTCGGCGTCCGTGGCCAGGCCCGTGAGGGTGCGTACGGTCTTGCCGTCCGCGTCCTTGAAGTAGGGGCCCTTGTCGTTCTCGGTGGCGTCGTCGGCGGCCTTGATGAGGGTCGCGGTGGCGGCGACCTTGTCGGCGACGGCGCCGTTCTCCGTGGCCTTCACCTCGACCTGGTCGGCGAACTCGCCGCCCGCCGTGCAGGTCAGCGCCGTGGTGCTGGTGCGGACGAGAGTGTCGGCGACGCGGGGCGTGACGCTGGCCGTGTAGTCGAGACCGGCGATCGTACGGCCGACGACGGTCGCGCGGACGGTGAAG
Source organism: Streptomyces sp. NPDC050528 (assembly GCF_044457795.1). Taxonomy (NCBI): domain Bacteria; kingdom Bacillati; phylum Actinomycetota; class Actinomycetes; order Kitasatosporales; family Streptomycetaceae; genus Streptomyces; species Streptomyces sp. NPDC050528. The sequence continues at coordinate 303,626 of NZ_JBITHH010000002.1, forward strand.
TCACCGGTCGTCTCGCCGGCTTGGAGGGCGGGGGCGACGGCGACACCGGAGGCGTTGGTGTTCACCGAGGCGACCTTCTCGCCGCCGACGAACGTGGCGTCCGTGGTCCCGATGATCGTGAACCGGATCCTGACCTTGGCGACGGCCTTGCCCGCCGAGGTCTGGGCCTTGGTGCTGATCTTCTTGCCGAACTGCTCGCCCGCGACCGCCGTGAGCTTCGCCGTGCCCGCGTCCGCCAGCTTGGTCACCGTGTCGGTGGGGGTCGGAGTCGGCGTGGGAGTGGGCGTGGGCGTCGGGGTGCCCGTGGAGGGCGTCGTCGGGGTGGTCGGCGTGGAGGGGGTCGCCGGGGTGGTCGGAGTCGGCGACGAGGGCGAAGTCGTAGGACTGGACGGGGAGTTGTCGTCGCTGCGGCCCGACGGGACGGTGCCCGTGCCGTCCGGGACCGAGTGGGTGCCCTTGCGGTAGTACTCCAGCCAGGACAGGACCGTGTTCAGGTAGTCCGTCGAGTTGTTGTAGCTGAGGATCGCGCTGCGCAGGCCCGCGTCGGTCGACAGGTTCCAGTTGTTGCGGCACAGGTAGTGGCCGGCGGCGAGGGCGGCGTCGTAGATGTTGTTCGGGTCCTTGACCCCGTCGCCGTTGCCGTCGCGGCCCGCCCAGGCCCAGGTGGACGGGATGAACTGCATGGGCCCGACGGCCTGGTCGTACGTGCTGTTGCCGTCGTACTGGCCGTTGTCGGTGTCCTTGATGAGCGCGAAGCCGTTGCCGTCGAGCGCGGGGCCGAGGATCTTGGAGGTCGTGGTGCCGTTCGCGTCGACCTGGCCGCCGCGGGCCTGGCCGGACTCCACCTTGCCGATGGCGGCGAGGAGTTGCCAGGGGAGGTTGCAGCCGGGCTTGGAGGAGGCGAGTTCCGTCTCGGCCTTCTTGTAGGCGTCGAGGATGGTCGCCGGGATGCCGGCCTCGGCCTCGCCCACCGAGACCGGGGTCCCTATGGACGGCGACTGGCTGTCGCTCGGGCTCGGGTTGGGGCTGCTCAGGGGCGGGAGGTCCGTGTAGTACGGCGAGTCTCCGGTGGCGCTGTGGTCGGTGCTCCCGTCGGGCGTCGCCTGGTCGGTGGCGAGCGTTCTGTGGGCACCGGTCACCGCCGGAGCCTGGGACGCGGACAGTGCCGCGACCGCTGCCGCGGCCACCGCCGTCGTCGCCGCACCCTTGCGCAGCCGCCTGCCGAAATGCGCCGTCATGGAGTGAACCCCTCCCAGGGACGCCCGAGCGCCCGTCTTTGTCTGTTGCCTCTGCGCCTGTTGTGACGGTCGACCCGCCCCGCAGGTTGCCCTCGTGGTGCTTTTCGGATGGTGTGTACTTCTGTTCCGGTGCCTCCGCCCGCCCGTGCTCCCCTGCGCGGGGACCCAGGCGACCCTACGACAACTTGCTTTGCACGGGCACCCGTTCGTGACCGTTATTCACCGCCTGGCCATATGCCGATGTCTCCTACGGGGAGCCCTGTTGCCGTTCACTTTGAGTCATGCCGCCGCCGTACTGCCCGCCGTGCGCGGCGACGGACGGGGGCGGGGGCGTCTCGTACCGGCGGTGCTCGTGGCGGGTTCCTTCGCTCCCGACATGACGTACTACGCGGCGAGCGCGGTCCCCGGGGCGATGGGGTTCGGAGAGGTCACGCACTCCTTCCCGGGTGTCTTCACGGTCGACGTCGCGATCACCTGGGCGACGGTCGCCCTGTGGCTGCTCCTGCGCGAACCCCTGGTGGCCCTGCTCCCGCGCGCCCGCCAACCCCGGACGGCGACCCTGTTGCGCTGCGGCACTCCACGCGCGCGTGTGTCCCCGTCACTGGTCGCGTGGTGGTACGTCTCGGCGGTACTCGGCGGCCTGACCCACGTCGTGTGGGACGCGTTCACGCACCACGACCGGTGGGGCGTACGCCTGTTCCCCGTCCTGGACCGGGAGTTGGCGGGCAGGCCACTGTTCTCGGCCCTCCAATACGGCAGTTCGGCGGTCGGCGCGCTGCTGATCACGGCGTTCGTGGTACGTGCGCTACGACGGGTTCCGGCCGCCGAGCCGGTGGGGGTGCCCGAGCTGTCGGTACGGGACCGGTGGGCGGCCGGGGTCGTCCTGGCCGCCTGCGCCCTAGTCGCGGCGGCGGAACGAGCGTCGACCTGGTGGGCCTACTGGGGCTCGACGGCGACCCCCTGGGACCTGATCCCGACCCTGTGCTTCGGAGCGGGCGCCGGGCTGGTGCTGGGCGTGCTGCTCTACGTGGCCGGCGTCCGCGTATGGCGCCCGGCGGCGACCGGGGTGCCTGACGACCCGGACGGGTTCAGCGCACCGTCAGGGGGCGACGGAGGGCCGAGGGGCAGCGCGAGGGAGACGCGATCACGCTGAACCGTCCGGCGGGGTCACGATGAACACCGTCATGGTGTGCACGGAACGTGACTGCGGGAGCCGGCTGAGGACGAGATCCAGGTAACTGCGCCCCAGATCGGCCCAGAGCCGCCACACGGGAGTGCCGGTGGGCGTGATGGCGGGCCCTTGCGGATGTCTGGCTTGTTCTCGGGGGTCTACGGCCGTGTCGTCCCGGAACGTGAGGCGCCGCCGGAGGCCCGCGGCCGTGTGCCGGACGGCCATGGCGAGGTCGGCGGGGATGCGGGCGGTGCTTGCGCCGACCGAGAGGGCCGGAACCGGCGAGCGGCGCCCACCGTGCGCGGCAGCGTCACCCGCTGCCCGCACCTGGGCCGTCCGGCGGTGGAGCGTGCGTATACCCATGCCCGCATCCTTACGGTCGCCGGGGCCGGGGGGCGCTTCCGGCGGGGCCACGCGGGTGACGGGCCCTCCGGGGGTTGGGCGGGGGGTGTGCGGCGGGGTTCGTGTGTGCCGGGGGTGGTGTGTGCCGGGCGGGGTGGGGTGCGGGGCGGATACCCTGCGGGGCGGGTCAAAGCAGAGGTCAGGGGCGCGCCCGCCCACGCCAGCCGTAGCGCTCGCCACCCCAGCCGGCCCGCATCCCGGCCCGCCCCTCGCAGACCGCCCCCACCACACCCCGTCCCACCCCGGTCGGCACACCCCACCCCCGGCCGGAGAAACCCCCCGCACAACCCCCACCCAACCGCCGGAGGCTAGTGCGCGGCCGACTCCCAGTCCGGACCCACTCCCACCGAGACGTCCAGCGGTGCCCGGAGGTGGACCGCGCCGGCCATCGCGTGGCGGACGAGTTCCTCTGTGGCCGTGCGCTCGCCGGGGGCGATCTCCAGGACGATTTCGTCGTGGACCTGGAGGAGCATGCGGGACTTGAGGTCGGCCTCGCGCAGGGCGGTGTCGACCTTGAGCATGGCCATCTTGACGATGTCTGCCGCGGTGCCCTGGATGGGCGCGTTCAAGGCCATCCGCTCGGCCGCCTCGCGGCGTTGGCGGTTGTCGCTGTTGAGGTCGGGGAGGTAGCGGCGGCGGCCGAAGAGGGTCGCCGTGTAGCCCGTCGCCCTCGCCTCGTCGACCGCGCGGCGCAGATAGTCCCGTACGCCGCCGAAGCGCTCGAAGTACGTGTCCATCAGGACCCGTGCCTCGCCCGCGTCGATGTTCAGCTGCTGGGAGAGGCCGAAGGCGGAGAGGCCGTAGGCGAGGCCGTACGACATCGCCTTGATCTTGCGGCGCATCTCCGCGTCGACCGCGGAACCCTCGACCGAGAACACCTGGGAGGCGACCGTGGTGTGCAGGTCCTCCCCCGAGGTGAAGGCCTCCAACAGGCCCTCGTCCTCGGAGAGATGGGCCATCACGCGGAGCTCGATCTGGCTGTAGTCGGCCGTCATGAGGGATTCGTAGCCCTCGCCCACCACGAAGCCCCTGCGGATCGCCCTGCCCTCGTCCGTGCGGACCGGGATGTTCTGCAGGTTCGGGTCCGTCGACGACAGGCGGCCGGTCGCCGCCACCGTCTGGTTGAACGTCGTGTGGATGCGGCCGTCCGTCGCGATCGTCTTGATCAGGCCCTCTACGGTGACACGCAGCTTCGCCTGTTCGCGGTGGCGGAGCATGATGACCGGCAGTTCGTTCTCGGTCTGGTTGGCCAGCCAGGCCAGCGCGTCCGCGTCCGTCGTGTAGCCGGTCTTCGTCTTCTTCGTTTTGGGCAGGCCGAGTTCGCCGAAGAGGACTTCCTGGAGCTGCTTGGGCGAGCCGAGGTTGAACTCGTGCCCGGCCGCCGCGTGCGCCTCCTTCACCGCCTGCTGCACGGCACCGGCGAACATCTGCTCCATGGCTTCGAGGTGCGCCTTGTCGGCCGCGATGCCGGACCGCTCAAGGCGGGCCAGCAGGATCGACGTGGGCAGCTCCATGTCCCGGAGCAGGTCCGCCGCGCCGACCTCCTGAAGGCGCTCCCCGAAGGCGTCCCCGAGGTCGAGGATCGCGCGGGCCTGCACCATTAGGGCGTCCGCCTCGGCGCCGTCGTCCGCGCCGAAGGCAAGCTGGCCGTCGGCCGTGGCGGCGGGGGCCAGTTCGCGGCCGAGGTACTCCAGGGACAGGGCGTCCAGGTCGAAGGAGCGGCGGCCGGGCTTGACCAGGTAGGCGGCGAGCGCGGTGTCCATGGAGATGCCGGCGATCGTCCAGCCGTGCTCGGCGAAGACCCGCATCGCGCCCTTGGCGTTGTGGAACACCTTGGGGCGGTCGGCGTCGGCCAGCCAGGCCGCGAACGCGTTCTCGTCGCCCTCGTCCAGCTCGGCGGGGTCGAACCAGGCGGCCGCTCCCCCGGTGGTGGCCAGCGCGACCTCGGCCACCGAACCGGTGCCCAGCGCCCAGGTGTCGACGGTGGCGACGCCGAGCGGCTCGGTGCCGTAGTCGGCCAGCCAGCCCGTGAGTTCGCCGGTGCCGAGGACCGAGCCGTCGACCGCCACACCGCTCTCGGCGGGCGGGGTCGCGTCGGCCTCCTCGTTGCCCGGGTCGACGGCCAACAGGCGCTCGCGCAGGGAGGGGTTGCGGATCTCCAGGGTGTCGAGAACCATCGCGAGGGCCGTGCGGTCGTACGGAGCGCGCTCCAAGTCGAGGACCGTCTTGGGCAGTTCGACGTCCTTGACCATCTCGGTCAGGCGGCGGTTGAGCTTGACGGCGTCCAGGTGGTCGCGGAGGTTCTGCCCGGCCTTGCCCTTGACCTCGTCGACGCGCTCGACCAACTCCGCGAACGAACCGAACTGGTTGATCCACTTCGCGGCGGTCTTCTCGCCGACGCCGGGAATGCCGGGGAGGTTGTCGGACGGGTCTCCGCGCAGCGCCGCGAAGTCGGGGTACTGGGCGGGCGTCAACCCGTACTTCTCGACGACCTTCTCCGGAGTGAACCGGGTCAGCTCGGAGACGCCCTTCGTCGGGTACAGGACCGTGGTGTGGTCGGACACCAGCTGGAACGAGTCGCGGTCGCCGGTGACGATCAGCACGTCGAAGCCCTCGGCCTCGGCCTGGGTGGCGAGCGTGGCGATGACGTCGTCGGCCTCGAAGCCGTCGACCGCGAACCGCGACACGTGCATCGTGTCGAGCAGCTCGCCGATCAGCTCGACCTGGCCCTTGAACTCGTCCGGGGTCTTCGAGCGGTTCGCCTTGTACTCCGTGAACTCCTCGGAGCGCCAGGTCTTGCGGGACACGTCGAAAGCCACCGCGAAGTGCGTGGGCGCCTCGTCGCGCAGGGTGTTGGCCAGCATCGACGCGAAGCCGTAGATCGCGTTCGTCGGCTGGCCCGTCGCGGTCGTGAAGTTCTCCGCGGGCAGCGCGAAGAACGCGCGGTAGGCCAGCGAGTGCCCGTCCATCAGCATCAGCCGTGGACGGTCTCCGCCGGAGGTGTTCCCGGAGGTCTTGTCGGTCTTCTTCGATGCTGTCTCTGCCACGCCCCCGATCCTGCCACGCCCCACTGACAGTCGGAGTCACAGCCGCCGCGTCGGAGGTCACGGTCGCGACGGCCGACTCGCACCGGGGGTGGCGAAAGTCGCCGCCGAGACGGCGCGAGCGGCGGCTGAAATCGCCGTGGCCCGCAGCCCAGAGGCGCATAAGGAGGCGGAGGCGAAGGTGGCGGGCTCGGTGGCGTCGCGGCGACGGCCGTAGGAGAAGGCGACGGTCGTAGGAGAACCCGTCCCCGTGGCCGCGCGGCACGCGCGCGTGATCGAGGTCGCCGACCGGCATCCCCGACCCGACCTCGACCACCGCGTGCACCGCGTGGCACGCGCGCGTGCAAAGGTCCCCGCCGTCGCGGCAACGGACGCGTCCCGGCCAGTCCCGGTGCACGTCGGACGGACCCGGCACCGCCCGCCGCAGCACAGGCCGGACAAGCCCACCCCGCGCCTCACCTCACCCCGCGTACGCGCCGGACCCCCTCGTAGCCGCCGCCCGCCGCGAAGAAGCCGTTGCCCCACCCCCCGCACACCGCACACCGCACACCACCCCCGCCCACCTCACCCCACCCCACCTCACCCCACCTCACCCCACACGCACGCTCACCCCGCCCAGCTCACCCCACGCGCTCACCACACCCCCCGAACCCATAGATCCCGCAAACCGACCTCGGCGTTGTCACTGCCGCATGCGAGGATCGAAGGTGTAGCGCACATGTGCCAGTGAAGGAGGGCCCGCGATGGCCACGAAGCCGCCCAAGGGTGATCCCGTTCAGGATGCCCCGCAGGTCACCGAGCCGAAGCACGCCGCGGCCGGGCTTCCGGCGATCGGGCACACGTTGCGCATCGCGCAGCAGCAGATGGGGGTCAAGCGCACCGCGTTGACGCTGTTGCGGGTCAATCAGAAGAACGGGTTCGACTGCCCGGGCTGCGCGTGGCCGGAGCCGGACCACCGGCACGCGGCGGAGTTCTGTGAGAACGGCGCGAAGGCGGTCGCCGAGGAGGCCACCCTGCGCCGGGTCACCCCGGAGTTCTTCACGGCCCATCCGGTGGCCGATCTCGCGACCCGCAGCGGGTATTGGCTGGGGCAGCAGGGGCGGCTCACGCATCCCATGTACCTCCCCGAAGGGGCGGAGCGCTACGAACCGGTCTCCTGGGAGCGTGCCTTCGACATCGTCGCGGAGGAGATCGCCGCCCTCGGCTCCCCCGACGAGGCACTGTTCTACACCTCGGGCCGGACCAGCAACGAGGCCGCGTTCCTGTACCAGCTGTTCGCACGGGAGTTGGGCACCAACAACCTGCCGGACTGCTCCAACATGTGCCACGAGTCGAGCGGTTCGGCGCTGAACGAGACGATCGGCATCGGCAAGGGCAGCGTCCTGCTGGAGGACCTCTACCAGGCCGACCTGATCGTCGTCGCCGGCCAGAACCCGGGGACCAACCACCCGCGCATGCTCTCCGCCCTGGAGAAGGCCAAGGCCAATGGCGCGAAGATCATCAGCGTGAACCCGCTGCCCGAGGCGGGCCTGGAGAAGTTCAAGAACCCGCAGACCCCGCAGGGCATGCTCAAGGGCGCCGCCCTCACCGACCTGTTCCTGCAGATCCGCATCGGCGGCGACCAGGCCCTCTTCCGACTCCTGAACAAGCTCATCCTTGAGACGGAGGGTGCGGTCGACCAGGCCTTCGTCGACGAACACACCCACGGCTACGAGGAGTTCGCCGCCGCCGCGCGGGACGCCGACTGGGACGAGACGCTCCTCGCCACCGGGCTGACCCGCCCGGAGATCGAGAAGGCCCTGGAGATGGTCCTCGCCTCCGAGCGCACCATCGTGTGCTGGGCGATGGGCCTCACCCAGCACAAGCACGCCGTACCGACCATCCGCGAGGTCGTCAACTTCCTTCTGCTGCGCGGCAACATCGGCCGCCCCGGCGCCGGCGTGTGCCCCGTGCGCGGCCACAGCAACGTGCAGGGCGACCGCACCATGGGCATCTTCGAGCGGCCCGCACCCGCCTTCCTGGACGCCCTGGAGAAGGAGTTCGGCTTCGCCCCGCCGCGCGAGCACGGCTACGACGTCGTCGCCGCGATCCGCGCCCTGCGCGACGGCGACGCGAAGGTCTTCTTCGCCATGGGCGGCAACTTCGTGTCCGCCTCCCCCGACACCGAGGTCACCGAAGCCGCCATGCGGCGCGCCAGCCTCACCGTGCACGTGTCGACGAAGCTCAACCGCTCCCACGCCGTCACGGGCGCGCGTGCCCTGATCCTGCCCTGCCTGGGCCGCACCGAGCGCGATCTCCAGGGCGGCGGCGAGCAGTTCGTGACCGTCGAGGACTCCATGGGCATGGTGCACGCCTCCCGCGGCCGCCTGGAGCCCGCGGGCGCCGAGCTGCTGTCGGAGCCGGCCATCGTGTGCCGCCTCGCCCGCCGCGTCCTCGGCAGCGAATCCCGCACGCCCTGGGAGGAGTTCGAGAAGGACTACGCGACGATCCGCGACCGCATCGCGCGCGTGATCCCCGGCTTCGAGGACTTCAACGCGCGCGTGGCCCACCCCGGAGGCTTCGCCCTCCCGCACGCCCCGCGCGACGAACGCCGCTTCCCCACCGCCACCGGCAAGGCCAACTTCACCGCGGCGCCCGTCGAATACCCCGAACTCCCCGAAGGGCGCCTGCTGTTGCAGACACTGCGCTCGCACGACCAGTACAACACCACGATCTACGGCCTCGACGACCGCTACCGGGGCATCAAGAACGGCCGCCGGGTCGTCATGGTCCACCCCGACGACGCCGCCCGGCTCGGGATCGCCGACGGGTCGTACGTCGATCTGGTCGGCGAGTGGAAGGACGGGGTGGAGCGGCGGGCGCCCGGTTTCCGGGTCGTGCACTATCCGACCGCGCGCGGCTGCGCGGCCGCCTACTACCCCGAGACCAACGTCCTGGTCCCCCTGGACGCCACCGCCGACACCAGCAACACCCCGGCCAGCAAGTCCGTTGTCGTACGTCTGGAACAATCGGCGACCGACTGAGCGTCCGCTCAGCCGTCAGTCAGGTCCACCAGCCAGGCGCAGGACGAACGGAGTCGGCCCCATGGGCGAGCAGCAGCACGGAAAGTTCCCGCAGGACGTCATCGACGAGTACTCGGCACTCGGCATCGACCTGGTCGCCCTCTTCTCCGCGGGGCACCTCGGCACCCGGATGGGCGTGGAGATCGTCGAGGCGTCCGCCGAGCGCGTCGTCGGCACCATGCCCGTCGAGGGGAACACCCAGCCGTACGGACTGCTCCACGGGGGCGCCTCCGCCGTCCTGGCCGAGACCCTCGGCTCGCTCGGGTCGATGCTGCACGGCGGCAGCAAGAAGCTCGCCGTCGGCGTCGACCTGAACTGCACCCACCACCGCGGCGCCCGCTCCGGCCTCGTGACCGGCGTCGCCACCCCCGTCCACCGGGGCCGCTCGACGGCGACGTACGAGATCGTGATCAGTGACGAGGACGGGCGACGGGTGTGCACCGCGCGGCTGACCTGCATGCTGCGGGACCTGAAGCCGGGCGATCCGATCCCCGCGAACACCGCGGGCTGAAACCCCGCCAACCGGCCCCGGACCGGCGGATGTCGACCCCGTCTTCCGCACCCCCGTCCACTCCCCTACCGTTTCCCCATGAGGCTGCCGGCATGAGCGGTATCGGGCCCGTCGAATCCGTCGACTCTCGGGAGGCGGACGGGAGTTACGAAGTCATCGGGGGTGACTCGCCCCGCCTGACGGACCATTGGCACACCCTGCCCCGGCGCACCCGCCAGGCCGCGCTCGCGGCGGGCACCGTCGTCGCCGTGGCCGTCGGAGCCGTCCTCCTGCCGCCCTTCCACGACGGGCGGCAGGAGAGCCCCACCCCGCCCGTGCCCTGGCCCGCGAACATCACCGAATGGCGCTACACCGGGCTCGCCCAGACCACCGACACCCCCACCACGACCGGCTTCTTCCGCTTCGCGGTCACCGTGGACAGCGGACCCCCCGTCGCCATCCGCGTCATCGGCGCCGCCTTCGACGGACTCACCGCCCAGGCCGTCCCGCACCCCGTCTTCACCGTCGACAACGGGACGACCCGCCGCGTGACCGTGGAGATATCGGTTTCCGACTGTTCAGGACTGCCCCTGAATGCGGACCTCGCCTTTCTGGACGTAACGCTGCGTAACACGCGCGCAATACAACACCACAGTTTCATCTTCGGCAGCGCCTACTCGAAGGACCTTTCCCAGCTCCTCCACAGGGCCTGCGGCACGACAAACGCCAGGCCAGGCCCACGGCCAAGCGGAAGTGCAGGTTCTCAAAATGTGGACCGTGGCTGAATTCCGCCAAACCGGCCGAGACCCACCCTCCGGGATCCCCGCCAACCTGCACGTCATAACAAGAAAGTCACAAGCCAGCGCACGACGATGCCCATGCCCACAGACCGGGCTTAGAGTCACGGCCAGTCACCGCTCCATCGGGAGTTGGGTACCAGCGCAGCACCTTGCCGCTCCACACCGGGGCGGTTGTGCCTGCGGAAAGGACTGATTGTGCGACAGCGTTCTTTGGTGATACTGACCTCCGTTCTCACGACCGGAGCTCTGACCCTCACCGCCTGCGGCTCCCGGGACAGCGGTAGCAAGAGTGACAGCGGGTCGACCACCCTGACCATCGGTGTCGACGCCCCGCTGTCCGGTGAGAACTCCACCACCGGGCTCGGCATCCAGTACGGCGTCCAGATCGCCATCGACGACGCCAACAAGAACAACTGGGTCCCCGGCGTCAAGTTCAAGATCAAGGCCCTGGACGACAAGGCGCAGCCCGCCACCGGCCAGTCCAACGCCACCGCCTTCACCGGCGACAGCAACGTCGTCGGCGCCGTCGGCCCGCTGAACTCCGGCGTCGCCCAGTCGATGCAGCAGGTGTTCGCCTCGGCCAACATGGTCGAGATCTCCCCCTCGAACACCAACCCCGCCCTGACCCAGGGCAAGGACTGGGCGACCAGCAAGACGCGGCCGTACAAGACGTACTTCCGCACCGCCACCACCGACGCCCTCCAGGGTGCCTTCGCCGCCGACTACGCGTACAACGGCCTCAAGAAGAAGAAGGCCTTCGTCGTCGACGACAAGCAGACCTACGGCGCCGGCCTGGCCGGGATCTTCAACAGCGCCTTCAAGAAGCTCGGCGGCTCCATCGCGGGCACCGACCACGTCAACACCGGCGACACCGACTTCAGCTCGCTCGTCACCAAGATCAAGAACTCCGGCGCCGACCTGCTCTACTACGGTGGCCAGTACGACGAGTCGGAGAAGATCACCAAGCAGCTCAAGGGCGCCGGCGTCAAGATCCCGCTCTTCGGCGGTGACGGCATGTTCGCCACCACCTACATCCAGACCGCGGGCAAGGCCGCCGAGGGCGACCTCGCCACCTCCGTCGGTGTCCCCGCCGACACCCTGCCCGCCGCCAAGCAGTTCATCGCGACCTACAAGGCCAAGGGCTACAAGGGTGACTACGGCGCCTACGGTGCCTACGCCTACGACGCCGCCACCGCCATCATCAAGGCCGTGAAGGCTGTCAAGGACGGCAACAGCGACAAGCTGCCCTCCGGCAGCGACCTCCGCTCCAAGGTCGTCGACGCCGTACAGAAGTCCGACTTCGAAGGCATCTCCGGCAAGGTCGCCTTCGACCAGTACGGCGACACCACGAACAAGCAGCTCACCGTCTACCAGGTCACCAACGGCGCCTGGAAGGCCGTGAAGACCGGCACGTTCAACGGCAGCTGACCTCACCAGCTCCAGCACCACCGCACCACGGGCCGCGCGGAAGGAGGATCCCGACCGCGCGGCCCGTTGTCACACCCCCCCACCACCCCCAGGCACGCGATCTGTGCACACGACACCAGCGACAATGGAGGCCATGCGGTGCACACCCTGCCGCAGCAGCTGGCCAACGGGCTGCTCCTAGGCTCGATGTACGGGCTGATCGCCATCGGCTACACGATGGTGTACGGCATCGTCCAGCTCATCAACTTCGCGCACGGCGAGATCTTCATGACCGGGGCCTTCGGCGCCCTCACGGTCTACGCCTACATCCTGCCCGACGGCACCTCGATGGTGATCGCCGTACCACTGATGCTGATCGGCGGCGGTATCGTCTCCGTTCTCGTCGCGGTAGGGGCCGAGCGATTCGCCTACCGCCCCCTGCGGCAAGCACCACGACTGGCGCCCCTGATCACCGCCATCGGCCTCTCCCTGGCACTCCAGGAAGTCGTCCGCAACTTCTACCCCGGCGCCGACAAGGACCGCTCCTTCCCCAGCCTCGACGGCACCCACTCCCTGGGCTCGGTCACCATCACCGACGCCGACATCTTCCTGGTCATCGCCGCCGTCGTCTGCATGTCCGGCCTGGCCTGGTTCGTCCGCAAGAGCCGCACCGGCCGCGCCATGCAGGCCACCGCCCAGGACCCGGACACCTCCCAGCTCATGGGCATCGACACCAACCGCATCATCGTCATCGCCTTCGCGATCGGCGGTTTCTTCGCCGCGGTGGCCGCCGTCTCCTACGGCCTCAAGTACGGCAACATCGGCTACCGCATGGGCTTCCTGATGGGCCTCAAGGCCTTCACCGCGGCCGTCATGGGCGGCATCGGCAACATCTACGGCGCCATGCTCGGCGGAGTCGTCCTCGGCGTCGCCGAGACCCTCGCCTCCGCCTACATCAACCACATCCCCGGCATGCAGCAGCTCGGCGGATCCGGCTGGGCCAACGTCTGGGCCTTCTGTCTCCTCATCCTCGTACTGCTGTTCAGGCCACAAGGCCTGCTCGGCGAACGCGTCGCGGACAGGGCGTGATCACATGACCGAGACGACCGAGACCCCCCAGACCCCGGCCACCGCCCCCGCGGCACAGCGCGGCCTCATCCCGCTGCCCCTCGCGGCCGCCCGCGCCCTCCTCCTGGGCGGCGGCATCCTCACCGCCGCCTCCACCTTCCTGCGCTGGACCTGGACCTCCGACTTCCCCGGCGACCTCACCGTCAACGGCTACCCCGGCGGCCTCCAGGTCCTCACCCTCGTCGCAGGCCTCCTCACCACGCTCTTCGCCCTCTCCGCCTACGGCGTCCGAGGACTCGGCTGGCTCCGGCCCGCCGACAACAACGCACCCCTCGTCCTCACCGCCCTCGGCGGCTTCGCCGTCACCTGGTACACGGTCATCGCGATCGCGGCCGAACTCGGCGGCATCGTCAACTGGGAACCCGGCACCTACATCGCCGCCGTCGCCTCCCTGCTCCCCGTCATCGGCGCCCTCGCCCTCCCGCAGGACGCCACCGACACCACCAAGGAAGCACTCAAGGCGTACATCACCAAGGCCGACCGCGTCCCGGCCCCCCAGGCGACCGCCCCCTGGATACAGCGACTCGTCATCACGGTCGTCGCCGCCCTCGCCCTCACCGTCTTCGCCTACGGCATCGACGCCGAGGACGAACTCTTCGTCGGCTTCCTCATCGTCGTCGTCTTCACCGCCTGGGCCCTGCAGACCGCCGGCCTCTTCGACCGGTTCAGCCACCTCACGGCCAACAACCGCAGCTTCGCCCTCGCCATGGGCTTCGTCGCCGCGATCGGCTTCCCCTTCACCCAGACGAACGACCACTACGCCAACCTCGGCGTCAACATCCTGATCTTCGGCACCGTCGCCCTCGGCCTCAACATCGTCGTCGGCCTCGCCGGACTCCTCGACCTCGGCTACGTCGCCTTCCTCGGCGTCGGCGCCTACACGGCCGCCCTGGTCTCCGGCTCCGAGTTCTCGAAGTTCTCCGGCGTCCAGTTCCCCTTCTGGGCCGCCGCCCTCACCGGCGCAGCCGCATCACTGGTCTTCGGCGTCCTCATCGGCGCCCCGACGCTGCGCCTGCGCGGCGACTACCTGGCCATCGTGACGCTCGGCTTCGGAGAGATCTTCCGTATTGCCGTGAACAACATGGACGGCGTCTCGGGCCCGGACATCACCAACGGCCCGAACGGCATCCCGTCCATCCCCGACCTGTCGTTCTTCGGCTTCAACTTCGGTGACAGCCACGACATCGGCGGCTTCACCCTCGGCCGGTTCGCCAACTACTACCTGCTCATGGTCCTGATCATGGCGCTCGTCATCACGATCTACCGCCGCGCCTCCGACTCCCGCATCGGCCGATCCTGGATCGCCATCCGCGAGGACGAGACCGCCGCCACCGCCATGGGCATCAACGGCTTCCGCGTCAAGCTGATCGCCTTCGCCCTGGGCGCCACCCTCGCCGGCCTCGCGGGCACCGTCAGCGCCCACGTCACCTACAGCGTGGTGCCCAACCCGTACCAGTTCGCCGGAGCGGCCCCGCCCAACTCCGCGTTCCTCCTCGCCGCCGTCGTCCTCGGCGGCATGGGCACCGTCTCCGGACCCTTCCTCGGCGCCGCCCTGCTCTACCTGCTCCCGGAGAAGCTCGTCGCCCTCCAGGACAAGTCACTCCTCGCCTTCGGCATCGCGCTCATCCTCCTGATGCGCTTCCGCCCCGAAGGCATCATCCCCAACCGCCGACGCCAGCTGGAATTCCACGAGACCGGCCAACTCGACGTACCGGAGACCACGACCCTGACCGACGAACCGGCCATCACCAAGGCAGGGGCGTAGAGAGCCATGACGACACCTGTACTCGAAGCCCGTGACGTCACCATGCGCTTCGGCGGCCTCACCGCCGTCCGCTCCGTCGACTTCACGGTCAACGCCGGCGAGATCGTAGGCCTCATCGGCCCCAACGGCGCCGGCAAGACCACCTTCTTCAACTGCCTCACCGGCCTCTACGTCCCCACCGAGGGCACCGTCTCCTACAAGGGCACGGTGCTCCCGCCCAAGCCCCACCTGGTGACCAAGGCCGGCATCGCCCGCACCTTCCAGAACATCCGCCTGTTCTCCAACATGACGGTCCTGGAAAACGTCCTCGTAGGCCGCCACACCCGCACCAAGGAAGGCCTCTGGTCGGCCCTCCTCCGCGGCCCCGGCTTCAAGAAGGCCGAAAAGGCGAGCGAAGAACGCGCCATGGAACTCCTGGAGTTCATCGGCCTCGCCCACAAGCGCGACCACCTGGCCCGCAACCTCCCCTACGGCGAGCAGCGCAAGCTGGAGATCGCGCGGGCGCTGGCGTCCGAGCCCGGCCTCCTCCTGCTGGACGAGCCGACGGCCGGCATGAACCCGCAAGAGACGCGCGCCACCGAAGAGTTGGTCTTCGCCATCCGTGACAAGGGCATCGCCGTCCTCGTCATCGAGCACGACATGCGCTTCATCTTCAACCTCTGCGACCGCGTCGCCGTCCTCGTCCAGGGCGAAAAACTCGTCGAAGGCACCTCCGACGTCGTCCAGGCCGACGAACGCGTCGTAGCCGCCTACCTCGGCGAACCGTTCGAAGGCACCCCCGACGAAACGGCACCCACCGCCGAGACCACGGAAGCGGAGAGCACCACCAGCACCAAGGGAGAAGCCCAGTGACCGCACTGCTAGAGGTCGAGGACCTCAGGGTCTCCTACGGCAAGATCGAAGCCGTCAAGGGCATCTCCTTCAGCGTCGAAGCCGGCCAGGTCGTCACCCTCATCGGCACCAACGGCGCCGGCAAGACCACGACCCTGCGCACCCTCTCGGGCCTGCTGCAGCCCTCGGGCGGCAAGATCACCTTCGACGGCAAACCGCTCAACAACGTCCCCGCCCACAAGATCGTCGCCCTCGGCCTCGCGCACTCCCCCGAAGGCCGGCACATCTTCCCCCGCCTCACCATCGCGGAGAACCTCCAACTCGGCGCCTTCCTCCGCAAGGACAACGCGGGCATCGAGAAGGACATCCAGCGCGCCTACGACCTCTTCCCCATCCTCGGAGAACGTCAGAAGCAGGCGGCGGGCACGCTGTCCGGCGGCGAGCAGCAGATGCTGGCGATGGGCCGCGCCCTCATGTCCCAGCCGAAGCTCCTGATGCTCGACGAGCCCTCCATGGGCCTCTCCCCGATCATGATGCAGAAGATCCTGGCGACGATCGTGGAACTCAAGGCGTCCGGCACGACGATCCTCCTGGTCGAACAGAACGCCCAAGCGGCGTTGTCGCTGGCCGACCAGGGCCACGTCATGGAGGTCGGCAACATCGTCCTCTCCGGCACCGGCGAGGACCTCCTGCACGACGAGTCGGTACGGAAGGCGTACCTCGGCGAGGACTGAGGTCCCTGCCACCGTCTCCGTTTTCTACGACGAGGCCCGCGCCCCCAGCTTCGGGGGCGCGGGCCTCGTCGTACGTACTGCCGCGGGTGCCGTGGGTCGGCGTCAGCCCTTGGAGGACTTCTTCTCGTCCGCGTCCTGGATGACCGCCTCGGCGACCTGCTGCATCGACATCCGACGGTCCATCGACGTCTTCTGGATCCACCGGAACGCGGCCGGCTCCGACAGACCGTACTCGGTCTGCAGAATCGACTTCGCCCGGTCGACCAGCTTGCGGGTCTCCAGCCGCAGCGTGAGGTCGGCGACCTCCTGCTCCAGCTGCTTGAGCTCCGTGAACCGCGAGACGGCCATCTCGATCGCGGGTACGACGTCACTCTTGCTGAAGGGCTTCACCAGGTACGCCATCGCACCGGCGTCCCGGGCCCGCTCCACGAGGTCGCGCTGCGAGAAGGCGGTCAGCATCAGCACGGGCGCGATGCCCTCTTCGGCGATCTTCTCGGCGGCCGAGATACCGTCCAGCTTCGGCATCTTCACATCGAGGATCACCAGGTCGGGCTTGTGCTCACGGGCCAGCTCGACGGCCTGCTCACCATCACCGGCCTCACCGACGACGGTGTACCCCTCTTCTTCGAGCATCTCTTTGAGATCGAGCCGGATCAGGGCCTCGTCCTCGGCGATGACGACACGGGTCGTCAGCGGAGGCACGTGCGACTTGTCGTCGTCGGGCGCGTCTACGGGCTGGGGCGACTCGGGGGCGGTCACGGGGGCTCCTCGTTCAGGGCACGGGGGTAGTGCTGACAAGAGCCTACCTAGCTGCGATAAGGTGGGGGCACAGCGGGAGACCGCTGACCTTCTTATCGAAGGGGGCCCCGGTAGCCCAGCGGTAGAGGCCATGGATTCAAAACCCATCCAGCGTCGGTTCGAATCCGACTCGGGGCACTTTTCCTTCAAATCGAAGGCAGCCGTTTAAAGCGGAGGTTCACGTTCGCGTGAACCTCCGCTTTCTGCTGCGTGTCGCGACGATCACTCTCACAGAGTGTGCACATGTACGACATCAGCACACGCAAGCGAGCGCTCGCGCTGCTTGAACAAGGCCGCAGCCTGAACTCCGTAAGCCGTGAGACCGGCATCTCACGCGCCGCGATCCGCTCCTGGCAGGGACGCCTCGAACCCCTGCCCGGCATCACGACTCCGGCTCCCGGGCCACCCGCCGATCATCAGGCCTACGCCTACCTCCTGGGCCTCTATCTCGGCGACGGCTGCGTCAGCGCGCACCCGCGCGGCACCGGCCACTACCTCAGGATCGCGTGCGCCGACGCCTGGCCCGGGCTCATCCAACTGTGCCGTGAGGCCATAGCGAAGGTGCGCCCCGGCATCGGCGTCTTCGCACTCCAGAAGGAGGGCTACGCGATGGTGACCAGCTACTACCGACACTGGCCCCACCTCTTCCCCCAGCACGGCCCCGGCAAGAAACATGACCGCCGCATCGCCCTCGAACCCTGGCAGCAGGACATCGTCGACGCCCACCCCTGGGAGTTCATCCGGGGTCTCGTCCACTCCGACGGCTGCCGTATCACCAACTGGACGACTCGCGTCGTAGGCGGTGAGACGAAGCGCTACGAATACCCCCGGTACTTCTTCACCAACCTGTCCACGGACATCAGGCAGCTCTACACGGACACCCTCGACAAGGTCGGCGTCAGCTGGAAACAGGCGAACGCCCACAACATCTCCGTCGCCCGCAAAGCCTCAGTCGCCCTCATGGACACCCACTTAGGTCCCAAACACTGACCCCGCACCCCTGAACAGACGAGGTTTCTACATGTACGGCGCCCAGCTCCCCCTGCGGATGCTCAACTCCGGTCTCACCGCGCGCGAAATCACGGAGGGAGTTCCAACTGCCGCCCGTGCTCGCGGAGGTGTGGGTGAACCGGGGTTATTACGGGTCCATCAGCCAAAGCGTTGGACGATCCGGAATCCGCCCTGTCGAAAGCCCGCGCATTCGTCCGTGACGGCGGTCTCCGTTTCGCCGCCACTCTTCTCAACGATTGTGTATTCGCGTAGCCAGATCAGAGGAAACCCTGGGAACTCCTCGCCCAGGTCTGCAAAAAGCTGGCGTAAGCGACGGAGAACGCCGTCTGGCGGACCTTCTATCTCACTGACCACGTTGTTCTCCGTGATCGTGACTCCTGCGGCGAACGTCTCAATTGTCACGCCGTAGACGCTACTTGGGGCTGTCGTCCTCGCCGACGTGGTGGACGCGGACGAGGTTCGTCGAGCCGGCGACTCCGGGGGGCGAGCCCGCCGTGATGACGACGATGTCGCCCTTCTGGCAGCGGCCGTACTTGAGGAGGAGTTCGTCGACCTGGTCGACCATCGCGTCGGTGGAGTCGACGTGCGGGCCGAGGATGGTCTCCACGCCCCAGGTGAGGTTCAGTTGGGAGCGGGTGGCCGGGTCGGGGGTGAAGGCCATGACCGGGATCGGGGAGCGGTAGCGGGAGAGGCGGCGGACGGTGTCGCCGGACTGGGTGAAGGCGACGAGGAACTTCGCGCCGAGGAAGTCGCCCATCTCGGCGGCCGCTCGGGCGACCGCGCCGCCCTGGGTGCGGGGCTTGTTGCGTTCGGTCAGCGGCGGGAGGCCCTTGGCGAGGATGTCCTCCTCGGCCGCTTCGACGATGCGGGACATGGTGGTGACGGTGGCGATGGGGTACTTGCCGACGCTGGTCTCGCCGGAGAGCATCACCGCGTCCGTGCCGTCGATCACGGCGTTCGCCACATCGCTGGCCTCGGCGCGCGTGGGGCGGGAGTTCTCGATCATCGAGTCGAGCATCTGCGTGGCGACGATGACCGGTTTGGCGTTGCGCTTGGCGAGTTTGATGGCGCGCTTCTGGACGATCGGGACCTGTTCGAGGGGCATTTCGACGCCGAGGTCGCCGCGGGCGACCATGATGCCGTCGAAGGCGGCGACGATGTCGTCGATGGCCTCGACCGCCTGGGGTTTTTCGACCTTGGCGATGACGGGGAGGCGGTGGCCTTCCTCGTCCATGATGCGGTGGACGTCGTCGATGTCCTTGCCGCTGCGGACGAAGGAGAGGGCGATGACGTCGAAGCCGGTGCGCAGGGCCCAGCGGAGGTCGGCCTCGTCCTTGTCGGAGAGGGCCGGGACGGACACGGCGACTCCGGGGAGGTTCAGGCCTTTGTGGTCGGAGACCATGCCGCCTTCGACGACCTTGGTGTGGACGCGGGGGCCGTCGACGGCGGTGACTTCGAGGCAGACCTTGCCGTCGTCGACGAGGATGCGCTCACCCGGGATCACGTCTGCGGCAAGGCCGGCGTACGTCGTTCCGCAGGTCTGGCGGTCGCCTTCGGCGCCTTCTTCGACGGTGATGGTGAAGGTGTCTCCGCGTTCAAGGAGTACGGGTCCTTCGGTGAAGCGGCCGAGTCGGATCTTCGGACCTTGAAGGTCGGCGAGCATTCCGACGCTGCGGCCGGTCTCCTCGGAGGCCTTTCGGACGCGCTGGTAGCGCTCCTCGTGTTCGGCGTGGGTGCCGTGGCTGAGGTTGAAGCGGGCTACGTCCATTCCGGCTTCGACCAGGGCTTTGATCTGGTCGTACGAGTCGGTGGCGGGGCCCAATGTACAGACGATTTTTGCTCGGCGCATAGTTTGAGCCTAGGCCTTACCGACGGGTAGGGAATTGGCCGTGCATGACTACTCAACAACCTTTGGGTGAAGGGTTATTGACAAGGCTTGAATGTGCGGCGGGGTGCTCCAATGAGCGTTCGAATCACCGAATTGCGGTTGCCTATGAAAGGCGCATGTCAAAGGCGCGGGGGTGCCATCGTGAAGCGTGCGTTGACCTGGGCGTAGACGTGTTGCCGTTGGGGTTCGAGGTCGAGGGGGGCTGCGGTGGTGTCCTCGCCTCCGCCGGCGGCAAAGGACATGGAGCGCATACGGCCCTGGGGGGCGCCGTAGGTCTGGGCGTTCTCGGCGCCGATGTCGGCAAGTTCGACGAGGGCGGCGAGGGTGGTGCCGAGTGCTTCGGCGTATTCGCGGGCGCGTTGGACGGCTTCGCGGACGGCTTGTTGGCGGGCCTGGCGGTGGACGGGTGAGTCGGGGCGCAGGGCCCACCAGGGGCCGTCGACGCGGGTGAGGTCGAGGTCGGCGAGGCGGGTGGTGAGTTCGCCGAGGGCGGTGAAGTCGACGAGTTCGGCGGTGATGTTGACGCGGCCGTGGTAGCGGTGGACGCGTTCGCCGCGGCCGTGTTTGGTGAGTTCGGGGGTGATGGAGAAGCCGCCGGTCTCCAGGCGTTCGACTGCTTCGCCGTAGCTTTTGACGAGGTCGAGGACGGTGGCGTTGCGGCGGGTGAGGTCGTCGAGGGCGGTGCGGCGGTCGGTGCCGCGGGCGGCGACGGTGATGCCGATGCGGGCGATCTCGGGGTCGACTTCGAGGCGGGCCTCGCCGCGGACCGCGATGCGGGGGGCGTCGGGAGTGCCGTAGGGGACGGGGGGTTGGGGTTCGTCTGTGGGCGTGGTCATGCGTCCCACTGTGTCATTCACCGGTGGGTCACAGCTTGTGGTGGTCATCAGATCGAAACCTGCGGGGGCTGTTGCGCCAGGTAAGAAACAGGTCAGAATCTACGCGCGTTGTTGACCGTTTCCCGAGGAGATCCAGACATGCCCTTGAACCGCCGGAAGTTCCTGAAGAAGTCCGCCGTGACGGGCGCGGGGGTGGCGCTGGCCGGTACGGCGGCGGCTCCGGCGGCGCAGGCCGCGGAGAGGAAGAAGCCGGGCAAGCCCGCGAAGCGGTACTCGCTGACGGTGATGGGCACGACCGACCTGCACGGGCATGTCTTCAACTGGGACTACTTCAAGGACGCGGAGTACGCGGACGCGGCGGGCAACGCGATGGGTCTTGCGCGGGTGTCGACCCTCGTGAATCAGATCCGTCAGGAGAAGGGCCGTCGCAACACGCTGCTGCTGGACGCGGGCGACACGATCCAGGGCACTCCGCTGACGTACTACTTCGCGAAGGTGGACCCGATCACCGCCAAGGGCGGTCCTGTGCATCCGATGGCGCAGGCGATGAACGCGATCGGGTACGACGCGGCGGCGCTGGGCAACCACGAGTTCAACTACGGCATCGAGACGCTGCGCAAGTTCGAGGACCAGTGCCGCTTCCCGCTGCTCGGGGCGAACGCGCTGGACGCGAAGACACTGAAGCCCGCCTTCCCTCCCTACTTCATCAAGACGTTCCGGGTGCCGGGTGCGCCGCCGGTGAAGGTGGCGGTGCTCGGGCTGACGAACCCGGGTATCGCGATCTGGGACAAGGCGTATGTGCAGGGGAAGTTGACGTTCCCGGGGCTTGAGGAGCAGGCGGCGAAGTGGGTGCCGAAGCTGCGGTCGATGGGGGCGGATGTCGTCGTCGTGTCGGCGCACTCCGGGTCGTCGGGGACGTCGTCGTACGGTGATCAGCTGCCGTACGTGGAGAACTCGGCGGCGCTGGTCGCGCAGAAGGTGCCCGGCATCGACGCGATTCTCGTGGGCCACGCGCACGTGGAGATCCCGGAGTTGAAGGTCACGAACACGGCGACGGGCAAGACGGTCGTGCTGTCCGAACCGCTGTGCTACGCCGAGCGGTTGAGCGTGTTCGACTTCAACCTGGTGTTCGAGAAGGGGCGTTGGAGCGTCGAGTCGGTGGCGGCCTCGCTGCGGAACGCGAAGACGGTCGCGGACGATCCGAAGATCACGCGGTTGCTGAAGGACGAGCACGCGCTGGTCGTGGAGTACGTCAACCAGGTGGTCGGTACGGCGACGGCGACGCTGACGACGGTCGAGGCGCGGTACAAGGACGCGCCGATCATCGACCTGATCACCAAGGTCCAGGAGGACGTGGTGAAGGCGGCGTTGGTGGGGACGGCGTACGCGTCGCTGCCGGTGATCGCGCAGGCGTCCCCGTTCTCTCGGACGTCTCAGATCCCGGCGGGCAATGTGACGATCCGGGATCTGTCGGGTCTGTACGTGTACGACAACACGCTGGTGGCGAAGCTGCTGACGGGTGCTCAGGTGCGGGCGTATCTGGAGTACTCGGCGGAGTACTTCGTGCAGACGGCCGCCGACGCGGTCGTCGACACGGAGAAGTTGACGAACGCGGGTGGCCGCCCGGACTACAACTACGACTACGTGTCGGGGTTCTCGTACGACATCGACATCGCGCAGGCGGCGGGTTCGCGGATCAAGAACCTGACGTACAACGGTGCGGCGTTGGACGACGCGCAGCAGTTCGTGCTGGCGGTGAACAACTACCGGGCGAACGGCGGTGGTGCGTTCCCGCATGTGGCGTCGGCGACCGAGGTGTGGTCGGAGTCGACGGAGATCCGGACGCGGATCGCGGAGTGGGTGACCGCGAAGGGTGTGCTGGATCCGAAGGACTTCGCCTCGGTGGACTGGAAGTTGACGCGGAACGGGACGCCGGTGTTCTAGAGGTCGAGCAGGGTGGTGTCGATGGCGTCGGCGATGGCTTTCGCGCCGGCGTCGTTGACGTGGAGGCCGTCGCCGGCGTTGAACTCGGCCCGGATGCGGGTGGGTTGAGCCGGGTCGGCGACGGCGGCGGCGATGTCCACGACGGCGTCGAAGGGCTGGTCCGGGCCGAGGAGCCAGTCGTTGACGCGGCGGCGGGTGGCCTGGCCCTGTGGGGTGTCTACGCCGTCGTAGATGGCGCCTTCGTAGGGTCCGAGGGTGCCGGCGACGGCGATGAGTCCGGCGGTGTGGAGGCGGTCGGCGAGGGCGGTGAAGCCCGCGATGAGGTCCTCGGCGGTGGGGGCGCCGGTGGGGGGTTCGGGGAAGGACTGGGCGCCGGGCAGGCCGATGTCGTTGAGGCCGACGTGGATCAGGACGTGGCTGACGCCGGGCACGTCGAGGACGTCGTGTTCGAGTCGGCCCAGGAGGTGTTCGCCGGCCTCGTCGGTGAGGAGCCGGTTGCCGGAGATGCCCTGGTTGACGATCCAGCCGTGGGCGAGGCGGCGGCCGAGCTGGGCGGGGAAGCTGTTGTCGGCGCCGGGGGTGGTGGCCGCGCCCTCGACCCATGAGTCCCCGACGGCGACGGCGATACGGGTGCCGGCGGGCGCGAGGACGTCGGCGCCGAGAAGGAGGTGACTGGTCGTCAACTCTTCCGCGTCGTCGAGGACTTCGGCGGCGAGCTGGTTGCCGGGGACGGCGTGTCCGGTGTCGTGGGCGACGGCGGAGTAGGTGGTCGGTCCGGTGTCGCCCGGCAGATAGAGGCTGAGGACGAGTTCCTCGCCCGCGTGCGCGGGCCGTTCCACGGGGTCGCTGAGGAGTTCTTCGCCGGCCGGGATCGTGGTGGTCGGGGCGCCGGAGAAGGTCAGCGGGGTGTCGGTGGCGGGGTCGATGCCGCTGCCCCGGGTGCGGGTGGCGAGGTGGGCGCCGCCGATGTCCAGGGGTTCCTTGCCGTAGCGGTTGCTGAGCCTGATGCGGAGTGCGTCACCTCCTCCGGCCAGGCGCAGGGACTGCCGTACGGTCTGGTCGGTGAAGGCGCGGGGTTCGAAGAGGTGGAAGTCCTCGTGGGGGCTGAGGACGGCGGAGCGGTGGGCTGCGATCCACGTCGATGTCATGGCGGGCCCAACGCTTCCGCCGTCGGGCGTCTTCCTGCCCTTGCGCGTTTTTTACTCTCCGCTTCCGCTCTCCGCTTCCTACCGTCCCTCGACGAGCGGGGTGAGGGTGCGGGTGGCCTGGCGGGCCGTCGGGATCTGGGCCTGGGGGTCAAGTCCGAACGTGGTGAAGGCGGTTCGGCCGGGGAGGGGGTAAGGCTCCTTGCCGGTGAGGGAGTTGAGGATGGTGGCGCTGCGCCAGGCGGCGAGGCCGAGGTCGGGGGCGCCGACGCCGTGGGTGTGGAGTTCGGCGTTCTGGACGTAGACCTGGCAGCCGGAGCCGGTGACGGACGGGTCGAGGACGAGCCTGAACTGGTCGTCGATACGCGGGCGTTCGGCGCTGTCGCGGCGCAGGTAGGGGTCGAGTCCGGCGAGGATGCGGCCGAGGGGGCGTTCGCGGTAGCCGGTGGCGAGGACGACGGCGTCGGTGGTGAGGCGGGAGCGGGTGTTCTGCTGGAGGTGTTCCAGGTGGAGTTCGACCTTGGTGGTCGCGATCCGGCCGGCGGTGCGGACGCGGACGCCGGGGGTGAGGACGGCGTCGGGCCAACCGCCGTGCAGGGTACGGCGGTAGAGCTCGTCGTGGATGGCGGCGATGGTGTCGGCGTCGATGCCCTTGTGGAGCTGCCACTGCGAGGTGACGAGGCGGTCGCGGACGGGTTCGGCGAGGGCGTGGAAGTAGCGGGTGTAGTCGGGGGTGAAGTGCTCCAGGCCGAGCTTGGAGTACTCCATGGGCGCGAACGCCTCGCTGCGGCCGATCCAGTGGAGTTTCTCGTGGCCTGCGGGGCGGTTGCGGAGCAGGTCGAGGAAGACCTCGGCGCCGGTCTGTCCCGAGCCGATGACGGTGATGTGGTCGGCGGCGAGAAACGTTTCGCGGTGGGCCAGGTAGTCGGCGGCGTGGATGACGGGGACGCCGGGGGCCTCGACGAGAGGCTTGAGCGGGTCGGGGACGTAGGGGGCGGTGCCGACGCCGAGAACGATGTTCTTGGTGTACGTCCGCCCGAGCGCTTCCGCCTCGCCGTCGCTGTCGAGCTGGGTGAAGTCGACCTCGAACACGTCGCGTTCGGGGTTGAAGCGGACGGCGTCGACCTGGTGGCCGAAGTGGAGTCCGGGGAGGCTGTCGGCGACCCAGCGGCAGTAGGCGTCGTACTCGGCGCGCTGGATGTGGAAGCGCTCGGCGAAGTAGAAGGGGTAGAGGCGGTCGCGGGCCTTGAGGTAGTTGAGGAAGGACCAGGGGCTGGCGGGGTCGGCGAGGGTCACCAGGTCGGCCAGGAACGGGACTTGGACGGTGGCGCCGTCGATGAGCAGGCCGGGGTGCCAGTCGAAGCCGGGGCGTTGCTCGTAGAAGGCGGTGTCGAGTTCGGTGAGCGGGTGGGCGAGGGCGGCCAGCGAGAGGTTGAACGGTCCGATGCCGATGCCGACCAGGTCGCGGGGTGAATCGGGTTCGGGGCGTGGGGGGTTGGGGGTCTGGGGGTGACCCGTCGGGGGGTGGCTCATCGGGGGGTGTTTCCTTCCACGAGTTTCAGGAGGGCGGCCAGGTCGTCGGGCCGGGTGTGGGGGTTGAGGAGGGTGGCCTTGAGCCAGAGCCGGCCGTCGAGCGCGGCCCGGCCGAGGACGGCCCGTCCGTCGTGGAGGAGTTGGCGGCGTACGGCGGCCACGGCGTCGTCGGTGGCGTCGGCGGGCCGGAACAGGACGGTGCTGATGACGGGTGGGGCGTAGAGCTCGAAGCGGGGATGGTCGCGGATCATGGCGGCGAACTCCCGTGCGCGGGCGCAGACTTGGTCGACGAGGGTGCCGAGTCCGGTGCGGCCGAGGATTTTCAGGGTGACGGCGAGTTTGAGGACGTCGGGGCCTCGGGTGGTGCGCATCGAGCGGCCGAGGAGGTCGGGCAGGCCGGCTTCGGTGTCGTCGTCGGCGTTGAGGTAGTCGGCGCGCTGGGTGAGGGCGGCGAGGTCGCGGGGGTGGCGTACGGCGAGGAGGCCGGCGGCGACGGGCTGCCAGCCGAGTTTGTGCAGGTCGAGGGTGACGGTGTGGGCGCGGTCGAGGCCGGCGAGTTTGTCGCGGTGGCGGTCGCTGAAGACGAGGCCTCCGCCGTAGGCGGCGTCGATGTGGAGGCGGGCGCCGTGGGCGGCGCACAGGCCGGCGATCTCGGGGAGCGGGTCGATGAGTCCGGCGTCGGTGGTGCCCGCGGTGGCGGCGACCAGGACGGAGCCGCGGGCGCCGGGGAGTGCGGTGAGGGCGGCGTCCAGGGCGGCGGGGTCGAGGGTGCCGGTGGGTGCGGGGACGACGACGGGGTCGGGCAGGCCGAGGAGCCAGGCGGCGCGGGGCAGGGAGTGGTGGGCGTTGCCTCCGCAGACCAACTGGACGCTGCCGCCCTGGGCTTCGCGGGCGAGGAGCAGGGCGAGTTGGTTGGCTTCGGTGCCGCCGGTGGTGACCAGGGCGTCGGCGAGGCCGATCTCGTGGGCGAGGGTGCGGGTGACGAGGGCTTCGAGGGCGGAGGCGGCGGGGGCCTGGTCCCAGGAGTCCAGCGAGGGGTTGAGCGCGCTGACGGCGAGGTCGGCCGCGGCGGCGACGGCGAGGGGCGGGCAGTGCAGGTGGGCCGCGCACAGCGGGTCGGCGGGGTCGGCGGCGCCTTCCGCCAGCGCGTGCACGAGGGTGCGGAGGGCGTCGGGGTCGCCGTCGTCGGGAAGTACGTCTCCTACGGCGTCCCTGAGCCGGGCGGCGACGGCGTCGGGGCCGCCTGCCGGGAACGGGCCGCCGCGGGCCCTGCGTCCCGTGCCGAGTGCGTCGAGGACGGTGTCGAGCAACGGCCGCAGGGCGTCGGGGCCTTCGGCGCCTGAGGCGAGGGGCGCGTTGCTCATGGGCTGTCCTCCGGGGCGCGGGGCAGGGGGAGTTCCAGCTTGGACCTGGTTGGGTCGACGCGCCCGGGGAGAACAACGATCAGAACCCGAAAGGGGGTACTGCCGTACGGGGAGAACGTGTTGGGGGTCAGGCCGTGAAGTCGTCCGCGTGGTCCTTCGCCCAGGTGGCGAACGTGCGGGCCGGAGTGCCGGTGATTTCCTCCACCGTGGTGGTGATCTCCGGTGTGGTGCCGACGCTCGCGGCGAAGCCGCGCAGGAGGCCGCGGAGCATCTCCGGAGGTACGTGCGGGAAGAGTTCCGTGCCGGCCGTGTCGGCCGGGATCTCGGTGAAGCGCAGGTCGCGGCCGAGGGCGTGGCCGATCGCGGTGATCTGCTGGGCCGTGGTGACCGGTTCGGGGCCGGTGAGGCGGTGGGCGGCACCTTCGTGGCCGCCGTCGAGGAGGGTGCGTTCGGCGACGGCGGCGATGTCGTCCTCGTGGATGGGAGCAGCCACGGCGTCGGCGTAGACGCCGCGCACGGTGTCGCCGGCGCGGATCTGCGGCGCCCACTGGAAGGCGTTCGTCGCGAACGCGTTGGGGCGCAGGAAGGTCCACTCCAGGCCGCTGTCGCGGACCTGTTGTTCGGCCTTCTCGTGCCAGACGTAGATGGGGTGGCTGGTCTCGGCGCCCTCGCGGACGATTCCGGAGGAGAGCATGACGACGTGGCGGACGCCGGCCGTGCGGGCCGCGTCGAGCAGTGCCGGAGTGGTGTCGCCGGTGGCCTGGAGGTTCAGGAAGAGGTGGGTCGCGCCCTCGAACAGGGCCGAGGGGGCGTCGAGTTGGTGCCGGACCACCTCCGCCTGGTCCGGCAGTCCGGCCCGTCGCGGGTCACGGGTGAGTGCCCGCACGGGCCGGCCCGCGGCGGTGAGCCGTTCCACTAACGCCCGGCCGACGTTGCCGGTCGCGCCTGTCACTACGATCACGGGTCCTCCTGGGCTGATCGTCTCTGTCGGCGTCGAGCCTAGGAAGGACGATCAGCCCGCCGCATCGTCGGCGGGGACGAGGCGTGCCGGTGACGGCGTAGGGCCCGGGTCCTACACCTCCCGTACCCGCAACGCCCGCTCCAGGTCGTCGAGTTGGTCGACGAGCTTGCGGCGCAGGGCCGGGGTGAGGTCGGCGTCGCGGAGACACTCCTCGCCCAAGCGCAGGGTTTCGGGGTCGACGGCGTGGGTGGGGAAGGCCCAGCGGCCGGCGGCGTCGGCCATGGCGGGGCCTCGGCGGGTGGCGAGGGCTGCCGCGTCGGTGAAGTAGCGGGGGACGTACTCCCGTACCAGGTCGGCCTGTTCGGGTTGCCAGAAGCCCTGGGCGGTGGCGGTGAAGAGGTAGTTGGAGAGGTCGTCGGTGGTGAACATCGCCTCCCAGGCCTTGTGTTTGGCCTCGGGGTCGGGGAGGGCTGCCCGGCAGCGGGCGGCGCCCTCCTGGCCGGTGGCGGAGGGGTCGCGTTCCAGTTCGGCGGCGATGGCGGCTTCGTCGGTGGCGCCGAGGACTGCCAGGCGGGACAGGACGCGCCAGCGGAGTTCGGGGTCCAGCTCCGGGCCGCCGGGGACGGTGCCTTCGGTGAGCCAGGCGGCGATGGTGTCGGGGTGGGCGGCCACGTCGATGAGGTGGCGTACGGCGATGAGGCGCAGGCCGGGGTTGGAGCCGTCCTCGGTGCGGCGGATGAGGTCGCGGCACAGGGCGGTGAGGGTGGCGAGGGCGACCGGGCGGGCCTCGGGGGTGAGGTAGCGGTCGGTGATCTGGGCGGAGGCGAAGGCGAGGACGCCCTGGACGAGGGCGAGGTCCGTCTCGTGCGGGAGGTGGGCGCGGGCGGCGTCCAGGTAGGCGGAGGCGGGGAGTTGGCCGTCGCGGACGGTGTCGCGCAGGGCGTTCCAGACGACCGCGCGGGTGAGCGGTTCGGGGAGGCCGGAGAGGCTGGTGCGGACCGTTTCGAGGGATTCGGCGTCGAAGCGGATCTTGGCGTAGGTGAAGTCGCCGTCGTTGAGGACGACGAGGGCGGGGCGTGGGCCCATGGTGCTGGTGAGGCTGCCGCCGGGGGTGGTGGCGAGGTCCTTCTCCATGCGGCCGCGCAGGGTCAGGCGGCTCGCGTCGTGGAGGTCGCGGTCGTAGAGGCCGATGGTGATGCGGTGCGGGCGGCTGCCGCCGGACGGTACGAGGGTGTTGAGGTGGGTGAGTCCGTCGTGGTCCAGGGAGGGGTCGCGCTTGAACCAGACTCCGGGGCTGCCCTGGTGGTGGATGTCGAGGTGCCACCATCCGTCCTCGGCCCGGACTTCGGGCGTGAGGGTGTCCACGCCCGTCGTGCGCAGCCACGCGTCGGCCCAGGCGTGGACGTCGCGTTCGGTGCCGGAGGCGAGGGAGTCGATGAAGTCGGCGAGGGTGGCGTTGCCGAACTTGTGGCGGGCGAAGTGGGTGTTGATGCCGGCGAGGAAGTCCTTCTCGCCGAGCCAGGCCACCAACTGCCGTAGTGCGGAAGCCCCCTTGGCGTACGAGATGCCGTCGAAGTTGAGGAGGGCGGAGGCGGTGTCGTCGACGTTCTCCGGGGCGACGGGGTGGGTGGAGGGGCGCTGGTCGGCGTCGTAGCCCCAGGCCTTGCGGACGACGCCGAAGTCGGTCCAGGTGTCGGTGAAGCGGGTGGCCTCGGTGAGTGTCTGGTAGCCCATGTACTCGGCGAAGGACTCGTTCAGCCAGATGTCGTCCCACCACTGGAGGGTGACCAGGTCGCCGAACCACATGTGGGCCATCTCGTGGGCGATGACCATGCCGCGGGTCTGCCGCTCGGTGTCGGTGACGGCGGAGCGGTAGATGAACTCGTCGCGGAAGGTGACCAGGCCCGGGTTCTCCATGGCGCCCGCGTTGAACTCGGGGACGAAGGCCTGGTCGTAGGAGTCGAAGGGGTAGGGCTCCTCGAACTTCTCGTGGTAGCGGTCGTAGCACTGGCGGGTGATGTCGAGGATCTCCTCGGCGTCCGCGTCGAGGTGGGGGGCCAGGGAGCGGCGGCAGTGGATGCCGAAGGGCAGGCCGCGGTGTTCGGTGCGCACCGAGTGCCAGGGGCCGGCGGCGACGGCGACGAGGTAGGTGGAGATGAGGGGGGTGGGGGCGGCCTGCCAGCGGCCTTCGCCGAGGTGTTCGGTGATGCCGTTGGCGAGGACGGTCCAGCCTTCGGGGGCCGTGACGGTGAGGGCGAAGACGGACTTGAGGTCGGGCTGGTCGAAGGCGGCGAAGACGCGCTGGACGTCCTCCATGAAGAGCTGGGTGTAGAGGTAGGTCTCGCCGTCGGTGGGGTCGGTGAAGCGGTGCATGCCCTCGCCGGTGCGGGAGTAGCGCATGCTCGCGTCGACGCGCAGTTCGTGCTCGCCGGCGGTGAGGCCGGGCAGCGGGAGCCGGTTCTCGACGAGGTGTTCGGGGTCGAGGGGGCGGCCGTCGAGGGTGACGGAGCGCAGCTCGGCGGGCTTGAGTTCGACGAAGGTGTCCGCGTCGGCACGAGCGGTGAACGCGATGACGGTGCGGGAGTCGAAGGTGTCTTCGCCCGTCGTCAGATCGAGTTCGATCGTGTAGCGGTGGACGTCGAGGAGCCTGGCACGGGTCTGCGCTTCGTCGCGCGTCAGTACGGACATGCTGAACATGCTGCCTGATGGCACTGACATGGCACAGAGGTGGCCGGTGAGCGGACACCGAGGCGGTCCGGTACGCGGCTTATGTTCGGTCTAGGTGCGGTCGGGTGCGGGGGTGCCGCTCTGGGCGTCGCGCTGGTAGGGCACGCGCGCGTCCGGGTGGGGCAGGGCGGGGCGGGGTTCGTGCGGGTCCTTGAGGAGGGCGCGGAGTTCGCGGACCTCGCGTTCGAGGGCCTGGTGGCGCTGGTGGGCGTCGTAGAGGTAGCGGACCTTGGTGCGCAGGGCCCAGGGGTCGACGGGTTTCATGACGAGGTCGGCGACGCCGAGGGTGAAGGCGGCGGCGGTCGTCTCGGGGTCGGGGCCGAAGCCGGTGAGGAGGAGGACGGGGATGTGCTGGGTCTGCTCCAGGCGGCGCAGGTAGCGGACGACGTCGAGGCCGCTGACGCCGGGCATGCGCACGTCGAGCAGGAGGAGGCCGACCTGGCCGCGCAGCACCTGCTTGAGCGCCTCGTCGCCGCTGGTGGCGCGGGCGAGCCGGTGGCCCAGTGGGGCGAGGGCGCTCTCCAGGGCGTACAGGGTGTCCTCATGGTCGTCGACGATGAGGATCTTGGCATCCGACGGCATGGCCCGACGTCCCTCCCGCGTGGGACAACCAGCTTATGACGCAGGCGCTGACGGGGTGTGCCCGCCGGCTGACGAGGAGTGCACAGCGCAGCATGGCCCCGAACTCGCCCCGCTGTCACGCCCCTTGCGGGAGCGGCGAGGTCAGTTCGCCGTGGGTGAACCGCCGTTCACGGCGTCCTCGGCGATGCGCTCGTGGTGGCGGATCACCTCGCCGATGATGAAATTCAGGAACTTCTCAGCGAACGCCGGGTCCAGTTTGGCGCTTTCGGCCAGGGCGCGGAGGCGTTCGATCTGGCGGGCCTCGCGGGCCGGGTCGGCGGGCGGCAGCCGGTGGGTGGCCTTGAGGACGCCGACCTGCTGGGTGGCCTTGAAGCGTTCGGCGAGCATGTGGACGACGGCGGCGTCGATGTTGTCGATGCTGTCGCGCAGCCGGGCGAGCTCCTCGCGCACGGCGGGGTCGACGTCACCGGTTCCGTTGATGCTGGTGGTCATGGGCGACCACCCTACGTGGCGTGCGGGCACTCGATCATCGGGCCCTGTGCGGCCCGCGCCCACTCGCTGACCGGACCTACGTGGCGTGCGGCCACTCGATGACCGGTGGGTCGGCCGGATCGGGTACCTGGTCGCTCCAGCCGCCGGGGACGGTGCGGCCCTGCTGGGCGCGGAAGCGGACCGGGGGCATGCCGACGCGGCGGGTGAACAGGCGGCTGAAATAGGCGGGGTCGTCGTAGCCGACGCGGCGGGCGACGGCGGCGACGGGGAGTTCGGTGGCCGCGAGGAGTTCCTTGGCGCGGCCCAGGCGGATGCCGAGGAGGTAGTCCTTGGGGCTGCATCCGGCGCCCTGGCGGACGGCGGCGCGCAGGGCGGCGGGGGTCATGCCGTGCCGGGCCGCGTGGTCGGCGACGGTCAGCGGCAGGCAGGCGTCGCGGGCGAGCGCCTGGAGGACGGGGTCGCCGTCGGGGGCGAGGTCGGCGCGGGCGCGGCGCAGGGCGACCAGGAGTTCGTGGACGGCGGCGCCGGTCTCCACCTCCAGGAGGGGGTTGCCGCGCCGTGCGGCGCGCGCCATGCGCCCGATGACCGCGCGGGGACCGGCCGCGTCGGAGAGGGGCACCACGGGCCGTTCCGGCTCGATGTAGCCGAGTTCGGTGTACGTCGTCGTCGCGGGCCCGGTGAAGTCGACGAACCCCTCGTCCCAGCCGCCACCGGGATCGGGCGCGTAGTGGTGCGGGACGCCCGGGGTGAGCCACAGGAGCGCGGGCGCGGTGACGGCCGTACGGCGGCCGTCGGGGGTGAGGTACCAGCCGCCGCCGGCGCTGATGACGACGGCGACGTGGTGGTCGAGGGTGCGGGGGCCGACGGTGGGCAGGGCGCCGTACTGGAGACCGACGCCGAGGCAGGCGAGGCCGAGGCGGTGGTGGGCGGGTGTGGGCGTGAAGAACCGCATCCAGGTGTGGTACATCGGCGCCCGCGCCCCCTCACACAGTGTTCGGTCCAAGTAGCGGTGATCTTTGTCCATGGACGTGATCGGCGCCAAGGGGAGAGAGTCGTCGGTATGAGTGAGTTCACCGTGGGCGACAGGGACTTTCTGCTGGACGGGCGGCCTGTGCGGCTGCTGTCCGGGGCACTGCACTACTTCCGGGTGCACGAGGCGAGCTGGGGGCACCGGCTGGCGATGCTGCGGGCGATGGGCCTCAACTGCGTGGAGACGTACGTCCCGTGGAACCTGCACGAGCCGGCGCCGGGGGATGTGAGGGACGTCCAGGCCCTTGGCCGGTTCCTGGACGCGGCGCGGGAGGCGGGTCTGTGGGCGATCGTGCGCCCGGGGCCGTACATCTGCGCGGAGTGGGAGAACGGCGGGCTGCCGCACTGGCTGACCGGCGAACTGGGGGCACGCGCGCGTACGCGTGACGCACGCTTCCTGGGTCACCTGGAGCGCTGGTTCCGGCAGCTGCTGCCGGAGGTGGTGTCCCGCCAACTCGACCGCGGCGGCCCGGTGATCATGGTGCAGATCGAGAACGAGTACGGCAGCTACGGCTCCGACGCGGTGTATCTGCGGCGCGTGGAGGAGTTGTTGCGGGACCAGGGGGTCACGGTTCCGCTGTTCACGTCGGACGGTCCCGAGGACTTCATGCTGAGCGGCGGCTCGGTCCCCGGTGTGCTCGCGACGGTGAATTTCGGGTCCCACGCGCGCGTGGCCTTCGAGACGCTGCGCCGGCAGCAGCCCGAAGGGCCGTTGATGTGCATGGAGTTCTGGTGCGGCTGGTTCGACCACTGGGGCGGCGAGCACGTCGTCCGCGATGCCCAGGACGCGGCGGCCGCACTGCGCGAGATCCTGGAGTGCGGCGCGTCGGTCAACCTCTACATGGCGCACGGCGGCACCAACTTCGCCGGCTGGGCGGGCGCCAACCGGGGCGGCGGCGCCCTGCACGAGGGCCCGCTGGAGCCCGATGTGACGTCGTACGACTACGACGCGCCGATCGACGAGTACGGGCGCCCCACGGACAAGTTCTGGGCCTTCCGCGAGGTGCTGGCCGCGTACGCGGACGGGCCGCTGCCCGAACTCCCGCCCGCGCCAAGCGTGTTGGGCGACCCGGCCGAGGTGCGCCTGACGGGCTGGGCGTCCCTGGCCGACGTACTGGAGGCACGCGGCGGGCCGGAGACGGCGGGTCCGGTGCCGCCGACCTTCGAGGAACTGGACGTCGACCGCGGAATCGTCCGCTACGAAGTGACCGTTCCGGGACCGCGCGCCCCGTATCCGCTGATCGCGCGCGGGCTGCGGGACCTGGCTGTGGTGTACGTCGACGGGGAGCGGACCGGGGTCCTCATGGAGGGCGACGAGCAGCTCAAGGAGCCCGTCGCCGGGCACGCGCGTGTGCAGCTGTGGGTGGAGTCCCTGGGGAGGGTCAATTACGGGCCCCGGCTCGGGGAGGCGAAGGGCATCACCGGAGGACTGCTGCACGAGCGGCAGTATCTGCACGACGTACGCGCGCGTGGGCTGCGGTTGGACGCGCTGGACTCGTTGGACGACATCGGGGCGGTGCCGTTGCGGGAGTTGCCGGCGGACGACTCCCCCGGGCTGTATCGCGGCAGCGCAGAGGTGCGCGGCGCGGGGGACGCCGTGCTCGAACTGCCGGGCTGGACACGGGGGTTCGTGTGGGTCAACGGGTTCAATCTGGGGCGGTACTGGTCGGCGGGGCCGCAACGGGAGTTGTACGTCCCCGGTGCCGTCCTGCGCGAGGGCGTGAACGAGGTGTGGGTGCTGGAGCTCCAGGAGGCGCAGGTTCTCTCGGAGTCGGCCCTCACGCTGCGCGGCCTCTGAAGGGTCATCGGGTGAAGGGTCACCGGGCGATGGGAGCGGCCCCGATCTCGACCACCCGTGCCCAGTCGGGCGGTGTGTCCGGCACGTAGTCGGGGTTGTCCTCGGCGTACTCCCCGGTCTCGTAGCGGCGCGGGAAGAGGCCCACCACCGTGCGGCAGGGCGGTCGGGTGTCCGGCCAGCGGGTCTGGCCGTCGGTGAGGACCACGACCGCGTCGGGCGGTGGCTGGGTGCGCAGCGCCTTGGCGAAACCGGTGCGCAGATCCGTGCCGCCGCCGCCCAGCAGCTCGATGCCCTCGGCGCGGCACAGCGGTTGAGCGACCCGGGCCGCCGCGTCGCACGGCACCACGGTGACGAGGTCGCGGCGGCCGCCCACGGCCCGTGCGATCGCGGCGACTTCGAGGAGCGCGCTGCCCAGCTCGGCGTCGCTGACCGACCCGGAGGTGTCGATGACCACGCACACCCGGGGCGGCCGGCGGCGCAGGCTCGGCAGCACGATGCCGGGCAGCGACACCGAGCGGCGCGAGAGCCTGCCGTAGGTGTAGTCCTCGCCGGCGCCGGGCGCGGAGACCGCCGAGCGGACCGCCGCGCCGAGCAACTGCCGCCAGGGCTGCGGCGGATGGAACGCCTCCTCCGCCCACCGCCGCCATCCGCTGGGCGCGCTGCCGGGGCGGCCGGTGATGCCCTGCGCGACCCGGAAACGGACGGCGTCACGCTGCTGCTCGGTGAGCCCGTTCGCGCCGTCCGCCCCCAGGTCCCACTCCCGGTCGAGCCCGTCGGCGCCGCTGCCGCAGTCCAGCCAGGCCAGGTCCTGGGTGCGCGCCCCGAGTTGGAACCAGCGCAGGTAGTCCTCCATGAGGTTCCCCGCGGGCAGTCCCAACAGCCCCGGCTGGACGGCGCCTTCGGGGGTGACCAGGCCGTCGCCGAACGCGTCGTCGTTGATCTCGAAGTCGGCGGCGATGTTCATCCGCAACCGCTCCCCCGGGCCGGTCAGTCCCCGCTCACGCGCGACACGGTCACTGCGCCCATGGTGATCGCGGAGCAGATGCGACACCTCGTGAACCCAGATACCGGCCAGATCCTCGACCGTCATCCGGTCCACGAAACCCGGCGACACATAGCAGCGCCAGTACCGGTCGACGCCCATCGTCGGCACGTGCCGCGACTCGACGACGTGCAGGGCGAACAGGGCCGTGGCGAGGTAGGGGCGGACACGGGCGGCGTAGAGGCGAGCGGCGAAGAGCTTGTCGCGGTCGAGGGTGGTCGGCGGGGTCGCGGTGACTCGGGCGTTCGGTGTGTTCACAGCGCCCTGAGTGTCCGGGGCGTTCACGGCGTCCGGCGCGTCCGGCGGGTTCACAGCATCCTGGGCGCTCGGCGGGTTCACAACCCTCTGAGTACCCGGCGGGTTCACAGCGCCCGCGCTGTCCGGCGCGTTCACGGCGCCCCGCGCGTCCGGCGGGTTCACAACCCTCTGGGTGCCCGGCAGGTTCACAGCGCCCCGAGCGCCAGGGGCGTTCACAGCGTCCCAGGCGTTCGCGGTGTTCACAGACCCCGGCTTGTTCATCGGCCCCCCTTCGCGACGACGGCGGCGGCGCGGGCCTTCGCGAGGTCCGCGCGGTGGGAGAGCGCGACCGTTCCGGCGAGCTGTTCGATGGACGCGGGCACGTCCCAGTCCTCGCGGCGCAGTGAGGCGAGGGTTGTCGCCGGGACGACGACCAGGTCCGGGGCGCCGGTCTCCAACGCGCGGACCAAGAGCGCCCAGGCCGCGTCCCAGCGGGCCCGGTCGGGACGGTTGCGGACCGCGGCCACCACCCCGTCGAGCACGGCCTGCCGCAGATCCCCGCGCTCGGGCAGCTCGCCGGCCGTCGGGTCGACGAGGAAGATCTCGGGGTCGGGCAGGTCCATCCGGTCCACACTCGCGAGCAGTTCCAGCCCGGGACCGTCCCCCACCGTTCCCCTGACCAGCAGGGACAGCACCTCCCGGGAGGACCCGGCCGCCGTGGCGAACGCGATCAGGCTCATCGCCATCTCCCAGCTCCGGGGCGAGGGCCAGGCGCCCCCGCGTCGCGTCTCGTTGCCGGGCAGTTGGTGGACGAGCTTGGGCCGCCCGGTGAGCAGCCCGCACACCGCGCGGCGCGCGAAGTCCACGGCCTCGGGGAGCTTCTCCGGGTCGAGCCGCGGCAGGGTCGCGCGGGGCCAGGTGCCGCCGAGTCCGCGTACGACGACCTCGTGGTCGTGGGTCCACTGGAGGTGCACGAACCGGTTCGCGAGGGGCGCGCTCAACTCCCAGCCGTCGGCCGCCGAGGACCGCGGGTTGGCGGCGGCCACGATCCGCACCCCGGGCGGCAGCCGCAGCGCCCCGATCCGCCGCTCCAGCACCAGCCGGAGCAACGCGGCCTGCACGGCCGGCGGGGCGGTCGACAACTCGTCCAGGAACAACAGCCCTTTGCCCGCCCGCACAAGCCGTACGGCCCAGTCCGGCGGGGCCATCGGAACACCCTGCTCGGCGGGATCGTCGCCCACGACGGGCAGCCCGGAGAAGTCGGACGGCTCGTGCACGCTGGCGATCACGGTGGTCAACGGCAGGTCCAGGGCCGCGGCGAGCTGCGTCAGCGCGGCCGTCTTGCCGATGCCCGGCTCGCCCCACAGCAGCACGGGAAGGTCGGCGGCCACGGACAGGGTCAGGGCCTCCAGCTGGATGTCGGGGCGGGGTTCGGTGGTGGTGTCGCGTAGGAGGGTCAACAGGTCTTCGGCGACGTCGAGTTGGGCGGGTGCGGGGATGGGGTCGGTGGGGTTGAGGGCGGCGTACAGGGTGCGTGTGGGCATGACGGTTCACCTTCGGGGTCGAGGCGGAGCACGGATGAGAGCAGGGGCAACGGCGACCTCAGCGGTCGGCGACGGCGCCCGGTACGGTCAGCGGGCGGTGGTGTGCCGAGGGCGCGAGGTGGGGCGGAGCCGGGGACGCGGACGCCCCGGGGAGAAGTGACCGGATCGCGGGCCGGGATCGGCCAGTCCCGCCCTGAACAGCCCGTACGCGAGCCGCCGTTCGGCAGCGGCCTGCAGTTCGTCCCGCAGCGCGCCGCCACGCAGCACCGCGTCGGCACCGAGCAGTCCTTCTACGACGGCCAGCGCGCCGGCGGTGTCTCCGTGGATGAGGCGTTCGCGCACGCCGACGAGGCAGTCCGGGTGGCGGTGTGCCTCGTCGATGGCCCGCAGACAGGGCAGCGGGGTGCCGGTCAGCGCGACCAGCAGTTCCTCGCGACGGATCTCGGCCGGGTCGTGGTCCAGGGGAACCAGTACGCCGTCGACCAGGCCGATGCGGTGCGCGGCGCCCCGGCATTCGACCAGATGCGGATCCCCTGCGCGGCCCAACTTCCTTACGGAAGCGGATGGTTGAGGCCGAGGACAGGGAGGGTCCGGTACGAGTGCGGCGGCGACCAGCGGATGCAGTTGCCCGGCGTCGATCGCGCCGGTGCGGAGCAGATCCAGGTCGGGCAGGACCCAGGTCGCGGCGTCGGGGAGGACCGGTAGCGCGCGGGCGCTGCCGTCCGTCGGCGCCGGTGCGATCCGCAGGGTGTCCGCGACCGGATCCGGGGTCAGCGCGAGCCGATGCCGGGAACCGAGCCGTACGACGACGGGACCGGCCGTACACCCCTCCGCGCGAAGCAGGATCACCGCCTCGGCCGCCCATCGGTCGACGGCGCAGTGAAGCCCCTCCGGCACCAGCTCCGGCACCTCCAGCGGGTCCGGCGGGTCCGGCGGGTCCGGCATCTCGGGCCGATCCGCCCCGGACCGGGCCCGCAGCTCACCGCTCCTCCCCGCGTCCCACAGATGCCGGTGCAGGTCGAGGCGGAACGAACGGCTGGGCCGGGGGTGCGGATGCCGGCGGGCGTCGGCGTCGCGATGGGTGCCGTCCCACAGGGCGAGGCTGATGCGCTGGCCGCCGTCCGCCCAGGCCGGTGGCGTCCGGACCACCAGATGCGGCGGGCCGGTGGCGTCGTCGCCGTAGCGGGCCAGGGTGATCGTGAGTCCCGGGCGCAGCAGGCCGTCCGGGGCGATTCTCGGGAGGTACCAGCGGAGCAGGTCGGGGGCGAGGCGGCGGAGGTCGGCGCGGACCCTGGCGGCCAGTTCCCGGCCGTGGGCGCGCGCTACGGACCGTAGGTCGAGATCGACGTCGACGCGGGCGGCGGCGCAGGCGCCCGCCCAGTCACCGGCAGCACGGCGGGCCGTAGCCGTCTCGATCATGGAGGGCGGCACGGCGAACTCGCGCACGCGCGGCCAGAAGGAACGTAGGGAATCCTCGTTCGCGGGGTGAAGGTGCATCAGCACTCACCTTGCGCGGACGGGACCCCCATTCTGTGAACAGAGTGAGTGGTCATCGCGGGGAGCATAGCCCTCCCGGCGGCGATCTGTCAGGGGGATTTCGGGGGCGTGCATTCGTGCGCGTCGGCATAGAGTGGATGCGGGTTCAGGGCGTCTCTGGGGGTTGTGGACGTGGCGGACGACGGACCGGTCGAGCACGGCTACCCGCACCTCGATACGGTGCGGGACGCCATCACCGCGCTCTACAAGCGGTTGTCCTACGACACCGTCCAGACGTTCGCGACCAGCGTGGCCCCTGTCGACGTGGCGTTCGGCGACATGGACGACCTGCATCTGGGCGCGCAGCGGGTGGCCCGTGAGATGGTCCGGCACTACCGGCTCCCGGACGCGCGGCCGATCATCAGTTTCCGTGAGATGACACATGCGGCGAACGTCGAACTCACCGCCGGGCCCGAGTACTTCATCGAGTTGAACGACCGGTTCCGCACGCATCGGCGGGACATCGGCGCGGCTCTCGCGCACGAGGTCATGCACGTCTATCTGCACCGCCTGGACCTGTCCTTCCCCGGCACCCGCGAGAACGAGATCCTCACGGACACGGCGGCGACGTATCTGGGCGCGGGGTGGCTGCTGCTGGACGCGTACCGGGAGGACTCGGCGTCCTCGCAGAAACTCGGCTATCTCACGCCGGAGGAGTTCGGGTACGTCCTCGCGAAACGTGCCCTGGTCTTCGGCGAGGATCCCTCCGTGTGGTTCACCAGCCCGCAGGCCTACACGGCGTACGTCAAGGGGATGGCACAGGCCCGACGCGACGAGCAGCAGCCGCCCTTGACTGCGGCAGGGTGGGCCGGGCGACGCCGGTACGCCCACGACCGGCGACATGCCCCCGGCCCGGGTTCTCAGCCAGGCGTGCGGTACGCCTTCAGCGGGGACCAGGGTGGCAGCTTGCGGGTGTCGTTTCCTTGCCCTACGTGTCATCAGCGGATCAGGGTGCCGGTGCGGGGGCGGGTACGGGCCCGGTGTTCCTTGTGCCGGACGGTGTTGGAGTGCGATACGTAAGTCGCTTTCAGGTGAACGGTGTTGGAGTGCGATACGCAAGTCCCTTTCAGGTGAACGGTGTTGGGGCGAACGCCCTGGGGGCTCCGCCCCCAGCCCCCCGGGCCCATGCCCACCCACCACCCGTGGCAGTTGGCCAAGAAGTTGACGTAAAACGTCTCCGCCTACGCCCCGTACACCGCCCCCACCACCCCCGCCTCCCCCAACAACTTCACCACCGTCTCCCCCACCTCCCCCACACCCCACCGAGCCCCCTTGTCCGCACTGGGCCCGACCCTCCACCCCTCCATCACAGCGACCCGCCCACCCTCAACCTCGAACACCCGCCCGGTGACCCCAGCCCCCTCCCCCGACCCCAACCACACCACCAAAGGCGACACATTCTCCGGCGCCATCACATCGAACCCGGAGCCGGGCGCGGCCATCGTCTCCGCGAAGGTGTGTTCCGTCATGCGGGTCCGCGCCGCGGGGGCGATCGCGTTGACCTGGACGCCGTAGCGGGCGAGTTCGGCCGCCGCGACCAGGGTCAGGCCGACGATCCCGGCCTTGGCGGCGCTGTAGTTGCCCTGCCCGACCGAACCCAACAACCCCGCTCCGCTACTGGTGTTGACGATCCGCGCGACCGGCGTGCGGCCGGCTTTCGTCTCCGCCCGCCAGTACGCCGCCGCGTGTTTCAGGGGCAGGAAGTGCCCCTTCAAGTGGACCCGCATCACCGCGTCCCAGTCGTCCTCGTCGAGATTGACGAGCATCCGGTCGCGCAGGTAACCCGCGTTGTTGACAAGGGTGTCGAGCCGCCCGTAGGTCTCCAGCGCGGTCGCGATCAGGGACGCGGCACCGGCGGTCGTGGCGATGTCGCCGCCGTGGGCCACCGCCTCGCCGCCCGCCGCGTGGATCTCGGCGACGACCTGGGCGGCCGGGCTGTCGGGGTCGGGGGTACCGTCGAGGCCGACGCC
This sequence comes from Streptomyces sp. NPDC050528, assembly GCF_044457795.1. NCBI lineage: Bacteria > Bacillati > Actinomycetota > Actinomycetes > Kitasatosporales > Streptomycetaceae > Streptomyces > Streptomyces sp. NPDC050528. The sequence continues at coordinate 344,135 of NZ_JBITHH010000002.1, forward strand.
TAGGTCGTTGACGACGACCCAGGCACCCTCGGCGGCGAACGCGAGGGCGTGCGCGCGGCCGAGACCCCGGCCCGCACCGGTGACGACGACGACCCGCCCGTCACAGATTCCGCTCATCTCGATCACCCTTCAACTCGCTTGCTCTTGTTGGCGGTTGCCGCGTCCAGGAAGGCCGGCCGCTCCCCGCCCCCATGCATCAGAAGGCTCGCCCCGCTGATGTACGCGGCCGCGTCGGAGGCCAGGAAGACCGCCGCCGCACCGATGTCGGAGGGGTCGGCGAGGCGGCCGAGCGGCACGGTGCGGGAGACGGCGGCGATGGCATCCTCGCCGCCGTAGTGCAGGTGGGACAACTCCGTGCGGACCATGCCGACGACGAGCGTGTTGACGCGGATGTCCGGCGCCCACTCCACCGCCATCGAACGCGCCAGGTTCTCAAGACCGGCCTTGGCCGCCCCGTACGCCGCCGAACCGGGCGAGGGGCGGCTGCCGCTGACGCTCCCGATCATCACGACCGAACCCTTGGCACGCTTGAGGTGCTCGTACGCGGCGAGGGACGCGGTGAGCGGGGCGAGGAGATTCAACTCGATGATCCGCGCGTGCCGTTCGGCCTCCGCGTCGACGAGTGGGCGGTACGGCGCGCCGCCCGCGTTGTTGACCAGGACGTCGAGTCGGGGCAGCGCGGCGAAGAACTCCCGTACGGCGTCCGGGTCGCGCAGGTCGAGGGAGCTGAACTCGGTTCCCTTGACCGGGTCTTCGGACGGTCGGCGCGCACAGGTCAGCACCTCGGCACCGGCCTCGACGAAGGCCCGTGCGATACCGGCGCCGACGCCTCGGGTGCCGCCGGTGACGAGGACGGTTCTGCCGGCCAGCGGGGCGTCACGCGAGTTGTCCACAGGGCGATCGTCGGCAGGGTGGTTATCCACAGGGCCTCCCGCTCGGATTCTCCGGCTGCTAGCTTCGAAGCCTCGCACCTAACAAATGTTTGGTGGAAAGGTAGCTGATGCGCTCATGGGTGTCTCCACCTCCTCCCCGGAAACCTCGGGAAGCTCGGGAAGTCCCGTTACAGACAAGGGAATTGCCGTCGTCACGGTCGACTACCCGCCGGTGAACGCGCTGCCGGTGGACGGCTGGTTCGCCCTGGCCGACGCCGTGCGCTCGGCCGGGCGCGACCCCGATGTGCGCTGTGTGGTGCTGGCGGCGGAGGGGCGGGGTTTCAACGCGGGCGTGGACATCAAGGAGATACAGGCGCGCGGGCAGTCGGCGCTGGTCGGGGTGAACCGTGGCTGTTTCGAGGCGTTCGCGGCGGTGTACGAGTGCGAGGTGCCGGTCGTCGCGGCCGTGCAGGGGTTCTGCCTCGGCGGGGGCATCGGGCTGGTCGGCAACGCGGACGTGATCGTGGCGAGCGAGGACGCCACCTTCGGCCTGCCCGAGCTGGACCGGGGCGCGCTGGGTGCCGCGACGCATCTGTCCCGGCTGGTCCCCCAGCACCTGATGCGCGCCCTGTACTACACCTCGCGTACGGCGACGGCGGCCGAACTGCACGCGCACGGCTCGGTGTGGCGGGTGGTGCCGCGTGCCGAACTCCTGCCCTCCGCACTGGAGTTGGCAGCCGAGATAGCCGCCAAGGACGGCGAGCTGATCCGCCTCGCCAAGTCCGCGATCAACGGCATCGACCCCGTCGACGTCCGCCGCAGCTACCGCTACGAACAGGGTTTCACCTTCGAGGCGAACGTCAGCGGCGTGGCCGACCGGGTCCGCGACACCTTCGGAAAACCTGAAGAGACCGGCCAGACAGTGAGGGAGGAGGCATAGGTGACCGACAAGACGATGACGGCCGACGAGGTCGTCGCCCGGCTGCACAGCGGCATGACCCTCGGCATCGGCGGCTGGGGCTCCCGCCGCAAACCCATGGCCCTGGTCCGGGCGTTGCTCCGCTCGAACCTCACCGACCTCACCGTCGTCTCCTACGGCGGCCCGGACGTCGGCATGCTCGCGGCGGCCGGCCGCATCCGCAAGCTGGTGGCCGCCTTCGTCACGCTCGACTCGATCCCCCTCGAACCCAACTACCGCGCGGCACGCGAGAGCGGAGCCTTCGAGCTGACGGAGGTCGACGAGGCGATGTTCATGTGGGGCTTGCGCGCCGCCGCGAACCGGCTGCCGTTCCTGCCGGTGCGCGCGGGAATCGGTTCGGACGTCATGCGGGTCAACCCCGGCCTGCGGACGGTGACTTCACCGTACGACGACGGGGAGACGTTCGTCGCGATGCCCGCGCTGCGGCTGGACGCGGCCCTGGTCCACGTCAACCGCGCCGACCGGCTGGGCAACGGCCAGTACCTGGGCCCGGACCCGTACTTCGACGACCTGTTCTGCGAGGCGGCCGACGCCGCCTACCTCTCCTGCGAACGGATCGTGGACACGGCCGAGTTGACGAAGGAGGCCCCGCCACAGTCCCTGCTCGTCAAACGGCTGAACGTGACCGGGGTCGTCGAGGCCGCCGGCGGCGCCCACTTCACGTCCTGCGCTCCCGACTACGGCAGGGACGAGGACGTCCAGCGGCTGTACGCGACGACACCCTGGGCGGAGTTCTCCGAACGCTTCCTGTCCGGTGACGAACAGGCCTACGAGTCGGCGGTGCGGAACTGGCAGGAGGAGCAAGGGTGATGGACGTATCGCGTAGCGACGAACAGCGCAGGAACGTACAGCACACGGACGTACTGGACACGGACGTACAGCTCACGGACGTACAGCGCTCCGAGTACTGCGTGATCGCCTGTGCCGAGGCCTGGCGTGACGCCGGGGAGATTGTGGCCAGCCCGATGGGGTTCATCCCGTCCGTGGGCGCCCGGCTGGCCCGGCTCACCTTCGCGCCGGATCTCCTGCTCACCGACGGCGAGGCGATGCTCGTCCGCCCGGACGGGACGCCGGAGGGCTGGTTGCCGTACCGGCAGCATCTGGCGCTGGTGGCGAGCGGGCGGCGGCACGTGATGATGGGCGCGAGTCAGATCGACCGGTACGGCAACCAGAACATCTCGTGCATCGGCGACTGGGCGCGGCCGAAGCGGCAGTTGCTCGGGGTGCGCGGGGCGCCGATCAACACGCTGAACAATCCGACGAGTTACTGGGTTCCCCGGCACTCGCGCCGGGTGTTCGTGGAGAAGGTCGACATGGTGTGCGGGGTGGGGTACGACCGGGTCGCCGAGCACCCGGGGACAGCACGTTTCCACCGTATCCCCCGGGTCGTGTCCGACCTCGGTGTCTTCGACTTCGCGACCCCGGACCACTCGATGCGGCTGGCCTCGCTGCATCCCGGGGTGAGTGTGGAGCAGGTGCGGGAGGCGACGGGCTTCGACCTCGCCGTCCCGGACGAGGTCCCGTCGACGCGCGAACCGACCCCGGAGGAGCTGCGGCTGATCCGTGAGGTGATCGACCCGGCCGACACCCGCCGCAGAGAAGTGGGTTCGTGATGGAGACCGCGCTGACCCGGCTGGTCGGGGTCCGGCATCCGATCGTGCAGACGGGCATGGGCTGGGTGGCGGGACCCCGCCTGGTGTCGGCCACGGCGAACGCGGGCGCGCTCGGCATCCTGGCCTCCGCGACCATGACCACGGACCGGCTCCGGGACGCGATCCACGAGGTCAAGTCCCGTACGCGGGAGCCGTTCGGGGTGAATCTGCGCGCGGATGCGACCGACGCCGGCGACCGGGTGCGGATCATCATCGAGGAGGGCGTCCGGGTCGCGTCCTTCGCGCTGGCGCCGTCCGCCGAGCTGATCGCCGAGTTGAAGGGGGCGGGGGTCGTCGTGATCCCGTCGATCGGGGCGCGGCGGCATGCGGAGAAGGTCGCGGCGTGGGGCGCGGACGCGGTGATCGTGCAGGGCGGGGAGGGCGGCGGACACACCGGGGAGGTGGCGACGACGGTGTTGTTGCCGCAGGTCGTGGACGCGGTGGACATACCGGTCGTGGCGGCCGGCGGTTTCTTCGACGGGCGGGGTCTCGTCGCGGCACTGGCCTACGGGGCGGCGGGCGTCGCCATGGGCACCCGGTTCCTCCTCACCTCGGACTCGACGGTCCCGGACGCGGTGAAGGCGGCGTATCTGGCGGCGACGGTCAAGGACGTCACGGTCACGAGGGCGGTCGACGGCCTCCCGCACCGCATGCTCCGTACGGAACTGGTCGACGCCCTGGAGAACTCCGGCCGCACGAGAACCCTGCTCCAGGCGATACGCCGAGCGGCCGGCTTCCGCCAACTGTCCGGCCTGACCTGGCGCCGAATGATCCGCGACGGCCTCGCCATGAAGCACGGCAAGGACCTGTCCTGGAGCCAGGTCCTGCTCGCCGCGAACACACCGATGCTGCTGAAGGCGTCGATGGTGGACGGCCGCACGGACCTCGGGGTGATGGCGTCCGGGCAGGTCGCCGGGGTGATCGAGGATCTGCCGTCGTGTGCGGAGCTGGTGGCCGGGATGATGGCTCAAGCGGCTTCAATTGTCGGCGAGTTGGCGTCCGGCAGTGCTTCAATGCGCGCATGACGCAGATGATCGGACAGCCCTGGGGGCTCAGTGTGTACGGGGCGGGCAGTGTGCGGGTCGAGCCGCAGCTGGTCCGGGTGAAACTGACGGTCACCATGCTGGAGCCCTCGGCGGACCGGGCGTTCCAGGAGGCGGACGCCGCGGTGGTCCGGCTGCGCGAGGTGGTGCGCGGGCACGGGATACCCGACGGGTCGGTCTCGGGCTCCCGGCTCAGGCTCAACTCGGAGTACAGCGGATACGGAGAGGAGCGGAAGTTCCTCGGGTACCGCTGCCAGGCCTCCTATGTCATCGAGACCGAATCGCTCGACGACCTGCGGCAGTTGATCGTGGACGCGGTGGACGCCGGGGCGCACCAGATCGACAGCGTCGAGTTCGATGTGCGCGACAAGCCCGCGCTGCGGGACGAGGCGCGCCGCAAGGCGGTGGCGGCGGCCCGCCGCAAGGCCGAGGTGTACACCGAGGCGACGGGCGTGCCGCTGGGGTCGGTGGTGCACATCCAGGACGTGGACTCGGAGTCGTACGAGTTCTACCAGTCACGCGGTCACGGGAGCGCGAGCGGGAGTTCGCAGGGGGATCTCGCGCCGGGCCTGGTGGAGGTGTCCGCGGCGGTGGTGCTGGGCTACACGCTGGACGACTGACGTCTCCGGCCCGCGCCGGGGCCTGAGGGCGGAGTCCCGGGGGCGCTCGGCAGGGTCGCGGGGTCGCTCGGCCCAGCCGCACTGCGGCTCCCGGCACTCCCGGCGCTTCCGGGTCGTCCTGCCTCCGCTCAGAGCCGTTCGATGATCGTCACGTTGGCCTGGCCGCCGCCCTCGCACATGGTCTGGAGGCCGAACCGGCTGCCGGTGCGCTCCAGTTCGTGGAGGAGGGTGGTCATGAGTTTGACGCCGGTCGCGCCGAGGGGGTGGCCGAGGGCGATCGCGCCGCCGTTGACGTTGACCTTCTCGGGGTCCGCACCCGTCTCCTTCAGCCAGGCCAGGACGACCGGCGCGAAGGCCTCGTTGATCTCGACGAGGTCGATCGCGTCGATGGAGAGGCCGGTCTTCTTCAGGGCGTGGGCGGTGGCCGGGATCGGCGCCGAGAGCATACGGATCGGATCCTCGCCCCGGACCGAGAGGTGATGGATACGGGCACGAGGGCGCAACCCGTGCTCCCGCACCGCCCGTTCCGAGGCGAGCAGCATCGCCGCCGCGCCGTCGGAGACCTGGGAGGAGCACGCGGCGGTGATGGTGCCGCCGTCGACGACCGGCTTCAGGCCGGCCATCTTCTCCAGCGAGGTGTCCCGGCGCGGGCCCTCGTCGACCGCGACCGCGCCGTACGCCACCGTCTCCCGCTCGAAGCGGCCCTCGTCGATCGCGCGCAGGGCCCGCCGGTGCGAGCGGAGGGCGAACTCCTCCTGGTCCTGCCTGCTGATCCCCCACTTCGCGGCGATCATCTCGGCGCCGGCGAACTGGTTGACGGGCCGCGTCCCGTACCGCGCGCGCCAGCCCTCGCTGCCCGCGAAGGGGCCGTCGGTGAGGCCGAGCGGTTCGGCGGCCTGGCGGGAGGCGAAGGCGATGGGAATCAACGACATGTTCTGGACTCCCCCGGCGACGACCAGATCCTGCATGCCGGACAGCACACCCTGCGCCGCGAAGTGCACGGCCTGCTGCGAGGAACCGCACTGCCGGTCCACCGTCACGCCCGGCACCTCCTCGGGCAGCCCGGCCGCCAGCCAGGCGGTACGCGCGATGTCCCCGGCCTGCGGCCCCACCGCGTCCAGACACCCGAAGACGACGTCCTCGACGGCGGCGGGATCGATCCCCGAGCGGGCGACCAGCTCCTTGAGGACATGCGCCCCGAGGTCGGCCGGATGCACCCCGCTCAGCCCTCCCCGGCGCCGCCCGACGGGCGTACGGACCGCTTCGACGATATAGGCCTCGGCCATGTCAACTCCCCATACAGAACCGTGAGTTACGTGCGTACGGCGATCCCGTCCAGCACCATCGACAGGTACTGCCGGGCGATCTCCTCGGCGCTGTGCTGTCCGCCCGGCCGGTACCAGGACGCGGCGACCCACACCGTGTCGCGGACGAAGCGGTAGGTGAGCCGGACGTCGAGGTCGGCCCGGAAGACCTGGGCGGCGACCCCGCGCTCCAGCGTGGACAGCCACGCCTTCTCGAACTTGCGCTGCGACTCGGCGAGGAACGCGAACCGCTCCTGCGCGACCAGCTGCTTGCTCTCCTTCTGGTAGATCGCGACGGCGGCGCGGTGCCGGTCGATCTCCCGGAACGACTCGGTGACCAGGGCTTCGAGCGTCTCGCGCGGGTCCAACTCGGCGTCCAGGACCGTGTCGTAGCCGCCCCACAGCTCGTCGAGGAAGGTGCGCAGGATCTCCTCCAGCATCGATTCCTTGGAGTCGAAGTGGTAGTAGAGGCTGCCCGCGAGCATGCCCGCGTGGTCGGCGATCTTCCGTACGGTGGTGGCGTTGTACCCCTGCTCGGCGAAGACCTCGGCCGCCGTGTCGAGGAGTTCACGACGGCGGGCCGGAGCGGCGGTCACCGGGGGCTTCTTCTTGGTCGGCACGGCACCATTGTCGTGCCCCGGCCCCGGCGCCTCGCGCGTCCCTTCGCACCGCTAGGCATGCTGACTGCTCACGGCGACGACCTCGCCCGTCATGTACGACGAGTACTCCGAGGCCAGGAACACGATCACGTTGGCCACCTCCCAGGGCTCCGCGTACCGCCCGAAGGCCTCGCGCGCGGTGAGTTCGGCCAGCAGCTCCGGTGTCGTCACCTTCACCAGGTGCGGGTGCATGGCGAGGCTCGGCGAGACCGCGTTGACCCGCACCCCGTACTCGGCGGCCTCGATCGCCGCGCACCGCGTCAGCGCCATCACGCCCGCCTTGGCCGCCGCGTAGTGCGCCTGCCCGGCCTGGGCACGCCAGCCGACGACGGAGGCGTTGTTGACGATCACCCCGCCGCCCGTCTCGCGCATCGCGCGCAGGGCCGCCCGGGTGCAACGGAAGGTGCCGTTCAAGGTCACGTCCAGGACCTTCGACCACTGCTCGTCGGTCATGTCGACAAGGTCCGAAGTCCCGCCCAGACCAGCGTTGTTGACGACGACGTCCAGCCGCCCGTGCGCGGCGACGGCCGCGTCGAACAGAGCTCGCACCTGAGCCTCGTCCGTCACGTCACACGGCAGCGCTACGACCGCCTCCGCCCCGAACTCCCCTGCCAGCGCTGCCTCGTACTCCTTCAGCCGCCGCGCGTGCGCGTCGCTGATGAGTACGCGCGCGCCCTCCTCCAGGAAGCGGCGCGCGGTGGCGCCGCCGATGCCCGCGCCGGCGGCGGCGGTGACGACGGCGGTGCGTCCCTTCAGCAGCCCGTGCCCGGGGACGTATGCCGGAGTCTCGACGCCTGTCATGGGGCCACGCTAACCTACCAAACACTTGTTAGGGAAGGACTGTTGAGGAGGGACGGCCGCATGGACCTCGACTTCACGCCCGACCAGCAGGCGTTCCGCGCCGAGGCCCGCGCCTGGCTCGACGCGCATGTGCCGACCACGCCCCTCCCCTCCCTGGAAACAGCCGACGGCTTCGCCGCGCACCGCGCCTGGGAGGCCCAACTCGCCGCGGACCGTTGGTCGGTGGTGTCCTGGCCGGAGGAGTACGGCGGCCGGGGCGTGGACATCATGCGGTGGCTGGTCTTCGAGGAGGAGTACTACGCGGCGGGCGCCCCGGGCCGGGTCGGCCAGAACGGCATCAACCTGCTCGCCCCGACCCTCTTCGACCACGGCACGCCCGAGCAACGCGCGCGCGTGCTGCCGCCGATGGCGACCGGCGAGGTGGTGTGGGCGCAGGCGTGGTCGGAGCCGGAGGCGGGATCCGACCTGGCGTCGCTCACCTCGCGCGCGGTGCGCACGGACGGCGGCTGGCTGCTGACCGGCCAGAAGACGTGGTCGTCACGGGCGGCCTTCGCGGACCGCGCGTTCGGCCTGTTCCGCAGCGAGTTGGGCACCCCGAAGCCCCACCAAGGCCTGACCTACCTGATGTTCGACCTGCGTGCGCCCGGCGTCACGGTCCGCCCGATCGGCCGCCTCGACGGCAAGCCCGCCTTCGCGGAACTCTTCCTGGACGACGTCTTCGTCCCCGACGAGGACGTGATCGGCGAGCCGGGCCAGGGCTGGCGGGTCGCCATGTCGACCGCCGGCAGCGAACGCGGCCTCACCCTCCGCTCCCCCGGCCGCTTCCTCGCCGCCGCCGACCGTCTCCTCAACCTCTGGCGCACGCACGGCAGTTCACAGACCACGCGGGACCAGGTGGCCGACGCGGTGATCGGCGCCCGCGCCTACCAGCTCTTCACCTACGCCAACGCCTCCCGTTTCCTCGACGGCGAGTCCATCGGCCCGGAGTCCAGCCTGAACAAGGTCTTCTGGTCCGAGTACGACATCGCCCTGCACGAGACGGCCCTCGAACTGCTCGGCGAGGAGGGCGAGTTGGCGGACACGGAGTGGGCCGAGGGCTATGTCTTCTCCCTGGCGGGCCCCATCTACGCCGGTACGAACGAGATCCAGCGCGACATCATCGCCGAGCGCCTGCTCGGCCTGCCGAAGGGCCGCCGCTGATGCGCTTCCTCCTCGACCCCGAACAGCGGGCGTTCGCCGACTCGTTGAACGCGATGCTGACGGCGGCGGACACCCCGTCGGTCGTACGGGCATGGAGTCGCGGCGAGCATACGAGCGGGCGCGCGCTGTGGCGCCGTATCGCGGAGGCCGGGGTGTTCGCGCTGGCGATACCGGAGGCCCATGAGGGGTTGGGACCCCGACCCGTCGAACTCGCCGTGGGGTTCGTGGAGTTGGGGCGGCACGTGGTTCCCGGTCCGGTCGTGGAGACGGTCGCGGCGGCGGCGCTGCTGACCGCGCTGGACGATTCGGCCCCGGCCAAACGGCTGTTGCCCGCGCTGGCCTCCGGCGAGTCGACGGCAACGCTGGCGACAGGGCGGTACGCGCTGGATGCGGACTTCGCGGACGTACGACTGACGGCCCGGGCGGCGAGAGCGGCGCGGGGTCCGATGGGACGGACCGCGACGGAGCCGGCCGTAGAGCCCGAGGCGGCGGGGCGGCAGGTGTTCGGAGCAGGCGGGTCGGCGTCCCGGGCAGGTGGGTCGGCGGCGGAGCCGCGGGGCGCCTCCCTGCCCGGTGACGCGCCTCCGGCGGCCGAGTTGCGGCTCGGGCCCCCGCCCGGTCACGGGCCCTCGGCGGCCGGGCCCCGCGCCTCGCTCGACCCCGCCCGCCGCCTCTTCCCCACCCCCACCGGCGGTGAACTCCTCGCCGTCGGCCCGCACGTGACCGCCGCCGTCGCCCACGCCCTCACCTGGGCCCGCCTCGCCACCGCCGCCCAAGCCCTCGGTGTCGGGCTCGCGTTGCTCGACAGGACTGTCGCCTACGTCAAGCAGCGCAGCCAATTCGGGGTGCCCGTCGGCTCGTTCCAGGCCGTCAAGCATCAACTGGCCGATGCGAAGGTCGCGTTGGAGTTCGCGCGACCGATGATCTTCGGTGCCGCGCTCACCATGACGGAGTCGGACGTGGCCGCGGCCAAGGTCACGGCGTGCGAGGCGGCGTACCGGACCGCCCGTACGGCGCTTCAACTGCACGGTGCGATCGGTTACACCGCGGAGTACGACCTGTCGCTGTGGCTGACCAAGGCCCGTGCCCTGCGCGGGAGTTGGGGCAGCCCGGGTGCGTGCCGGGCGGCCGTACTCGGGGTCTTTGGTGACGTCAGTGGTGGTGGTCGCCGCTCGTGAGTTCCTTGTACTCCTCCGCCGTCGGCTTGGGGATGCGGGACTCGGGGCCGAACATCGCCTTCGCGAGCCGGGCCCGTACCCGCTGGCCGCCCTTGACCTGCCGCTGGACTCCGTTCGCGTCGACGAGCGGGCCGATCGCGTACGGCGGTTCCTGTTCGTGCTGGGTGAGCCTGAACCGCTCGTCCGGGGTGAGGGGTTCGTGGACCTCGACATACTCGCCGTGCGGCAGCATCTTGATGAGGCCGGACTCGCGGCCGTGCAACACCTTGTCGCGGTCCCGGCGTTGGAGCCCCATGCAGACCCGTTTGGTGACGATGAAGGCGACCACCGGCAGCACGAAGAACGAGATCCGCACGAACCAGGTGATTGTGTTGATCGACAGGTTCAGATGGGTGGCCACGACGTCGTTGCCGCCGCCGATCAGCAGCACCCCGTAGAGACTCAGCCAGGCCACCCCGAGCCCGGTGCGCACGGGCATGTTGCGCGGCCGGTCCAGGATGTGGTGTTCGCGTTTGTCGCCGGTGATCCAGGACTCGATGAACGGGTAGGCGCCGATCGCGGCGAGGATCAGCGGGAAGAGCGTGAAGGGGATGAAGACGCCCAACTCCAGTGTGTGGCCCCAGGCGTTGAGTTCCCATCCCGGCATCACCCGGATCAGTCCCTCGGAGAAGCCGAGATACCAGTCGGGTTGGGCGCCGGTGGTCACCAGGTCCGGCCGGTACGGTCCGAAAGCCCACACGGGGTTGATGCTGGCGATCCCGCCCATGATCGCGAGGACGCCGAAGACGAGGAAGAAGAAGCCGCCCGCCTTGGCCATGTAGACGGGCAGGAAGGGCATGCCGACCACGCTCTTCTGGTCCCGTCCGGGGCCCGGGTACTGCGTGTGCTTGTGGTAGAAGACCAGGATCAGATGCGCGACCACCAGGCCCAGCATGATCCCCGGCAGCAGCAGGACATGGATCGGGAAGAGCCGCGAGATGATGTCGTGCCCGGGGAACTCCCCGCCGAACAGGAACATCGACATGTACGTCCCGACGACCGGCACGGACAGCATCGCGCCGTCGGCGAAGCGGATGCCGGTGCCGGACAGCAGGTCGTCGGGGAGCGAGTAGCCGGTCAGGCCGGTGAGGATGCCGAGGAACAACAGGGTCCAGCCGAATACCCAGTTGAGCTCGCGCGGCTTGCGGAACGCGCCGGTGAAGAACACCCGCATCATGTGGATGAGCATGCCGGCGATGAAGACGACGGCCGCCCAGTGGTGGATCTGCCGGATCAGCAGCCCGCCACGCACGTCGAAGCTGATGTCGAGCGTGGACTCGAACGCCCGGGTCATCGGGATGCCGTTCAACGGCGCGTACGTCCCGTGGTAGATGACCTCGACGCCGCTCGGCTCGAAGAACAGGGTGAGGTAGATGCCGGTGAGGATCAGGATGATGAAGCTGTAGAGGCAGATCTCGCCCAGCATGAAGGACCAGTGGTCCGGAAAGACCTTGCGCATATTGGCCTTGGCCAGCGCGTACAGCCCGAGCCGGCCGTCCGCCCAGTCGGCGAGCTTCTCCCCTTTGCCGGCCTCGGCCGGCCGTGGGGCACCCACCGCTCCGTTCACCGATCGTGCGCCGTCCATGAGTTGGCCGCCCTCCCCGTCGGATCACCCCACAGGGTGTCACGCGGCCCCGGCTAAGCCAACGGTGCGTCAGCGGGCAATGACAGCCCGATCACCGCGGTGCGCCCCTGCGCGTGCAGCACCGCCTCGTCCCCCAACTGCGCGGCGTCGTACGGCCCGAGGGCCACCCCGGCCACTTCGGCGGGCCCGTCGAGCGCCACGACCAGCGTGCCCGCGCCCAGCCGCAACCGCCCCCGCACGACAGCCACCGTAGGAACAACAGCCGTAGGAACAGCGGCCGTAGAGACCGCGCCCCTGCGCCACATGACGTTGAGGTTGACCACCGGCCCGTCCAGCAAACGGCAGTCGGTCGGTACGTCGCCTCTGAAGTCCCGTGGTTCGTAACGGGTGTTGACCAGTCGCCGTTCGCCGCCCACCGTGAGGTCCATGCCGGCGCCCTCGACGACGGTCAGGGTCCGGTCCACGTCGGGAAAGGCCGAGAACGGACCGTCCGTCGCGACCTCGGCGAGGCTCACCCGCCACACGAAGTCGTCCATGTCCGTACCCTCGGGCCAGGCGGCGATCTCGCGTGTGACACCGCCACCGTTCTTCCAGGGCACGGCAGTTCGGGCCGAGGCGGGCAGGGCGCGGATCACTGGACGAACCCCCGCTCGCGCGCCGACGCGAGCCACTGCGGGAACTCGCCCACGAGCCGGTCGTAGAGTTCCGCGTCGGACATCTTCAGCGGATCCGAACCGGCGTGGAAAAAGCCCGCGTTGTCGATCTCCCGCTTCTGCGGTACCGCCAACTCGTCGAGTTTGCGCAGGAATTCGAACTGCTTGCTCTTCGCGTCGCCGAACCCGACGAACTGCCAGAACAGCGGGAGCTTGGCCGCCTTGCACAAGTACCGTTCCGCGGCGAGCTTGTTGATGGGTCCGCCGTCGGTCTGGAAGACGACGAGGGCCGGGTCCTTGGCGCCGCTGTCGAGGTAGTGGTCGATGACGGCGTCCATGGCGAGGTGGTAACTGGTCTTGCCCATGTGCCCGAGCCCGGCCACGATCCGCTCGATCCGCCCCTCGTGATCGGCCAGCGCGATGTCCGTGACCGCGTCGACGTCGGTCGAGAAGAATATGACCGGTACGGTCCCGTCGTCGTCGAGGTGCGCCGAGAGGCCCAACACCCGGTCGGCCAGGGCCTGGACGCTGCCGTCCTTGTAGTACGGCTTCATGGAACCCGAGTAGTCGACCACGAGATAGACGGCGGCCCGCTGCCCGTCCAGACCGTGCTTGCGCAGCGACACCCCGGCACTCTTGTACAGGCTGACCAGCGCGGGCGCGGTCTCCTCGACCTTGCTGAGAGAGATCGCGGCCACGGAGGCTCCCTTCGGATCACGATGAAAGGATCGAGATTACGCCACGGAAGTCCGCCAGGCGCATTGTCCCCTCAACCCCCGAAATAACGGACGTAACCGCCCTTACGCTGGGCCCATGAAACGCGCCGGCGTCCTGATGCTCGCCGCCGTACCCGTCGCCATCGCCGCGACGGCCTACGGCCTCTCACCCACCGCCCACACCGACCCTCGGTCCGCGCACCCGTCCGCGTCCGAGTCCGCGTCCGTTTCCGCCGCGACGCAGCGCAGAGCACCGCAGGGCCTGGCCGCGCCGGCCATGAAGAACCTCGCCCAGGAGCTGGTGGCCAGCGCCGAGAACTCGACCCTCAACTGGCGCAGCGCGTACGGCTATGTGCAGGACATCGGCGACGGGCAGGGCTACACCGCGGGCATCATCGGCTTCTGCACCGGCACCCACGACCTCCTCGTCCTGGTCGAGCGCTACACCGCCGCCCACCCGGACAACGGCCTCGCCCGCTACCTCCCCGCCCTCCGCAAGGTCGACGGCACGGCCTCCCACGAGGGCCTGGACCCCGGCTTCCCGACGGCCTGGCGCGCCGAGGCGAAGGTCCCCGCCTTCCAGGCGGCCCAGGACGCGGAACGCGACCGCATCTACTTCGACCCGGCGGTCACCGCCGCCAAGCACGACGGCCTGGGCCCCCTCGGCCAGTTCATCTACTACGACGCGATCGTCTTCCACGGCCCCGGCACGGACGGCTTCTACGGCATCCGGAAGCGCGCGATGCAACGGGCCGAGCCCCCTGCCGAAGGCGGCTCCGAGAAGGCCTACTTGAGCGCCTTCCTCGACGTCCGGCGCGCCACGATGCAGGCCAAACACCCCGGCATCGACACCTCCCGCATCGACACGGCCCAGCGGAAGTTCCTGGAAGAGGGGAACCTGGAACTGCGGACGCCGCTGGTGTGGAAGGTGTACGGGGAGACGTACAAGGTGCCGTAGAGGAACGGGAGTTGGCCCCGGACATGCGGCGGCGCCTGCCGGGTCCGGTCGGGGACAAAGCAGGCGCCGACCCCTTTTCGACGCCTTCCTCGCACTGCTCGGCCGCAAGCGGCCTCCCAGCCACGCCGCGGTAGCGGCATATCGACACCGCGCAAGGCTGCGCCGGACTCCGTCCGTCGGGTGCCCGGGACGCGCCACGGCGCCTGCCGGTCCGGTCGGGGACTGGGCAAGCGCCGCGCTCTGTTCCGCACGCCATTGTGCGGGACGTTTTTGACGGGCCGTCAGGCCCGTGAACCGTCAGACCATCAACGCCCGGTCCGTCGGTCGGATCGGGGCCGGCAGTTCGCTGACGCCCGTCAGGAAGCGGTCGACTCCGCGGGCGGCCGAGCGGCCCTCCGCGATCGCCCAGACGATGAGGGACTGGCCGCGGCCCGCGTCGCCGGCGACGAAGACGCCGGGGACGTTGGTCTGGAAGTCGGCGTCGCGGGCGATGTTGCCGCGCTCGTCGAGGTCCAGGGCGAACTGGTCGACCAGGCCGTTCTCGCGGTCGGTGCCGGTGAATCCCATGGCCAGCGTGACCAGTTGGGCCGGGATCTTGCGCTCGGTGCCGGGCTTCTGGGTCAGCTTGCCGTCGACGAACTCGACCTCGACGAGGTGCAGCCACTGGACGTTGCCGTCCTCGTCGCCCTCGAAGTGGGTGGTGTTGACGGAGTAGACCCGCTCACCGCCCTCCTCGTGCGCGGACGTCACCTTGTAGAGCATCGGGAAGGTCGGCCAGGGCTGCGCGACCGCGTTCCGCTCGTCGCCCGGGCGGGGCATGATCTCCAACTGCGTGACGGACGCGGCCCCTTGGCGGTGCGCCGTACCGACGCAGTCCGCGCCGGTGTCGCCGCCGCCGATGACGACGACGTGCTTGCCCTCGGCCGAGACCGGGGCGGTGACGTAGTCGCCTTCCTGGACCTTGTTCGACAGGGGCAGGTACTCCATCGCCTGGTAGACGCCGGTCAACTCCCGTCCGGGGACGGGGAGATCACGCGCGGTGGTGGAGCCGGCGGCGATGACGACCGCGTCGTAGCGCTTGCGGAGGTCGGTGGCCTTGAGGTCGACGCCGATCTCGATGCCGGTGCGGAAGCGGGTGCCCTCCGCGCGCATCTGCTCGATACGGCGGTTGATGTGCCGCTTCTCCATCTTGAACTCGGGGATGCCGTACCGGAGAAGACCCCCGATGCGGTCCGCGCGCTCGTAGACGGCGACGGTGTGACCCGCCCGCGTGAGCTGCTGCGCGGCGGCCAGGCCCGCCGGGCCCGAGCCGATGACCGCGACGGTCTTGCCGGAGAGGCGCTCGGGAGCCTGCGGGGCGACGTCGCCCGTCTCCCACGCCTTGTCGATGATGGAGACCTCGACGTTCTTGATGGTGACCGGCGGCTGGTTGATGCCCAGCACACAGGCCGCCTCGCACGGCGCGGGGCACAACCGCCCGGTGAACTCAGGGAAGTTGTTGGTGGCGTGGAGGCGCTCCGACGCCGCCGTCCAGTCCTCGCGGTACGCGTAGTCGTTCCACTCGGGGATCAGGTTCCCCAGCGGACAGCCGTTGTGGCAGAACGGGATACCGCAGTCCATGCACCGGCTGGCCTGCTTGCCGATGATCGGCAGCAGCGAACCGGGGACGTAGACCTCGTTCCAGTCCTTCAGACGGACGTCCACGGGGCGGGACTTGGCGACCTCGCGCCCGTGGTTCAGAAAGCCCTTCGGGTCAGCCATTGATCGCCGCCTCCATCATCTTCTCGGTGATCTCGGTCTCGGAGAGACCCGCTTGCTCAGCGGCGTCCTTGGCGGCGAGCACTGCCTTGTATGCGCTGGGGATGATCTTGCTGAAGCGGTCCACGGAGACGGGCCACTCGGCGAGCAGCTTCTCGGCGACCGTGGAACCGGTCTCCTCGGCGTGCCGGCGCACCACGTCGTGCAGCCACTGCTTGTCGGTGTCGTCCAACTCGCTTACGGCGCCCGCGTTTCCGACATTGACGTTGTCGGGGTTCAGGTCGATGACGTAGGCGATGCCGCCGGACATGCCCGCCGCGAAGTTGCGGCCGGTCTCGCCGAGCACGACCGCCCGGCCGCCGGTCATGTACTCGCAGCCGTGGTCGCCCACACCCTCGGAGACCACCGTGGCACCGGAGTTGCGGACACAGAACCGCTCACCGGTACGCCCGCGCAGGAACAGCTCGCCGCCGGTCGCGCCGTAGGCGATGGTGTTGCCCGCGATGGTGGAGAACTCGGCGAGGTGGTCGGCGCCCCGGTCGGGGCGGACGACGACCCGGCCGCCCGAAAGGCCCTTGCCCACATAGTCGTTGGCGTCGCCCTCCAGGCGCAGCGTGACACCGCGCGGGAGGAAGGCGCCGAAGGACTGGCCGGCGGAACCGGTGAAGGTGATGTCGATGGTGTCGTCGGGCAGACCCGCCCCGCCGAACTTCTTCGTCACCTCGTGGCCGAGCATCGTGCCGACCGTGCGGTTGATGTTGCGGATCGCGACCTGCGCGCGGACCGGCTGGGCGTCGGTGGCGCTGGACGCGGCCAGCGCGTCGGCGGCGAGCTTGATCAACTCGTTGTCGAGCGCCTTCTCCAGGCCGTGGTCCTGCTTGATGACCTGGTGGAGGGCTGCGCCGTCCGGGAGTTCGGGGACGTAGAAGAGGGGGGCGAGGTCCAGGCCCTGTGCCTTCCAGTGGTCCACGGCCCGCTCGACGTCGAGCGTGCCCGCCTGGCCGACGGCTTCCTCGATGGTGCGGAAGCCCAGCTCGGCGAGGATCTCGCGGACCTCTTCGGCGATGAACTGGAAGAAGTTCACGACGTATTCGGCCTTGCCCGCGAACCGGTCACGCAGCACCGGGTTCTGGGTGGCGATGCCGACCGGGCAGGTGTCGAGGTGGCAGACGCGCATCATGACGCAGCCGGAGACGACGAGCGGCGCGGTCGCGAAACCGAACTCCTCGGCGCCGAGCAGCGCGGCGATGACGACGTCACGGCCGGTCTTCAACTGGCCGTCGGTCTGGACGACGATCCGGTCGCGAAGTCCGTTGAGGAGCAAGGTCTGTTGGGTTTCGGCGAGGCCCAACTCCCAAGGCCCACCGGCGTGCTTGAGCGACGTGAGCGGCGAAGCGCCCGTACCGCCGTCGTGGCCGGAGATGAGCACGACGTCCGCGTGCGCCTTGGAGACACCCGCGGCGACCGTGCCGACACCGACCTCCGAGACCAGCTTGACGTGGATCCGCGCCTGCGGGTTCGCGTTCTTCAGGTCGTGGATCAGCTGGGCGAGGTCTTCGATGGAGTAGATGTCGTGGTGCGGCGGCGGAGAAATCAGACCGACACCGGGCGTCGAGTGACGCGTCTTCGCGACCCACGGGTAGACCTTGTGGCCGGGCAGCTGGCCGCCCTCGCCGGGCTTGGCGCCCTGGGCCATCTTGATCTGGATGTCGTCCGCGTTGACCAGGTACTCGGAGGTGACGCCGAAGCGGCCGGAGGCGACCTGCTTGATCGCGCTGCGCCGGGCCGGGTCGTAGAGCCGGTCCGCGTCCTCGCCGCCCTCACCAGTGTTGGACTTGCCGCCCAGCTGGTTCATGGCGATGGCGAGCGTCTCGTGTGCCTCCAGGGAGATGGAGCCGTACGACATGGCGCCGGTGGAGAAGCGCTTGACGATCTCGGAGACGGGCTCGACCTCGTCGATGGAGATCGACGGGCGGTCCGACTTGAAGCCGAAGAGGCCGCGCAGCGTCATCAGCCGCTCGGACTGCTCGTTCACGCGGTCCGTGTACTTCTTGAAGATGTCGTAGCGGTTGGTGCGCGTCGAGTGCTGGAGGCGGAACACCGTCTCCGGGTCGAACAGGTGCGGCTCGCCCTCGCGGCGCCACTGGTACTCGCCGCCTATGTCGAGGGCGCGGTGCGCGGGCGCGATGCCGCTGGCCGGGTACGCCTTCGCGTGCCGGGCGGCGACCTCCTTGGCGATGACGTCGATGCCTACGCCGCCGATCTTGGTGGCCGTACCGCTGAAGTAGCTGTTGACGAACTGCTCGTCGAGGCCGACCGCTTCGAAGACCTGGGCGCCCCGGTAGGAGGCGACCGTCGAGATGCCCATCTTGGACATGACCTTGAGGACGCCCTTGCCGAGCGCGTAGATCAGGTTCCGGATGGCCTGCTCGGCCTCGATGTCGGTGAGGAAGGTGCCCGCGCGGACGAGGTCCTCGACGGACTCCATCGCCAGGTACGGGTTGACGGCCGCGGCGCCGAAGCCGATGAGCAGGGCGACGTGGTGGACCTCGCGGACGTCACCGGCCTCCACCAGCAGGCCCACCTGGGTGCGCTGC
Organism: Streptomyces sp. NPDC050528; assembly: GCF_044457795.1. Lineage (NCBI taxonomy): Bacteria > Bacillati > Actinomycetota > Actinomycetes > Kitasatosporales > Streptomycetaceae > Streptomyces > Streptomyces sp. NPDC050528. Next base: position 362,749 of record NZ_JBITHH010000002.1, read on the forward strand.
TTGGTGCGGATGAGGTGGTGGTGGACGGCGGCGGTGAGCAGCAGCGAGGGGATCGGCGCGTGCTCGGCGTCGGAGTGCCGGTCCGAGAGGACGATCAGGCGGGCGCCGTTCTCGATCGCGGCGTCGGCCTCGGTGCAGATCTCGGCGAGGCGGGCCGCGAGGGCGTCGCCGCCGCCGGAGACCCGGTACAGACCGGACAGGGTCGCGGCCTTCATGCCGGGCATGTCGCCGTCGGCGTTGATGTGGATGAGCTTGGCCAGCTCGTCGTTGTCGATCACCGGGAAGGGCAGGGTGACGCTACGACAGGACGCGGCCGTCGGCTCCAGCAGGTTGCTCGCCGGGCCCAGCGACGAGCGCAGGGAGGTCACGAGCTCTTCCCTGATCGCGTCCAGCGGCGGGTTGGTGACCTGCGCGAACAGCTGCGTGAAGTAGTCGAAGAGCAGGCGGGGCCGGGCGGACAGCGCGGCGATCGGCGAGTCGGTGCCCATCGAACCGATGGGTTCGGCACCGGCCTTGGCCATCGGCGCGAGGATGACGCGCAGCTCCTCCTCGGTGTAGCCGAAGGTCTGCTGGCGGCGGGTGACCGAGGCGTGGGTGTGCACGATGTGCTCGCGCTCGGGCAGGTCGGACAGCTCGATCTCACCGGCTTCGAGCCAGTCGCCGTACGGCTTCTCGGCGGCGAGGCCGGCCTTGATCTCGTCGTCCTCGATGATGCGGTGCTCGGCGGTGTCCACGAGGAACATGCGGCCGGGCTGGAGGCGGCCCTTGCGGACGACCTTCGCGGGGTCGATGTCGAGGACGCCGACCTCGGAGCCGAGGACGACGAGGCCCTCGTCGGTGACCCAATAACGGCCGGGGCGCAGGCCGTTGCGGTCGAGGACCGCGCCGACCTGGGTGCCGTCGGTGAAGGTGACACAGGCCGGGCCGTCCCAGGGCTCCATCATCGTGGAGTGGAACTGGTAGAAGGCGCGGCGGGCCGGGTCCATGGAGTCGTGGTTCTCCCACGCCTCCGGGATCATCATCAGCACGGAGTGCGGCAGCGAACGCCCACCGAGGTGGAGCAGCTCCAGCACCTCGTCGAAGGACGCGGAGTCGGAGGCCTCGGGCGTGCAGATCGGGAAGATCCGGTCGATCTTGTCCTGGTCGCCGAACAGGTCGGAGGCGATCTGGGACTCGCGGGCCGCCATCCAGTTGCGGTTGCCCTTGACCGTGTTGATCTCGCCGTTGTGCGCGACGAAGCGGTACGGGTGGGCAAGCGGCCACGACGGGAAAGTGTTCGTGGAGAACCGGGAGTGCACGAGCGAGATCGCGGAGGCGAAGCGCCGGTCGGACAGGTCCGGGAAGAAGGGCTCCAGCTGACCGGTGGTGAGCATGCCCTTGTAGACGATGGTCCGCGCGGACAGCGACGGGAAGTAGACGCCGGCCTCGCGCTCGGCGCGCTTGCGCAGCACGAAGGCCTTGCGGTCGAGGTCGATGCCCTGGCTCTGCCCGTCGCTCACGAAGAGCTGACGGAACAGCGGCATGGTGGAACGGGCTGTGGCGCCAAGGAGTTCGGGCGCGGTCGGAACCTCGCGCCACCCGAGAACCGTGAGGCCTTCATCTACGGCGATCGTCTCAACCTGCGAGACGATCGCGTCGGCGCCGTCCTCGGGCAGGAAGGCGATGCCGACCGCGTATCCACCGGCGGCGGGGAGGTCGAATCCGGCCACCTCACGGAAGAAGGCGTCCGGCACCTGGGACAGGATGCCCGCGCCGTCTCCCGAGTCGGGCTCGGCACCCGTAGCACCGCGGTGCTCCAGGTTGCGCAGCACTGTGAGCGCCTGCTCGACCAGCGCGTGGCTCGCCTCGCCGGTGAGGGTGGCCACGAAGCCGACGCCACAGGCGTCGTGCTCGTTGCGGGGGTCGTACATACCCTGCGCGGCAGGGCGAGCATCCATGAAGGACCAGTTCTGGCCATTCGTGGTGTGCTGGGACGGCTGGCGCGGCGTACGCATCGGCTCTCCCGTCGTCGTCGTGACATATGCGAGTGCATAGGGACGACGTTGGCCCTCTGCGGGTAAGCGCAAAATTTCGTGCAGGTTACATGATGGAGCGGTTCTCGGGAACCGGATACTGCGTTCCAACATGCGGACGCCGCGGGGTGGCGGCGCGGCACCGCACAAGCGGTGGAAGTTAAGGGGACCTAAGCGGACAGATCGGTGTCCGTCGGTCCGGGGCAGAGGGAGCGTTGTCGCCCATCCCGCGGGTGCGCCGCGAGCGTCATTGCCCACAGCGCTTACGGCTCATGCCCAGTGGTTAAGCGTTCGAAACCAGCGAGTAACGGCTACTTATGCGACCCAGCGCATAAGTGCGCGTCGAGCTATCCTACGACCGTTCCGAACAGGGCGCCCAGGGCGTACGTCACACCGGCCGCCGCACCGCCCAGCGCGAGCTGCCGCAGCCCGCTGAACCACCAGGTCCGCGCGGTCACGCGGGCCACCACGGCACCGCACCCGAACAACCCGACGAGCGCGAGCAACAGCGCCGGCCACAGCGCGGTCGCCCCGAGCAGGAACGGCAGCACGGGAAGCAGAGCGCCCAGCGCGAACGCCCCGAAGGAGGAGACGGCGGCGACGAGCGGGGAAGGCAGATCACCGGGGTCGATGCCCAGCTCCTCCCGGGCATGTATCTCAAGAGCCTGCTCAGGATCACGGGACAACTGCCGGGCAACTTCACGGGCAAGCGCGGGCTCGACCCCCCGGGACACATACAGCGAGGCAAGCTCCCCTTCCTCGTCCTCCGGGTGCTTGCGCAGCTCGCGCCGCTCGACCTCCAGCTCGGCCTCGACCAGCTCGCGCTGGGAGGCGACGGAGGTGTACTCGCCGGCCGCCATGGAGAAGGCACCGGCGGCGAGCCCGGCCAGCCCGGTGATGACGACGGTCTGATGACTGACGGCGCCGCCGACGACACCGGTCATCAGGGCGAGGTTGGAGACGAGGCCGTCCATCGCGCCGAACACCGCGGGGCGCAGCCAACCGCCGCTCACATCACGGTGGGTGTGGTTGTCACGGTGCGCCTCGTGGAGCGTCGCTTCGGTCTCGATGATGGCCATGCGGTGATCCCCCAGGAGGTTCAATTCGCCTAAGGTAAGGCTAAGTTTAGACAAGTTCCACTCTTCGACAACACTCAACATACGCCTTTCATTTCGCACCCTCCAGCAAGGAAAGGCTGCGCTAACCAGCACCTTTACCCTCGAACGCTCATCCGTGAAGAAGACCGATCAAATGTCGACCGGGTGACGCTGCACTCCGTCAGGCTCTGCCGAAGGCCTCCCGTGGGAGACATCCGCAAAGGGTTCCGCGCCCTGAGGCGCCCTGAGGGAACCCCGTAGGAGAGGCCGCGTATGGCATCGATCGCCTGCATTCCCCCGGTCCCGGCGCCCAAGAACGCCACCGAACTCCGCGAACGGGCGCGCGGCGCGCTGCTCGGCCTGGCGGTGGGAGACGCCCTCGGCGCACCGGCGGAAAACATGAAGCCCTCGGAGATCCGTGCCCGTTGGGGCCGCATCACGGGCTACGTCGCGGAGCACCCGGCCGGCACGGACGACACGGAGTACGCGATCTTCTCCGGCCTCCTCCTCGCCCGCCACGGCTCGGCCCTCACCCCGACCCACGTGGAGGCGGCCTGGCACGAGTGGATCGCGGACCGCGACGAGGGCCCGTTCAGGGGCGCGGGCTTCAGCGAACGCGGCACGTTGGAGAACCTCCGCAGGGGACTGGCAGCCCCGATCTCGGCACAACACCGCCACGCCTGGAGCGACGGCCTGGCCATGCGCGCGGCCCCCTTCGGCGTCTTCGCGGCGGGCCGCCCGGCGGAAGCGGCCCGTCTCGTCGCGATCGACGGTTCGGTGAGCCACGACGGCGAGGGCATCTACGGCGGCCAGGCCGTGGCGGCGGGTGTGGCGGCGGCGATGGCGGGAGCGCCGACGATCGCGGTGGTCGCTTCCGCCCTGGCGGTGGTCCCGGACGACTCCTGGACGGCCCGCTCCCTCCGCCGAGCGGTGGCGGTGGCCCACCGGGGCGAACGAGCGGTCCGCTCCGCGGTGGTCATCGGCGGCTACCCATGGACGGACCTGGCCCCGGAGGCGGTGGCGTTGGCCTTCGGCGCGTATGCGGCAGCGGACGGCGACTTCGTGGAGTCGGTCCTGACCGCGGTGAACATGGGGAGGGATGCGGATACGACGGCTGCGGTGGCGGGCGCCCTGGCGGGCGCGACCCGGGGCGCGTCCGCGATCCCGGCGGACTGGGCGACGGCGATCGGTCCGGCACGGGGGAGCTGCCTCCCGGCGATGGCTGGTCACCATGTGCTGGACATCGCCGAGTTGTTGGTTCCGGGGGAGGGCGGCAAGTGGGGCACGGGGAACGGGCTTCGCCGGGACCAGCGGGAGCAACGGGAGTATGTGCTGGCTGCGGATGAGGATGAGGTGCAGCTGTGAGAACGGATGCTGACAGACCAGCCGCGACTGGCGAACACGCACCGAACCCCGTTGACCACCCCACCCCACTCGAACTCGCAGCCGCCGACGGTGATTTCGCCCCACAGGGGCCACCCGTACCCGACGACGAAAGTTGCACGGGCGGTGCAGGTGGGAGCAAAAATGCCGATGGCGGAGCCGAGGCCGTTTGCAAGGTCCGCCGGATCGAGGGGCTGCTCCTCGGGCTAGCCGCAGGTGATGCCGCCGGTTGGCCAGCCGCACGGCACCGCGCTGCCAGGATGCCCGAGTGGACCCGCCGCCTCACCCGCGAGCTGGACACCTTCGCCGAACAGAACGCGACCACCACCCTCCCCGTACCCATCGCCCTGAACCAACCCCCCGAGCCCCTACGCCTCGGCCCCTCCGACGACGCCGAATGGGCAGCCTTCGCCGCAGAAGCCGTACTACGAGCCGGCGACGACACAGTCCTCGGCGACCTCAGCAGAGAACGCCGGACCCGCGCCGCCATCGACCTCACCTGGAACGCCATCGCCAGCGAGGTCGCCGCCGCAGCAGACCGCGCCCCCGAGGTCGAATCCGCCGTACTCCCCCTCCGCGCCCGCATCTCGGTACGCGCCGGTCTCGGCAACCTCGCAGCAGGCCTACGCCCACCCGCGACAGGCCACGACAACCCCCACTACTTCGACGACGCGGCCTGCGTAAGAGCCTGCGTACTGGCCGTCGCGCACCCCGGCGACCCCCAACGCGCCGCCGCTCTCGCCGAGTTCGACGCCCACTACACCCAGGACGGCGACGGAGTCCACGGCGCGAGAGCCATGGCGGCAGCCCTCTCCCTCGCCCTGGTCGGCAAGGACGTGGACGACTGCGTGGCGGCGGCCCTCGCCGAACTCCCCGAATCCACGGAGATCGGCCGCAACGCCCGCCACGCACTGAAGTTGGCCCAGGACACCGACAACGCCTTCGCCCTGATCCCCCTCTTGGAACACCAGATCGTCGACCACGTCTACAGCTACGGCATCGCGGCCGCCGAAACCGTCCCGGTAGCCCTCGCGTTGGCGACAGCCGCCCGCGGCCGTATCGCCGAAGCGGTCCCCGCAGCGGCCTGCCTCTCCCGGGTGGCCGACTCCGCCCCGGCCCTTGCAGGCGCCCTCACCGGAGCACTCAGCGGAGGCGGAGCCATCCCCGCAACCTGGCGGGACGCCTGCCGCACCCTCTCCGGCTGCGCCCTCCCCCGCCTCACCGGCACGGACCTCGTAGAACTCGCCGAACTCCTGGAAGCCACACAACCGGCCCTCCCAAGAGGATGATTCAGGGCATGACGCCCAAAGAACCAGAAAGCAGCCTTGAGGAGAGGATCACCGGAGCCCTCGTGGGCGCCGCCGTCGGCGACGCCCTCGGCGGCCCCGTCGAGGGCTACTCCCCCGACCAGATCCTCGAACGTCACGCCGGCCGCGTCCACGGCATCGTCGGCCCCTGGAACGGCGAAGCCTGGCGCACGGCCCGCCCCATCGCCCCGTACCACAAGGGCGACGGCCACGTCACCGACGACACCTTGATGACCCACGCCCTCGTACGGGTCTACGCGACCGTCCGCGACCACCTCGACGCCTACTCCATCGCCGACCACCTCGTCCCCGACCTGATGCGAAACCCGCGCTGGATCCCGGAGTTGGAGGCGGAGGCCATCCCCCTCCAGCGCATCTTCCTCGCGGAGAAGTGGCTCGCGACCCGCCTCCACTACGGCCACGTCGACCCCCGCGAGGCAGGCGTCGGCAACATCGTCAACTGCGGTGCCGCGATGTACATGGCCCCGGTCGGCCTGGTCAACGCGGCCAATCCGGCGGCCGCTTACGCCGAGGCCCTCGACATCGCGGGCGCCCACCAGTCGTCGTACGGCCGCGAGGCGGCGGGCGTCTTCGCAGCGGCCGTAGCCGCAGCCTGCGTACCGGGCGCCACCCCCGACTCGGTCGTGACCGCCTGCCTCGCCCTGGCCAAGGACGGCACCCGCACCGCCATCGAGAAGGTCTGCGAAGTGGCCGCCCGTTACTCGGACTTCGAGTCGGCGCTGGCTCCCCTGCGGGAAGCGATCACGCCGTACGACACCGTCGGCCCCGACTACCGCGCCCCCTCCCTGGACGCCCGCCGACCCTCCCGCACCAAGGCGATCGAGGAACTCCCCGTCGCCCTGGGCATGTTGGTGGTCTCCGGCGGTAACTACCGCCACGCGGTGCTGGGTTCGGTGAACTACGGCCGGGACTGCGACTCGATCGCGACGATGGCCGGCGCGGTGGCCGGTGCCCTCGGCTCCACGATCCCGCAGGACTGGTCGAAGACGGTCGCCGAAGCCAGCCGCCTGGATCTCTGGGAACCGGCCACCACCCTCACCGCCGTCACCCGCGAACTCTTCGAGCGCGATGTCCTCCGACGCCGGGCCCACGAGGCCGCGTTCACCGAGATCGGAGGGCTGAAGTGCTCCGACTGACCTGGGTCCAGCCGGAGGACCTGCTCGGCCACGAGCTGCGCCAGGCCGCCCAGGACGGACGCGAACCGTCGGCGATCGCGGCGCGCTGGCGAGCGGCGGGCGGTGCGGAGGCACCGGAACGGGCGGGCGCTTCGGCCCAACCCCCCACCCGTTACCTCCGGTTGCTCGCGGAAGACCTGCTGGACGAACTGGCTGACCTGCCCAGCAGGTTGACGGACCAGGAACCCACCGACCTGGCCCGCATCCGCGCCCTCTGCCCCAACTGGCCCACCCCACAAGCCACTTCCCCACCCCGCCCGGCCCGCTTCGAGGCCGCCTGGCTGGGCCGGGCCGTCGGCTGCCTCCTCGGCAAACCCGTCGAGAAGATCACCCTCGACGGCATCCGCCAACTCGCCCGCGCCACCGGCAACTGGCCCCTCACCACCTACTTCACCGCCCGGGGCGTCCCCGCCGACCTCCTCGCCGCCCACCCCTGGAACCGCCGCTCCGCCCCCACCTCCCTCGCCGAGAACATCGACGGCATGCCCGAGGACGACGACCTCAACTACCCCCTGTTGAACCTCCTGTTGCTGCAACGCCACGGCAAGGACTTCACCACCGCCGACGTGGCGAAGCTCTGGCTCGACGAACTCCCCGCAGGCCGTACCTTCACCGCCGAACGCATCGCCTACCGCAACCTCCTCACCGGCCTGGAACCCCCGCGAACGGCCCGCCACCGCAACCCGTTCCGCGAGTGGATCGGCGCCCTGATCCGCGCCGACGTGCACGGCTGGACCAACCCCGGAAACCCCGCCGCCGCGGCCGAACAGGCCCACCGCGACGCCACGTTGACCCACACCGCGAACGGCGTCTACGCGGCGATGTTCACGGCCGCCGTCATCGCCACCGCGACCACCGGCACCCACGACATCCACACCTGCCTGCGCACCGGCCTGACGGTGATCCCGCCCGACTCCCGCCTGGCCAAGGCGGTTCACCACGCCCTCCAACTGGCCCGGAAACACCGGGACTTCGACGAGGTGGTGGACCAACTACACGCCACCTACAGCGGATCCCACCACTGGGTCCACGCGATCCCCAACACCGCCCTGATCGCCGCCGCCCTCACCCACGCGGACGGCGACTTCACCGGCTCCATCTGCCGTGCGGTGTCCGGAGGTTGGGACACCGACTCGAACGGCGCGACGGTCGGCAGCATCGCCGCCCTCCTCTCGGACACCGCGCTCCCCGACCGCTGGACGGCCCCGCTCAAGAACCGACTCGCCACCTCCGTAGGCGACTTCAACGGCATCGGCTTCGACACCCTCGCCCGGCTCACCCACCAGGAGACCGCCCGCCCATGACCCACATCGCCGTGCTCGGCAGCACGAACATGGACCTCGTCGCCTACGTCGCGAAGGCCCCGCAGCGCGGAGAGACCGTGACGGGACGGGAGTTCCGCACGATCCCCGGCGGCAAGGGCGCCAATCAGGCGATCGCCGCGGCCCACGCGGGCGCGACCGACGTCACCATCGTGGGCGCGGTCGGCAACGACGCCTACGGCTCCCAACTCCGCGCCACCTTCGAGCACTCCGGCGTCGACACCGACCATCTGCGCACCGTCGAGGGCCCGTCCGGCACCGCGCACATCGTCGTGGACGACGAGGGCGGCAACGCGATCGTCGTGATCCCCGCCGCCAACGGCACCGTCGACCACCTCGCCCCCGGCGACGAGGCCACGATCGCCACGGCCGACGCCCTGCTCCTCCAGCTGGAGATCCCCCTCGCGGCGGTGATCGCGGGCGCGGAGGCGGCCCGCCGCCACGGAGTCCGGACGATCCTCACGCCCGCGCCTGCCCAGCCCCTACCCCCCGAACTCCTCGCCGCCGTAGACCTGTTGGTCCCCAACGAGCACGAGGCCACCACCCTCACCGGCCGCACCGACCCGCGCGAGGCAGCGGCGGCCCTGCTCGACCAGGTGCCCGAGGTGATCGTCACCCTCGGCGCGGCGGGCAGTCTGTACGCGGCCCGGGGCGCCGAGCCGTTGATCGTCCCCGCGCCCCGCGTGACCGCCGTGGACTCGACCGGCGCGGGCGACACCTTCGTCGGCGCGCTGGCGGTGGCGCTCGCCGAGGGCCGCCCGATGCGGGAGGCGCTGGGCTGGGCGGCAGCGGCGGCGGCGCTGTCCGTGCAGCGGCCCGGGGCGACGGCGTCGATGCCGTACCGCGCGGAGATCGACAAGCAGTACGCGTCATGACCGAGACGACCCCAACTCCCTTGTCGGGACTGCGTGTTCTCGACCTCGCGACGCTCTTCGCCGGGCCCCTCGCCGCCACCATGCTCGGCGACTTCGGTGCCGAGGTCATCAAGGTCGAGCACCCGACGAAACCGGATCCGTCCCGGGGGCACGGCCCCTCGAAGGACGGCATCGGCCTCTGGTGGAAGCTCCTCGGCCGCAACAAGCGCACGATCACCCTCGAACTGTCGAAGCCGGGCGGGCGCGACACCCTCCTCCGCCTCGCCGCGACCGCCGACGTGATCATCGAGAACTTCCGCCCCGGCACCCTGGAGAAATGGGACCTCGGCTGGGCCGAACTGTCCGCCGCCAACCCGAAGTTGGTGCTCGCCCGGGTCACCGCCTTCGGCCAGTTCGGGCCCTACGCCCACCGCCCCGGCTTCGGCACCCTGGCCGAGGCGATGAGCGGTTTCGCCGCGATCACCGGCGAACCGGACGCGCCCCCGACGCTCCCGCCGTTCGGCCTCGCCGACTCGATCGCGGGCCTGGCGACGGCGTACGCGGTGATGACGGCCCTCGCCGCCCGCGACCGCACGGGCGAAGGCCAGGTGGTGGACATGGCGATCATCGAACCCATCCTCACCGCGCTGGGCCCCCAGCCCCTCTGGTACGACCAGCTCGGCCACGTCCAGCCGCGCACCGGCAACCGCTCCCAGAACAACGCCCCGCGCAACACCTACCGTACGGCTGACGGCAGTTGGGTCGCCGTCTCCACCTCGGCCCAGTCGATCGCCGAGCGCGTGATGCGCCTGGTCGGCCGCCCGGAGCTGATCGGCGAACCGTGGTTCGCGACGGGCGCGGACCGGGCCCGGCACGCCGACGTCCTGGACGCGGCGGTCGGCGACTGGATCGCGCAACGCACCCGCACGGAGGTGCTGGCCGCGTTCGAGAAGGCGGAGGCGGCGGTCGCCCCCATCCAGGACGTGCGGGATGTGATGTCGGACCCGCAGTACCAGGCCCTCGACACGATCACCACCGTCGACGACCCCGAACTCGGCCCGCTCCGCATGCAGAACGTCCTCTTCCGCCTCTCCGCCACCCCCGGCGCCATCCGCTGGACCGGCCGCCCGCACGGCGCCGACACGGACACGGTCCTGTCCGAACTCGGCCTGACCGACGCCGAGTTGACCACCCTCCGCCAGGCGGGCGCCCTGTGACGGCGCACCCCCTGACCTGGCTCTACGTCCCCGGCGACCGCCCCCCGATCGTCGCCAAGGCCCTCGCCGCCGGCGCCGACGTGGTCGTCGTGGACCTGGAGGACGCGGTCGCCCCGGACCGCAAGGAGTACGCCCGCGCGGCCACAGCGGAGCTTCTCTCAGAACCCCAACTCACCGTCCACGTACGCGTGAACGCCCTGGACACCCCCTGGGCCGCCGACGACCTCCGCACCCTCGCACCCCTCCCAGGTGTGTCCGGCCTGCGGCTCCCGAAGATGACGTCCCCGGAGGACGTCGTAGCCGTAGCGGAGAAGGCCCGCGACCTCCCCCTGTACACCCTCCTGGAAACAGCCCTCGGCATCGAGCGGGCCTTCGCGATCGCCGCCGCGCATCCCTCCGTGCACGGCGTCGCGCTCGGCGAGGCGGATCTACGGGCCGACTTGGGCGTACGCGACGACTCCGGCCTGGACTGGTCCCGGTCGCGGGTGATCGTCGCCGCGCGGGCGGCGGGACTGGCTCCGCCGCCCCAGTCCGTCCACCCGGACATCCGCGACCTGGAGGGTCTTGCGGCCTCCTGCGCGCACGGCCGTGCCCTGGGTTTCCTGGGGCGCACGGCCATCCACCCCCGCCAGCTCCCCGTCATCGAGCAGGCTTATCTCCCCACCATCCAGGAGATCGAACAAGCCGAAACGATCATCAAGGCGGCTGCGGAGGAGGAAGGAGCCCAAGCGCTCCCGAACGGTCAGTTCATCGACGCGGCGGTGGTGACGGCAGCCCAGCGCACCTTGTCCCTGGCCCGCCGAACCTGAAGACGATGAGGGCGCCCCGTCGGACAGGGGGCGCCCTCATCGTCGTAGAACCAGCCGTCAGCTCTTCTTCGCCGACTCGGGCTCGTCTTCCTTGACGTCTTCCGTCGCTTCCGCGGCGTCGTCCTCAGCCTCGGCCTTCGGCTCCTCCTCCGATGCCGCCGCACTGTCACCTTCGGTCTCACCGCCGGAGGCATCCGTGTCCGTGTCCGGTTCGACGACCTCTTCGCGGCCCGGGCGCTTCTTCGCCGAGATCACGAAGTAGAGGACCGCGAGGAGGAAGACGATCATCGCGGTCCAGTCGTTCAACCGCAGGCCCAGGAAGTGGTGGGCGTCGTCGACGCGCATGTACTCGATCCAGCCGCGGCCGACGCAGTACGAGGCGACGTACAGCGCGAACGCCCGGCCGTGGCCCAGCTTGAAGCGGCGGTCGGCCCAGATGACGAGGAAGCCGACGCCGACGCACCACAGGGACTCGTACAGGAACGTCGGGTGGTAGTAGCCGGGGACGCGGCCGTCCGTCGAGGACGTGATGTGCAGCGCCCAGGGGAGGTGCGTCTCGCGGCCGTAGAGCTCCTGGTTGAACCAGTTGCCCCAGCGGCCGATGGCCTGGGCGAAGGCGATGCCGGGGGCCAGCGCGTCGGCCCAGGCCGGCAGCGGGATGCCACGGCGGCGGCAGCCGATCCACGCGCCCACCGCGCCGAGGGCGATCGCGCCCCAGATGCCGAGGCCGCCCTGCCACACCTTGAAGGCGTCCACCCAGTCGCGGCCCTCGCTGAAGTACAGCTCGTAGTCCGTGATCACGTGGTAGAGGCGACCGCCGACAAGGCCGAACGGCACGGCCCAGACAGCGATGTCGGCCACCGTCCCGACCTTGCCGCCGCGGGCGACCCAGCGTTTGTTGCCGAGCCAGACGGCGACGAAAACGCCGATGATGATGCAGAACGCGTAGCCGCGCAGCGGAATGGGGCCGAGGTGGATGACCCCGCGCGACGGGCTGGGAATGTAGGCAAGTTCCATGGCAGGGTCGACGCTACCGTGCCGGACCGTGACCTCGGCAAGCGGCCCGGCTACGGCTCCATAACGGGCCGGTGTGAAAACCGGCCCGCGCGCTTACCCGTTGTCACCCCTTGTTCGCCGCCTGGACCAGCTGCTTCAGCTTCGCCGGGGTCATCGTCTGGTCCGCGTAGATGTTCTTGCCGTCGAAGAGGACGGTCGGGGTGCCGGTGAATCCGCCGGCCTGGAACGCGGCGGCCGACTTCAGGACCCAGCTGTCATGCGTACCGCTGTTGACGCACTTCTGGAAGGCGGGCGTGTCGAGGCCGCTGACCTTGCCCGCCAGCTCGATCAGCTTGGCGTTGCTGGAGTACGCGTCGTTCGTCTCCTTGGGCTGGTTCTCGTACAGCACGTCGTGGTAGTCGCGGAACTTTCCGGCGTCCTGGGCGCAGGCCGCCGCGTTGGCCGCGCGCTTGGAGCCGGTGCCGCCGAGGTTGCCGTCGATGATCGTGACCAGGTGGTACTGCACCTTGAGCTGCCCGGAGTCGGTCAGCTCGTGCAGTGTCGAGCGGTACGCCGTCTCGAAGGCCTGGCAGGCCGGGCAGCGGAAGTCCTCCCACACCGTGAGCGTCGGCTTGGCACTGTCCTTGCCGACCTGGATCGCCAGGCTGTCCTTGCCGGTCGCCCCTGAGGGTGCCACCAGGGGGCCCGCCTTGCTGCTGCCGCTGTCGTCCTTGCCATGGTTCGCGGCGAGGACGCCGATCACCGATGCCAGACCCAGCACGCAGACGACGCTGGCGGCCACGATCAGCGTGCGCCGCCGCCTCTCCGAGGCCTTCTGCTTCTCACGCTCGACCGCCAGCCGCTCGCGGGCGGTGCGCTTTCCGTCACGGTTCTTCTCGCTCACACCCCGCAGAACGAACCGGGGAGGCGCAGCGCGCCTCCCCGGTCCCAGGTCCACCCATACGGGGGACGGTTGTTCCTTTACGCCGATGCGCTACGCCTGTCCGCGCACGCCCTTCGCGAGGTCGGCCGCGAGTGCGCGGACCGCCTCTACGCCGGCCGCGTCGTCCGGCGCGTCCAGCATCCCCTTGACGAAGGCCGAGCCGACGATCACGCCGTCCGCGAAGCGGGCCACCTCAGCAGCCTGCCGGGCGTTCGAGACACCGAGTCCGACACACACGGGCGTGTCGGTGGTGGCCCGGGTGCGCTCGACGAGGTCCTGCGCCTGCGCGCCGACCGACTCACGGGTGCCGGTGACGCCCATGAGGGAGGCGGCGTAGACGAAGCCGGTGCCGACCTTGGTGATCTCGGCGAGGCGGGCGTCCTTGCTGCTGGGCGCGACCACGAAGACCGTGGCGAGCCCGTGCTTCTCCGCGTGCTCCCTCCACAGCCCCGCCTCCTGCACGGGCAGGTCGGGCAGGATGCAGCCCGCGCCGCCCGCCTCGGCCAGCTCGGCGGTGAAACGCTCGACTCCGTAGCGGTCGATCGGGTTCCAGTACGTCATGACGAGTACCGGCTTGCCGGTCGCCGCGTGCGTCTCGCGGACCGTGCGCATGACGTCCGCGATCTTGACGCCGCCGCGCAGGGCGATGTCGTCGGCGGTCTGGATGACGGGACCGTCGAGGACGGGGTCGCTGTGCGGGAGGCCCACCTCGACGATGTCGGCGCCGCCGTCGAAGGCCGCCTTGATCGCCTCGATGCCGCCGTCCACGGTCGGGAACCCGGCCGGGAGATAGGCGATGAGCGCGGCGCGTCCCTCGGCCTTGGCGGCGGCGAGGGTGTCGGACAGCAGCTGAATGTTCCCGCTCACTTGGCGTCCCCCTCGATCTCCGCGACGTCGGCGGTGTTCGCCGCGACTTCGGCATCGGTGTCGTACAGGCCGAAGTAGCGCGCGGCCGTGTCCATGTCCTTGTCGCCGCGCCCGGACAGGTTGACGACGATCAGCCCGTCCTTGCCCAGCTCCCTGCCGACCTCCAGCGCACCGGCGAGCGCGTGGGCGCTCTCGATGGCCGGGATGATGCCCTCGGTGCGCGACAGCAGGCGCAGGGCCTGCATGGCCGCGTCGTCGGTGACCGCGCGGTACTCGCCGCGTCCGCTGTCCTTGAGGTAGGAGTGCTCGGGGCCGATGCCCGGGTAGTCCAGACCAGCCGAGATCGAGTACGGCTCGGTGATCTGGCCCTCCTCGTCCTGGAGGACGTAGGACCGCGAACCGTGCAGGATCCCGGGCTCGCCCGCGGTCAGCGTGGCCGCGTGCTCGCCCGTCTCGACGCCGTGTCCGGCGGGCTCGCAGCCGATGAGGCGGACGTCCGCGTCCGGGATGAAGGCGTGGAACAGGCCGATGGCGTTCGAACCGCCGCCTACGCACGCGATCGCCGCGTCGGGGAGGCGTCCGGCGCGCTCCAGGATCTGCCGGCGGGCCTCGACGCCGATGACCCGGTGGAAGTCGCGGACCATGGCGGGGAAGGGGTGCGGGCCGGCGACCGTACCGAAGAGGTAGTGCGTGCGGTCGACGTTGGCGACCCAGTCGCGGAACGCCTCGTTGATCGCGTCCTTCAGGGTGCGGCTGCCGGATTTCACGGCGATGACCTCGGCGCCGAGCATGCGCATCCGGGCCACGTTCAGCGCTTGGCGCTGGGTGTCGATCTCGCCCATGTAGATGGTGCATTCGAGGCCGAACAGGGCGCAGGCAGTGGCGGTCGCGACACCGTGCTGGCCGGCGCCGGTCTCCGCGATGACCCTGGTCTTGCCCATGCGCTTGGTGAGCAGGGCCTGGCCGAGGACGTTGTTGATCTTGTGCGAGCCGGTGTGGTTCAGGTCCTCGCGCTTGAGGAAGATCCTCGCGCCACCCGCCTCCGCGGCGAACCGGGGTACCTCGGTGAACGCGCTTGGCCTGCCGGTGTAGTTGAGGAGGAGGTCGTCCAACTCGCGGGCGAACTCGGGGTCGTGCTTGGCCTTGTCGTACTCGACGGCTACCTCGTCCACGGCGGCGACGAGCGCCTCCGGGATGAACTTGCCGCCGAATGCGCCGAAGTAGCCCTCGGCGCTGGGGATTTGGCCGTCGGGGTCTGGGATGAAGAACTCGCTGGGCATGCGGAAACCTCACGGTGAGTTTGTGGAAAAACACTAAACGCCGTGGGGGCAGGGGTAGTTAGTTGACTGCGGGCCCGTTGGGGCTGGTCGCGCCCGCGCGGCCGTAGCCGCAAATCAAATACTGCCCCGCGCCCCTAAAGGCCTGCTGCCATCGCATGCCGTTCACTTGCCCGGGTTCGTCTCCGATGACGTACCGCACTCTGCGGCCGTGCACCCGGCGTGCGGGCGCACGGCAACCACGAGGACGGCAGCCGCGCGCCAGGCGGGCGTACCGGTCCGTGGGAGAGGTCGTCGGAGTCATCGCGGAAAACTCTACCGGGTGATCAGCTGCGGCCGTGTCGCAGTGCGGGGTGTTCGCCCGCCGCCACCAGATCCGACACCGCCGACTTCGGGTCGCGGCCGGTGACCAGGGACTCGCCCACCAGGACCGCGTCGGCGCCTGCGTTGGCGTAGGCGATGAGGTCGTGGGGGCCGCGGACGCCGGACTCGGCGATCTTGACGATGCGGTCGGGGATCTCGGGGGCGACGCGCTCGAAGGTGCCGCGGTCGACCTCGAGGGTCTTGAGGTTGCGGGCGTTGACGCCGATGATCTTCGCGCCGGCGTCGACCGCGCGGTCGACCTCGTCCTCGTCGTGGACCTCGACGATCGGCGTGAGGCCGATCGACTCGGCGCGCTCGATGAGGGACTCCAGGGCGGGCTGGTCCAGGGCCGCGACGATCAGCAGGGCGAGGTCGGCGCCGTAGGCCCGGGCCTCCCAGAGCTGGTACGACGTGACGATGAAGTCCTTGCGCAGGACCGGGATGTCCACCCGCGCGCGGACGGCCTCCAGGTCGGCCAGGGAGCCGCCGAAGCGGCGCTGTTCGGTGAGGACGGAGATGACGGCGGCGCCGCCCGCCTCGTAGTCCGCGGCGAGGCCCGCCGGGTCGGCGATCGCGGCCAGCGCGCCCTTGGAGGGGCTGGAGCGCTTGACCTCGCAGATGACCTTGACGCCGTCGCCGCGCAGGGCCGCGACGCCGTCCTTGGCAGCGGGAGCCTTCGCCGCGCGCTCCTTGAGTTCGTCGAGGCTGACGCGCGCCTGCCGTTCCGCCAGGTCGGCACGGACTCCGTCGATGATCTCGTCGAGCACACTCACGCGAGCGGCCCCCTTCCGGACGGTGGAAAAGCCATGGTCACATCTGACAACGATGGTATCCGGAGGAAGGCGTAGCCCTCGCATCCGGTTGACGCCGGTCCCACTACCTGGACATGTGCCGGTTGATCAAGGATGTAGCCAGCCACCGAACGGCAGGTTCCGGACAACCGTGAAGACCAGCACCAACGCGCCCAGACCCCACAGCTGGACCCGGCCGAGTTCGATCCGCGCGGGCCGGCCGCGCGCCGCACGGACCACCCAGACGGTCCATACGACCGTGAAGGCCAGATAGCCCACCACGGCGATCGCGTTGTCCTGGAGTGCGGCGAGAAAGTCGCCGTGGATGAACTCGTGCGCGCTGCGCAGGCCGCCGCAGCCAGGGCAGTACAGGCCGGTGAAGCGGTACAGGGGGCACACGGGGTAGTGGCCCGGCTGGTTCGGGTCGACCGCGCCGACGTAGGCGAAGGATCCGGCCACGGCCGCGAGGACGGCCGCGGGCACGGCGACGCGGTTCAGCACGGAGGCGGAAGCGGGGGCGGTACCGGGGGCGCGCGGTTTCGGCACGCTCTGGCTGTCGGCGTTCACGTCTCGCATTGTGCCCCCTGGCCCTTTCGTGCGGCACGCGCGCGTGAGGGGCGGTTCCCGGTGCTCCCGGGACCGCCCCTCCACGAAGTGGTGGCTGACAGCCGCGCGGCTCAGCTGTCGGCGTGCGCCGTCTTGCCGAGCAGCTCGGTCAGGTCCTGGGGACGGTCCTTGGGCATGCCCATTCCCATCGCGCTCATGACCCAGCCGACGATGCCACCGACGACCGTGATCCCCATCCCGGCCCAGAAACCGGCCGGCTGCGCCATCACCATGAAGGCGCCGGCGACCAGGAACCCGATGAAGACGATGGTCGTACCGGTCCAGGCGGCCAAAGTGTGACCGTGGCTGTTGCCCGCCATGACGTGCTCCTCGTTGCTGTGTACGTGTGTGAGCAGACGCTCACGCTTCATTGTTCCGCACGCGCGCGTGCGCGCTGCTTCGGGGTGGCCCCGTGTCCGCTCCAGTTCGGCAGCGCCCCGTCAGGGGCGCGGGGCTGTATTTGATTTGCGGCTACCGCCGCGCGGGCGCGACCAGCTCCAACGGCGCCGCAGCCAACCAACGACGGACGCTTCCTAGCCTCTCCAGCGGAGCGCTTACGCCCCGGTGGGGTCCTCACCGCGGTCCAAGGCCTTCCAGATGTCCTCGGGGCGGTCAGGGTCCACCACGGGAGCCCGCCGCGGGCGAGGCGTGCCATTGCGTTCGTACCGGCCCGACATCGCGGGCCAGCGGCGACCGTAGAGGAGGGCGAGGAGACCAGCCAGCAGGATCAGGCCGCCGCCCACCGCAGCAACGTACGGCCAGGCAGTGTGGTCGAAGGCGTGGACGACGGACGAGGTATCGCCGGAGGCCTGCGCCGCCTTGTCGTCCAGCGCGGAGCTGTCCGTCGCACCGAGCAGCGCCGCGGCGACGATGCCCGCGCCGGAGAGCGCGAGAAGGGCGGAGACCGCGAAGCGGCCGGTACGGCGGACCGCGAAGACGGCGACGAGCGCGGCGAGGCCCACTATGGCGAGCGCCGCGGGCACACCCGTGACGTCGCTGCCCTTGGCGGACAGCGGGAACGCGTCGCCGGCCACCGTCGCGGTCCCCATCGACCAGCGCTGACGGGTGGCCAGCAGGGCCACGGCCGCGCCGAGCGCACCGCTCAGCAGGGCCACGGCGAGGCTGCGGCGGCCGGCGCGCGCGGGGCCTTCGCCTTCGGAACGGGGGTGAGGAACAGCAGCAGTCACGTAGTCCACTATCGCTCGAACCCCGGGCGAACCGTCACCCGGGGTTCATATGACCCTCGTCCTATTGCCCGAGTCGGTTCGCCGTGTGCACGGCGCGGAGGACCGCCGCCGCCTTGTTGCGGCACTCCTGGTCCTCCAGCTCGGGGTCCGAGTCGGCGACGATGCCGGCGCCCGCCTGGACGTAGGCGGTGCCGTCGCGGAGGAGGGCCGTACGGATGGCGATGGCGGTGTCGGAGTCGCCCGCGAAGTCGAGGTAGCCGACGCAGCCGCCGTACAACCCCCTTCTGGAGGGCTCCAGTTCGTCGATGATCTGCATCGCGCGGGGCTTGGGCGCGCCGGAGAGGGTGCCGGCCGGGAAGCAGGCCGTGAGAACGTCGAAGGCGGTGCGGCCGGGGGCCACGCGGCCGGTCACCGTCGAGACGATGTGCATCACGTGGGAGTACCGCTCGACGGACATGAAGTCGACGACCTCGACCGAGCCGGGCTCGCAGACGCGTCCCAAATCGTTACGCCCGAGGTCGACCAGCATGAGGTGTTCGGCACGTTCCTTGGGGTCGGCGAGGAGTTCGTCGGCGAGGGCCTGGTCCTCCTGCGGGGTCGCACCGCGGTGCCGGGTGCCGGCGATGGGGTGGACCATCGCGCGGCCGTCCTCGACCTTGACGAGGGCCTCGGGGGAGGAGCCGACCACGTCGAAGCCGTCGAAGCGGAACAGGTACATGTACGGCGACGGGTTGGTCGCCCGCAGCACCCTGTAGACGTCCAACGCGCTTGCCGTGCACGGGGTTTCGAAGCGCTGCGAGGGGACGACCTGGAAGGCCTCGCCCGCGCGGATGCGCTCCTTGATGTCCTCGACGGCCACCTTGAAGTCGGGGCCGCCCCACAGCGCGGTGTACTCGGGGAGCTCGGAGGGCGGGAGCTGGGCGGGCGGCTGGGCAACCGCGCGGGAGAGATCCGCCTCCATGGCGTCCAGGCGGGCGATCGCGTCCGAGTACGCCTCGTCGACTCCGGTGTCGAGGTCGTTGTGGTTGATCGCGTTGGCGATCAACAGGACCGAGCCCTCCCAGTGGTCCATCACGGCGAGGTCGCTGGTGAGGAGCATGGTCAGCTCGGGAAGCTTGAGGTCGTCCCGCTCCCCCGGGCCGATCTTCTCCAGGCGGCGGACGATGTCGTAGCCGAGATAGCCGACCATGCCGCCGGTGAAGGGCGGCAGGCCCTCCTGGTGGGGGGTGTGCAGGGTCTCGATGGTGGCGCGCAGGGCGGCGAGCGGGTCGCCGTCCACCGGGACGCCGACGGGCGGGGTGCCGAGCCAGTGGGCCTGCCCGTCGCGGGATGTCAGGGTGGCTGCGCTGCGCACGCCCACGAACGAATAGCGGGACCAGGAGCGGCCGTTCTCCGCGGACTCCAGGAGGAAGGTGCCGGGGCGCTCCGCGGCCAGTTTGCGGTAGAGCGCGACCGGGGTGTCGCCGTCGGCGAGGAGCTTGCGGGTGACCGGGATGACGCGACGGTCGGTGGCCAGCTTGCGGAACGTCTCAAGGTCCATGGCGGCTGACCCTACTGATCCGAGGCGGGGGTGCCGGAATCAGCACCTTCTTTAAGAAGGCCTGTGTTGAAGCCTTCTTCGAGGTCTTCTTTGAGCAGCACGTCCGCGTCGAAGCAGGTGCGGGCGCCGGTGTGGCAGGCGGCGCCGATCTGGTCGACCTTCACGAGGACCGTGTCGGCGTCGCAGTCCAGGGCGACCGACTTGACGTGCTGGAAGTGGCCGGAGGTGTCGCCCTTCACCCAGTACTCCCGGCGGCTGCGGGACCAGTACGTGCAGCGGCCCGTCGTCAGGGTGCGGTGCAGCGCCTCATCGTCCATCCAGCCGAGCATGAGCACCTCACCGGTGTCGTACTGCTGGGCGATCGCGGGGACGAGCCCGTCGGCGCTGCGCTTGAGGCGGGCGGCGATATCGGGATCGAGGCTGCTGGGTGAGGGCGTGCTGGTCATGGGGCCATTGTGCCGCGCCCCACTGACAGTCCCGGCCGGGCGTCCACTGTGCGGACCGGGGTGGCGGTCGTAGGCTGACGGTATGTCGACCTTCGCCAAGCGTGAACGACTTCTTCTCGCCGACCTCCTGGAGACCGCGGGCCCGGACGCCCCGACTCTCTGCGAGGGGTGGCGGACCCGGGACCTCGCCGCGCACGTGGTGGTGCGCGAGCGCCGCGCGGATGCCGCCGGCGGCATCATGATCAAGCAGCTCGCGCCGCGACTGGAGCGGGTGATGACGGAGTTCGCGGCGAAGCCGTACGAGGAGCTGATCCAGCTCATCCGTACCGGCCCGCCGCGTTTCTCGCCGTTCCAGCTCAAGCAGCTCGACGAGGCGTCCAACACGGTCGAGTTCTACGTCCACACGGAGGACGTACGGCGGGCGCAGGATGACTGGACGCCGCGCGAGCTGGACCCGGTGTTCCAGGACGCCCTGTGGTCCCGTCTGGAGCGCATGGCCCGGCTGATGGGCCGCTCCGCGCCGACCGGGCTGGTGCTGCGCCGCCCCGACGGTCAGACGGCGGTCGCCCACAAGGGGGCGCCGGTCGTGACGGTGACCGGTGAGCCCTCGGAGCTGCTGCTGTTCGCCCACGGGCGGCAGAGCGTGGCCAAGGTGGAACTGGACGGCGACGAGAACGCGATCGCCAAGCTCCAGGAGGCCAAGCAGCTGGGGATCTGAGCCCGCGGTCTCAGGGCGGGTCAACAGGCCGGATCAGCCGGGCAGTTCGGCCCGCCGCAGGTCGCGGACGCACAGCGCGATGACCCCGCCCAGACCGCAGACCACCGCACTGCCGACGAACACCGGGCCCGTGCCCCACGCCCCGATCGCCGCCGCCGACAACGGCATGCTGAGCGGTGCGAAGCCGAGGCTGGCCAGGCTGGACACGGCGGTGACGCGGCCCAGGTAGGCGGGGTCGGAGTGGGTCTGCAGCAGGGCCCCGCACATCGCGCCGCTGAGACCGGCGAGCAGCCCGATGAGCAGGGCGATGCCTACCGCCGCGAGGACAGTCGGGACGTAGGCCAAGGCGCCTATCGCGACGGACCCGGCGATGATCGACCAACCGGCGACCTGCCCGGCGTGCGGCAGCCGGCCCCGCACGGTCAGCAGCAGGGCCGCGGCCCCGGCACCCGTGCCGAAGCCGGAGAGCACCCACCCCATGCCGGAGGCGCCCCAGCCGCGTTCGTCGGCGAGCAGCGTCAGTCCCACGTTGAGCGGGCCGACGAAGCCGAGGTCGCCCAACGCGATGGCCAGCATCAGCGGGGCGAGGACACGGTGGGCCCGGATGTAGCGCAGGCCGGCCTGGAGGTCGCCGAAGGCGGTTGTCGGGTGGGTGGGGGCCGTGGCGCCGACCGCTTCGGGGTCGGCGGCGCTGACGACAACTGCGCCGGGCGCGGTGCCACGACCGGCCGCGCCATCACCAGCAGTGGTGGTGCCGCCGCTCGCGTCGGCCTTGCCGTCGACGGCCAGTTCCCGCATCCGTACGGAAATCAGCAACGGTACCGAAACCGCGATCAGCAGCCCGGCGAGCCCGAACGCCGCCGCCGCACCGCCGACCGCGACACCGAGGCCGCCGAGCGGACCGCCGACGACGTTGGCGAAGCGGATCGCCAGCCCCCGCATGCCCTGCACGCGCGCGAGTTGGTCACGGCTCGTCACGCGCGCGGGGAGGGCGCCCACCGCCGGCATGAACACGGCGTCCACCGTCCCGAACACCACGGCGAGCAGCGCCAGCGGCCACAGTCCCGGGCTCGTCAGGAACAGCAGCGCCGCCACCGCCAGCACGGCCGCGCAGCGCACCGTGTCACTCCCGATGACCACCCTGCGCGGCCCGAACCGGTCGGCGATCACTCCCCCGCCCAGCATCAACAGGGCACGCGGTACGGCACTCACCGCCATCACGGCACCGGCCTGCGCGGGCGAGCCGTGCTGAACGGCCGCCCAGGACAGCGCGATGTAGTACACGTTGTCGCCGACCATGGACGCCGTGTACGCACCGAGCCAGCGCAGGACGTTCGGGTCGCGGTGCGCGGGTCTGTCGGTGGCTGTGGCGTGAGCTATGAGCTTGGTGGGCACGGGAGTTCGTCCTCTCCGGGGCTCAGGCGCGGAACGGGAAGCCGTACAGGTGGATCGCGACGTTCTCCCGGCCCTGGATGTCGCCCGCCTGCTCGGCGGCCCGTCCCCTGGCCTGGTACTTCTTGATCACGGCGTCCAACTCGCTCTGGAGCTCGGCGAGTTCGGGCGCGTTGAGCCGTGGGAGGTACTCGGCGTCGAAGCCCGCCGAGCGCCACTCGTCGCTCCAGGACTCGGACTCGTCGAGGTGGCGCCGGTAGAGGTCGACACGCTGCTCCAGCAGCGACCGCACGAGCGCCCCCTGGGCGGCGAGCTTCTCGGGGGCGTCCTTCACGTCCTCGTGCCGCACGCTCAGGCTCTCGGCGGCGGTCCGCCACCAGCGCTCCCGGCCGTCACCGCTCTGCTGCTCGGCCTCCTCGATCAGCCCGTGCTCCGCGAGCTTGCGCAGGTGGTAGCTGACCAGCGAGACGGCCTCGTCGACCTGGTCGGCGAGCTGCGACGCGGTCGCCGTACGGGCCACGTACAGCGCCCGGTACAGCTTGAGGCGCAGCGGGTGCGCGAACGCCTTGAGCGTCCCGAGATCGGTGATGGCGCGGGTGTCGTCCGAGGTCATGCACCCAACGTTAGATGCGAAAGGAAAGTTGCGCAATCTTTCTTGCGCAACTTTCCTTTCGCATCTGCCCACAAGTAAGCCCCGACCGCCAGGCGGCCGGGGCTTACAACACCGCTCAGAGGATCACCGAACTGGATGTCCGGCTTCCCTCAGCGCCTGCTTCACTTCCCCGATCCGCAGATCCCCGAAGTGGAAGACCGAAGCCGCCAGCACCGCATCCGCCCCCGCCGCCACCGCCGGCGGAAAGTCCGCGAGCTTGCCCGCTCCCCCGGAGGCGATGACCGGCACGGTCACGTGCTTGCGGACCGCCGCGATCATCTCCAGGTCGTAGCCGTCCTTCGTACCGTCCGCGTCCATCGAGTTGAGCAGGATCTCCCCCGCCCCCAACTCGGCCGCCCGGTGCGCCCATTCGACGGCGTCGATGCCGGTGCCCTTGCGGCCGCCGTGGGTCGTGACCTCGAAGGAACCCGACTCCGTACGGCGCGCGTCCACCGACAGCACCAGCACCTGCCGCCCGAACCGCTCCGCGATCTCCCGGATCAGCTCAGGCCGCGTGATCGCCGCCGTGTTGACGCCGACCTTGTCCGCGCCCGCCCGCAGCAGCTTGTCCACGTCCTCGGCCGTGCGGACGCCGCCGCCGACCGTGAGCGGGATGAAGACCTGCTCGGCGGTGCGGCGGACCACGTCGTACGTCGTCTCGCGGTTGCCGGAGGACGCGGTGATGTCCAGGAAGGTCAACTCGTCGGCGCCCTCGGCGTCGTAGACCTTGGCCATCTCGACGGGGTCGCCCGCGTCGCGCAGGTTCTGGAAGTTGACGCCCTTGACGACCCGGCCGTTGTCCACGTCCAGGCAGGGGATGACTCGTACGGCCAGGGTCATGCGGACCCCCCGGCTTCCCCGCCGGAGCGGTACGCCTCCACCTCGACCTCGACGACCAGGCTCGGGTCGACGAAGCCGGACACGATGATCATCGAGGCGGCGGGGCGGATCGCGTCGAAGAGTTCCTTGTGTGCGCGGCCCACGTCCTCGACGTCCCGGGCGTGGGTGATGTACATGCGGGTGCGCACCACGTCGGCGGGGCCCAGACCCAGTTGCTCCAGCGCCGAGAACGCGACGTTGAACGCGTTGACCGTCTGCTCGTAGGGACCGCCGCCGGCGATCTCGCCGTCCACTATCGACGTGCACCCGGAGACCAGCACCAGGCCGTTGGGCAGCTCCACCGCGCGGGAGTAGCCGAAGGCGTCCTCCCAGGGCGCGCCGGTCGACATGCGTCGTAGCTCGGTCACCGGGCCACCGCCTCCAAGGCCTCTTCCAGGGTGAACGCCTTCGCGTACAGGGCCTTCCCGACAATGGAGCCCTCGACACCGAGGGGTACCAGCTCGGAGATGGCGCGGAGGTCGTCCAGGGAGGACACGCCGCCGGAGGCCACGACCGGGCGGTCGGTGGCCGCGCAGACGTTGCGCAGCAGCTCCAGGTTGGGGCCCTGGAGGGTGCCGTCCTTGGCGATGTCGGTGACCACGTAGCGGGCGCAGCCCTCGGAGTTGAGGCGGTCCAGCGTCTCGTAGAGGTCGCCGCCGTCGCGGGTCCAGCCGCGTCCGCGCAGGGTCGTGCCGCGTACGTCGAGGCCGACCGCGATCTTGTCGCCGTGCTCGGCGATGACCTTGGCGACCCACTCCGGGGTCTCCAGCGCGGCGGTGCCGAGGTTCACCCGGGTGCAGCCGGTGGCGAGGGCGGCGGCGAGGGTGTCGTCGTCGCGGATGCCGCCGGACAGCTCGACCTTGATGTCCATGGCGCCGGCGACCTCGGCGATGAGCTTGCGGTTGTCGCCGGTGCCGAACGCGGCGTCCAGGTCGACGAGGTGCAGCCACTCGGCGCCGGAGCTCTGCCAGGCGAGGGCGGCCTCCAGGGGGGAGCCGTAGGAGGTCTCGGTCCCGGACTCGCCGTGGACGAGGCGGACGGCCTGGCCGTCGCGGACGTCGACGGCGGGGAGGAGTTCGAGCTTCGAAGGCATCAGAGGGTTCCGATCCAATTGTTCAGCAGCTGCGCTCCGGCGTCGCCGGACTTCTCGGGGTGGAACTGCGTGGCCCACAGGGCGCCGTTCTCCACGGCGGCCACGAAGGGCTTGCCGTGCGTCGACCAGGTCACCAGGGGGGCGCGCATCGCCGGGTTCACGACTTCGAGGGACCAGTCGTGGACGGCGTAGGAGTGCACGAAGTAGAAGCGCGCGTCCGCGTCGAGGCCCGCGAAGAGCTGGGAGCCCGCAGGGGTGTCAACGGTGTTCCAGCCCATGTGGGGCACGATCTCGGCCTGGAGGGGCTCGACCGAACCGGGCCACTCGTCCAGGCCCTCGGTCTCGACGCCGTGCTCGATGCCGCGCGCGAACAGGATCTGCATGCCGACGCAGATGCCCATCACCGGGCGCCCGCCGGCCAGCCGGCGCCCGACGATCCAGTCGCCGCGCGCCTCCTTCAGGCCCTGCATGCAGGCGGCGAAGGCGCCGACGCCGGGCACCAGCAGGCCGTCCGCGTTCATGGCCTTGTCGTAGTCACGCGTTATCTCGACCTCGGCACCCGTGCGCGCGAGGGCGCGCTCGGCGGAACGGACGTTCCCGAAGCCGTAGTCGAAGACGACGACCTTCTTGGACGCGTTCTTCGTTGCGCTCAATTCCACACCGCCAACCGCATGACCCCCGCGACCAGACACATCCCCGCGCCGATGGAGACCAGCACGATGAGGCTCGCCGGCATCTTCTGCTTGACGAAGGAGTAGACCCCGCCGAGGAGGAAGAGTCCAACGACGATCAGGAGGCTGGAGAGGCCGGTCACAGCGCGCCCTTCGTGGAGGGGAGGATGCCGGCCGCGCGCGGGTCGCGCTCGGAGGCGTAGCGCAGGGCGCGGGCGAGGGCCTTGAACTGGCACTCCACGATGTGGTGCGCGTTGCGCCCGTACGGCACGTGCACGTGCAGCGCGATCTGGGCCTGGGCGACGAAGGACTCCAGGATGTGCCGGGTCATCGTGGTGTCGTACTCGCCGATCATCGGCGCCATGTTCTCGGGCTCGGTGTGCACGAGGTAGGGGCGGCCGGACAGGTCGACGGTGACCTGGGCGAGGGACTCGTCCAGCGGAACCGTGCAGTTGCCGAACCGATAGATCCCCACCTTGTCGCCGAGCGCCTGCTTGAAGGCGGCGCCGAGGGCGAGGGCGGTGTCCTCGATGGTGTGGTGCGAGTCGATGTGCAGATCGCCCTCGGTCTTCACGGTGAGGTCGAACAGACCGTGCCGGCCGAGCTGGTCGAGCATGTGGTCGTAGAAGCCGACCCCTGTCGACACGTCGACCTTGCCGTGCCCGTCGAGATCGATCTCGACGAGGACCGAGGTCTCCTTGGTCGTCCGCTCAACCCGTCCTACGCGGTTCATGTGCTCTGCTCCTTCATCAACTCACGGACCGCGTCGAGGAACGCGTCGTTCTCTTCGGGGGTTCCGGCGGAGACCCGCAGCCACCCCGGGATGCCGTTGTCCCGGACCAGGACGCCCTGGTCGAGGATCTTCTGCCAGGCGGTGTGCGAGTCCGCGAACCGCCCGAACTGCACGAAGTTCGCGTCGGACTCGACGACTTCACACCCGAGGGCCTTCAACTCGCCCACCAGCCGGTCCCGTTCACTCTTCAGCTGCTCCACATACCCGAGCAGCGTGTCGGTGTGCTCCAGCGCGGCCAGCGCGGTCGCCTGGGTGACGGCCGACAAGTGGTAAGGCAGGCGTACGAGTTGGACGGCGTCGACGACCGCCGGGTGCGCGGCGAGATAGCCGAGGCGGAGCCCGGCCGCCCCGAACGCCTTCGACATGGTCCGCGAGACGACGAGATTCGGCCGACCTTCGAGCAGCGGCAGCAGCGAATCCCCGTGGCTGAACTCGATGTACGCCTCGTCGACGATCACCATCGACGGCTTGGCGGCCTGCGCGGCCTCGTACAGCGCGAGCACCGTCTCGGGCGGAACCGCGTTGCCCGTGGGGTTGTTGGGGGTCGTGACGAACACGACGTCGGGCTTGTTCTCCGCGATCCACCGCTCGGCGGCGGCGAGGTCGATCGTGAAGTCCGCATTGCGCGGCCCGGAGATCCAACCGGTGCCCGTGCCGCGCGCGATGAGCGCGTGCATCGAGTACGACGGCTCAAAGCCGATCGCGGTACGGCCGGGCCCGCCGAAGGTCTGGAGCAGTTGCTGGATGACCTCGTTGGAGCCGTTGGCCGCCCACACGTTCTCGACGCCGACCCGGTAACTCCCGGTCTTCGTCAGGTAGTTGGCCAGCCCGGTGCGCAGCTCCACGGCGTCGCGGTCGGGGTAGCGGTTGAGGTCACGGGCGGCTTCACGCACCCGCTCGGCGATCCGCTCGACCAGCGCCTCGGGCAGCGGGTAGGGGTTCTCGTTGGTGTTCAGCCGTACGGGGACGTCCAACTGGGGCGCGCCGTACGGGGACTTGCCGCGCAGCTCGTCCCGTACGGGAAGATCGTCGATTCCGAAGCTCACTTGCCGGGCACCTTCCAACCGAACCTTGCCTTGACCGCCGCACCGTGCGCGGGCAGATCCTCCGCCTCCGCCAGCGTCACCACGTGATGCGCTACGTCGGCCAGCGCGTCCTTCGTGTAGTCGACGATGTGGATGCCGCGCAGGAACGACTGCACGGACAGGCCCGAGGAGTGGCAGGCGCAACCCCCGGTCGGCAGCACGTGGTTGGAGCCGGCCGCGTAGTCGCCCAGCGACACGGGCGCCCACGGTCCGACGAAGATCGCGCCGGCGTTCCGCACCCGGTCGGCGACCGCAGCGGCGTCGGCGGTCTGGATCTCCAGGTGCTCGGCGCCGTACGCGTCGACGACCCGCAGGCCCTCGTCGATGCCGTCGACGAGGACGATCGCGGACTGCCGGCCGGCCAGCGCCGGGGCGATCCGGTCCTCGATGTGCTTGGTGGCCGCGACCTGCGGTTCGAGTTCCTTCTCGACGGCGTCCGCGAGCGTCACGGAGTCCGTGACGAGGACGGCGGCGGCGAGCGGGTCGTGCTCGGCCTGGCTGATCAGGTCGGCGGCGACGTGCACCGGGTCGGCGGTGTCGTCGGCGAGGACCGCGATCTCGGTGGGGCCTGCCTCGGTGTCGATGCCGATCTTGCCGGTGAAGTAGCGCTTGGCGGCGGCGACCCAGATGTTGCCGGGGCCGGTGACCATGTTGGCCGGGGCGCAGGACTCGGTGCCGTGGGCGAACATCGCGACGGCCTGGGCGCCGCCGACGGCGTAGACCTCGTCGACGCCGAGCAGGGCGCACGCGGCGAGGATCGTCGGGTGCGGCAGGCCGCCGAAGTCCGCCTGCGGCGGGGAGGCGAGCGCGACGGAGCCGACTCCGGCTTCCTGGGCCGGGACGACGTTCATGATCACGGACGAGGGGTAGACCGACCGACCGCCGGGCGCGTACAGCCCCACCCGGTCGACCGGCACCCACTTCTCGGTGACCGTGCCACCCGGTACGACCTGCGTGGTGTGGGTCGTACGGCGCTGCTCGCGGTGGACGAGCCGGGCGCGCCGGATGGACTCCTCCAGGGCCGCGCGCACCTCCGGGTCGAGCTGCTCCAGCGCGTCGCTGAGCGCCTGGACCGGGACCCGCACCTGCTCAAGCCGCACGCCGTCGAACTTCTCGGCGAAGTCGATCAGCGCCGCGTCGCCCCGATGATGCACGGCCTCGCAGATCGGCCGCACCTTCTCCAGGGCGGCCGAGACGTCGAAGTCGGCTCGGGGCAGCAGGTCGCGCAGGGCGGGCCCTTCGGGGAGGGCGTCACCGCGCAGATCGATTCGGGAGATCACGGGGCCAATTCTCTCAGACTGAGATCGGGCACCGTTCGCGCGTATCAATGGCTGATACAGAACGTGGCCGGAACCCGGAAGATCCCCTTCACGTCTAGTGTTCCGGGGGTTACTCAGCGGGCATGAACTGCTGTGCGAAACCCGTGAGTAGCCGAGAGGGATGAAAGAGCAGTGACCGAGGGTGTCGGCATCCGCGCGGGGGATGTGCCGGACGATGCGACCGCCGCCGAGGCCGGTATGTGGCAGGCCTTCCGCAATGGCAGCGTGTACGACCTGAGCAGCGGCGACAGTGTCGTCGACGATCCGCACGGCGGACATCCGTGGGGCCCGGAGCGGACCGTGCGGGCACGGTTCGTGTGCTGGCTGCTCCTCGACGGACCGCCCGCGCTGTCGGGCCGGGTGGCGTCCCTGAAACTCACCGGCGTGCAGATCAGCGGCGTGCTGGACCTGGCGGGCGGCACCGTCACGCCGTACGTCGAGCTGAAGGGCTGCCGTTTCGAGCGGGAGGTGCTGCTGCCGGAGGCCCGCTTCCAGACCGTACGGCTGGTGGACTGCTCGGTGCCCCGGCTGGAGGCGGCGCGGGTGCACACGGAGGGTGACCTCCATCTGCCGCGCTGCCGCTTCCACAACGGGGTGCGGCTGACCGACGCGCACATCGGCACCGATCTGCTGCTGAACCAGGCGATCGTCTACCGGGACCGCACCGGACGTTCGATCGCCGCCGACGGCATGACCGTGGGCCAGGACCTTCAGGCCGAACTCCTGGAATCGCACGGGGAGTTGAGCCTGCGCAGCGCCAAGGTGGGCGTCTCGCTGAGCCTGCGCGGGGCCCGGCTGGCGAATCCGTACAGCCGACTCGCCCTGAACGCACCCCAGTTGACCGTGGGCCGCACCCTGTACCTGACCCCGGCCGGTGTCGGCGGCCCCTGGCTGAGCGGCACAACTCCCGCGCGCGGGACGCGTATTCAGCGTTTCTCGTGCCAGGGCGGGGTGCGGCTGGACGACGGGCGGTTCGGGGACGCGGTGGACCTGGAGCGGGCCCGGTTCACGTTCACGGACGACCAGGAGCTGTCGCTGTTGCGGATCCAGGCGCCCGAGTTGCGCTTCCTCGGGGAGCGGCCGCGGCGCGGCAAGGTGGTGCTGTCGGGAGCGCGGGTCGTCAACCTGATCGACCAGGCGGGGAGTTGGCCGGGTCCGGGCAACCTGCACATGGGCGGCTTCGTGTACGAGAACCTCGTACCGCAGGGCCCGTTCCCGCTGGACACCCGCCTCGACTGGGTGGCGGCGGCGACCGCCGAGTACAACCCGGAGCCGTACGAGCGGCTCGCGACCGTGCTGCGGAACGCCGGTGAGGACGTGGACGCGCGGGAGGTGCTGCTGGCCAAGCAGCGGCGGCGCCGGGAGAGCCTGCCGCTCGCGGCCAAGGTGTGGGGGGTCGTGCAGGACTGGACGGTCGCCTACGGGTACCGGCCGGGCCGGGCGGCCGTATGGATGGCGGTGCTGTGGGCGGCGAGTTCGCTGGCCTTCGCGCACGCCGACCACGCGCCGGTGAACGGGAACGGGCATCCGCCGTGGAGCCCAGCCCTGTTCGCGCTGGACCTGCTGCTGCCGGTGATCGACCTGGGGCAGGTGGGCCAGTGGCAGCTGCACGGCGGCTGGCAGTGGCTGTCGGTGGCGCTGATCCTGCTGGGGTGGATCCTGGCGACGACGGTGGCGGCGGGCGCCACACGGCTGCTCAGGCGCGGTTAGGGACCCTCCTCGGAGCCCGCGCGCACAGCACTCGAACAGGTGAGCAACAGTCACCTTTTGCCTGGGCTTGACCAGAGTGCGTACAACTTTCAGCCGGGTACTAAATCGCTCTGGCGCACGCCGATCCACGGTCTTTCAATGGTCGACACCATGGCTCTGCTGCGCGCGTTCATCCGTACCGCCCGGATGGCAAGGAACACCTCGCGGCTCGCCGCCGGGCTGCCGGCCGACGACGAGGTCCTCCTCGACGCGCCCGACGACCGGCTCGGCCCCGCGCTGGTCGCGGCCGGACGCGGCGAGTACGGCCCCGCGTCCGAGCTGCTGGCCGCCACGCGCGCGGCCGCCGAGTGGGAGGACCGCGACCGCCACACGCGCCGGCTCGCCGCGTTCGC
This sequence comes from Streptomyces sp. NPDC050528, assembly GCF_044457795.1. NCBI lineage: Bacteria > Bacillati > Actinomycetota > Actinomycetes > Kitasatosporales > Streptomycetaceae > Streptomyces > Streptomyces sp. NPDC050528. The sequence continues at coordinate 393,666 of NZ_JBITHH010000002.1, forward strand.
CCGCTGCCGCCCCGAGTGGCTGGACGACTGGTGCGCGGCCGCCCCGCGGAACCCGGACGCGCTCCTCCTCACGGCACAGCTGGCGATGGACCGCGGCTGGGAGTCACCGGCCCGCGCCGAGCTGCTGCGCGAGCTGAGCCCGCTGATCACGGCGGCGGCCGAGGCCGAGCCGCGCGACCCGGTGCCGTGGCGCATCGCCCTGGACCGGGCGCGGGGCACGAACGCCGGGCACGCCGAGTTCGAACGGCTGTGGGGCGAGGCGGTCCGCCGCTCCCCGCACCACTACGGCTGCCATGTGGCCGCCCTGCAGTACCTGTCGGCGGCCTGCCGCACACAGTCGGGGAACGCGCCCCACACCGCCCGCTGCTCCCACCGCGCGTGCTTCGACTTCGCCGAGCCGGCCGCGCAGGACGCCCTGCCCGGCTCGCTCGTCCAGGCGCTGCCGGTCCGCGCGGCCTTCGCCTGCCTGACCGACGGCTGCGGCACCACGGTGCCCCGGGCCCGCCTGGACGCGGCGGCCGACCTGGCGATCACCCTCTCGGCGACGTACGCGGCGGCCGACCCATGGCCGGCCGAGGTCCGCAACCTCCTCACGTACGTCCTCATCCGCCTGGAACGCTGGCCGGACGCGCTGGACCAGCTCCGCCTGATCGGCCCGTACGCCACGTCGTTCCCCTGGGACCGGATCTCCGACGACCCGCTCGGCCAGTTCCTGGAAATACGCGACGGTGTACGCATCGCGGTGGCCTCGGATCTCCCCCTCGGAGGCCCGGTTCCCCCCGTTCTGCGGGCGATTCCGACGCAGCCGTGGGCCTTCGAGGACGCACCCGGGTATCCACGGAGTGAGCACGGCGGACGTGCGCGCTCCGGCGACCATTAGGCTTTTGCGCCGTGACCACCGTCCGGCTGCCGCTCTTCCCCCTGAACTCGGTTCTGTTCCCGGGGCTCGTGCTTCCTCTGAACATTTTCGAGGAGCGCTATCGCGCCATGATGCGCGAACTGCTCAAGACCCCTGAGGAGGATTCGCGCCGATTCGCCGTCGTGGCCATCCGCGACGGCCACGAGGTGGCATCGACCGCCCCGGGCATGCCCGACCAGACGGCCGTGCCCGAACGCGGCCCCACGGCCGGCTTCGGCCCCGACCCGCTCAAGGCCTTCCACTCGGTGGGCTGCATCGCCGACGCGGCGACGATCCGCGAGCGCGCCGACGGCACCTTCGAGGTCCTGGCGACGGGCACGACCCGTATGCGCCTGCTCTCCGTGGACGCCTCGGGCCCGTTCCTGACGGCCGAGCTGGAGGAGCTGCCCGAGGAGAAGGGCGACGAGGCAGGCGCGCTGGCTGAAGGAGTGCTACGCGCGTTCCGCCAATACCAAAAACGCCTGGCGGGCGCCCGCGAACGCACTCTATCGACCGGCGAAGCCGAACTCCCCGACGAACCAGCAGTGGTCTCGTACCTGGTGGCGGCGGCAATGATGCTCGACACGGGCACAAAACAACGCCTCCTCCAAGCCCCCGACACCGCCTCCCGCCTGCGCGACGAACTGAAACTCCTTCGCTCCGAGACGGCCATCATCCGTAACCTGCCGTCCCTACCGGCATCGGAGTTGACCCGAGGCCCGACAAGCCTGAACTGACGCGGGAGTTCCCTGATGGCCAAGAAGCAGAAACAGCAACAGTCGGGCGGCACCCCGGCCACGGTCGCCCTGACGACCGCGGGGGTGCCGTACGAACTCCACGCCTACGACCACGACCCCTCCCACCCGTCCTACGGCGAGGAGGCGGCCGAGGCGATGGGAGTCTCCCCGGACCGAGTCTTCAAAACCTTGCTGGCAGACGTGGACGGCACTTTGACGGTCGCGGTCGTCCCGGTGTCGGGCCAACTGGACCTGAAGGCCCTCGCGTCAGCGGTGGGCGGCAAACGCGCCACGATGGCCGACCCCACCCTCGCCGAACGCACCACGGGCTACGTCCGAGGCGGCATCTCCCCCCTCGGCCAACGCAAAAAACTCCGCACGGTCCTGGACGCCTCGGCCACCACCCACCCCACGATCTGCATCTCGGCCGGCCGCCGCGGCCTGGAGGTCGAACTCTCCCCCAAGGACCTCACCAGCCTCACGGAAGCGGTACTGGCCCCCATCGGCCGTGCCTGACCCCTCGACGCCGCCTCGGTCCTCGGTTAAGAGGAAGAGACATGTCGAAGAAAACGCGGAAACGAAAGTGGCGCATCAGAAAACACAGGGCAAACCACGGGCGGAGGCCGGCGTAGGCGTTTCCGACGCCCGTCTGGGGTCTCTGGGGGCGGGCGTGACCTCTGAACGCGGGCCGGCAATATGCAGCCCGTCCGGCACCTGAGAACAAGGCTCCGCCATCCCGAACCCCCACCCGCTGGGGGGTAGTGCTCGAAGTGCCGACACCTCTCCAGCGCAGGCCGACACCATCAGCCCGTCTGGCGTTCGAGGACGAGGCTGCGCCATCCCGAACCCTCACCCACCCGCTGGGGGCGATGCCCGAAGTGACGGCACCTCTTCAGCACAGGCCGACACCATCAGCCCGTCCGGCGTTCGAGGACGAGCCCCCGCCATCCCGAACCCCCGCCCACCCACTGGGGGCGATGCCCGAAGTGACGGCACCTCTTCAGCAGAGGCCCGTAATTTCAGCCCGTCCGGCGCTTGAGGACGAGGCCGTTCAGGCCGATGGGGGTCCGGGGGCGCAGCCCCCGGGCGGGGTGGAAGGGGCAGCAGCCCCTGGGGATGGGACGGGTAGGGGCGGCGGGGGCGAGGAAACCTAGGACAGAGGAGCCCCGTACCCATCCGTGGGCCCAACCCCCTGCTGCACATACGCCGGCTCAGGATCCCGAGGCCCGAACAACGCCGTAAGCCCCAGATGAACGACCAGCGCGGCCACCGGCCAGGCCAGCAACGCCCCCTTCGCCCCCAACTTCAGCGGCGCGGAGAACGTAACCCCCTTACCCACAGCCTTGGCATGCGCGAGCACATCCTTGGTGGGCCCGAACCACATCCCCAGCCGCCAGGCGATGAACGCGGCGAGCAACCCACCCAGGGTCATTGCGGCGACGAGCGGCACTCCACCACGCCGCCGCAACAAAAACACGACAAGCGCGCTGACGACCCCAAAAGCGACGGCAAGCAGAGTGAACGTTCCATCCACCCCCACGGCCTGCTCTCCTTCGGAGTCCTTGAGGTAGACGACCCAGCTCTTGTCGACCACGTCCCCGACGAGCGGAACATGCGGCGCCAGCCACCACCACAACACCCCGAGCAACACCCCACCGACCGCCGAGGCAACCGTGACGACCACGGCCTCGATCAGCTCGGTCTTGATCCCGGGCCCGTCCGCCCCGTAGGACGCTTCCTGCGGGGCGTACACGGGATACCCGGCACCCGAGTCACGCAGGGCGTCCGAGGCACCCGGGGAATTCGGGTCACCCGGCGGCTGCCACGCATCGTGCGGGGACTGGTCACGCGGCGGCGGAGGCGGAGTCAGCGGTGCGGTCACAATGCCATCGTGCCAGGCCCGGCTGTGCGGCGCGTCACCGGACGGCAGCCCGACGGTACGCCCAGGCGGCGACGGCGAGCGAAACGACCCCGACCCCGGCACATACGGCGAGGTCACCGAGGACGAGCGCCCAGTCCGGATGCGCCCCGAACGTTTGCGCGAACGCCTCCACGCCGTACGTCGAGGGCACCAGATCCCGCAGGAACCGCACCGCGTCCGGCATCCGATCAGCAGGCAGCACGCCCAACAGCAAAGCCGCGGACATCCCCAACTGCCCGAGCAGCGTGGCGAGTTCGGGCCGAGGCGCGAGCAATCCCAGCGCCGCCCCGAGCCCGGCGAGCGCGGCCCCCGCGAGCGGAATCACCGCCGCCAGGATCCAGATGTTCCCCATCGGCAGCCCGAACAGCACGCACCCGAAGACGGCGGTGAGCGCGGTCCCCGGCACGGTGAAGGAGGCGTACGCCCCCGCCGCGCCCAGCACCACGGCCGCGGGCGGCACCGGCAGGGTGGCGTAGTGGTCGAGCCCGCCGCTGCCGCGCAGCTGCCCGAAGTACTGGGCGAGGAGGTTGAGCCCGACGTAGGCGACGACGAGCACGGACGAGCCGGCGACGACGAACTGGGCGTCGTGGCTGCCGCCGTCGACGACCCCGCGCATCATGATCAGGATGCCGACGGACTGGAAGGTCGCCACGAACAGCAGCGGAATCCGCGCGACCCGCGCCCGGGACAGCTGGGCCCGGTACACGGCGGCCATGGAGGGCCACAGCCTGGCCTTCGGCCCCAGCTCGGCCGCGCCCGAGGCGGTGGCCTCCGGCACGGCCAGGGGACCACTCGGCAGAACATCGGCGGATACGACACTCACGTCGCGCTGCTCCTCTCGACGCCGGAAGTCGTCCTGTCCGCTACGGATACAACGACATTCGCCCTGTCCCATACGGATACGACGGCTCGTGCACTCATGCCTTCACCAGCCCCTGCGCGTTCCCGCCCAGCGTCAGATACACATCCTCCAGGCTGGGCGTGGCCAGGGTGAAGTCGTCCAGGGCCGCGAACGCCGCCCCGCCGGTCACCGTGGCGACCGCGACCCGGGCCTCCTCGGGGGCCAGCCGCAGCGTCCAGCGGCGGCCGGACTCGACGGCCCGGTCCCGCAGCGCGGCGACCTCCGGGACGTCCAGCGGCGGCTTCTCCCGCCACACCAGCTCGACCCGCACCTCGCCCGCGACCTGTTCCTTGAGCCCGGCGGGGGTGTCGCAGGCGATGACCTTGCCCTGGTCGAGGACGGCGACCCGGTCGAGGACGGTCTCGGCCTCGATGACGTTGTGGGTGACGAGCAGCACGGTGGACCCGCGCTCGGCCCGGCGCCGGTCGACGGCGGACCACACGGCCCTGCGCGCGACCGGATCCATCCCGGTGGTCGGCTCGTCGAGCACCAGCAGCGGCCGCTCCCCGACCAGCGCGGCGGCCACACACGCCAGCCGCCGCTGCCCACCGGACAGCTTCTTCAGCGGCCGCCCGGCGATGGCCGTAAGCCCCAACTCGTCGAGTACGGCGTCCCGTTCGGCCCGTGCGTCACGCAGGTCCAGGCCGCGCAGCCGGGCGGTGGTCTCGGCGGCGAGCGACACGGTGAGTTCGTCGAGGGCGGAGGACTCCTGGCCGAGGTAGGCGAGGATCCGCGCGGCCCGCTCGGGGTGGCGGACGATGTCGTGGCCGAGGATCTCGACGCTGCCGGCGTCGGGCCGCATGAGCCCGGTCAGCTGGCGTACGAGGGTGGACTTGCCGGCGCCGTTCGGCCCGAGCAGTCCGAAGATCTCGCCCCGGCGGATGTCGAGGGTCACGTCGTCGGTGGCCCGCACCTCGGGGGTGCCCGGCGCACCGCGCCGGCCGCGCACCGGCGGATAGGTCTTGCTGAGCCCGCGCACCGCGCACACGACATCATCACCGTGTCGAAGTGCCACTCCCGCGCGCGTACTCACGTGACGAGACTACGGGGTCCGGGAGCCCCGCCCGCTCGCGGGTCGGTCGAGAACGGCACATTCGTCGGTAAAGCCGTCCCGCCGGCACGCGGCCCGGCCGGCTGCGATCACTCCCCGGCGGGCGCGTGCTCCGCGGCCGTCCGTACGTCGATCTCGCGCCAGAACCCGGCCCGGATCGCGTACCGGTCGTGCTCGTCGATCTGGTCGTCCTTGTGCGCGAGGAGGCCGAACCGGGCGGCGTAGCGCAGCAGTTCGCCGTCGATGCGGTGCGGGACGCGGGGGTACATCCCGGACAGTTTCTGCAGGTGGCTGCCGTGGTCGCCGAGGCGGCCCATCCAGCGGCGGGCGAAGACCTGGCCCACTTCGTAGGGGTCGCCGCCGACCGTGGTGATGTCCTCCTCGCGGTCGGCCCAGCGCTGCTCGGCGGTGGTCAGCTGGGCCAGCGTCGGCATTGAGGCGACCTCGGGCGGCTCGGCGGCGCCACCCGGCCGGTCGACCCACCCTTTGTCGGAGGACCAGCGCAGGGTCGCGCTCGCGGGCTGCTGTGCGGGCGCGGCGGCACCCGGGGCCTTCAGGCTCGCCAGGTCCTTGGGGGTGGGCACGCCCTTGGGCGCGGGCACCCGCTCCTGCGTGCCGTTCTCCGAACCGGCCTCCGCCGTCGCGTGCTCGCCCTCCTCGACGGGCCGCTCGCGCGCGGCCGGCGCGGACTCGGGCAGCGGCGCGGACAGGATCGCGGCGATCTCCGGCCGCGGCACGGGCGGCGGCGCGCACACGCCACCGAGATCCTTGGCCCGTACGGCCTTGGTGATCCAGGCCCGGTCCAGCACCCGCCGCTCGTCGGCCTCGGCGACCAGGTCCTCGGACTGGTTGTAGTCCCCGTCCGCGGCCTGCACGGCCCACAGGTGTACGGCGACGCCGTGCTCCTTGGCGGCCATCATGCCCGGCAGCAGATCGCCGTCGCCGGTGACGAGGACGACGTCGGAGCAGGCGCGGTTGCGGGCCAGCTCGGTCAGCTCGGCGTGCATGGCGGCGTCGACGCCCTTCTGCGCCCAGCGTCCGTCGCTGCGGGTCAGGGCGCCGAGGCGGACGGTGACACGGGGCATCACACGCAGCCTGCGGTGCTCGGGCTGGGGGACGCGGTCGGGGGCGCCGTCGAACCAGTAGATGCGCAGCAGGGGTCGTTCGGTGTCGGACTCGGCGCGCTCGCGCAGGCCCTGGATGAGGGCGGCGTGATCGACGGTGATCCTGGAACGCGAGGGCTCTCCGGCGAGGAGACTTGCTGCGGCCCCCAGCAGATACCCGGCGTCCACCAGGACGATGCAGCGGTCCACGCGACTCACCCTCTTCCCGGTCGGTTTGCTTCGGGCTTGCTTCGAGTCTGCCCGACCGCGCAGGGGTTAACGGCCCGAACTCGATCTTCGGCGTGGCGTTTCGGGACTTCTCTCTCGTACCAACCATGTCACACACGGTAATTATCCGAAATGCGTTCTTCGTCTGGCTATGTGAATCTGGTCGCGGCCCTGGCCCCTAGATCCCCCTCAGGAGGCAGATCACCATGGCCAAGAACAAGCACCGTGACCGTAAGCAGCCGCAGTCCGAGCGCGCCCAGGAGCAGGCCACGTCGTCCTCGATGGAGGCACAGGCCGAACAGCGCATATCCCAGGCGACGCCGAGCGACATGGCCCGCAAGGGCAAGCAGAAGCGCTTCGGTCACAACTGAGGCCTGCTTTAAGGGTTGTTGAACGACTGAGGGGCGCATCCGTCGACGGATGCGCCCCTCAGTCGTGGCTGTACGCCTGTCGCTCAGCCGGCCAGGCAGGCCGGGCCGAGCAGCACCTTCAAGTCGCCGAACAGGGCCGGGTCCGGCTTGACCCGGTGCCGGTCCAGGCGCAGGACGGTCGTCTTCGTCGGGCCCTGGAGCTTGATGCGGACCTCGCTGTCGCCCCGGTGGTGGCTGAGGATCTCACCGAGCCTGCTGACCATGGGCGGCGTGACCCGGGTCGCCGGGATGGTCAGGATCACGGGTGCGTTGGTGCCCACGTTCGACACGTCCGGGACCTGCATCTCCATCGCGACCAGGCGCGGCACGTCCTCGCGCTTGTCGAGGCGGCCCTTGACGAACACGATGGTGTCCTCGACGAGTTGGGTCGACACCAGCTGGTAGGACGCCGGGAAGAACATGCACTCGATGGAGCCCGCGAGGTCCTCGACGGTGGCGATCGCCCAGGCGTTGCCCTGCTTGGTCATCTTGCGCTGCAGGCCCGAGATGATGCCGCCGATGGTGACGACCGCGCCGTCCCCGTGCTCACCTCCGGTGAGCTGGGCGATGCCCGCGTCGGCCTTGTCGGACAGCACGTGCTCCAGGCCGAAGAGCGGGTGGTCGGAGACGTACAGACCGAGCATCTCCCGCTCCTGGGCGAGGAGATACGTCTTCTCCCACTCGTCGGTGGTGAACTCCACGTCGAGTCCGAAGCCGGGCTCGCTGGTGTCCTCCTCGCCCATGCCCCCGAAGAGGTCGAACTGCCCCTCGGCCTCCTTGCGCTTGACCGCCACCACGTTGTCGATCATCGGCTCGAAGTGCGCGGTGAGGCCCTTGCGGGTGTGCCCCAGGGTGTCGAACGCACCGGCCTTGATGAGGGATTCAGTGGTCCGCTTGTTGCAGGCGGCGGCCTCGACCTTGTCCAGGTAGTCGGGGAAGGAGTTGTACTTCCCCTTCGCCTTGCGGGACCTGATGATCGAGTCGACGACGTTCGTGCCGACGTTGCGCACGGCCTCCAGGCCGAAGAGGATCACGTCGTCGCCCTGGGCGGCGAAGTTGTGCACCGACTCGTTGACGTTCGGCGGGAGCACCTTGATCTTCATACGGCGGCACTCGTTGAGGTAGATCGCGGACTTGTCCTTGTCGTCCTTGACCGAGGTGAGCAGCGCCGCCATGTACTCGGCCGGGTAGTTGGCCTTCAGGTAGGCGGTCCAGTACGAGACCAGGCCGTACGCGGCGGAGTGCGCCTTGTTGAACGCGTAGCCGGCGAAGGGGACCAGGACGTCCCACAGGGCCTGGATCGCCTCGTCGCTGTAGCCGTTCTTCTGGGCGCCCGCCTGGAAGATGGTGAAGTTCTTCGCCAGCTCGTCGGGCTTCTTCTTGCCCATCACGCGGCGCAGGATGTCGGCCTCGCCGAGCGAGTACCCGGCGACGATCTGCGCGGCCTTCTGCACCTGCTCCTGGTACACGATCAGGCCGTAGGTCACCGCGAGGACCTCCTCAAGAGGCTCCTCCAGCTCCTTGTGGATCGGGGTGATCTCCTGACGCTTGTTCTTGCGCTCGGCGTAGTTGATGTGCGAGTTCATGCCCATCGGGCCGGGGCGGTACAGGGCCGAGACGGCGGAGATGTCCTCGAAGTTGTCGGGCTGCATCTGGCGCAGCAGCGAGCGCATGGGGCCGCCGTCGAACTGGAAGACGCCCAACGTGTCGCCGCGGCAGAGCAGTTCGAAGGTCTTGGGGTCGTCGAGCGGGAGGGCGAGCATCTCCAGGTCGATGCTCTTGTTGGACTTCACCATCTTGATGGCGTCGTCCATGATCGTGAGGTTGCGCAGGCCGAGGAAGTCCATCTTCAGCAGGCCGAGCGACTCGCACTGCGGGTAGTCCCACTGTGTGATGGTCACGCCGTCCGTGTGCCGGACCCACACCGGTGCGTGGTCGACGATGGGCTCGCTGGACATGATGACGCCGGCCGCGTGCACGCCCATCTGCCGGACCAGGCCCTCGACGCCCTTGGCGGTGTCGATGACCTTCTTGACGTCCGGTTCGTTCTCGTACATCCCGCGGATCTCGCCCGCCTCGCCGTAGCGGGGGTGCTTGGGGTCGGTGATGCCGGAGAGGTCGATGCCCTTGCCGAGGACGTCGGCGGGCATCGCCTTGGTGAGGCGGTCGCCCATCGCGTACGGGTAGCCCAGCACGCGCGCGGAGTCCTTGATGGCGTTCTTGGCCTTGATCTTGCCATAGGTGCCGATCATGGCGACCTTGTCGGCGCCGTACTTCTCCGTCACGTACCGGATCACCTCGACGCGCCGGCGCTCGTCGAAGTCGATGTCGACATCGGGCATGGAGACGCGCTCGGGGTTGAGGAACCGCTCGAAGATCAGGCCGTGCGGGATGGGGTCGAGGTCGGTGATGCCCATGGCGTACGCGACGATCGAACCGGCCGCGGAGCCACGGCCGGGGCCGACCGCGATGCCGTTGTTCTTCGCCCACATGATGAAGTCAGCGACTACAAGGAAGTAGCCCGGGAACCCCATCTGGATGATGACGTCCATCTCGTAGTCCGCCTGCTTCTGGCGGTCGTCGGGGATGCCGCCCGGGAAGCGGCGCTCCATCCCCCGGCGGACCTCCTCCTTGAACCAGGTGACCTCGGTGAAGCCGTCCGGGATGTCGAACTTGGGCATGAGGTTCTTGGCCTCGAACATGCCCGAGGTGTCGATCTGTTCGGCGACCAGGAGGGTGTTGCGGCAGCCCTCCTGCCAGGCGTCCGAGGAGTCCACGGCGTACATCTCGTCGGTGGACTTCAGGTAGTAACCGGTGCCGTCGAAGCGGAAGCGGTCCGGGTCGGAGAGGTTCTTGCCGGTCTGGATGCAGAGCAGGGCGTCGTGCGCGACGGACTCGTGGGCGTACGTGTAGTGCGAGTCGTTCGTCACCAGGGGCGGGATGCCGAGCTTCTTGCCGATGTCCAACAGGCCGTCACGGACCCGGTGTTCGATCTCGATGCCGTGGTCCATCAGCTCCAGGAAGTAGCGGTCCTTGCCGAAGATGTCCTGGTACTCGGCGGCCGCCTTCAGAGCCTCGTCGTACTGGCCGAGGCGCAGCCGGGTCTGGAGTTCGCCGGAGGGGCAGCCGGTGGAGGCGATGAGGCCCTCGGACCACTGGGAGATGGTCTCCTTGTCCATGCGCGGCCACTTCTGGAGCCAGCCCTCGGCGTACGCGTCCGAGGACAGCTTGAAGAGGTTGTGCAGGCCCGTCTTGTTCGCCGCCCAGATCGTCTTGTGGGTGTAACCACCGGAACCGGACACGTCGTCGCGCTTCTGGTGCGGCTGGCCCCACTGGATCTTGCGCTTGTTGCGCCGCGACTCAGGGGCGACGTACGCCTCGATGCCGATGATCGGCGTGACGCCCGCCTTCTTCGCCGTGTGGAAGAAGTCGTAGGCCCCATGGAGGTTGCCGTGGTCGGACATCGCGATATGGGTCATACCCATCTCGTTGCACGCGTTGAACATGTCCTTGAGCCGCGCGGCACCGTCCAGGAGCGAGTACTGGGTGTGGACATGCAGGTGCGTGAACGGCGGCTTTGACACGGCTTGGCCTCCAGGGGAAACAGTCGACAACAGACAGCGGGCGGTCTGGGGGGACGAGACCGAATCCTATGCCTGACCACTGACACACGGCGGGCACTCCCACGTACCTTCGAGCGTTGGAAGGTGACGACAGACCCGTCACATGTCACGCACCACCCGTACCAGGAGGCACAGAGCGATGTCGGTTCCGCAGCTCAACGACGAGCACCGCGGCGAGGAGATCCTTGCCGTCTTCGACACCGCCTTCGGCGAGCTCCTGGCCGCCGACCCGGCCGCGTTCCGCGTGAAGTTCCGGAAGATGGCGGCTTCGGCCTTCGCCTTCTACCGGGGCACGGCGGCGCTCTTCTACCACGACCTCGATGCCGAGAAGCGGGGCGGCCCGTACCTGGACGACCGCACGTCGCGCGTGTGGATCCACGGCGACCTGCACGCCGAGAACTTCGGCACCTACATGGACTCGAACGGCCGGCTGGTCTTCAACGTCAACGACTTCGACGAGGCCTACGTCGGCCCGTTCACCTGGGACCTCAAGCGCTTCGCCGCCTCCGTGGCGCTGATCGGGTACGCGAAGGCGCTCAGTGACGAGCAGATCACCGAGCTGGTGCAGGTCTACGCGGGCGCGTACCGCGAGCGGATCCACGCGCTGGCGACCGGCGCGAAGAGCGACGAGGTGCCGCCGTTCACGCTGGACACGGCCGACGGCCCGCTGCTGGGCGCGCTGCGCACGGCCCGCTCGCTGACCCGCTTCGAGCTGCTGGACTCGATGACGGAGATCCGTGACTTCGAGCGCCGGTTCGCGTCGGGCGGCGGCTCCATCGAGCTGGACGCGGCGACCCGCTACAAGGTCCTCGCGGCCTTCGACGGCTACCTGGAGACGCTTCCCGAGTCCTCCCTGGACCGCCCCGACTCCTACCGCGTGAAGGACGTCGTCGGCCGCCGGGGCATCGGCATCGGCTCGGCCGGGCTGCCGTCGTACAACATCCTTCTGGAGGGCAACAGCGACGCCCTGGAGAACGATGTGGTGATCTACATCAAGCAGGCCCAGACGCCGGCCGTCTCCCGGCACATCACGGACGCGGCGATCCGGGACTACTTCCAGCACGAGGGCCACCGCACGGTGATCTCCCAGCGTGCCCTCCAGGCGCACGCGGACCCGTGGCTGGGCTGGACCGAGCTGGGCGGGACCGGACAGCTGGTCGCCGAGGTGTCGCCGTACGCGGTGGACCTGGACTGGAGCGACATCGACGACCCGGAGGAGATCGCCGCCGTGGTCGCGGACCTGGGACGGGCCACGGCGACGATGCACGCGGCGGCCGACGACCAGTCCGGCGAGTCCCTGGTGCCGTTCTCCACGGAGCGGGCCATCGACGCGGCGATCGCGGCCGACGAGGACGGCTTCGCGGGCGTGCTCGTCGACTTCGCGCACAGCTACGGCGCACGCGCGCGTGCCGACCACCAGACCTTCGTCGACCTGTTCCGCAACGGCCGGATTCCGGGTCTGTAACCATCCGTACGCTCACAGGAACCCTTTAGGGGTCCCTTACCGGAGCACATGACAGACTCACCTCCGCTATGGACATATCCGGGATCCAGCTCAGGGCCGTACGCGCGGCGCTGTTCACGGCACTGGTCGTGACGCTCAGCACCGCGTCGCACGTGCTGCTGTCCCGGGTCCCGCTTCCCCTCGGCACGGTGGCGGCGATCGCCGCCACCGTGTTCGTCGTCGCCTTCGCCCTCGCGGGCCGCGAGCGCGGCTTCGGCCGGATCGCCGCGCTGCTGATCCCGCTGGAACTGGCCGCCGACACGGTCTTCACCACCGGCCAGCACGCCTGCTACGGCAGGGCGGGCGGCCCGGTCGCCGGACCGCTGCGCGCGGTCGGCCTGGACGTGCTGTGCAGCGGCGGCAGCGTGGGCACCCCGCTGGCCCGGATGACCGACGATCCCCATCAGGCGGCGGCGCTGCTCGCGCACACCGACGCCACCGCCGCCTGGCTGCTGCTCGGCGCGCACATCGGCGTGGGGCTGCTGGCCGCCGCCTATCTGCGCCGCGGCGAGCGCGCGATCTCCGAACTGCTGCGCGCGGCGACGGCGGTGGGCTTCCGCCCGCTGCTCCTGGCCGTCGCCGCGGTGACGGGCCGCCGCACCTCGCCGGTCCGCCGGCTGCCGCGCACCACGCGCCGGGCGGCCACCGTCCGTGAGCGGCTGCTGGTGCACTCCCTGGGACGGCGTGGACCGCCGCGCTCGGTCCTCCTCGCGGTCTGAAGCACCGCGCACCCGCACCGAGCACCCCAGTAGTCAGTCCCCCATACGTATTCCGCGCACGGCACGTGCGCGTCCTTGATGGAGACCACCACCATGAGCAAGCGGAACAGCGCGGCGGCGAAGACGGCGGCCCGTGAGCGGCTGCGCGCCGAGCGCGAGCGCCAGGCCAAGCGCGCGAAGGTCAAGCGGCAACTCATAGTCGCCGGTTCGGTCGTCGGCGTCCTCGCGATAGCCGGCGGCATCGGCTACGCCGTCGTGCAGAACAACAAGCCCAGCTACTGGGAGGGCCTGAAGGACGCCAAGGTCACCGCCCCGGCCAACACCTCGGGCACCAAGGGCACGACGGTGATCATCGGCAAGGCCAGCGCGAAGAAGACCCTCAAGGAGTACGAGGACCCGCGCTGCCCCGTCTGCGCCCAGTTCGAGCAGACCGTGGGCTCGACCGTCGTGAAGGACATCGACGACGGCAAGTTCAAGATCCAGTACATCGGTGGCACGTTCATCGACAACAAGGACAACGGCGTCGGCTCGAAGAACGCGCTGAGCGCCCTGGGCGCCGCGCTGAACGTCAGCCCCACCGCGTTCCTGGAGTACAAGACCGCGCTGTACTCGACGAAGTACCACCCGGACGAGACGACCGACAAGTTCAAGGACGACAGCTACCTCATCAAGGTCGCCGACACGGTCTCCGCCCTGAAGGGCAACACGAAGTTCCAGAACGCCGTCAAGAAGGGCACCTACGACGCCTGGGCGATGGCCATGTCGAAGACCTTCGACAACAACAAGGACGGCGTGACGGGCACCCCGAGCTTCGTCATGGACGGCAAGATGCTCACCGCCGACACCTCGGGCAACCCGCCCATGTCGGTGGCCGACTTCACCAGGGTGGTGGACGCGGCCCTGAAGGCCTGAGCCTTCCCGGACAACGCGCGGTGGAAGAGCGGGCGAACTTTTACGAGTTCGCCCGCTCTCGTTAATACCGATCAGTAACCTGGTCGCTCGTGACCAGTCGATACAGAGCAACCGAGGGCGTCAACTCGCTCTCCCCGCGCCGCCGTACGGTCGTCAAGGCCGCGGCCGCCACCGCCGTTCTGGCCGGCCCGCTCGTCGCCGCGCTGCCCGCAGGGGCCGCCACCGAGACGCCCGCCTTCCTGCACGGGACCGCCTCCGGGGACCCGCTCCCGGACGGTGTCCTGCTGTGGACCCGGGTGACGCCCACCGCCGAGGCGGTCCCCGGTTCGGGGCTCGGCCCTGACACCGAGGTGAGCTGGACCGTAGCCAAGGACAAGGCGTTCACGAACGTCGTCTCCCGGGGCTCCCTCACCGCGACCGCCGCCTCCGACCACACCGTCAAGGCCGACATCCGCGGCCTGGAACCGGCCACCGACTACTGGTTCCGCTTCTCGGCCGGCGGCACCGACTCCCCAGCGGCGCGCACCCGCACCGCGCCGGCGACGGACGCGACCGTGACCGGCCTGCGCTTCGGCGTCGTCACCTGCGCCAACTGGGAGGCCGGCTACTTCTCGTCGTACCGCCACCTCGCGGCCCGCAACGACCTCGACGCATGGCTGCACCTGGGCGACTACATCTACGAGTACAAGTCCGGCGAGTACGCGGCGCGCGGCACGGTCGTACGACAGCACGCGCCGACCAACGAGATCATCACGCTCGCCGACTACCGCACCCGGCACGGCAAGTACAAGACCGACCCGGACCTCCAGGCGCTGCACGCCAAGGCGCCGGTCGTCGCGATCTGGGACGACCACGAGTTCGCCGACAACGCCTGGTCCGGCGGCGCGGTCAACCACACCGAGGGCGCCGAGGGCACCTGGACGGCCCGTCAAGCGGCCGCGAAACAGGCGTACTTTGAGTGGATGCCGGTCCGCCCGGCCATCGCGGGCACCACCTACCGCCGCCTGCGCTTCGGCAAGTTGGCGGACCTCTCCCTCCTCGACCTGCGCTCCTTCCGTTCGCAGCAGGCGAGTTCGGGCAGCGGTTCCGTCGACGACCCGGACCGTACGATCACGGGACGCGCCCAACTCGACTGGCTGAAGGCCGGGTTGAAGGCGTCGGACACCAAGTGGCGGCTTGTCGGCAACTCAGTGATGATCGCGCCGTTCGTCATCGGCTCGCTCACCGCCGACCTGCTCAAGCCGCTCGCCAAGCTGCTGGACCTGCCGCAGGACGGCATAGGCGTCAACACCGACCAGTGGGACGGCTACACCGACGACCGCCGTGAACTCCTCGCGCATCTGCGGTCGAACGCGATCGGCAACACGGTGTTCCTCACCGGCGACATCCACATGTCCTGGGCCAACGACGTACCGGTGGACGCGGGCACCTACCCGCTCTCGCCGTCCGCCGCAACGGAGTTCGTGATCACGTCCGTCACCTCCGACAACCTCGACGACATCGTGAAGGTCCCCGAGGGCACAGTCTCCGCGGTCGCCGCACCGCTGATCCAGCTCGCCAACCGGCACGTCCACTGGGTCGACACGGACCGCCACGGCTACGGCGTCCTGGACATCACGGCCGACCGCGCGCAGATGGACTACTACGTCCTGTCCGACCGCACCTCGGCGACCGCGACCTCGTCCTGGGAGCGGTCGTACCGGACGCGGAGCGGCACGCAGAAGGTGGAGCGGACGTACGACCCGGTGTAGGCAAGGCCTTCAACCGGCGTAGGCAAGGCTTTTAGAGGGTCTCCAGGAAGCCGAGGGCCACTCGCCAGGTGGCCTCGGCGGCCTCCTCGTCGTAGTCCGGAAGGCCGGGGTCGGTGTAGAGGTGGCCGGCTCCGGCGTACCGGTAGATCTCCACATCCGCGCCCGCCCTGCCCATCTGGAGATACCAGGAGCTGAGCCAGTCGTCGGTCTCGAACTGGTCGGGCTCGGCGACGTGCAGCTGGACCGGCAGATCGTCGACGGAGGCGTTGGCCGCGATGTCCGAAGTGCCGTGCAGAAGCAGCAGCCCGCGGGCCTTCTCGTCGCCGAGGGCGAGGGTCTGCGCGACGGAGGCGCCGAGCGAGAACCCGGCGTAGACGAGCCCGCGCTCGGAGTAGGGGGCGGCGGCCAGCACGGCCCGCTTCAACACCTCATCCTTCCCGATCCCGTCGTTGAAGGCCATGCCCTCCTCGACCGTCTCGAACGTACGCCCCTCGAAGAGGTCCGGGGTCCACACCTCGTGGCCCGCGGCGCGCAGCCGCTCGGCGGCGTCCTGCACCGCCGGCCGCAGTCCGTACGTCGAGTGGAAGAGCATGATGTTCATGAAGCCATCGTGCCAGTACGGTCGGACACATGGAGAACGTACTGCGCCCGCTGATCGTCATCGGCGGCTCCGTCGTCCTCACGCTGCTCATCGGCTGGGTCACCGACCTGCTGCTGCGCAAGGCGGACGCCCGGCACGACGACACCACGTTGTGGGGCCTGCTGCGCCGAGGCCGGGTGCCCTACCAGCTGGTGATCTGCGCGGCTCTGCTCAGAGCCTCCTACGACCAGGCACAACTGCTGGAGGAACACCGGGTCGGCATCGGCCAGACCCTGACCCTGGTGCTGATCGGCGCCACGGCCTGGCTGATGATCCGGGTCGCGGCGGCGATCGTGGAGTCCTCCTACGCGCGCTACGCCCGCGCCTCCCGCGACGCGGCCCGGGTCCGCCGGGTCCGGACCCAGGTGACGCTGATCACGCGGGTGGTGGCCGCGGTCGTCGGCGTGGTGGCGGTCGCCGCGATGCTGCTGACGTTCCCGGCGATGCGCGCGGCCGGTGCGTCGCTGCTGGCCTCGGCGGGTGTCCTGGGCATCGTCGCCGGTGTAGCGGCACAGTCGACGCTCGCCAACCTCTTCGCGGGACTGCAGATCGCCTTCGGCGACATGGTCCGCATCGGCGACACGGTCGTGGTGGACGGCGAGTGGGGCACGATCGAGGAGATCACGCTCACCTTCCTGACGGTCCGCACCTGGGACGAACGCCGGATCACCATGCCGGTGTCGTACTTCACGTCCAAGCCCTTCGAGAACTGGTCCCGCGGCACCCCGCAGATGACCGGCATCGTCTACTTCCAGGTCGACCACTCGGCCCCGGTGGACGCGATGCGCACCCAGCTCCGCGAGATCCTCCGCGCATGCCCGGCCTGGGACGGCCGCAGCTACGGCCTCGTCGTCACCGACACCACCCCCAACACCATGGAGGTCCGGGCCCTGGTCACCGCGAAGGACGCGGACGACATCTGGACGGTACGGGTCACCGTCCGCGAGCAAATGATCCGCTGGCTGTATGTGGAGCACCCGTACGCACTGCCCCGCGTCAACACGGCGGACGCGGCGCCGATTCCGGGGGAGGATCCGTCACCGAACGGCGGGGGCGCCCATCCGGCGCATGAGCCTCCGGGTGCCAACCGGGGCTGAGGGCTGGACGGGGCGGGCATACCGGTCGGCTACCGGCCCACGGCTGAATTGCCCGCCTACGCCCACCTGTTCACCGTCGGTTGTGGGGTGGGCGTTTACCGTTAAGGGGCGCTGCTGACGGCTGGCCGGTTCAATGCCTCAACCCCCGCGCCCATCAACGCCGTTGACCGAAACCAACCCCCGCCACTCAGCCCCAGCCCCTCAACGCCCCCGCTCAGCCCCGCCGTTGACCTGGATCACCTGGGAGGTGACGTGGCCGGCTGCCGGTGAGGCCAGCCAGTGCAAGGTCGCCGCGACATCCCCAGGGGTACCCGCCCGCCCGGTCGACGTGTCGTTGATGAGCCGCTCACGCCGGGCCGGGTCGATCTGCGGCCCGAAGAACTCCGTGTCCTCGATGTACCCGGGTGCGACCACGTTCACGGTGATCCCGCGCGGCCCGAGATCCCTGGCCAGGTCATGGGCGTACGGATGCAACGCCGCCTTGGCCCCGCCGTACGCCCCGCTGCCCGAACCCCGGTACGCGGCGATGGAACTGACGAACAGCACCCGCCCACCCGGCTCCGCGAGCCGCGACTTCAGCGCCTCGGTGAGCAGCGCGGCGCTGAGGGTGTTGATACGGAAGTTGACCGTCCAGTCGTGCGCGACACGGTCCAGCGGATCACTGCTCGCGCTCCCCGGCTCCAACGCCCCGGTACCGCCCGCACCGTGCACCAGCACATCCACGGTCCCGAACTCCTCGGCGACGAACCGCCCGACCCCGCGCACCACTTCGGGCTCACTCAGGTCCCCGGCGTACGTCAACGCCCCTGGCACCCCCGCCTTCTCCAACACCTCGCGCCGCCGCCCCAGCAGCAACACCCGATCCCCGTCGGCCGCGAAGACATGCGCCGCAGCAAGCCCAATTCCCGTACCGCCACCACTGATCACAACGTTGCGAGCCATAAATCCGAGCCTACAAAAAGCCAAGACTGAAGGGCGAGGAACGGTACCCGCAGCCGCCAACGACGCCGCACCCCAACGGCAAACGCCCACCCCTCAATCGACGGTGAACGGGCGGTGCGCGGGTGGGCAAACATTGCAACCCGCAGCCGCCAACGGCGCTCGACCCCCAACGAGAAACGCCCACCTCTCAACGAACGGTGAACGGGCGGTGCGCGGGTGGGCAAACATTGCAACCCGCAGCCGCCAACGACGCCCAACCCCCACGGCAAACGCCCACCCCTCAACGAACGGTGAACGGGCGGTGCGTGGGTGGGCGACTCACCTCAGGCTACGAACGTCCAGGTGCCGAAGAACCCGGTCCACGATCTCCGGATCCGCCCCCGGTTCACTCCGCGCCGCCAGCACCTCATGACGCGCCGCACTCATCATCTCCCCCTGAATCCGCCGCATCCGCTTCACCCGCTTCACCCTCTTCTCGTACGCCTCCCGCCGCTCCCCGTCCCCCACCTCGGGAGAGATCCGCACCCCGATGTCGAACGCCCGCCGCAACAACTGCTCGGACACCTCCTCCGGCAGTTCCTCGACATCCTCGATCTCCCGCAACCTCCGCTTCGCGGCCTTCGCCGCCCGCACCGCCAGCTCCTTCTCGAACGCCTTCTCGCTGTCGGTGTCGGCCCGCACCCCGAGCCGTTTCACCAGCCACGGCAAGGTGAGCCCCTGCAGCACGAGCGTCGCCATGATCACCCCGAACGCGATGAACACGATCTCGTCCCGGTCCGGAAACGCCGACCCGTCGTCCATGGTCAGCGGAATCGCGAGCGCCAGGGCCACGGACGCCACCCCCCGCATCCCCGCCCACCACATGATCACGGTCTCCCGCCAGGACGTCGGGATCTCCTCGTCGTAGTCCCGCTTGGCGTGCAGCCGTTTGGTCAGCCAGGTCGCCGGCAACAACCACGCCAGCCGTACGACGACCACGACGCCCACGATCGCCGCGGCCCAGCCGAGCATCTCGCCCCACCGCCCGGACGCCGTACGGATCGCGTTGTGCAGTTCGAGCCCGATGAGCCCGAACGCGACCCCGGTCACCAGCGTGTCCACCACGTCCCACACGGTCGCCCCCGCGAGCCTCGTCAGCACATCATCGGCACCCAGCGAGTACTCGGCGAGGAACAGCGCGGTGGTGAGCACGGCAAGCACCCCGGACCCGTGCAACTCGTCGGCCAGGACGTACGAGGCGTACGGCACCAGCAGCGTCAGCCCGATCTGCAGGGTGGCGTCGTCGAGGGCAGACATCAGCTTGTTCGTGGCCCACCCCAGGGCCACTCCGACCACCACGGCGACGACGGCGGACAGCACGAAGTCGAGCCCGGCACGCCAGAAGTCGAAGCTCCCACTGACGGCGGCGGCGATCGCCACGTGGTACAGCACGATGGCCGTCACGTCGTTGAAGAGCCCCTCGCCCTCCAGGATCGACACCAGCCGCCGCGGCAGCCCGAGCTGGCCCGCGACGGCGGTCGCGGCGACCGGATCGGGCGGCGCCACCAGCGCACCGAGCGCCACGGCGGCCGCGATCGGCAGCCCCGGCACGATCGCGCTCGCGACGACGGCCACGGCAAGAGTGGTGACGAACACGAGCGCCACGGCCAGCAGGAAGATGGGCCGGATGTTCGCCGTGAACTGCCGCCAGGAGGTGCGCCGTACGGCCGCGTACAGCAGGGGTGGCAGCAACAGGGGCAGGATCAGCTCGGGCGGGACGTTCACGTTCGGCACGAAATCGGCCACCGCGAGGACTATCCCGAGGAGCGTCATGAGCACCGGCGACGGCAGACCGAACCGGTCCCCCAGCGGGACGCTCACCACGGCCCCGAGCAACAGGACGAAAAGCAGGGCCAATTGATCCACGGTCAGGGCTCCGGCGGGATCTCGACGTTCACACAACGGACGCCCAAGCCTGCCACGCCGCCCACCGGACCAGCTCTTTCGACGCCCTCAGGTTGTGGAGCCGGTCGCTGAGCTGGTCAGAGAGCGCGCCGCATCGCCCGGTGCGGAATCCCCGCGTCCGGAAACTCCGGCCCGTACGCCTCGTACCCGAGCCGTTCGTAAAACCCCAGCGCATGCGTCTGCGCATGCAGATCCACGGCGGCCAGCCCACGCGCGCGTGCCGCCTCCTCGATGGCCCGCACCAGCGCGACCCCGACCCCGAGCCCCCGCGCCTCCTTGGTCACGGCCAGCCGCCCCAGGGACCCCACGCCGAGGTCCCCGCCGGTCTTCGCCGCGGCCGCCTCGCCGTGCAACAGCCGCCCGGTCCCGAGCGCCACCCCGTCCTCACGAACGGCCAGCACATGCGTCGCCACGGCGTCGTAGTCGTCGTACTCGATCTCCTGGGCCACGCCCTGCTCGACCACGAAGACCTCCTTGCGCACCGCGAAGCAGGCCTCACGGTCGGCCGGATTTTCGGCGACGCGCACCGCGTAGGGCGTCGGACTCATGCGTACGTCTCCTCGCGCACCAGGTCCAGGGCCTGCTGGAGGTCGTCCGGGTAGCCGCTCTCGAACTCGACCCACTGGCCGTCCGCCGGGTGCTCGAACCCGAGCCGCACGGCGTGCAGCCACTGGCGGGTCAGGCGCAGCCGCTTGGCGAGCGTCGGGTCGGCGCCGTAGGTCAGGTCGCCCACGCACGGGTGGCGGTGGGCCGCCATGTGCACGCGGATCTGGTGGGTGCGGCCGGTCTCCAGCTTCACGTCGAGCAGCGAGGCCGCGCGGAACGCCTCGATGAGGTCGTAGTGCGTGACCGACGGCTTGCCCTCGGCGGTGACCGCCCACTTGTAGTCGTGGTTCGGGTGCCGGCCGATGGGGGCGTCGATGGTGCCGCTGGTCGGGTCCGGGTGGCCCTGGACCAGCGTGTGGTACCGCTTGTCGACCGTGCGCTCCTTGAACTGGCGCTTCAAGGAGGTGTACGCCCGCTCCGACTTGGCGACGACCATCAGGCCGGACGTGCCGACGTCGAGGCGGTGCACGATGCCCTGGCGCTCGGCGGCACCGGACGTCGAGATGCGGTACCCGGCGGCGGCCAGCCCGCCGATGACCGTCGTCCCGGTCCAGCCGGGGCTGGGGTGGGCGGCGACGCCGACCGGCTTGACGATCACGATCACGTCATCGTCGTCGTAGACGATCTCCATGCCCTCGACGGGCTCGGCGACGATCTGCACGGGCGCGGGCGCCTGCGGCATCTCGACCTCCAGCCAGGCCCCGCCGTGCACCCGCTCGGACTTCCCGACCACCGAGCCGTCGACCGTGACCTTCCCCGCCGCGGCCAGCTCGGCGGCCTTCGTACGGGAGAAGCCGAACATGCGGGAGATGGCGGCGTCGACACGCTCGCCCTCCAGGCCGTCGGGCACGGGCAGGTTTCGGATCTCGGGAACTGTGCTCACCCGGTCGAGTATGCCGGACGGGTCCGACACCGCCTTACCGGAGCCTGTACGGGCGGGCCCGTGCGCTCAGTCCTTGTGGACGGTGCCGTCCGGGTCCAGGCCGCGGAAGGAGAGCAGCACGATCAGGATGCCGCCGCACACGATCGCCGAGTCGGCGAGGTTGAAGACGGCGAAGCCCTTGGGCGCGATGAAGTCGACGACCTCGCCCTGGAAGATGCCGGGCGAGCGGAAGATCCGGTCGGTGAGGTTGCCGAGCGCGCCGCCCAGCAGCAGGCCGAGCGCGATCGCCCACGGCAGGCTGTAGAGCTTGCGGGCCAGCCGGGCGATCACCACGATCACGGCGGCCGCGATCATCGTGAAGATGACCGTGAAGGCCGCGCCGAACCCGAAGGCCGCGCCCGGGTTGCGGATGGCGTGGAACTCCAGCCAGTCCCCGAAGACCTCGATCGGCGCGTGGTGCTCCAGCTTGGCGACCACGAGCAGCTTGCTGACCAGGTCGAGGGTGTACGCGAAGGCGGCCACCACGAACAGGACGGCGATCCGGCGCTTCCCCCTGGGGGGCGACGCGGTGCCACCCTGCTCCGGCTCGGCCCCCGCCGCCTCTGGGGTATCCGGCGTACCGATGATGCGCTCCGCCTCTGCCACGTGAGTCCCTCGACCTAGGTACCTAACTCAGGATGAGGGTACGGCACACCTGTCGGGGGCTTCAGTACCGGCGTTCCTGCTTCTGCTTGCACTCGACGCAGAGGGTGGCCCGGGGGAAGGCCTGCATGCGGGCCTTGCCGATCGGGTTGCCGCAGTTCTCGCACAGGCCGTAGGTGCCGGCGTCCAGCTTCCCCAGGGCGCGCTCGGTCTGGATCAGCATCTCGCGCGCGTTGGCGGCCAGCGCCATCTCGCTCTCGCGCGTGATGTTCTTGGTGCCGGTGTCGGCGTCGTCGTCGCCCGCGCCGTCCCCGGAGTCCCGCATCAGACCCGCGAGGGCCTGCTCGGTGGACGTGATCTCCTCGCTCAGCCGCGCCGCGTCGGACTGCAGCTCGGTACGGGCCTCCTCGACCTCCTCGGGCGTCCAGGGGTCCTCGCCGGGGCGCACCGCGAGCTCGCCGGGCACCGCCGCGACCCGTGCCTTCGGAACGGCCGTCTTCGCCGCCGTGGCCGTGCCAGGAGTCTTCTTCGCAACCACCGTCGTGGCTCCCGTCTGCTCCGCGGCCTGCGCCGCGCCCGCCTTTGCCTTCTTGGCCGCGCTCTTCTTCGTGCCGGTCGTGCGACTCATCGCCGTGGTGCTCTTCGTGCCGGTCGTGCGATTCGTGCCCGCGGTGCTCTTCGTGGAACCACTCTTCGCGCCGACAGTGCTCTTCGTAGAACCGCTCTTCGCACTGGCGGTGCTCTTGGTAGGGCTGCTCTGCGTCGATACGCCCTCAGGGGCGACGGTCTTCTTCACGGCCGCCTTCTTTACGGCCGCTTTCTTCACGGCGGTCTTCTTCGTTTCCGTCGCCTTCGGAGCGGCCGTCGCCTTCGTGACCGCCGTCTTCGTAGTCGCCGTCTTTTTGGCTGCCGCCTTCGTAACGGTCGTCTTCGTTTCCGTCGCCTTCTTCGTCGCCGTGGATTTCGCGGTGCTCTTCCTGGCCACCGCTTCCTTCGCCACCGCTGCCTTCGTCTCCAGCCCCTCGGTCGCCGCCCCCTGCGCGGCCCCCGGTCTCTCGGCCCCTTCCGCGGTCGCCTTCTTCGAAGAAGCCGCCTTCGTAGCGACCGCCTTCTTCGTCGCGGTCTTCTTCGCTGCGGTCTTCTTCGCCACCATGGCCGCGGCCCCTTCACATTTTGTGATCACGCACGCGAATCGTGCTGGGACGATAAATCGACTTGAGTCCCGCGGCAACGGGGCACGCCGCCCGATTCGTCCACCCCCCTGGCCTCGCGCGGCAAGCCTTCATGCGTTGTGCCCAGCTCCCCGCCGGGTAATCCGCCGAGTCCGACACCCCGAACATCGAACGCGTGTTCAGCGCCATTCGGGTCACACAAAGGCTTGGCAAGCCTCCCGCCGGGACCCCCGGAAAACCGGTCGGCCGCTGTCCGTGCGGCCCCGTACACTGGGCGGAGCGAGAAGCGTGGATGGGGACGAGTAGCGGCGTACGCAGCCCAGAGCGACCCGGGGACGGTGGAAGCCCGGGGGCGAGCGCGACGCGAAGATCACCCCGGAGCCGCCGGAAGAAAGCCGCAGCCCACAAGCCGCGGTGAGTAGACCCGGTATCGCGACCCCAATGAGGGGGCTCACTGGTGTGCAAGGTGCACCGGGGAGCCAAGGAGGGTGGTACCGCGGGAGCGCGCCGCACACGGCGTACGGAAAGTCGTAGCTCTCGTCCCTCCGGACGGAAGGCAGAAAGTCCGCCGGAGGAAGCTCGCTGATGACAACGCCGACGTATCGCCAGGTGCCCGCCCAGGTCGACCTGCCCGCGCTGGAGCACGCCGTGCTCGACTTCTGGCGCGAGCAGAAAATCTTCGCCAAGACCCTGGACCAGTCCGAGGGGCGCCCCGAGTGGGTGTTCTACGAGGGCCCGCCCACGGCCAACGGCATGCCGGGCGCCCACCACATCGAGGCGCGCGTCTTCAAGGACGTCTTCCCCCGCTTCCGGACCATGCGCGGCTACCACGTGGGCCGCAAGGCCGGCTGGGACTGCCACGGCCTCCCGGTGGAGCTGGCGGTCGAGAAGGAGCTGGGCTTCACCGACAAGCAGGACATCGAGGCGTACGGCATCGCCGAGTTCAACGCCAAGTGCCGCGACTCCGTGACCCGGCACACCGACGCCTTCACCGAGCTGACGACCCGCATGGGCTACTGGGTCGACCTCGACGACGCCTACCGCACGATGGACCCCGAGTACATCGAGTCGGTCTGGTGGTCCCTCAAGGAGATCTTCAACAAGGGCCTGCTGGTCCAGGACTACCGCGTCGCCCCCTGGTGCCCGCGCGACCAGACGGGCCTCTCGGACCACGAGCTGGCGCAGGGCTACGAGACGGTCGTCGACCCCTCCGTGTACGTCCGTTTCCCGCTCACCTCCGGTCCGCTGGCCGGCCGTGCCGCACTCCTGGTCTGGACGACGACCCCCTGGACACTGGTGTCCAACACGGCCGTCGCCGCCCACCCCGAGGTCACCTACGTCGTGGCGACGAACGGCGAGGAGCAGCTCGTAGTCGCCGAGCCGCTGCTCGCCAAGGCCCTCGGCGAGGGCTGGGAGACCACCGGCGAGACCTTCACCGGCGCCGAGATGGAGCGCTGGACCTATCAACGTCCGTTCGAGCTCGTGGAGTTCCCGGAGCCCGCCCACTACGTTGTGAACGCGGAGTACGTGACGACCGAGGACGGTACGGGTCTGGTCCACCAGTCCCCCGCCTTCGGCGAGGACGACCTCAAGGTCTGCCGCGCTTACGGCCTGCCGGTGGTCAACCCGGTCCGCCCGAACGGCACCTTCGAGGAGAGCGTCCCGCTGGTGGGCGGTGTCTTCTTCAAGAAGGCCGACGAAAAGCTCACCGAGGACCTCAAGGACCGCGGCCTGCTCTTCAAGCACGTGCCGTACGAGCACAGTTACCCGCACTGCTGGCGCTGCCACACCGCGCTCCTGTACTACGCGCAGCCCTCCTGGTACATCCGCACCACGGCCGTCAAGGACCGTCTCCTCCAGGAGAACGAGAACACCAACTGGTTCCCGGACACCGTCAAGCACGGCCGGTACGGCGACTGGCTGAACAACAACATCGACTGGGCGCTGTCCCGCAGCCGCTACTGGGGCACCCCGCTGCCGATCTGGCGCTGCGAGGACAACCACCTCACGGTCGTCGGCTCCCGCGCGGAGCTGACCGAGCTGACGGGCACCGACCAGTCGGGCCTGGACCCGCACCGCCCGTTCATCGACGCGGTCACCTTCGCCTGCCCCGAGTGCGGCGAGACCGCCACGCGCGTGCCCGAGGTCATCGACGCCTGGTACGACTCGGGCTCGATGCCGTTCGCGCAGTGGGGATACCCGTACAAGAACAAGGAGTTGTTCGAGAGCCGCTACCCGGCGCAGTTCATCTCCGAGGCGATCGACCAGACCCGCGGCTGGTTCTACACGCTGATGGCCGTCGGCACCCTGGTCTTCGACAAGTCGTCGTACGAGAACGTCGTGTGCCTCGGCCACATCCTCGCCGAGGACGGCCGCAAGATGTCCAAGCACCTGGGCAACATCCTGCAGCCGATCCCGCTGATGGACCAGCACGGGGCGGACGCGGTGCGGTGGTTCATGGCGGCGGGCGGCTCCCCGTGGGCGGCACGGCGCGTGGGCCACGGCACGATCCAGGAGGTCGTCCGCAAGACCCTCCTGACGTACTGGAACACGGTCGCCTTCCAGGCCCTGTACGCCCGCACGTCCGACTGGGCGCCCAGCGCGGCGGACCCGGCCCCGGCCGACCGCCCGGTCCTGGACCGCTGGCTGCTGTCCGAACTCCACGCGCTCACCGACCAGGTGACACAGGCTCTGGAGTCCTACGACACCCAGCGCGCCGGCAAGCTCCTGTCGGCGTTCGTCGACGACCTGTCCAACTGGTACGTCCGCCGCTCCCGTCGCCGCTTCTGGCAGGGCGACAAGGCCGCGCTGCGCACCCTGCACGAGGTCGTCGAGACGGTCACCAAGCTGATGGCCCCGCTGACCCCGTTCATCACCGAGCGGGTCTGGCAGGACCTCATCGTCCCGGTGACCCCGGACGCCCCCGAGTCCGTCCACCTGTCGTCGTGGCCGGAGGCGGACCTCTCCGTCATCGACCCCGAGTTGTCGAAGCAGATGGTCCTCGTACGGCGCCTGGTGGAGCTGGGCCGGGCCACGCGCGCGGAGTCGGGCGTCAAGACGCGCCAGCCGCTGTCCCGCGCGCTGATCGCGGCGACGGGCTTCGGCGCCCTGGACCCGGAGCTGCACGCGCAGATCACGGAGGAGCTGAACGTCGAGGGGCTCGCCTCGCTGAGCGAGGTCGGCGGCTCGCTGGTCGACACCACGGCGAAGGCCAACTTCCGCGCCCTGGGCAAGCGGTTCGGCAAGCGCGTCCAGGACGTCGCGAAGGCCGTGGCGAACGCGGACGCGGCCGCGCTGTCCCTGGCGCTGCGCGAGGGCACGGCGTCCGTGGAGGTGGACGGCGAGACCATCACGCTGGCTCCCGATGAGGTGATCATCACAGAGACCCCGCGCGAGGGCTGGTCCGTGGCCTCCGACTCGGGGGCGACGGTCGCCCTCGACCTGGAGATCACCGAGGAGCTGCGGCAGGCGGGCCTGGCCCGTGACGCGATCCGGCTGATCCAGGAGTCCCGCAAGAACAGCGGCCTGGACGTCGCCGACCGCATCGCCCTGCGCTGGACGTCCACCGACCCGGCGGTCATCGCGGCCCTGTCCGAGCACGCGGAACTGATCGCCGACGAGGTCCTCGCCACGGACTTCGCCCAGGGCGAGGCGGACGACACCTACGGCACCCCGTTCACGGACGAGGGCCTGTCCCTGGTGTTCCGCCTGCACAAGGTGTAAGCACCACCACCGGCACGGGAAAGGGCCCGGCCTCCTTCGTGGAGGCCGGGCCCTTTCCCGTGTCCAACGGCACCCGACTCACGTGACCCAACGGTCAACTCACATGATCCAGCGCTCAACCCGCGTAAAAGGGCGGGGCCCCGGATCGAAATCCGGGGCCCCGCCCTGAACGCTGCCGACGCCGAAGGCGTACTAAAGGCCGATCAGTTGTCGTCCTCGTCGATCAGGAACCCGCGCATCGGCGAGGGAGCCTGACCCATCGGCGACGGGCCCTGCGGCCGTACCGGCGCCATCGGCTGGGTCATGGCCGGGGACATCTGCTGCTGGCCGCCGTAGGACGGACCGGCGGGCGGCGGGCCGCCCATGCCCTGATTGCCGCCGTACGACGGGGCGCTGGCGCCGGCCGGGGCCATGGAAGGCGCCGGGGACGGCGGAAGCGACGCGGTCGCCGGAGTGCGCGGCGGGGCCAGCGAGTCGTCGGCCTGGGTCTCCAACTGACGCAGCTGGGACTCCAGGTAGGACTTCAGACGCGTGCGGTACTCGCGCTCGAAGCCGCGCAGGTCCTCGACCTTGCGCTCCAGCGTGGCACGGGCGGACTCCAGGGAGCCCATCGCGACGCGGTGCTTCTCCTGCGCGTCCCGCTCCAGGGCGTCGGCCTTGGCACGGGCGTCACGCTCAAGACCCTCGGCGCGCGAACGGGCCTCGCCGACAATCTTGTTGGCCTCGGAACGGGCCTCGGCGATCGCCTGGTCGGCGGTCTGCTGAGCCAGCGAGAGGACACGAGCGGCGCTGTCGCCACCGGGGCCCTGCTGCGGCATGCCGCCCATCGGACCGCCCATGGGGCCGCCCATCTGCTGCTGCATCTGGGGCTGACCCTGCATCGGGCCCTGGCCCATCTGCTGCATCTGACCCTGCATCGGGCCGCCCTGGCCCATCGGACCCTGACCCATGGGGCCCTGCCCCATCGGACCCTGGCCCTGCGGACCGCCCTGGCCACCGGGACCGGCGGGCAACTGCGGGGCACCGCTCGGCAGCTGGGGCGGGCCGCCCATGGGGCCGCCCATCTGCTGCTGCGGCGGGCCCGATATGCCGGCGGGCACCGGGCCACCCGGACCGCGCATGCCTTGCGGGGGCATGCCCTGCTGGGGCATCCCCTGCTGCTGCATGCCGCCTTGTTGCTGCATGCCGCCCTGCTGCTGGTCCTGTTCGGGGGGCTTGCGCATGTTCTGTTGGTTCTGCGCGGCGGCGCGCGTGGCCGCGGCCAGCTTGGCGCGCAGGTCCTCGTTCTCGCGGAGCAGGCGCGTCAGTTCGGCTTCGACCTCGTCGAGGAAGGCATCGACCTCGTCCTCGTCATAGCCTTCTCGGAGGCGGACGGTCGTGAACTGCTTGTTCCGCACGTCCTCGGGGGTCAACGGCATCTCTTCACCTCAACGTAGTCATCGGCAGTCGGCAAGACCGTATCGTCCACTGTCACCTCGCGAGATTGCCCACGATAGAGATCAAGATGTAGACGATGATCATCAGGACGAAGAAGGACAGGTCGAGCGCCACGCCCCCGAGACGCAACGGCGGGATGAACCGCCGTAGAAGCTTCAACGGTGGATCGGTGACAGTGTAGGCGGCCTCCAGAACGACCACCATCGCCTTGCCGGGTTGCCATGAGCGGGCGAACTGGAAGACGTAGTCCATGACCAACCGGAAGATGAGCACGATGAGGAACACCATCAGCGCGATGTAGATCACCTGCGCGAACACGCTCATGGTCTGTCTTTCCCTCTCCCCTGTTCCGTGCTTTCTAGCGGCTGTCTGTCTCAGCTCTGATTGAAGAACCCGCCCTCTGCGATGCGGGCCTTGTCCTCCGCCGTGACATCGACGTTAGCAGGCGACAACAGGAACACCTTCTGCGTCACCCGCTCGATGCTGCCGTGAAGACCAAACACCAAACCGGCCGCAAAGTCGACAAGTCGCTTCGCGTCTGTGTCATCCATCTCAGTCAGATTCATGATCACCGGGGTGCCTTCACGGAAGTGTTCCCCGATGGTACGGGCCTCGTTGTAGGTCCGGGGGTGAAGTGTGGTGATCCGGTAAGGCTCTCGTTCCGACACGACCTTGGGCATGATCACCGGTGCGTTCTTCTCCAGGGACTGGCGTTCTTGTGTGATGGATGCCACGGGCGCGATACGCGCCGGACGCCCTGATTCCGCACCCAGTGAAGCGGAATGGGACACCGGTTCGCGAGGAGCCGGAGGCTGCACCACTCGTACCGGTTCGTCCCTTTGAGACTGATGCGGGCTGTGTGACTGGTGCGACGGCTCGTGCCGTCGACGGTCCCGCTCGGGCTCCGGGTCCAGTTCGGGTTCGAAGTCGTCATCGGGGTCGAAACCCCGGCCGTCGTACCCATCGTCCTCCACGAGGCCGAGGTAGACCGCCATCTTGCGCATCGCGCCGGCCATGCTCTGAGTCCTCCGCTCTGTGGTGGATCGGCTGACGACTGCCAAGTGCCCGCGATCCACGAGGTCGTTATGCCCGCCTTCGGCGGCATTGACCATATTTTCTGCTGTGGTCCGACTTCCTGGCGACGTTACCCGAGCCTGGGGCGCACGCCGAGTACCGCAGTGCCGACGCGTACATGTGTCGCTCCGGCTGCCACGGCCTGTTCGAGGTCCGCACTCATCCCTGCCGACACCATGTTCGCAGCAGGATGGGCTCGGCGCAGGTCAGTCGACAAATCCATCAACCGCCCGAACGCCTCCAGTTGGCGACCCGCGTACTCCCCGGTGAGCGGAGCGACGGTCATCAGACCGTCGAGCCGCAGCCCCGGGGACCGGGCGACGAGATCGGCCAACTCCCCGATCCCGCCCGGTCCGACGCCTCCGCGCTCGCCCCGCCCGCTCACTCCCGCGTCGAGTGCGACCTGGATGAGACAGCCCAGTTGGCGCCCGGACCGCTCGGCCTCCTTCGACAGCGCGGTGACGAGCCGGGACCGGTCGACCGACTGCACGACATCGGCGTAACCGACCACGGATCGCACCTTGTTGGTCTGCAACTGACCGACGAAGTGCCAACTCAGCGCCAGATCCGCACATTCGGCGGCCTTCGGGGCGGCGTCCTGGTCCCGGTTCTCGGCGACGTGCCGCACACCGAGTTCCGCCAACGTCCGCACGTCGTTCGCCGGATAGGTCTTGGTGACCACGATCAGGGTCACTTCTTCACGCTTGCGCCCGGCCGCCTCGCAGGCGGCGGCGATGCGCTCTTCAACTTTCGCCAGATTTGCGGCGAGTTCGTCCCTACGGTCCGTCATGTCCCGTCAGTCCAGCCAGACATAGCTCGCCAGCCGCCCGGTCGTCCGGTCGCGGCGGTACGAGAAGTGATCGCCCGATTCACGGGTGCACACCGGCGACTGCTCCCGGTCGCGCACCCCGAGCCGGTCGAGCTGCGCGTGCGCGCCGGCGGTCACGTCGACCGCGGGAGTGCCCCAACTCGTCTCGGCGTACGCCGCCGGTTCCACGGCGGCGACGTCGGCGCGCATGTCGGCGGGCACTTCGTAGCACCGGCCGCAGACGGCGGGTCCGGTGCGGGCGACGATCCGGGCGGGATCGGCGCCGAGTTCGACCATGGCCCGTACGGCGGCGGGGACGACCCCGGCGACCATGCCCGGGCGTCCGGCGTGGGCCGCGCCCGCGATCCCGGCGACCGGGTCGGCGAGCAGGACCGGCGTGCAGTCGGCGGTCAGCACGGCGAGGGCGAGGCCACGCCGTGCGGTGACGAGCGCGTCGACGGAGGGGATGTCCGAGGCGCCCCAGGGCCCCTCGACGACCGCCACATCGGCGCCGTGCACCTGGTTCATCC
Source organism: Streptomyces sp. NPDC050528 (assembly GCF_044457795.1). Taxonomy (NCBI): domain Bacteria; kingdom Bacillati; phylum Actinomycetota; class Actinomycetes; order Kitasatosporales; family Streptomycetaceae; genus Streptomyces; species Streptomyces sp. NPDC050528. Next base: position 424,922 of record NZ_JBITHH010000002.1, read on the forward strand.
AGACCACCAGGTCCGGGTCCAACCCCAGGGACTTGGCGGCCAGTTCGCGATTGGTACGGACCGCGTCGGGGTCGTCCCCGACCGCGCCGCCGAGATTGAGCTCCTCGTACGGAACGGCGCTCACCCCGCCCCACCTGTCGGTGAAGGCGAAGTGCGCGCCGCTCACGGTGTCGAACTGTCCTATCACTTCAGGAAGTCCGGTACGTCCAGCTCCTCGGCGGCGCTGTCCGAGTACGTCCGCGACGGCGGGACCGGCGGGGCGACCGGGAGGTCGGCGACCGGCTCCGGGGCGGGCTCCGGGTCCTCCTTGGGCTTCACACTGCCGAGCGAGCCGAAGGACGGACGGCTCTCCTGCCGTACCGGGGTCGGCTCGTCGCGGCGGGCCGAGGACGAACTCGTGCCCGTCTCACGGCGGGTCGGCGGCTGGCCGCCGTCGAAGCCGGCCGCGATGACCGTGACCCGGACCTCGTCACCGAGGGCGTCGTCGATGACCGCGCCGAAGATGATGTTGGCCTCGGGGTGGGCGGCCTCGCTGACCAGTTGGGCCGCTTCGTTGATCTCGAACAGGCCGAGGTCGGAGCCGCCGGAGATGGAGAGCAGGACGCCGCGGGCGCCGTCGATGGAGGCTTCGAGGAGCGGCGAGGAGATCGCCATCTCCGCGGCCGCCACCGCGCGGTCGTCGCCGCGGGCCGAGCCGATGCCCATGAGGGCCGAACCGGCCTCGGACATCACGGACTTGACGTCGGCGAAGTCGAGGTTGATCAGGCCGGGGGTGGTGATGAGGTCGGTGATGCCCTGGACACCGGAGAGCAGGACCTGGTCCGCCGACTTGAAGGCGTCGAGGACCGAGACCTGGCGGTCCGAGATGGACAGCAGCCGGTCGTTCGGGATGACGATGAGGGTGTCGACCTCTTCGCGGAGTTCGGCGATGCCGTCCTCCGCCTGGTTCGCCCGGCGCCGTCCCTCGAAGGTGAACGGGCGGGTGACCACGCCGATGGTGAGGGCGCCCAGGGAGCGCGCGATGTTGGCCACGACGGGGGCGCCGCCGGTGCCGGTGCCGCCGCCTTCGCCTGCCGTCACGAAGACCATGTCGGCCCCCTTGAGGACCTCCTCGATCTCCTCGCGGTGATCCTCGGCGGCCTTGCGGCCGACGGCCGGGTTGGCGCCGGCGCCGAGTCCGCGGGTGAGTTCGCGGCCGACGTCGAGTTTGACGTCGGCGTCGCTCATCAACAGCGCCTGCGCGTCGGTGTTGATGGCGATGAACTCGACGCCCTTGAGACCGACCTCGATCATCCGGTTGATGGCATTGACACCACCGCCGCCGACACCGATGACCTTGATGACTGCGAGGTAGTTCTGCGGTGCTGCCACGTCGAAGGCCTCTCGCCTCGAATTACGTCGCCGTCACCGTGCGGTTCCGCGCGGGACGGCAGATGCCGAATGGGACGGTCCGTAGCGCCGACCCGAACCCTAACGTTGAAGTTTAGGGTTACCAGTGTGTCCGTTCCTTGAAGTCTTCTGAACAGGACACTAAGTCGACAAGTGGCGCACGTTCAACGAACACGCCGAACCTCCCGTTTTTCTTTTCACCCTATGTGATCAGCCGTAGCGCTGCCCAACCAGGGTGCTGGCCTGCGCGAATGTGCGTCAACTCCCGGCTGACGCAGGGGCGGTGGGAACGCTTACGTCGAAGTGCCGGGCGCCGGAAGCTGCTTTCATGAGAGCGGTGAGCGTACGCGCCTTCGCCGCGCCCTTGTCGCCACTTCCCCATGAGACGGTCCGGCCGCCGCTCAACTCCAGCGAGATGTCGTCGTAGGAACGGACCTTGACGACCTGGGTGACGCGTGCGACCCCGGCCGGAATGTCACCCGCGACGCGGACGGCCTCGCGGACGAGTCGACTCTCGCCGAAGCGGCGCAGGCCGGCCGCGGACGAACTCGATTGGGAGAGCGTCAATTCCAGGGTGGGGATGGACTTCGGCGGCGTGGAAACAGTGGCGAATCGCACGCCCTCGTCGTCCACTTCGACGAAGTTTCCGCCCTTTTTCACCACCAGGACCGGGCTGCGTTCGGTCACTTTCAGCCCGATTCCATGAGGCCAGGAACGGACTACGTCAACGGTGTCAATTCGGGGCAATTTCCTGCGGAGTCGGGCCTCGATCGCATCGGTGTCGACGGAAACGAGCGGTCCGCCGACCGGAACGTCGGCGGCTTCGCGCACCTGTTCCGGCGTCAGGACCTTCGTTCCGGAGACGGACACCTTCTCGACCCGCAGCCACTGCGAGCCGTAGAGGAGCCAGACCGCCGCCGCGCCCAACACCAGTACGGCCAGGGCGAGTACGACAATCAGACGAAGGCGTCTGGGGCCCAGACGCCGGACAAGGGGCGGGCCGGACGACTCCTGTTGGCGTTCACCGCGCTCGGCGGTCGTCGGTCCGGCCACGATCCCCTGCCTCTCTCACATAGGGCTAACGGTGCCGCGAGGCGATCGCCTCGTACACCATGCCGACGAGCAGGTCGTCGGCGTCCCGGCGGCCGAACTCGCTTGCCGCGCGCGACATTTCGTACAGCCGGTGCGGATCGGCGAGCACGGGCAGGACATTGCCCTGGACCCACTCGGGCGTCAGTTCCGCGTCGTCGACCAGGAGTCCGCCGCCGGCCTTGACCACCGGCTGGGCGTTCAGCCGCTGTTCGCCGTTGCCGATGGGCAACGGGACGTAGGCGGCCGGGAGTCCGACGGCGGAGAGTTCGGCGACGGTCATCGCGCCCGCGCGGCAGAGCATCATGTCGGCCGCGGCGTACGCGAGGTCCATCCGGTCCACGTACGGTACCGGGATGTAGGGGGGCATCCCCGGCATCTGGTGCACCTGCGGCAGTTCGTTCTTCGGGCCGACCGCGTGCAGGATCTGGATTCCGGCCTGTTGGAGGTACGGCGCGACCCGCTCGACCACCTCGTTGAGGTGCCGGGCGCCCTGCGAGCCGCCGGAGACCAGCAGGGTCGGCAGGTTCGGGTCGAGCCCGAACGCGGCCCGGGCCTGGGGCCGTACGGCCGCGCGGTCCAGGGTGGCGATCGAGCGGCGCAGCGGGATGCCGATGTAGCGGGCGTCGCGCAGCTTGCTGTCCGGGGTCGAGACGGCGACCCGGGCCGCGTACCGCGAGCCGATCTTGTTGGCCAACCCGGGCCGGGCGTTGGCCTCGTGGATCACGATCGGCACCCCGAGGCGCTTGGCCGCGAGATAGCCGGGCAGCGCCACATAGCCGCCGAAGCCGACGACACAGTCCGCCTTGGTGCGCTCCAGGATCTGCTCGGCCGCCTTGATCGTGCCGCGCAACCGGCCCGGCACGGTGATCAGTTCGGGGGTGGGCTTGCGCGGCAGGGGTACGGCGGGGATCAGCGCGAGTTCGTAGCCCCGCTCGGGTACGAGACGGGTCTCAAGGCCGCGCTCCGTACCCAGGGCCGTGATCCCAACAGTGGGGTCCTGCCTGCGCAGGGCGTCCGCGAGGGCGAGCGCCGGCTCGATGTGGCCGGCGGTCCCCCCACCGGCGAGTACGACATGCACCGAAATTCACCGCTCTCCGGACGTACGCGCCACCGAGGCACGCCGTCGCATCGTGTTCCATCTCCGGGGCCTCTGACCGGAACCGGGTCCCCTGCCCCCCCGTTTTCTACCAAAGCGGGGTTGCCGCATCGCAAGCGCCGCCCGCGCAGCGGGGTCGTCGCGCGCGAAGGCGATCAGCAACCCGATGGCGAACATGGTCGGCAGCAGGGCGGAACCCCCGTAGGAGAACAGCGGGAGCGGGACGCCGGCGATCGGCAGCAGGCCGAGCACCGCACCGATGTTGATCACCGCCTGAGCGATGATCCAGGTGGTCACGCCTCCCGCGGCATACCTCACGAAGGGGTCCTCCGTGCGTCCGGCCACGCGGATACCCGCATAGCCTAGAGCCGCGAAGAGGGCGAGCACGGACAGTGTGCCCGCCAGACCCAGTTCCTCACCGGTGACGGCGAAGATGAAGTCGGTGTGGGCTTCGGGGAGTTGACCCCATTTCTCCACACTCGCGCCGAGCCCGGAGCCGAAGATCCCGCCCGATGCGAGCGCGTAGATCCCGTGCACGGCCTGCCAGCAGTCGGCGACCCCGGTCTTGGGCTCGGTCGCGCCGATGCAGGCGAGCCGGGCCATGCGGTTGGGGCTGGTCTTGATGAGGATCACACCGATCGCGGCCGCGATCGAGAGAACGCCGACGAAGAGCCGGGTCGGCGCACCCGCCAGCCACAGCAGGCCGAACAGGATCGCGGTGAGGATGATCGCCGTACCCATGTCGCCGCCGAGCATGATCAGCCCGAGCAGCATGAACGCGACCGGCACCAGCGGCACCAGCATGTGCTTCCACTGCGCCAGCATGCCCTTGTCCTGCTTGCGGGCCAGCAGGTCGGCGCCCCACAGGACCAGGGCCAGCTTGCCGAACTCGCTGGGCTGGATCTGGAAGGAGCCGCCGAGCGAGATCCAGTTGCGGTTGCCGTTGACCGACATCCCTATCCCCGGCAACTGCACCAGCGCCATCATGAAGACGGCGCCCGCGAGGATCGGATAGGCCAGCGCCCGGTGCAACTTGACCGGCATCCGCGAGGCGGCCAGCGCCAAGACCCCGCCGATACAGGCCGCGAGGAACTGTTTGCGGAAGAAATACGAGCCGGGCAGCGAGAGTTGGAGCGCGGTGATCTGGGAGGCCGAGTAGACCATCACCAGACCCAGCACGGTGATCAGCACGCTGCCGCCGGCGATCAGGTAATAGGCCGTCAGCGGACGGTCCCAGGCCCGGCGCGCGTTGGCGTAGAGCCGTCGTACGGGGTTGTCGCGGACGGTCCTGGCGGCGGCGGGACGTCTGGGGGTCCGCTGCTGCACGGGCGGCCGGCCGGTACGGCTACTGGGCATCAGCGCCTCCGCTTGCGTCGGTCAGGCGCCGAGTTCGCGAACCGCCTGGGCGAACGCGTCACCGCGCTTGTTGTAGTTGGCGAACATGTCCATGGAGGCGCAGGCCGGGGCGAGCAGCACCGTGTCGCCGGCGGCGGCGAGTCGCTGTGCCTCCTGGACAGCCGCGAGCATCGCCCCAGTGTCGGTCCGGTCGAGGTCGACGACGGGTACTTCCGGCGCGTGTCGCGCGAGGGCTTCGCGGATCAGCGCGCGATCGGCGCCGATCAGCACCACGCCCCGAAGATGCTTGGCCGACTTGGCGACGAGTTCGTCGAAGGTGGCGCCCTTGGCGAGTCCGCCGGCGATCCACACGATCGACTCGTAGGCCGCCAACGAGGCTTCCGCCGCATGGGTGTTGGTGGCCTTGGAGTCGTCGATGTACGCGACACCGTCCACATCGGCGACGTGCGCGATGCGGTGCGCGTCGGGCGTGAAGGCCCGCAGCCCGTCCCGTACGGCCTTGGCGGGCACCCCGAAGGCGCGCGCGAGGGCAGCTGCGGCAAGGGCGTTGGCGATGTTGTGCGGGGCGGGCGGATTGACGTCGGAGACTTCCGCCAGCTCCTGCGCGTTCTTCTGCCGGTCCTCGACGAAGGCACGGTCCACCAGAATGCCGTCCACGACGCCGAGTTGGGACGGCGCGGGACTGCCGAGGGTGAAGCCGATCGCCCGGCACCCCTCCTCGACATCGGCCTCGCGGACGAGGTCCTCGGTGGCCTTGTCGGCGACGTTGTAGACGCAGGCGACCCGATTGCCTTCGTAGATACGGCCCTTGTCGGCGGCGTACGCCTCCATCGAGCCGTGCCAGTCGAGGTGATCGGGCGCCAGATTCAGTACGGCGGCGGAGTGGGCGCGCAGCGAGGGCGCCCAGTGGAGCTGATAGCTCGACAGTTCCACGGCGAGGACGTCGTACTGCTCGTCCCCGAGGACGGCGTCCAGGACCGAGACGCCGATGTTGCCGACCGCCGCCGTGCGCAGGTCCGCCGCTTTCAGGATCGAGGCGAGCATCTGGACGGTGGTGGTCTTGCCGTTGGTGCCCGTGACGGCCAGCCAGGGGGCCGCATCGGGGCCGCGCAGGCGCCAGGCCAACTCCACGTCCCCCCACACCGGAACGCCCGCCTCACGCGCCGCCGTGAACAGCGGCTTGTCGGGCTGCCAGCCGGGGGTGGTGACGATCAGTTCGGTGCCGTCGGGCAGGGTCGCTCCGTCGCCGAGGCGCACGGTGATGCCGAGCGCCTCCAGGTCGGCCGCCTGGGCGCGGGAGCGCTCGTCGTCGCCGTCGTTGACGACCGTGACGAGCGCGCCGAGGCCGTGCAGGACCTTGGCCGCCGGGATGCCGGAGACTCCGAGCCCGGCGACGGTGACGTGCTTGCCCTCGAAGGAGAGCCCCTGCCCATCGGTCACTTTTCCGCTGCCCATCCCGCGTAGAAGAGGCCCAGGCCGACGATCACGCAGATGCCCTGGATGATCCAGAAACGGACCACCACGAGCACTTCGGACCAGCCCTTGAGTTCGAAGTGGTGCTGGAGCGGGGCCATTCGGAAGACCCGCTTGCCGGTGAGCTTGAAGGAGCCGACCTGGATGACCACCGACATGGTGATGAGGACGAACAGACCACCCATGATGGCGACCAGCAGCTCGGTGCGGGAGAGGATCGCCAGACCGGTGAGGACACCGCCGAGGGCGAGTGAGCCCGTGTCCCCCATGAAGATCTTGGCCGGCGAGGTGTTCCACCACAGGAAGCCCAGGCAGGCCCCCATCAGCGCCGAGGCGATGACCGCGAGGTCCAGTGGATCGCGCACTTCGTAGCAGGCGTTCGGGTTGGTCAGGGTCGTCGCGTTGGCGCAGGACTCCTGGAACTGCCAGACACCGATGAAGGTGTAGGCGCCGAAGACCAGCACGGAGGCGCCGGTGGCGAGGCCGTCCAGACCGTCCGTCAGGTTCACGCCGTTCGACATCGCGAGGATCATGAACAGCGCCCAGATCACGAACAGGATCGGGCCGATCTTCCAGCCGAAGTCCGTGATGAACGACAGCTTCGTCGAGGCCGGGGTGTTGCCGCGGGCGTCCTGGAACTGGAGGGCAAGCACCGCGAAGCTGATGCCGACGATCAGCTGGCCGGCCATCTTCGCCTTGGCCCGCAGGCCCAGCGAACGGCGCTTGACGATCTTGATGTAGTCGTCCAGGAAGCCGACCAGGCCCATGCCCACCATCAGACCGAGCACCAGCAGACCCGAATAGGTCGGCGTGTAACCGGTGATGACCTTGGACAGGAAGTACGCGGCGACCGTCGCGAAGATGAACGCGATACCGCCCATCGTCGGCGTACCGCGCTTGCTGGCGTGCTCGCGCGGGCCGTCGTCACGGATGTACTGGCCGTAGCCCTTGCGGGCCAGCAGCTTGATCAGCAGCGGGGTGCCCACCAGGGTCAGGAACAGGCCGATGACTCCTGAGAACAGGATCTGCTTCATCATCGGGCGGCAACCTCACCCTCGGTACCGGCCTCGACGAGCGCCTGCGCCACGCTCTCCAGACCGACCGACCGGGACGCCTTCACGAGAACGACGTCTCCCGGGCGCAACTCGCTGCGCAACAGGTCGACCGCCGCCTGTGCGTCGGACACGTGCACCGACTCCTCACCCCACGAACCCTCGTTATATGCGCCCAGTTGCAGCCAGGACGCTTCCCTGCCCCCGACCGCGACGAGCTTGCCGACATTGAGCCGGACGGCGAGCCGTCCGACCGCGTCGTGCTCGGCGAGCGCCTCGTCCCCGAGCTCGGCCATCTTGCCGAGCACCGCCCACGTCCTGCGTCCCTTGCCCATGGCCGCGAGCGCGCGCAAGGCGGCTCGCATGGACTCGGGGTTCGCGTTGTAGGCGTCGTTGACGATGGTCACGCCGTCCGGTCGCTCGGTGACCTCCATCCGCCAGCGGGAGAGGGAGCCCGCCTCGGAGAGCGCGGTGGCGATCTCGTCTGCGGACATGCCCAGCTCATGGGCGACGGCGGCCGCGGCGAGCGCGTTCGACACGTGGTGCTCACCGTACAGGCGCATGGTCACTTCGCTGCACCCGGAGGGTGTGCGAAGGCTGAAGGCGGGCTGTCCGCTGTCCGTGAGTCTCACGTTCTCGGCCCGTACGTCCGCTTCGCCGGACTCTCCGAAAAGGATCACCTTCGCCTTCGTACGGGACGCCATGGCCCGTACGAGCGGATCGTCCGCGTTGAGAACCGCGACGCCGCCGTCTTCAACTGAAGGCAGCGCTTCTACGAGTTCACCCTTTGCCTGTGCGATCTGCTCCCGGCCGCCGAACTCGCCGATGTGGGCGGTGCCGACGTTGAGGACGAGGCCGATCCGCGGGGGCGTCAGATCCGTGAGGTAGCGGATGTGACCGATGCCGCGGGCGCCCATCTCCAGGACGAGGAACCTCGTCTCGGCGGTGGCGCTCAGCGCGGTCAGCGGCAGCCCGATCTCGTTGTTGAACGATCCCGGCGTGAACACCGTGGGCGCCTTGCGCGAGAGCACCTGCGCGATGAGGTCCTTGGTGCTGGTCTTGCCCGCCGAGCCGGTGAGGGCCACGAGGGTCGTGCCGAGTCGTCGTACGACATGACGGGCGAGGGCGCCCAGGGCGCTCTGGACGTCGTCCACGACGATCGCGGGCACGCCCACCGGCCGGGACGCCAGGAGGGCCACCGCGCCGGCCTCGACGACCGCGTTCGCGAAGTCGTGGCCGTCGACGTGCTCGCCGACGAAGGCGACGAAGAGGCTGCCTGGTTCCACTTCCCTGGAGTCGCGGACCACCGGGCCGGTGACCTGGACGGACGGATCCGGTATGTCGTGCGTCTGCCCGCCGACGACTTCTGCGATCTCGGCGAGGGAGAGGGCGATCACAAGTTCATCCCTGGGTCTTCTGGATAGCTTCGCGAAGCACCTGGCGGTCGTCGAAGGGACGGACCACTCCGGCGATGTCCTGGCCCTGCTCGTGGCCCTTGCCCGCGACCAGCACGGTGTCCCCCGGCTGTGCGCGGGCGACGGCGGCGGCGATGGCGGCGGCCCGGTCCTCGAAGACCTGGACCTCGCCGCGCTCGTGCGCGGGCACGGAGGCCGCGCCCTGGAGCATGGTCGCGAGGATGGCGAGGGGGTCCTCGGAGCGGGGGTTGTCCGATGTCAGTACGGCGGTGTCGGCGAGCCGGGCAACCGCGGCGCCCATCGGCTCGCGCTTGGTCTTGTCGCGGTCTCCGCCGCAGCCGAGCACGACGTGTAGCTTGCCCTCGGTGACCTTGCGCAGCGCGCGGAGAACCGATTCGACGGCGTCCGTCTTGTGGGCGTAGTCGACGACCGCGAGATACGGCTGTCCGGCGTCCACGCGCTCCAGCCTCCCCGGCACGCCCGGCACCGCGGCGATGCCGTCGGCGGCGAGCTGCGGGGCGAGGCCCGCGGTGGCCAGAGCGGCGATCGCGGCGAGGGTGTTGGCCACGTTGAAGGAACCGGCGAGCGGCGAACGAGCCGTGATCAGCTCGCCCTTGGGGCCCACGGCGGTGAACGTCGAGTCCATCGGGCCGACTTCGACGTCCTCGGCGCGCCAGTCGGCGTCCGGGTGGCCCTCGGCGGAGTAGGTGACCACGGGGACCGTGGCCTCCACGGCGAGCCTGCGGCCGTAGGCGTCGTCGAGGTTGACCACGCCCTGGCGGCTGCGCAGCGGGGTGAACAGCTGCGCCTTGGCCTGGAAGTAGTCCTCCATGCCCGAGTGGAACTCCATGTGTTCCGGGCTGAGGTTGGTGAAGACCGCGATGTCGAAGATGCAGGCGTCGACCCGGCCGAGGACCAGCGCGTGGCTGGAGACCTCCATGGCGACCGCGTCGACCCCGCGCTCCAGCATGACCGCGAACAGGGCCTGGAGATCGGTGGCTTCGGGGGTCGTGCGCTCCGACTTGATGCGCTCGTCGCCGATGCGCATCTCGACCGTGCCGATCAGCCCGGTGGAGCGGACCGTCTTCAGGCCGCCTTCCACGAGGTACGCGGTGGTGGTCTTGCCGGAGGTGCCGGTGATGCCGATCTGGAGGAGATCGCGGCCGGGGTGGCCGTAGATCGTGGCCGCCAGCTCGCCCATCTGTCCGCGCGGGTCCTCCACGACCAGGACGGGCAGGCCCGTTGCGGCCGCGCGGTCGGCGCCGGCCGGGTCCGTCAGGACGGCGACGGCGCCGAGGCCGGCCGCCTGGGTGACGAAGTCGGCGCCGTGCAGACGGGCGCCGGGCAGTGCGGCGTACAGGTCGCCGGGGCGGACGGCTCGCGAGTCATGGGTGATGCCCGTGACCCCTGCTGTCGCACTAGGCGCTGTCGTGGTCGGCGCGGTGGCGCCCAGTTGGTCGGCGAGTTCCGCGAGGGGTGTGGCGGAGATCTGCGCCGGCCTGGGCGGCCCCGGGTAGGTCACGGATGCGCCCTTCTGGGGGGTTTGGGAGTGGTCGGCGGGTGGCACGGCGGTGAGCGTACCGGGCGCACCGGCCCCGGGGCCAAGTGAGGGGCTGGGCCTGCTGTCCTGCTGGCCCTGGTTCCCGGACTGGTTCCCGGACTGGGAGGTGATCATGGTCACGGATCGGTTCCTGGCTGTTGCGCTGATCAGGGCGTGAAGGTCACGGGCAGATTCGCGGCCTTGGCCCCGGTGGGCGGGACCTGGAGGGTCTTGAGGGCGAACTCCATCACCTGCTTGTAGATCGGTCCGCAGATCTGACCGCCGAAATAGCTTCCGCTGGTGGCGTTCTGGATCGCGCAGTAGACGGTGATGCGGGGGTTGTCGGCGGGCGCGAACCCGGCGAACGACGAGGTGTAGCCCTTGTACTTGCCGGTGGCCGGATCCACGCGGTTGGCGGTGCCGGTCTTGCCCGCCACCCGGTACCCGGGAATCGCGGCCTTACCGCCCGTGCCCTGCTCGTCGTCCACCACGGACTCCAGCATCTGGGCGAGGGTCTTCGCCGTCTTCGCACTGATGACCCGGGTCTTCTTGGGCGTCGCCGCAGGCGTGAAGCGGCCGTCGGGCCCCTTCGTGCCGCGCACCAGGGTGGGCTCGATCCGGACCCCGCCGTTGGCGACCGTCGAGTACACGGAGGCCGCCTGGAGGGCGTTGAGGGACATGCCCTGGCCGAAAGGAATCGTGTACTGCTGCGAGGTCGACCACTTGTCGGCGGGCGCGAGGATGCCCTTGGTCTCACCGGGGAAGTTCAGCCCGCTGTAGCTGCCGATACCGAACTTGCGCAGATACGAGTACAGGACCTGGTTGGCCTCGGGCTGCGTCTTGCCGAGCTGGCCGGCCGCCTCGATGGTCCCGATGTTGCTGGACTTGGCGAGCACGCCGTTGAGGGTGAGGTTCCAGGTCGCGTGGTCCACGTCGTCCTGGAAGAGCCGGTCACCGCGGTGCAGCCGGTTCGGCACGACGACATGCGTGAGCGGGGTGGCCGCGTTCTCCTGGAGTACGGCGGCCATCGTCATGACCTTGGCGGTGGAGCCGGGTTCGTAGGCGTCCTGGAGGGCCGCGTTGCCCAGGGAGGCCGCGTTCGCCTGCGCGAGGTCGTTCGGGTCGAAGCCGGGCGCGTTGGCCATGGCGAGGATCTCGCCGGTGCGGGTGTCCTGCACTATCACGTACCCGCGGTCCGCCTTGGACTTCTTGACCTGCTCGGTGATGGCGTTCTGCGCGGCCCACTGGATGTCACGGTCGATGGTCAGTTCCACGTCGGAACCGGGCACCGCCGGCGTCTCCGTGGACCCCGCGGTGGGCACCTGGACACCGCCGGACTGGGCGTAGCGGACCTTGCCGTCCTTGCCGGTGAGGTCCTTGTTCAGCTGCTGCTCGACCCCGCCGCCGCCCTTGCCGTCGGCGTTGACCCAGCCCAGTATCCCGGCGGCGAGATCGCCGTTCGGGTACACGCGCTTGGTGGTGGGGACGGCGAGGACACCGGCGATCACATTGACCGTGGTCGGGTCGGTCGAGGCCTTCGTGTTCAGCGCGCTCTTCAGGTCCTTGATCTGCTTCCAGACCTGCGGGGTCTGCCGGTTGGCGAGCACTACGTAGCGCAGGTTCTTGTTCGCGGGCCTGAGCTTCTTGACGATCGACTCCTGGTCCACGCCGAGGATCGGGGCGAGGAGGGCGGCCGCCTGTTCGGGCCCGTCGTCGATCTTGAGCTGCTTGCGGGTGAACAGCGTCGGGTCGGCGGTGATCGTGTACGCGTCCACGCTGGTCGCGAGGGCCACCCCGGAACGGTCGGTGATCTCACCGCGCTCGGCGGCCAGGACGTAGTCGACGTACCGGTTCTGCGCGGCCTTGGCGGCGTACGCGCTCGCGTCGACCGCCTGCACCTGCAGCAGCCGTACGACGAAGGCGATCAGGACGAGGGTCAGCCCCAGGCTGATCATCCGCAGCCGGGGGCGGGGGCTGCCGAGGCGGAGGGAGCGCGGGCCTCCCGGGCGAGCGGCAGGAGGGGCCGCTGGCGGGCGGCGGGCCGGGCGGGCACCGGGGCCGGGGCGGCGCCGGGCAGCGCTACCTCCTTCTGGCCGTTCGGGCCTGGCCGGTCCGGGCACGCGGCGGCGCGGCGGTTCCCTGTCGGACACTTCCGTCACCTGCCGGGTGTAGTCGGGGTGGAGGACTGTGCTGTGGAGGACTGTGCTGTGGATGACTGCGCGGTGGAGTTGCGGGTTGTGGCGGTCTGGGTGGTAGCGGTCTGTACGGGCTGGGTCGCGACCGGGGTGGCCGCGGGCGCCGGTGCCGGTACGACGGCCGTGAGGCCCGGGCTCGAACTGGGGCTCGGGCTCGGCCTGCTGACGAGTGCTTCGGGGGCGAGGACCGCCGGTGTGGTCACGGTCTTCGCGGCTGCCTGCTCCGGGACACCCTTCACGGTGCCGTTAGGGTCGAGGAAGGCGGGGTCCCCGCCGGGCACCATGCCCAGCTCGTGGGCGCGGCGTTGAAGGGCGTCGGGGGCGGAGTAGGCGTCGACGTCCCGCTGGAGGGCCTGTTCCTCGTCGGTGAGGCTCTTCGTCTGCTTCTGGAGGTCGTCCAGCTTGAACTGCCCTTCGCTGAGCGCGGAGTTCAGCACGAGCAGCGCGATCAGGCCGCCGCCGAGGAGGAGCACGACAAGGAGGACGAACGGGGTCCGGGCCGCCTGGATCCCGTTCGACTGCGCGGGGCCGGAGGGGAAGAGCCGCGCGAGACGAGCAGCCCTGCCCCTCAGTTCAGGTTTCCTACTCACCCAGACCCCCGAGTTGGAATATCAAACCCACCCGCTTCTCGCAGCGGACCAACCCCGTGCTCACTCAACGACGTCCTCCCTGATGCGCTCGGCCCCCCGCAGCCGCGCGGGTGCCGCTCGTCGGTTCTCGGCGACCTCTTCCTCGGTGGGAAGTTCGGCACCGCGCGTCAGGAGCTTGAGCCGGGGCTGGTACTGCTCGGGCACTACCGGCAGCCCAGGAGGCGCGGTGTTGGCGGCGCCGGCCGCGAACACCTGCTTGACCAGGCGGTCTTCGAGCGAGTGGTACGACAGGACGGCGATCCGGCCGCCCACGGCAAGGGACTTCACGGCGGCGGGGATCGCGCTCTCCAGGACGGACAGTTCGCCGTTGACCTCGATGCGCAGCGCCTGGAAGGTCCGCTTGGCCGGGTTGCCGCCGGTGCGCTTGGCGGCCTGCGGCAGCGAGTCGCGGATCAGCTCGACGAGCCGCGCGCTGTTGCTGAACGGCTCCTTGTCGCGCTCGCGGACGACCGCGGAGACGATCCGCTTGGCCTGCTTCTCCTCGCCGTACGCCCGCAGGATGCGGACGAGTTCGCCGGGCGCGTAGGTGTTGAGGACCTCGGCGGCGCTGATGCCCGTCGTCTGGTCCATGCGCATGTCGAGGGGGGCGTCCTGGGCGTAGGCGAAGCCGCGGTCGGCCTCGTCGAGCTGCATGGAGGAGACGCCGAGGTCGAACAGGACGCCCTCCACGCGCGGGATGTCCAGGCGGTCGAGCACGTCGGGCAGTTCGTCGTAGACGGCGTGCACGAGGGTGGCCCTCTCCCCGAAGGGGGCGAGGCGCTCGCCGGAGAGGCGCAGGGCCTCCTTGTCGCGGTCCAGGGCCACGAGGTGCGCCTCGGGGAACCGGGTGAGCAGTGCCTCGCTGTGGCCGCCGAGGCCGAGGGTGCAATCGACGACCACCGCGCCCGGCCGCTCCAGCGCGGGGGCCAACAGGTCCAGGCACCGCTGGAGCATCACCGGGACGTGTCGACTGTTGCTCAAGGGGCCCTCTCAGGTCCGGCGGGCCGTACGCACCGCCGGGTCCCCGCCCGCTGATGAAAGGGAGGCCCGCCGGCGCCGAAAGCGTCAGCCGACCGGGAGCGGGAGGAGGCCGAGCCGTATGTACGCGCCGCGCACGTGTCGTTCAAGCTGGGGGAGAATCCGGAAAGTCGCCGGCGTCTCCGGGAAAAGTCCAGCAGGGAGAGCCTCGCCTCCCGCTTCGCGCAACTTTAGTCCACGCTGTCTCACGGTCAATCAACCGGCCTGCGCGTCGCGGGCCCGGGTGCGTGCGAAGCCTCAAAACGGGAAGAATCACCCGGACGGGTGCACCCCCGCCACCCGTGTGGGTTACCTCACAAGAGGACGCAATGACGCTCTTTTTCCCGTCCCGTACCAAGACCGCACCGCCGGTGACCAGTACCGTCATAGGTATGACGACCTCCGCATCCGTACCCACAGAGTCCGAAGGCGCCATAGCTGACGGCGGGACCGTCACGGACCGCCTCGTCGAGGCCAACGCGCGGTACGCCTCCGCCTTCACCGATCCCGGGATGGACGCCCGTCCCGTTCTGCAGGTGGCCGTAGTGGCCTGCATGGACGCCCGTCTCGACCTGCACGCCGCGCTCGGCCTGGAACTGGGCGACTGCCACACCATCCGCAACGCGGGCGGCGTGGTCACCGACGACGTGATCCGCTCCCTCACCATCAGCCAGCGGGCGCTCGGCACCCGCAGCGTCGTTCTCATCCACCACACCGGCTGCGGCCTGGAGTCCCTCACCGAGGAGTTCCGGCACGACCTGGAGATGGAGGTCGGCCAGCGCCCCGCCTGGGCGGTGGAGGCCTTCCGGGACGTGGAACAGGACGTACGGCAGTCCATGCAGCGTGTGCGCACCTCGCCGTTCCTGCTGCACACTGACGATGTGCGCGGCTTCGTCTTCGACGTGAAGACGGGTCTGCTGCGCGAGATCGACCCCGCCTGACGCACCCGCCCGCCCCGAAACTTCGAAAAGTTCGCCCCTCGGACCGCCTAAAAGGTCGTAAGACCCGACAAAGCGAAGGCAGTTGTCCACAGGCGAGTGACACGAACCGGTAACGGCAACAAGAATGCGGGTGTGGCGTCGCGCGGAACTTTTTCCGCGCGGTGTCCGTGTTTCGGGGTGGGCCGGTCCGCATCACAGGCGCCGGCCCATGGAAAGAACGGGCCGAGGAGGGCCGGGTGACGACCTATGACGATCGAGCGAGCCTTACAGATCTGACCGCCACTGTGGAGCGAGTCCGCAGTTCGGTGGAAGGAGTGATCGAGGGCAAGCCCGAGGTCGTACGGCTTTCGCTGACCGTGCTGCTCGCCGAGGGACATCTTCTGATCGAGGACGTTCCGGGTGTGGGCAAGACAATGCTGGCCAAGGCGCTGGCGCGGTCGATCGACTGTTCGGTGCGGCGAATCCAGTTCACGCCCGACCTGCTGCCCTCGGACATCACCGGTGTGTCCATCTGGGACCAGCAGCAGCGGGACTTCGAGTTCAAACCGGGCGCGATCTTCGCGCAGATCGTGATCGGCGACGAGATCAACCGCGCCTCGCCGAAGACCCAGTCCGCGCTCCTGGAGTCCATGGAGGAGCGGCAGGTCACCATCGACGGCCAGACCTACGAGCTGCCGAGCCCCTTCATGGTGGTCGCCACGCAGAACCCGGTCGAGATGGAGGGCACCTATCCGCTGCCCGAAGCCCAGCGCGACCGCTTCATGGCGCGGGTCTCCATCGGCTATCCCAGCGCGGAGGCCGAGCTGCAGATGCTGGACATCCACGGCGGGGTGAACCCGCTGGACGACCTCCAGCCCGTGGCGCACGCGCACGACATCGTCAAGCTGGTCGAGGCGGTCCGCGGCGTCCACGTCGCCGACCCGGTGCGCAGGTACGCGGTGGAGCTGGTCTCCGCCACGCGCAACCACGCCGACCTCAGACTCGGCGCCTCCCCGCGCGCGACGCTGCACCTGCTGCGCGCGGCGAAGGCCTCCGCCGCCCTGAGCGGCCGTGAGTACGCGCTGCCGGACGACATCCAGGCGCTCGCGGTCGCGGTCCTCGCGCACCGCCTGCTGCCCACCGCCCAGGCCCAGCTGAACCGTCGTACGGCGGAGCAGGTCGTCCAGGAGATCCTCCAGCGCACCCCCGTGCCCGCGGCGCCTGCTCAGCAGAGCGGCCTGGGTCTCGGCGGGTACGGCCAGCAGCCGCCCCGGAGGCTGTGATGACCACCGGGGAGGCGGAGACCGACCGGGACGAGAAGGGCGGTGTCCGTACGGCCCTGGCCGGGCTGACGACCCGTGGACGCTCCTTCCTGGCCGCCGGTATCGCCGCCGCGGTCTGCGCGTACGTCCTGGGGCAGAGCGATCTGCTCCGGGTCGGGCTGCTGCTGGCCGTGCTGCCGCTGGTCTGCGCGACCGTGCTCTACCGCACCCGCTACCGGGTGGCCGGCAGCCGCCGGCTCTCCCCCGCGCGCGTGCCCGCAGGCTCCGAGGCCCGTGTCCATCTGCGGATGGACAACGTCTCGCGGCTGCCCACGGGCCTGCTGATGCTCCAGGACCGGGTGCCGTACGTGCTCGGCCCGCGTCCCCGGTTCGTCCTGGACCGGGTCGAGGCGGGCGGCCGGCGCGAGGTGTCCTACCGGGTTCGCTCAGACCTGCGCGGGCGCTACCCCCTGGGCCCGCTCCAGCTCCGCCTGACGGACCCCTTCGGCATGTGCGAACTGACCCGCTCCTTCTCGACCTTCGACACCCTGACGGTCATCCCGCGCGTGGAGGCCCTCCCCCCGGTCCGCCTCAGCGGCGAGGCCAAGGGCTACGGCGACGGGCGCAACCGCTCGCTGGCCCTGGCGGGCGAGGACGACGTGATCCCGCGCGGGTACCGCTACGGCGACGACCTGCGCCGCGTGCACTGGCGCTCCACCGCGCGCTACGGCGAGCTGATGGTGCGCCGCGAGGAGCAGCCCCAGCGCGCGCGGTGCACGGTCCTGCTCGACACCCGAGGCATCGCCTTCGCGGGCCAGGGCCCGGACTCGGCCTTCGAGTGGGCCGTCTCCGGCGCCGCCTCCGTCCTGGTGCACATGCTCGAACGGGGCTTCTCCGTACGGCTGTTGAGCGACACCGGGAACTCGGTGCCGGGCCAGGACGCCGACGGTTTCGCGGGCGCGAGCCAGGAGTCGGCGGACGCGGCCGGGCTGATGATGGACACCCTCGCGGTGATCGACCACTCGGACGGCGCGGGCCTGTCCCGGGCCTACGACGTCCTGCGCGGCGGGAACGAAGGGCTGCTGGTGGCCTTCTTCGGCGACCTCGACGAGGAACAGGCGGCGATCGTCGCCCGGATGCGGCAGCGCAGCGGGGGCGCCCTCGCCTTCGTGCTGGACAGCGCCGGCTGGGTGCGTGAGTCGACCGATGTCCCCGGTCCCGGGGACGAGCAGGAGGAGCGGCTGCGGATGCTGCGCGACGCGGGCTGGACCGCCGTGGGCGTGCCGCGCGGCGCGTCCCTGACCGATCTGTGGCAACAGGCGGACCGGGAGCGGAACGGCATCACCGCGACCGGCCTCGGGGAGGGATGGGCATGAGCGGGCGGGCACGACTGGCGATCTGCGCCTGGGTGGCCACACTGCTGGCGTCCTGCGCGATGCTGCCCTTGGTCTCCCCGGCGACCTGGTTCGTCCAGGGCGCCTTCATGCTGGCGATCCAGACCGGTGTGGGCGCGGCGACCCGGCGAGTACCGCTGGCCCGGCCGCTGACCGTCGCGGCGCAGGCCCTGGTCACGCTGCTGATGCTGACCCTGGTCTTCGCGCACGCGCAGGCCGTCGCCGGGTTCGTCCCGGGCCCCGAGGCCTTCCAGCACTTCGCCGACCTGCTCCAGCAGGGCTCGGACGACGTCTCCCGGTACGCGATCCCGGCACCGCTGCACGACGGCATCCGGCTGATGCTCATCGGCGGTGTCCTGGTGATCGGGCTCGCGGTGGACACCCTGGCCGTCACCTTCCGCAGCGCGGCCCCGGCCGGACTGCCGCTGCTCGCGCTGTACTCGGTCGCCGCCGGGCTGTCCGAGAGCAGCGTCAGCTGGCTGTGGTTCCTGCTCGCCGCCGCCGGCTACCTGATGCTGCTGCTGGCCGAGGGCCGGGACCGGCTCGCCCAGTGGGGCCGGGTCTTCGGCGGGGCTCCCCGTGCCAACGCGGGCCCGGAGTCCTCGGGACCGATGGCCCCGGTGCGCACCGGGCGGCGGATCGGCGCGGTCGCGATGGCCATCGCCCTGCTGCCGCTGCCCACCATCTCAGGCGGTCTGCTGGACGCCGCCGGGACCGGCGTGGGCGCGGGCACCGGAAGCGGCGGCACGATCTCCGCGGTCAACCCGCTGGTCTCGCTGCGCGACAGCCTGAACGTGGACGAGAACCGCCAGGTCCTGTCCGTCGACACCAGCACGACCGACCTCTCGGACATGTATCTGCGGATCGTGTCCCTGGACGACTTCGACGGCACCACCTGGAAGCCGTCCCAGCGGCACATCGAGGGTGTGCCGAACCAGTTCCCCACCCCGACCGGCCTCGGCGCCGACGTCAAGCGCTCGAAGATCCTCACCAAGATCTCGGCCGCGGACTGGTACGCCCAGGACTGGCTGCCGATGCCGTACCCGCCCAGCCACGTGAGCATCGACGGCAGCTGGCGCTACGAGCCCGTGGGCATGACGGTCGTGGGCGACCACGGCCAGAACACGCGCGGGGTGACCTACACGGTCACCAGCCTGGACGTGGAGCCGACCGCGGAGCAGCTGGCCTCGGCGCCGGAGCCGTCGTCGGCCCTGCGGAACCAGTACACCAAGGTGCCGAAGTCGCTGCCGGCGGTGGTGGCCGACACTGCCCGCAAGGTCACCGCGGGTGCGACCAGCCACTACGAGCAGGCGGTCAAGCTCCAGGACTACTTCGCGGTGAACGGCGGCTTCCAGTACGACACCCAGGTGGACGTCGGCACCGGCCGCGACGCGATCGCCAAGTTCCTGAAGGACAAGCAGGGCTTCTGCGTCCACTTCTCCTTCGCGATGGCGGCGATGGCCCGCACCCTGGGCATCCCGGCCCGGGTCGCGGTCGGCTTCGCGCCGGGCACCCAGGAGCCCAACGGCACTGTGTCGGTGGGCCTGAAAGACGCGCACGCCTGGCCCGAGCTGTACTTCGAGGGCGTGGGCTGGACCCGCTTCGAGCCGACCCCCAACCGGGGCTCGGTGCCGTCGTACACCCAGTCGACCACGCCCGGCAGCGACGTCCCGGACCCGAGCAGCCCCTCGACCTCGACGAGCACGGCGCCCTCCGCGGCCCCCTCGGCGAGCGAGAGCTGCACGGCCCAGATGCGGAAGCTGGACGGCTGCACGAGCCAGGCCCCGGCGATCGTGGCGGGCGACGACCACCAGGGCCCCTGGTGGTACGTGCAGCTGGCGGCGCTGGCGCTGGGCGCGCTCCTGCTGCTGACGGTCCCGTTCTCACCGATGCTGTGGCGGACCCGGATGCGCACCGTACGGCTGGGCGCGCACGGCCGTACGGAGGCGGATGCGGCGGTCCACACGCTGGCGGTGTGGGAGGAACTGACCGATACCGCCTGGGACTTCGGGATCTCGCCCGACGAGTCGCTGACCCCGCGCAAGGCAGCGGCCCGGATCGTGGCACTCGGGCATCTCGACCCGTCGTCGGCCGCCTCGGTGCACCGGGTGGCGGACGCCGTGGAGCAGGTTCTCTACGCGCCCCGGCCGCAGCTGACGGCGGGGCTCGCGAAGGACGTGCGGCAGGTGGTCGTCGGGTTCCAGGACACGGCCGGCCGGGCCGCGCGGCTGCGCGCACTGGTCGTCCCGCGCTCGACCGTCCGGGTGGTGTGGGCGCTGTCGGCCTGGTGGACGTCGGTGACGGCACGGGCTGCGGCGCTGCGGCCGACCCTGCGCAAGCCGTCCGGGCAGCAGGGCTGAGGCCTCCTCCTCGGAGGGGCAGGGCATACGGGAGGGGGTGACCACCGGTTGGTGGTCACCCCCTCACTCGTCTTCGAGGAGCGGCGCGTGTGCTGCTTCCGCGGGGCCGGGTGCTGCTACTGGCCGCCGCCCTGTTGCTCGTCGCGGCGGCGCTGCCAGCGCTGTTCGATACGGTCCATCACCGAGCGCTTCTGCCGTGCCTGACGGCCTGCGTGCGGAGCGCCCGCGGCGGGCTGTTCGCCGGGCTTGGGGGCCTTGCGCCAGCCGGTCACGGCGAGTACCGCACAGCCCAGCATGACGAGGAATCCCACCACGCTGACCCAAATCTGCAGCGTGACCATGCCGGCGATGAGGAGCGCGATACCTACGAGGAAGCCGGCCACCGCTTGGTAGACCCGTCGCCGGGTGTACGTGCGCAGGCCGCTGCCTTCGAGCGCTGTCGCGAACTTGGGGTCTTCGGCGTACAGCGCTCGCTCCATCTGCTCAAGCATTCGCTGCTCGTGCTCCGAGAGCGGCACGGAGTCCTCCTCATCGTGCAGTCGCCGGGGCGACCCGGGGGGTCCCTTCAGGATAGGCAGGGAATCGCCCCCGTGAAACCCGCCCCTCTACGCCAATTGGCCAACCGGAACCCGCCATGGCCGTTCCGACTCGCTGAGGCTTCCATTCCCCAGGAGCCGTCCCGTCATGCCGGGCGGTCTCCCTCGATCATACGGCGCCGGGCCCGCGATCGGGGGGCCTGTGGCGTACTCCATGTGCGGCCGAGCCCCTGATCAGGGGTCCGGCACGGGAGGCCACTCACGCCTCGGTGGCACCCCGCGTCTCGCCGAGCACATGAAGCTGCGTGGCCACGGAGTGGAACGCCGACAGCTCGGCGGCCGCGGCCTCCAGCTTCAGCAGCGCGTCCAGGGCGCCGGGCTCGGTGTCCACGAGGACGCCGGGAACGAGGTCGGCGAAGACCCGCACCCCGTGCACGGCGGCGACGTCGAGGCCCGCGCCCTCGACGAACGCGGCGAGCTGCTCGGCGGTGAAGCGGTGCGGGACGGGGTCGGCGTCGCCCCAGCGGCCGTTCGGGTCGTCGAGCGCCTGCCGGGCCTCCTTGAAGTGGCCGGCGAGGGCGCGCGCGAGCACGGCACCGCCGAGCCCGGCGGCGAGCAGGCTGAGGACGCCCTCGGGGCGCAGGGCGGCCACCACCGTGCGGACGCCCTCGGCGGGGTCGTCCACGTACTCCAGGACGCCGTGGCACAGCACCGCGTCGTAGCCGCCGCGCTCGACCACGTCGAAGAGGCCGTGCGCGTCGCCCTGGACGCCCTGCACGCGGTCGGCGACACCGGCCTCGGCGGCGCGGCGCTCCAGCGCGAACAGCGCGTTCGGGCTGGGGTCGACGACGGTGACGCGGTGCCCGAGGCGGGCGACGGGCACCGCGAAGTTGCCGCTGCCGCCTCCGGTGTCGAGGACGTCCAGCGCGTCCCGACCCGTGGCCTTGACCCGGCGATCGAGGGCGTCCTGAAGGACGTCCCAGACC
Source organism: Streptomyces sp. NPDC050528 (assembly GCF_044457795.1). Taxonomy (NCBI): domain Bacteria; kingdom Bacillati; phylum Actinomycetota; class Actinomycetes; order Kitasatosporales; family Streptomycetaceae; genus Streptomyces; species Streptomyces sp. NPDC050528. The sequence goes on from NZ_JBITHH010000002.1 coordinate 446,634, forward strand.
ACGGCGGTACGGAGGGAGGCGCGGGGGCGGCTCGGGTCCGACACGGCAGTTGACTCCTCGGCGCGGCACCGCCTGTGCACGGCGGAGCGAACGGGCTGCCTCCCCGGTCCCGACGGCTGACGGAGGGAGGGCTTCAGGCGCCTTCCACCCTATTGCCTCCGCTGCCGTACCTGGTCATGTGTCTCGCGGGGCGACACCCCGCGCTCACCCGGCGCGGTCCCCCGGCCGCTCCGGGTCCTGGCGTGGCTGGGGCAGGACCGGCTGGAGGACGAGCATCCGCTCGACCAGGCGCAGGAACATCGCCACGTCGCGTATGAGGTCGTCGGCGTCCCGGCGGGTCGCCGCGCCCTGGATGCCCGCCTCGGCCCGCGCGCGGCGCCGGGCGCCGGAGGCGAACAGGGCGCTCCACTCGGTGAGTTCGGGCGCTATCTCGGGGAGCACTTCCCAGGCGCTGCGGATACGGCCGCGGCGGCGGGCGGTGGGCTCCGGCTGGACGCGCGCGGCGAGGACCGCGGCGGCGGTGCGCAGGGCGGCCAGGTGGGCCGTCGCGTACCGCTCGTTCGACGTTTCGAGGACGGCTGCCTCGTCCAGTCCGGCGCGGGCCTGGGCGAGGAGGTCGAGGGCGGCTGGTGGGGCCGTGGCCCGGCGGAGCACGGGGTGCACGTCGCTCGCCGGGCCGGTCAGTGAGGGGGCAGGGCCGGAGGCGCGGCGCCGACGGGCGGCGGCTGCGGACGAGTTGGCCATGACGAACCTCCTGTCGTCGTGTGACGGCACGCCCAGTCAGGTAGTGCCGTATGTGACCCATCGTGGGGTATGGCACTGACAATCCGTTCTGACCTGCGCTTTTGCTTCGATCGAAGGTTCGGGTTACTTTTTGCACTGACCAGTCAGTTCAAAAAGCTCGATTCAAGGGGCAGGGGGCGGGGAACCGTGGGCGGGGTCGGTGTCACGGCCGAGGACTTCGGGGTGAAGGGGCCGCGCGGCTGGGCGTTCCGGGGAATCTCCCTGGACGCCGGGCCCGGGTCGCTGATCGCCGTGGAGGGGCCGTCCGGGTCCGGGCGTACGAGCCTGCTGCTCGCGCTCACCGGGCGGATGAAGGCCTCCGAAGGGACCGCCGCCGTGGGTGGGTTGACGCTCCCGAAGCAGGCGGCCGCCGTACGCCGGGTCAGTGCGCTGGCCCATGTCGCCGGGGTCACCGACCTCGAACCGGCGCTGACCGTCGGCGAGCAGTTGCGCGAACGGGCGCTGCTGCAACGGCGGTTCGGGGATTCCGTACGCGGGCTGCTGCGACCGCGATCCGAGCGGGCCATTGAGGCGGGGCTGCGGATCGAGCGGGCGCTGACCGCCGCCGGGCTCGACCGCGAGGCGCTGCCCAAGGGCGCCCGGACGGCCGTACGGGATCTGGAGCGGACGCAGGAGGTGCGGTTGTCCATCGCGCTGGCGTTGATCGGGCGGCCCACGCTGCTGGGTGTGGACGATGTCGATCTCAAGCTCTCGGATGCCGAACGGGCGGAGATCTGGGACCTGTTGAGGTCCATCGCAGATTCCGGAACGACGGTCGTGGCGGTGTCCACCGAGGGGACGGAGAAGGCCGATGCACGCGCCACGACTGGCCGCGCTTGAGCTGAAGCGCTTCGGGAGGGGGAAGCTGCCGCGCGCCGCGCTGGTCGCCCTCCTGTTGCTGCCGCTGCTGTACGGCGCCCTGTACCTGTGGTCCTTCTGGGACCCGTACGGCCGCCTGGACCGCATCCCCGTGGCGCTCGTCAACGACGACAAGGGCGCGAGTGCCGAGGGGAAGAAGGTCACCGCGGGCGACGACATCACCAAGGGGCTGCGGGAGAGCGGGACGTTCGACTGGCACGAGGTGAGTGCGGCCACCGCGCGGAAGGGTGTTGAGGACGGCACTTACTACTTGTCGTTGACCATGCCGGCCGACTTCAGCAAGCGCATCGCCTCCAGTGCGGGCGACTCCCCGGAGACGGGCGCGCTCCAGGTGCGGACGAACGACGCGAACAACTACATCGTCGGGCAGATCTCCAGGACGGTGTTCAGCGAGGTGCGGTCGGCCGCGTCCACGAAGGCCTCGCGGACCTTCCTGGACCGGATCTTCGTGTCGTTCTCCGACATCCACGGCCAGACCGTGAAGGCCGCCGACGGCGCCGACCGGCTCAAGGGCGGCATCGGGACGGCCGAGCAGGGTTCCAAGGATCTCGCCGACGGCCTGAAGGACGCCAAGAAGGGCAGCGGCAAGCTCTCCAAGGGCCTGAAGAAACTCGACACGGGCGCGGGCACCCTGGCGAACGGCTCGGCGCAGGTGGCGGCGGGCACGCAGACCCTCGCGGACAAGGTCAACGGGGTCGCCGACAAGGCGGGGCCCTTCCTCAAGGACAACGAGAAGACCATCGGGGACACCGCCCAACTGGTCGCCGATTCCGCCAAGACCATCCGTGCCAACCTCGACGTCCTGGTGAAAACGGCCCCGGTCGCCGCCAAGGGCGCTCACGCGGCCTCGGACACCCTGGACGAGGTCTACAAGGCGCGTTGCGAGAACGTCGTCCTGAAGGATGACGCCTGCCCCGACCTGAAGAAGGCCGCCACGGCCGCCTCCGACGTGGCGAAGGTCGCCGACGACGTGAACACCCTGGTCGTCGATCAGCACGGCGACCTGAAGAAGCTCGACGCCGACCTGGCCACCCTCCAGACACAGGCCCAGGCGCTCGCCGACCGCGCCCCGCACCTCTCCGAGGACCTCGACGACGCGGTGGCCAAGGTCGACAAGCTGAACGACGGCGCCATGAAGGTCGCCGCGGGCGCCAAGACCCTGCACACCGGGCTCGGCACGGCCAGCACGGGCGCCACCGACCTGGACACGGGCGTCGGCAAGCTCAGGACGGGCGCCGTGGACCTCAACGGCGGCCTGTACAAGCTCGTCGACGGCTCCGGGAAGCTGGCCGGCGGTCTGCACGACGGCGCCGCGCAGATCCCGGACTACGACCGGCAGGACCGCGACCAGCGCACCGGGGTCATGTCCGACCCGGTCCACCTGGCCTCCCAGGACCTGCACAAGGCGCCCAACTACGGCACCGGGTTCGCCCCGTACTTCATCCCGCTGTCCCTGTGGGTGGGCGCGATGGTGGCCTACATGCTGATCGCGCCCATGAACCGGCGCGCCCTCGCCGCCGGCGCCTCGGCCTGGCGGATCGCGCTCGCGGGCTGGCTCCCGGTAGTCGCGGTCGGGGTGCTCCAGACGGTGGCCCTGATGGCCGTACTGCACTGGGCGATCGGCCTGGAGATGGCGCGGGCGGCCGGCACGGTCGGCTTCCTGTTCCTGGTGACGGCGTGCTTCGGAGCCATCGTGCAGTGGCTGAACGCACGCTTCGGGGCGGCGGGCCGCATCCTCGTACTCGCCCTGCTGATGCTCCAGTTGACGTCGGCGGGCGGCACCTACCCGGTGCAGACCAGCCCGGGCTTCTTCAACGCGATCCACCCCTTCCTGCCGATGAGTTACATCGTCGAGGCCCTACGGAGGCTCATCACGGGCGGTGGCCTGGGACCCGTGTGGCACGCGTGCGTGGTGCTCGTCGCCTTCACCGCGGGGGCGCTCGCGCTGACCGCGCTGTCGGCCCGCCGCCGCCAGGTGTGGACGCTGGACCGGCTGCATCCGGAGCTGAGCCTGTGACCCCGCCCAGGACCTCGACACCCGTGCCCACGGCGGGAGGCGGGCCTGTGACAATCAGGCCCATGGAAAGCAGCAACACCCCGTCGGGCGGCAGCACGCGCCGCGAGGCCACCCGGCAGAAGCTCTACGAGGCGGCCGTCACGCTCATCGCCGAACAGGGCTTCTCCGCCACCACGGTGGACGAGATCGCCGAGCGCGCCGGGGTCGCGAAGGGCACCGTCTACTACAACTTCGCCAGCAAGTCCGTCCTCTTCGAGGAACTGCTGCGACACGGCGTGGGCCTCCTCACCGCCTCACTGCGGGAGGCGGCCGAGCAGACGGCCCGGGACGGCGGCAGCAAGGTGGACGCCCTGGACGCGATGATCCGCGCGGGCCTCGGCTTCATCGCCCGCTACCCGTCCTTCACCCAGCTCTACGTGGCGGAGCTGTGGCGCACCAACCGCTCCTGGCAGCCCACGCTCATGGTGGTGCGCCAGCAGGTGAACGCGGCCATCGAGGACGTGCTCCACGCGGGCGTGGACAACGGTGAGTTCAGCCCTGAGATCGATGTCAGGCTGACGGCGGCCGCGCTGGTCGGGATGGTCCTGGTGGCCGCCCTGGACTGGCAGTCGTTCCAGCCGGAGCGCTCCCTGGACGACGTCCACTCGGCGCTGTCCCGGCTGCTCCAGGGGCGGGTCAGCGGGGGCAGCTGACAAGCGGGTCGCACCTGACGACAGGTCACAAGCAGAAGCGCCGGTCCGCTGTGGCCGCGTCCCCCGCGGGCCACCTCGAACCGGCGCTCCCTTGTGCTTCCCCCGTACGTTCCCCCTGTTGAAACCCCCGTTGGTCAGTCCCCCAGGGTTCCCCCGTGCCTCGCTTCCGCCGAGAATCCGGCGGAAGGAGCGGCCAAGGGCGCGGGCCCCGTTCCGCCGCCCCGTGTCGGCGGTACCGGAGCCGCGCCCCTTTCCGTGGCTCCACTCTCTCGTTCGCGCAGGTCGCGGCCCATCCGCGCGCGTACTCATCTCACTCCCTAGGTACGGATACTCAGCCGTACGCACTCAGGCCCAGGACGCCATGTTGCCGAGTGGTTACTATCGCCTCCGTGTCCGTACTCCCCCTGGTCTTCACCAGCGGCTGGGCCAGCGGCATCAACGCGTACGCGGTGGTGCTGCTGCTCGGGATCTTCGGCGCGACCGGAGTGACCGACGCGGTCCCCGAGTCGCTGCAACGCCCTGAGGTCCTCGTCACAGCGGGCGTCCTGTTCCTGTGCGAGGCGGTCGCCGACAAGATCCCCTACGTCGACTCCGTGTGGGACTCCGTGCACACGGTGATCCGGCCGGCCGCCGGGGCGTGGGTCGGGGCGGTGCTCGCGGGCCACAGCGGTTCGATGAACGATGTCGTGGCGGGGCTGATCGGCGGTTCGTCGGCGCTGGCCAGCCATACCGTCAAGGCCGGGACGCGGATGGCGATCAACACCTCGCCGGAGCCGTTCAGCAACGTGATCATGAGCTTCGCGGAGGATCTCGGGGTCGGCGGGATCGTGTCGTTCGCGATGTTCCATCCCCAGGCGGCGGCGATCATCGCGGCCGTGCTGCTGGTGGCCGGGCTCACGGTCCTGTTCTTCCTGATCTCCCGGATCCGGCGCTTCCTGCGGCGGAGAGCCCAACGCCGGGAGGAGAAACGCCTCGCCGCGCAGGTGGGACATCCGCCCGGACGGCCACCGGACCAAGATCCCTGGTGACCGCCCGCGGCCGGGACTGTCAGTGGCGGCCGATACAGTCGCAGGCATGGCACGGATTGCGGTGATCGGCGCCGGGATGGGCGCGATGGCGGCCGCTGCCCGGCTGGCCGTCGCGGGCCACCGGGTGGCGGTGTACGAGCGTACGGAGACGTACGGCGGTGCGGTGCGCCGCTTCGAGCGGGACGGGTTCTCCTTCGACACCGGCCCCGGTCTGCTGCCCGTGCCCGCGGTCTACCGCGATCTGTTCATCAAGACCGGCAAGGAGCCGCTGGAGGACCTGGTCGAGCTGGTCCAGGTCGACCCGTCGTCCCGGCACGTCTTCGCGGACGGCACGGCGGTGTCGTTGCCGAACGCCTCCCGCGCGGGCGTCGTCACGGCCCTGGACGACGCGCTGGGCGGCGGCGCGGGCCAGCGCTGGGGCGACTTCCTGATCCGGGCCCGCGAGGCCTGGGACCGCACCCGCAGGCCCCTCCTGGAGGAGCCCCTGTGGCCCAACTGGTCGGTGCTGGCCGACCAGGAGCCCTATCCGTCGGTCCCGCACAAGAAACTGCTGCGCACCCGGCGCGCGAGCACCCTCGCCGAGATCGGCGCCTGGGAGCTGCGCGACGACCGCCTCACCGCCCTTCTGGAGAGCCACGCGCTCGCGTACGGCCTCGAACCCCGCACCGCACCGGCGAGCGCGGCCGTGCTGCCGTACATGGAGCACGCCTTCGGTACCTGGTATGTGCGGGGCGGTATGCGGGAGTTGGCGCGCGCGGTGTACGAGCGGTGTCTGGCGAGGAGGGTCGAGTTCGTCTTCGGGGCCGAGGTCGTCCGGGTGCTGGAGAAGGACGGGCGGGCGGCGGGAGTCGAGCTGGCTGGGGGCACCTCCCAGGCTTTTGGCTCTGGGGGACGGACCGTGGTCGACGCGGACCATGTCGTCGCGGACGTGGACCCGGCGCGGCTGCGGGCCCTGACGGAGCGTCCGCTCGACGAGGACGGTGATGTGCGGGCCGACCCGGACGCGCCCCGGCCGGTGCGGTTCACGCTGCTGCTCGCCTTGCGCGGCCCGCGCGAGGGCGGGGCCGTTCACCGGACGGTGGTCCATGCCCCGGACCGCGAGGCCGAGTTGGACCTCCTGGCCTCCCCCGGCGGCGACCGGCCCGTCTGTCCCACGGTGACGGTGCTGCGCCCCGACGACCCCGCTCTCACGCCGGACAGTGAGCACGAGTCGGTGGTGGTGTCCGCCGTGCTGTCGGGCGACGCCGGCTGGGACGACGGGACCACGGTCCGGCAGTACACGGACTTCCTCCTCGAAGCCGCCGGACGGGCCGTACCGGGGCTGCGGGAGCGCCTGTTGTGGCACGAGGTGCGCACTCCCGGGCACACGGAGGGTGAGACGGGTGCGCGATGGGGTGCCGTACCCGCTCCCTCGCTCGCCGCCGGGCGGGGCCGTTTCCTGCACCCGGCGAACACCACGCGCGTGCCCGGCCTCTACCGGGTCGGCGGCTGGTCCCACCCCGGCGGCGGACTCCCGCACGCCGGTATGTCGGGGGCGCTGGTCGCCGGACTGATCGTCGAGGGACCCCAGTTCAGGGGGTCTCAGTGAGCGGGGCCCAGTAGACAGCGCTCAGTAAGCGAGTCCCGGTGAGCGGGGCTCGGTAGGGCTTCAGAAACGGTACTGCTCGTCGTAGCCGGGCCCCGACTGCGGCTGCTGCTGCGGCTGTTGCTGGCCGGTCGTGTCGTAGCCGTACTGCTGCTGGTCCGCCGGCATCTCGCCGCCGTAGGTCTCGTCGTTGCGCTGCTGCGGGACCCACACCCCGCCGGCCGGGGTCTCGCCGGCGTAACCGGTGTTGCCGTACTGGTCCTGCGTGTAGCCCTGTTGGGGATACTGCTGCTGGCCGTCGTAACCAGTGTCGTAGCCGGTGCCGCCGTACGTCTGGGTGCCGATGTACGGGTCGGAGTAGGCCGCGTACTGCTGCTGGCCGGTCGTGTCGTAGCCGTACTGCTGCTGGTCGTAGCCCGAGTAGGTGTCGTAGCCGTAGTTCTGGCCGTCGCCCTGGGCCGCCGCCGCGTAGGCCTGGTCCTGGGACTGGCCGGCGTACGCCTGGTCCGCACCGGCGAAGTCGGGGTCGGTGGCGTTCGCGTAGGCGGCGGCGCTGTACACGCCGTAGGAGCCGGTGTCGTCCGGGAGGGGCTGCGGCTCGTAGACCGAGGTGGTCTCGGCGGCCGTGGGGGTGAGGGGGCGGTTCGGGGTGAAGACGTCGTCGCGGTCGTAGTCGTCGTCCTGGCCGTAGGCGGCCTTGTTGCCGTCGTACTCCTGGAAGCCGGCATCCGCCGACTCGGGGCCGGAGGCGTCCAGGTTCGGGTCCTCGTCCGGTTCGCCGCGGCGGCGCTTGAAGCCGCCCGCGCCCGGTCGGCCGGAGACCGCCCAGCCGGCTTCGAAGCCGCGGCGGAACGAGAGGGTGACATAGGTCTGGCCGACGGCGAAGGCCACCGCGCCCAGTCCGATCACGACGACGGAAGGAATCAGCACTCCGAGGACGACGCCCAGGAAGCCGACGAATGCGAGCAGCCGCCAGCGCAGGCGTGCCTTGTACTGCAGCAGCACCTCACCGAGCAACCACAGTGCGACGATGCCGAACGCGATGTAGAGGACCGTCCAGCCCATGTACGCCCCTCTCCCAGTGGCCGCTACGCAGTGTGTCGTATGTCCGGGCGGCCGGTCTAGGCCCGCGGTGGATGGTGCAGGCCCAGGTTCTCGTAGATTTCCAGCGTCGCCGTGGAGTTGTTGAGCGTGATGAAGTGCAGTCCTGGCACTCCTTCGGCCAGCAGCCGGGCACAGAACTCCGTGGCGAAGTCGATCCCGATCGAGCGTACAGCCGCCGGATCGTCTTTGGCTGTGAGGATTCGCTCTTTCAGAGCGGCCGGGATGTCGGCATTGCTGAGCTGCGGCAACCGCTCCAGCATCCGCACGCTGGTCACCGGCATGACCTCGGGGATGACGGGCGTCGCGCAGCCCGCCGCCTCGACACGGTCGCGCAACCTCAGGTACGACTCGGGTTCGAAGAACATCTGCGTGATCGCGTAGTCGGCGCCGGCCCGGCACTTGTCGACGAAGCGCGCGACGTCCGTGTCCCAGTCCGGGGAGCGCGGGTGCATCTCCGGGAAGGCGGCGACGCCGACGCAGAAATCGCCCGACTCCTTGATGAGCCGCACCAGTTCGGCCGCGTACGTCAGCCCCTGGGGGTGCGCCACCCACTCGGCCATGGGGTCGCCGGGCGGGTCGCCGCGCACCGCGAGGATGTTGCGGATGCCCGCGTCGGCGTACTGGCCGATGATGTTGCGCAGTTCGGCGACGGAGTGGTTGACGGCGGTGAGGTGGGCGACCGGGGTCAGCGTGGTGTCGGCGACGATCTGCTCGGTCTCCTTGACGGTGCCCGCGCGGGTGGAGCCGCCGGCGCCGTAGGTCACGGAGACGAAGTCGGGGGCGACGGCCTCGACCCGCCGCAGCGCGCTCCACAGGTTCCGCTCGCCCTTGGGGGTTTTCGGCGCGGAGAACTCGAACGAGTACGTCCTCTTGCCGGTCGCGAGCATGTCCCGCACGGTGGGTGCGCGATCAGTCCTGGTGGATGCGGTTCCGAAGGCCATACCCGCAGGTTAGTCAGGGGGCGCCGGTCACCCAACCGGAACCGGAAATTTGCCTGTTTTGTCGCCCTGCTGTCCACCCATCGGACAACAGACCGCCCACCGTACGGCCGTCAGGCCTGCCGCAGCCGCTTCGCGAACTCCGCCGCCGCCGCGCCCGGGTCGTCGGCCTCGGTGATGGCCCGTACGACGACGACACGGCGGGCGCCCGCTTCGAGGACCTCGTCGAGGGTGCCGAGGTCGATGCCGCCGATGGCGAACCAGGGGCGGTCGGTGCCGAGGGCGGCCGTGTACCGGACGAGGTCGAGGCCGGGGGCGTGGCGGCCGGGCTTGGTGGGGGTGGGCCAGCACGGGCCCGTGCAGAAGTAGTCCACGCCCTCCTGGACGGCGGCCGCGGCGGCCTCGGACTCGGCGTGCGTGGAGCGGCCGATCAGGATGTCCTCGCCGAGGATCGCGCGGGCCGCGGGCACCGGGAGGTCGCCCTGGCCCAGGTGCAGTACGTCGGCTCCGGCGGCGTGGGCGACGTCCGCGCGGTCGTTGACCGCGAGGAGTCTGCCGTGCCGGGCGCAGGCGTCGGCGAACACCTGGAGGTGCTCCAGCTCCTCGGCGGCCTCCATGCCCTTGTCGCGCAGCTGCACGATGTCGACCCCGCCGGCCAGGACCGCGTCCAGGAACTCCGCGAGGTCGCCCTGGCGCCGGCGGGCGTCCGTGCAGAGGTAGACCCGGGCGTCGGCGAGTTCCGCGCGGGCGGCGGCTGCGGCGGTGTCGGGCATGCGTGTGTCCCCCGTTGTCCTGCTGGTCGTGTGGTGGTGTCGCGCACGGGCCGCGGGCAGGGCCTGTGCAGGCAGACCCTCGCGTCGCCGCGGCCCGTACGCCTCTCGGTCGTGCGGGTCAGACGGCGAGCGCCTGGGCGCGGCGCTTCACCTCCGTGCCGCGATTCTCGCTCAGGGCCTGCGCGGGGGTGCCGGGCAGGCTGGGGTCGGGGGTGAAGAGCCATTCGAGCATCTCTTCGTCGGAGAAGCCGTCGTCCCGCAGGAGCGTCAAGGTCCCCGTGAGGCCCTTGACGACCTTCTGCTCGGTCCCGTCGATGAAGGCGGCGGGGACGTGCAGCGCGCGGTTCTCACCACGGCGTACGGCGATGACTTGGCCGTCCTTGACCAGCTGCCGCACGCGTGTCACCTCGACATCGAGCAACTCTGCGATGTCGGGCAGCGTGAGCCAGGCGGGGACGAGAGCATCGATCTTTGCGTCAATCTCGGTCACGTAAACAGCGTGCCATCCCGGACTGACAGTCGGAAGTCGGGCCGGTCCGACCCGGGGGGACGAACTAGGTGATAGCCGCCTTCATCGGGAGAGAAGCATCCGCCAGCAGCGTGTGATCCATCGGCGTGCCCGACTCGATCAGCCGGCGGCCCTGGGCCAGGTCACGGGGGCGGCCGACCGCCAGGAGGGCCACCAGACGGTCCCCGCGCAGCCAGCAGACGCTCCACGCCGGGGTCGACGGGTCGCCGCGCCACAGGGTGGTGTCGGCGGACGCGTGATGGCCGGCGTACTGGACGAACCGGCCGAACTGCTCCGACCAGAAGTACGGCACCGGGTCGTACACCGCCGGGGTCTCCCCCACGATGTTCGCGGCGACCGTGCGCGGCCCCTGGAGGGCGTTGTCCCAGTGGTGGACGAGAAGTCGCTCGCCGTACCTTCCCGAAGGGAAGGAGGCGCAGTCGCCGACCGCGTACACGTCCGGCACCGAGGTGCGCAGGTGGTCGTCGGCCAGGACCTCGCGGTGTGCGCCCAGTTCGATGCCGGAGCCGGTCAGCCAGGCGGTGGCGGGGCGGGCGCCGATACCGACCACGACGGCGCCCGCGGGCAGCCGTGAGCCGTCGTCGAGAACCACCTCGCCGGGCTCGACGTGCGCCACGCGTGCGTGCGTCCGCAGGGTGGCTCCGGCGGCGGCGTACCAGGCGGCCATCGGCGCGGCCACCTCGGCGGGCAGCGCCCCCGCGAGCGGCCGGTCCGCCGCTTCTACGACGGTGACCGCGCAGCCCGCCTCGCGCGCGGCGGTGGCGAACTCGGCGCCGATCCAGCCCGCGCCGACGACCACGATGTCGTGCTGCCGCGCGAGCACCGGGCGCAGCCGCTCGGCGTCGTCCAGGGTGCGCAGCAGATGCACTCCGGGGATGCCGTCGGCGCCCGGCAGCCGGATCGGTTCGGCACCGGTGGCGAGCACGAGGACGTCGTAGGGCACCGGGCCCTCGGCGGTGTCCAGTTCGTGGTCGGCGGGGCGCAGCCCCAACACCTCGCGCCCCAGCCGGACTTCGATGCCGAGCGCCTCGAAGTCGACGTCGAAGGCGGAGCCCTCGGCCTTGCCGAGCAGGACGGCCTTGGAGAGCGGGGGCCGGTCGTACGGCTGATGGGGTTCGGCGCCGAGGAGCGTGACGGTGCCGGTGAAGCCCTGCTCCCGTAGCGCGACCGCGGTCTGCACCCCGGCCATGCCCGCGCCGACGACGACCACGCGCCGCCCTGTCACCGTGCCCTGGTCCCGCGTCTGCTCGCTCACTCGATCACCATAGACACCTGACAAATTGTCAGGCAGTGGGCGCGTCAGGTGACCTGTTCCACAATGCTGGTCCCGTTTCCCTCCTGGGACTCCCACTCCCAGGTCTCCTCCAGGCGCACGCGACCGTCGGGCAGCTCGATCACATCGGACACGCAGTGCCCGGAGGACGTCGTCCCGTCCGTCTTCAGCTGTACGTACCGGAAGTCGATCCGGTCCCCCGCGCGCGTGCCGACGAGACGCCCCCGTACGACGTCACCGCCCGCGTACTCGGCCCAGATCTCGCCGTCCTTCTCGTGGTACGCGAACCGGGTGCGGGTGCCGACCTGACCTGGGGCCTGGTCCGCGACGGGGGCGAGGACGAGACCGTCGAGCGAGCGGGCCATGGACGGAGGCTCCCTTACTGGCGCACAAAGCACGGGCTAGGGTGGCCAAGGTAAAGCACTCGCGGGAGTCCGGACGCACCGGGCTGAGAGGGAGGCTGGCGGCCTCCGACCGTACGAACCTGATCCGGGTCATGCCGGCGAAGGGAGGGGCTGGACGCCCATGCCTGCACACACCTCAGACGTCCTCGTCGTCGGGGGCGGGATCATCGGCCTGGTCACGGCCTGGCGCGCGGCCCAACGCGGCTTCTCCACGGCCGTATTGGACCCCGAGCCGGGTGGCGGGGCCGCCCAGGTGGCCGCCGGGATGCTGGCCGCCGTCACCGAGCTCCACTACGGCGAACAGACCCTGCTCGCCCTCAACCTCGCCTCGGCGCAGCGCTACCCGGACTTCGCGGCCGAGCTGACCGACCTCACCGGCCTCGACCTCGGCTACCGCCGCTGCGGCACGCTGGCCGTCGCCCTGGACGCCGACGACCGGGCTCATCTGCGTGAACTGCACGCCCTGCAGCACCAGTCGGGGCTCGACTCCGAGTGGCTGTCGGGGCGCGAGTGCCGGCGCCTGGAGCCGATGCTCGCGCCGGGCGTGCGGGGAGGGCTCCGGGTGGACGGGGATCACCAGGTGGACCCGCGGCGGCTGGCGGGCGCGCTGGTGGCCGCCTGCGAGCGTGCCGGGGTCGTCTTCCACCGGACGTGGGCAAAGCGGCTCACGGTCGGGCGGGACCGCGCCACGGGGGTCGTCACGCGCGAGGGCGAGGTGCTGGGCGCGGACCAGGTGGTGCTCGCGGCCGGCAGCCTCAGCGGGCGGCTGGAGGGCGTCCCTGCCGACGTCCTGCCGCCCGTACGGCCCGTCAAGGGGCAGGTGCTGCGGCTGACCGTGCCGGAGCGCCACGCGCCGTTCCTGAACCGGACCGTGCGCGCCATGGTGCGCGGCAGCCAGGTCTATCTGGTGCCGCGCGAGACCGGCGAGCTGGTCGTCGGCGCGACCAGCGAGGAACTGGGCTGGGACACGACCGTCACGGCCGGCGGGGTCTACGAACTCCTGCGCGACGCCCACGAGTTGGTCCCCGGGATCACCGAACTGCCGCTCACCGAGACCCGGGCCGGACTGCGCCCCGGGTCCCCCGACAACGCGCCGCTGCTCGGCCCGACCGCCCTGCCGGGACTGCTGCTGGCCACCGGGCACTACCGCAACGGCGTGCTGCTCACGCCGGTCACCGGCGATGCCCTGGCGCATGCGCTGAGCACCGGTGAACTGCCGGACGAGGCACGCCCGTTCACCCCGAAGCGGTTCGCCCGCACGCACCTCGTGGAGCAGCCCGCATGAACATCTCCGTCAACGGCGAGCACCAGGAGATCGCTCCCGGCACGCCCCTCGACGTGCTCGTACGGTCCCTCACCCCGGCCCCCTCCGGAGTGGCCGCCGCCCTCAACGAAACCGTCGTCCCGCGCGCGGAGTGGACATCGACCTCCCTCTCCGAGGGAGACCGCGTCGAGGTCCTCACCGCCGTCCAAGGAGGCTGACCCATGGCCGACGACCCCTTCGTCCTCGGTGATACGTCCTTCACGTCCCGGCTGATCATGGGCACCGGGGGCGCCCCCAGCCTCGACGTCCTGGAGCGCGCGCTGGTGGCCTCCGGTACGGAACTCACAACGGTCGCGATGCGGCGCGTAAACGCTTCCGTGCACGGTTCGGTGCTGTCCGTGCTGGAGCGGCTCGGGATCCGGGTGCTGCCCAACACCGCGGGGTGCTTCACGGCGGGCGAGGCGGTGCTGACGGCGCGGCTGGCCCGGGAGGCGCTGGGAACCTCGCTGGTCAAGCTCGAAGTGATCGCGGACGAGCGCACGCTGCTGCCCGACCCGATCGAACTCCTCGACGCCGCCGAGACGTTGGTCGACGACGGGTTCACGGTGCTGCCGTACACGAACGACGATCCCGTGCTGGCGCGGAAGCTGGAGGACGTCGGGTGTGCGGCGATCATGCCGCTCGGGTCGCCGATCGGTTCCGGGCTCGGGATTCGCAACCCGCACAACTTCCAGTTGATCACCGAGCACGCGCGTGTGCCGGTGATTCTGGACGCGGGGGCGGGTACGGCGTCGGACGCGGCGTTCGCGATGGAGCTGGGGTGTGCGGGGGTGATGCTTGCGTCTGCGGTGACGCGGGCGCGGGAACCGGTGCTGATGGCCGACGCCATGCGGCACGCGGTGGAGGCGGGGCGACTCGCACACCGGGCCGGCCGTATCCCCCGCCGGCATTTCGCCGCAGCGTCTTCTCCTGCGGAGGGCCTTGCCGCGTTGGATCCCGAACGGCCTGCTTTCTAGGCACCCCGCGCTGCCCAACCGTTTCCTCTCCCACCCGTGCACCACCCGTTTCCAGTCGGCCAAGAGGTGGACCGCCCCCGTGGGAGTCCTCACCGTCGGCGGCTGCCGGTGCGCGGGTGGCCGTCCGCCGTGCCCCGTCTCACAGCTCAGCCGCAGACAGCCGCCCCGCCATGAGGTATCCGTCACAGCTCGGCTGCAGTACCGCCCCGAAACCGGCCGAAAACGTCGTGGTGTCAGCCTCGGCTCGTACACTCACCTGCGTGGATACGACCCTTCATGACCCTCTCGTCGGGCAGTTGCTCGACGGCCGGTATCGCGTCGACGCGCGGATCGCCGTCGGCGGGATGGCCACGGTCTACCGGGCCGTGGACACCCGCCTGGACCGGGTTCTCGCGCTCAAGGTGATGCACCCGACGCTGGCGGCCGACGGCCACTTCGTGGACCGGTTCATCCGCGAGGCGAAGTCCGTGGCACGGCTGGCGCATCCGAACGTGGTGCAGGTCTTCGACCAGGGCGCCGACCGGTCGTACGTCTATCTGGCGATGGAGTACGTCGCCGGCTGCACCCTGCGGGACGTGCTGCGCGAGCGCGGGGCGCTGCAGCCGCGGGCCGCCCTCGACATCCTGGAGCCGGTGCTGGCCGCGCTGGGCGCCGCGCACCGGGCCGGGTTCGTGCACCGGGACATGAAGCCGGAGAACGTGCTCATAGGGGACGACGGCCGGGTCAAGGTCGCCGACTTCGGGCTGGTCAGGTCCGTGGACACGGTGACCAGCACCACCGGGTCCGTGCTCGGCACGGTGTCGTATCTCGCGCCGGAGCAGATCGAGGGCACCACCGCCGACCCCCGGGTCGACGTGTACGCGTGCGGTGTCGTCCTCTACGAGATGCTCACCGGCCAGAAGCCGCACGACGGGGACTCCGCCGCGATCGTGCTCTACAAGCACCTCCACGAGGACGTCCCGCCGCCCTCGGCCGTCGTGCCCGGGCTGGCGTACGAGCTGGACGAGCTGGTCGCCACCGCCACCGCGCGCACCCCGGACCTGCGGCCCTACGACGCGGTCGCGCTGTTCGGGATGGTCCGCGAGGCGCGGGCGGGGCTGAGCGACGCGCAGCTGGACGCGGTGCCGCCGCAGGCGCTGACCTCGGAGCATCCCAACGCCGAGAACCGTACGAGTGTGATCCCGCGCTCGCTGACCGTGCCGCGTCCGCTGCCCGTCAACGAGGACGACGGGCCCGGCGGCCCGTTCAACCGGACCAGCCGGTTCGAGAGCGGTCCGCCGCTGCCGCCCCGGCGGCGCGAGGCGCGGCGCCCCCGGCGCGGGCTGCTGGCGATCGTCGCCGCCCTGCTGCTGATCGTCGGGGTCGGAGCGGGCGTCTGGTACATCAACTCCGGCCAGTTCACGAAGGTCCCGCCGCTGCTCGCGAAGACCGAGGCACAGGCGAAGGACCGGCTGAAGGACGCCGGTCTCGACGTCAAGAAGGTCGACCACGCGTACAGCGACACCGTGAAGCGCGGCACCGTCATCAGCACCGATCCGGTGTCCGGCGCGCGCATCCGGGACAACGACTCGGTGGCCCTGACCATCTCGGACGGCCCGGAGACCGTGAAGGTCCCCGACCTGACGGGCACCCGCCTGGCCAAGGCGCAGACCCTGCTGAAGCAGGACGGACTGGCGGCCGGCATGGTCACCAGGGAGTTCAACGACGACGTCCCCAAGGGCTTCGTGATCAGCACGGACCCGGAGGCGGGCACGAGCCGCCACGCGGGCTCCGCGATAGCCCTGACCGTCAGCAAGGGCAGCGCGGTCGACGTGCCCGACGTCACCGGTGAGGACCTGGAGGACGCGAAGTCCGACCTCCAGGACGCCGGTCTCAAGGTCACGGTGTCGGCCACCGAGGTCACCTCGGAGTACGACGCGGGCCAGGTCGCCCAGCAGACCCCGGCCGGCGACAGCCAGGCCGCCGAGGGCGACACGGTGACGCTGACGGTGTCCAAGGGCCGGGAGATGGTCGAGGTCCCGAGCGTGGTCGGCGCGAGCGTCGACGCCGCGACGAAGCTCCTTGAGCAGTCCGGCTTCGAGGTCAAGGAGGACCGGGGTTTGCTCGGCCTGTTCGGCGACACCGTGAAGAAGCAGTCCGTGGACGCGGGCGAGCAGGCTCCCAAGGGGTCGACGATCACGATCACCATCCGGTGACGGGGGCGGCACGCACGCGTGACACCCTGGACGGGTGAGCAGCGAGTCCCCTTCCAGCGCCCCCGGATCCTCTTCCAGCACCCCCGAGTTCCCCTCCGGCGTCCCTTCCCGCAACCCCGTCGGCGGCCACGTCCCCGTGGCCGGCGGCCTGAACTCCGTGGGCCTGTCCTACGCCCGTGAGCTGGCCGCCGAGACCGTGCAGGTCTTCGTCGCCAACCCGCGCGGCTGGGCCACCCCGGTCGGAAACCCGCGCCAGGACGAGGAGTTCCGCGCGGCCTGCGAGGCCGAGTCGATCCCGGCGTACGTGCACGCCCCGTACCTGATCAACTTCGGCTCGCACACCGAGGCCACGGTGGAGAAGTCGGTGGAATCCCTACGGCACTCGCTGCGGCGCGGCCGGGAGATCGGCGCGCTCGGTGTCGTCGTGCACACCGGGAGCGCGACGGGCGGGCGCGAGCGGTCGGTGGCGCTGGCCCAGGTGCGCGAGCATCTGCTGCCCCTGCTCGACGAGTTGACGCACGACGACGACCCGTTCCTGCTGCTGGAGTCGACGGCCGGTCAGGGTGCCTCGCTCTGTTCGCGGACCTGGGACTTCGGGCCGTACTTCGAGGCGCTGGACGCCCATCCGAAGCTGGGCGTCTGTCTGGACACGTGCCACATCTTCGCCGCCGGGCACGATCTGACCGGCCCGAGCGGCATGCACCAGACCCTCGACCTGCTGGTGGACACGGTCGGCGAGGGACGGCTGAAACTGATCCACGCCAACGACTCCAAGGACGTCGTCGGCGCCCACAAGGACCGCCACGAGAACATCGGCTCCGGCCACATCGGCGAGGACCCCTTCCGCGCCCTGATGACCCACCCGGCGACCGCGGGCGTACCGCTGATCATCGAGACGCCCGGCGGCAAGGAGGGGCACGCGGCGGACGTGGAGCGGCTGAAGAAGCTCAGGGACTCGTAGCCCCCTCAATTGCCCTGAGAAGGCTCACGGTCTCGAAGAGGCCTACAACTCCGGCCCGTCCTCGGGCCCTTCCTGGTACGAGTACCGCTGCTCCTGCCAGGGATCCCCCACGTTGTGGTACCCCCGCTCCTCCCAGAACCCCCGCCGGTCCGCCGTCATGTACTCGACGCCCCGGACCCACTTCGGACCCTTCCAGGCGTACAGGTGGGGGACGACCAGGCGGAGCGGGAAGCCGTGTTCCGCGGTGAGGAGTTCGCCGTCCTTGTGGGTGGCGAAGATGGTGCCGTCGGCGGCGAAGTCGGCGAGGCGGAGGTTGGCGCTGAAGCCGTACTCCGCCCAGACCATGACGTGGGTGACGGCCGGTGCGGGCGGGGCGGTCTCCAGGATCGTGCGGGCGGGGATGCCGCCCCATTCGGCGCCGAGCATGCTGAACTTCGTGACGCAGTGCAGATCGGCCACTACGGAGTCGTAGGGCAAAGCTGTGAACTCGTCGTGGTTCCAGCAGTGCTTGTCGCCGTCGGCGGTGGCGCCGAAGACCCTGAACTCCCAGCGCTCGGGGCGGAACTTGGGCACCGGTCCGTAGTGCGTGACCGGCCAGCCGCGCTGGAGCCGCTGGCCCGGTGGAAGCTCGGGCTGTTCGACCCCTCTCTGACCCATGACTCCATCCTGACAGACCGGGGGCGGTGCACATGACCGGCTCTGGGCGGATTCGGGCAACTCCTACTAAGCATGCACTTACTGGACGACATCTGAGCGCCGGTGCAATCATGCGGCGCAACCCGCCAGTCCCCCCCCGTTTCTGGAAGGAGCCTCTGCGATGCAGGGCGACCCCGAGGTCCTTGAGTTCCTGAACGAGCAGCTCACCGGCGAGCTGACCGCGATCAACCAGTACTGGCTGCACTACCGCATCCAGGACAACAACGGCTGGACCAAGCTCGCCAAGTACACGCGTGAAGAATCCATCGACGAGATGAAGCACGCGGACAAGATCACCGAGCGCATCCTGATGCTCGACGGTCTGCCGAACTACCAGCGACTGTTCCACGTCCGGGTCGGCCAGACGGTCACCGAGATGTTCCAGGCGGACCGGCAGGTCGAGGTCGAGGCGATCGACCGCCTCAAGCGCGGTATCGAGGTGATGCGCACCAAGGGCGACATCACGTCGGCCAACATCTTCGAGGACATCCTTGAGGACGAGGAGCACCACATCGACTACCTCGACACGCAGCTCCAGCTGATCGAGCAGCTCGGCGAGGCGCTGTACATCGCGCAGCAGATCGAGCAGCCCAGCTAAGCAGCGTCTTCGAGTCCGGCCAGCTCGGTCAGTCCGGCCATCTCGGCGAGCATCGGCTCGCCCCGGTCGGCCGACTCGCGGCGCGGGCAGGCGCCCCGGCCCAGCAGGGCCTGGATGCGCCGTACGCACGACCCGCAGTCGGTGCCCGCCTTGCAGGCCGACGCTATCTGCCGGGGGGTGCAGGCACCGCCCTCCGCGTGCTTCGCCACCTGCGCCTCGGTCACACCGAAGCAGTTGCAGACGTACACGCGGGTCACCTCCCGGGCGGGATCGAAGGTCGTCATGCCATCCCGATAGTCGGTGAGGCTAACCTAACCTTACCCGTCACGCCGGAGCTGTAAAAGTGCTGTGGGGCGGGGATCGTATGTGATCCCCGCCCCACGGCACACTGCTGTAACAGGTGAAGCGGTTACTGGTCCCTGTACATCTCGGCGACGAGGAAGGCCAGGTCAAGCGACTGGCTGCGGTTGAGGCGCGGGTCACAGGCCGTCTCGTAGCGCTGGTGCAGGTCGTCGACGAAGATCTCGTCGCCGCCGCCCACGCACTCGGTGACATCGTCGCCCGTGAGCTCGACGTGGATGCCGCCCGGGTGGGTGCCGAGGCCCTTGTGGACCTCGAAGAAGCCCTTCACCTCGTCGAGCACGTCGTCGAAGCGGCGGGTCTTGTGACCGGAGGCCGCCTCGTACGTGTTGCCGTGCATCGGGTCGGTGATCCAGGCGACGGTCGCGCCGGAGGCGGTGACCTTCTCGACCAGCTCGGGCAGCTTGTCGCGGACCTTGTCGGCGCCCATACGGACGATGAAGGTGAGGCGGCCGGGCTCGCGGTCCGGGTCGAGGCGCTCGATGTACTGCAGCGCGTCCTCGGCGGTCGTCGTCGGGCCGAGCTTGATGCCGATCGGGTTGCGGATCTGGGAGGCGAACTCGATGTGCGCGCCGTCCAGTTGGCGGGTGCGCTCGCCGATCCACACCATGTGCCCGGAGACGTCGTAGAGCCGGCCGGTGCGCGAGTCGACCCGGGTCAGGGCCGACTCGTAGTCCAGCAGGAGCGCCTCGTGCGAGGAGTAGAACTCGACGGTCTTGAACTCCTCCGGGTCCGTGCCGCAGGCCCGCATGAAGTTCAGCGCGCTGTCGATCTCGCGCGCGAGCTGCTCGTAGCGCTGGCCGGACGGGGACGACTTCACGAAGTCCTGGTTCCAGGCGTGCACCTGGCGCAGGTCGGCGTAACCGCCGGTGGTGAAGGCGCGGACCAGGTTGAGCGTGGAGGCGGACGCGTTGTACATCCGCTTCAGGCGCTCGGGGTCCGGGATGCGGGACTTCTCGTCGAAGGCGAAGCCGTTGACGGAGTCGCCGCGGTAGGTCGGCAGGGTCACGCCGTCGCGGGTCTCGGTGCCCTTGGAGCGCGGCTTCGAGTACTGGCCGGCGATGCGGCCGACCTTCACGACCGGCACGGAGGCGGCGTACGTGAGGACGGCGCCCATCTGGAGCAGGGTCTTCAGCTTGGCGCGGATCTGGTCGGCGCCGACGGCGTCGAAGGACTCGGCGCAGTCGCCGCCCTGAAGGAGGAACGCCTCCCCCTTGGCGACGGCCGCCAGACGGGCACGCAGCTGGTCACACTCACCGGCGAAGACCAGCGGAGGATACGACTCCAGCTCGGCAATCACCTTGCGCAGAGCCTCGGAGTCGGGGTAATCAGGCTGCTGCGCCGCGGGCAGGTCGCGCCAGGTCGCCTGAGCGGCGACGGCTTGGGAATCAGCGTTCACGGTCACTCAGTAAACATTACGGGGTCGTGTCGAGTCGTTTTCCTGCGGCTCGACAGGTGAGACGCCCCAATGCTCACCTGTGCGTGCGGTAGGGTGCGCTCCATGTTCGCGCATTCGACCCGTAACTGGTGGTGGACCGCTCATCCGGCGGCCCACTGACTGCGCGTACTCCCAGTACTCCGCGAAGGCCGCCCGAGGGGCGGCCTTCGGTGTGTCCGGGGTCCGTTCCTCTCCACGAGAAGGAACCAAGGACCCATGCATCTGGACGACCTGCTCAGCGATCCCCGCCCGTTCGCCCTGCTGCGCCGTCGCACCCCGGGCCACGACCAGGACGTGATCGAGATCATGCTCGGCCCGGTCGCCTCCTACGACCGCCTCGCCGACCTCCCCGACGAGGGCCTGGCCCTGATCCCCTTCCGCCAGATCCGCGAACGGGGCTTCGACGTCCGCGACGACGGCACCCCGCTGACCTTCCTCACGCCCGAGGAGTCGTACGCGATCCCGCTCGCCGACGCCCTGGCCCAACTGCCCGCGCACGACGTCCGGGTCGAGGGCGGTGGCTTCGACGTCGACGACGAGGCATACGGCGAGATCGTCGGGCGCGTGCTGCGCGAGGAGATCGGGCGGGGCGAGGGCGCCAACTTCGTCATCCGGCGGACGTACGAGGGCGAGATCCCGGGATACGGCAGGGCCGAGGCGCTGGCGCTGTTCCGGCGGCTGCTGGTCGGGGAGCGGGGCGCGTACTGGACGTTCGTCGTGCACACCGGGGAGCGGACGCTCGTGGGCGCGAGCCCTGAGGTGCACGTCCGGATGTCCGGCGGGACCGTCGTCATGAACCCGATCAGCGGGACGTACCGCTATCCCGCCGAGGGGCCGACGCCCGAGCATCTGCTGGATTTCCTGGCCGACGGCAAGGAGATCGAGGAGCTGTCGATGGTCGTCGACGAGGAGCTCAAGATGATGTGCACGGTGGGCGACATGGGCGGGGTCGTGATCGGGCCCCGGCTGAAGGAGATGGCCCATCTCGCGCACACCGAGTACGAGTTGCGCGGCCGGTCCTCGCTGGACGTGCGCGAGGTGCTGAAGGAGACGATGTTCGCGGCGACCGTCACCGGGTCTCCGGTGCAGAACGCCTGCCGGGTCATCGAGCGGCACGAGGTCGGCGGGCGCGGCTACTACGCCGGTGCGCTGGCGCTGCTCGGCCGGGACTCCGGGGGCGCCCAGACCCTCGACTCCCCCATCCTCATCCGCACCGCCGACATCGACTCGGGCGGGCGGCTGCGAGTGCCGGTCGGTGCCACGCTCGTCCGCGGTTCGAACCCGGCGAGCGAGGTCGCGGAGACCCACGCGAAGGCGGCGGGGGTCCTGGCGGCTCTGGGCGTACGACCGTCCCGGCCGCGTGACGAGAGCACGCGGCCCCGGCTCGCCGACGACCCACGCGTGCGTGCCGCGCTCGACGGGCGCCGCTCCTCGCTCGCCCCGTTCTGGCTGCGGATGCAGGAGCGGTCCGAGGAACTCACCGGGCACGCGCTGGTCGTCGACGGGGAGGACACCTTCACGGCGATGCTCGCGCATGTGCTGCGGTCGAGCGGCCTTGAGGTGAGCGTGCGGCGGTACGACGAGGAGGGGCTGCGGGAGGCGGTGCTCGCGCACGAGGGGCCGGTGGTGCTGGGGCCCGGGCCCGGTGACCCTTCCGACATGAGCGACGCCAAGATGCGGTTCCTGCGCGCGCTCACCGCCGAGGTCCTCCGGGCGAACCGGCACGGTGTCCTCGGCGTCTGCCTCGGGCACGAGCTGATCGCGGCGGAGCTGGGCCTGGAGATCGTACGGAAGGAGGTTCCGTACCAGGGGGCGCAGACGGTGATCGATCTGTTCGGGCGGGCGGAGACCGTCGGGTTCTACAACAGCTTCGTGGCGCACTGCGACGACGAGGCCGCCGTCGAGCTGGGCGCCCATGACGTGGAGGTCAGCCGGAGCGCGAGCGGTGAGGTGCACGCGCTGCGGGCGCCCGGCTTCGCGTCCGTCCAGTTCCACCCGGAGTCGGTGCTGACCCTCAACGGGGCTGCTGTCGTACGGGAGTTGGTGGGTCAGCTGCGGGGGACGAGCACGTTCTCGGAGCGGCGGCCCTCCGTGTAGTCGAGGACGTTCTGGACGGTGGCCTCGATGATCTGGCCGACGGCGTCCTCGGTGTAGTACGCCTGGTGGGAGGTGACCAGGACGTTCGGGAAGGTGACCAGGCGGGCCAGGGTGTCGTCGTCGACGGCCTCCAGGGACTTGTCGAGGAAGAACAGGCCCGCCTCCGCCTCGTAGACGTCCAGGCCCACGCCCGTGAAGCGGCCCTCGCGGAGTTCGGCGACGAGGGCCGCGGTGTCGATCAGGCCGCCGCGGCTGGAGTTGACGAGGATCGCGTCGTCCTTCATCAGCTTCAGGGCGTCCGCGTCGATGAGCCGCTGGGTCGCCGGCATCAGCGGGACGTGCAGGGTGACCAGGTCGGACTCGGCGAGGAGCTGGTCCTTGGGGACGTAGGTCATGCCGAGTTCCACACAGGCCGGGTTCTCGGTGACGTCCCAGCCGAGCAGGCGCATGCCGAAGCCGTGGGCGATCCGGGTGAACGCCTCGCCGATCTTGCCGGTGCCGAGGACGCCGACCGTGCGGCTGCGCAGGTCGCGGCCCATCAGGCCGTCGAGGCGGAAGTCGAAATCGCGGGTGCGGGTCGCCGCGCGGACGATACGGCGGTTCACGGCCATCGCGAGGGTCCAGGCGAACTCGGCGACGGAGTACGGGGAGTAGGAGGAGACGCGGGCGACCGTGAGGCCGAGGCGTTCGGCGACGTCGAGGTCGATGTTGTTGAAGCCGGTGGAGCGCTGGGCGATGAGCTGGGTACCGCCGGCGGCGAGGGTCTGGAGGACGCGGGGGTTCAGGTCGGCGTTGACGCTGGTGGAGATGATCTCGTGGCCCGCGGCGATGGGGGCGGTGTCCTCGTCGAGGAAGACGCTCAGGCAGTGGATGTCGTGGTGGCCGGCGAAGGCGCGCTCGATCAGCGGCTTCTCGTCGGCCTGGACGCCGAAGGCAAGGATCTCCACGACCGCTCCCGTTCTGTGGGGTTATGGGCCGAATATAAGACCCATAACCCCACAGTGCCGGTCCAGCTGATGCGACCGGTTCAGCCGAAGAAGACGCCGACCTCCTCGTACAGCTTCGGGTCGACCGTCTTCAGCTGGGCCGTGGCCTCCGCGATCGGTACGCGGACGATGTCCGTGCCGCGCAGGGCGACCATCTGGCCGAAGTCGCCGTCGCGCACGGCCTCGATGGCGTGCAGGCCGAAGCGGGTGGCGAGCCAGCGGTCGAACGCGCTCGGCGTGCCCCCGCGCTGGATGTGCCCGAGGACGGTGGTGCGGGCCTCCTTGCCGGTCCGCTTCTCCAACTCCTTGGCCAGCCACTCGCCCACCCCGGAGAGCCGGACGTGTCCGAAGGAGTCGAGGGTCCCGTCCTTCAGCACGACATCGCCGTCCTTGGGCATGGCCCCCTCCGCGACGACCACGATCGGGGCGTACGACGCCTTGAAGCGGGACGTGATCCAGGCGCACACCTGGTCGACGTCGAAGCGCTGCTCGGGGATGAGGATGACGTTGGCGCCGCCCGCGAGGCCGGAGTGGATGGCGATCCAGCCCGTGTGCCGACCCATGACCTCGCAGACCAGGATGCGCATGTGCGACTCGGCGGTGGTGTGCAGCCGGTCGATCGCCTCGGTGGCGATGCCGACGGCGGTGTCGAAGCCGAAGGTGTAGTCGGTGGCGGACAGGTCGTTGTCGATGGTCTTCGGTACGCCGACGCAGGGCACGCCGCTCTCGTCCCAGAGCCGCGCGGCCACGCCGAGGGTGTCCTCGCCGCCGATCACGATGAGCGCGTCGACCTCCTGCGCGGCGAGGTTGGCCTTGATGCGCTGGATGCCGTTCTCCAGCTTCAGCGGGTTGGTGCGGGAGGAGCCGAGGATGGTGCCGCCGCGGGGCAGGATGCCGCGCACCGCGGGGATGTCGAGCCGGACGGTGTCACCTTCGAGCGGGCCTCGCCAGCCGTCCCGGTAGCCGACGAAGTCATAGCCGTACTCCTGTACGCCCTTGCGGACGATGCCCCGGATGACGGCGTTGAGTCCGGGGCAGTCGCCGCCTCCGGTCAGTACTCCGACGCGCATGGAAATATCCCTTCGCCGCGGTTTCCTGTGAGAGCCACGCTAATGGTGATCCAGGTCACAGAGGGATGGGCGGGAAGGTCAATTCCGAGATCAAGTGCGGTGAATTGTCGGGTAGTTGATCTACCCGGTCGACCTACGCGTCGTCGAGGCCGCGCTCTATGGCGTACCGGACCAGCTCGACCCGGTTGTGCAACTGCAGCTTGCCCAGGGTGTTCTGGACGTGGTTCTGGACCGTGCGGTGCGAGATGACGAGGCGCTCGGCGATCTGCTTGTAGCTCAGGCCCTTGGCGACCAGGCGGAGCACCTCGGTCTCGCGGTCGGTGAGTTGGGGCGCCTTGGGCTCGTCACTGTCGGCGGTCGGTGCCGGGTCGGAGGCCAGGCGACGGTACTCACCGAGGACCAGTCCGGCGAGCCCCGGGGTGAACACCGGATCGCCGACCGCGGTCCGCCGTACCGCGTCCAACAGCTCTTCCGTGGAAGCCGACTTGAGCAGATAGCCGGTCGCTCCGGACTTCACCGCCTCCAGCACGTCGGCGTGCTCGCCGCTCGCGGAGAGGACCAGGACGCGCAACGCCGGGTTGGCGCCCACCAGTTCCTTGCAGACCTGGACGCCGGGCATGGCCGGCAGGTTCAGGTCGAGGACGAGGACGTCGGGGGCGGCGGCCTTCGCTCGCCGCACCGCCTGCTCACCGTCCCCGGCGGTGGCGACCACGTCGAAGCCCGACTCGGCCAGGTCGCGGGCGACGGCGTCGCGCCACATCGGGTGGTCGTCCACCACCATGACCCTGATCGGGCCCTGCTGCTCACTCATCGTGTCCCCGCCTTCCCCCGCGCTTTCGGTACCTTCAGCTCAACTTCCGTGCCCTGCCCGGGAATCGACACCAGTTCGGCACTGCCCCCGAGGTCCCGCAACCGCCCCCGGATCGACAGCGCGACCCCGAGCCGCCCCTCCCCCTCGGCCTGCGCGAGCCGCCCCTCGGGAATCCCGGGCCCGTCGTCCCGCACGGTCACCACGACCTCCCGGGGTTCGTCCTCGACGAGGATCCACGCCCGAGCGTCCTCCCCCGCATGCCTGCGCACATTGTCCAGCGCGGCCCCGACAGCCGCGGCCAACTCCTTCGCCGCGGGCGCGGGCAACGGCACCGGAGCCCCGGGCTCGGCAAAACTCACCTTGGCGGCGGCATACGGCGCGAGCAACGCCCGCAGATCGACCGGCCCGTCGTCATCGGGTTCTTCCACTTCTTCTACGGCCCTCACGACCGCGCCCTCCGCCGCGTCCAGCGAGACCCGGGACACGGGCACCAGGGCGCCGGAGACCAGGGTGCGCAGCGCGATCTCCTGCTCACCCGCCATCCGGCCCAGTTCGCCGGCCTCGCCGCCGAGGACGGCACCGCGTCGCTGGACCATCGCCAGGACCTGGAGGACGCCGTCGTGGATGTCGCGGGCGAGGCGCTCCCGTTCCCGGGTGGTGGCCTCGATCTCCAGGGCGCGGGCGAGGGTGCGCTCGGAGGCGCGGGCGACCTCGACTACGTAGCCGATGGCGATGGAGGCGACCCAGACGAGGACCACGTTGTGGACGGTGTCGCGGGCCGGGGAGCCGCGCTCGATCAGGTTGGCGACGGCGACCGGGGTGGACGCGAAGGCGGCCCAGCGCCAGCCGCCCTTGATGGCGTAGGCGAGGACCGAGCCGGCGGTCCATATCGACGGGAGGGTGGGGCCGCCGCTCTGTATGTGGTGGTCGTCGGCCGCGAGCGGGGTGAGGACGATGCCGGTCAGCGCGATCGCGAGGTCGACGGCGAGGAAGCGCTTGGTGCAGGCGACCGCGCTCTGGACGCGGGGCAGGGTGGCGAGCGTCCAGACGAACAGGACGACGTAGAAGGCGATGGCGATGACGGGTCGGTCGAACTCGTCGTAGGCGGAGGCGAACAGGCCGATCGCGTACAGCATGGTCAGCACGCGGTAGCCGCTCAGGGCGCGCCAGAGCGGCTGCTCGACTGACATTCTGACGACACGTACCTGCTTGGCCATCTCCCCCACCCCCGACACAGACTCCGGCCCGCCTAGGGGCTGGTCTGCTCCTTCTCCGTCTGTGCGAGTGCGGCCTTGGCCGCCTTGTCCGCTTCCTTGTCGGCCTTCGCCGCGTCCGCGATCTGCCGCTTGGCGGCGGTCGCGTAGATGTCGACGTACTCCTGGCCGGAGAGCTTCATGATCTCGTACATGACCTCGTCGGTCACCGCGCGCAGCACGAAACGGTCGTGCTCCATGCCGTTGTACCGGCTGAAGTCGAGCGGCTTGCCGATCCGGATGCCGGGCCGCATCAGCTTCGGCATCACCTTCCCCGGCGGCTGGATCTTCTCCGTGTCGATCATCGCGACCGGGATCACCGGGGCGCCCGAAGCGAGCGCCACGCGCGCGAGGCCGCCGGGCTTGCCCCGGTAGAGCCGGCCGTCCGGGGAGCGCGTGCCCTCCGGATAGATACCGAACAGTTCGCCGCGCTCCAGGACGTCTATGCCGCTCTTGATCGCGGCCTCGCCGGCCCCGCGCGCACCGGAACGGTCCACGGGGAGCTGGCCGACGCCCTTGAAGAACGCGGCCGTCAGCTTGCCCTTCACCCCGGGTGTCGTGAAGTACTCGGCCTTCGCGATGAAGGTGACCTTGCGGTCCAGGACCGCGGGCAGGAAGAACGAGTCCGAGAACGAGAGGTGATTGCTCGCCAGGATGGCGGCACCCTCGTCCGGAATGTTCTCCAGGCCCTCCACCCAGGGTCGGAAGGCGACCTTCAGCGGTCCCCCGATGGCGACCTTCATCGTGCCGTACAACAAGCGAGTGCCTCCCGTATCCGTCGATCAGACCTTAACCCGGAGCACTGTCAAAGGACCCGACGACCCTGGTCGGTGTCAGTGCGGTCGCGTACGGTTAACCGCACCTGGACTTGTTCAGACCCCTCTCATGAACACGCGTCTCACCACCACGCCCTTCTCATGAACAGGAGACCGAAGGTGCCGGTCCTCCCCGGAGCCGAGCCGTACCGCCACGAGGGCGGGGAGGTCGGAGTGCTCCTCTGCCACGGCTTCACCGGTTCCCCGCAGTCGCTGCGCCCCTGGGCGGAGCATCTGGCCGAGCGCGGCCTCACCGTGTCGCTGCCGCTGCTGCCCGGGCACGGCACGCGCTGGGAGGACATGCAGCTCACCGGCTGGCAGGACTGGTACGCGGAGGTGGACCGCGAGCTGCGCGCCCTGCGCGAGCGCTGCTCGCAGGTCTTCGTCGCGGGCCTGTCCATGGGCGGCGCGCTGGCCCTGCGGCTGGCCGCGAAGCACGGCGACGAGATCAGCGGTGTCGTGGTCGTCAACCCCGGCATCAAGGTGCACGGCCTCGCGGCGTACGCCCTTCCGGTGGCCCGCCATCTGGTGCGTACGGCGCCGGGTATCGCCAGCGACATCGCGAAGGAGGGCAGCGAGGAGGTCGGGTACGACAAGGTGCCGCTGCACTCCGCGCACTCCCTGCGTATTTTCTTCCGGCTGGTCGACAGCGAGCTGCCGCAGGTCACCCAGCCGCTCCTGCTGCTGCACAGCCCCCAGGACCATGTGGTTCCGCCGGCCGACTCGGCTCGTGTCCTCAGTCGGGTTTCCTCGACCGACGTGACGGAGATCCTGCTGGAACAGAGCTACCACGTCGCGACGTTGGACCACGACGCGGACCGGATTTTCGAGGAGAGCTTCGCGTTCATCGGCCGGCTCGCACCCAGTGCCGGCAAGCAGGTGTCCGACACGGGCCGGGTGAGCGAGCAGGAAGGGACGGCCACAGGTGGCTGAGCACGACTCCGACCGCGAGGGCCTCGAACCGGACGAGCAGGGCGTCCCGTTCGACGAGGAGGCCGCGTGGGCCGCGATCGTCGCCGGGTACGGCGAGGAGCCCAAGGATCCGCCGGGCGCCAAGCCGTTCAAGTCGATCGAGGATCTCGCGCTGCTCGATCCCGAGAAGAACGACGAGAAGCCGAAGGCCAAGGAGCCGGACAAAGACACCGGCAAGGACAAGACCGCGGAGGAACCACCCGCGCCCGCCAAGCCGCTGGGCAGCTCGGTCTCCTTCGCGCCCGGTGTCGGCGGACCCCGTGACTACACCTCGCCGGACTCCTCCGAGGAGGACTTCGACGAGGACGACGAGGGGCACTTCGTTCCGCCGGAGCCACCGCCGCTTCCGGATGCCGATACGACCGCCA
The DNA here is from genome assembly GCF_044457795.1 of Streptomyces sp. NPDC050528. Classification (NCBI taxonomy): domain Bacteria; kingdom Bacillati; phylum Actinomycetota; class Actinomycetes; order Kitasatosporales; family Streptomycetaceae; genus Streptomyces; species Streptomyces sp. NPDC050528. Next base: position 475,539 of record NZ_JBITHH010000002.1, read on the forward strand.
AGTTCGCCTGGCTCGGGGTGGTCGGCGGGCCGATCCTGTTGCTGCTGGCGGTGCTGCTCGGCTGGGACATGACCTGGTGGCTGGCGACCATCGGGATCGGTGGGTTCCTGGGCGGGTTCGCCACGTTGGTGATGCGGATGCGGACGGATGAGGAGGACGGGGACGATCCCGGACGCGGGGCCGTCGTCTAGTTCGCGGGAATTCTGAGGGCGGCCAGCACCGGGAAGTGGTCGGTGGCCGCCCTCAAGTCCGTTTCCGTGACGCCTGGTTGGCCGAGCGGTACCCCGCAGCCCAGCACCTCGATGCCCTGTGTGGCGAAGATCGCGTCGATGCGCTGGAAGGGGTTGCCGGGGGTCCAGGTGTGCTCCTCGCCCCACGGGGCGGTGGCCCAGCAGTCCTGGAGTTCCTTGGCCAGGCGGCCGAAAGTCCGGCCGTCGGGGCGGTCGTTGAGGTCGCCGCCCGCGATGACGTGGTCCACTCCCATGCCGGCCAGCCGGTCGAGCAGCATGCCGGCCTGTTCGTAGCGTTCGTCCTGGTGGAGGCTGAGGTGACAGCTCAGGACGCCCAGGCGGGTGCCGCCGATCCGTACGACCGCGGTGGCGAAGCCTCGTCGGTGTTGGCCGGGGGTCAGGGGCAGGAGGACGTCCTCTGTGCGCTCGACCGTGGCCCGGAGTGAGCACAACAGCGCCGGGCCGGCTGCGGTGCCGCCGCCGGAGAGGACGACCAGGTCCGAGGCCGAGGCCAGGCGGGCCAGTTTTTTGCGCCAGCGGAAGAAGAGGGGGGCCTCTTGGATCAGGACGAGGTCCGGGGCGCAGGCTCTGATCACCCTGGCCAGGGCGGCTGTGTCGTCGCGCATCGAGCGGATGTTGTAGCTCAGGACGCGGATGACTGCCGAACCGTCGGGTTCGGTGCGGGAGTTGGGGAGCGGCGCCATGTGGATCAATCTACGCCTGACAGATCGGGGCGCGAGGTACGTGGGCGACTGCCGGTCGTGCGTGGCTGGTCGCGCAGTTCCCCGCGCCCCTTAAGAGCGGTGGCTCGCGGCGCTTCCAAGGGCACGGACTCCCCGCGCCCCTAAAAGCGAAAAGCCGCGTGGGTTACATGATCGGGTCCGGTTCCCTTGCCAAGTCTGCTGCGCCTACCATGCCCGCCTTGTTGCCCAGTTGCGCTGCGATCACGTCGGCGACCGGGCGCCAGTTGCCGCCCACCAGCCAGCGTTTGTAGGACTTGCGGATGGGGTCGAGGACCAATTCACCCTCGTCGGAGAGGCCGCCGCCGACGATGAACGCGGAGGGGTCGAAGAGGGAGGCGAGGTCGGCCAGGCCCGCGCCGGCCCAGCGGGCCAGCTCGCGGTAGGAGTCGACGGCGACCGGGTCACCCTGGCGGGCGGCCATGGAGATGTGCTTGCCCTCGATGCCCTCGGGGGTGCCGTCGCCGAGCGAGAGGAGCACCTCCGCGGACTCGGGGGTCGCGTTCGCGCGCTGCTTGGCGTAGCGCACGAGGGCGCGGCCCGACGCGTACTGCTCCCAGCAGCCCTGTGAGCCGCAGCCGCACAGCAGGCCGTCCGGCACCATGCGGATGTGGCCGAACTCCGCGGCCACCCCGAAGTGCCCGCGGCGCAGCTTGTTGCCGATGATGATGCCGCCGCCGAGGCCGGTGCCGAGCGTGATGCAGATGACGTTGCGGTGGCCCTTGCCGGCGCCGAACTTGTACTCGCCCCAGGCCGCGGCGTTCGCGTCGTTCTCCACGACGACGGGGAGGCCCACGCGGGCCTCGACCTTCTCCTTCAGCGGCTCCTGGCGCCAGTCGATGTTCGGCGCGAAGTAGACCGTGGAGCGCTGACGGTTGACGTATCCGGCGGCACCGATGCCCACGCCGACGATCTCGTGCCCGGCGCGTGCTCCGTCGACTGCGGCGGCGATGGCGTCCACGATGCCCTCGGGCGTACCCGGGGTCGGCACCTTGTGGGTCGAGAGGATGTTGCCTTCCTCGTCGACCACCCCGGCCGCGATCTTGGTGCCGCCGATATCGACGCCGATGGTGAGTCCCATGAATCCCTCAGTTTCGGTCGAGCCCCGCTACGGCCCACCGTACCCGAGGGGCTGCCGTCGGAATCGCGGCGTTCGCCCGTAGGACGGCCCGACGACAACGCCTGGCCGCCGGGCGGACGCGAATCCGGCGGCGGGCCCTCAGGGGCTTCTAGTCCAGGTCGATGCGCTCTCCGGGGCCGGAGTCGTCTCCCCGGTCTCGGCGGTCGTTCTTCAGGTCCTTCAGCTCGCTGTCGCGGGCCGTCCAGCGCTGCTCCTGGGCCTGGACCGCGGAGCGGTACGCGGCGAGGAGTTCGTTTCCGGCCGCCGCGAGGTGGTCGAAGACGTCCGGGTTGCGTTCGATGACGGGCTCGACGGCGGCCTTGGCCTGCTGGACGACCTGCTTCACCACCTGCTGGGCGGCCGGTCCCGCGACCTGGCCGAGCAATGGGGACTGGAGGCCGGACAGCTTGTCCGCGACGGTGTCGACGAGCTTGCGCAGTTCCTCGGCGGCCGAGACCGGCGGCTGGCCGTACTGGGTGCGGCGGCGGGCCTTCTCCGCCGCGAGGTCTTCGGCGGCCGCCGTCGCCCAGGCGTCGGCGTCGGTCGCCCGCACCTCGTCGAGCGCCTCGTCCTTGCGGGCGTCGGACGGGGGGAGCTCTTCGCTCATGACGGACTCCTGACTACGGTTCGTCTCTACGACGTTACCCGAATGGGCGTACGTGCTTCACGGCTCCGCACGCACCAATCCTCATCTTCCCTGCGGCCACAGATCCGGGTCGGGCGCGAACCGGATGCGCAGTTCGCCCTCGCGCAGGGCCGCGCCGGCCACGGTGCAGCGGCGCAGGGCCGACGGCAGCGGCACGATACGGCGGAACCGGCCGACCGTGACGACGAGTTCGTCGCCGCGCCGGACCAGGTCGAGCTCGTCCCGTATCGCGCCGGGCAGCGGGATGCCCCAGACCAGCACACCGTCCTCGGCCAGCCGGTCGGTCACCGGCCACTCGACCGTGGAACCGGCCGCGTTGACACCGGGCACAGCGAGCGCGGCGAGGTCGTCGGTGCCGCGGGGGTCGTGGCCGAGGTGCGGGACGTGATGCACGTCGTCGTACGTCCCCTGCCACTCGTCCAGCGTCTTGCGCTGCTGGGCGTTCAGGCCCGCGAGCCAGGTGTCCTCGACGGACTCGGGCAGCACCCGGTTGGCGACCAGCACGTCGGGGCGCAGGCCGCGCAGGGCGAGCGCGAGTCCGGCGGCGCGCACGGCTTCGGCGCCGGCCGGTCCGGGCTCCGCGACCAGTCGTACGGAGGTGTGGCGGTCGGCGAGGACCGCTTCTACGGCGGCCAGTTCCACGTCCCAGCGGCCGGCCGTGTCGTAGAGCCACTCGGAGGGCATCGGGACGCCGGCGAGGCGGCCGAGGACCGGGCGGAGGGCGCGGGCCGCTTGCCGCTCGGCCGGGAGGAGACGGCGGAGGTAGCGGCGGAGTTCCTCGGGGAGCGCGAGGAGGGCCAGTGCGTGGGGAGTGGGTGGGAGGTCTACGACGAGGAGGTCGTAGGCCTCGGACAGGGCCGCGTCCCTGAGCGCCCGGAGGAGGGCCAGTTCCTCGGCGCCGGGGAGGGGGGTGAGTTCTTCCGCGTCCAGGCGTGCGGCGCCGAGGAGTTCGAGGGCGGTGGAGGCTCGGTCCTGGAAGGCGGTGAGGTCCGCGCGGAAGGATTCCGTGGCGTCGGGGCGCCATGCCGTGAGGTTCTCGGCGGCTTCCACGGGGGCCGCTCCCGTCACCACGCCCAGGGCGGCGCCTAGGGTGTCGCCGCGGTCGGAACCGAGGACCAGGGTCCGGGTGCCGGTGCCTGCGGCGGCTTGTGCGGTGGCTGCGGCGATGGTGCTGCGGCCGCTGCCGCCTGGGCCGGTGATCAGGATGGTACGCATATGAGTGAACGGTAGTCGCTCGGCGAGGGTGGGGGCCGGGCGCCGTTGCCGGGGGCTCCGCCCCCGGACCCCCGTCGGCCCTGAAGGGGCCTCGTCCTCAAACGCCGGACGGGCTGAGTTGTACCGGCCTGTGTGAGAAGGGACCGGACGGGCTGTCAGGCACCCCTCCTACTGCTCGCCCGACTCCACGCGCTTCTTCAGTCCCGCCAACGCCCGGTCGATGATGACCTTCTCGGCCTTGCGCTTGATCATGCCCAGCATGGGGATCTTGACGTCCACCGTGAGGAGGTACGTGACCTCCGTGGCGCCCGCGCCCGTGGACTTCAGGACGTACGAGCCGTCCAGGGAGCGCAGCATCTGGGACTTGACGAGGGTCCAGGAGACCTCGTTGTCGCTGGTCCAGGTGTATGCGAGGACCTGGTCGTCCTTGATCGCTCCGGCGTCCATGACGAGGCGGACCTGTTCGGCGCGGCCGCGCTCGTCGGTCTTGAGGACGTCCGCCTCCTTCACCTCGCCGGTCCAGTCCGGGTAGCGGGCGAAGTCGGCGATCACTTCCATCACTTCGGCCGGTGCCGCCTCGATCGTGATGCTCGAACTGGTGTGTTCCGCCATCGCTGTGGCTCCTCCAGATGCGGACCGGCAGGGCGTCGTCGTCGTGCGCGTGTGCGTGCAGCGTGAAGGCTACCGCGCGGTCGACCGCCCCACTTCACCCCCTACCTGCGGACATCGAGGGGGACGGTCACCATTCCAGCGCCCACGGCTTGCCGCTGCTCGCGAAGTGCCCCACGTTCACACACTCGGTCGCCCCGATCCGCATCCTGCGCACCAACGGCTGGTGAACGTGGCCGAACAGTGCATAGCGGGGCCGGGTGCGGCGGATGGCGTCCAGGAGGGCGCGGCTGCCGCGTTCGAAGCGGCGCGCGACGGTGTCGTAGACCAGCTCGGGGACCTCGGGTGGGATGTGCGTGCACAACACGTCCACCTCGCCCACCGCCTCGATCTTCGCCGCGTACTCCTCGTCGCTGATCTCGTACGGGGTGCGCATGGGGGTGCGGAGGCCGCCGCCGATGAAGCCGAAGGTGCGGCCGCCGATCTCCACGCGTTCGCCGTCGAGGACCGTCGTTCCTGGGCCTGCGTACTCGGGCCACAGGGTCGGCATGTCGACGTTGCCGTAGGTGGCGTACGTCGGGGTGGGGAAGGCGGCGAACATCTCGGCGTACTGTTTGCGGACCGCCTTCTCGATCAGGGCCGCTCGGTCGCCGCCGACGCCGGACCAGAGGCGGGCGCCGAGTTCGCGGGCCTCCTCGAAGCGGCGGGCGGTGCGCAGCTCGACCAGGCGGTCGGCGTTCTCCTCGCCGAAGAGTTCGGGGAAGATGCCGCGCGCGTGGTCGGCGTAGTCGAGGAAGAGGACCAGGTCGCCCAGGCAGATCAGGGCGTCGGCACCCTCGCCGGATCTGGCCAGGTCACGGGCGTTGCCGTGCACGTCGCTGACCACATGGATGCGCGTCCCGGAGTTTCCGGGTGGTGTGGGTGCCATGACGATCAAGCGTAGGCGTGTGCGCCAAACGTGAACAGTGGCGGCGGACCTTGCGGTTACTGGCCAGTTAAGAAAGGCGTGGACTACTGTGCGCGAGGAAACACCAATCTGTGTGACGCAGCGAACATCTCGCCGGACCCCCCTGTCGTAGGACCCATACCGGCGGGTAACGTCCGGGCAGTCCAGTCGTGCTCAGGATTTCAACCACCGGTTCCTGACGCACCTGCCCGAGCCGTGGACCGGACCGTCGCATCACACAACGTCGTGGCGCCGGCGCCCTATGAGGAGCAGCAGTCTTGCGCGAGTTCAGCCTTCCGGCTTTGTACGAGGTCCCCGCGGACGGCAATCTGACCGACATCGTCCGCAGAAACGCCGCGCAGCACCCAGAGGTCGCCGTGATCGCCCGCAAGGCGAACGGCGCGTGGCAGGACGTGACCGCCACGGTCTTCCTCGCCGAGGTGCACGCGGCCGCCAAGGGGCTCATCGCCTCCGGCGTCCAGCCCGGCGACCGGGTCGGCCTGATGTCCCGCACGCGCTACGAGTGGACCCTGCTCGACTTCGCGATCTGGTGCGCGGGCGCGATCACCGTGCCGGTGTACGAGACCAGCTCGCCGGAGCAGGTGCAGTGGATCCTCTCCGACTCGGGCGCCACCGCCGTCATCGTCGAGCAGGACGGGCACGCCGCCACCGTCGAGTCGGTGCGGGCGCAGCTGCCCGCGCTCAAGCACGTGTGGCAGATCGACGCCGGCGCCATCGACGAGCTGGACCGGGCCGGCAAGGACGTCACCGACGCGACCGTCGAGGAGCGCAGCTCGCTGGCGAAGGCCGACGACCCGGCGACCATCGTGTACACGAGTGGCACCACCGGGCGGCCAAAGGGCTGCGTGCTCACCCACCGCAGCTTCTTCGCGGAGTGCGGCAACATCGTGGAGCGGCTGCGCCCGCTGTTCCGTACCGGCGAGTGCTCGGTGCTGCTGTTCCTGCCGCTCGCGCACGTCTTCGGGCGGCTGGTGCAGATCGCGCCGATGATGGCGCCGATCAAGCTGGGCCTCGTCCCGGACATCAAGAACCTCACCGATGAACTCGCCTCGTTCCGGCCGACGTTGATCCTCGGTGTGCCGCGCGTCTTCGAGAAGGTCTACAACTCGGCGCGCGCCAAGGCGCAGGCGGACGGCAAGGGCAAGATCTTCGACAAGGCGGCCGACACCGCGATCGCGTACAGCCGCGCGCTGGACACGCCCTCGGGTCCGTCGCTGGGTCTGAAGATCAAGTACAAGACGTTCGACAAGCTCGTCTACAGCAAGCTGCGCGCGGTGCTCGGCGGCAAGGGCGAGTACGCGATCTCCGGCGGCGCCCCGCTGGGCGAGCGGCTCGGGCACTTCTTCCGGGGCATCGGCTTCACGGTCCTTGAGGGCTACGGGCTGACCGAGTCCTGCGCGGCCACCGCGTTCAACCCCTGGGACCGGACGAAGATCGGCACGGTCGGCCAGCCGCTGCCCGGCTCGGTCGTGCGCATCGCGGACGACGGCGAGGTGCTGCTGCACGGCGAGCACCTGTTCAAGGGCTACTGGAACAACGAGGCGGCTACGGCCGAGGCGCTCGCCGACGGCTGGTTCCACACCGGCGACATCGGCACCCTCGACGAGGACGGCTACCTCAGCATCACGGGCCGCAAGAAGGAGATCATCGTCACCGCGGGCGGCAAGAACGTCGCCCCGGCTGTGATCGAGGACCGCATCCGCGCGCACGCGCTGGTCGCGGAGTGCATGGTCGTCGGCGACGGGCGGCCCTTCGTGGGCGCGCTGATCACGGTCGACGACGAGTTCCTGGGCCGATGGGCCGCCGAGCACGGCAAGCCGTCGGGTTCCACCGCGGCGTCGCTGCGTGACGATCCGGATCTGGTGCAGGCGATCCAGGACGCGGTCGACGACGGCAACGCCGCGGTGTCGAAGGCGGAATCGGTGCGGAAGTTCCGCATTCTGTCCTCCCAGTTCACGGAGGAGTCGGGCCACCTGACGCCGTCCCTGAAGCTCAAGCGCAATGTGGTGGCGAAGGACTACGCGGACGAGATCGAGGCCATCTACCAGAAGTAGCGGGCCCGGTACGGGAGTCGGTCTATGACGCGGTGTCCTCGGCGAGGACCCGCGTCATCGTCCTTTCCGCGAGCGCGGTGATCGTCACGAACGGGTTGACCCCGATCGAGCCGGGCACCAGCGAGCCGTCGGTGATGTACAGCTTCGAATACCCCTTCACCCGGCCGTAGTTGTCGGTCGCCTGGCCCAACACGCAGCCGCCGAGCGGGTGGTAGCAGAAGTCGTCGGCGAAGACCTTGCTGGTGGTGCCGAACAGGTCGTACCGGTAGATGGTCCCGTTCGCCGCGTTGATCCGGTCGAACAGTTTCTTCGCCATGGCGACCGAGACCGCGCTCTGCGCCGCGGTCCAGCCGAGTTTCACGGTCCCGGAGGCGGAGTCGTACGTGAACGACGCCCGCTGCGGGTTCTTCGTGATCGCCAGATACAGGCTGATCCAGTGCTCGATGCCCATCGGCAGCGGGGCGATCTCCGCGAAGACGGGGTTGTCGGTGTTGGCCCAGTCGTCGATGCCCATGACCGGCATCGTCGACTCGTTGGCGCCGACGGTGTCCCAGACGTGGTTGGCACGCCCGACCATCGTGTTGCCGTTGGTCCCCCAGCCCGCCCCGACGCTCGCGTTCAGAGCGGGAAGCGTGCCTGTGTCCCTTGCGCGGACGAGGAGTTCGGTGGTGCCGAGGCTGCCGCCGCCGAGGAACAGATAGGTGCAGCTGTACTGCTTGGTCTCGACGACCGTGCCGGTGTCGTCGATGCGGTCGACGGTCAGGACGTACGACCCGTCGCTCGCCCGCGTGACCCCCTTCACCTTCTCCATGGTGTGGATGGTGACCTTGCCGGTGCCGAGCGCGGCGGCGAGGTAGGTCTTGTCGAGGCTCTTCTTGCCGTAGTTGTTGCCGTAGATGACCTCGGCGGCGAGCGCGGACTTGGTGGCGGTGCCGGCGGCCTCCTTCTGCATGTAGCCGAAGTCGTAGACGTTGGGCACGAAGGTGGTCTTGAGGCCTGCGGTGGTGGCCGCCTTCCGTGAGGTGCGGGTGAACTGGTACCACTCCGTCGACTCGAACCAGGTCGGGTCGACGGTGTTGACGCCGAGCATGGTGCGGGCGCGCGGGAAGTACGTGGCGTACATCTCGGTGGCGTCGACGGTGGGGAACTGCTCGGTGAAGTACGACTGGAGCGGGGTGACGGCCATGCCCCCGTTGACCAACGACCCCCCACCGACACCACGCCCCACATACACGGACATGTTGTCGTAGTGCACGCGGTCCAGGACGCCGGGATACAGGCCGATGTCCTTGTTGACGACGTCCAGCCACAGGAACGTGGCGAGCGGGGCCTCGGTGCGGGTCTTGAACCACATGGACCGCTGGTCCGGCGCGGAGGTCGAACAGAAGACCTTGCCGTCCGCACCCGCCGTGTTCCAGAGCTTGCCCATCTCCAGAACGAGGGTGGTGATACCGGCCTGCCCGAGCCGAAGCGCGGCCACCGCACCGCCGTAACCTGACCCGACGACGATCGCGGGGGCGGTCTGGACGGCCGCGGGTTCGACGGCCTGCGCGGACTGCAGACCGATACGGGTGAGACCGGCGGTGGCGGCGGTCTGGAGGGCGATCATGCCCAGGATTTGACGTCTCGTCAGCTGATGCTGCGTCAGTTTTGCTGTCATGCGCGCAGCATGTGCGGATTATTGGGTTCCGCCAAGGGGATGCGGCGGTTTTGGGGCGGGGTGGGGGTGCGGGGTGCGGTGAGGGGTGCCGGGTGCGGTGGGTGGGCGGGTGCGGGTGGGTGGGGGCTGGTCGCGCAGTTCCCCGCGCCCCTAAAAAACAGGGGGTTCGCCAAGCAGCCGCGCTGGACCTGAGGCGCCAACCGGAGTGCCACATCAGCTGATTGGGCGGGTGACGGTCGTGTGTGGCTTCGCGCGCAGTTCCCCGCGCCCCTGAAAAGCAGGGGGTTCGCCAAGCAGCCGCGCTGGACTTGGGGCGCCAACCGGGGTGCCACATCAGCTGATTGGGCGGGTGACGGTCGCGTGTGGCTTCGCGCGCAGTTCCCCGCGCCCCTGAAAAACGGGGAGTTGACCACGCGGCCGCGCTGATCCTTGGGCGACTGGGGCACGTCCGCACAGTGGAACCCCCTGCTTTTAGGGGCGCGGGGAACTGCGCGACCAGCCCCCACGGACCCGCACCCGCCCAACCACCCCACTCGGCGCCCCAGTTGGCGCCCCAAGCTCAACACGCGCGCCCGGCGAACCCCCCGTTTTTCAGGGGCGCGGGGAACTGCGCGACAAGCCCCCACCGACCCGCAGCCACCCCACCACCGCACCCGGCACCCCGGACCGCACCCCTACAGCAACGCCCTCAGCCGCTCCGCAAGCAGATCCCACCGCCACCTCTCCTCGACCCACTGCCGCCCCCGCTCCCCCATGTTCCGGCGGAGCTCCGCGTCGCCGAGGAGCGCGAGGATGCGGTCGGCGGCCTCCTCCGGGGAGCCACCCCGGACGACCCAGCCGGTCTCGCCGTCGAGGACCGCGTCGGGCGCGCCGCCGGAGTCGCCGGCGACGACGGGGAGGCCGGTGGCGGAGGCCTCCAGGTAGACGATGCCGAGGCCCTCTACGTCGAGGCCGCCGCGCCGCGTCCGGCAGGGCATCGCGAAGACGTCACCCGCGCCGTAGTGGGCAGGGAGCTCGGACCAGGGAACGGCGCCCGTGAAGCGGACGGAGTCACTCACACCCGTCTCCCGCACAAGCCGCCGCAGATCCTTCTCGTACGGACCGCCCCCCACGATCAGGAGAACCGTCTCCGGCTCGCGGGCCAGGATGCGCGGCATCGCGAGGATCAGCGTGTCTTGCCCCTTGCGCGGGACCAGGCGGGAGACGCAGACGACCACCGGCCGGTCGGTCAGCCCGAGGCGGGACCGGACCTCAGCGCCACCCGAACCCGGGTGGAAGACCTTCTCGTCCACACCCGGCGGGAGTTGGACCATCCGCCCCGCCGCCTCCGGGCTCAGCGCGCCGGCGATCCGCGAGCGCGTGTACTCCCCGAGGTAGGTGATCGTGTCCGTGGACTCCCCGATGCGGTGCAGGAGTTGACGCGAGGCGGGCAGTTGGGCCCAGCCCGCCTCATGGCCGTGGGTCGTGGCGACCAGCCGTTCCGCGCCCGCCTTCCGCAGCGCCGGCGCCATCAGCCCGAGCGGCGCCGCCGCCCCGAACCACACCGCCGTACACCCGTGTTCACGCAGCAGCCCCACCGCCCGACGGGTCGCCGCGGGCGTCGGGAGCAGCATGGTCGTGGTGTCCCGCACGACGGTGAAGGGCTGCTCGGCGTCGAACGCGGCCGTCGCCTCCGCGCCCTCACGCCCGCGCTTCCACGTCGAGGCGTAGACCACGAGCCGCTCGGGATCCAGCCGTAGCGCCATGTTGTGCAGGAACGCCTGGATGCCACCGGGCCGGGGCGGAAAGTCATTGGTCACGATCAGGGTCTTGCGCACGCGGCAGACCCTACCGGCCGCACCGGACGACGACTCACAGGCCCACACGGCCGCGCTTGATGGCCGTCGCACAGCAGATCGGGAGAACATGTGAGCCACATCGGCAGGCACGGCACGGAACAGGGGCTCAGGTGGAGATCGCGGGCGCGGGACGGCGACTGGCGCCGCTGCTGGGAACCTGGGGCCTGACCCGAGTCGTACTCCTGCTGTTCGTCTTCAAGGTGCTCGTGTTCCCGGGCCCGGACGTCACCAGCGACGTCTCGGTGATCTACCAGGGCTGGTACGAGACGCTCCGCCACGGCGGCTTCCCGCTGGACGACGTCACCTGGCAGTACCCGCCCGCCGCCGCCCTCCCGATCCTCTCCCCCGCCCTGCTGGGCTTCCTGGACTACGCGTCGGCGTTCTTCGTCCTCGCCTTCCTCGCCGACCTGACCGTCCTGGCCCTGCTCCTGTACACGGGCCTGCGCCCCGGCCGCACCCTCCGCGGCGCCTGGGTCTGGATCGCGGGCGTCCCGCTGCTCGGCCCGACCGTGTACGCGCGCTACGACGTGATGGTGACCGCGGTCGCCGTCGCCGCGCTGCTCGCGGGTGCCCGCCACCCCCGCGTGATGGGAGCGCTGGCCGGCTTCGGAGCCCTCCTGAAGGTGTGGCCGGCGCTGCTCCTGCTGGGTGCGGTCAAGTGCCGCGCGTGGGGAGCGGCGGCGGTGACGGTCGTGGTCGTCGCGTCCCTCTTCGCGGTGTCGATGCCGGGCGCGTTCGCCTTCCTGACCTTCCAGCGCAACCGGGGCACGGAGGTGGAGTCGCTGGGCTCGCTGGTCTTCCACGTGGCCCGGCACTTCGGCTGGCCGGGTCAGGTCCTCCTGAACTACGGCTCGGTGGAGTTCGTCGGCCCGTACGTCAACTGGGTCAGCACGGCCGCCCTGGGCCTCACGGCGATCGCCTTCGGCTGGATCGTGCTCTGGCGCCTGATGGCGGCCCGCTTCCTCCCGCACACCCTCGCGGACGCGGCCTTCGTCGCGGTCCTGATGTTCACGGTCACCAGCCGGGTGATCAGCCCCCAGTACGTCGTCTGGCTGATCGGCCTCGCCGCCGTGTGCTCCTGCTTCCGCGCCAGCCGGATGCGACTCCCGGTCGCCCTGGTCCTGGCCGCCGCCTTCGTGACGGTCCTGGAGTTCCCGATCTGGTTCGCCCACGTGGTCGCCAGCGACAACCTGGGCGTGACCCTCCTGATCGTCCGCAACGGCCTGCTCGTCGCGGCGACCCTCATCGCCGCCCGCGAGCTGTGGCAGGCGTCCGTCACCTGGGCGGACGTACCGCCGCTGCCGAGTCAGGCGACCCGGTCGAAGGCGCCTTCCACGTCCTCCTGACACCGCACCCGCCGCCGGAACAGCACGGCGACGACCGCGCACTGCACCCCCATCGAGAGCGCCAGCGCCAGGCACACCCCGGGCAGTCCGAGCCCCAACAGCCCGTACGCCAACGGGAGTTGGACCGCCGTGCCGAGCACCGTCACCCGGAGCAGCGCCGGCGCTCCCCCGCTGCCCTCGAAGACCCCGCCGAGCGCGATGAAGCAGGCCAGCAGGAGCAGGTAGGGGCCGACGCAGCGCAGGAACAGGACGCCCTCGTGGGCGACTTGGGGACCGGCGCCGAAGGCGGCCATGATCCAGGGGGCGGTGAGGAGGAGCAGGACGGCCGCCCCGGCTCCCACGGTCCCGGACACGAGCATCGCCTCCCGCCCGATCTCCCGCCGCGCGTCCCTTCCCTCGCCCCGCAGGTGCGAGGTGTGGATGGCGGCCGCCTGCCGCACGGAGTAGAAGGCCATCGTCGCCACGTACAGCACCTTGTAGCCGATGGCGTACGCGGCCACCGCCGTCACCCCGAGCCGCGCCACGATCGCGATCAGCACCAGCGTTCCGGCCTGCCGGACGGTGAAGTCGGCGGACATGGGCAGGCCGGTGGTCACCGTCCGGCGCAGGGCGGCGGAGACGGACTCGGCGGGGGCGGCCTTCGTGCCGCGCAGCAGGGCATTGCGGCGCAGGGCGCGCAGCCCCACCCCCAGCGCCACCAGCCGACACAGCACTGTGGAGGCCGCTGCGCCCTGGACGCCGTAGAGGTGGATGAGGAACGGGTCGCAGACGAGGATGAGACCGTTGGCCAGCAGGGCCAGGCGCATCGGGGTTCTCGTGTCGCCGGTGCCCTTGAGGATGCCGTCGACGAGTTGCTGGACGTAGAAGACGGCGATGCCCGGCAGGGAGATCGTGAAGTAGGCGACCGTGAGCGGGAGTTCGGGTCCTGTATCGCCGAGGATCAGGCGGGCCAGCGGTTCGCGGAGCAGGAAGCCGGTCGTGACGACCACCGGTGTGACCAGCGCGCAGAGGGCCAGGCCGCCGCGCAGGGCGGACCGTATCGCGGCGGGGTCGCGGGCTCCCCGGGCGTGGGCGATCAGCACGGTGGTGCCGGAAGCGAAGACCAGGGCGACGCCCAGCAGCACGTTCTCGGTGTTGGTCGCGACGGCCACGGCGGCGACGGCCGGGCCGCCGAGCCGGGAGACCCAGACCGTGTTGATGATCCCGGCGGCGACGGAGGCGAGGAGCGAGAGGTAGACGGGGTGGGCGAGGGAGACGAGCTGCCTGCGGTGGCTGTTCACGGACGGGCCCTCCTCGGTAACCGGGTACCTCTAATCGAGGTAGCTCGATTAGAGGTACCATGGCCGTACGAGGTCCGCAAGAACCGGGCGAAGGAGGACCATGCTGGAACTGTCGATCCTGGGGTTCCTGGCCGAACAGCCGCTCCACGGCTACGAGTTGAAGGAACGCATCAAGGCGCTCAGCGGCCATGTCCGCCCGGTCAGCGACGGCGCGCTCTACCCGGCGATCACCCGCCTGGTCACCGCGGGCAAGCTCGACCAGCACACGGAGGAGGGCACGAGCGCGGCCCCGCGCCGGGTCCTGTCCCTCACCGGGAAGGGTCGCGAGGACCTCCTGGAACGACTCCGGCACCCGAAGCAGCCCGAGATCACCGACCACGTCCGCTTCAACACGGTCCTGGCCTTCCTACGGCACCTGCCCGACCCGCACGAGCAGGCCGCCGTGCTGCGTCGTCGGCTCAACTTCCTTGAGACGCCCGCGAGTTTCTTCTATCGGGACGGCGAGCCGGTGCGGGCGGAGGACAGCGGGGACCTGTTCCGGCAGGGCATGTTGCGGGTCGCGCGGGCGACGGGGGCGGCGGAGCGGGAGTGGCTGGCCGAGGCCATCTCCCTGTTGGATCAGCCGAGTTGAGCCGTGAGATAGTCCCGCCACTGCGCGGTGAAGTCCTCCAGCGTCACCCCGAGCACGCTCTTCATCGCGTCCTCCACCGCCCCTGCCCGCTTCTTATGCGCACCAACTGCCCGGTAGAACTTGCCCAGTTGACCGACTCCCCACCGGTCCTCGATCATCCGGCAGGCCATCCACCCGCCCTCGTACGCCTGCGCCAGCTTCGTCGGATCGCTGCTGAAGCCGAAGTCCTTGTCGGTGGGGAGGGCGCTCGGGAGACTGCCGTCCTCGACGGCGCGGTGCAGCTCGGGGGCGGCCTGGGTGGGGGTGCGGCCGGTGCCTCGGTAGCCGATCCAGTCGGCGTAGCCCTCCGAGAGCCAGAGGGGGGTGGCCGAGGTGGTGTGGGCTCGGGTCGCCACGTGGGTCGTCTCGTGGGTCAGGACGACCTGTTTGCCCACCGCTCCGAGCATCGCGTACGCGTCCGGGTTGACGATGATCCGGTCCGCCGGCGCGTTGCCCGAACCGCCCGCCTCGCCCGTCGTCACCGCGGCGATGCCCCGGTAGGAGGCCGCCGGTGAGCCCAGGAGGCCCGCCATGCCGTTCAGGGAACCGGGGACGAGCACGACGACGTGCCGGGTCCAGTCCGTGCCCCAGGCGGCCGACACGGCCGGTACGGCGTGGTCCGCGAGGGTGCGGTAGTCGCGCAGGCCGGCGGCGGACTGCCCGACCCCCATCACCAGGCTGTGCGCGCCCTTGACGACGCTCACCCTCCCCTGGTCCCACAGCTGTTGGCCGGACTTCTTCGCGGGCTTGTCCGAGGCGACGTACCACTGCGCGTCGGCGGTGAGGCGGAGCGTGAGGGTACGGCCGACGGTGACGGGTGAGGTGTCGTAGCCCTTGACCTTGTAGCTGAGTTCGGCGTCGGCGGTCGCGGTGGCGCCGCTGCGGTGCAACGAGGTGAGCCGGTAGGACCAGGACGCCAGCGGTACGGCGCGCAGGTTCTCGTACGCGGTGCGCGCGCCGGTCCTCGTGTACGCCGGTTCGTCGTGGTGCAGGACCGCCGCGGACTGGCGGTCGAGGAGGCTCTGGACCTCGGCCTTCGCGCTGTTCGCCGCCGGCTGTCCGCCGCACCCCACCAGCGAACCGAGCAGCAGACACAGCGCGAACACTCCGGAGCGCGACGCCCGCCTACGACCAGTCACTTCCCGATCGTACGACCCTTTCGGGCGGGTTCAGACCCTCGTGACCGACGAGATGGGCATCATGCCGACCGGGTCGTAGCGGACCGGCGCGCCGGGGTAGGGGGCGTGGATGACCTGGCCGTTGCCCACGTACATGCCGACATGGCTGGCGTCGGAGCGGTAGACGACCAGGTCGCCGGGCTGGGCCTGGGAGAGGGGGATCTGGTGGCCGGCGTAGCGCTGTTCCTGCGAGGTGCGCGGGAGGTGGACGCCCGCGTGGGCGTACGACCACTGCATGAGGCCGGAGCAGTCGAAGCCGCCGGGGCCGTTGGCGCCCCAGATGTACGGCTTGCCGAGGGCCGACCGGGCGGCGGCCACCGCGGCTGCCGCGCGGCCCGAGGAGGGGACGCCGGCGCCGAGGTCGGGGATGTCCTCGCGGGTGGAGCGGGAGGCCCGGTCGAAGGAGGCCCGTTCGGCGAGCGGCATCCGGTTGAGCAGTTGCCGGGCCTTGGCGAGTTTCCGCTCGACGGTCTTCTTGTGGGTGGCGACGGCCTTGCGGCTGCGCTCCAGTTCGGCGAGGTGTCCGGCGGCCTCGGTGCGTTCCTGGGCGAGTTCGCGCATGGCCTCCTGGAGGTCCTTGAGCTGGCCCGCCTGCTGGGTGGTGATGCGGTCGAGGACGGACGCCTTGTCGAGGTAGTCGGCCGGGTCGTCGGAGAACAGCAGCGCGACGGTGGGGTCGATGCCGCCGGAGCGGTACTGGGCGCCGGCGAGTGAACCGAGCGCGTCCCGCATGGTGTTGATGCGCTGCTGCTGCCGGGCGATCCGGTCCTGCGCGTCGCTGACCTGCCGGTGCAGCTGCCCAGCGCTCTCGTCGGCCTTGTCGTAGGCCTCGGTCGCCTGCTCCGCCTCGTGGTAGAGCCGGTCCACCTCGGCCTTGGAGTCGTCGTGCGGCGCGGCCACGGCGGAGGTGGCCGGCAGGGCGCCGAGGGCCGCCGCGGCGGCGCTCAAGACGCAGACCGCGGCGCTGGCGCCTCGGTCGAACCCGGACGGTGCAGGGCGGCGACGGGATCCCACGGGGAGTCGCACTCCTTCCGCTGGCGGACACGGACCGCTCCCCCGGAGCGGGGAAACGCGCCAGACAGTAGCTCTGTGAAGGGGTGCGGGCCAAAGACCTCCGCGGACACATACCGTGACGCCCCGCCTATGACGCAGGTCATGGGCGGGGCGTGGGGTCAGCGTGGTGTGTCGCAATTCGCCCGTTCGGGCGGTCCGGAAGGACCGCGCGAGGACGGGGACAGCCGCGGTCGGATCAGATCCGGACGCCGAACTCGAAGGTCATGTTGCCGATTGCCTCGTAGCGGACCACGGCACCGGTGTGCGGGGCGTGCAGCACCTGGCCGTTGCCCGCGTAGAGGCCGACGTGGTGGTAGTCGCCGTAGAAGATGACGAGGTCGCCGACCTTGAGGTCGCTCTCGCTGTAGATGCGGGTGCCGGCGTTCGCCTGCGCCTCGGAGGTGCGGGGGATCGAGACGCCCGCCTGCGCGTAGGCCCAGGACGTGAGGCCGGAGCAGTCGAAGGAGGAGGGTCCGGAGGCGCCGTAGACGTACGGCGAGCCGATCACGGACTGGGCGGCGGCGAAGGCGGCGGCGGCACGGCCGGAGGCGGAACCGGTGTTGCCGAGGTTCACGCGTGAGCTGGAGCGGTTGGCGGCCTGCGCCTGCTCCTGGTCGAGCGCCGCCTTCTCCTTGGCGGTCAGGGTGTTGAGCAGCTTCTGGGCCGTGGCCAGCTTGGCCTTGACCTCGTCCTTCTTCTTCTTGAGCTCGGTGCGGGTGGCGGAGAGGTCCTTGAGCTTGGTGCTCGCCTCCGCGCGCTCCTGGGCGAGTTCGCGCTGCTTGCCCTGGATCTTCGTGAGCGCCTCGACCTGCTGAGCGCTCAACTGGTCCATCGTGGACGCCTTGTCGAGGTAGTCGTCCGGGTTCGAGGACAGGAACAGCTGGATCGAGGGGTCGATGCCCCCGGTGCGGTACTGGGCGCTCGCCATCGTGCCGAGGCCGTCCCGGAGCTTGTTGAGCTCCTCCTGGCCGCGGGCGACGTTGTCCTGGATGGTGGAGATTTCCTTCTGGAGCTTCTGCTGCTTCTCCTGGGCGCCGTCGAGCTTCTCGGTGGCCTGCTCGGCCTGCTCGTAGAGGGCGTCGACCTTCGCCTTGACCTCGTCCGTCTTGCTGGGCTTCTCGCTCGGCGCGGCATTGGCGGCCTGAGCGCTGAAGGCAACGGCGGCTGCGGCTGCGGTGGTCAGCACAGTCACACGCGTGCGGCTCGGCTGCTTCGGTCGACGATGGGACGCCACGGAGTCGAGCTCCTTCTATTGAGTGATCACCCGTTCGGAGGTTCGAGGCCTGACCCTAGTGATGTTTCTGTGATCAGTTCAAATCCTCACACGAAAAAATGCCGTCACTCAAAGCATTCTTTGCACATAACCAACGTGCAGTGATGGTCGATTGACGCTACGTTGCGTGACAGTTCGGCCAATTCAGGCATTAAACCTGTACGTTGACCTTCACGACAGTCGCTTGAGGAGTACCGCAGAAGCGACGGGCCGGGCACCCGCCTTGGCGATGCCGTCGGCGACCTCGCGGTCGGTCGAGGCGACGATCACCGGCCGGCCCGGCGGCTCGGCGCGCACCAGCTGGCGGATCAACTCGTCGGCGGTCACGCCCGGTTTGGAGAACAGCACCCGCACTCCGCGCGGCGGCGCGAGCAGCACCGGCGCGGCCAGCTCGGCCCCGTCGAAGACACAGGTGACCTCGGCACCGGTCTGCGCGGCGAGCTGCGAGAGCTGGCCGAGGAGCCTCAACCGCTGCTTCTCCAAGGGCATTTGGGGATAACCGGTCTTGGTGACGTTGTAGCCGTCGACGACCAGATGGGCCTGCGGCAGCGCGAGCAACTGGTCGAGGATCGCGGGGTCGTTGTCCGACAGCGCCCGCGCCGCGATGTCTTTCGGGGTCATTCGTCCCGGTTCGACCGCGTCGACGGTCTCGGCGGGCCGTACGGAGACGGGCGGCAACGCCAGTTCGCGGCGCAGCCCTTGGGCCGCGTCCAGCACGGTGTCGAGCAGCAGCCGTACCCGCATGTCCTCGACGCTGCGCCCCTCGCGGGCGGCCTTGCGGGTGGCCTCCAGGGCCGCCTCCGCCTCGCCCAGCCGTGACTTGAGGCGGCGGCTCTCGCTCTCGGCGGCGGACAGCTGGACCTGGCTCTCGGCGCGCGTGGTGTCCGTCTCGGCGCGCAGCTTGCGCAGGGCGGCCTCGCCGCGCTTGACGTCACTGTGGGCGGCGCGGAGCTTACGGTGAAGCGATTCCGCTTCCTTCTTCGCCGCCTCCAGCTCGGTGCGCAGCCGCTCGGTCTCGGTCCGGGTCGCGCTCCGCGCCTGCGCCAACTCCTCGCGCAGCCGCTCCAGTTCGGCCCGGCTCTCCTCGTCGGCGCGCTCGGCGTCGGCACGCAGCGCCTCCTCGCCGGCGGCGGTCACCAGCTTCACCCAGCCGGTGGGGCGCAGAACATAGGCCGCGGCCGCCACGTCGAGCGGATCCGCGGCCGGGGGCGGCGAGCCGGAGTCGAGCGCTCCGGCGAGCTCCGACTGGGCCTCTCTGAGCTTCTCCCCGATCCGCTGCCTGAACAGCGGATCGGTCTCCAGCGCGGCGGCCATGGCATTGCCCGCGAACTTGGCGCGCCGGTTGGGGGCGAAGCGGGCGTACTGTCGTAGCTGCGCGGGCAGTTCGGCGACGGTGAGGCCGCCGAAGCCGTCGGAGACGATCTGTACGACTCGCCTCCGCACGCCGTCGGGCAGCGGGCGGTCGAGCACCTCGGCGGCGCCGTCGCCCGGCCCCCCGCCTGAGTTCTCCACCATCCCTCACACCCCAACCATGTGTGCGGGGCCACTCCCTCTCAGGAGCCGGCGCCCGGCCTGTCCACGAGTTCCACCTGATCCACGGCGTTGCACCAGCGGCAGCGCACCGACTCGATGGTCTCACTGACCACCTCGCGCTCCTCCACCTTCGGCTCACCCGCCAGGTCCAGGTGGAGGTACTCCACGACCTTCGACGAGCGCGTCACGTCGAAGCGCGTGAGGTTGCCGCAGAGGGTGCAGCGCCACCGCGTGGAGCCGGTCGGCAGGGGAACCGTCATCGTGGCTGTCCGCTTCCTTCGTTCCAGTTTCCGTGATCGCCGGTTTCCCCGGCGAGTGTGGCTCGTAACCCTACGGCCTGGCGGGTACTCGCCGCTCGGCCGTCCGCGGCGGCGATTCACCCTGTCCCGTTGCATCCCGTTACGTCATGCTCTGTAACCATGATCAGCAACTGGGGCCCGGCCCTCGCCAGGACGTTCCGCGGCACCTCGGCGCCCATGACCTACGTCCTGATCGGCCTGTGCTGCCTGATCTTCGTCCTGGGCCCGGCCTCGGGTTTCGTCCCGTCCTACGGCACCGGGGACACGCTGCTCGCCGTGCAGCGGGCGTACTTCCGCCGCTGGGGAGTGGTTCCGGCCGAACTGTTCGACCACCCCACCTGCGAGGCCCTGACCCCCGTCACGGCCCTGTTCATCCACGGCAGCTGGATCCATCTCCTCGGCAACATGCTCTTCCTCTACGTCTTCGGAGCGATGACCGAGGAACGGCTGGGCCGTGTCGAGTTCACCCTGTTCTACCTGGTCTGCGGCTACCTCGCGCTGCTGGGCTACGCGGTGGCCAACACCGGCTCCGAGCAGTCGCTGGTCGGCGCGTCCGGGGCGATCTCGGCGGTCCTCGGGGCGTTCCTGTACTTGTTCCCCCGGGCCCGCGTGACGAGTCTCCTTCCCTTCCTCTTCTTCCTGCCGCTGCGCTTCCCGGCGTGGGTGGTCCTGCCGTTCTGGGCGGCCCTGCAGTGGCTGGCGGCGGGCCAGGCGGCACAGGGGCCGGGGGTGGCGTACCTCGCCCACCTGGTGGGCTTCACGCTCGGCTTCGGCTACGCGTGGGTGAGATTCAGGAAAAAGAAGGGCCCGAAGGGCGGCCTTGGAGGGGCGGTGGTGGGAGACGGGCGGGCGACTAGAGTTGGGGCCGCCCCAGCAACGGTCCCCGAGGGAGAGAACCAGCCGTGATCACCGCGATCGTCCTCATCAAGACCAGCGTGGACCGGATTCCGGAGATCGCCGAGTCGATCGCCGCGCTCGAATCCGTGAGCGAGGTCTTCTCTGTCACCGGTACGTACGACTTGATCGCGATGGTGCGGGTCCGGCAGCACGAGGACCTGGCCGAGGTGATTCCCGGGCGGATCAGCAAGATTCCCGGGGTGGAGGGGACGGATACGCACGTGGCGTTCCGGACGTACTCGCAGCACGACCTGGAGGCCGCGTTCGCGATCGGGCTGGACTCCTAGCCGTCGCGGGTCAGGGCGTCGGCGACGGCGCATAGTGGTGGGCGAGGCTGGCGGCGAGGTCGCTGAGGTGGGCCCTGGCTTCGGTGGGGCCGTGCACAGTGACGGCGCTCCCGAACGGCAGGAGTGCTCGCACGTCCTCCAGATGCGGGAAGCGGATCGTCACCTTGTGGCCGGTGGCGGAGTCTTCCTGCTCGTCCCGGACGAGTCGTAGGCCGAAGATCCGTCGCGCCCGCTCGATCTGGGCCTGGTCGATGGTGGCGCTGACCTCTATCGCGTGCCTGTGCTCCCACTGATCGACGAGCGCCGCGGCGACGGTGGCCAGGGTCTGGCCCTCGCGGATCCGTCGTGGCCGGTCGACTTCTTCCCACGTCGTGATGCGTTCGAGTCGGTACATTCGCGGCTCCCGGGCGCGGTCGGCGACGAGGTACCAGACGCCGGCCTTGGCCAACAACCCATAGGGGTCGACGACCAGTTCGCGCGGGCCTGACTCGCGTGGGCTGTCGTACTCGATCCGTAGCCGACGACCTCGCCGCACTGCGCCGATCAGCGCAGCCGGGGTCGTGCCGGAAGCTCGCGCCCGGCCCCAGGGACGGCTGTCCACGTGCACGACGTCGGTGAGCGGCAGGAGCTCATGACCTCGGCGTGGCTGTGCAGCGGCGATCTTGGAGAGCGCGCGCCGGCTTTCGGCCGATGCGTCGAGCTCCGCACGTTGCTTCTCGTCCAGCCCGGTGAGCGACAGCTGATCCCGCTCGCCCGGTGTGAGTCGCGTGAGGTCGAACCCGGACCCGGGCAGCATGGTCACGCCTCCGAGGCGGCCACGTTGTGCGGTCACCGGCAGTCCGGCGTCGCGGAGCCAGTTCAGGTCCCGGGTGATGGTGCGAAGGGACACCCCGAGCGCCGAGGCGAGTTCCCGCGTGGTGACGGCATCCCTCGATTCGAGGAGCAGCATCAGGGAGAAGAAGCGGTCCGGGGTCACCCGCCAAGTTTTTCAGGAATGTGCGACACGATGCGGCGCATATCCCGGTCAGGCTGGTGGACACGCATCTACCGGGACCTGCGAGAAGGAACAACCATGACCACGTCCGTCGTGTCCATCGTCTACGTGAACGACGCTCCCGCCGCAGCTCGTTTCTACGGCGACCTCCTCGGCATGAGCCCCTCGCTCGAGACGTCGGGATACGTCACGTTCGACCTCGGGCCCGGTGCCCAACTCGGTCTGTGGTCGGGCCAGTTCGAGGATCTGTCACCGGACGTTCCGCGTACCGGTGAGGTGTGCGTGGCGATCGGCGGTGGACCCGACGAGCTGGACGCGATCTACCAGCGGTGGCGGGCCAAGGGCGTCACGATCCTGCGCGAGCCTCATGACGCGGGGTTCGGCCTGACCTTCCTCGCAGCCGATCCCGACGGGAACCGTATCCGCGTCGCACCGCGGGACTGAAAGGCGGCTACGGCTACGGCGACATCGCCCGCGTCGCCCGCGTCGCCCGAGCCCTCCTGCACCTAGCGGGCGCGCAGCCGCTTCCACAGGGTGACCAGGGCGCACCAGTTCACGACCTCCCAGGCCGGTACCTCGGTGCGGTGCGGGTCGCCGTGTCCGTCCTTGCCCCGCAGGGAGAATCGGGCGTCCCGCGGCCGAAGCCACCAGGACGACGGCACCGGCCAGTCGGGCACGTCGATGTCGAGACACGGCTCCCGCAGGTCGGCCCACCGGTGGACCGGCCGACCGCCCGGGACGAACACCCCGTGCGCGTCGGCCGTGAGCGGGCCGAAGGTGACCTGCCGGCCCGCCTCGATCCGGTCCAGCAGCGCGGGCACCTGAGCGTCGGCCACCCGCTGCCGTACGTGGTCGACGACGAACCGTATCCGCCGGCTCTCGGGACGCTCCTGGTCCGCCGCCCCGACCTCGATCTGCCACTCGTCGAGAAGGAAGCCCTGTTCCGTCCCGTCGCCGAAGCGCAGCCGGTGTCGGTGGCCCAAGGTGTACCAGGCGATGTCGTGGCGCTCGTCGGCCACTTTGATGTGCACGTCGACGGTGGAACGCCAGTGCGTCACGTCCGCCCAGCGACGGACCCGCGCACCGCGTACCAGGACGAACCCCTCCTCGTACAGGTGGACGGGCCTGCCGCCGAGGAGCCGCGGCGCACGTCGCACGACCGCCTCGATCAGCGGCTCGCCCAGCCCTTCGGCTGCCGCCGCCGCACTCACCCCCGGTGGAATCCCCACCCCTGGATGGTCACACGGCAGGCACGCAACGGCCGTCCTCCGTGCGGTAGTTCCACTTGGCGCCGTCGGTCACGAGCTCCCGTACGGCCGTGATGAAACGGTCGACGTGCTCGTCCGGGGTGCCCGCGCCGAAGCTCACGCGGATGGCGTTGAGGGACTTCTCGCCCGGGGTCGCCTCGGGGGCGCCGCACTCGCCCTGGGTCTGGGGGTCGGTGCCGAGGAGGGTGCGGACCAGGGGGTGGGCGCAGAAGAGGCCGTCGCGGACGCCGATGCCGTACTCGGCGGAGAGGGCGGCGGCGAAGTGGGAACTGTTCCAGCCGTCGACCACGAAGGAGATCACGCCGACGCGTGGGGCGTCGTCGCCGAACAGGGACAGGACCTTGACCTGCGGGACCTCGGCCAGGCCGGCCCGCACCTTCCCGATCAGGTGCTGCTCGCGCGCGACCAGCGTGTCGAAGCCGGCCTCGGTCAGGGCCTTGCAGGCCGACGCGATGGAGTAGGCGCCGATGACATTGGGTGAGCCCGCTTCATGCCGCGCGGCGCTCTCGTGCCACTCCACGTCCACTCCCCCGTCCTCGCGCCGGGTGACCTTGCGGCTGGCGCCGCCGCCCGCGAGGTAGGGGTCGGCGGCCTGGAGCCAGTCGGCGCGGCCGGCGAGGACGCCCGAGCCGAAGGGGGCGTAGAGCTTGTGGCCGGAGAAGGCGATCCAGTCGACGTCGAGGTCCTGGACGGAGACCGGGTGGTGCGGGGCGAGTTGGGCGGCGTCGAGGACGATCCGGGCGCCGTGGGCGTGGGCCGCGGCCGCCAACTCCCGTACGGGCCACAGCTCGCCGGTGACGTTCGAGGCGCCGGTGACGCAGACCAGGGCCGGGCCCTGGGGGTCGCGGGCGGCAAGGGCCTGCACCAGGGTCTCGACGGCCTGGGCCGGGGTGCGCGGGGCGTTGAGGTAGGTGACCCGGGCGTCCTTCCAGGGGAGCAGGGACGCGTGGTGCTCGGTCTCGAAGACGAAGACCTGGCAGTCGGCGGGGAGGGCCGCGGCGAGGAGGTTCAGGGAGTCCGTGGTGGAGCGGGTGAAGATCAGCTGGTCGTCGGGGCGGCAGTCCAGGAACTCCTCGACCGTCTTCCGCGCGTTCTCGAACAGGTCCGTGGAGAGCTGCGAGAGGTAACCGGCGCCGCGGTGCACGCTGCCGTAGTACGGGGCGTAGGCCGCCACGTCGTCCCAGACGCGCTGGAGGGCGGGGGCGCTGGCCGCGTAGTCGAGGGCCGCGTAGGTGACTTCGCCGCCCGTGACGAGCGGGACGGTGACATCCCGGCCGAGAACGGGCAGCGGGGCACAAATAGTCGTAGCGGCGGCAACGGTGGAGACAGACATGGCGAACTCCCGTGAGAGGCAGGCGAATTCACTGCGCGAGCGGACAGGCTTCGGCGCAGGAAAGAGTGAAGGGGATGTGCGGAGTGGGGGCTTCGCGCCCTATCGCATTCGCTTGCTCACAGAGAGCTCCCTCGATGACCAGGACCCCTGGTGTCTTTCGAGGGGCCCGCGCTTGCCGCAGACCTCGCTGCCTACGGCCTGGTCTTCACCCGGGGCACCCCGCCACGGACGGAGGGTTGCCGGACAGTCGGCCGGGGCCTCATGACTGTCACTCATGACCTGGTCGGAAAATTTACGTGAGGTGATCGTCGTCCCGCAACCCGTGTCCGGATCGCGGGACGACGACCGCCGGCGGCTACCTGTTGGTGGCGGCCGCCCACCGCTCCAGCGTGCGCTTGGCCGCCCCCGAGTCGATCGACTCCGCGGCCTTGTCCATCCCGGCCCGGATCCGGTCCGCCAACGGCCCGTCCCCGGCCTCCAGGGCCACCAGCGCGGCCGCCGAGTTCAGGAGTACGGCATCCCGCACGGGGCCCGTCTCGCCGTCCAGGAGACGGCGGGCGACGCCGGCGTTGTACTCGGGGTCGGCACCGCGCAGCGCCTCCACCGGGACCAGTTCGAGGCCTACGTCCCTCGGGTCGAAGGTCTCCTCGGTGACCTTGCCGTCGCGGACGATCCACACCCGGGAGGTGGCGGTGGTCGTCAGCTCGTCGAGGCCGTCGTCGCCGCGGAACACGAGCGAGGAGTTGCCTCGCTCGGCGAAGACGCCCGCGATGATGGGTGCCATCCGCGGGTCGGCGACCCCGACCGCCTGGGCGCGCACCTTCGCGGGGTTGGTCAGCGGGCCCAGCGCGTTGAACACCGTGCGGATGCCCAACTGGCCGCGCGCGGCGCCCGCGTGACGCAGGGCCGGGTGGAACTTGATCGCGAAGCAGAAGGTGATCCCGGCCTCCTCGGCGACCTCGGCCACCCGCTTGGGGGTCAGTTCCAGGTTGACGCCGAGCCGCTCCAGGACGTCGGAGGCGCCGGACGCGGAGGACGCGGCCCGGTTGCCGTGCTTGACGACCTTCGCGCCCGTGCCGGCGATCACGATCGAGGACATCGTGGAGATGTTCACCGTCTTCGCGCCGTCGCCGCCGGTGCCGACGATGTCCACCGTCTCCCCGGACACGTCGATCACGTTCGCGTGCGCGTACATCGCGCGCACGAGACCGGTGATCTCCTCGACGGTCTCCCCCTTGGCCCGCAACGCCACCACGAACCCGGCGATCTGCGCGTCCGTCGCCTCGCCGCGCATGATCTGGTCCATCGCCCAGAACGTGGCATCGGCGTCCTGGTCCTGGCCGTACAGCAGCGAGTTCAGTACCTCGGGCCAGGAACGGGCCGCCGCGGTGTCGCCTCCAGCGGGGGTCACAGCGCTCATGGGGCCGCTCCTGATGGTCGTAGACAAAGTGTGACCCCACCCTATCCAGCCCCGACGGCGCCGAAGGGCACTGTCCGCACACCGGACCGCGGTGCGGTCAGCCGAAGGTGACCGGGAGGTGGTGGAGTCCGCGGAGCATCAGGCTGGGGCGCCAGACGAGGGCGTCCGGGTCGGTGTCGAGTGCCAGTCGCGGGCAGCGCTCCAGCAGGGTGCGGAAGGCGACCGCGGCCTGCATCCGGGCCAGTGGTGCGCCCAGGCAGTGGTGGATGCCGTAGCCGAACGCCATGTGGCCGCGGGCGTCCCGCCGGATGTCGAAGCGGTCGGGGTCCGCGAAGCGCCCGGAGTCGCGGGAGGCCGCGGCCAGGACCACGGCGACCGATTCGCCGCTGTCGACGAGCGTCCCGCCGATCTCCACCGGTTCCTTGGTGTAGCGGAACGCCGTGGTCTCCACCGGGCCCTCGTAGCGGAGCATCTCCTCGACCGCTTTCTCCATCAGCGACCAGTCGGCTCGCAGGGCCGCCAGTTGATCGGGGTGCCGCAGCAGGGCGAGGGTTCCGCCGGAGAACAGATTGGCCGCCGTCTCGTAGCCCGCCACCAGCAGCAGGAAGGCCATGCCCAGCATCTCCTCGGCGGTCAGCCGGTCCTCCCCGTCGCCCGTGTCGCCGGCCAGCGCGCTCAACAGGTCGGTGCCCGGGGTGAGTTGCTTGGCGGCGATGAGGTCGGCCAGATAGCCGGTCATCGCCTGCGCGGCGGCACCGGCCACTTCGGGGCGGGTGAAATCGGTGCTCTCCAAGTACCAGTCGTGGAAGGCCTTGCGGTCGCCGGCCGGCACGCCGAGCAGTTCGCAGATCACCGCGAGGGGCAACGGCAGCGCGAACGCCTCGACCAGGTCCGCCCGTCCCGACGGCAGCATGGCGTCCACCAGCTCGTCCGCGATCTGCTGGACCCTCGGCCGCAGTGCCTCGATCCGTCGTGTCGTGAAGTTCCGGGCCACCAGTCCGCGCAGCCGGGTGTGCTGCGGCGGGTCCGTCTGCACCATGTTCAGGCCGATGGAGTTGCCTCCGTCGTCCTGCCACGCGGCCGAGTGCCGGATGTCGTTCGACAGCCGCGGATCGGTCAGGAGGGCGCGCGCCTCCTCGTGGCCCACGACGAGCCAGAACTCGCCCGACGCGGCCGTTCGCACCCGGTGCACCGGCCCCTGCTCGCGCATGCGGGCGTAGACCGGATAGGGGTCGTCGACGAAACCCTGGCCGTGTGCCGACAGGTCTTCGAAGTGTGTCAAGGGCATGGCGTTTCCTCACTCACATCAGTTCGCGGGCCAGGTGACGGGAAGGGCCAGCAGTCCGTGCAGGACGAGCCCGCCCGGGAGCCGGTGCGGTTCGAAGCCGGGGGCCAGGTGCAGGTCCGGCACGGTGGTGGTCAGGGTTTCCAGGGCGATACGGCCCTGCAGCCGGGCCAGGTCCGCGCCCGGGCAGGTGTGCGGGCCGTGGCCGAACGCGAGGTGGCCCGTCGGGGCGCCGCGGTCGAGCCGGAACGCCTCGGGGTCGTCGGCCGTCTCGGGGTCCCGGCCCACCGCGGCGACCATCGCGTACACCTTGGCGCCGGCCGGGATCCGTACCCCGCCGACGGCCGTGTCCTCGGTGGCCGTGCGGAGCGCGCTCTGGAGCGAGGCGGAGTGCCGGAGCCCCTCCTCCACGGCGGCCGGGACCAGGCCGGGGTCGGCGACGACCGCCTCCCACCGGTCCCGGTCCGCCAGCAGCCGGTGGACGGTGTTGGTGATGAGGTGGCCGGTGGGCTCGTGGGCGGACGGGAGCAGGCTGAGGAGGGCGGCCACGGCGTCGTCGGGCGGGCAGTCGGCCGCGGCGAGGGAGCCGAGCAGATCGTCGGCCGGGTGGCGCCGCCGGTCCTCCAGCAGGGCCCGGAAGTACGCCTCGTACGCCAACACGCTCTTCGCGCAGCGGAGTTGGTCCTCCTCGGGCAGCGGGAGGACCTGCATGAGGAGCCAGTCGTCGTTCCACGCCTTGACCATGGTGCGGTCCTCGGCCGGTACGCCGATGATGTCGCAGATCACCGCGAGGGTCAGGGGGTGGGCGAAGGCGGCGAACAGGTCGGTCTCCCCCTTGTCCCTCACCTCGCCGAGAAGCGCCTCGGCGTGTGCGCGGATCGCCGGTTCCCGCGGGCGCAGGGCGTCCGGGGTGAGCGACTGCTCCACGAGGGCGCGGAATCGGCCGTGGTCGGGCGGGTCCGTGTGGAACGGCGGCACCCGGTAGTACACCGAGTCGGCGAGGAGCTCCCGGCACGCGTCGGTGAACTCGTAGGCGCCGCGGGTGTTCTCCCGGCAGGTGAAGCGGACCGGGTCCGCCAGCACGGCGGTCACCTCCGCGCGGCCCGTCACGGCCCAGGGGCCGTGCGCGCTCAGCGGGCAGACGGGTGCGCTGTCACGGGCGGCCCGGTAGGTGTCGTACGGGTTCGCCGTGTATCCGGGGTCCGAGAGGTCGAACAGCGGGGTGGCTTCGGTCATCTGTGTCTCCTTCGTGCGGCGCAGGGGGATCACAGGCCGCGTTCGGCCATCCAGTCCTCGATGGCGGCGGTGGTCAGCGGCAGGTTGTGTTCCATGATCGTGAAGTGGTCGCCGGGGGTGGCCCGTGCGGTGTGCGGGAGCGGCCAGGCCGCCCGCCAGCCCCCGTCGTCGAAGCCCTCGTCCTGGTGGGGCATGGGGTCGGCGGCGCTCAGGAAGAGCGTCGGGGCCTCGATCGGGCCGAGCTCGCACTCCCGCATGAACAGGGCGTTGTAGCGGCCCATCGCGGTCAGCTTCACCCCGTTCAGGGCGAGCGGGCCGAGGAGTTGCTCGCGGGAGTCCAGGCCCTCGTTCATCGCGATGGTGGTCTTCTCGGAGAACTGGTGCGTGGCCTGGAAGGTGTCGAGCAGCACCACCGCGGCGGGCCCGAGCCCCGCCTCCTCGGCCCGCATCGCCAGGGCGTGGGCGATCAGGCCGCCCATGGAGTGCCCCAGCAGCACGAACGGCGCACCGCCGACGGTCTCGCGCAGCTTCGCCAGATGGACCTCGACCAGGGCGGCGAACGAGTCCGCCACCAACTCCCCTTCGCCATAACCGGGGTTGACCAGCGATATGACGTCCCGGCGGCCCTCGAAGTGCTGCGCCATCATGCCGTACTGGATCGGCCCGGCGGTGGCGGTGATCGCCGGCAGGCACACCAGCATGGTCCGGCCGCCGTCGCCGGTGGCCATGCGGACGGGGGGCAGTGCGTGGTCGGGCGCGTCCTCGACGGTGAAGGAGGGGCGCAGCCAGCCGGCCGCCTGGATGAGGTCCATGCCGACGGATCCGGCCCGGCCGAGGGCGTACGACTGGTGGTAGAGGGAGGTGATGCTGTCCAAGGGGTCGGTCGCGGGCACGGCGAGTGGCTCCGGGTCCGGTGCCGCGGCGGGCTCCATCAGCTCGCCGAGCCGGGCGGCGAGCCGGGACGTGGTCGAGTGCTCGAAGGTCGTCGTCGACGGGAGCCGCAGGTCCAGCAGGGTGCCGAGGCGGTCCCTGAGGGCGATCCCCGCGATCGAGTCCATCCCGAGGTCCAGGAACTCCACGTCCTCGGCGATGTCCGTGGCGTCCTGGCGCAGTACGGCGGTCAGTTGGTCGCGGACGAGCCGTGCCAGCAGCCCGGGGCGCTCCTCGGGCGCGGCCTCCCTGACCAGGCGGGCGGCGGCGCTGTCCGCGGGGGCGGGGGTGCGCCGGGGGTTCTCGGGCCGTGCGGCGGATGTCTCCGCGGCCGTCCGGAAGCGGTCGGCGGACACCGTGCGCAGGGTCAACCCACCGATCGTCGCGACCGGTTGGCCGATGCTGCCCGCGACGAGGACCCGCAGGGTGTCGCCGTCGGGGGCGGTCAGCCGGACCCGGAGCGTGCTGGTGGGCGCGGAGTGCAGCCGGATGTCGGACCAGGAGAACGGCATCCGGAGCCGGCCGTCCTCGAAGGGGCCGCCCGGCACGCCCGCCGCGTGCAGGGACGCGTCCAGGAGCGCCGGATGCAGGACGAAGCCGTCGGCCGAGCCGGTGTCGGCCAGGGACACCTCGGCGAAGACCTCGTCCCCGCGCCGCCAGACGGCACGCAGGCCGCGGAAGGCGGGCCCGTACGCGTACCCGCGGGCGGCCGACGCGTCGTAGAAGCCGTCCAGGGGAAGGGCGGTGGCGCCCGGCGGCGGCCAGGTTCCGGAGAGGTCCGGGGGCGTGGTGTCCGCGGCCGGTGGTGCCAGGAGCGCCCGCGCGTGGCAGGTCCATCCGGTCTCGGTGTCCGCGGCGGCGGTCTCGGCGCGGGAGTGGACGGTCAGTGCGCGCCGCCCGTCGGGGTCCGGCCCGGTCACCTGCACCTGGACGTGGACGGCGGCGTCGAGGAACAGCGGTTCCTCCAGGGTGAGTTCGGCGATACGGGGGCAGCCGGACGCGTGGCCCGCGTACAGCGCCCAGTCGACGAGGACGCTGCCGGGCAGGACGACGGAGTCCAGCACCGTGTGGTCGCCGAGCCAGGGGTGGGCCGTACGCGAGAGCCTTCCGGTGTAGACGACCGTGTCGCTGCCGACGGGGGCGAGCGCGCCTGCCAGCAGGGGGTGTTCCGGGGTCGTCAGGCCGATGCCGCTCGCGTCGTCGGAGTGTTCGGGGGCGTCCAGCCAGTAGCGCTGCCGCTGGAAGGCGTAGGTCGGCAGGTCCACCGGTCGCCCGCCGCGGAAGGTCCGGGTCCAGTCGACCGGGGCGCCGACGACGAAGGCCGCCGCGAGCGCGATGAGCAGCTGCTCCCGGCTGTCCTCGGCGCGGCGCAGTGTCCCGGTGACGGCGGCGGGAGCCGCGTCCTCCAGGGTGTGCTCGATCGCGCCGGTCAGCACCGGGTGCGGGCTGACCTCGACGAACAGGTCGTGTCCGGCGTCGGCGAGGGCGCGGGTCGCCGAGTCGAACCGTACGGTCTCGCGCAGGTTGCGGTACCAGTAGTCCGCGTCCAGGGACGCGCCGGCGACGAGGCCGGCGGTGACGGTGGAGTACAGCGGCAGTTCGCCCGGGCGGGGCAGGACCGGTGCGGCGAGGGCGAGGAGCGGTTCGCGCAGCCGCTCGACCTGCGGGGTGTGCGAGGCGTAGTCCACCGGGATACGGCGGGCCCGCACCCCGTCCCGTGCGCACACCTCCATCAGCTCGTCCAGCGCGTCGGCCGCCCCGGCGACCACGGTGGCCGTCGGCCCGTTCACGGTGGCCACGCAGATCCGCTCGTCCCACGGCGCCAGCAGTGCGGCCGCCCTGTCGGCGGGCAGGGCGAGGGACACCATGCCGCCCCGACCGGCGAGTTCACGAGCGATCACCTGACTGCGCAACGCCACCAAACGCGCACCGTCCTCCAGGGACAGCACACCGGCGACACACGCGGCCGCGATCTCCCCCTGCGAATGGCCGACGACGGCAGCAGGCTCGACGCCGGACGACCGCCACACCTCCGCGAGGGAAACCATCACCGCCCACAGAGCGGGCTGCACGACATCGACCCGGTCCAGCGCACCGCCCCGCAGGACATCCAACAAGTCCCAGTCCGTGTGCGGGGCAAGCGCCCGAGCGCACTTCTCCGCCGACTCGGCGAACACCGGTGAACTGTCGAGGAGTTCGGCGGCCATACCGACCCACTGCGAACCCTGCCCCGGGAACACGAACACCGTACGGGGGCTGCGGTCGCCCCGCGTTCCCCGGACCAGGCCGGTCTCCGGTTCGCCGCGCCCCAACGCCGCCAGCCGGTCCAGGAGTTCGGCGCGGGTCCGCCCGACCACCACGGCACGGTGGGTGAACAGCGGCCGGGAGAGCAGGGTGCGGGCGACGTCGGCGGGGTGCAGGTCCGGGTCGCCGCTCACCCGCTCGTGCAGGCGGCGGGCCTGTTCGGCGAGGCTGTCGGGATGCTTCGCCGAGAGGACCCAGGGCACCGGGGCCGGTTCGGCCTCGACGGGGGCGGGCTCGGGCTCGGCCGGTGGCTCCTCCAGGATCACGTGCGCGTTGGTGCCGCTGATGCCGAAGGACGACACGGCACCCAGCCTCGGCCGCCGCGACCGGGGCCAGTTCAGGTTCTCGTCGGCCAGGCGCAGCGCCCCGGACTCCCAGTCGATGTGGGTGGCGGGCCGCTCGGCGTGCAGGGTGCGGGGGACGACGCCGTGGCGCATCGCCATGACCATCTTGATCACACCGGCCACACCCGCCGCCGCCTGCGTATGACCGATGTTCGACTTCAACGACCCCAACAACAAAGGCCGTTCAGCGGGACGACCCTGACCGTACGTCGCCAACAGCGCGCCCGCCTCGATCGGATCCCCCAACGAGGTCCCCGTACCGTGCGCCTCCACGACGTCCACATCGGAAGCCGCGACCCCCGCACCCGCCAGCGCCTGCCGGATCACCCGCTCCTGCGCCGGACCACTCGGCGCCGTCAGACCGTTCGACGCACCGTCCTGGTTCAGGGCCGAGCCGCGCAGCAGCGCGAGGATCTGGTGGCCGTTGCGCCGGGCGTCCGACAGTCGCTCCACCACGAGCATGCCGACGCCCTCGGCGAAGCCCATGCCGTCGGCGTCGGCGGAGAACGCCTTGGAGCGGCCGTCGGGGGCGAGTCCGCCGACCCGGCTGAACTCGATCATCGGCCGGGGTGTCGACATGACGGTCACCCCGCCCGCGACCGCGAGCGTGCAGTCGCCCTGCCGCAGTGCCTGTGCGGCCAGGTGCAGGGCGACCAGCGACGACGAACACGCCGTGTCCACGGTGATGGCAGGTCCTTCGAGGCCCAGCGTGTACGCGATGCGCCCGGAGGCCACGCTGTTGGCGCTGCCGTTGCCCAGGTACCCCTCGAACCCGTCGAGCAGCTTGGGGAAGCGGGCCGCGTAGTCGTTGTAGATCAGGCCCGCGAAGACGCCGGTCGGGGTGGAACGCAGCGATGCCGGGTCGATGCCCGCGTGTTCCACGGCCTCCCAGGTGGTCTCCAGGAGGAGCCGCTGCTGGGGGTCGGTCGCCAGCGCCTCCCGGGGTGAGATCCCGAAGAACTCGGGGTCGAAGTCGGCCATGTCGTGCAGGAATCCGCCGACCTGCTGGAAACGGTCCTCCTCGGTGCCGGGGGTGCCCAGCTCGACCTGCCAGCCGCGGTCGCCGGGGTAGGCGCCCATCGCGTCCCGTCCGTCGGCGAGCAGCTGCCACAGATCCTCGGGCGAGCGCACCCCGCCGGGGAACCGGCAGCTCATGCCGACGATCGCGATCGGGTCGTCGTCGTCCGCCGTGCGGGGCAGGGCCGGTACGGCGCCGGCAGCGCTCTCGGGTACGAGTCGCGCGCCGAGCGCCGCCGCCAGCGCGGCCGGGGTCGGGTGGTCGAAGACGAGGGACACCGGGAGCCGCAGCCCGGTGACGGTGCCGAGCCGGTTGCGCAGCTCGACGGCGGTCAGCGAGTCGAAGCCGAGGTCCTTGAAAGCCCGGTCGGCGGCGACCACGTCATCGGCTTCGTGGTCCTCGTGTCCCAGGACCGCGGCGGCCTGGACGCGCACCAGGTCGAGCAACGCCCGGTCGCGGTCGGTCGGCGCCATCGCGGCCAGCCGGGCCCCCAACTCCCCGCTGCCGGCAGTGGTGTTCACCGCCGCGCGCCTGGCCGGCGTACGCACCAGGCCGCGCAACAGCGGCGCCGGGGTCCCCGGGCGGCGCAGGTCCAGGGCGACGGGGACGCTCAGCGCGCGGGGCGAGCGTACGGCCGTGTCGAAGAGGGCGAGGCCCTCGGCGGTGGAGAGCGGGCGGATGCCGAGACGGCGCATCCGGTCGAGGTCCGTTTCCGTCAACTCGCCGGTGAGCGCGCTGCGTTCGGCCCACAGTCCCCAGGCGAGCGAGTGGGCCGGCAGACCCTGGGCGCGGCGGTGGCGGGCGAGTTCGTCGAGGAATGCGTTGGCGGCGGCGTAGTTGCCCTGGCCGGCCGCGCCGAGGACGCCGGCCGCGGAGGAGAACAGTACGAAGAAGGCGAGGTCGCGGTCCCGGGTGAGCTCGTGCAGGTGCCAGGCCGCGTCCGCCTTGGCCCGCAGGACGGTGTCCAGCCGTTCGGGGGTGAGCGCGGAGACGACGCCGTCGTCCACGGTGGCGGCCGCGTGCACCACGCCCCGCAGACCGGGAATCCCGTCCAGCAGGGCGGCCAGCGCGGCGCGGTCGGACACGTCGCATGCCGACACGCGCACGGTGGCACCCAACTGGGCGAGTTCCGCGGCGAGTTCGGCGGCTCCGGGCGCCTCGTCGCCCCGGCGGGAGACCAGGACGAGGTCGGTGACCGCATGCGCGGTGACGAGATGCCGGGCCACGGCCGATCCGACGACACCGGTTCCGCCGGTGACCAGGACCGTCCCCTCGACCGCCGCCGCGGGCGTGGTCAGCACCGCCTTGCCGGTGAGCCGCGCCCGGCTCAGCTGCCGGAAGGCCTCCGGCGCCTGCCGGACGTCCCAGGCGGTCAGCGGCGGCGGGGCCAGGACGCCCTCCTCGAAGAGCCCGGCGAGCCGCGCGAGCATCTCCCCGAGCCGCTCGGCACCGGCCTCCCCGAGGTCGAACGCCCGGTACCGTACGCCCGGTTGACGCGCGGCCACCTCCGCCGCGTCCCGTACGTCCGTCTTGCCCATCTCGACGAAGCGGCCGCCCCGGGGCAACAGGCGCAGCGAGGCGTCCACGAACTCGCCCGCCAGGCAGTTCAGTACGGCGTCGACGCCCCGACCACCGCTCTCCGCGAGGAAGGTGTCCGCGAAGTCCAGGGTGCGCGAGGACGCGATCCGCGCGGCCGGGACACCGGCGCTCCGCACGGCGGACCACTTGGGCTCGCTCGCGGTCGCATACACCTCAAGGCCGAGATGCCTGGCCAACCGCACCGCCGCCGTGCCCACTCCCCCGGCGGCGGCGTGCACGAGCAGGGACTCGCCGGCCCGCATTCCGGCCAGATCCACCAGCGCGTAGTAGGCGGTCAGGTAGGCCGCGGGCGCGGAGGCCGCCTCGGCGAAGGTCCATCCGCGCGGCACCCGGACGAGCAGTCGGCTGTCGGCCACCGCGACCGGTCCGCCGTACGTCCCGGACAGCAGCCCCATGACCCGGTCGCCCACCGCGAGACCGTCCACGCCGGGGGCGGTCTCCACGACCACTCCGGCACCCTCGCTGTCGAAGAGCGCCTGGGGCGCCTGCGCCACGACGCCCAACGCGACCAGTACGTCACGGAAGTTGACGCCGGTCGCGCGTACGGCCACCCGGACCTGGCCCGCTTCCAGCGGCAGCTCCGGGGACGGGGTCAGGCGCAGCGCGTCGAGGGTGCCGCCGGTGTCGAGGTCGAGGCTCCAGGTGCCGTGCGCCGGGACGGGGAGGGAGGTCGCGGGGCGGCGCAGCCGGGGTGCGAAGAGCCGGCCGTCACGGAGCGCGGTCTCGGGTTCGTCGGTGCTCGGGGCCGGTGCCGGGACGTCCAGGTCCAGCTGGGCGAACCGGTCCGGGTGCTCCGAACACAGCGAACGCCACAGCCCGCGGACGGCGGCCGTGGCCACCTCGCCGCGCTCACCCGGGAGCACCGCCGCCGCCCGCCGGGTCACCAGCACGAGCCTGGCCGTCTCCAACTCGGCGCGGTCCAGCCACTCTTGAAGCGTGCCCAGCACAGTGGCCAGCCGCTCCCGGGCGGCCGCCGGCACGTCGTCCTCCTCCGCATCACCCGACGGGCAAGGCAGCAGCACCGTCTCCGGTACCGGCTCGCCCGCACGGACGGCAGCCGCCAGGGCGGCGACATCGGCGTGCACCGTGCCACCGAGACCGGCCAGGGCCGTACCGATCACCGCCGTCCGCCCCGGAGCACCGCCGGACACCGGAACCCAGTCCAGTTCGAACATCGAGTCCGGCGGTACGGCGGTCCCGTGCGCCTCGGCCGGCGGGCGCACCGTGATCCCGTCGATCGTGACCACCGGCAGACCCGCCAGGTCGGTCATCGACAGCGCGAAGGCGTCGGGCCCGATCCGTGTCGCCCGTACCCGTGCGACGGTCGCGCCGGTGGCGTGGATCCGCGCCCCGCTGAACGAGAACGGCACCATGCGCTCCGCCCCGCCGTCCAGCAACTCCACCAGCCGGGTCTGCAACGCCGCGTCCAGCAGCGCCGGGTGGACGCCGAACCGTCCGGCCGCACCGCCCGGCGCCGGGAGTTCGACCTCGGCGAAGAGGTCGTCACCGCGCCGCCAGACGGCACGTACACCCTGGAAGGCCGGGCCGTAGCCGTACCCCTGCTCGGCCAGACGGTCGTAGAACCCGTCGACGGCGACCGGTTCGGCACCCCGCGGGGGCCACTCGGCACTGCCGGTCGCCTCATCGGCGCCCGGCGGGAGTGCCGTCAGGGATCCGACGGCATGGCAGGTCCAGTCCCGCGCGTCGTCGGGCTGCTCCGCACGGGACGGCCGGCTGTACAGCCGTATCGCCCGCTCCCCGTGCTCGTCGGCCGCGTCGACACTCACCTGAAGGTCTACGG
This sequence comes from Streptomyces sp. NPDC050528, assembly GCF_044457795.1. Classification (NCBI taxonomy): domain Bacteria; kingdom Bacillati; phylum Actinomycetota; class Actinomycetes; order Kitasatosporales; family Streptomycetaceae; genus Streptomyces; species Streptomyces sp. NPDC050528. The sequence goes on from NZ_JBITHH010000002.1 coordinate 511,966, forward strand.
CGGACCCGTCGTCCGGCAGCACCAGCGGGGCCCGGAGCACGAACTCGTCGAGCCGTTCCGCACCGGCGTACTGGCCCGCCCGGAGCGCCAGTTCGACCAGGGCCGCGCCCGGCACCAGGGTCCGGCCCAGCACCACGTGGTCGGCGAGCCACGGGTGCGAGCCGGTGGACAGCCTGCCGGTGAAGAGGAACCCGCCGTCCTCGGCGACGCTCGCTCCGGCCGCGAGGAGCGGGTGCCGGAGGGCGGAGAGACCGGCGCTCCCGAGATCACCGAAGGTGTCGGCCGCAGCCAGCCAGTAGTGCTTGCGTTGGAAGGCGTAGGTGGGGAGGTCTACGGGGGTGGTGATGGGGAGGAGCGAGCTCCAGTCGGGGGTGACGCCGTGCGTCCAGAGCTGGGCCAGGGCGGTCAGGAAGCGTTGCCGGCCGCCCTCGTCGCGGCGGAGGGTGCCGATGGCGGTGGCTTCGTCGCCGGTCTCCTCGATCGCGGTGGTCAGGACAGGGTGGGCGCTGACCTCCAGGAAAAGGGAGTTGCCCTCGTCGATCAGGGTCTGGACGGTGTCGTGGAAGCGGACCGGTTCGCGAAGGTTGCGGTACCAGTACTCCGCGTCCAGGGACTCGCCCTCGATGAGACCGGCGGTGACCGTCGAGTACATGGGTATGGCGGTGGCTCGCGGGGTGAACTGGCCTGCCGCTTCGATGAGTTGAGCGTGGATCCGCTCTACGTGCGGGGTGTGGGAGGCGTAGTCCACCGCGATCGTGCGGGTACGGATGCCTTCCGCTTCGGCATCGGTGGCCAGTTGGGCCAGGGCCGCTTGCGCGCCCGCGACCACTGTCGACTCGGGGCCGTTGACCGTCGCGATCCACAACTCGCCGCGATCCACGAGGAGTTCAGCCACCCGCCCGGCAGACGCGGCAACCGACAACATCCCGCCCTGACCGGCGAGTTCACGGGCGATGACACGGCTGCGCAACGCCACCAGACGCGCACCGTCCTCCAGGGTCAACGCACCCGCCACACATGCGGCCGCGATCTCCCCCTGCGAATGACCGACGACAGCAGCAGGCTCGACGCCGGACGAACGCCACACCTCCGCGAGGGAAACCATCACCGCCCACAGAGCGGGCTGCACGACATCGACCCGGTCGAGCGCACCACCCCGCAGCACATCCAACAAGTCCCAGTCCGTGTGCGGAGCAAGCGCGTCGGCACACCTCCCCACCGACTCGGCGAACACCGGTGAACTGTCGAGGAGTTCGGCGGCCATACCCACCCACTGCGAACCCTGCCCCGGGAACACGAACACCACACCGGTGTCGGTATCACCGGAGGCCGTTCCGCTGACCACGTGGGCAGCGGGCTCACCGGCGGCGATCGCCTCCAGCCCGGCCAAGAACTCCTCCCGGTCCTCGGCCACCACCACCGCACGATGCTCCAAAGCCGCCCGACGCGACGCCAACGACCACGCCACAGCAGCCGAGTTGTCGTCCCGCGCCGCAGCGAACTCCCGCAGCCGTGCCGCCTGCGCCCGCAACCCCGCCACCGACCGCCCCGACACCACCCACGGCACCACATCACCGGACGAACCCTCGACCGAAGACGCAGAAGACGCCGAAGACGCCGAAGACGCCGCTTCCACAATCACGTGCGCGTTCGTCCCGCTCACCCCGAACGACGACACCGCCGCCCGCCGCACCCGATCCGTCACCGGCCACGGCGTCTGCTCGGTCACCAGCCGTACCGCGCCGGAGGCCCAATCAACGTGCGGCGAAGGCTCGTCGGCGTGCAGGGTGCGGGGGACGACGCCGTGGCGCATCGCCATGACCATCTTGATCACACCGGCCACACCCGCCGCCGCCTGCGTATGACCGATGTTCGACTTCAACGACCCCAACAACAAAGGCCGTTCAGCGGGACGACCCTGACCGTACGTCGCCAGCAACGCGCCCGCCTCGATCGGATCCCCGAGCGACGTCCCCGTACCGTGCGCCTCCACCACGTCCACCTCGGAAGCCGCGACCCCCGCACCCGCCAGCGCCTGCCGGATCACCCGCTCCTGCGCCGGACCACTCGGCGCCGTCAGACCGTTCGACGCACCGTCCTGGTTGACGGCGGAGCCCCGGACGACCGCGAGGACCTGGTGGCCGTTGCGGAGGGCGTCGGACAGCCGCTCCACCAGCAGCAGGCCCACGCCCTCGGCGGCGCCCATGCCGTCAGCGTCGGCGGAGAACGCCTTGCAGCGGCCGTCGCGGGAGAGTCCGCCCTGGCGGCTGAACTCGGTGAAGAGGTCCGGGGTGGACATCACCGCGACACCGCCGACCACGCCCAGGGTGCAGTCGCCCTGCCGCAGCGACTGCATCGCCAGGTGCAGCGCGACCAGCGACGACGAACACGCCGTATCCACCGTGACCGCCGGGCCGGTCAGGCCGTAGGTGTAGGCGATGCGCCCCGACGCGACGCTTCCGGCGACGCCGGTCAGGGCATGTCCCTCGACCTCCTCCGGGATCGCGGGCAGCCTGCTGCCGTAGTCGTGGAAGCTGGCGCCGATGAAGACACCGGTCCGGGTGGCCCGCAGGGACTCCGGCTCGATGCCCGCGCGTTCGAAGAGCTCCCAGGAGGTCTCCAGGAGCAGCCGCTGCTGCGGGTCCATCGCCAGCGCCTCGCGCGGTGAGATCCCGAAGAAGCCGGCGTCGAACTCGCCCGCGTCGTGCAGGAATCCGCCCTCGGCGGTGTACGAGGTACCCGGCCGGCCGCCGTCCGGGTCGACGAGCGAGGCGAGGTCCCAGCCGCGGTCCGTCGGGAGGGCGGAGATGCCCTCCCCGCCTGCCGCCACCAGCTCCCACAGGGCCTCGGGCGAGGAGACACCGCCGGGGTAACGGCAGCTCATCCCGACGATCGCCACCGGCTCGTCGGTCCCCGACTCCACTTCGCGCAACCGGGTGCGGGTCTCCTGGAGTTCCGCGGTGACCCGCGTCAGGAAGTGGCGGAGCTTCTTGACGTCGTCCATTACATGCTCCATGCGGTGTGTAAGCAGTGCGGGTACGGGCGGGGAGAGCTGGGGAACTCGTGACGAGGGCCGTTCAGGAGATCCCGAATTCCTTCTCGATGAAGGCGAAGAGCTCGTCGTCGGTCGCGGCTTCCAGGCGCTCGGCGCCCGGCTCGGGTTCCGCTGCGAGGGGCTCCTCCTCGAAGAGCTCCTCCTCGGAGGGCTCCTCCTCGAAGAGCCGCGCGGCGAGATGGTCGACGAGTTCGGTCACCGACGGGTGATCGAAGATCACGGTGACCGGCAGCCGGATCCCGGTGACGCCGGTGAGCCGGTTGCGCAGTTCCACGGCGGTGACCGAGTCGAGGCCGAGTTCCTTGAGCGGGCGCCTGGTGCTCACGGCACCGGCGGAGCCGTGTCCGAGAACGGCGGCCACCTGATGGCGTACGGCGTCGAGGAGTGCCCGCCGGTCGGCGACCTTCCGCTCAGGGGCCGCGTCCTTGGCGAGCGCCCGCCGGGCCTCGGGAATCCCGTCGAGGAGACGGCTCGGTCGTACGGCGGTGCAGGCGTGGGCGAACCGTTCCCAGTCGATGTCGGCCACGACGGCGGTGGCCTCACCGTGCGCGAGTTCCGCTTCCAGGGCGAGGACCGCCGACTCCGGCTCCAGCAGCGGCAGACCGTGCCGTTCGCGCAGCTCGGCCACCGCGTCGTCGTCGGCCATGCCGCCCCGCGCCCAAGGTCCCCAGGCCACGGAGGTCGCGGGCAGCCCGCGGGCGTGGCGGTGGCGGGCGAGCGCGTCCAAGTAGGCGTTCGCCGGTGCGTAGTTGCCCTGCCCGGCCATACCGACGCTGCCGGCCACGGAGGAGAACAGGACGAACGCGGACAGCTCCCGGCCGAGGGTGAGTTCGTGCAGGTGCCACGCGGCCCCGGCCTTGACCCGCAGCACGGCGTCCATCCGTTCCGGGGTCAGTGCCTCGACGGCCGCGTCGTCCAGCACGGCGGCCGTGTGGAACACCGAGGTCAACGGGTACTCGTCCGGGATCGACGCCAGCAGTTCGCGCAGCGCGTCCCCGTCCGCGACATCGCACGCGGCCACCGTCACCCGGGTCCCCGTCCGGACCAGTTCGGCCACCAGATCCGCCGTGCCCGGCGCGGTGTCCCCCCGCCGGCTGACGAGCAGCAGGTGCTCGGCGCCCCGCTCGGCCAGCCTGCGGGCGACATGGCCGCCGAGCGCTCCGGTGCCGCCGGTGATCAGGGCTGTACCGGCGCCCGGCCGCCAGCCGTCGGTCTCCGGCAGGTCGCTCGGACGCGCTCGCACGAGCCGCCGCCCGAACGTCCCGGTGCCGCGCACCGCGACCTGGTCCTCGTGGTCGTCCGCGGCCAGTACCGCACACAGCCGGTCCATGCTCCGCCGGTCCGGTGTCTCCGGCAGATCGATCAACCCGCCCCACTGAGCCGGGAGTTCCTGTGCCGCGACCCGCCCCAGCCCCCAGACCTGGGCCTGCTCCGGACGCCGCAGCGGATCGTGCGCGCCGACGGACACCGCCCCCTGCGTGACGCACCACAGGGGCGCGTCGGACTTCGCCATCGCCTGGATCAGCGGCAGCGTCCGGCCGACTCCGCCGCTGTCGTCAGCGGCCAGCAGCGAGACCACACCGGCCACCGCCGGATACGCGCCCAGGAGATCGCCCCAACACCCCGGTTCATCGGGCGCCACCACCGTCTCCGCCACGGCTCCTCGCCCGCGCAGCGCTTCGACCATCGCCCGATGCGTCTCACCGTCCACCTGGGCCGACGCGACGGCCACGATCCAGGTGCCGGACAGTGCGGTGGACGTGCTGTCGTCGGCCAGGGGCACCCAACTCTCCCCGTAGCGCCGGGAACCCGGGGTCGCCCCGGTGTTCCGCCGTCGATGCCATGCCGACAGCGCGGGCAGTACGCGGGCCAACTCGCCCTGGGTGTCGGGCAGTCCGAGGATCCGCGCCAGTTCCTTCGGGTCCTGGCGTTCCACGACGGCCCAGAAGTCGGCGTGCGGGTCGGACGTCGTCGTACCCCTGCCCTGTGTCAGCCAGTAGTGCTCGTGCTGGAAGGCGTAGGTGGGGAGGTCGACGGGCGTGGTGGCGGGGAGGAGCGAACTCCAGTCAGGGGTGACGCCGTGCGTCCACAACTGGGCCAGGGCGGTCAGGAACTGACGACTGCCGCCTTGGTCGCGGCGGAGGGTGCCGATGGCGGTGACTGCGTCGCCGGTCTCCTCGATCGCGGTGGTCAGGACAGGGTGCGCACTGACCTCCAGGAAAAGGGAGTTGCCCTCGTCGATCAGGGTCCGGACCGTGTCGTGGAAACGGACCTGCTCGCGGAGATTGCGGTACCAGTACTCCGCATTCATGGACTCGCCCTCGATGGGGCCCGCGGTGACCGTCGAGTACATCGGGATCTCAGTCGGGCGTGGGGTGATCGGGCCCGCTGCCTCCATGAGTTGGGTACGGATCTGCTCGACGTGCGGGGTGTGGGAGGCGTAGTCCACCGCGATCATGCGGGTACGGATGCCTACCGCTTCCGCATCGGCTGCCAGTTGAGCCAGCGCGGCTTGCCCGCCCGCGACCACCGTGGAATCAGGGCCGTTGACCGTCGCGACCCACAACTCGCCCCGATCCACCAGGAGTTCAGCCACCCGCCCGGCAGACGCGGCAACCGACAACATCCCACCCTGACCGGCAAGTTCACAAGCAATCACCTGACTGCGCAACGCCACCAAACGCGCACCATCATCCAGAGAGAGCGCACCCGCCACACACGCAGCCGCAATCTCCCCCTGCGAATGACCAACAACAGCAGCAGGCTCAACACCGGACGAACGCCACACTTCAGCGAGCGAGACCATCACCGCCCACAAAGCAGGCTGCACCACATCAACCCGATCCAGCGCACCACCCCGCAACACATCGATCAGATCCCAGTCGATGTACGACGCGAGCGCCCGAGCACACTTCCCCACCGACTCCGCGAACACCCGTGAACTGTCCAGGAGTTCAGCAGCCATACCCACCCACTGCGAACCCTGACCCGGGAACACGAACACCACACCGGAATCCCGCCCAGCCGTGCCACTCACAACATGGGCAGCAGGCTCACCGACGGCGATCGCCTCCAACCCGGCCAAGAACTCCTCCCGGCCCTCGGCCACCACCACCGCACGATGCTCCAACGCCGCCCGACGCGACGCCAACGACCACGCCACAGCAGCCGAGTTGCTCTCACGAGTCGCGGCGAACTCCCTGAGCCTCACCGCCTGCGCCCGCAATCCCGCCACCGACCGCCCCGACACCACCCACGGCACCACACCCGACACCGCATCACCGGACGAACCCTCGACCGAAGCCGCAGAAGACGCCGAAGCCGCCGCTTCCACAATCACGTGCGCGTTCGTCCCGCTCACCCCGAACGACGACACCGCCGCCCGCCGCACCCGATCCGTCACCGGCCACGGCGTCTGCTCGGTCACCAACTCCACCGCGCCCGCCGACCAGTCGACCTTCGGCGACGGCTCGTCCACATGCAGGGTCGCCGGTACGACTCCGTGCCGTAGGGCCATGACCGTCTTGATCACGCCGGCGATACCGGACACGGCCTGTGTATGACCGATGTTCGACTTCAACGACCCCAACAACAAAGGCCGTTCAGCGGGACGGCCCTGACCGTAGGTCGCCAGGAGCGCCCCCGCCTCGATCGGATCCCCCAACGAGGTCCCCGTACCGTGTGCCTCCACCACGTCCACCTCGGAGGCCGCCACGCCGGCGTTCGCCAGGGCCTGCCGGATGACGTTCTCCTGGGACGGGCCGTTGGGCGCGGTCAGGCCGTTGGAGGCGCCGTCCTGGTTCAGTGCGGAACCCCGGACTACTGCGAGGACCTGGTGGCCGTTGCGCCGGGCGTCGGACAGCCGCTCCACCAGGAGGACACCGACACCCTCGGCCCAGGCGGTGCCGTCCGCCGCGGCGGCGAAGGGCTTGCAGAGGCCGTCAGGGGAGAGTCCGCGCTGATGGCTGAACTCCGTGAAGATCCCAGGTGTGGTCATGACACTGACCCCGCCGACGAGCGCCATGCCGCACTCGCCGCCGCGCAGCGACTGCACCGCCAGATGCAGCGCGACCAGCGACGACGAACACGCCGTGTCCACCGTGACGGCCGGACCGGTCAGCCCGAGGGTGTAGGCGATCCGGCCGGACGCCACGCTGCCCGCGGCCCCGGTGAAGAGATAGCCCTCGGTGCCCTGGGTGTCGGTCACGCCGCTGCCGTAGGCCTGCGGGACGAAGCCGACGAAGACGCCCGTGCGGCTGCCCCGCAGTGAGAACGGATCGATGCCCGCGCGTTCCAAAGTCTCCCAGGAGGTCTCCATCAGTAGCCGTTGCTGCGGGTCCATCGCCAGCGCCTCACGCGGCGACAACCCGAAGAAGCCGGCGTCGAACTCCCCCGCGTCGTGCAGGAATCCGCCCTGGTGGACATAGCAACTGCCCGGTCGTGTGGTGTCGGGGTGGTGGAGGGCGTCGAGGTCCCAGCCGCGGTCCACCGGGAAGCCGGAGTTCACCGCCGCGCCCTCCCCGTCCGACAGCAGCAGGTCCCAGAGGTCCTCCGGCGACCGGACACCTCCCGGAAAGCGGCAGCCGACGGCCACGATCGCGATCGGCTCCTGCGCGGAGACGGACTCGGCGGAGACGGGCTCGGCGGCATGTCCCCGGCCCAGCGTCCGGTCCAGCAGATACTCGGCCAGCGCCAGCGGGGTCGGGTGGTCGAACACGACGGCCGGCGCGAGTGTCAGGCCCGTCGCCGCGACCAGCCGGTTGCGCAGCTCGACGCCGGTCAGCGAGTCGAACCCGAGTTCCCGGAAAGCCCGCCGCACGTCCACCTCACGAGCCGACGACCAGCCCAGCACCGCCGCCGCGTGCCGGCACACCTCGTCCAGTACGACGCTCTTCCGCCGAGCCTCGCTCGTCGCCTCCGCCACCCGCCGCGGAAACCCTTCGGGCACCTCCGCCACTGGGGCCGACGGCAACTCGACGCGGACCTCGGTCGAGGAACCGGAGGGGGTCGAGGAGGCTGAGGAAGTGGAGGGGGCCAGCCAGTAGCGGTCGCGTTGGAAGGCATAGGTGGGGAGGTCTACGGGGGTGGTGGCGGGGAGGAGCGAGCTCCAGTCGGGCGTGACGCCGTGGACCCAGAGCTGGGCCAGGGCGGTCAGGAAGCGTTGCCGGCCACCCTCGTCGCGGCGGAGGGTACCGGTCGCGGTGACTGCGTCGCCGGTCTCCTCGATCGCGGTGGTCAGGACCGGGTGCGCACTGACCTCAAGGAAAAGAGAGTTGCCCTCGGCGATCAGGGTCCGGACCGTGTCGTGGAAACGGACCTGCTCGCGGAGATTGCGGTACCAGTACTCCGCATTCATGGACTCGCCCTCGATGGGGCCCGCGGTGACCGTCGAGTACATCGGGATCTCAGTCGGGCGTGGGGTGATCGGGCCCGCTGCCTCCATGAGTTGAGTGCGGATCTGCTCGACGTGCGGGGTGTGAGAGGCGTAGTCCACCGCGATCATGCGAGTACGGATGCCTTCCGCTTCGGCATCGGTGGCCAGTTGGGCCAGGGCCGCTTCCGCGCCCGCGACCACTGTCGACTCGGGGCCGTTGACTGTCGCGATCCACAACTCGCCGCGATCCACGAGGAGTTCAGCCACCCGCCCGGCAGACGCGGCAACCGACAACATCCCGCCCTGACCGGCGAGTTCACGAGCGATGACACGGCTGCGCAACGCCACCAGACGCGCACCGTCCTCCAGGGTCAACGCACCCGCCACACATGCGGCCGCGATCTCACCCTGCGAATGACCGATGACAGCTGTGGGCTCGACGCCGGACGAACGCCACACCTCCGCGAGGGAAACCATCACCGCCCACAGAGCGGGCTGCACGACATCGACCCGGTCGAGCGCACCACCCCGCAGCACATCCAACAAGTCCCAGTCCGTGTGCGGAGCAAGCGCGTCGGCACACCTCCCCACCGACTCGGCGAACACCGGTGAACTGTCGAGGAGTTCGGCGGCCATACCCACCCACTGCGAACCCTGACCCGGGAACACGAACACCACACCGGAATCCGACCCAGCCGCACCACCCACAACATGGGCAGCGGGCTCACCGACGGCAATCGCGTCCAACCCGGCGAGGAACCCCTCCCGATCCCCCGCCACCACCACCGCACGATGCTCCAACGCATCTCGACGCGTCGCCAACGACCACGCCACAGCAGCCGAGTCGTCGTCCCGCGCCGCAGCGAACTCCCGCAGCCGTGCTGCCTGGGCCCGCAGCCCCGCCGCCGACCGCCCCGACACCACCCACGGCACCACACCGCCGGCAGGAACAGCCTCGTCGACGGAGGCGTCATCCGAGGACGCGGGAGACACCGCTTCCACGATCACGTGCGCGTTGGTCCCGCTGATCCCGAAGGACGACACCGCGGCCCGCCGCACCCGATCCGTCTCGGGCCAAGCGGTCCGCTCGGTCACCAACTCCGCCGCGCCCGCCGACCAGTCGACCTGTGGCGATGGCTCGTCCACATGCAGGGTCGCCGGTACGACGCCGTGGCGCATCGCCATGACCATCTTGATCACACCGGCCACACCCGCCGCCGCCTGCGTATGACCGATGTTCGACTTCAACGACCCCAACAACAAAGGCCGTTCAGCAGGACGACCCTGACCGTACGTCGCCAGCAATGCCTGCGCCTCGATCGGATCCCCGAGTGACGTTCCCGTGCCGTGCGCCTCCACCACGTCCACCTCGTCGGCCGCGATCCCCGCACCCGCCAACGCCTGCCGGATCAGCCGCTGTTGGGAGATACCGCTGGGGGCGGTGAGGCCGTTGGACGCGCCGTCCTGGTTGACGGCGGAACCCCGGATCACCGCCAGCACCTGATGCCCGTTGCGCCGGGCGTCGGACAGCCGCTCAAGGAGCAGCAGGCCAGCACCCTCGGCCATGCCCGTGCCGTCGGCCGCAGCGGCGAAGGCCTTGCAGCGACCGTCGCGGGAGAGCCCGCCCTGGCGGCTGAACTCGGTGAAGATTCCAGGGGTGTTGAGGACCGTCACGCCTCCGGCGAGAGCGAGCGAGGACTCCCCCCTGCGCAGCGACTGCACCGCCAGATGCAGCGCGACCAACGACGACGAACACGCCGTATCCAGAGTGATGGCCGGACCCGTGAGGCCGAGCAGGTAGGCGATACGGCCGGAGGCGACGCTGGTGGTCTTCCCGGTGAGGAGGTACCCGTCGAGCATCTCCGGCGCTTCGTGCAGCCGCGGTCCGTACTCCTGGTCCATGGTGCCGACGAAGACCCCGGTCGGGCTGTCGCGCAGCGAGACCGGCGGGATACCGGCCCGTTCCAGAAGTTCCCAGGAGATCTCCAGGAGCAGCCGCTGCTGCGGGTCCATCGCCAGTACCTCGCGCGGCGACAGACCGAAGAACCGGGCGTCGAACTCCGCCACTTGGTCGAGGAAGCCGCCGCCCCGGGCGACGCTGGCGCCGGGGGCGTCGGTGGCGCGCAGCCGCTCCAGATCCCAGCCGCGGTCCTCGGGGAACGCGGTGATCGCGTCCTCCCCGGCGACGAGCAGCCGCCACAGGTCCTCCGGGGAGTGGACCCCGCCGGGAAGCCGGCAGCTCATCGCGACGACGGCGATGGGTTCGTCGTCCGGCCCCGGCCCGGTGCGCGCGGCGGGCTCGGCGGGAGCCGTCTCGGCGATGAGGTGTTCCGCGAGCCCCGCCGGTGTGGGGTGGTCGAACAGCGTGGCGGTGGTCAGTCTGGTGCCCAGTTCGGTGTTGATGCGGTTGCGCAGGTCACCGAGCATGATCGAGTCGAACCCGAGGTCCTTGAACGTCCGCCGGGGGTCGATGTCGTCGGCCGCCTCGTGTCCGAGTACGGCGGCCGCCTGCGCGCGGACCCGGCGCGCCACGTCAGCAACTGGACCGGGCGCGGCCGTCGTCGGTCGTACGGGGGCCGGCAGGACGTCGGTCAAGACCTCCGCCGAGTCCTCGGTCACCGCGTTCGTGTCGAACCAGTGCGGGCGGCGCTGAAAGGCGTAGGTGGGCAGGTCGGTCCGCCGTGCACCGGTGCCGTCGAAGGCCCTGGACCAGTCGATGTCGGCACCGTGCGCCCATAGTTGAGCCAACGCGAGCTGAAGCTGTCGGCTGCCGCCGTGGTCGCGGCGGAGGGTGCCGGTCGCGGTGACCTCGTCGCCGGTCTCCTCGATCGCGGTGGTCAGGACCGGGTGCGCACTGACCTCAAGGAAAAGAGAGTTGCCCTCGGCGATCAGGGTCCGGACCGTGTCGTGGAAACGGACCTGCTCGCGGAGATTGCGGTACCAGTACTCCGCGTCCAGGGCCTCGCCCTCGATGAGACCGGCGGTGACCGTCGAGTACATCGGGATGTCACTCGGGCGGGGCACGATCGGAGCCGCTGCCTCCAACAGCCGTTCGCGGATCTGCTCGACGTGCGGGGTGTGAGAGGCGTAGTCCACCGCGATCATGCGAGTACGGATGCCCACGGCTTCCGCATCGGCTGCCAGTTGGGCCAGGGCGGCTTGCGCGCCCGCGACCACTGTCGACTCGGGTCCGTTGACCGTCGCGACCCACAACTCGTCACGGCCCACGAGGAGTTCAGCCAACCGCCCGGCAGACGCGGCAACCGACAACATCCCACCCTGACCAGCGAGTTCACGAGCGATCACCTGACTGCGCAACGCCACCAAACGCGCACCATCATCCAGAGAGAGCACACCCGCCACACACGCAGCCGCGATCTCCCCCTGCGAATGACCAACAACAGCAGCAGGCTCAACACCGGACGAACGCCACACTTCAGCGAGCGAGACCATCACCGCCCACAGAGCGGGCTGCACCACATCAACCCGATCCAGCGCACCACCCCGCAACACATCGATCAGATCCCAGTCGATGTACGGCGCGAGCGCCCGAGCACACTTCCCCACCGACTCCGCGAACACCGGTGAACTGTCCAGGAGTTCGGCGGCCATACCGACCCACTGCGAACCCTGACCCGGGAACACGAACACCACACCGGAATCCGACCCAGCCGTGCCACTCACAACATGGGCAGCAGGCTCACCGACGGCAATCGCGTCCAACCCGGCCAGGAACCCATCCCGATCCCCCGCCACCACCACCGCACGATGCTCCAACGCCGCCCGATGCCGGGCCAGGGACCAGCCGATGTCGGTGTGGGAGGCGTCGCCGGTGGTGACGAAGTCACGCAGTCGCGCGGCCTGTGCCCGGAGGCCCTCCGGGGAACGGCCGGAGACGACCCAGGGCAGTACGCCGGGTGTAGGGGCCGTGGTGGCGGGGGTGTCCTCCCGCGTCGGCGGCTCGGCCACGATGACATGCGCGTTCGTGCCGCCCACCCCGAAGGCCGACACTCCCGCGACCAACGGTGCGTCGGGGCGCGGCCAGTCGGAGAGTTCGGTCTGTACCCGCAGGTTCCATGTGTCCAGCGGGATGGCCGGGTTGGCGGTGCGGAAGTTCAGGCTGGGCGGTAGCCGACGGGCCTTCAGGGAGAGCAGGACCTTGATCAGCCCGGTGATGCCGGCCGCGCCCTCCAGGTGTCCGACGTTGGTTTTGGCGGAGCCGACCCGCAGTGGCGGGTGTCCGGGCGGTGCGGAGCCGGCCGCCTCTGCCAGGGCCGCCGCCTCGACGGGGTCGCCGACGGGCGTACCGGTGCCGTGCAGTTCGACGTACTGCACGTCTGTGGGGCCGATGCCCGCGGCGGCGCGGGCGCGGCGTACGACGTCCGTCTGCGCGGCCCGGTTCGGGGTGGTCAGGGTGTCGCCGCCGCCGTCGTTGTTCACCGCGCTGCCGCGCAGGACGCCGTGGACGCGGTCGCCGTCGGCGAGGGCGCGGTCCAGTGGCTTGAGGAGGACGAGGCCGCCGCCCTCGCCCCGGACGAAGCCGTTGGCGCGGGAGTCGAAGGTGAAGCACCGGCCGTCCGGGGAGAGTCCGCCGAAGCGGGCCGCGCTCAGGGTGCCGTCGAAGGCGAGGTTGAGATGGACGCCACCGGCGACGGCGGTCTCGCACTCGCCGGCGCGCAGGCTCTGGCAGGCCGTGTGCACGGCGACGAGGGAGGAGGACTGGCCCGAGTCGATCACCAGGCTGGGGCCGTCGGCGCCCAGCAGATAGGAGAGCCGGTTGGCGATCATGCCCCGGTTGAGGCCGGTGAGTGTGTGGTGGGTGACGGCCTGGCCGCCGTGCCTCCGCACGAGGGTGGCGTAGTCGTCGCTGATGGCGCCGACGAAGACTCCGGTGCGCTGTCCGGAGATGCGGGAGGGCGGAAGGCCCGCGTCCTCCAGTGCCTCCCAGCCGAGTTCGAGCATCAGTCGCTGCTGGGGATCCATGGCCGCGGCCTCACGGGGTGAGATCCCGAAGAACCCGGCGTCGAACAGGTCCGGCCGGTCGAGAAAGGCGCCGCGGTCGAGAGTGGGGTCGGGCTCGATGCCCGAGGGACGTGTCCAACGGTCCGGCGGCACCGGAGTGACCGCGTCCGTGCCGTCGGCGAGCGCCCGCCAGAACTCCCGCGGGCCGCTCGCCCCCGGTAAGCGGCAGGCGATGCCGATCACCGCGATCGGACTGTGCGGGACATGGACACGCGACGAATCAACGACTCCGGACAATTAGGCACCTTCCCCCGACGCCTTGTGCTCACCGCCCGACTCCCAGCAAGAAGAGAAGCCGGATTCACCTGTGAAGAAAGCCAGGCGCGCTCGGCACCGACTCGATATGTGCACACACCGGTGGTGTGCTGCACACATAAGACCAACATAAAGCGATCCGGACTCACAACGGAGTTCACAGCGGGTGCCCAGAAAGGTTGATCAACTCGTTCGAACGTACCCCAGCGCCCGGCGAGGCGCAAGCATGTTCAAGGGTCACCGACCCTGGGTATGGACCGTCGGTATGGGCGGTCCCGTGTGAGCCCTCTCACCGTCCCGACCTCGGAAGGGCTCCCTTCCGAATCCGGCGAACGTGTGCCTAGACTGGCCGGGCTTCACACAAGGTCGGCCGTTCGAACGGGGGAAATCCGAGTGGCCGACGGAGGCTTCCCCCGGGCCCATGACCGCGCATTTCGCGTGGTTTTGCCAAGAGTCAGCGCCAGACGACAGTCAATAAGCGGAACCTCTGGGACGCATGCTTCGCTCACCTCTTTCAGCGCGGCAATCCCCACGAATACACGCCATGACAAGACTTCGCCGGACGAGGGGAAAACAGCCCTATGACAGCGCCCTTAGCAAGTCTGGACGTCCTGGAGCCGGAAGCAATTCGCCGGTCGGTGGACGACGCACTCGCGGACTTTCTGACGGAGAAGGACCGTGCCGCGACCCAGCCCCATCTGCCCTATCTCTCCGGACTGGTCCGGGACTTCCTGTCGGGCGGAAAACGCATCCGTCCACTGCTCTGCGTGACCGGCTGGCAGGCCGTCGGTGGTGTCGAGAACGCCGGACCCGTGTTCCGGGTGGCCGCCTGCCTTGAGATGTTCCACGCGTTCGCGCTCATTCACGACGACGTCATGGACCTGAGCGACACCCGTCGCGGCCGCCCCACGGTGCACCGCACCCTCGCCGCCCAGCACGCCTCGTGCCGGAGTCCGGACGAGGTGGAGTGGTTCGGCATGAGTGCCGCGGTCCTGCTCGGCGATCTGGCGCTGACCTGGTCCGACGAGCTTCTGCACTGGGCCGGGCTGGAGCCGACCCAACTCGCCGCGGTCCTGCCGCTGGTGTCCCAGATGCGCACCGAGCTGATGCTGGGCCAGTACCTCGACCTGCATGCCACCGGGGGCCTGACCGACGACGTCGAGGCCACGCTGAACGTCTACCGCTACAAGACGGCCAAGTACACCATCGAGCGCCCGCTGCACGTCGGCGCCGCCATCGCGGGTGCGGGCCCCGAGGCCATGGCCGCCTTCACCGCGTACGCGCTCCCGCTGGGCGAGGCCTTCCAGCTGCGCGACGACCTGCTCGGCGTGTACGGCGACCCGCTGGTCACCGGCAAGTCCCGGCTCGACGACCTGCGGGCCGGCAAGAACACCACGCTGACCGCGCTCGCCCTGCGCGCCGCGGACAAGAAGCAGGACGCGACACTGCGCCGGCTTCTCGGTGATCCGCTGCTGGACGAGGAGGGAGCGGGTGTCGTCCGCGGGATCTTCGAGGCGGTCCACGCCCGGGAGACCGTCGAGCGCATGATCGACGACCGCCAACAGCAGGCACTGGGCGCGCTCGACGACGCGCCGTTCACCGCGGACGCCGTCGGCGCCCTGAAGCGAATCGCCCGTATGGCCACTGCGAGGAACTCATGACCACTGAAATCTCCGCCCCCGAGACCGCCCTCCCCGGCATGATGCGCCACTGGGAGGAGAGCACCAGGCGGTTCGCCGAGGCGTTCGACGAGCACATCGGGTACCTCCCGCAGATGGTGCCGATGACGGACGCCGAGCTGCGGGAAGTCATCGACGCGTGCAATACGGCGGTGGCGCCTTTCGGGAAATCGGTGTCCGACGAACGCTGGATCTCCTACATGGATGTCGTCAGGTGGTCGCAGTGCGCCCGTCACATCCGGGACATGGAGGCATTCAAGGCGGTCTGCATCCTGAATTGCGTCACCTTCGTGTGGGACGACATGGATCCCGCCCTGCACGACTTCGACGTCTTCCTCCCCGAGCTGCGCAAGATATGCGCGAAGTATTACAGCGAGGAAGACGCACGATTCGCCTACGAAGGTGCCCGCGCCTTTGTCACCAGTGATCACATGTTCCGCGATTCTCCCATCAAGGAAGTTCTCTGCAATACCTCCCCGGAACAGTACTTCCGATTCCGGGTGACGGATGTGGGCGTCGATTTCTGGATGAAGATGTCGTATCCGATCTACCGCCACCCGGAATTCACGGAACACGCCAAAACCGGATTGGCCGCACGAATGACGACCCGGGGTCTGGCGATTGTCAACGATTTCTACTCGTACGACCGCGAGATCACCCTGGGTCAGATCACCAACTGTTTCCGGCTGTGCGACATCTCGAACCAGGACGCGTTCGAGGAGTTCTTCCAGCACCGTCTGGACGACATGGTCGAGGACATGGAGTGCATCAAGTCCTTCGACGAGATCACGCGGGACGTCTTCCTTGACCTCATCCACGGAAACTTCGTCTGGACCACGAGCAACAAACGGTACAAAGCGGCCGTGAACAACGTCAACTCACGTATTCAGTAGGGAAGCGGAGAACGTGAACCCGGCCGAAGTCGCCGAAAAACCCGCCCGTTCCTGGTCGTTCGGCACCGCCCCGGGAGCGGTGCCGCTGCTGGGGCATGTGCTCACGCTCTGGCGCCGCCCGCTGGAGTTCCTGGCCTCACTGCCCGCCCACGGTGACGTGGTCGAGGTCAGACTCGGGACCGGCCGGGCGTATCTCGCCTGCCACCCCGACCTCGTCCACCACATCCTGGTGAACCCGCGGATCTTCGACAAGGGCGGTCTCTTCGACAAGGCCCGGCAGCTGCTGGGCAACAGCCTGTCGGTGTCCCGCGGGGACGAACACCGGTACCAGCGGCGGGTCATCCAGCCGGCGTTCCACTCCACGAAGATCGCCGACTACACGGCCGCCGTGGGCGACGACACCCGTACCGCGATCGCCTCCTGGGAGGCCGGACGGACCCAGGACATCGGCGAGGCCATGCACGCCCTCCTGATGCGGGTGGCCGCCCGGACGCTGTTCTCCACCGGCGCCGACGACAGGACCGTGGAGGAGGCCCGGCACTGTCTGCGGATCGTCTCGCAGGGCATCTACAAGCGCACCATCTCCCCGCTCGACATCCTGGAGAAGCTCCCCACCCCCGGCAACCGGCGCTACGACCACGCCAACCGCCGGCTGCGGGAGATCGTCGAGTCGATGATCAGCGAACGCCGCCGGTCCGCGGCGGACCACGGCGATCTGCTCTCCACCCTGCTGCGGGCCGAACACCCGGACACCGGACAGCGGTTGACCGACGAGGAGATCCTCGACCAGGTCGTCACCTTCCTCGTGGCGGGCAGCGAGACCACCGCCTCGACCCTCGCGTTCGTCTTCCACCTGCTGGGGACGCACCCCGAGGCCGAGCGCCGGGTGCACGCCGAGATCGACGCCGCCGTCGGCGACCGTTCACCCGTCTTCGACGATCTGCCGAGGCTGGAGTACACCCGCGCGGTCATCACCGAGGCGCTGCGCCTGTATCCGCCGTCCTGGATGTCGATGCGGGTGGCGGCGGTCGACACCGACCTCGGCGGCCACCCCGTCCCGGCGGGCGCGCTGGTGCTCTACAGCGCCCAGGCACTGCACCACAATCCCGAACTGTTCCCCGATCCCGAGGAGTTCGACCCCGAGCGCTGGCTGGGCGACCGCGCCAAGGAAGTGCCGCGCGGGGCGCTGCTGCCGTTCGGCGCGGGCAGTCACAAGTGCATCGGGGATGTCCTCGCCCTCACCGAGACCGCCCTCATCGTGGCCACGATCGCGAGCCGTTGGCACCTGCGCCCGGTCCCCGGGACCACGCTGCGGCCGGAGCCGAAGGCCACCCTGGAGGCCGGCCCGCTGCCGATGATCTGCGAACCGCGCCGGCACCCGTGAGACGAGGGGACGGAACGCGACAACGGAAAAAGGGGATGACCGACTGATGAGTACGAGGACGCGCCGCCCGCCCGCCACCCACAACTGGCGCTTCGCCACCGCGCCCGGCGGCCTGCCGCTGATCGGCCACGCGGTCCGGATGGGCCGCAGACCACTGGAGTTCCTGACCTCACTGCCCGCCCACGGCGACCTGGTCGAACTCCGGCTGGGCTCGAACCGCGCCTATCTGCCCTGCCATCCGGACCTGGTCCACGAGGTGCTGCTCAACGCGCGCGTCTACGACACCGGCGGCCCGGTGAAGGACAAGGCGCGGCCCATCCTGGGCAACGGCCTGATCACCTCGGACTGGACGGACCACCGCCGGCAGCGGCGGATGGTGCAGCCCGCCTTCCATCCCGCCCGGCTGCCCACCTACGCCGAGGTGATGCGGGACGAGTGCGCCGCGGAATCCCGGGCCTGGCAGGCGGGCCGGCCCTTCGACGTCGGCAACGCGATGCAGGCGCTGACCGCCCGGGTCACGGCCCGCGCCCTGTTCTCCACCGACATCGCGGACCGGGCCGTCGCCGAGATCCAGCGCTCGCTGCCGGTCATCGTGCACGGCGCCTACCGGCAGGCGATGGACCCCACCGGGCTCCTCGCCAAACTGCCCATCGCGGCCAACCGGCGATTCGACGAGGCGCTGACCCGGCTGCGGCGGCTGATCCACCGGATCGTCGAGGACTACCGCACGGCGTCCACCGACCGCGGCGACCTGCTGTCGGCCCTCCTGACCGCTGAGGACCCGGAGACCGGCGCACGCCTCGACGACCAGGAGATCCACGACCAGGTCATGACCCTGCTGCTGGCCGGCATCGAGACCACGGCCAGCGCCCTCGCCTGGAGCTTCCACCTCCTGGGCCGGAACCCGGCGGCGGAGACGGCCCTGCACGCCGAGCTCGACGAGGTCCTGGACGGCCGGACACCCGCCTACGCCGACATCCCCCGACTCGACTACACCCAGCGGGTGTTCACCGAGAGCCTCCGTCTCTACCCGCCCGCCTGGCTGTTCACCAGGACCACCGTCGAGACCACCGAACTCGCCGGCCGGGAACTGCCGCCCGCCTCCGACATCCTGATCAGCCCCTACGTCCTGCACCACACCCCGGCACTGTTCACGGACCCCGAGTCCTTCGACCCCGACCGGTGGCTGCCCGAGCGGGCCAAGGACGTGACCCGCGGCAGCTATCTGCCGTTCGGCGCCGGGAGCCGCAAGTGCATCGGGGACGTGTTCGGCATGACGGAGGCGACCCTGGCCGTGGCCGCCATCGCCTCCCGCTGGCGGCTGCGCCCCGTACCGGACGCGACGATCCGCCCGCGCCCGCACATGAGCCTCAGCTCGGGCCCGCTCCTCATGGTCCCCGAACCGCGCTGACGGCACTGCCCGGCAACGGCGAAGGGCCCCGTCCGGTGTTCGGACGGGGCCCTTCGACTGTGGCGTGGCGACGCCTCAGCGATCAGTGGTGGCCGTGGCCGCTCGTGATCTCCTTGTACTCCTCGACGGTGGGCTTGGGGATCTGGGACTCCTCGCCGTAGTACGCCTCGCTCAGCTTGGCGCGCAGCTTCTCGGAGCCCTTCACCTTGCGCTCGACACCGTTCTCGTCGACCGTCGCGCCGATCGCGGCCGGCACGTACTGCTCGTGCGCGGTGAGCGTGTGCAGCGCGTCCTGGCTGAGCGGCTCGTGGATCTCGACGAACTCACCGTGCGGCAGGCGCTTGATGATGCCCGACTCGCGGCCGTGCAGCACCTTGTCCTTGTCGCGGCGCTGGAGGCCGAGGCAGACCCGCTTGGTGGCGATGAAGACCAGCACCGGCACCACGAAGAAGCCGACGCGCACGAACCACGTGATCGAGTTGATCGACAGGTGGAAGTGCGTGGCCCAGATGTCGTTGCCGCCACCGATCAGCATCACGAAGTACGCCGACAGCCAGGCCATGCCGAACCCGGTACGGGTCGGGGTGTTGCGCGGCCGGTCCAGGATGTGGTGCTCGCGCTTGTCGCCGGTGACCCAGGACTCGATGAACGGGTAGACGGCGATGGCCACCAGGACCAGCGGGAAGACCACGATCGGGATGAACACGCCCAGGACGAGCGTGTGACCCCACAGGTTGACCTCCCAGCCCGGCATCACACGCACCAGGCCCTCGGCGAAGCCCATGTACCAGTCCGGCTGGGCGCCCGTGGACACCATGTCGGGCCGATAGGGGCCCATCGCCCAGATCGGGTTGATCGAGGCGATCGCCGCGATGGCCGCGATGACACCGAAGACCAGGAAGAAGAAGCCTCCGGCCTTGGCCATGTAGACCGGCAGCAGCGGCATGCCGACGACGTTCTTGTTCGTCTTGCCGGGACCCGCGAACTGCGTGTGCTTGTGGTAGAAGACCAGGATCAGGTGCGCCACCATCAGGCCCAGCATGATGCCCGGCAGCAGCAGGATGTGGACGGCGTAGAACCGCGCCACGAAGTCACCGCCCGGGAACTCCCCGCCGAAGACGAAGAACGAGATGTACGTGCCGACGATCGGGATCGACAGCAGCACACCCTCGATGAACCGCACGCCGGTGCCCGACAGCAGGTCGTCGGGGAGCGAGTAGCCGGTGAAGCCGGTGAACAGCGACAGGACCAGCAGCAGCCAGCCGAACAGCCAGTTGACCTCGCGCGGCTTGCGGAACGCGCCCGTGAAGAACACGCGCATCATGTGGACCATCATCGCGGCGACGAAGATCAGCGCCGCCCAGTGGTGGATCTGCCGGATCAGCAGACCACCGCGCACATCGAAGGAGATGTGCATGGTCGAGTTGAAGGCCTCCGACATCATCTGCCCCTGGAGCGGGACATAGCTGCCGTGGTACTGCACCTCGTTCATCGACGGGTGGAAGAACAGCGTCAGATACACACCCGTGAGGATGATGATGATGAAGCTGTACATGCACACTTCGCCCAGCATGAACGACCAGTGGTCGGGGAAGATCTTGCGCATGTTGGTCTTGGCCAGGGAGTAGATCCCGAGCCGCCCGTCGGCCCAGTCGGCGATCTTCTCGCCGGCCGGTGCTTTGTCGCGACGCTCGTTGTTGCTCTCGTTGGTGCTCATCCGCGCTCCCAGAATGCAGGACCGACGGGCTCATCGAAGTCGCCGAGCGCCTCGAGGTAGCCCTCGTCGCTCACGCCGATACGCAGCTGCGGCAGGGCGTGACCGGCCGGGCCGAAGATCACTCGGGCACCGTCGGAGAGGTCGAAGGTGGACTGGTGGCACGGGCACAGCACGTGGTGCGTCTGCTGCTCGTACAGGGAGATCGGGCACCCGACGTGGGTGCAGATCTTCGAGAAGGCGACGATGCCCTCGTGCGCCCACTCCAGCTCGCGCTTGTCCTTGATGTTGTCCGGCTGCAGCCGGACGATCATCAGGGCCGCCTTGGCGATCTCCGTCTGGAAGTCCTCGTCGGTCTCCTCCAGGCCCTCGGGCTTGGCGAAGGTGAGCGAGCCGACGGCCACGTCCGAGGGACGCAGCGGCAGGTTCGTGTTCATGTTGACGAGGAGCTTGCCCTTGGACCACAGGGTGTGGCGGAGCTTCGTCCCCGGCAGCGGGCCCAGGTCGCGCAGCAGCACGACACCGGAGAGCGGGAACAGGGCCAGCGCGCCGAACATCGTGTTGCGGATCAGCTTGCGACGGCCGAGCGCCGACTCCTTGGCACCCTCCTTGAAGTCGGCCAGAACCTTGGCCTTGACCTCGGGGGGCGCCTCGATCGCGTGCCGCTCGTCGGCGATCTCCACGTCGGACATCAGGGTGCGGGCCCAGTGGACCGCGCCCGCGCCGATGGTGAAGAGCGCCGTACCGAGGGTCAGGCCCAGCGCGAAGTTCAGCGCGCTGATGTGACCGATCGGGAAGACGAAGATCGACTTGTCGGACGGGATCGCCACGTACGAGGCGATGAAGCCGACGGTGGCGAGCATCGACAGCGTGAACAGGAAGGCGACGACGCGCTCGGACCGCTTGGCGGCCCGCTCGTCGATGTCCTGGACACGGTGCTCGTGCGGCGGCAGTCCCGGGTCGGCGAACGGGTCGTTCTCGTCCGCGACCGACACCGCGCCGTGCGCGTCCTGCTCAGCGGGCAGGTTCTCTTCTGGAATGTCTTGGCTACTCATGACTTCTTGGCCTTTGCGGTCCGAGCGGCGACCCAGACGGCTACCGCGATCAGCGCGCCCAGACCGAAGATCCAGGCGAAGAGACCCTCACTGACCGGACCGAGACCGCCCAGCTCAAGACCGCCGGGGCTCTCGGTGTTGTCGCCGTTGACCGCGTTGAGGTACGCGATGATGTCCTTCTTGTTCTTCGACGACAGCGTGGTGTCGGGGAAGGAAGGCATGTTCTGCGGGCCGGTCTGCATGGCCTCGTAGATGTGCTTCGGAGCGACACCTTCGAGACTCGGCGCGAACTTGCCGTGCGTCAGCGCGCCGCCCTTGCCGGTGAAGTTGTGGCACTGGGCGCAGTTGGTGCGGAACAGCTCGCCACCCTTGGCGATGTCCGAACCGGCGGGCCCGTACTCGTTCTTCGTCGGGATGACCGGACCGGCGCCCAGCGAGGCGATGTACGCCGCGAGCTGGTCGATCTCGGCCTGGGAGTAGATGACCTTCTTGGCCGGGATCTGAGCACCCGGCTGCTGCGCCGGCATCCGGCCGGTGCCGACCTGGAAGTCGACCGCCGCGGCGCCGACACCCACCAGGCTCGGACCGTCGGAACTGCCCTGACCGCCGGTGCCGTGGCAGCTGGCGCAGCCGACGGCGAACAGCTTCTTGCCCTCGTCGATGGCGAGGGACTGGGCGGACTCGTCGGCCTGCGCCTTGCCCGCGGGGGCGAGGAAGCTGAACACCCCCCCGGATACCGCCAGCGCGAGGAGTAGTACGACGACCGCCGCCAGCGGATGGCGTCGTCGTGTGGAGAGCTTTTTCACGGATTACCCCGGTGTCAGGATCTTCTGCGTCGATGCTTCTGGAATGTGCGCTTCTTGGCTGCGCGCGGGATCGGGCCCGACTACTTGATCAAGTAGATCGTGGCGAAGAGGCCGATCCAGACGACATCGACGAAGTGCCAGTAGTAGGACACGACGATGGCCGCGGTCGCCTGTTCGTGAGTGAACCTCTTCGCCGCGTAGGTACGTCCGAGGACGAACAGGAAGGCGATGAGGCCGCCCGTCACGTGCATGCCGTGGAACCCGGTGGTCAGGTAGAACACCGAGCCGTACGGGTCGGAGGACAGCGAGAGGCCGTCCTTCTTCACCAGCTCCGTGTACTCGAAGATCTGACCGCCGATGAAGATCGCACCCATCACGAACGTGATGATGAACCAGCCCCGGAGCTTCTTCACGTCCCCGCGCTCGGCGGCGAAGACGCCGAGCTGGCAGGTGAGGGAGGAGAGCACCAGGATCGTGGTGTTGGTCGCGGAGAACGGAAGGTTGAGATGGCTCGCCATCTCCTTCCAGTGATCCGGACCGGTCACCGATCGCAGGGTGAAGTACATCGCGAAGAGGGCCGCGAAGAACATCAGCTCGGAACTCAGCCAGATGATGGTTCCGACGCTGGTGAGGTTCGGCCGGTTGACCGACGGGTGCGCGTGCCCGGTTTCTACTGTCGTTGCTGTCGCCACGACCGACATTATGTCGGTCGCTTATCCCGCCCTCACTCCGGGGGGTGCCGTTCGGAGTGTCCGCAGCGTGTGTACTGCCCGTATGGCCCATCGCAGGGGTGTTCCAACAGGTGTTGACGGGGTGTTCGGAGGAGTAGCATCCGGCGCACCGGTACCTAGGGTTCCCGATCAACACGGTGCTTCTCAGATGCGTGGAGGAACAATGCAGCCGACTGCCACGGTGCTCGTCTACAGCGACGACTCCAACACCCGCGAGCAGGTACGGCTTGCCTCCGGCAGGCGGCCGGCGTCCGACGTGCCGTTGGTCGAGTTCCTTGAGTGCGCCACGCCTGCGGCGGTTCTGAAGGAGCTGGACCGGGGTGGGATCGATGTCTGTGTGTTCGACGGGGAGTCCTCGCCCATGGGGGGCATGGGGTTGTGCCGTCAGGTGAAGGACGAGGTCTTCAACTGCCCGCCGGTGCTGGTGCTGATCGGGCGGCCTCAGGACGCCTGGCTGGCTACGTGGAGCCGTGCCGAGGCCGCGGTGACCCTTCCGGTGGATCCCGTTGAGTTCGCGGCCTCTCTTGCCTCTCTGTTGCGTCAGAAGCGGGCGTTGAGCGCCTAGTAGCTCGGGGCGGCCCGCAGTTTCGCGGCTGCGGGCCGGTTGTGGTTGCCCGCGCAGTTCCCCGCGCCCCTTTGGGGCGCTTCTCACACGGACTCAGGACGGAGCCGTGCCGCGTCCTCAGGCCTGGGACCGTCCGGGGTTCCGCCTACCAGGGCGCTGCCCGCTCGCCAGGTTTTCCAGGTGAGGTTCCAGTCGCCGAAGCCGTTGCCGAAGGGTTCCATCTCGTCTCCGTTCGAGTTGACGACCTTCACCACGTCGCCCTCGTGGACGGTGTCGAAGAACCACTCGGCGTTGCTGGTGCTCATGCCGGTGCAGCCGTGGCTGACGTTCTCGGAGCCCTGGGAGCCCACCGACCAGGGGGCAGCGTGGACGTACTCGCCGCTCCAGGTGACGCGGGTTGCGTAGTAGACGGGGAGGTCGTACGAGTCCGAGGAGCCCTCGGAGATGCCGACGGTGGTTCCGCGCATCCGTACGAAGTACTCCTTGCCCAGTACGACCTTGACGCCGTTTCGGGTCTCGAAGCCGGGCTTGCCGGTGGTGACCGGGATCTCGTTGATCTCGTCGTCGTTCTTGTAGACCGTCATCTCGTGGGACGAGGCGTCCGTCACGGCGACGATCTTGTCGCCCGTGGTGAGCTTGAGGCCCTTCGAGGCGCCGCCCCACAGACGGTCGCTGATCTTCACGCCGTCGAGGTTGCTGTGGACCTGGATGGTGGCGTGGGCGGGCCAGTACTCCTTGGGGCGGTAGTGGAGTTCCTTGTCGTCGACCCAGTGCCAGGCGCCCTCGACGGCGGGCACGGAGTCCACCCTGAGGGCGCGTTCCACCAGGGCCCGCTGCGCCTTGTCCTTGACGGGCGTGTTCAGTTCGGCGGTGACCGGCTGGCCGACGCCGTACTTGCCCGCGTCGGGACCGAACTTCACGGTCAGGCTCTTCTTGGCGGTCGGCTTGCTGGTGTCGAAGGTGAGGACCTTGCGGCCGGGGGCGCCGTCCTCGTCCTCCGTGCTCACGCTGACCGTGTAGTGGGCGCTGGCGGCCAGCGGGGAGGTGCTGTGCCAGCGAGTGCCGTCGGCGGCGAGTTCGCCCGTGACGTAGCGTCCCGTGGCGTCCACGGCGGTGACGTCCGTGATGCGCCCGTCGTCACCGGAGGCGGTGACCACCAGGGGCTTGTCGGGGTCGACCTTCTTGCCCTTGCCGTTGCCTGACGGGCCGTTGAAGGAGATCTGCCCCGCCGCGTCGTACGGCTTGGCCGACAGCGGGTTGCCGCCGTCGGACCCGCAGGCGGTGACGCCCGCGCCGAGGGAGATCACCAGCAGGGTGCAGCTGACGACGGTGCGGGTGCGCGGAGAGTGGCTCATGAAAACGAGGCTATGAAGCTTCGTCAGCCCCGGCGCGGTGAGTAACCCGGACGAGGGACCGGCGCTGCGGCAAAAGCACGAGCCCGGACCCTCCTGACGGAGTGTCCGGGCTCGCGGGTGCGCTGCGCGTGCTACTGGGTGCGGTCTTCACCGCGGTAGTACTCGAAGACCCAGCCGTACAGGCCGATCATGATGATCGGGGCGGAGAAGTACAGCAGCCACCAGCCGATCGCGATCGACAGGAAGGCCAGTGCGCCACCGACACCGAGGGCGAGGGGCTGCCAGCTGTGCGGGCTGAAGAAGCCCACCTCGCCGGCCTCGTCCGCGACGTCGGCCTCCTTGTTGTCCTGCGCGAGCGTGTCGATCCGCCGGGCCGTGAAGCCCAGGTAGAAGCCGACCATGATGCACAGGCCGAAGGCCATGAAGAGGGCCGTGGTACCGGCCGCCTCCTTGGACCAGACGCCGTAGACGACGGCCATGACCAGCACGAAGACGGCCAGCCACATGAACATCCTGCCCTGGACCTTCACTTGCCCGCCTCCTTGCCGCCGGCGAGGGCCTTGTCACCGTGGTGCGCGTTCTCGAGCTGGTCGAGCGCGGCGATCTCCGGGTGGTGCAGGTCGAACGCCGGGGATTCGCTGCGGATCCGCGGCAGGGTGAGGAAGTTGTGCCGCGGCGGCGGGCAGGACGTCGCCCATTCGAGCGAACGGCCGTAGCCCCACGGGTCGTCGACCTCGACCTTCTTGCCGTACTTCGCCGTCTTCCACACGTTGTAGAGGAACGGCAGGATCGACAGGCCGAGCAGGAAGGAGCTGATCGTCGAGATCGTGTTCAGGGCGGTGAAGCCGTCGGCCGCGAGGTAGTCCGCGTAACGACGGGGCATGCCCTCGGCACCCAGCCAGTGCTGGACCAGGAAGGTGCCGTGGAAGCCGATGAACAGCGTCCAGAAGGTGATCTTGCCCAGGCGCTCGTCGAGCATCTTGCCGGTCATCTTCGGCCACCAGAAGTGGAAGCCGGAGAACATCGCGAACACGACGGTGCCGAAGACCACGTAGTGGAAGTGGGCGACGACGAAGTACGAGTCCGAGACGTGGAAGTCCATCGGCGGCGAGGCCAGGATGACACCGGTCAGACCACCGAAGGTGAAGGTGATCAGGAAGCCGGTGGCCCAGAGCATCGGGGTCTCGAAACTCAAGGACCCCTTCCACATCGTTCCGATCCAGTTGAAGAACTTCACGCCTGTTGGCACGGCGATGAGGAACGTCATGAAGGAGAAGAACGGCAGCAGCACCCCGCCGGTGACGTACATGTGGTGCGCCCACACGGTCACGGACAGACCGGCGATGGAGATCGTGGCCGCGACCAGTCCCATGTAGCCGAACATCGGCTTGCGGGAGAAGACCGGGATGACCTCGGAGATGATGCCGAAGAACGGCAGCGCGATGATGTACACCTCTGGATGGCCGAAGAACCAGAAGAGGTGTTGCCACAGCAATGCCCCGCCGTTCGCGGCATCGAAGACATGTGCCCCGAATTTCCGATCCGCCTCCAGCGCGAAGAGCGCGGCGGCGAGAACCGGGAAGGCCAGCAGGACCAGGACGGCGGTCAGCAGCACGTTCCACACGAAGATCGGCATGCGGAACATCGTCATGCCCGGTGCGCGCATGCAGATGATCGTGGTGATGAAGTTGACCGCACCGAGGATCGTGCCGAAGCCGGAGAAGGCCAGACCCATGATCCACATGTCGGCGCCGATGCCCGGCGAACGGACCGCGTCCGACAGCGGGCTGTAGGCGAACCAGCCGAAGTCGGCCGCACCCTGCGGGGTGAGGAAGCCGCCGACCGCGATGGTCGAGCCGAACAGGTAGAGCCAGTAGGCGAACATGTTCAGCCGCGGGAACGCCACGTCGGGCGCGCCGATCTGCAGCGGCATGATCCAGTTCGTGAAACCGGCGAACAGGGGCGTCGCGAACATCAGCAGCATGATCGTGCCGTGCATCGTGAACGCCTGGTTGAACTGCTCGTTCGACAGGATCTGCAGACCCGGCCGGGCCAGCTCGGCGCGCATCAGCAGCGCCATGACGCCGCCGATCAGGAAGAACGCGAACGACGTGACCAGATACAGCGTGCCGATCGTCTTGTGGTCGGTGGTGGTGAGCCACTTGATCACGACGTTACCGGGTTGCTTGCGCCTTACCGGCAGCTCGTCCGCGTAGTGGGACTCTGCTGCCGCGGCACCCTGAGGTTCGTTGAGGATGCTCACAGGTTGTTCGTCTCCCGGTTCTTCTCGTGGCTCGTCTGCGCGATGCCAGCGGGGATGTAACCGGTCTGCCCCTTCTTGGCGAGGTCCTTGAGGTGCTGCTGGTAACGCTCCGGCGAGACGACCTTCACGTTGAACAGCATCCGGGAGTGGTCGACGCCGCAGAGCTCGGCGCACTTGCCGAGGTAGGTGCCCTCCTTGTTGGGGGTCACCTGGAAGGAGTTGGTGTGACCCGGGACGACGTCCATCTTCATCAGGAACGGCACCACCCAGAAGTCGTGGATGACGTCACGTGAGGTGAGGACGAAGCGGACCGTCTCCCCCTTGGGGAGCCAGAGGGTCGGACCCGGGTTGCCCGTCTGCGGGTTCTTCGAGGCGGGCGTACCGACGTCGTAGACACCGCCGGCGTTCGCCGGGAACTGCTTCTTGAACCGGTCCGGAATCGCGGCCAGGTTCTTGTCGGTCGTCGCGTCGCCGCTGACACCGTCGACGTTCTCGATGTAGTTGAAGCCCCAGCTCCACTGGAAGCCGACGACGTTGACCGTCACGTCGGGCTTCTTGTCGAGGCTCAGGAGCTTCGTCTCATCGCGGGCCGTGAAGTAGAAGAGGACCGAGACGATGATGAGCGGAACAACCGTGTACAGCGCCTCGATGGGCATGTTGTACCGGGTCTGCGGGGGGATCTCGACCTTGGTGCGGCTGCGCCTGTGGAACATGACGCTCCACATGATCAGGGCCCACACCAGGACGCCGACCGCGAGCGCGGCAGCCCAGGATCCCTGCCACAGGGAGAGGATCCGCGGACCCTCCTCCGTGGTCGGGGTGGGGAAACCAAGGCGAGGGAAGTCCTTGGATGTGCAACCGGTCGCGGTCGCCAGGACCAGGCCCGCAGTCATTGCCTGCAGCAGCTTCCGCCGCATCGGGCGCCGCGGCGAGCGGTCGGAGCCGTTGGGACTCACGTAGCGCCTTCCCGAGAGTCTCGCCCGCGCGGATTGGCTGCGGCCTGCCTTCACGCGGGTCGGTCGCCGCCCTGCGTCGGGCAGGGGTTTGGATGTTTATGCGGACCAAACCCTAGCCGACGCCCTCCGGGGGTTCGCGGGGAGGGTGGCATACGCGCCGCCCGTTACTCCTTGCGCCTAATAGCTCGGGGGTTCAGGTGATTTGGGCGGGTGCGGCGTGCGTTGTGGTTGCTCGCGCAGTTCCCCGCGCCCCTATGGAAAGCTCGCGTCCGTTTTAACGTTGCCGTGTGTCCTACTTTGATGCCGCCTCCGGCCATCCCCTTCATCCCGTCGCTCGGCAGGCGCTGTTGGCGTCTTTGGACGAGGGGTGGGCGGACCCTGCCCGGTTGTACCGGGAGGGGCGCAAGGCGCGGTTGCTGTTGGACGCCGCGCGGGAGGCCGCCGCCGAGGCCGTCGGGTGCCGGGCCGATGAGCTGGTGTTCACCACCTCGGGTACTCGGGCCGTGCACACGGGAATTACGGGGGCTCTGGCGGGGCGGCGGCGCGTCGGGCGTCACCTGATCGTGTCAGCGGTTGAACACTCTTCCGTGCTCCATTCGGCCGAGGCGCTCGTCGCGGAGGGCGGTTCGTCCACCGAGGTGCCGGTGGACCGTACGGGCGCGGTGAGTGTGGCGGCCTACGCCGACTCCCTCCGCTCGGACACCGCGCTGGCCTGCCTCCAGTCGGCCAACCACGAGGTGGGCACGGTCCAGCCGGTCGCCGAGGTGGCCGAGGCGTGCCGGGCGGTCGGGGTGCCGTTGCTGGTCGACGCGGCGCAGTCGCTGGGCTGGGGCCCGGTCGAGGGCGCGTGGTCGCTGCTCACGGCGAGCGCGCACAAGTGGGGCGGCCCGGCCGGCGTCGGCCTGCTGGCGGTACGCAAGGGCGTGCGCTTCGCACCCCAAGGTCCGCTCGACGAACGGGAGTCGGGCCGCTCCCCCGGCTTCGAGAACATCCCCGCCGTGGTCGCCGCGGCCGCCTCGCTCCGCGCGGTCCGCACGGAGGCGACCCAGGAAGCGCTACGGCTACGGGAACTGACGGAGCGGATCCGCACCCGGGTGCCGCGACTGGTTCCGGGCGTGGACGTGGTCGGCGATCCGGTGCGCCGCCTGCCCGGGATCGTCACCTTCTCCTGCCTCTACGTCGACGGAGAGACCCTCCTCCACGAACTGGACCGCGCCGGCTTCTCCGTCTCCTCCGGCTCGTCCTGCACGAGCAGCACGCTGACGCCCAGCCATGTGCTCAAGGCGATGGGGGTGCTGAGTGAGGGGAATGTGCGGGTGTCGTTGCCACAGGGGGCGACGGAGGAGGACGTCGAACGCTTCCTAGCCGTGCTGCCGGGGGCGGTGGCGGAAGTCCGGGAGAAGCTGGGAGCACAGGCGCCGCTGACGGCCGTAGAAGAGAACGTCCTCGTCGTGGACGCCCTCGGCAAACGCTGCCCGATCCCGGTGATCGAGCTGGCGAAGGTCATCGGCGATGTGCCGATCGGCGGCATGGTCAGAGTCCTGTCCGACGACGAGGCGGCGAGACTCGACATCCCGGCATGGTGCGAGATGCGGGCCCAGGAGTACATCGGCGAGGAGGAAGGCCCGGCGTACCTGATCCGCCGGGTAAGTTGAGCGCCCCTTTAGGGGCGCGGGGAACTGCGCGACCAGCCCCCACGCGCCAGCAGACAACAAATCAGCCGAGATGCCCCCGCACTTCAGCCGCAGCATCATGCCCATAAGCCTTGGTGAACCGGTCCATGAAGTGCACCCGCCGCAACTGGTACTCCTGCGTGCCCACCGTCTCGATGACGAGAGTCGCCAGCATGCAACCCACCTGCGCCGCCCGCTCCAAAGAAACCCCCCACGCCAGCCCCGAGAGGAACCCCGCCCGGAACGCGTCGCCGACCCCCGTGGGATCAGCCTTCCGCTCCTCCTCCGCACACCCGACCTCGATCGGGTCCATACCGACCTTCTCGATACGAACGCCGCGCGAGCCGAGCGTGGTGACCCGGTGACCGACCTTGGCCAGGATCTCCTCGTCGCTCCAGCCCGTCTTCGACTCGATGAGCCCCTTCTCGTACTCGTTCGAGAAGAGGTACGCCGAGCCCTCCAGCAGGATGCGGATGTTGTCGCCGTCCATGCGCGCGATCTGCTGGGAGAAGTCCGCGGCGAAGGGGATGGACCGGGTCCGGCACTCCTCCGTGTGGCGGAGCATCGCCTCGGGGTCGTCCGCGCCGATGAGGACCAGGTCGAGACCGCCCACGCGGTCGGCGACGGTCTTCAGCTCGATCTGCCGGGCCTCGCTCATCGCGCCGGTGTAGAAGGAGCCGATCTGGTTGTGGTCGGCGTCGGTGGTGCACACGAAGCGCGCGGTGTGCAGCGTCTCGGAGATACGCACCGAGCCGGTGTCGACGCCGTGCCGGTCGAGCCAGTCGCGGTACTCGGCGAAGTCGGAGCCGGCGGCGCCGACCAGGATCGGCGCGGTGCCGAGCTGGCCCATGCCGAAGGCGATGTTGGCGCCGACGCCGCCCCGGCGTACGTCGAGGTTGTCGACCAGGAAGGAGAGCGACACCGTGTGTAGCTGGTCCGCGACCAGCTGGTCGGCGAAGCGGCCGGGGAAGGTCATGAGGTGGTCGGTGGCGATGGAGCCGGTGACTGCGATGCGCACGGCGAGGACTCTCCTGAGGGAGGCTGCGTTGACACTTCACGCTACCCGGTCCGCGCTACGGCTCTGAAGCGGCCAAAACTACCCGATAGTAGATCTTTCTTCGCGAGGTCAAGCGTGCCTACGGTGCCGCTATGACGAACCTCAAGGTCGAAGGCCCCGTTCCGGTTCATGTTCCGGTTCATGTTCCGGTCCACCTCGAAGGCGAAGGCGAGGCCGATCTCGCGGCGCTGCGCGGCGACTGCGCACGGATGGCTCCCCACTGGACGGTTCCCGACCGGATCGTCTCCCTGCCGGTGTCCCCGTCCCTCATCCACGGCGTGTCGGTGCCGTCGAAGTCCGCCCGGCTGCTGGACGGCATGGCGGAGTACGGCAACTGAGCGGAGTCATTCAGCAGGATCGGCGCGCTCGGGGGAACCGTGCGCTCCCCCGCTGCGTCCCATCGCCGTCCCCCGTAAAGGGGATGCGGGATACGACCCTTCCGCCTGCGCCTTTGACAGGGCCGGGTCAGGGTCAAGGGACAGTTGCGCAGCCGAAGGAGCGATGCGGTGAACACCGAGCGACCCGACAACGACGACACGACCGGCACGTCCGGTGACGTGCGGGGCGTGGGGGACGCCGCGAAGGGCTCCGCCGAGGGGCCCGAGGTCGATGGCAACGGGGCCGGCGGGGACGTGACCGGTGGCGAAACCGGCCGTATGGAAAAGACCGGTTCTACGGCGCCGGGCGCGGAGACGGGTCGCGGGCGGCCGGAGGAGACGGGGTTCAAGGCATCCGACGTAGAAGCCGGCGACCCTGAAGAAGTCGAGTCGGTGGGGTCCGACACGAAAGCCGGCCCTACGGCATCCGACGCCGAGACGGACCGACCGGAAGAAGCCGCCCCCGCGGCATCGGAAGCCGAGGCGGACGACCAGCCAGAAGCCCCCGAGCCCGCCCACCCGGAGCAGCCCGTCTCCACCACCGCCACCGAACTCTCCCTGCACGACCACTCCCCCGAAACCGACGACGACCGGCGCCCCGCCCGATCCAGGTCCCCCCTCGTCATCGCCTCCGTTGCCGCCGCCGTGCTGCTCGTCGGAGGGGGCGGGGCGTATCTCGCCTCGTCCTCGTCCACTTCCGGCGGTTCGGGGGAAGGTACGGGGTCCGCGGCATCCGGTGCCGACGGAACTCCGCCGCCGCTCGCGCTCGACGGGTATTCCACCGGGGGTACGAGTGGGATCGCGTCCGGGGAGCCGAATCCGTACGGGGAGACGTACCGGGCCGTGGGGAGTCTGCCCGACGGGCCGAAGTCCGCGGCCGTCTACGCGCCCGAGGGTGAGGTCACCAAGGACGCGGTGAGCCGGCTCGCCAGGGCGCTCGGGGTCGCGGGGACGCCGGTGGCCGAGGGGCAGCTCTGGAAGGTGGGCGGGCAGGACGGTACCGGGCCGAGTCTGCAGGTGAACAAGGCGGCGCCGGGCATGTGGACGTTCAACCGCTACGCACCCGGCACCGACGACTGCACCGGCAGCACCACGTGCCGGAAGGACCCGGCCGCTCCCGCGGTCGACCCGGTGAGTGTCGCCGTCGCGAAGAAGGCCGCCGCCCCGATCCTCAAGGCCGTGGACCAGGACGACGCGAAGGTCGACGCGAGCCAACTCATGGGCGCGCAGCGGGTCGTGAACGCCGAGCCGGTCATCGGCGGGCTGCCGACGCAAGGGTGGACCACCGGGCTGACCGTCAGCGCGCAGGGTGAAGTGGTCGGCGGGAGCGGGGAGTTGGCGACGCCGGAGAAGGGCGACGTCTATCCCGTGCTGAGCGCCCAGAAGACGCTGGACCTGATGAACGCGGCGCCGAGGACGGATCACCGTATGGGCATCGGCGGTTGCGCCAGTCCCGTACCGCTGAAGGACCGGCTGGAGGCGCCCTGCGGACAGGCCACCGACGCCGCCTCCGCCTCCGCCTCCGCCACGCCCACGCAGGCCGCGACCGCCGTCGAGCACGCGGTGTTCGGGCTCGCCGTGCACTCCGTGGACGGGAAGCAGACGCTGGTGCCGTCGTGGCTGTTCGAGACGCGGCAGGCGGGTGGGCAGGACACCTTCACGGTGACGTATCCGGCGATCGACCCGAAGTATCTGGCCTCGGCCAACACGCCCACTCCTACGGCGAGTTCGTCGTCGACGGCGGCACCGCACAGCGTCAAGGCGGACGGTTACACGACCGACGGGAAGAGCCTCACCGTGGCCTTCACCGGCGGGGTGTGCGCCGACTACAAGACGTCGGCCGTGGAGAGTTCGGGCGAGGTGACGGTCACGGTGACCGCGACTCCCTGGCCGGACAAGATCTGCGTGATGATCGCCAAGGTCTACCACCAGACCGTGGAGTTGAAGGCGCCGGTCGGCGACCGGAAGGTCATGGGGTCGGACGGCAAGGCGATCCCCGTGGAGAAGCGGGTGGAGGTCGGGGCAGGACCCTCACTGGCCCGGTAGCAAGGCCGGGTAGCCAGGTCGGGTCCCGGCAGCAAGGCCGGGTGACGACGATCGCACGGGTACCCGAAAAGCCCGAAGGCGGCGGCCCTGTCGGAGGGGGCCGCCGCCTTCGCTCTGCTCAGTCGCCCAACGGGGCACGAGCGGATTTAGCTGAACGAGTCGCCACAGGCGCAGGAGCCCGTCGCGTTCGGGTTGTCGATCGTGAAGCCCTGCTTCTCGATGGTGTCGACGAAGTCGATGGAGGCGCCGCCCAGGTAGGGGGCGCTCATGCGGTCGGTGACGACCTTGACGCCGCCGAAGTCCTTGACGACATCGCCGTCGAGGGAGCGCTCGTCGAAGAAGAGCTGGTAACGCAGGCCCGAGCAGCCGCCGGGCTGGACGGCGACACGCAGGGCCAGATCCTCACGGCCTTCCTGGTCGAGCAGGGCCTTGACCTTCGCCGCGGCGGCGTCGGACAGAAGGATGCCGTCGGTGACGGTGCTGGTCTCGTCCGATACGGACATCTACATCTCTCCCGGGTTGTACGGAGACTGCTTGCCGACATTTCAACCGGCGTGGCCGCGGATTCATTCCGGGCCGGGTGGCGTTCTTTTCGCCTGTATCTCTTCTGCTCTCCCTTCCATGCTCGCACACACCCGCAAGGTCCCTCGCTGGGCGCGTACCGGGATTGATGTCACATCGACGTTATGGGCATCGTCAAAGTGACGTGAAGCAGTTATGATAGATAACGTCAATTCGACGAAAAGGGCCGACTTCCCAACAGGCCGGCCCAGCCCGCAGAACAGAAAGGGTGCGTGTCGTGACCACCGCCCAGACCCAGGAGCTCGACGTTCAGCCGACGCCCCTCGCCCTGCTCCTCCTCGGCCGTGAGGCCGACCCGAGCAGCGAGCGCGGCGTCGAGTGCCCCGGTGACCTGCCCTCGCCGTCCGACCCGGACCTGGTCGAGCGGGCCCGCGCCGCCAAGGAGAAGCTCGGCGACAAGGTCTTCGTGCTCGGCCACCACTACCAGCGCGACGAGGTCATCCAGTTCGCCGACGTCACGGGCGACTCCTTCAAGCTGGCCCGGGACGCGGCCGCGCGCCCGGAGGCCGAGTACATCGTGTTCTGCGGTGTGCACTTCATGGCGGAGTCCGCGGACATCCTGACCGGCGACGACCAGAAGGTCGTCCTCCCCGATCTCGCGGCCGGCTGCTCGATGGCGGACATGGCCACCGCCGAGCAGGTCGCCGAGTGCTGGGACGTGCTGACCGAGGCCGGGATAGCCGAGCAGGTCGTGCCCGTGTCGTACATGAACTCGTCCGCCGACATCAAGGCGTTCACGGGCAAGCACGGCGGCACGATCTGTACGTCGTCGAACGCCGAGCGGGCCCTGAACTGGGCCTTCGAGCAGGGCGAACCCAATTCCACCAAGGTCCTGTTCCTGCCGGACCAGCACCTGGGCCGCAACACGGCGGTCCGCGACCTGGGCATGAGCCTCGAAGACTGCGTCCTCTACAACCCGCACAAGCCCAACGGGGGCCTCACCGTTGAGCAGTTGAGGGCCGCGAAGATGATCCTGTGGCGCGGCCACTGCTCGGTGCACGGCCGTTTCTCGCTGGAGTCGGTCGAGGACGTCCGCGCCCGCATCCCCGGTGTCAACGTCCTCGTGCACCCCGAGTGCAAGCACGAGGTCGTGAGCGCGGCGGACTACGTCGGCTCAACGGAGTACATCATCAAGGCACTTGAGGCGGCCCCGGCCGGTTCGAAGTGGGCCATCGGTACGGAGCTGAACCTGGTCCGCCGGCTCGCGAACCGTTTCGCGCCCGAGGGCAAGGAGATCGTCTTCCTCGACAAGACGGTCTGCTTCTGCTCGACGATGAACCGCATCGACCTCCCCCACCTGGTCTGGACCCTGGAGTCCCTCGCCGAGGGCAACCTGGTCAACCGCATCGAGGTGGACCAGGAGACGGAGGCGTTCGCCAAGCTGGCGCTGGAGCGGATGCTGGCGCTGCCGTAGGCCTGCCGGGTCATTCCACCCGCGGGCGGACCAGGCCCGACTCGTAGGCGATGACGACGAGTTGGGCCCGGTCGCGGGCGCCGAGTTTGGACATGGCTCGGTTGACGTGGGTCTTCACCGTCAGGGGGCTGACCTCCAGGCGTTCGGCGATCTCGTCGTTCGAGAGGCCGCCGGCGACCTGGACGAGGACCTCGCGTTCGCGGACGGTGAGGGCTTCGAGGCGTTCGGCGCGGGCCGGGTCGCGGTCGTCGTCCAGGTCGCCCTGGGCGAGGAAGCGGGCGATCAGACCCTTCGTCGCCACCGGGGAGAGCAGTGCCTCGCCGGCCGCCGCGACCCTGATCGCGCTGAGGAGTTCCTCGGGTTCCGAGCCCTTGCCCAGGAAGCCGGACGCGCCCGCGCGCAGGGACTGGACCACGTAGTCGTCGACCTCGAAGGTCGTCAGTATGACCACGCGGACGTGGGCCAGGGACGGGTCCGCGCTGATCATGCGGGTCGCGGCGAGGCCGTCCGTGCCGGGCATGCGAATGTCCATCAGCACGACGTCGGCCCGCTCCTCCTTCGCCAGCCGTACGGCCTGAGCGCCGTCCGAGGCCTCTCCTACGACCTCCATGTCGGGCTCCGAGTCGACGAGTACGCGGAAGGCGCTGCGCAGCAGGGCCTGGTCGTCGGCGAGCAGGACACGGATCGTCGTCATACGGGGTCCCCCGAGGCGCGTGGGCGGGTCTTGACCGGCAGGATCGCATGGACGCGGAAGCCGCCTCCGTAGCGGGGACCGGTGGTGAGGGTGCCGCGCAGGGCGGTGACGCGCTCGCGCATGCCGAGCAGGCCGTGGCCGCCGCCGGAGTCGGGGTCGTGGTCCTCACCGGAGCCGTTGTCGAGGACGGTGACCTCCACGTTCGGGCCCACCCGTACGACACTCACCTCCGCCTTCGCCTCCGTACCGGCGTGCTTCTGCACGTTGGTGAGGGCTTCCTGGATGACGCGGTAGGCGGCCAGGTCCACGGCTGCGGGGAGCGTGGTGCCGTTGTCGGCGCGGGCGACCTCCACCTGGAGGCCGGCGTTGCGGAAGGTGCCGGCGAGTTCTTCGAGGCGGTCCAGGCCCGGGGCCGGTTCGGTGGGGGCCTCGGGGTCGCCGGACTGGCGCAACAGGCCGACGGTGGCCCGGAGTTCGTTGAGCGCCGAGCGGCTCGCCTCGCGTACGTGCGCGAGCGCTTCCTTGGCCTGGTCCGGCCGCTTGTCCATGACGTGCGCGGCGACTCCGGCCTGCACGTTGACCAGGGCGATGTGGTGCGCGACCACGTCGTGCAGGTCACGGGCGATCCGCAGGCGCTCCTCGGCGACCCGGCGGCGGGCCTCCTCCTCGCGGGTGCGTTCGGCCCGTTCGGCGCGCTCGCGTATGGCGTGCACGAATTCCTTACGGCTGCGTACGGCGTCGCCGGCGGCGGCCGCCATGCCGGTCCAGGCGAAGATGCCGAGGTTCTCCTGGGCGTACCACGGGAGCGGGCCGCCGAGCATCGCGGCGCCGGTCAGCACGATCATCGTGAGCAGGGCGACGCGCCAGGTCGTCGAGCGGTCGGTGGTGACGGCGACGGTGAACAGCGCGACCACGGCGCACATCGCGACCGGGGCGCGGGGGTCGCTGGTGACGCTCTCGATGAGGGACGCGGTGGCGGTGACGGCGAGCACCAGCATGGGGGCGCGGCGGCGCTTGATCAGCGCGGCGGCGCCGACCACCATCAGGATCAGGCTGAGGGGGTCGGGGGTGCGGATGCCCCAACTGACGCCGTTGTCCCCGTGGGGGTCGACGAAGGACCCGGCGACCATGCACACGAGCACCGCGGCGGCGAGGGCGGCGTCCAGGGCGGACGGGTGCGCCTTCGCTTGGCAGCGGGCTCGGTCGAGGGTGGTCATTCTTGCAACGGTACGGGGTCCCTGCCGGGGGCGGAACGGGGGTCAGCTGTACGTTCGCTGTGCCTGTGCGGGGTGTTGGGGTGGGCGTATCCGGGGGCTGCGCCCCCAGACCCCCGCTTCGGCCCTCAAGGGGCCTCGTCCTCAAACGCCGGACGGGCTGGATATGCGGGCCTGAGCTGAAAAGATGCCGCCACTCCGAGCATCGCCCCCAGCGGGTGGGTGGGGGCTTGGCATGGCGCGGCCTCGTCCTCAAACGCCGGACAGGCTGAGTGATGCCGGCCTGCGCCGAAAAGTGCTCGCCTGTGCAGCACAAGTTGAAGGTGCTCACCTGTACTGCACAAAAGAACCCTCTACCCCGGGATCAAGCCGTCGTCGCTCAGCAGGTCCCGGACCTGTTCCAGGGTTGCGTCCTCTGACGGGAGGATCAGTTCGGAGGGTTCCAGGGAGTCGTCCGGCAAGGGGGCGCCCAGTTCTCGGACCTTTGCCAGGAGGGCCTGGAGGGTTTGGCGGAAGGCTGGGCCGTCGCCGTTCTGGAGTTCCGTCAGGAGGACGTCGTCCAGCTTGTTCAGCTCGGTGAGGTGGCCGTCGGCCAGCCTCACCTGCCCCTCCCCCATGATCCGTACGATCATGTCGCCCTCCTCAGGCGTGGGCCTACTGCTTGTCGAAACGCGGGGTGTCCTGTGACTGCTGGGGCTGCGCCTTGTCGGTGCCGCCTTCGATCGCCTGCTGGGAAGCAGATGAGCCGCCGGCCAGTTCCGCCTTCATGCGCTGGAGTTCCAGCTCTACATCCGTACCACCGGACAGGCGTTCCAGCTCGGCCTGGATGTCGTCCTTGGCCATGCCGGTCGGGTCGTCCAGGGCACCGGAGGCGAGGAGCTCGTCGATCGCGCCGGCTCGGGCCTGGAGCTGCTGGGTCTTGTCCTCGGCACGCTGGATCGCCAGGCCGACGTCGCCCATCTCCTCGGAGATGCCGCTGAAGGCCTCGCCGATCCGGGTCTGTGCCTGGGCCGCCGTGTACGTGGCCTTGATGGTCTCCTTCTTCGTACGGAAGGCGTCCACCTTGGCCTGGAGGCGCTGGGCCGCGAGGGTGAGCTTCTCCTCCTCGCCCTGGAGCGTGGTGTGCTGCGTCTCCAGGTCCGTCACCTGCTGCTGGAGCGCGGCCCGGCGCGAGAGCGCCTCGCGGGCCAGGTCCTCGCGGCCCAGCGCGAGCGCCTTGCGGCCCTGGTCCTCCAGCTTCGAGGACTGCGACTGCAGCTGGTTGAGCTGGAGCTCCAGACGCTTGCGGGAGGTGGCGACGTCGGCCACTCCCCTGCGTACCTTCTGAAGCAGCTCCAGCTGCTTCTGGTACGAGTAATCGAGGGTTTCGCGCGGGTCCTCGGCCCGGTCAAGGGCCTTGTTCGCCTTCGCGCGGAAGATCATCCCCATACGCTTCATGACACCGCTCATGGGCTTCGCGCGCCCCCTTCTGACGGACTCCAGCTCCAGCGACTGCAACAGAACCCACAGTACGGGCCCTGCATCCATTACCGCACTGTTCGGGGACGGATGCGCTCATCCCCAAGGACGACTGACCCCGGTTCTGATCCGGCGTAAGGAGTAGGTGCTCCCCTGGCAGGACCCGCTCATCGCGTCCTTCTCTGTCCCCCTACAGACGAGCGGTGTTGCCGGATCGTTCCCCACCGGGCTGGGGTCCAACCCCATTCACCCCTTACCCTTGGGTTTTGTGTTCCGTAGCCGTTCCAAGGAAGAGAAGGCAGCGCCCACCGACAAGGTGTCGCTGACCGACTCCAAGATGCCCCGAGACCCTCAGGCCCCGAAGGGTCGGCCCACGCCCAAGCGCAGTGAGTCGCAGACTCAGCGCCGCAGCGTCGCCAACACCTCGATGACGCGCAAGGACGCCTCCAAGCGCCAGCGCGACGAGCGCCGTGCGCAGATGGAGCGACAGCGCACCGCGCTGGCCACCGGCGACGAGCGGTATCTGCCCGCTCGTGACAAGGGCCCGGTCCGCAAGTTCGCGCGCGACTACGTGGACTCGCGCATCAACATCGCCGAGTTCTTCCTCCCGCTGGCCGTGGTGATCCTCGTGCTCAGCGTGGTGCGCATCCCCGCGCTGCAGAACATCGCGCTGCTGCTGTGGCTCGTGGTGATCGTGCTGATCGTGGTCGACTCCTTCTGGAGCGCGTTCCGGCTGCGCAAGCTGCTCGCCGAGCGCTTCCCGGGCCAGAACACCAAGGGCACGGTCTGGTACGCCCTCATGCGCTCCCTCCAGATGCGTCGACTCCGGCTGCCGAAGCCGCAGGTCAAGCGCGGAGAGCGGCCCTGAGCACGGATTCCTTCTCCGGGGGCGCGGCGGACGCCTGGCTGAGCAGGCTGGGCGGGCTGCGGAATGTCGTACGACAGGAGCTGGTGGCCCGGCAGCTCGACGAGCAGATAGCCGGCCGGTATCCGGTCGGACAGCGGTTGCGGGTGCTCGACGTCGGGATGGGTCAGGGCACGCAGGCGCTGCGGCTGGCCCGGGCCGGGCATCAGGTGACCGGGCTCGAACAGGAACCGAAGATGGTCGCCGCAGCCCGCGAGGCGCTGTCCGGTGAGCCCGAGGGCATCCGGGAGCGGGTGCGGATCATCGAAGGCGACGGCCGGGACACCGGCGTGCACTTCCTGCCGGGCAGCTTCGACGTCGTGCTCTGTCACGGCGTCCTCATGTACGTCTCCGAGCCCGACCCCCTGCTCGCGGGGCTGGCCCGGATGCTGGCGCCGGGCGGGCTGTTGTCGCTGCTCGTGCGGAACGCCGACGCGCTGGCCATGCGGCCCGGGCTGTCCTGGGACTGGGCGGGCACGGCGGCCGCGTTCGACTCGGTCGCGTACCGCAACCGGCTCGGCATCGACGCGCGGGCGGACCGGCTGGACACCCTGACGGCGACGCTGGCGGGGATCGGGGCACCGCTGCAGGCCTGGTACGGCGTGCGGGTCTTCACCGACACCGCTCCGGAAGGGGCCGAGATCCCGGCCGACGTGGAGCCGCTGCTGGCAGCCGAGGAGCGGGCCGGGCGGACCGATCCGTATCGGGCGGTGGCCGCGCTGCTGCATCTGTGCGGTGTGCGGGGCTGAGCGCGCGCCCCTCCCCCTAGGGGGCCCGTTCGGGTCAGCAGTACAAGCCGGATATTCACCCCAAAGAGACACTCGCGGTATGGACTCCTCCCGTGCCCGTACCCGTACCGTCCGCCCCGCAGTTCTCCGCCCCATGGCTCTTCTCGCCTGTTCGCTCGTGCTGGTCGCCGGGTGTTCCGGTGCTGGGTCCTCGTCCGCCTCCTCGAAGAAGGACGGCTCGACCACGCAGGCCGCCGAGGCCGCCGTACCGATGGCGAGTGGCGATCTGCAGAGCGACTACCTGAAGGTGATCAAGGAGGTCCTGCCGTCGGTCGTGCAGATCCAGGCCAGCAGTGATCTGGGGTCGGGGATCGTGTACGACGACCAGGGGCACATCGTCACCAACGCGCACGTCGTCGGGAACGAGAAGACCTTCAAGGTGACCACCGCGAACAGCGAGGACGTGCTCACCGCCAAGCTCGTCTACTCCTACCCCGAGCAGGACCTGGCCGTCGTCAAGCTGGACAAGGTGCCGGACGGGCTGAAGGCGGCGACCTTCGCGGACTCGTCCAAGGTCGAGGTGGGGCAGATCGTCCTCGCGATGGGCTCGCCGCTCGGACTGTCGTCCAGCGTGACGCAGGGCATCGTGTCGGCGACCGGACGGACCGTCAGCGAGGGCAGCAGCGGGGGCGGTACGGGCGCGACCATCGCCAACATGGTGCAGACCTCGGCGGCGATCAACCCCGGCAACAGCGGGGGTGCGCTGGTGAACCTGAACGGGCAGGTCATCGGTATCCCGACCCTTGCCGCCACCGATCCCGACCTCGGGGGCAGTGCGGCGCCGGGGATCGGGTTCGCGATTCCGTCCTCGATGGTGAAGACGGTCGCCGACCAGATCGTCAAGGACGGCAAGGTCACCGACTCCGGGCGGGCGGCCCTCGGCATCACCGGACGTACGGTCGTCGACGACAGCTACCAGGCCGCCGGGGTCGCCGTCGTCGCGGTGAAGAGCGGCGGGGCCGCCGACAAGGCCGGCATCCAGGCGGGCGACATCATCACGCGGCTCGGTGACACGGACATCACCACGATCACCTCGTTGTCGGAGGCGCTGGCGTCCGACAAGCCCGGGCAGAAGACGTCGGTGACGTACTCGCGGAACGGGGCGTCGAAGAAGGTCGATGTGACGTTGGGCGAGCAGTAGCCCGGCCCGTCTC
This sequence comes from Streptomyces sp. NPDC050528, assembly GCF_044457795.1. NCBI lineage: Bacteria > Bacillati > Actinomycetota > Actinomycetes > Kitasatosporales > Streptomycetaceae > Streptomyces > Streptomyces sp. NPDC050528. The sequence goes on from NZ_JBITHH010000002.1 coordinate 553,845, forward strand.
AGTTCCGTTCAGTTCAGTTCAGTTCAGTTCAGGAACGGGGTGGGGGCGGCCGGGGAAGTACCGGCCGCCCCCACCCGCTTGGTCTACGACGGTTACGCGTCCTCGGCGTGCAGGCTCATCGGGCCGTAGATCTGCGTGCCGTCCTCGAAGAGGAACACCTGGTCCGCGCCGCCCGCGACGAGTTCCTTCCAGATCTCGCCGAGCCAGGACTCCGCGTCGCCCTGTGTGGTGAACTCCTCCGGCGTGACCGCGGGTTCGACCTCGGTCCCGTCGGACTTTTCGAACCGCCAGATCCATGCCGCCATCTACGCCTCCAAAGTCTGAGCGCGTGCAGAACTGAAGCCGGATCTTGATCCGGCTTCAGTGTGCAGCGTATTCGCTCCGCTGGGTTAGTGGGGGTGAGCTGCGGATATTCGGTCGGGTGCGGGTCGGTGGGGCTTCTCGCGCAGTTCCCCGCGCCCCTAGAGGGGGTGCAGGATGGGCATGTTCATCAGTGAGCGGTGAAAATCGATCCGTGGAACTCACTCTGCTCGGCACCGGTGCCCCCGCTGGACTCCCCCGCCCCGACTGTCCCTGTGCGGTCTGTGCCGTGTCGCTCGGGGTGGATGCTCGGGCTGCTACCGCCGTGCTCGTGGACGGGACGTTGTTGCTGGACCTGACGCCCGGGGCTGCCTTTGCCGCTGCTCGGGCGGGGCATTCGCTCGGCGGGGTGCGGCAGGTGCTGTTGTCTCATCCGCATGACGGGCCCGCTGTGGAGGTGCCTGCCGGGTTGCCTCAGCCGGGGCGGGTGCCGGACGGGCGGGAGTTGGCGTTGTTGACGGGGCATCGGGTGCGGGCCGTGGCGATGGATGCGCCCGGTACCGGGTACGCCGTCACCGGGCCCGACGGGCAGCGGGTGTTGTATCTGCCGCCGGGGGGTGCGCCGGCCGGGCTTGAGGAGGGGGCTGTGCCGTCGTACGACATGGTGCTCGCCGATGTCGTGGGACGGCCGGACGCTCTGGCGAAGTTGCGGGCCGTGGGGGCGATGGGGCCCGCCACCGATGTCATCGCCGTGCATCTGGATCACGATGTGGCGCCGGGGGCCGAGTTGGCGCGGCGGCTGGCCGCCGTGGGGGCGCGGGCCGTGCCGGACGGGACGACATTGACCGTGGGGGTGTACGAGGACGTGCCCGATGTGCCGCGGCGGACGCTGGTGCTGGGCGGGGCTCGGTCCGGGAAGTCCGTCGAGGCCGAGCGGCGGCTGGAGGCGTTTCCCGATGTGTTGTATGTCGCTACCGGCGGCTCGCGCAACGGGGACACCGAGTGGGCCTCCCGCGTCTCCACGCACCGCGAGCGGCGGCCGGGGTCGTGGCGTACGGCCGAGACGTGTGACCTGGTGCCGTTGCTGGCGGAGGACGGGCCGCCGTTGCTCATCGACTGTCTGTCGCTGTGGCTGACGGACGTCATGGACTCCGTGGGGGCGTGGGACGACACGGAGTGGGGGGACGGCGGGGAGAAGCAACTCCGGGAGCGGGTACGGGAGTTGACCGCTGCCGTGCGGGCCACCCGGCGGACCCTTGTCGCCGTGTCCAACGAGGTCGGCTCGGGGATCGTGCCGGCGACCGCGTCCGGGCGCCGGTACCGGGACGAGCTGGGGCGGTTGAACGCCGCGATCGCCGGTGAGTGTGAGCACGTGTTGCTGGTGGTCGCCGGGCAGGCGCTCGCGCTACGCGGTTAGGGCTGCGGGTTTCTGCGGGCGATCAGGCGGTGCGGGGGCGGGAGCCGGTCCTGGATGCCCCGATTTTCGGTGACCAACTCGCAGTCGTGGGGCTCCAGTTGGGCGCGCAGGTCGTCCGGGCGGCCTTCCATCAGCAGGAGGCCGCCGGGGCGCAGGACCGTGAGGGCGGCGCGGAGTTCGGCGTCGGGGTCGGGGGCCGGGGAACGGTCGCGCAGGAGGGTCACGACGTCGTAGCGGGACTGGAGGGCGGTCGTGATGTGCGGATCGGTGAGGTGGCCGGCGTAGGCCTCCTCGATGCGTTCGGCGGCGCGGGCGCGGACGACTCGGGGGGTGGGGTCGACGCCGTCGAAGGACGTGTACGGGAAGAGGGCCTTCGCCGTTTCCGGGAAGTGGGCGTCGCCCGTGCCGACGTCGAGCCAGCTCTCCGGTTCGGGGAGGAGCCGCAGGATCGCGCGGGCCAGCACGCGGTGACGGCGGTACGCGTCGAGGGTGCTGACGCGCGTGCTGACGCGGGTGCGCAGGCTGTTCATGGGCGGCTCCCGGAGACGTACGGCAAAACGGTGCAAAACGATACGTACGGGATCTTGATCTTCGGGGCAAGGACGTCGGGGGCGCGTGGTGGCCATGTGGCGCTGTCGCGTTCGATCGCTGCCGGTACTGTTCGGCGAATGAGCTCGCTTAATCTCGACGACTTCACCGATCTGATCGAGCGCCCCGACGGCGGTGTGCGCCGTGACGCAGAGGCGCGCCGCGAACGTCAGATCGTGCCGCCCGGGTCGCTGGGGCGACTCGACGACCTGGGTGAGTGGTTGGCGGCGGCGCAGGGCGCCGTTCCGGTGCGGCCGGTCGAACGGCCGCGTGTGGTGTTGTTCGCGGGCGATCACGGGATCGCCGAACTCGGCGTGTCGGCCCGACCGGCGGGCAGCGCCGGGGAGTTGGTGCGGTCGGTACTGGAGGGCGGCAGCCCGGCGGCGGTGCTCGCGCGGCGGCTCGGGGTGCCGGTGCGGATCGTGGACATGGCCCTGGACTGCGATCCGGACGCGCTGCCGGACGAGGTCGTGAAGCATCGCGTACGGCGAGGCAGCGGGCGTATCGACGTCGAGGACGCGCTGACGTTGGAGGAGGCGACGGCCGCGTTCGAGGCGGGGGTCGCCGTCGCGAACGAGGAGGCCGACTCCGGTACGGATCTGGTGGTCCTCGGCGACGTGAGCGTCGGCGGCACGACGCCGGCCTCCGTGCTGATCGCCGCGCTGTGCGGCACCGATGCCTCCGTCGTCACCGGGCGCGGTGGCCTCGCGATCGACGACCTGGCGTGGATGCGCAAGTGCGCGGCGATCCGGGACGCGCTGCGGCGGGCCCGGCCCGTGCTCGGGGACCAGTTGCAGCTGCTGGCGACGGTGGGCGGCGCCGACCTCGCCGCGATGACCGGGTTCCTGCTGCAGAGTGCCGTACGGAAGCTGCCTGTGATCCTGGACGGCGTCGTGGCCGCCGCGTGCGCGCTGGTGGGTCAGCGGGTCGCGTTCCGGGCACCGGACTGGTGGCTCGCCGGCCAGAGCAGCGGCGAGCCTGGCCAGGCGAAGGCCCTGGACCGGATGGCCCTGGAGCCCCTCCTCGACCACGGCGTGACGGTCGGAGAAGGCGCGGGCGCGCTGCTCGCACTACCGCTGGTGCAGGCCGCGGCGGCGCTGGCGGCCGAACTCCCGCTGAAGCCGGAGGAGTTGGCGGAATCCGCCGAGCCGGAGGAGTCCGCGGAGGACGAGAAGCCGGTCGATCTCGCGGTGGAGAACTCCGAGGAGTGACGGGGCCCGGTCGTGGCGGCGGCCGTTGCGGCGGCGGATAAGAACCGTTCGTCGCGACAACGCCCATATGATCCTCCTTCATGGGAGATGTCCGGGTCGGGCCCGTTCAGGAACGTCATAGCTCAGGCGCCTCGCGACGGGCCGCGGCCTTTGCCGTCTGGTATTTGCGGGCCGTCGCGTTCATCAACTTCCTCAGCGCGGCGTGGGTTTCGCTGGGGCAGGACGTACGACGGCACAACCAGGAGAACTTCTTCACCCCGTATCTGCTGACGGCGGGCTTCGCGTCCGGGGTGTTCACGGCGTTCCTCGCCATCACCATGCGGCGCCGCAAACGCGCCGCGTGGATCCTGAATCTGGTGGTCAGCGGGCTGTTTCTCGCGCTGTTCGGGTTCGCCATGTCGTTCCAGGAGATCCGCCGGTACCCGCAGAACTGGATCTCCCTGGTCCTGACGGCCGCGTTCGTCGCCTCGCTGGTGGTGGGGCGGCGGGAGTTCTACGCCAAGGGCGACCGCTCCAACCCCCGGCTGGCCGCCGCCGTCGCCGTCGGCGGCACCCTGGTCGCCTCGCTGCTCGCCGGGCTGCTGGTGACGGTCACCAACCAGGCGCAGGACGCGTCCCGTTCGACCTTCGTGGAGCGCTGGCGCTACGGCGCGTTCCGGCTGGTGTCCATCGCCGCCCCGGAGAATCGCTTCCCCGGCATCTGGACCCCGAACTGGGCCAACGTCACCATCAACGTGCTCAGCACCGTCCTGGTCCTCGCGGTCTTCTACGCCGCGTTCCGCTCCCGGCGCGCCGTCGACCCGCTCACCGAGGACGACGAGAAGAAGCTGCGGGCACTCCTGGAACGGCAGGGCGAGCGCGACTCGCTCGGGTACTTCGCGCTGCGCCGGGAGAAGAGCGTGGTGTGGTCGCCGACCGGCAAGGCGGCCGTCGCGTACCGGGTGGTGGGCGGGGTGTCGCTGGCCTCCGGCGACCCGATCGGCGACCCGGAGGCGTGGCCCGGCGCGATCGAGCCGTGGCTCGCGGAAGCCCGGGTTCACGGATGGATTCCGGCCGTCATGGGAGCGAGCGAGGAGGCCGGCACCGTCTACGCGCGGCACGGCCTCGACGCCCTCGAACTCGGGGACGAAGCCCTCGTCGAGGTCGCCGAGTTCACCCTCGAAGGACGTGCCATGCGGACCGTACGGCAGGCCTACAACCGGGTGAAGCGGGCCGGGTACACAGTCCGCATCCGCCGCCACGAGGACATTCCCGCCGAGGAGATGGCGTACCTGCTCAAGCGCGCCGACGACTGGCGCGACGGGGCCACCGAACGCGGGTTCAGCATGGCGCTGGGGCGGCTCGGCGACCCCGACGACGGGCAGTGCGTGATGCTCGAATGCACCGACGGGGACGGTGAGTTGAGGGCGGTGCTGTCCTTCGTGCCCTGGGGTCCGCACGGGCTGTCGCTGGACCTGATGCGGCGCGACCGCGACTCCGACAACGGGCTCATGGAGTTCATGGTGATCGAACTCCTCCGCCGCGCCCAGGAGATCGGAATCACCCAGGTTTCGCTCAACTTCGCCATGTTCCGCTCGGTCTTCGAACGTGGGGCGCGGATCGGGGCCGGGCCGGTGCTGCGGCTGTGGAGGTCACTCCTCAGCTTCTTCTCGCGCTGGTGGCAGATCGAGTCGCTGTACCGCGCCAACGCCAAGTACCGGCCCATCTGGGAACCCCGGTTCCTGCTCTTCGAGAAGAGCGCGGACCTGCTGCGCATCGGCCTCGCGGCGGCGCGCGCGGAAGGGTTCCTGGAGGCGCCGGGACTGCCGAAGTGGCTGCACCGCAAGCACCTGGAGACGCACAGATGAACCGCCTCGCCCGCTGGGCCCGCGCCGAATGGGGACTGCTCTACGTCACCGCGCGCGAGCCGCTGCTGAAGCGGCACTGGCGGGCGATCCCGATGACGATCGGGGCGGTGGCTCTGACGGCGGTCCTGCAATTCGTGCAGAACCAGTCCTGGGGCTACCAGTTCGTGCAGGACACGGGCGCGGTACGGGCCGTAGACCCGCTGTGGCTGGCCCTCCTCCGCACCCCGCTCTCCCTCTTCGTGCCGGCGCTCGACCTCCCCGTGTGGGGCGCCCTGGCCCAGATCCTCTTCGTGTTCGGCATCGCGGAGATCGCCCTCGGCCGCTGGCGCACGCTCGTCATCGCCTACGCCGCGACCCTCGCCGGAACCTTGTACGCCCGTCTCGGTATCTGGCTCGGCTTCGACAACCCGTTCGGGCTGCCCAGCTCGGACCGGCTGGTCGTGGACACCGGTCCCTCGGCCGCCGTGGTCGGCCTCGCGGTGTTCGTCGCGTGGCGCTACGGCGCGTACGCGACCGCGCTGGCGGTGACCGGGGCGATGGCGATCGAGGTGATGCTGAAGGGGAACCTCGCGGGCAAGGAGCATCTGGCGGCGATCATCGCGGTGGGGTTGCTGTGTCTGGCTTCGGCGCTACGGCATCGGAGGCGGGGGCGCCGGGTCGGGTAGGCGGGGCGTACTCATGGGCGCCCGGGAATCCGCACCGGCTCCGGGTCCGGTTTACCGCCGAGCCAGTCCTGGACCGCTCGGCGCGGGCCCGCCCAGCGGCGGTCGTGGTGGTAGGCGCGGAGGGTGGAACGGGCGCGGGCCCGGTGACGGCGGTTGCGGTAGAAGCGCTTCGCCCAGGGGGAACCCGGGCGGGCCAGGCGGATCGCGCCGACGAGGGCGACCAGCGGGACGAGGATGCCGAAGACCGCCGTGCGGGCCTTGCCCTTGCTCAGGGCGATGAGCGAGAAGAGGAAGTTCACGGCGACGCTCACGATGACGCCGGCGCGGTCGTGGAGTTCGGAGGCGGTGAGGTCGTTGACGCCGAAGGGCGAGAAGCCGGCGAGCACGAAGCCGACCAGGGCCGCCGTGAGCACCACCGCCTCGACGCTCTTGCGGCCGGCCTCGGTCCAGTAGACGTCGTCGAGGTAGAGGATCAGCGCGAACTCGTCCAGGACCAGGCCCGCGCCGATCCCGAAGACGATCGCGAAGAGCGCCGATCCGACGCCGTAGCGAGTGCTGGCGACAGCGCCGAAACCGCCGAGGATGGCGAGGACGACCCCCGGGACGACATGGTGGATGTGTACGTCGCCTGCCTTGATGTTGCCGAAGGGGCCCTTGCCGGCGCGGATCAGGCGGGTGATGACCCGGGTGATGAGGAACGTCAGGACGAAGGCGGTCAGCGCGAGGAGGAGCGGGAGTTTGCCCGGCTCGACGATGTTGCGGTGCAGCCAATGTCCCATATGGGCACTTTAGCCATGGCCGCGAGGGGTGCCCTGTTGACCGCCGGGTAATCTGCGCCGGTGTCCAAGACCTCGCCCCTTGACGGCTTCCGCTTCGCGTTCGGCACGCTGACTGTTCTTCCGGTCAGGGTGACCCGTTGGGATCGTGATGCCGCGCGGGCCGGGATGCTGGTGGCGCCGCTCGTGGGGGTGGTCGTCGGTGGGTGTGCGGCCGGGCTTGGGCTGCTGCTTCTGGTTCTCGGTGCGGGTCCGTTGCTTGCCGCGGTCGGGAGTGTTGCCGTGCCTGCCGTGCTTACTCGGGGGCTGCATCTGGATGGGCTTGCGGATACTGCGGATGGGCTGGGGAGTGGGAAGCCGGCGGAGGATGCGCTGCGAATCATGAAGCAGTCGGACATCGGGCCGTTCGGGGTGCTCGCCCTTGTGTTCGTGGTTCTGGCTCAGGTGGCTGCGTTGGCTCAGATCTACGGCGACTCTTGGGCTCGGGGGGCGGTCGGGGCGATCGTTTCCGGGGTCGCGGCTCGGCTTGCGTTGACGTTGGCGTCTCGGGTGGGGGTGCCTGCGGCTCGACCTGAGGGGTTGGGGGCGGCGGTTGCGGGAGTGGTACCGGTTCGCTGGGCGCTGGGCCTGGGGGTGGGGGTCGTTGTCGTGGGTTGGGTGTGCGGGGTGGGGCTGGGGATCTATGGGGTCGGGCCGGCGTTTGTTGTGGCCCTGGTTGTCGGCGAGTTTCTTCTGCGGCACTGTCGGCGGCGGTTTGGTGGGGTTACGGGGGACGTGTTTGGGGGGCTTGCGGAGACTGCTGCTACGGCTGCGGTCGTGGTGCTTTCGCTTGGTTGGTGAGTGCGGGTGCGTGGGGGCTGGTCGCGCCCACGCGGCGGTAGCCGCAAATCAAATACAGCCCCGCGCCCCTAAGGGAGTTGCCCTCGGGCTTGTTTTAGCAGGACCGGCGCCATGCTCCCAGCTCGGGCTTCTTCAGTAGTGAACTCAGCTTCAGGCTGCGGGAGTTGGGGCAGAAGCGAGCCGTCGGGAGGTCGTACTCGACGTGGAAGACCGCCTTGTTCGCCTTGATGAAGGGGGTCAGGGTGTCGCACTCGTCGTACTGGGCGCACTGTTCGTTGACCGCGAAGTCGAAGTCGCTTACCAGGGCGGGGATTTGGTCCAGGTCGTTCTTTAGACCTACCGCCATTCCCCGGGCGTGGGCCAGCTTGGCGATCAGGCGGTTGTAGCGGAGTTGGTCGGCGGCCTTCAGAGGGAAGCCGGTGTCGTTCTGGTAGCCGTCCATGTTGTCGGGCTCCACCGCGTCGAAGCCCTTCTCCTTGCACATGTCCAGGCGGGACGCCATCAACGGCTCCAAGACGTCCGTGCGGCGGATGTCCAGCCAGCGTTCGCCCTTCCAGCCGTTGCCCTTGCCCAGGATCGACTTGGGGAACTTCTTGGCGTCGGGGCGGAAGTCCTCCCAGGCACCGGTGGAGATGTAGCAGATGACCTTGCGGCCCTTGTCGTGCAGCGCGGTCACCGTTGCCTTGGAGTGGTCGAAGCCGTCGATGTCGTAGACCGGGACGTCGACGGATGTGTCCAGGCGGCCGCTCAGTTGCCACTGCCAGGCCACTCCCGGGCGGGGTTGCCAGCGCTTCCCGGTGGTCTGGGTGGGGGTCGGCCTGTCATCGGGGGTGGATGTGCAGGCTGCGAGCAGGAGGAGGAGCAGGGCAAGCAGGAGGGTGGGGCGTCTCACTGAACGGGCTCCAGGGTGTGGGGCAAGGTACCCCACGGATGATCTCCCACGCCCGGTACCGCGCAGTGCACCGAGGCCCCTCGGGCTCGGGCCTCCGCTTCGAAGGCGATGTCGGACGGAACGCCGTAGACGAGGTGACCGAAGCGGATTCCTGTGGTGCCTCGCCAGGATTGGGGCGGTAGGCCGCGGTACGTCGTCCAGGGGCCCTCGAAGGTCACCAGGACGTCGGCTATGCGGGCGTACGACGGGTGCGGGGTCGTGCCGTGGTTCAGGACCAGCGTGCCGCAGCCTGTGCCCCAGGCCGCGGTGGCGATGCGTTGGTAGTGCCTGAACTCCGTTTGGCCCGTTGCCACTTGGTCCAGGAAGGCGCCGTCCGTGCCGTACCAGTCACGGTAGTTGGTCAGGTCCTCCACTACGTCAGCGTAGGGGCGGTGGCCGTAGTCCGTGTCCGTGTAGCCGAGCAACCGTACGTCCGCCGCGCGGAGTTGGGCCGCCACCTCGGCGAAGGCCGGGTCCGGGGCTTCGCCGGGGCCGCTCGCCGGGTTGAGGACCACGGCGTAGAGGCGGGGGGCCGCCGCCACGATCGCGGCCCATTCCGCGGGGCGGACGGTCGGGTGTTCGTAGTACGGGACCAGCAGTTGGCTCATCGGTGGGCCGTGACCCTGCCCAACAGGCCGCAGACCAGGGCCGCTTGGACCAGGGCCGCGGTGCCGTTCACGTACAGGGCGATCCAGTGCGGGCTTGCCGCGTGGCTGAGGAGGGCCAGCGTCTGGGCCACGGCCGCCGTGCAGCAGATCGTCGCGGCGCCCAGGACCGCGCCGAACGACTGGAGGAGCAGGCCCGTCCATAGGACCATGCCGAGGAGGAGCAGGGCGGTGAGGCTTACTCCGTTGAGGGCCGGGGTGTGGGGCCAGAGGGTGCTTGCCAGGAAGGTCAGGGCGGAGAGGGCTGCCAGGTATGTGGCCAGGCAGAGGGTGAGGGTTGTGCCTGTTGTCCGCCAAAAGGCCTTTGGGGTACGGCTGTTGCGCAGGCCTGTGAGGCTGCCGCTGCGGAAGCGGTAGAGCAGCCACTCGGCTGGGCCCATGCTCAGGGTCAGGGCCACTGCGGCTGGGGCTGCCGCTGCGCTGTGGGTTTCGCCGGCCAGGATGTCTCCCAGGGCGGCGTAGAGGACCAGGGCGCCGCTGCTGAAGCCGAACAGGGCGAACGGTAGGGATGCTGTTAGTCGGGGGGACATTGTTGATTTTTGGCTGCGGGTCGGCCGTGGCTGGTCGCGCCCACGCGGCGGTAGCCGCAAATTGAACACAGCCCCGCGCCCCTTAAGGGCAAGCCAGTCCGGCCTTACTTCAAGTAGCGCCAGTGTCACTACCGCCAGCAAGGAACCCAGGAGCAGGACCAGCCGCGCTGCATCTGGTACCTCGTGGGCCATCGCCACCACCGCGCCCGCTGTCATTGGCAACAGCGTTGCCAGCAAGGCCCGTTCGCGGCCCATGACCAGCAGGACCGTGGCTGCGCCCAAGTAGCAGGACTGGCCCGCGGCGAAGGCCACGGCCGCCGGGTGGGCCGTGCCCGCGACCGACAGGGCTACCGCGGCGCCCAGCAACGCGCCCAGGGGGGCGCCGATGAGGAGGCTGTGGCGGGCCGCCGGTTTGTCGCCCAGGCCCAGCCAGGAGTACGCCCGGTGGGCCAGGCCCTGGTTCCAGGTCCAGCCGACCAGGGCGCCGGCCAGGAGGGGGAGGGTGCCTGCGGGGAGGTTGAAGGACTCGGGCCGGCCGGCGAGCAGCGGTTCGCCGAGGACGTAGCCGAAGCCGGGCAGCGCGAAGACCACGCCTCTCAACAGGCAGCCGAGCAGGCCTACTTGCCAGGGGTCGTGGACGGGGCCGTCGGGTTCGGGAAAGCGGCGCGCTACGCGTTCGTACAACTCCTCCGCCAGGGCGAAGGAGTTCTTGACGCCGTAGCGCTCGCGTATCTGGTCGTCCGACATGCCGTCGGATTCGAGGAGAGCCGCTATCTCGTCGGGGTGCACGGCCGCGGCGACGAACTCGTCGAGGCGTTCGGCGAGTTCGTCGATCGGGTCGGGTTCGGCCCAGCTCGGCGAGGGGCGTTGCTTGGGGACGCCGGGGAGGGTTTCCGAACTCGCGCCCGGTGGCAGCCAGATGGAACCGGTCACCAGTCGGTTCCGTCCGTCGCGACCGCCTTGTACCACGGATCGCGCAGCTCGGCGGTCCAGTCGGCGACGGTCTCGACCGTGGGCTCGTACACTTCGGGGCGGCCCGCGAGCTCTTGGTAAATAGTCCGGAAATTGTCCACGGATCGACGCAACGTAAAGCGCTCGATCACCCTCTGGCGGGACAACTCACCCAATTTCAGGCGGCGTTCGTCGTCGCGGAGGAGGGTGAGGGCGGCGGCGGCCATCTTCTCCGGCTCGCGCGGCGGGACCACGAGGCCGGTGTCGCCGACGGCCTCGCTCACTCCGCCGACGTCGGTCGAGACGGTCGTACGGCCGCAGGACATGGCCTCGATGATGGAGAAGGGGAAGCCTTCTGAAATGGACGACAGCATTACTACGTGGCCTGCTGCGTACGCGCGCCAGACCTCGCTGATGCGGCCCTCGAAGGTGACGCCGTCGGTGACGCCCAACTCGGCTGCGAGCTTTTCGAGTTTGGTGCGGTAGGCCTCGCCGCCGGCCGGGACCGGGCCGAAGAGGCGCAGCCTTGTTTCGGGCATTTCGGCGCGGACGGAGGCATACGCGCGTAGAAGTGTTTCGAGGTCCTTGATGGGGTCCACGCGGCCGCACCAGGAGAGTGTGGGGATCTCCGGTTCGGGGCCCGCGTGCGGGAAGGCGGCCGGGTCGACGCCGTTGTAGACCGTGCGGATCTTGTCGCCGTCGGCGCCGCCGCGCTCCTCCCAACGGCGGTTGTACTGGTTGCACGGGGTGATCAGGTCGGCGGCCTTGTAGCCGTGGGAGTTCAACTCGCGGTAGAAGCCGAGCATGAACGCCTTCACGGGCCAGCGCTGGCCGTCGCGGCGGTAGCCGAGGTAGCGCTCGCGCAGGTAGATGCCGTGCTCGGTGAGGAGGAAGGGCACTCCGTCGAGCTTCTTGGCGGCGAGCGCGGGCAGGGTCGCGAGGCCGCTGCTGACGGCATGGGCGACACAGTCCTCGGGGATCCGGACGCCGAGCGGGCGAAGTGCGTGCTCCAGCAGGTCCGTTGCGGTGAGCGCGTCGTGAACTGTCGGGCGGGCGGCGGCCGTTGCCAGATGCGGCATCGTCCATATCCACATCAGCGAGCGCAGCGCCGTCTCGGTGCGCAGGGCCGCCGACAGGCGTCCGTCGCGGGCGAGTTGGGCGAGGTCGTAGAGGCTCTCGCCGAAGTCGCAGTGCGCCTCGGGGTCGAGGAAGGAGAGCAGGAACCGCTCGTAGGAGTCGACGAAGCGGCGGCGGGCGGCGCCGTACAGGCCGTGCCGGTGGCGGCCGGGGCGCGGGCCCCAGGTCGGCACGGACGTGTGCCGGTAGGCGTTGGACGGCAGCTCCCAGGTCACGGGTTCGCGACCGCTGCCGGTGAGCGACAGGATGTGGAAGTCCACCTCCGGCATGCCCTTGACGAGTTGGTCGCACCAGGTGCTGACCCCGCCGTGGACGTGCGGATAGGTGCCTTCGGTGAGCATGGTGACATGACGGCCGGTGCGCATCATGCGAGTTCCCCCCTGCGGAACTGTCTACGGCTCTGGCGCGCACCCCGGCCGGCCCTGTGGTGGCCGGGGTGCGCGTGATGGCTGGCTGCGCTGCGCTGTCGTGGGGTCAGGCGGGCAGGTTCAGCGTGAGAGCGGTCTGCGTAAGCTCCGGCGTGGTCCAGGCCGAGCGCTCTCCCGCGTACGGCGTCCCGAACGCGGTGGTGCCGAGCAGGAGTTGCTTGGTGGTCCCTTCGGGTGCGGTCAACGGGATCTGGATCCCGGTGGGGGCGTTGACGGTGACGGTGTCGCCGACGCGGTACGCCTCGACGTCGCCGTTCGTGACGGCGGTCTGCCAGGCGGCACGGTTCTGCAGTTCGGTGCCGATCGCGCTCTCCCGCAGGTTCTCCAGCGGGGTGTTGTCGGCGAACAGCGCCTGGTAGTCGGCGAGCACCTTGTCCAGGACCGGGTAGAGGACGCGGTCCTCGGCCAGGTTGGACTGGTGCGCGTAGTGCGGGAGCGGGTCGTTGCTGATGGCGTGACCGAGGTCGGTGGCCGCCTCCTGCGGGACGATGTAGTCGTCGTAGCCGGTGGCGGTGTCCAACGGCGCCGACAGGCAGGTGGAGTTGGGGTTGTTCTCGCAGACCCCGCTGCCGCCGTCGGCCGTGGAGGTGTAGATCCAGTTGTACTCGTCGGCCATCTCGGCCTTGGTGCCCGCGTTGTAGTACACGTTCATCGGGTAGCGCGGCACGGTGAGCGTGTCGCCGACGGCCCGCTGGTCGCTCTCGCGGGAGTGGTCGGAGGCCGTCCACTTGATGCCGTTGGCGGCGAGGGCGCCGGCCAGGTTCGGGTTGTCGTCGGGCTGCTGCGGCAGCGTCTTCAGACCCGAGTGCTCACCGGTGACCAGCTCGTCCCGCTCGACCGGAAGGCCGTTCGCCAGCGCCCAGTTGTAGTTGTTGGCGATCTCCGCGGAGATGTCCGCCTGGCTCATGTACTGGGTCGAGCCGTCGGCGTTCTTCGCGCAGCTCCACGGCACGGTCGTCAAGTCCTGGACGCAGCCGAGGAATTCGTGCGAGTACGTGTGGTTGATCCAGCGGAAGTCGGCCTTGTCGGCGAGGAGTTGGTCGGTCAGGGCGTCCGTGCCGCCGTTCTCGCTCTTCCAGTCCTCGCCCAGGCCCGCGTTGAAGGCCAGGTCGAAGGTGAAGCCGTGGTCCTGCTCCCACTGGGCCGCGTAGACCGCGTCGGCAGCGGTCATCCGGATCGGCGTGGACGTCGAGCCCTCGCCCGCCGCGCAGTCGTAGTCGCCGGGCGTGCAGTTGAGCTCGGTGTCCCAGCGGTCGTCGGGCGCGAAGACGTCGTCGACATGCACGGAGAAATAATTGCGCGCCTGGCCCAGGTGCACGCCCTGAGTCAGCCACTCGACGATGCCGCGCGCCAACACCCGGAACTGCTCCTGGTATTGGTTGTACGCGAAGGTCAGCACCAGTTCGCGGCGCCCGTCGTGGGCGTACTCGCCGACCAGGCTGCCGCGCCCGGTACCGCCCGGTACGGCGGTGTCGACGTAGCTCGTGAAACCGGTTCGAGGCGTGGCCACGAAGCCGTAACTCTCCTGCACGGACGAGGAGTTGTCCTCGAACGTGAGCGGCCCGTCAAGATAGCCGAAATAGCCCGCCTTGCCTTCGGACGTGACATCTGCTTCATGCCCGTCGAGTGCCCCGGTGTAGGCCGCGTAGTCGAGACCGACCTCCGGGTGCGCCCAGGTGTAGGCGTCGACCTGGGGGATGCCGTACGTCGTCTCGTAGGCGTCCAGCGCCGTCTGTTCCGCCGAACTCGTCCCGAACGGCGCCTCGTTGGGCAGGACCACGCCCTGGTACTTGGCGCGCGGCACACCGTCGACCGTGTCACTGAGGAAGGCCGCGTCGATCGTGGGGCGGCCGGAGTCGTTCAGGTTCACAGTCGTGTACGGGATGCCCTCGCTCTTCAGCTGGGCGGCGATGGCCTCGACGGGACTGTCGCCGTTGTCCACGACCAGTACCTTGAGATCGATGCGAGGCTCGTCGGCGGCCGATGCGCCGGGCGCCTCCAGGCCCAGCACCAACAGTCCCGCGGCCGCCAGTACAGCGGCCCCGGTTCTCCACTTGTGCGCTCTGTGCGCCATGTCGTCCCTCCCCCAAGCGATCCCCCCTGTGGTCGACTCGCGGAGGATCCGTGGAAATCATGCAAACCGATGAGCATGTCGCCCACATGAACCTCACGAGTGTGACGCAGGACATCCAGGGTGAGGATCGAGAAGTGGCCACACGCCCGCCGGCGGGCGCCCCTCCGCTCGGCGCTTTCCGCGGCCCCGCGAGAACGAGCCATCAGGCGCACGCGCGTACGCTCGTCCTGGGTGCCCAGCGGCCCCCTGTCTCCACCGCCGCCGCAGGTCGGAAATAGGGTCGGCTGTCGGGCCCGGTCGACCCACACCGATCGACCACAGCAACTCCACATCGGAAGCGAGAATTCACCACTGTGACTGCTCTCACTCTCAGCACCGCCGCGGCGCCCGGCCTGCGGGCCGACGCGATCGTGATCGGTGTCGGCAAGGGCGGCAAGGGCCCGGTCGTCGCACCGGGCGCCGACGCCGTGGACAAGGCGTACGACGGCAGGCTCGCCGGCGTCCTGGAGACCCTGGGCGCCTCCGGTGCCGAGGGCGAGATCACGAAGCTGCCCGCACCGGCCGGCTTCAAGGCCCCGCTCGTGCTCGCGGTGGGGCTCGGCACGGAGCCCGAGGAGGGCGAGGCGTACGGCGCCGAGGCGCTGCGCCGGGCCGCCGGCGTCGCCGCCCGCGCGCTCACCGGCGCCAAGAAGGCCGCCTTCGCGCTCCCCCTCGCCGATGCCGCCGACGCCGGCGTGATCGCCGAGGGCGCGCTGCTCGGCGCGTACTCCTTCGACGCGTACAAGGGCGGCGCCAAGGACGCCAAGGGCAAGGCCCCGCTCGGCGAGGTCGCCCTGCTCGGCGGCAAGCCGCGCGACAAGGAGTACAAGGCGGCCGTAGAGCGCGCTCTGGCGGTCACCGAGGAGCTCAACCGCGCCCGCGACCTGGTCAACACCCCGCCGAACGACCTCGACCCCGAGGCCTTCGCCGCCGTCGCGCAGACCGCGGCGAAGGAGCACGGCATCAAGGTCGAGGTGCTCGACGAGAAGGCCCTGGAGAAGGGCGGCTACGGCGGCATCCTCGGCGTCGGCGCGGGTTCCGCGGCCGGGCCGCGGCTGGTGAAGCTGTCGTACACGCACGCGGACGCCACCAAGCACCTCGCGTTCGTCGGCAAGGGGATCACGTACGACTCGGGCGGTATCTCGCTCAAGCCGGCCGGGCACAACGAGACGATGAAGTGCGACATGAGCGGTGCGGCCGCGGTGTTCGCGGCCGTTGTCGCCGCGGCGCGGCTGGGGCTTGCCGTCAATGTCACCGGGTGGCTGGCGCTCGCCGAGAACATGCCGTCGGGGTCCGCGACGCGACCCGGTGACGTGCTGCGGATGTACAGCGGGAAGACCGTCGAGGTGCTCAACACGGACGCGGAGGGCCGGCTGGTTCTCGCGGACGCGCTCTGGGCTGCGTCTGCGGAGAAGCCGGACGCGATCGTGGATGTGGCGACGCTGACCGGGGCGATGGTTCTGGCGCTCGGGAGTCGGACGTTCGGTGTTATGGCGAACGACGACGCGTTCCGCTCCGCGATCGTCGAGGCGGCGGACGAGGTTGGTGAGCCGTCGTGGCCGATGCCGTTGCCGGAGCACCTGCGTAAGGGGATGGACTCTCCTACCGCCGACATCGCGAACATGGGTGAGCGGATGGGTGGGGGGCTCGTCGCCGGGCTGTTCCTTCGCGAGTTCGTTGGCGAGGGAATCACCTGGGCGCACCTTGACATCGCTGGGCCTGCGTTCAATGAGGCGGGCCCGTTCGGGTACACGCCCAAGGGTGGCACCGGGTCTGCGGTGCGGACGCTCGTGCGGCTTGCGGAGTTGACTGCTGCCGGGGATCTGGGCTGACGTTCTGCGCCTAGTAGCTCGGTGCCTTGGGTGCGTGGGCGACTGCGGGTCGGCTGTGGCCGGTCGCGCAGTTCCCCGCGCCCCTGGGGGGTCGCACCTCGGGATGGTAAAAGCCGCAGCGTCTCTCAAGTGAGCGTGTGGTGTCTCACACCAGGGCCCGGCGTCTCGTTGGGCCTCGACAAGTGCGAAGATGGGCTCGGCAGGACAGGGCCCCCACCACAGGGCCGAAGAAAGAGCGGCCGGACACCAGCCGCCGACCGGTCGTCGCCGACCGGCGTGGCGCACATGCATGGAGGACGTGACGTGGCGAACGACGCCAGCACCGTTTTCGACCTAGTGATCCTCGGCGGTGGTAGTGGCGGTTACGCCGCGGCGCTGCGCGGGGCCCAGCTGGGCCTGGACGTCGCCCTGATCGAGAAGGACAAGGTCGGCGGCACCTGCCTGCACCGAGGTTGCATCCCCACCAAGGCCCTGCTCCACGCGGGCGAGATCGCCGACCAGGCCCGCGAGAGCGAGCAGTTCGGCGTCAAGGCCACCTTCGAGGGCATCGACGTACCGGCCGTCCACAAGTACAAGGACGGCGTGATCTCGGGCCTGTACAAGGGACTCCAGGGTCTGATCGCATCCCGCAAGGTGCACTACATCGAGGGTGAGGGCAAGCTCTCCTCCCCCACCTCCGTCGACGTCAACGGCCAGCGCATCCAGGGCCGCCACGTCCTGCTGGCGACCGGCTCCGTGCCGAAGTCGCTGCCGGGCCTGGAGATCGACGGCAACCGGATCATCTCCTCGGACCACGCCCTCGTCCTGGACCGCGTCCCGCAGTCCGCGATCATCCTCGGCGGCGGTGTCATCGGCGTGGAGTTCGCCTCCGCGTGGAAGTCCTTCGGCGCCGACGTGACGATCATCGAGGGCCTCAAGCACCTCGCCCCCCTTGAGGACGAGAACTCCTCCAAGCTTCTTGAGCGCGCGTTCCGCAAGCGCGGCATCAAGTTCAACCTGGGCACCTTCTTCTCGAAGGCCGAGTACACCGAGAACGGTGTCAAGGTCACCCTCGCCGACGGCAAGGAGTTCGAGGCCGAGGTCCTGCTCGTCGCCGTCGGCCGCGGGCCCGTCTCCGCCGGTCTCGGCTACGAGGAGCAGGGCGTCGCGATCGACCGCGGCTACGTCACGGTCGACGAGTACATGCGGACGAACGTCCCGACCATCTCCGCCGTCGGCGACCTCGTCCCGACGCTCCAGCTCGCGCACGTCGGCTTCGCCGAGGGCATCCTGGTGGCGGAGCGTCTGGCCGGTCTGAAGACCGTTCCGATCGACTACGACGGTGTCCCCCGGGTGACGTACTGCCACCCCGAGGTCGCCTCCGTGGGCATCACCGAGGCCAAGGCCAAGGAGATCTACGGCGCGGACAAGGTCGTCGCTCTGAAGTACAACCTCGCGGGCAACGGCAAGAGCAAGATCCTCAACACCTCGGGCGAGATCAAGCTCGTCCAGGTGAAGGACGGTGCCGTGGTCGGCGTCCACATGGTCGGCGACCGCATGGGCGAGCAGGTCGGCGAAGCCCAGCTGATCTACAACTGGGAGGCGCTGCCCGCCGAGGTCGCCCAGCTGATCCACGCCCACCCGACGCAGAACGAGGCGCTCGGCGAGGCCCACCTGGCTCTGGCCGGCAAGCCTCTCCACTCCCACGACTGACCCCCTCGGTCGGACGACGACACAGACTTCCGCAATTCGTAAGGAGCAACCGAAACCATGGCGGTTTCCGTAACCCTTCCGGCGCTCGGTGAAAGCGTCACCGAGGGCACTGTCACCCGCTGGCTGAAGGCCGAGGGCGAGCGAGTAGAGGCCGACGAGCCGCTGCTCGAAGTGTCGACCGACAAGGTCGACACCGAGATCCCCTCGCCGGTCGCCGGTGTGCTGGCCTCCATCAAGGTGGCCGAGGACGAGACCGTCGAGGTCGGCGCCGAGCTGGCCGTGATCGACGACGGTACGGGCGCGCCCGCCGCGGCTCCGGCCCCGGCCGCCGAGCCCGAGGCGGCTCCGGCCCCCGAGCCCGCTCCGGCCCCGGTCGCCGAGGCCCCCGCGGCTCCGGCCGCCCCGGCCCCCGCCGAGACCCCGGCCGCTCCGGCCGGCGGCGCCTCCGGCACCGACGTGGTCCTGCCCGCTCTCGGTGAGTCCGTCACCGAGGGCACGGTCACCCGCTGGCTGAAGGAGGTCGGCGAGGAGGTCGCGGAGGACGAGCCCCTCCTGGAGGTCTCGACCGACAAGGTCGACACCGAGATCCCCTCCCCGGTCGCCGGCGTCCTGCTGGAGATCCTGGTCGGCGAGGACGAGACCGCCGAGGTCGGCGCCAAGCTCGCCGTCGTCGGCGCCCCGGGTGCCGCTCCGGTCCCCGCCGCCCCGGCGCCCGCTCCGGCGGCTGCCGCTCCGGCCCCGGCCCCGGCTCCCGCGCCGGTCGCCGCGGCTCCGGCCCCCGCTCCGGCTCCGGCGCCCGCTCCGGTCGCCGCCGCTCCGGCTCCGGTCGCTCCCGCCGCCCCGGCCCCCGCGCCGGTCGCGGCTCCGGCTCCGGTGGCCCCGGCCGCTCCGGCGCCCGCCGCCGCGCAGGCCACGGACGACGGCGCCTACGTCACCCCGCTGGTGCGCAAGCTCGCGTCCGAGAACGGCGTGGACCTGTCCACCGTCAAGGGCACCGGCGTCGGCGGCCGTATCCGCAAGCAGGACGTCATCGCCGCCGCAGAGGCAGCGAAGGCCGCCGCAGCCGCTCCGGCTCCGGCCGCTGCCGCCGCCCCGGCCGCCACCGCGGCGAAGAAGACCCCGACCCTGGAGGCCTCTCCCCTCCGCGGCCAGACCGTCAAGATGCCCCGCATCCGCAAGGTCATCGGCGACAACATGGTCAAGGCGCTGCACGAGCAGGCGCAGCTGTCCTCGGTCGTCGAGGTCGACGTCACGCGCCTGATGCGCCTGCGCGGCCAGGCGAAGGACTCCTTCGCCGCCCGCGAGGGCGTCAAGCTCTCCCCGATGCCGTTCTTCGTGAAGGCGGCGGCCCAGGCGCTGAAGGCCCACCCGGCCATCAACGCCCGGATCAACGTCGAGGACGGCACGATCACCTACTTCGACACCGAGAACGTCGGTATCGCGGTGGACTCCGAGAAGGGCCTGATGACCCCGGTCATCAAGCACGCGGGCGACCTGAACATCGCCGGTATCGCCAAGGCCACCGCCGAGCTCGCGGGCAAGGTCCGGGCGAACAAGATCACCCCGGACGAGCTGTCCGGCGCGACCTTCACGATCTCCAACACCGGTTCGCGCGGCGCCCTGTTCGACACGATCATCGTGCCCCCGAACCAGGTCGCGATCCTCGGCATCGGTGCCACGGTCAAGCGCCCGGCGGTCATCGAGACCGAGGAGGGCACGGTCATCGGCGTCCGCGACATGACGTACCTGACCCTCTCCTACGACCACCGCCTGGTGGACGGTGCGGATGCCGCCCGTTACCTGACGGCGGTCAAGGCGATCCTGGAGGCGGGCGAGTTCGAGGTCGAGCTCGGCCTGTAGTCAGTCGGTCGGTTATCTAGCTAGTTTTTACGGTGCCCCCCGTCCGGAGAACTCCGGACGGGGGGCACCGTAGTTTTTCTGTCCTCGTCGCTGCCTTCACCTGACGTGCTCTCCCCCACCCCACTACCGTGAGTGAATTCACAGCGGCCGTTCCGCAGACGCCGGACGACGAACGACGGCCGCAGCGGTTCGAAAAACGGGGGGAGCCGCATGAAGCGCGCACCTGTGCACGACCTTGTGGTGGTACTGCCGGGCATCATGGGAACCCGGCTCGCGGACGCCGACGGCGGCGCGGTCTGGGACCTGTCGGGGGGTGCGTTGTGGCGGGGCCTGCGTACCTTCGGCCGTTCGGTCCAGCGGCTGCGCCTGCCCGACGACCTCGGTGACGACCACCCCGGCGACGGCGTACGTCCCCTCGCCACCATGCCCGACCTCCATGTGATCCCGGGCCTCTGGCACCCCGTCGACGGCTACAGCTCGCTGCTCCGCTGGCTCGAACAGAATTTCACCCTGCGTAGCCGCCAGCCGAACGACCCTCCCACCACCCCCGCGAACCTCGTCGAGTTCGGCTACGACTGGCGACTCTCGTGCCGCTACAACGCCCACCGCCTCAAGGAACGCGTCACCGAGGAACTGGAGCGCTGGCGCTCGTCGGCCCCGGAGCGCGCCGACGCCCAGGTCGTCTTCATCTGCCACTCGATGGGCGGACTGGTGGCCCGGTTCTACGTCGAGTGCCTCGGCGGATACGAGGTCACCCGCCGCCTGATCACCCTCGGCACCCCGCACCGCGGCTCGCTGGACGCCCTGACCCACCTGGTCAACGGCCTGCGCAAGGGCTGGGGCCCGTTCGGCGTGGACCTCACCGCCTTCGCCCGCTCCCTCCCCTCCCTCCACCAACTCGCCCCGGACTACGCCTGCGTCTCCACGTCCGACGGTCTCGCCCACCCCCGCGACCTCCCCGGCCTGCCCGGTCCCGACGAGAAGCTGCTGGCCGACGCCGCCCGCTTCCACGCCGAACTGCGCGAGGCCGCTGAGTCGCCGGGCCGCGACACCCTCACCGACCTCGTGACCATCACCGGCGTCCGCCAGCCGACCGCGACGACGGCCGCGTACACCGGCGAACTGCTGGTCCCCGCCTGGGAGATCGACGGCGTCGACGAGGGCGGCGACGGCACCGTCCCCCGACTGTCGGCCCGGCCGGCCAACGCCGCCGGTACGGGACACCTGACCTCCGAACTCTTCACCCCCAACGAACAGCACGGCTCCCTCCAGAACAACCGCGGGGTGCGGGACACCCTATGGGGCCAGCTCGGACACGAGGCACCCTTCCATCGCGGCGAGGGGGACGCGGGCACACCGGCGCTGAGTGTGCTGGCGCCGACGTTGCTGGCGCACGGTGAGCCGTACGAGGTGTCTGTCTCGGTGCCGGACGGGGTGCGCGGGTACGACGAGTTGCTCGTCGCCGCTGAGCTACGGCCGGCGGATGGACGGGCGGAGTCGTCGCGTTCGCTGCGCAATCTGGGTGGCGGGCGGTATCGCGGGGTGTTTCCTGCGCCGGAGGGCGGGGGGTATCGGTTGGCGGTACGGGTTGAGGGGCGGGCGGAGTCGACGGTTACCGCGTTGACGTTGGTGGGTGAGCTGGGTGAGTGAGCAGCAGAGGCAGCAGCAGATCCAGGGGACGGTGCTTGGGGTCGCTGTGCGGACGTACAAGGCCGGGCAATTCCCCGAACTCCCCAACTCGGTGCAGCAGTTGGAGGAACTCTGCACGTTGTTGGAGGGCTACGGCTATACGCCCACGGTGGTGAAGGACCCCGGGCGCGACAGCCTCAAGGGCTCGGTGGAGGAGTGGCGGAAGGGCTGGGAGGAGAGCGGGTCACACGGGCCGGCGATCGTGGTGTGGTCCGGGCACGGCGTACTCCAGGGCCAGGACAAAGATTTCCGGCTGATCGTGCACGACACACAGAGCGTCGACGATGAGGAACAGACGTACTCGGCAAGGCTGTTGACCAGTGTGGCCCTGCGTAGTGGCGCCGACCAGGTGCTGATGCTCATCGACACCTGTTACGCGGGTGCCGGGGTGGTGGAGTCCGTACAGAAGGCACTGGCCACCTGGTCCGCGCGGAGCCTCCCCGACGGCCGGTCGACCTGGCTCGGGGTGGTCGCGAGTTGTCGTCCACAGGAGAAGGCCGAAGGGCGCGGAGTCCTGCTGGAGACCGTGACGGACGTCCTGCGCGACGGCCCCCGGACCAAGAGCTATCGGCACGAGTGGAGCCCCCGCAACTGGCGAGTCACCGGGGCTGCGGTCATCCGGGCCGCCCTCGATCAGTGGCCCGAGGACGAGGGGCAGCGCCCGGTCCCTGCTTCCCTCGGCCAGGATCTGCCGATGTTCGGGAACCCCCACAAGGCGGAGAAAGGGGAAGCAGAGCTGGTAGAACACCTGGTCAGGGCGGCGGCCGGGGCGGACCGGGTGGAGGAGGGCTGGTTCTTCACGGGGCGCAAGCGTGTCCTCGGCGAGATCGTCGACTGGCTCCGGGCCAAGGAAGCGGGGCTGTTCCTCGTCACGGGCAGCGCGGGCAGCGGTAAGTCGGCGGTGCTGGGCAGGGTGGCGACGCTGTCCGATCCCCGGCACCGTGCCGACATCGTCAAGCATGGGGCGCTGCGCGAGGGCGACCCGGATCCGAAGAAGGACTCCGTGGATGTTGCTCTGCACCTCCGGGGCCTCACGGTTCAGCAGTTGGCAGAGGCGATCGCCCGGCGGTTGGGGCTGGACGCTCCCGAAACGCCGGCGGCGCTGATCGCCGACGTCGAGCGCGAGTGGCCCACCTCGGGTCCGCCCCCGGTCCTACTGCTGGACGGTCTGGACGAGGCTGCCTCCGAACAGGCCGCGCCGATCGTCGAGCAGTTGCTGTCTCCGCTGAGCCGTATGGCATGCGTCCTGCTCGCCTCCCGGGACCGACCGTTCAACCCAGACGCCGTGGCGGCCGGCGAACCCCTCGACGAAGCGGTCAGCCGACTCCTCGGGATCCGGGCACGCGCGGCCGGTCTGGACGACGAGGCCGACACCGGCGACGACATCGAGGAGTACGCGCGCCGTCGGCTCCATCGCACAGGGCTCCCCGACGAAGCGGCCGCCTTGATCGCCCAGCGTGCCTCTGTGGGTCATGGAGGCTTCCTCTTCGCGCAGATGGCGGTCGATGCCGTGCTGAGGCACGTGCCGGGGACGTGCGCAGAGGGTTGGGAGACGAGTGTCCCGGCGTCCATCTCCGCGGCCTTCGCCGAGGACCTGGCCGCGGGACCGCAACTGGAGCAGAACGGCGAACTGCTTCCTCTGGCCGCTCAGGAACTACTAACGGCTCTTGCCTGGGGCACCGGAAACGGCATGCCCGCCAGGGGGGTCTGGGAGGCGGCGGCCACTGCGCTCAGCACGAGGGGAACCGTCTATGAACGGGAGCATCTGGACTGGCTCCTCAATTCGTATGGCCGGTACGTCGTCGAGGACAGCGACGGCATCCAGGCCGTTTACCGGCTCTACCACCGTGAGTTCATCGAGCATCTGAGGGAGTTGTCCGGCAGGCAGCGCGAGGAGGGGCAGCCAGGTCCTGCCTTTCTCGTCGCGCGCGGCCTCGTCGACCTTCTGCGACAGCAGAGCGATGACGCTGCGGTTCTGGAACATGCGAATCCCTATCTGCGGGAGTCGCTGGCAGAGCACGCGGTCATGACGGGGGGCAGAGGGATCGCGCTGGTAAGGGAACTCGTGGAGCTGCGGGAGGAAGTGTTCCGGCCTGATCTGGCGAGGGCGCTGGGCGAACTCGCCCGGTTGCTGTCGGAGGCCGGACTGAGAGAAGCAGCACTCACACCATCACAGGAGGCTGCCGATCTCTATCGCACCCTCGCCGAGGCCAACCCCGCCGCCTACCTCCCCAACCTCGCCATGTCCCTCAACAACCTCGCCGCCCACCAGAGCGGAACCGGGGACCGAACCGGCGCACTCACCACCATCAACGAAGCCACCCACCTCTACCGCACCCTCGCCGACACCAACCCCGCCGCCTACCTCCCCAACCTCGCCAGCTCCCTCAACAACCTCGCCGTTCACCAGAGCGAGACCGGGGACCGAACCGGCGCACTCACCACCATCAACGAAGCCGTCACCATCCGCCGCACCCTCGCCGACACCAACCCCGCCGCCTACCTCCCCGACCTCGCCACCTCCCTCAACAACCTCGCCAACAGCCAGAGCGAAACCGGAGACCGAACCGGCGCACTCACCACCATCAACGAAGCCGTCACCATCCGCCGCACCCTCGCCGACACCAACCCCGCCGCCTACCTCCCCGACCTCGCCACCTCCCTCAACAACCTCGCCAACTATCTGGGCGAAACCGGAGACCGGACCGGCGCACTCACCACCATCAACGAAGCCACCCACCTCTACCGCACCCTCGCCGACACCAACCCCGCCGCCTACCTCCCCGACCTCGCCACCTCCCTCAACAACCTCGCCGTCCATCAGGGCGAAACCGGGGACCGGACCGGCGCACTCACCACCATCAACGAAGCCACCCACCTCTACCGCACCCTCGCCGACACCAACCCCGCCGCCTACCTTCCCAACCTCGCCTCCTGCCTCAACAACCTCGCCGTTTACCAGAGCGGAACCGGAGACCGGACCGGCGCACTCACCACCATCAACGAAGCCGTCACCATCCGCCGCACCCTCGCCGACACCAACCCCGCCGCCTACCTCCCCGACCTCGCCGCCTCCCTCAACAACCTCGCCCGCATCGCTCCTCCCCAGGAAGCCCTCACCGCGTACACCAAAACAGAAGAATCCCTGGCCGCTCATCCCGCAGCCGCACGCCAAATCACCGCCCAGCGCGCGGAATTCCAGCTCGCGCACGCGGACCAAGACGCTGGGATCCGCACTCTCATCGACATGCTCCTTTCACCCCTGGACGGCCCGGACCCCGTCGCTCTCAAAGCCCGACGTCTTTTGCGTAATTGCCATCGCACAACCGCAACAGCGGCCGTCCAAGTCCGCACCGCATGGCGCACAGCAGCCGGTACAGAAGCCCCGGCCTGGATCGACCTCCCCGAGACGGCGTTCGACCTCGCCATCGCTTGGA
The DNA here is from genome assembly GCF_044457795.1 of Streptomyces sp. NPDC050528. Taxonomy (NCBI): domain Bacteria; kingdom Bacillati; phylum Actinomycetota; class Actinomycetes; order Kitasatosporales; family Streptomycetaceae; genus Streptomyces; species Streptomyces sp. NPDC050528. The sequence continues at coordinate 578,754 of NZ_JBITHH010000002.1, forward strand.
TCCAATGCCCTACCTGGGCCGACGCCCGCACCTTCTGGGACGAGCACGCAACCGACCTCCAGTCCCCCGAAACGATCGTGGCCCTGGAAGAACTCGCCCTCGCCTACGAGTCCGCCGAACAGCATCTCCACATCGCCCGAGCCGCCACAGCCGACACCCCTGACGCCGCGTTCCGCCCGTACGTCACTGGCGAGCTCCTGAGCGCCTGGATGGACTGCCCCAACTGGGATGAGTCCCAGGTCTACCTCTCGAACCACGCAGAGGATCTCCTGCATGACCAGGCCGCAGCACTGCTCGCCAGCGACACCGAATCAGCCCAAGCCGCCGTCCATTTCGCGCTTCTCAGTCTCGCCCGCGCAGACGGAGTCCCCACCGCCTACGGATACATCGCAGACCGCACCGCCCTGAACGAACGGATCCAGAGCCTGCTGGCAACTCCGGACGCCGAATTACTCAACGCCTGCGCACTGCTCGAACTCCTCATCCACCAGGACGAGTTCACCGCCACCGTCCACCTGTCGATCTCAGCAATCCTCGCCGAGTCCGCACACGAACCACCCTCCTGGCCCACTCCCACCCCCACCCCCTCCGACCGAGACCGCGCCCTAACCGAAATCACCACCCTCATTGGCCGCTCACCCCAACACGCTCAAGCCCTGGGCACCCTCATCCAAAGCATCCTGACCTCCACCACCGCATGACACCTCCACCCCCGCCCGCAACCCCACTCCCACCCCCAACCCCCTCCGTAATCCTGGTAGTCCAAGCAGCCTCCCCACGAATCCCGGGCACCCCAGACGCCGCCGCCGAGTACCGCGAGATGCAGCGCGCCATCACCCACGCCCAATACGCCCAAGCCCTCACCCTGGAAAGCCTCCAAGCGGCCCAGGCAAGGGACCTCCCCGACCGCCTACTCCAAAGCACCCCCGCAGTACTCCACTTCTCCGCCCGAGGCACCCCCGGCGCCGGCCTCCGCTTCCTCACCGACGACGGCGGCGAGGCCCCCGTCTCAGACCAGGGCCTGTGCAAGCTGCTCACCGAGTTCGTGCCGGAAGGACTACGGCTCGTCGTCCTGAGCGCCTGCTGGACATGGGAGTTGGCACATCTGCTGGCAGGGACCGTGCCCTGTGTCATCGGCACCGGCGGCCCGATCACCGACACGAGTTGCCTCGACTACTCCCGCACCCTCTACAGCACCCTGGCCCACGGCCGCTCGGTCGCCAAGGCTCACAGCGTCGCCGTAGCAGCTGCCGAGATGTACGGCGCGGACCTCGGCTGTCTTCCGAAGTTGCTGACCGCGCCGGGTGTGTACGCGGAGGCCCTGCATCTCGTCGGCGCCGAGTACCGCACGCCGCCCACCCGGACCACCGTCAAACCGCAGGGCGGCGGCTTCTCCTGGCGGCTGCGCAAGAAGCCGATGTCTGGTGACCCGGATCTATGGCCGTAGCCGACGTCACCGAATCGACGAAGACGCCCGCACCGCTGCTGCACTGATCACAGCTGAGGCGACCGTCCAGCACCGGTAGGTCCGCTCGTCCACTGGCACCGGCGGTTCGACCTGCACTCAGCCACCTGACCCACACGTCACACAGCACATCCGGACCACCGTGACACTTCCAGGTGCCCTCCACCCCACCCCCATGTAAGTCTCGTCTCACCTGCATGAAAGCACCCCCGTGCGCCCCTCCCGAGCGGGCGTGCGGCCTTATTGTCTAAACGTCAAACGCCCTTAAGGAGCTCTCATGACCGCGCCCGTCGTCCACTCGCTGCGCGAACAGATCCGCGAGCACATCGTGGAGGGGATCGTGAGCGGTCGCTGGAAGCCGGGCGAGCGGATCGTGGAGCGGCGGATCGCTACCGAGCTGGAGGTCAGCCAGACGCCGGTACGGGAGGCCTTGCGCGAGCTGGAGTCGCTGCGGCTGATCGAGTCGGCGCCGAACAAGGGCGTACGGGTACGGAATCTGACCGCGGCCGACCTGGAGGAGAGTTACCCGGTGCGCGCCGGGCTCGAAGCCATCGCGGCGGAGCTGGCGGCCGAGCGCCTCGCCGCCGACTGCTCGGCGCTCGAACCGCACGTCGCCGCGCTCTACGAGGCCGACCGGGACGCGGACGGCACCGGCCAGGTCCGGCACACCGTGGGCTTCCACCGCGAGCTGGTCCGGGCCGCCGGCAACTCCGTGCTGCTGCACACCTGGGAGGGCCTCGGCATCGAGGTGTTCACCGCGCTGTCCATCCGTTGGCTGGGGACGGTCCAGCAGTCGTACGCGGAGGAGCACGAGGAGTTGGTGGCCGCGTTCCGGCGCCGGGATCCGCGGATCGCGGAGCTGGTGAAGGCGCACGTTCTGGGCTGCGCCCCGCGCCCGTGACGCAGCCGAGCGCAGCCATGCTCACCTGCGAAAACTCCCCGGAAATCAGCCAAAATCACGGCACCCGGTGCCCCGGCAAAAGGCACGCCGTGCCTACTTTCTCGTAATCAAGATATTTTGCCCGGGAACCTTTGATCGATCATCGATCAGGGAGTTACAGTCACCGACGGGCTCCCACCACAGGGCCCGCCGCCCTGTCCTGCCAAAGACCAAGGGCACCCCCGAAAACCCCTTGCCGACGAGGGAACCCCCCTTCGACTGAGGAAGGCGGCGTTATGACCGACCCCTACGCCATCCAGCCGAGCGAGCTCGACCAGCTCCCGGACCGCGACCCCGAGGAGACCGCCGAATGGCAGGCCTCCCTGGACGCCGTCACGAAGGCTGCGGGTCCGCACCGTGCCGCGTACCTGATGCGCCGCACGCTGGAGCGCGCGGAGGGCAACGGTCTCGCGCTGCCCAAGCTGCTTGAGACGGACTACGTCAACACCATCCCGACCGCCGCCGAGCCGTCCGCGCCCGGCGACGAGGCGCTGGAGCGCCGGATCACCGCGTGGAACCGCTGGAACGCGGCGGCCATGGTGACCCGTGGCGCGAAACACGGCGTCGGCGGCCACATCGCGACCTTCGCGTCCGCGGCCTGGCTGTACGAGACCGGCTTCAACCACTTCTTCAAGGGCAAGGAGGCGGACGGCTCCGGCGACCAGCTCTACATCCAGGGCCACGCCTCCCCCGGCATCTACGCCCGCGCCTTCCTCGACGGCCGCCTGACCGAGGCGCACCTCGACAACTTCCGCCAGGAGGCGGGCGGCAACGGCCTCCCGTCGTACCCGCACCCGCGGCGCCTGCCCTGGCTCTGGGAGTTCCCGACCGTCTCGATGGGCCTCGGCCCGCTGTCGGCGATCTACCAGGCACGCTTCAACCGCTACCTCACCGCGCGTGGCATCAAGGACGTGTCGGAATCCCACGTCTGGGCGTTCCTCGGTGACGGCGAGATGGACGAGCCCGAGTCGACGGCGGCCCTCGCACTCGCCTCCCGCGAGGGTCTGGACAACCTGACCTTCGTCATCAACTGCAACCTCCAGCGCCTCGACGGCCCGGTCCGCGCGAACTTCAAGATCGTGCAGGAGCTGGAGGCCCAGTTCCGCGGCGCCGGCTGGAACGTCGTCAAGTCGCTGTGGGGCAACGCCTGGGACGAGCTGTTCCAGCTCGACACCACGGGCGCGCTGGTACGCCGCCTGCGCGAGGTACCGGACGCCCAGGTGCAGACGTACCAGACGCGCGACGCGGCCTACATTCGCCAGGACTTCTTCGGGGCCGACCCCGCGCTCGTCGAGCTGGCGAAGCTGCTGAGCGACGACAAGATCCTTGAGTGCTTCCACCTCTCGCGCGGTGGTCACGAGGCGAACAAGGTCTACGCCGCGTACAAGGCGGCCGTAGAGCACAAGGGCGGCCCGACGGTCATCCTGGCGCAGACGGTCAAGGGTCACACGCTCGGTGCGGGCTTCGCGTCGAAGAACGCGAACCACCAGATGAAGAAGCTGTCGACGGACGAGTTCAAGCAGATGCGTGACCTGCTCGAACTCCCCATCAAGGACAGCGACTTCATCGACGGAGTCGTGCCCTACGGCCACCCCGGCGCCGACTCCCCCGAGGTCCGTTACCTCCAGGAGCGCCGCGCGGCGCTCGGTGGCCCGGCCCCGGCTCGCCGCACGCACGCGATCGCTCCCCTTCCGTCCGCTTCGGAGAAGGCGTTCGCGTCCTTCGACAAGGGATCGGGCTCGCAGAACGTCGCTACGACGATGGCGTTCGTGCGGCTCGTCAAGGATCTGGTCCGCGACAAGGAGACCGGCAAGCGCTGGGTGCCGATCGTCCCCGACGAGGCGCGCACGTTCGGTATGGAGTCGCTGTTCCCGTCGCTCGGGATCTACTCCCCCAAGGGCCAGACGTACGAGCCCGTCGACCGCGACCAGCTCATGTACTACAAGGAAGCCAAGAACGGCCAGATCCTCAACGAGGGGATCACCGAGGCCGGTTCGATGGCGGACTTCATCGCCGCGTCGACGTCGTACGCGACGCACGGCGAAGCGATGATCCCCTTCTACATCTTCTACTCGATGTTCGGCTGGCAGCGCACGGCCGACCAGATGTGGCAGCTCGGCGACCAGCTCGGCCGCGGGTTCCTGGTCGGCGCGACGGCGGGCCGTACGACGCTGACGGGCGAGGGTCTTCAGCACGCGGACGGTCACTCGCCGGTGATCGCGGCGACGAATCCGGCGGCGCTGTCGTACGACCCGGCGTTCGCGTACGAGGTCGCGGCGATCGTGAAGGACGGCCTCCGCCGGATGTACGGCGAGGCTGCCCCGGGCGAGGACCCGAACGTCTTCTACTACCTCACCGTCTACAACGAGCCCATCCCCCAGCCCGCCAAGCCGGCCGGACTCGGTATCGACGAGGGCATCGTCAAGGGCCTGTACCGCTTCAACACGGCGGAATCTGCGGGACTTTCGCCTGCTGCCAACGCGGCGCGTATCCAGCTCCTCGGTTCCGGTACGGCGATCCACTGGACGTTGAAGGCGCAGCAGTTGCTTGCCGAGGAGTGGGGTGTGGCGGCCGACGTGTGGTCGGCTACGTCCTGGACGGAGCTGCGGCGGGATGCGTTGGACGCGGATGCGGCGTTGCTGCGGGGTGAGGAGCGGGTGCCGTACGTGCGGCAGGCGCTGCATGGTGCCGAGGGTCCTGTCCTCGCGGTCTCCGACTACATGCGGCAGGTTCCCGACCAGATCGCGCAGTGGGTCGAGCAGGACTGGTCCTCGCTGGGTGCGGACGGGTTCGGTCTGTCGGACACGCGGGATGCGGCGCGGCGGTACTTCGGGGTGGACGCGGAGTCGATCGTCGTGGCGGCCCTTGCACAGCTGGCGCGACGTGGGGAAGTGAAGGCTACGGCGGTGAAGGAGGCGCGGGAGCGGTACGGCTTGTAGGGCTTTGTTTTTCGCCCCCGCCGCCCCTACCCGTCCCATCCCATCCCTGGGGGCTGCGCCCCCAGACCCCCCTTCGGCCTGAACGGCCTCGTCCTCAAACGCCGGACGGGCTGAGAGATGCCGACCGGAGCTCGGAAGCTCCGGTCGGCAAGATCTCGGCCCGTCCGGCGTTTTCGGCCTGTCCCCACAAATCCAGCCCGCCCGCCGATAACTCAGCCCCTCCGGCGTTCGAGGAGCGGAGGTGCCGTTCTCATCCTCCAGTCCCTTTAACCCCCGCCGATAACTCAGCCCCTCCGGCGTTTGAGGAGCGGGGGTTCGGGGGCTGGCCCCCGTGTCGGGGTCGAAGGGGCGGAGCCCCTGGAGGATGGGACGGGTAGGGGCGGCGGGGGCGAGATCCCTCATCATGAAGGCATGCGTGCTGCCCGTCTCATCAAAATGGTGCTGCTGCTTCAGGCCCGGGCCTCCATGACCGCCGCCGAGCTCGCCGACGAGCTGGACGTCTCCGAGCGCACCATCACCCGCGACGCACAGGCGCTCTCCGAGGCCGGCGTCCCCGTGTACGCGGACCGGGGCCGGGCCGGCGGATACCGGCTCGTCGGCGGGTACCGGACCCGGCTCACCGGGCTGGCCCGTAGCGAGGCCGAGGCGCTCTTCCTGAGCGGAGTACCGGGGGCGTTGCGCGAGATGGGGTTGGAGGATGCCGCTTCCGCCGCCCGGTTGAAGGTGTCTGCCGCGCTGATGCCCTCCCTGTCGGACGCCTCGCACGCCGCAGCTCAGCGGTTTCACCTTGACGCCCCCGGGTGGTTCACCGCGCCCAAGACACCCGGACTGCTGCCCGCCGTAGCGGACGCCGTCTGGGACGACCGGAGGGTGATCGCGCGGTACCGGCGCGGCGACTCCGACGTCGAACGGGAGCTGGAGCCGTACGGACTCGTCCTCAAGGCGGGGGTCTGGTACCTGTGCGCGCGGGTCGCCGACCGTGACCTCCCGGTGTATCGGGTGTACCGCATCGACCGGTTCACGGCGGTGGAGGAGAGCAAGGAACGCTTCGTACGGGACGAGGAGTTCGACCTGCCCGCGTTCTGGAACGAGCGGGCCGAGGCGTTCGCGCGGTCGATCCTGCGGGCGGAGGTCGTGGTGCGGCTGTCGGCGGACGGCGCGCGAAGACTCCCGTACGCCGTCGATCCGGCCGCCGCGCGCGAGGCACTGGAGGTCGTGGACGAGCCGGACGACGACGGGTGGGTGACCGTGACCCTTCCCGTGGAGTCCGAGGAGGTCGCCCACAGCCAGCTCGCGGGACTCGGCCCGGACGTGGAGGTCCTGGCACCGGAGAGCCTGCGGGCACGCTTCACGGACGACGCGCTGCGGCTGGCCACGCTGTACCGCCGCCCATAACGATCTGCCCCGCTCCAGGTGACAATCCGCTGCACTCCACGTGCGCGCACCCCCTCCAGGCCCGATGCTTGACCCGTGATGGACGAGACGGAGTTCTGGGAGCTGGTGGACGCCACCCGCGAGGCCGCCGAGGGCGACCCCGAGGAGCAGGCGGACCTGCTCGTCGACCGGCTTCTGCTGTTGGACCCGGAGCTGGTCCTGGACTTCGCCCGGCATTTCGAGGCCCGTTTCAACCGCGCGTACACCTGGGATCTGTGGGGTGCCGCGTGGGTGCTGCTGGACGGCGCGAGCGACGACGCGTTCGACTTCTTCCGGTGCTGGCTGATCGGTCAGGGCCGGGAGGTGTACGAGGGTGCCGTGCACGACCCCGACTCGCTGGCGGACCTCATCGACGACTTCGACGACGAGATCGACGGCGACGGGGAAGAGCTGGGGTACGCGGCGGACGAGGCTTACGAACAGCTCACCGGTGCCGTCGCCCCCGACCTGGGGATTCCGCCGGCCCCCGCCGAGCCGCTCGGAGCTCCGCTCAACCTGGAGAACGAGGCCGTACTCGCGGAGCGTTTCCCGAAACTGCGGGAGAGGTTCCGGCAGGAGTGAGAGGGGTACGGCGATGGGTGCCCGCCCTGCGACCGAGTCGTCGGGCGAGTCGTCGGGCGCGATCGACCGGATCGCGCATCCCGCATCCCGCATCCCGCATCCCGCATCACAGTGAGGTCACCGTGGCTCGAATACCGTACCCGGAGCGTTCCGCCGAGGCCGTGGACGCGCTTCCCACCCCGTTGAACGCGTTCCGCATGCTCTCGCACGCCCCGGATCTGACGGGTCCGGCGATCGACCTGGGCATGGCCGTGCTCGGGTCGTCGATACCGGTGCGGTTGCGCGAGCTGGTGGTGATGTCGGTGGCGGCGCGCACGGACTGCGCCTACGGGCTCGTCCAGCACCGCCCGATAGCGCTCCACGCGGGGCTCACCGTCGACCAGTTGGCGGCGGTCGTCGAACTCCGGCCCGAGGAGGGCGAGTTCGACGAGGTCGAGTCGGCGCTGCTGACGGCGACGGCGGAGCTGATGGCCCAACACACGCTCACGGACGCCACGTTGGGGACACTCCGCAAGCATCTGACCGACCGTCAGGTGGTCGAGCTGATCTCGACGGTCGGGTACTACACGATGCTCGCCGGTCTCCTGAACGGGTTGGGCGTGGACATCGATCCGGCGGGCGAGCAGTACCTGGGCCTGGGCCGTAACTAGCCCACGCCAGTTCATGTGACGCAGCTCTCAAGGGAGTTGTGCGGCAGTCGTGCAGCAGCAGGGGCCGTTCCGCAGTCAGTGGGGGGACAGGCAGGGAGCGTGACAGCTCCCTCGAACTCCTTGAGCAGGAACCGGTGACTCCTTGAACGACTTCGCCAACACCCCCGCCAATGCCCCGCACTTCGACGCGACCGGCAACCGGCGTGGAACCCGCCGCAGGCGCGCCGGTGTCATCGCCGCCACAGCCATCGCGATAGCCCTGGCCGGCACCGGCGCCGCCCTGGCCACGGTCGGCACCGCGTCCCACACCACCGAGCGCACCTCCACGGCCACGACCATGACCACGACCACGACCACGGAGAAGGGGAGCACGAAGGGGAACGTCACGACCGTGCCGTACGCCAAGCCGTTCGACCTGAAGGGCGTGAACCTGGCGGCGGCCGAGGAGGCTCTGGCGCAGGCGGGTCTCACGGTCGGCACGGTCACCCACGGGGTGGTCGACAACTGCAAGCCGGGCTCGGTCATCGCGGTGTCCCCCCTCGCGCCGACGGTCCTCCACAACGGCGACAAGATCGACCTGGCCCTCTGCGGCTGACCGTTCCGCCGGGTCGGTCTCATCCGTGACGGCACGTCACCTCACGTGTCACAAGGGCGTCTTGATGTGACTCCGTTCGCAACTTCCGCCCGGCTGCGGGCCTCCCATCCGACAACAACGCCCGTTCAACGCGGGCGAGTTGACGGCCAAGTGCCGCCCGCAGCCACCCCCGGAGGGGTCATGTTCCCGATCGTCCGCCCGCGTTCGATGTTTCTGCTCGGTGCCGCCATCGTGGTCGTGCTGGCCACCGCGTTCGTCGGCACCCTGTTGCTGCTCGGCAAGGACGCCGAGGGCAACGAACCCAACGACCCCGATCCGCAAGCCGTCAGCGAGGTCGCCGTCTGCTCGGACGTCAAGGTCCACGCCTGGGTCACGATGAACCTCGGGACCGTCGCCAAGCCCGACACCAAGAACGTCGACTACGACGTCGCCGCCACCCGGCACGACCGCGACCCGTTCGGTGTCACCGCGGCCAAGGGTTGCGAGGGCATCTTCGGAGCCTTCGGAACCCGCGCGGAGTTCAAGACCCCCGGCCTGAACAAGGGCGGCCCGTTCGCGGTGACCACCCCGGCCGACCGGCAACACGTCCTGGTCCTCCGCCTCACCCAGCACCCGGACGGCACGGTCACCAGCACCCGGCAACTGGTCGCCGCCCACTGACGACCACGGCTGGATCAGGGTCGGCGCACGGCTCCCCATGAGAGGCTGAACGGCATGGGGGCAGTGCCGGACGATCAGGCCTCTCGGGACTTCCTGACCGGGATCCGCGTCGGCGACCTGTGCGGCGGGACGGTCGCGGCGATCGAGCGGTTCGGCGTGTTCGTGTCGCTGGACGACGGCCCCGACCACCCGGTCTTCCCCGGTGTCGGGCTCATCACGGTCGCCGAACTGTCGTGGCGGCGCTTCGAAGCGATGTCGGACGTCGTGCGGGTCGGACAGCGCATCTCCTGCGAGTTCCTCCAGTTCGACGACTGGCACGGAGAGGCGAGACTGTCCTTGAAGGCGATGCAGCCGGACCCTTTCGCAGCGTTCGTCGAAGGGCTCGCGGTGGGCCGGAGGCTACGAGGACAGGTCACCAAGCTGGTCCCGTTCGGCGCCTTCGTCCGGGTCGCCGACAGTGTTGAGGGGCTCGTTCACCTTCGAGAACTCGCCCCGACGCCGGTGGAGACTCCGGAGGAGGTCGTCCAGGTCGGCGACGAGGTCACGGTCGTCGTCACCGAAATCGACCGACCACGGCGCAGGTTGGCTCTCTCCCGACGCCAGGCCTCATAAGGCGAGACCTCGGCCCAACCCGGTGGACCTACACGGCTACAGCACCAACTGCTAGGCGGCGGTACGGCGGCGGGTCGAGTCCGTCGAGATGTAGGCCTGCGTCTGGTCGGCCCGTACCGCGTGGTGCATCGGGGCCGCGTTGGCCTGGTCGAGCGCGGACGCCGTGACGGCGGCCGGGCCGAGGATCACGGTCGCGACCGCGCAGACCACCGCCCAGGGTCCGCGGGCGGACTTGGCCCAACCGGCCGTCTTCTCCGTGGTGTTGGAGTGACTGCTGTTCATTTTCCCCACCTCCAGTCAGTGCGTGTGCATGACGATAGGGAGCTTGTCTCGGGGGACCCGGTGAGTTGCCTGCGAGAAACCTGTGAGCGCCGGTCGGGGCCTGGTCGGGGCCCACTGAGGCCTGTCGAGGGGTTCGGATATCTTCACCGGCATGGAGTCGTCCGCGTCCGACCACAAGGTCTTCGAGCACGACCGCGTCCAACTGCGGGTCGATCACGGGATCATCGAGGTGTTCCGGCGCAATCGCATCATCAGCTCGTACCGGTCCCCGTTGAGCTGGCTGAAGGTACGTGCCGAGGCGCGCAGGGGCGGCTTGACCCGCCTCCACTTCGGCCACGTCGAAGAACTCGACGAACCGATCTACGCGAGCACGACGAGTTCCAAGCACATGCTGGTCACCGTCGAGATCCAGACCACCGACGAGCCGCTCTACCGCGCGTTCTTCACCGAGCTGGCCCAGCTGTCGGACCGCCCGATGGCCTCATGACACATCCCTGACAGCGCGGCCCTCACCAACGCGATCCCGTTGAGCGACACGGGAGTTGGAGCCGGTACGGATGGCGCCGGGACCAGTCCCGCGCAGCGGCGGCAGATGCCGGTACGTACACCTCGCGGCAACGGGTCACGGCACTCGCCACACTCCGCCAGGGTCTCAACTGGCTTGCGTGGAGGGGTGATTGCCGGAGTCCGGGCTTCCAAGCGGTACGTCACGAGGGCGGCCGGGGAGCGCACGGGGTGGGGCAGATCGGCGGTGAGGGCCTGGTACAGGTCGGCCTCCGTCGCACCGCTCGCCAGCCAGCGGGTGGCAAGGGGCACGAGCCGTTCGATCTCACCGGCGCCGAGGCGGAGGGCGGGGGTGCGGTCGCCGAGGCGGGCCAGGAAGTTCGCGGCGCCGCGCTCCAACTCGCTTGGCGGCACGGGCTGGTTGGGGGTGTTCTCCTCGGTTTTCTCGCCCAAGGGGTATGCGCCGACGGCCTGGTCACCCCCTGTGCCGACCGGCGGGTCCTGGTCACTCGGATCAGGAGAGGAACGTACGGTCCCGAACGCGGCGCTGATCTCCTCCAGTGCCGTCAACGCCACGTTGGATACGAGCACTTGGGTGGTCCACTGGCCGGTCTCGGGGTTCTGGCTGCGCCGGGTGTGGAGATAACCCTCTTCTTCCAGTTGCCGCCGGGCCTTGCGGACGGCTAGGCGGCCTTCCGGCATCTTCTCGCCGATGGACTGCACGGTCTCTCTCGAACCTTCGGGGAGGGACAGCGCCCACTGGAGGAGTCGAACGGCGGTCCCGTTGAGGCGGGGATGCCGGATGATCTCGTTGGGAGTCTGGGAGAAGAAGCGGGCAGGCGGGATAGCATGCTGAAGCATCGCGAAGGACCTCGGATCCACTCGTCGGTGTAGGCCCTCAGGACGGTGTTGGCGCACCACTGGGGGCCGCTCCGTGTAGGCACACGGAGGGTGAGAACGTGATTACTGTAGCGCCGACTTTGCGGCCAAGTTTACGAAAGCCGTCCATTCGTCCAGCGAAAACGCCAGCGTGGGACCGGACTTGGCTTTCGAGTCACGGATGTGGACCGTGGGTTGGGCTGGTTCCAGGGCGACTTCGAGGCATTGGCCGCCGGCGTCGCCGCTGTGCGAGGACTTTCGCCACTCCAGGGCTATTTCGAGGCACTCACCGCCCTCCGCGCCGCTGTACGACGACTTCCGCCATTCCAGAGCGACTTCGAGGCACTCACCGCCCTGGCTACCGCTGTAGCTGGACTTGAACCATTTCAGGTCGGCGCTCATAGCTCCCCTGCCATCTGCTCGATCAACTTCGCGGAATCACCTGGGGTCAGGGCCTGCGTCCGGATCATGCCATACCGCGTGAGCAGCACACTGACCTCGTCGCGGTTGTCCACCAGCCGCCCGTTTCCCTGTGCCTCAAGCCACGCGACCCACTGCCGTTTGGGCGTCTCCAGGAGGGTCATCGGGCCGTCCACCCCAGCATGCGCCTCGTACAGCATCGGCATGATCTGGAGGGACACGTTGCGCCTGGCGCCGAGTTCCAGCAACCACTCCAACTGCCCCTTGAGGACGGCCGCCCCGCCGACCGGGCGCCGTAGAACCCACTCCTCGATCACCAGCGCAATCGAAGCGGCGGGGGTACGCGACAGCAGCTTCTGCCGAGAAAGCCGGGCGTCCAGCCGGAGTTCGATCTCTGCGTCCTCCAACATCGGGAACCGGGCGTCGAGCACGGCGCGCGCGTACTCCTCGGTCTGCACGAGCCCATGCACGAGGTGTGTGTTGTATGTGCAGAGGCTGACCGCCTCGGCCTCAAGGTCCGCGTACTCGTCGAACCACGATGGATGCAGGTTCCGTTCCAGATGCTCCGCCGCGGATTCGATCGTCGTCCGCCGCCCCAGAAACTCCGCCGCCCGGGCGATGAACCGCGCACTCGGCATGCGTTCCCCGCGCTCGACCATCGCCACCTGCGAGGCCGAGTAGCCCACGGCCACGCCGAGTTGCTCCCTCGTGCGCCCCAGTTCCTCTCGAAGCGACCGTGTCACCGCACCGAACATCCGCATGCTCGGCGACCCTTCGCCACCCTCCTGCACAACCAACCCCCTTGCCTGCACACTTAACTGTGTGCTGCCGTCAGCCCTGTTCAGGCTAGCCACATATCACCCACCGTGAGGGGATGCACACACAATCGCCCCCCGAAGCGGTACTCCAACTCCTCGCGGAACCAGAGGGGTTCGCCGCCGCACGCCAGGCCGTCCGGGAGCAGCTCACCGCCTGGGGGTACCCCGAACTCGCCGACGCGGCAACACTCTGCGCGACCGAGATGCTCGCCAACGTCCACCGGCACGTGAAGTCCCCGGAGTGCGAACTACGCCTCCGCACACTCCCGGAAGGCGGGGTTCGGGTGGCCGTCGCCGATCGTTCGCCCGAACTGCCCGTCTGGTACACCGAACCCGACTGGGATACGGAGAGCGGACGGGGCATCTTCCTGATCGCGTCCGTGGCGAACCAGTGGGGCGTCACGCCCAGACAGGGCCGGCGCGGCAAACAGGTGTGGGCGGAGTTCACAGCCGTGAAGTCTTGACCCGTCCGGTGAGCCCCGGCTTACGGTGGCCGCCGCCGAACAGGAGCGCGCGCCCATGACCAGCCCGTACGTGAAGGGGATCACCCGCGAGGAACATCTCGCGCATCTCCGGCTGCACCCCGACGCGAGCCATCTCCAGATCCCCGAGTGGGCCGACGTGAAGCCCGACTGGACGGCGGAGAGCGTCGGTTGGTTCGAGGGCGAGGCGCTGATCGCCGTAGCGCTCGTGCTGTACCGGGCGTTCCCCGGCACCGGCCGCTTCCTCGCGTACCTCCCCGACGGCCCGGTGATCGACTGGCACAGCCAGCGCCCGGAACGGTACCTGGACCCCCTGATCGCGCACTTGGAGAAGGAGGGCGCGTTCTCGGTCCGCATAGGCCCACCGCTCGTGGTCCGGCGCTGGGACGCGGCCACCGTAGCGGCGGGCGTAGCCGACCCCTCCGTACGACATCTGCGAGATCTCCCCACGGACGGCATCGACGGCTACGCACTGGACGCGGCGGAGCGGTTGCGGCGGCTGGGTTGGCGGCGCTGCAAGGAGGAGGACGGAAGCGGCTTCGGCCTCGGCCAGCCCCGCTACGGCTGCCAAATCCCTTTGACCGGCCGGTCGGTGAACGACCTGCGCGCCGCACTCTCCCCCCACTGGCTGCAGTCGTTGCAGACGGCCGAGGGCGGCGGAGTCGGCGTCTTCTGGGGCTCGTCCGACGACCTGCTCGCGTTCCACCGCCTGTACCGGGCGACGGCGGAACGCGACGGCTTCAAGCCCCGCCCCCTGGACTACTTCCGCCGCATGTGGCAGGCGCTGAACGCCGAGGAATCCGACCGCATACGCATCTACCTGGCCGAGTACGACGACGAGGTCTTGTCCTCCGCCCTCATGATCAGCACCGGCCCCCGAGTCTGGCACTCCTACCCCGCGTCCGGCCGCCGAGGCCGCGAACTCCGCCCCAGCAGCCTGTTGTTGTGGCGCATGCTCTGCGAGGCACTCGACTCCGGCGCGGACACGTACGACCTCCGCTCCATCACCCCGTCCCTGATCGCCGACGACCGCCTGGTAGGCCGCCTCCTCTTCAAAACAGGCGCAGGCGGCCAAGCGGTGGAGTACCTCGGCGAATGGGAACGCCCGGTGGGAAGCCAAGGGAGGGTCCTGCAACGGGCGTTGAGCGTGTATCTGGCCCGCAGATAGAGCGCCCCTTTAGGGGCGCGGGGAACTGCGCGCCCAGCCCCCACCGGGCCGACACCCGACATCCGACCGAGCGGGGTCCGGGGGCGCAGCCCCCGGGGATGGGACGGGTAGGGGCGGCGGGGGCGATTCACCGCCCTTGCAACCGCGCCGCCAGTCCCCGAACCTCCGGCAACCGAGCCAACAACGCCGCCCCAGGACAACTCGTCATGTACCCATCCTTGTGCCCCGCAAGGGCAGGCAGCACCGCCGTCGTACCAGAGGCGTACCGACTGAGGCTGTTACTGGACACCAGCCGCACCTTCACACGCGGATCAACATCCGCAAGCCCCAACTTCCACGCAGCCAGCGCAGCAATCGCATCGGTCATCACCTTCGGTACCGCCATCCCCGAAGTGAACGTCCCGATCGCAGCGATCCCCACAGTCCGGTGATTGAACCCCTGCGTGTGCGCCCCGGTCACGGCTCGATCGACACCCCCCGCCCGCCCCTCGTAGATCGTCCCGCAGTGATCGACGAGGAAGTTGTAGCCGATGTCGTCCCAGTCCCGAACCCCGGTCTGCCCGGCGTACAGGTACCGGATGATGCGAGGCGCGTCCGCACAGTCGTACCCGTTCGGTGAGTCCGTGTGATGGACGAAGACGGCGACGACCTTGTCGTCGTAGCGCGGCGGCGGCTGCGCATGCCGGGAGAGCGCGTCGAGCCAGGCCGAACGCGGCACGATCCGCGGCTTGGGCGCGGTGTGCCCGACCGCGACGGGCCGCGCCGCGACGGGCGGCCGTACGGCGGCGGCCGTGGCCCGGCGCCCGATGCCGTCCGCGCACAGGGCGAGCACCAGAACGGCGGCGAGACCGGGCAGGCAGGCCAGCAGAACGACCGCCGCGCGAGGTATTCGTACCCGCGGCGGTCGTCTTCGTGCACCCGGCGTTCTTCTCAGGACACGCATGGTCACACTCTCGGCCGGAAACACTCAGTCCGCGATGTGTGCTGTGCCACCCGGTGGAACCATCGTCCTGGTCCGGCACGTTTCTGGGGGTACACGCACGCGTGGTCGCTTCCCGGGGAGCACGCGCGCGTGACTGATCAGTGGGCCCGTTCCTCGCGTACTAAGGGTTCCGAGAGAAAGGCGGCTCCGTGGACCTGCTCGACCTGCTGTTGTTGCTGGTGATCCTCGCCTACGCGGCGTCCGGATACCGGCGCGGCCTCGTCGCCGGATGTGTGTCGCTCGCCGGGTTCGTGGGCGGTGCGGTCGTCGGCGTATGGGTGCTGCCGTGGGTGATGGACCTGGTGACTCCGGGGACGACGGCGGCGACGGTGACCGCCGTACTCACCGTGCTGACCCCGGCGGTGGTCGGGCACGAACTGGCGGGACGGCTCGCGCTGAAGCTGCGCAAGGAGCTGGACCAGGGGCCGCTGCGGGTGGCCGACGGGATCGGCGGGGCCGCGGCGAACTCGGTGGCGGTGATGATCGTCGCGTGGGTGGCCGCGAGCGTGCTGGGCGCGTCCTCGTCGGCGACGGTCACGACGGCGATCCAGGACTCGACGCTGCTGGGCAGCGTCCAGAAGCTGATGCCGGACACGACACCGACGTGGTTCTCGCGGGCGACCTCCGCGCTCACGGAGGCGGGCTTCCCGCAGGTCTTCAACCCGTTCGAGAACGAGTCGACGGCCGAGGTCGCCAAGCCCACCGGCGACAGCGTCACGGCCGCCGCGACGAACGCCTCCAAGCGGAGCACGGTCAAGATCGAGGGCTCCTCGGGCACCCAGGGCCGCGAGGGCAGCGGCTTCGTGTACGCCCCGCAGCACGTGATGACCAACGCGCACGTGGTGGCCGGCATCGACAACCCGACCGTCCGCATCGGCGGGGTCGGACGGTCGTACGAGGCACGGGTCGTCCTCTTCGACCCGCAGAAGGACGTCGCCGTGCTGTACGTGCCGGGGCTGTCCGCGCCCGTGCTGCGCTTCGACACCAGCGCCGAGCGCGGCGACTCGGCCGTGGTCGCGGGCTATCCCCAGGACGGCGACCTGAACCTCCAGGCCGCGACCGTCGCCAACCGCGTGAACGCGACCGGCCAGAACATCTACAACGACGGCACGGTCACCCGCGAGATCTACTCGATCCGCTCCACCGTCCGCCCCGGGAACTCCGGCGGCCCCCTCCTGACCACCGGCGGCAAGGTCTACGGCGTCGTCTTCGCCCGCTCCACCTCGGACAACGAGACGGGGTACGTGCTCACGGCCGACGAGGTCTCCGGGGACGCGCAACGGGCGGCGACCGCGACCGCCCAGGTGGACACGGGCGACCTGGTCACCTCGTAGGCCGACAGGTCAGAGCGCGCGGCCCATGAAGACGTCGTCGACGTACTTCCCGTCGAGCAGGAACTCCTCGGGCAGTACGCCCTCGACGGCGAAGCCCTCCGCCTCGTAGAGCCGCCGCGCCGGGGTGTTGTGCCCGAGCACGCGCAACGTGAGCCGGCGTGCGCCCCTTCGCCGCGCCTCCTCTACGGCGGCCCGGACCAGCGCCCGGCCGACCCCCTTGCCCCGCGCCTCGTCGGCGACGGCGAGCCCCTGGATCTGCCGGACGTGCGCGTTGCAGGCCAGCTCGGTGGGGAAGGCCAGCCGGATGTAACCGACGATCCGGCGGTCGATCTCGGCGACCAGATGGTCGTCGGGCGCGTGCCGCTCGTCGAAGAAGGGGGCGTACGGCGGCTGCGGGCGGGGCATGACCGCGTGCAGGCGGGACCAGGTGGCGCGGTCCAGTGCGCCCAGTTCCTCGTCGTCGTCGGGCAGGGCTGTGCGTATGTTCGGCTCGGACATGTGGGCCAGGGTACGGCGGGTGCGGCCCGGTCCTCATGGGGGTTTTATGGATCAACGAGGCAGGATGGGAGCCATGGAACGCTCGCGAATCGCGGTGACCGGCGCCTCCGGTCTCATCGGCAGCGCACTGGTCCGGTCCCTGACCGCGGACGGGCACGAGGTGGTGCGCCTGGTGCGGCGCGGCGCCCGGGGCGCGGACGAGGTCTGCTGGGACCCCGAGGGCCAGTACGTGGACGCGGCCGGGCTCGACGGCTGCGACGCCGTGGTCAACCTCGCCGGCGCCGGGGTCGGCGACCACCGCTGGACCGACGCCTACAAGAAGCAGGTCCGCGACAGCCGCGTCCTCGGCACGGCGGCCCTCGCGGAGGCCGTCGCAGCCCTGGACCGGCCGCCGCGCGTGTGGGTGAACGGCAGCGCGATCGGCTTCTACGGGGAGACCGGCGACCGTGCCGTGGACGAATCGGCGCCTCCAGGGGACGGTTTTCTGCCCTCGCTGTGCGTGGAGTGGGAGGAGGCGACGGCGCCCGTGCAGGAGGCGGGCGTACGGACCGTGTTCGCGCGGACCGGGCTGGTCGTGGCGCGGGACGGCGGCGCGTGGGCCAAGCTGTTCCCCCTCTACAAGGCGGGACTTGGGGGACGGTTCGGGAACGGGCGGCAGTACTGGTCGTTCGTCGCGCTGCACGACGAGGTGGCGGCGATCCGGCATCTCATCGACACGGACGGGCTGTCCGGCCCCTTCAACCTCACCGCGCCGAACCCGCTGACGAACCGTGAGATCTCCGCGGCGATGGGGCGTGTGCTGCGCCGCCCGTCCCTCTTCACGGTGCCGGCGCCCGCGCTGAAGCTGGTGCTGGGCGAGATGTCGGGGGATGTGCTGGGGAGTCAACGGGTGCTGCCGAAGCGGCTGTTGGAGTCGGGGTTCACGTTCGCGTTCCCGGAGATCGAGGGGGCGATCCGGGCGGCGCTGTAAGGGGCGGCGTCCTGGACAGCGGTCGTTACTCCTGGAACGCCCGAGGCCTGACGTTCCGGGCGGCGCTGTGAAGCGTGGACGGCGGGCGGGCGCGCGGCGATGACCGTTTGACCCCCGATGATGACGCTCGGCGACCATATGCGACCGCCGTGCGACCGTGCCCTGCGTATGCGCGACTGCCCTTGACCGATCACGGCCCTAACCTCGACCCGAACTCGGGTATCCCTGGAGGCTGTTGGGGGCATGACGACTCCACCGGCCGCGCAACCCTGAGGAGGGGCACGTGCTTGAGCACGCGTACCAGGCGGACGTCGTCGTCGTGGGGGCCGGGGTCGCCGGACTCGCCGCGGCGCATCGGCTGATCAGCGCAGGAGTAACGACCGTAGTCCTGGAGGCCGCCCCTTACGTGGGCGGCCGTATGTCGACCGAGAAGGTCGACGGGTTCCGGCTCGACCGGATCGGACAGTTCCTGTCCACCTCGTACCCCGAACTGCGCCTGACCCCGGGCCTCGACGCCCTGGTGCTGCGCCCCTTCGCACCGGGCGTCCTCCTCCACAGCGACGGCCGCCACCACCACGCCGGCACCCCGGCGCCCGGAGGGAGCGCACGGGGCGCACTCCACGCGGTACGCGCCCTGGCAAGCGCCCCTCGGGTGGGGGCGGGACGGAAGGGCGGCCCGGTGACCCGGGGGCGCCCCGGCTTCTCGTGGGGCGGACCGGTGTCAAGGGGACGCGGGGGCGCGTCCTGGGCCGCGGGGGCGCCGAGGGGCGGCGCCGGAGGCAGGGCAGACACTTCAGGCCGCAGCGCGACACTGGCAACGCCCTCAGGGGACACGACCACCCCCGGGGACCGCACGGGAACCGCCGAAGGTGGTCCGGTTCCCAAGGACCGGACCACGGCCCGGGGCGGCCTGACGGGCGCGTCCTGGGGCGCGTTCAGGGACCGGACGGGCGCGTCCTGGGGCGGTCCGGCGCCAAGGAACCGCGCGGGTACCTCCCGGGGCGGCCCGCCCCCCAAAGACCGGACAGGCTCCTCCTGGGGCGGCCCCACGCTCAAAGACCGGCCCGCGGTCGCCCCGGGTTCCTCGACCGTGCCCAGGCCCCGCTCCACCGCCCCCCTCGGCGGCCCCGTCGACCAGGCCCGGCTCGGCACCGCGCTGACGCGCCTCGCGAGCACACCGGTCGAACGCCTCCTGTCCCGGCCCGAGTTGGCGGCCGGTCAGGCACTCGCCGCCCGTGGGGTCCCCGCGCGGACCATCGACGGCTTCCTGCGCCCGCTGCTCGCCGCGCTGCTGTGCGACCCGGAGTTGACGACCTCCAGCCGCTGCGCGGACCTCGCGCTGCGGGCCTTCGCGGGCGGGCGACTGTGCCTGCCGGAGGGCGGCGCGGAGATGCTGCCCGAGGTGCTCGCCGCCGCGCTGCCGCCGGGCACCGTGCACACCGGGGTGCGCGTGACGGCCGTATCGACGACATCGGTGACCACCGCCGAGCACGGCGAGATCGGTTGCCGGGCGGTGCTGGTCGCGACGGACGCGCGCGCGGCGGCCGAACTCCTGCCCGGCCTGCGTGTACCCGACTTCCACCCGGTGACGGTGGTCCACCACACGACCGACGACCCGCCCACGACCGGCGCCGCCCTCCTCCTGGACTCCGACCGAGGCGGCCCGGTGGCCCACACGGCGATCGTCAGCGAGGTCGACCCGAGCCGAGCACCCGCAGGCCGCGCACTCGTCTCCTCAACAGTCCTCGGCCCTCCCCCACCGGACGTCGAAACCGCCGTACGCATGCACCTGTCCCGCCTCTACGGCACCTCGACCACCCGCTGGGAAACCCTCGCCGTCCACCACACCGCCGAGGCGGTCCCGGTCATGCGCCCACCACACGATCTCCGGCGTCCGGTACGGCTGTTGGCCGGCCTGTACGTGTGCGGCGACCACCGCGACACGAGCACGGTGCAGGGGGCTCTGCATTCCGGTCACCGGGCGTCGACGGCGATCCTGGCGGACCTGGGCGCGGCGACCTCGATGCACCGAGCAGACCCGATCCCAACAACACAGGCCGCGTAGATTCCTTTAGGGGCGCGGGGAACTGCGCGACCAGCCACGACGGAGTCGCGCAGCCCCACCCACCCCCGCGCACCTCACCCAAACGCGGCGACCTTGTCGCGATACCCCCGCACCGGCGCAGCGTCCTTGTACGGCTCAAGCCGCCGCTCGAAGTCCCGCACATACTCCACAGCCCGAACCGACCGCATCTCCACAGCCTGCCCCGCCGCCTCCGCCCCCAACGCACAGGCCTGATCAAGCTCCCCGAGCCCAAGCCGAGCAGAGGCAAGAACAACCCGGCAGAACAACCGACTTCGGGCAAACGCGGGCGCCCGCAACTGCAACGACCGTTCCGCATGCTGCGCGGCCGCCCGGAACTGCTGCAGATCCCGATGCGCGTGCCCGAACTCGTCGGCAAGCTGCGCCTCGTCGAAGAACCGCGCCCAGTAAGGCACTTCATCCCCCGCACGTGCCGTCTCAAGGGCGCGCTCGGCCCGCACCAGCGCCGACGTGCACGCCCGCACCTCCCCCAACACCCCGTGCGCCCGCGCCTCCACGGAGTGCAGCAACGACTGCACAACGGGCGGCGCGCTGGTCCCGACCCCCTGCTGCGCCACCCGCGCGAGCTGGACAGCCTCCCGCCCGTGCCCGAGATAGACGGCCTGCCGGCTCATGGTCATGAGCACGTACGAGCCGTAGGCCCGGTCCCCCGCCGCCTGCGACAGCCGCAGCGCCTGCACGAAGTACCGCTGCGCGAGCCCGTGCGCGGCGATGTCGTACGACGTCCAGCCCGCGAGCCGGGTGAGGTCGGCCGCCGCGGCGAACAGGCGCCGGCCGGTCTGCTCGCCGTAGGTGCCGCGGAGCATCGGTTCGGTCTCGTGCTCCAGGTAGCGCACGAGGGCCTGGCGAGCGTGGCCGCCGCCGTAGGCGTTGTCGAGGGTGCGGAACAGTTCGCCGACTGAGCGGAGGGCGGAGATGTCGCCGCCGGTGACCTTCTGGCCGGGCCCGCGCTCGGCGGCCTGGCCGCGCTGGCGGGGGACGGCGGGGCGGCCCTGCGGTGGCACCCGGTTGGCGGGTTCCGCGCGGCCGACCCGGTCGTCGGCGCGGCCGATCAGCCAGTCCCGGCTGGGCACCACGAGCCCGGCCGGGGTGAAGGCGATCTTGCGCAGCTCGGCGTGGCTGCCGGAGTCCTTGCGCCACAGCCCGCTGACGATGTCGACGGCCTCCTCGGGGGTCGCGGCGAATTCGAGCCCGGCGTACACCGGCGCACAGGCGTCGAGCCCGAGGTCCTGGGCGGTGAGCCGGCGGCCGAGCCGGCGGGTGAACACCTCGGCGATGAGGGCGGGCGTGGTGCCCCTGGGCTGCTGGCCGCGCAGCCACCGGGTGACGGATGTCTTGTCGTATCTGAGATCGAGTCCGTGCTCCAGACCGAGCTGGTCCACGCGACGGGCGAGACCTGCGTTGGAGAACCCCGCTTCTGCGATGAGCGCGGCGAGCTGACGGTTGGGAGTGCGCTGCGCGGGTCGTTCCGTCATCTGCGGTGCGGTCTCCTGCCTTTCGGGCCCCAGCAGGGGCCGATGCGGCCACTGCCTGCCCGGATTGCCTGTGAGCAGCCCTTTTGGCCTCGTGAACGGCGCGAATGTAGCGGAGCGTAAGCATCCCGTCGCACATTCCGACGTGCATTCATCCGATCGTGTGAGGATTGGTCGTAGGGCTGACGGTCCCCACCGCCCGGAGGGCTGTCAGCGGTCGGTCGTACAGTGGCGTAGGCATGTTTCGTGCCTTACGACTCATAGGTGCTGCTGAGGAGGCGCTTGCCGTGGGTGAGTTGCGGTTCGTCCGGATGGGCTTCGGCGCGGACGCCGTCGAATACCAGGAGGCGTGGGACGAGCAGCGCCGGGTGCACGCGGCCCGCTTCGCGGACGAGGTCCCCGACACGGTGCTGCTCCTGGAACACCCGCCGGTCTACACGGCGGGCCGCCGCACGCAGGACAACGAGCGCCCGCTCGACGGCACCCCGGTCATCGACGTCGACCGCGGCGGCAAGATCACCTGGCACGGCCCCGGCCAGCTCGTCGGCTACCCGATCCAGAAGCTGCCCCGCCCGGTGGACGTCGTCGCCCACGTACGACGCCTGGAGGAGGCGCTGATCCGGGTCTGCGCGGAGTTCGGCGTGGAGACCAGCCGGGTCGAGGGCCGCAGCGGGGTCTGGATCCTCGGCGACCCCGTGGACGAGCGCCCGTCGATCGGCGGTCTGTCCCTCGACTTCGACCCCCGTCTGCACGACGAGGAGTTCGACCCGCGGATGAACGGCCCGGAGTACGCCCCGTCCAACGCCGGCCAGCGCCGCGAGGACCGGAAGATCGCCGCGATCGGCATCCGCGTGGCCAAGGGCGTCACGATGCACGGCTTCGCGCTGAACGTGAACCCGGACAACAGGTGGTTCGACCGGATCATCCCGTGCGGGATCCGCGACGCGGGCGTGGCTTCACTGGCGGCCGAGCTGGGCCGGGACGTGACGATCGCCGAGGTGCTGCCGGTGGTGGAACGGCATCTGAAGGACGTACTGGAGCACGCGGATCTGAAGCCCCGGGAGATCGAGAAAGCGACCGCCTGACCCGGGAATGTGACTTTCCGCTCTGCGGTTGGCCTCAAGGCGGGGGCCTGAAATCACGGGCGTACCCTGGTGTACGCCGAAGAATCGAAGCTACAGGGAGCCGATGTGTCCGCAGTCACCCCAGACGGACGCAAGATGCTGCGCCTGGAGGTCCGGAACGCCCAGACCCCCATCGAGCGCAAGCCCGAGTGGATCAAGACCCGGGCGAAAATGGGTCCCGAGTACACGAAGATGCAAGCCCTCGTGAAGAGCGAGGGCCTGCACACGGTCTGCCAGGAAGCCGGCTGCCCCAACATCTACGAGTGCTGGGAGGACCGCGAGGCGACCTTCCTCATCGGCGGCGACCAGTGCACCCGGCGCTGCGACTTCTGCCAGATCGACACCGGCAAGCCCGAGGCCCTGGACCGCGACGAACCGCGCCGGGTCGGCGAGTCCGTGGTCACGATGGACCTGAACTACGCCACGATCACCGGCGTCGCCCGCGACGACCTGGAGGACGGCGGCGCCTGGCTGTACGCGGAGACGGTCCGCCAGATCCACCAGCAGACGGAGTCCCGCGAGGCCGGCCGCACCAAGGTCGAGCTCCTGGCCCCCGACTTCAACGCGGTCCCGGAGCAGCTCGCCGAGGTCTTCTCCTCCCGCCCCGAGGTCTTCGCGCACAACGTCGAGACGGTCCCCCGCATCTTCAAGCGCATCCGCCCCGGCTTCCGCTACGACCGCTCGCTCAAGGTCATCACCGAGGCCCGCGACTACGGTCTGGTCACGAAGTCGAACCTGATCCTCGGCATGGGCGAGACCCGCGAGGAGGTCAGCGAGGCGCTGCGCCAACTGCACGAGGCGGGCTGCGAGTTGGTCACCATCACGCAGTACCTGCGGCCTTCCGTACGGCACCACCCGGTGGAGCGCTGGGTGAAGCCGCACGAGTTCGTCGAGCTGAAGGAGGAGGCCGACCAGATCGGCTTCTCCGGTGTCATGTCCGGCCCGCTGGTGCGTTCGTCGTACCGTGCCGGGCGCCTGTACCAGATGGCCATCGAGAAGCGGGGCGCGTACGTGGCCTCGCAGGCGGTGTGACCTCAACTAACCTCGGCCCGCCCCGGGTTGTGTGAATTCGCGCACAAGCGACTACTCGCCGGTAACAGTCATTGTCGACGCGGCCCTGACAGTCCTCCCAGATGAGGGCCTTCATCAGGGCCGCGTCAGCGTTTCGGCCCCGCGCATCAAGGCTTCATTGGTGTTTGACCGGTCGGTCACGCCCTGGTAACACCAAACAGTGACACTGGATTTACAGCACGTAGACCCATACCCAGAGCTGTTCCGAGGGGGGACCTCCACCATGCAGGCCGCGCCCGTTCGCGCCACCGCCATCCCGTCCTTCACCGACGCCCTGCGCGCGGTGGAGTCGCTGCTGCTGAGCAGCGGCCAGCGGACCGCCCGTCGCAACGCGTGGACCTCCGTCCTGGAGGACCGTCGCCGCGCCAAGGACCGGGTCGAGGCACAGCTCGTCATCGAGCAGGCCCTCACCTCCCACTCCTGACCACTCCTGATTCACCGCCCTTCGGGCACCGCCGTCGTCGGCGCTCCCGCGGGCACGTAGACTTCCTCGCATGGCGAGGAAGGACACGACAGCGGAAAACGCTGCGAACCCCGGGCGACTCAAGCAGATCGCTCTGACCTACAAGATGACCCGCAAGGCCGACAAGAAGATCGGTCTTGTGCTCGCGGCTGTCGGAATCGTCACCTTCGGTGTCTTCCTCGCGATCGGCTTCTTGCTCGGGCACCCCATTTATCTCGGCATTCTCGGCCTCCTGCTCGCCTTCCTCGCGTCGGCGATCGTCTTCGGACGCCGGGCCGAGCGGGCAGCCTTCGGGCAGATGGAGGGCCAGCCGGGCGCGGCCGCGGCGGTACTGGACAACATCGGCCGGGGCTGGACGACGACTCCGGCGGTGGCGATGAACCGCAGCCAGGACGTGGTGCACCGCGCGGTCGGCAAGGCCGGCATCGTGCTGGTGGCCGAGGGCAACCCGAACCGGGTGAAGTCCCTCCTGGCCGCCGAGAAGAAGAAGATGAACCGCATCGTCGCGGACGTCCCGGTGCACGACGTGATGGTCGGCACGGGCGAGGGCCAGATCCCGCTGAAGAAGGTCCGCACGACGATGCTGAAGCTCCCGCGCGTCCTGACCGGCCCGCAGGTGACGGCGACCAACGACCGCCTCCGCGCGATGGGCGACCTGATGAGCAACATGCCGTTGCCAAAGGGCCCGATGCCGAAGGGCATGAAACTCCCGAAGGGCGGCGGCAAGGCCCGCTGAGCCGCAGACGGTCGGTTTTCTACGACCGGTTTTCCACGGCCGGTTTCCACGGCCGGTTTTCTACGACGATGGGGGCACCCGGATCTGATCCGGGTGCCCCCATCGTCGTAGGCGGCCACCGGGGGTTCAGGCCAAGGTCCTGAACCCCCGGTCGTAATACACCATCGGGGACCCCTCCCCCAGTCGCACTCCCGTCACCCGGCCGATCAGGACCGTATGGTCTCCGGCCGGGTGACGTGCGTGGGCGGAGCAGTCCAGCTCGGACACGGCCCGCTCGACCGTCGGCAGCCCGCCGGGGCTGGTGGACAGCCCGCCGTCGGCGAACTTGTCGGTGCCCTTGGTCGCGAAGCGCACGGCGAGCGGCCGGTGGTCCGGGGCGAGCACGCTCACGGCGAAGCGATCACAGTGCCCGAACGACGGCGCCGAGTCGGCGGAGTTCGCAAGGCACACCAGAACCATCGGCGGCTCCAGCGAGACCGAGCAGAAGGAACTGGCCGTGAAGCCGCGCGGGGTTCCGTCCTCGCAGCACGTGGTCACCACCACGACACCCGAGGGGAAACGGGCCATCGCGGCCCGGAAATCCTCGGGCGCCACAGTCGCCCGTGCTGCTTCGAGTACTTCCTGACGCTCCGGCATGACGGTGCACCACCTGTCGGGCCTCACAGCGGAGGCCACCGCGGTTTCAGCAGCCTCGGGGCGGCCACGGATACGGCTCACCGACAGCGATCGGGATCGTCACCCGGGTCCAGATCGACTATGCGGGCAGCGGGTCGGGGCGGCAACCGGGGCGCTGCCCGATCGGCGACCGGTCACCGGAGTCCGCCCAGCACACGGCAGCCGGGCCCAGTCAGCGCACAGCGCCCGCCCGCTGTTCCTCGCCCGACAACGCCCACGCCCCGTAAGCCGCCCCCGTCGTCTCGAAGGAGAGCGCGACATGCGAGGCGGCGCTGTTCACATCGCGCCAGAAGCGTTGGACCGGGTCGGACGACGACTGCCCTGACGTGCCGCCTGCGCGGAAGACGCGGTCGACTGCCGAGACGAGCAGTTCCACCGCGAGGGCGAGGTCCCGGGCGCCCCGGACAGCCGCCTCGCCCTCCGACGGGCAGGTCTCCGTGCCGTCGGCGATCGCCGCCGTGCGGAGGATCAGGAGTTCGGCGGCGTCCACCTCGGCCGCCGAGCGGGCCAGGGAGATCTGGGTCGAGGGCATCTCGCCCACCGCCCGGCCCCGGCGGTCGACGCGGGCGCCGGTCCGCGCGATCCAGGCCCGCAGCGCGCCCCGGACCGCGCCGACCAGCGGGGCGGCGAACGGCAGCGCGTTCACGGCGTGCATCGGGACGATGTGGCAGCGCGCGTCCGAGGCGGGCGCGCGGCCGGCGTGCACCAACGACCGTGCCAGGGTGCGGTGTTCGGGCACGAAGGCGTCGGAGAGGACCAGGGTGTCGCTGCCCGTCCCGCGCATCCCTACGGTGAACCAGCTGTCCTCGATCGAGAAGTCCGCCCGCGGCACGGCGAAGAACCGCACCTCGGGTCGCGCGTCGGGGTCCACCGGGCCCTCCGCCGGTACCGCCGCGCAGGCCAGCGCCCAGTCCGCGAAGTGCACCCCGCTGATGTACTTCCACTCACCGCTCAGCCGCCAGCCCCCGGCCACGGGCTCCGCCTTGCCGGACGGCATGAGCGCGCCGGCCAGCAGGACGTCCGGCCCGTCCGCCCAGATCTCCGCCTGGCCCTCGGCGGGGAGAAACGCCGCGTACCGGCCGGCGTACGCGGCCAGCGACGCCGCCCAGGCCGCCGATGTGCAGCCCTCCCCCACCAGGCCGACGGCGGAGGTCAGTTCGGCGAAACCACCCGCCTCGCCGCCGTGGGCCACGGGGACGAAGTGCCGCGCGAAACCGGCGTCCCGTACCCCCTCGATCACCTGCGGTGAGAGCCGCCGCGCGGTCTCCGCCTCCGCCGCGTACCGGGCCGCGACCTCGGCGACCATCGGCGCCCGGGTCACAATCGTCGACTTGTCGCCTGCTGGCATCCTGCCCACCACTGCCCACCACTTCCGTCGGGAACGGCGACAGTGTCCCGGCCCCGGCCCGCCCGCTCCCGGACCCCGGGCCGTAACAGCCTCACCGTCACCCACCCGGCACGCCAAAGGGGGCGCCCGGTAATCGTCTCGGGCGCCCCCTCCGTCGTAGAACTGCCGCTAGATCCGTACCTCGACCGTGCGGGCCAACCGGTCGTGCAGTCCCCGCCCGTCCCGGTCCCAGATCAGGGCCGGGATCGCGATGCAGAGGAGGGCGGTGCGGAGCAGGGTGCGGAGGGGGTTGGGGCGGCCGGTGTCGAGGGCGACCACGCGGAGGCCGAAGAGGCGCTTGCCCGGGGTGAAGCCGATCGTGCCGACCGTGAGGGCGCTGAGGACGAAGAAGACGAGGAGGGCCCAGTTGCCGGTCGCGCCCGGCTTGTAGCCGTGGGTGAGCAGGCCGTATGCGATCAACAGGCACAGCGCCCAGTCGACGGCGATGGCGCCGAGGCGGCGGCCCGGGCGGGCGATCGAGCCGGGGCCGTCCTCGGGCAGACCCAGCTGCTCACCGCGGTAACCGAAGTCGACACCTGCTCGCTCCGCGGCCTCACGGGGCCCGGAGAGCCATGAGCCGATTGCATCCCTGTTGTCCACCCGTCCACGGTACTGCCCGCGTTCTGCCATGCGGACAGGAGGGGCCAGCGGGCCCAAGACCGGTTAACTTGGGTGAAACAAATGGGTCACGCTGGAGAAATCCCCCGTCCCTAAGGTCGGGTCCAGCGTGTGCCACCGCACTGGCCGCACGAACGAACTACCACCCCGGCACGGACGGTCGGGAGTAGGAGGAGCTGGATGTTCCAGAACGCCGACGAGGCCAAGAAGTTCATCGCGGACGAGGACGTCAAGTTCGTCGACGTCCGATTCTGCGATCTGCCGGGTGTGATGCAGCACTTCACGCTGCCGGCGACGGCCTTCGACCCGGACGAGGAACTCGCCTTCGACGGCTCCTCGATCCGCGGCTTCCAGGCCATCCACGAGTCCGACATGGCGCTCCGCGCCGACCTGTCGACCGCGCGCGTGGACCCCTTCCGCCGCGACAAGACGGTCAACATCAACTTCTTCATCCACGACCCGATCACGGGCGAGCAGTACTCCCGTGACCCGCGCAACGTGGCGAAGAAGGCCGAGGCGTACCTCGCCTCCACCGGCATCGCCGACACCGCGTACTTCGGTCCCGAGGCCGAGTTCTACGTCTTCGACAGCGTGCGCTTCGAGACCAAGGCGAACGAGAGCTTCTACCACATCGACTCCGAGGCCGGCGCCTGGAACACCGGTGCGGTCGAGGACAACCGCGGTTACAAGGTCCGCTACAAGGGCGGCTACTTCCCGACCCCGCCGGTCGACCACTTCGCCGACCTGCGTGCGGAGATCTCCCTGGAGCTGGCCGCGTCCGGCCTCCAGGTCGAGCGCCAGCACCACGAGGTGGGCACCGCCGGCCAGGCCGAGATCAACTACAAGTTCAACACGCTGCTCGCCGCGGCCGACGACCTCCAGCTCTTCAAGTACATCGTGAAGAACGTCGCCTGGCGCAACGGCAAGACCGCGACCTTCATGCCGAAGCCGATCTTCGGCGACAACGGCTCGGGCATGCACGTCCACTCCTCGCTGTGGGCGGGCGGCTCCCCGCTCTTCTACGACGAGGCCGGCTACGCGGGTCTGTCGGACCTCGCCCGCTACTACATCGGCGGCATCCTCAAGCACGCCCCCTCGCTGCTCGCCTTCACCAACCCGACGGTGAACTCGTACCACCGCCTGGTGCCGGGCTTCGAGGCGCCGGTCAACCTGGTGTACTCGCAGCGCAACCGCTCCGCCGCGATGCGCATCCCGATCACGGGCTCCAACCCGAAGGCCAAGCGCGTCGAGTTCCGCGCGCCCGACTCCTCCGGCAACCCGTACCTCGCCTTCTCCGCGCTCCTCCTGGCGGGCCTGGACGGCATCAAGAACAAGATCGAGCCGGCCGAGCCGATCGACAAGGACCTCTACGAGCTGGCCCCCGAGGAGCACGCGGGCGTCGCCCAGGTCCCGACCTCCCTCCCGGCCGTCCTCGACCGCCTCGAGGCCGACCACGAGTTCCTCCTCGCGGGCGACGTCTTCACGTCCGACCTGATCGAGACGTGGATCGACTTCAAGCGCACGAACGAGATCGCCCCGCTGCAGCTGCGTCCGCACCCGCACGAGTTCGAGCTGTACTTCGACGTGTGATCGAACCGGCCCAGAGCCCTCGGCGCCCCGTCTCTCCTCGGAGAGGCGGGGCGCCGTCGTCTGCCCGGAACTCGCTTCACAGACCGGGTGCGGCCAGGGATCATCGTCACTGACACGGATGTTCGAGAAAGGTAACGGGGATGGCGCAACAGGGCGACGAGGAGCGCGAGTTCGACCTCAAGTGGGCCGACGGGGCCGAGCACAAGGAGCCGTCGGCTCGGGCTCGGATGCTGGCGGCTCGGTGGAAGGAGCAGCCGCCGGAGCCGGTGCCGTTCCGGGGGGAGCCCGAGGGGGTGGGGCCTCGGCGGTCGTCCTGGATGTCCGCAGTGATCGTGTTGGGGAGTGTCGTCGCGGTCATCGTGCTTCTGGGGTACGTCAACTTCCGGGCGCCGTACTAGAGATGGGCGCCGTACTAGAGATGGGCGAGAACATCGGCTTCGGGGATCCCCTCGCCTGGATCCGGCTCGACGAGGCCTTGCGGCGCGAGCCGTACGCACCCGCCTGGGTCGCTGAGCCTGAGCTTGCTGTCGCGTTGTGTCATCGCGACGGGCGGGTCCGGGAGGCCGCGCTTCGACAGGCCGCCGGGTGCTCGGTGTTGCTGCCGTTGGTTGTCGTGCGGTGTGCCGACTGGGTCGGGCAAGTGCGGGAGCGGGCGCGGGAGTTGCTCCGTGAGGCGCTCGACATCGACACCGCTGTCGCGCTCGCGCCGCTGGTTCTGCTCTTCGGGCGGCGGGGGC
The DNA here is from genome assembly GCF_044457795.1 of Streptomyces sp. NPDC050528. Lineage (NCBI taxonomy): Bacteria > Bacillati > Actinomycetota > Actinomycetes > Kitasatosporales > Streptomycetaceae > Streptomyces > Streptomyces sp. NPDC050528. The sequence goes on from NZ_JBITHH010000002.1 coordinate 608,924, forward strand.
GCGGGGCCTTCGCCGTCGAGTTGGTCGGCGGGGTGCTGCGGTCGGCGTCCCGTGAGCAGCTCGCTCCCCTCTTCAGCCACCCCGACCGTGCCGTACGCCGCTTTGTCCATCGTCTGGCCGTCGAGGACGGTCTCCTCTCCGCCGCCCAACTCGCCCGCGCCGCCGCCCGGGACGCCGACACCGTCGTACAGATCCTCTGTGCGGATGCCGCGCTGGCCGTCGCGGCGAAGAGCGGGGAGTACGAGCAGGTGCTCGAACCGTTGCTCGGGGCTCGGAGTCCGCAGGCTCGGGCGGCCGGGGTCACCGCGTTGCGGGCGGTGGGGCGGCCGGGGCGGGCCGAGGAGTTTCTCGCCGATCGGTCCGGTGTCGTGCGGGCCTGCGCTCGGTATGTCGTGCGGCAGGGTGGGGGCGATCCGGCGGCGTTGTACCGGGGCTGGTGCTCGGGCGGTGATCCGGTGCCCGGGGCCGTGATCGGGCTCGCGGAGTGTGGGGAGCGAAGGGATGCCGCTCTGTTGTGGCCGCTCGTCTCGCATCCGGCCGCCGCCGTGCGGGCTCGGGCCCTGGGTGGGTTGCGGACCCTGGACGTCGTGGACGTACCGCGGATGCTGCCGTTGCTCGACGATCCGGCGCCCGCGGTCGCGCGGGAGGCGACGCTCGCGTTGTTGCCGTCGGCCGGGCTGATGCCGGACGGGCCGCTCATGGAACGGCTCGCGGGTGAGTGGCCCAAGGCATGGCCCCGGCATGTGCGCGTCGCCGCGTTCCGGCTGCTGGACGCGCGGGGCGGGATCGTACGGCTGCGGGCCGCCGTGACGGTGCTCGACGATCCGGACGAGAGGTTGCGGGCCTGGGGTGCGCAGGTGGTGCAGCGGTGGCATCCGGAGGCGGGGATGACGCCGGGGGATCCTGAGGTCGGTGAGCTGCTGGGGCGGGCTCGGCATCTGTTCAGCGAGTATGTGCTGACGCGGCTGCTGTGGGAGGCGGGGCTCAGCGGCTGACCTGCGCCCTCGCGCGCTCATCGGATTCTCACCCGCTCCAGGGACCTTTTGCTCCGCCTAGGGCCGATCGGGACCGCTTCATGGGAAAGGGCGGGTGCACACTGGGCGGTGGGACGAGTGCCTGACTGCGGGGTGATGGCAGATGCAGAGCCGCTTCCGGAGCGACCGGCGGTTGACCGTACGTATGGGTCTGACGCTGTTCCTGCTCGGGCTGTTGTACGTGGCGTTCGTGGCCGCGCTGATCGTGTTGCTGAAGTCCTGGGTGCTGGTCGTGGTGCTGGCGGGCGGGCTGCTCGTCGCGCAGTACTGGTTCTCCGACCGGATCGCGCTGTACGCGATGCACGGGCGGATCGTGGAGCGGGAGGAGTATCCCGAGCTGCACGGTGTGATCGACCGGCTGTGTGCCGTGGCCGATATGCCGAAGCCCGTCGTCGCCGTCTCCGACATCGACATGCCCAACGCCTTCGCGACGGGGCGGAACGCCGACAACGCCGTGATCTGTGTGACCACCGGTCTGCTACGGCGGCTGGAGCCGGCCGAGCTGGAGGGTGTGCTCGCGCACGAGCTGTCGCACGTGGCGCACAAGGACGTGGCCGTGATCACGGTGGCGTCGTTCCTCGGGGTGCTCGCCGGGCTCATGGTGCGGTTCGCCTTCTACTCGCAGATCTTCCGGGGGCGCAAGGACCAGAACACGCTGGCCGTCTTCGCGGGGATCATGGGGATCTCGGCGGCCGTGTACGCGATCAGCTTCCTGCTGATCAGGGCGCTGTCCCGGTACCGGGAGCTGGCGGCGGACCGGGCGGCGGCGCTGCTCACCGGCAAGCCTTCGGCGCTGGCCTCCGCGCTCACCAAGGTCGACGGTGACATCGCGCGGATCCCGACCAAGGACCTGCGGACCGCGCAGGCCTTCAACGCCTTCTACTTCAGCCCGGCGACCGGCACCGAGCCCGGTTTCACCAAGTACTTCTCCACCCACCCGAGCCTGGAGCAGCGGCTCGACCAACTGGGGCGGATCTCCGCCGAGTTGGGTGAGGCGGCGGTGCCCGGCATCGGGAAGGCGGACTGAGGATGGGGTTGCTGGACATCCTGCTCGGCCGTACGAAACCGGTCGCTCCCGATCTCGACCAGCTGTTCGCGCTGCCCTCGGCGGCGATCACGCTGGAGGCGGCGGCCGGGTTCCGGGCGACCGGGCGGGGTGCGGTGTGCTTCGCGACGGTGGAGGGCGGGGCGTTCGAGCAGACGCACCGGGAGGTGCAGGCGCTGCTGGACGCGGATGCCGAACGCACGGGCCCGCCGGTGGAGTTGACCCAGGATGCCTACGGCTACTCGTGGCTGGTCTCGCGCCGGACACCCGATCAGCTGTCGGCGCTGGTGAACGATCTGCACGCGGTGAACAGCGCGATGGAGGTCAACGGCTTCGGGCCCCAACTCCTGTGCTCGCTGGCCGGGTTCGAGGACGACGGGGGCCGGCGGCTGGCGCTGGTCTATCTGTACAAGCGCGGGACGTTCTTCCCGTTCGCGCCGCTGGCCGGGGACGGTCAGCGGCGCGACAGCGCGCTGGAACTGCAGGTCAAGTCGATGCTCGGCAACGACCTGCGGATCGAGCAGGATCTGAGCCGGTGGTTCCCCGTGTGGGGCGCCCCCGGACTGTGACGAGGAGCGCCCCCGGGGCTCACTTGCTCTCCCCCTGCTCTCACTTGCTCTTCTCGCGCGCCTGCCGACGGGACTCCAGCGGGCGTTCGCGCTGGTAGCGGCGCTCCCACTTGGCCTGCTTGTCCCGGCGGTCGCGGTACGCGCGGTAGCTCGACGGTGTGGCTCCGCCCGCCGAGGAGGAGCCCGAGGCCGACGAGGACGACGCCGAGGAAGAGGACGAGGAGTCCCTGCCGTACTGCACGTACAGGAAGAGGACGGCGACTGCGGCCAGCCACCAGACGTGGTTGCCGAAGCCGAAGAGGACCAGGACGACGGTTCCGGATATGACGATGGTGCCCATGACGGGCCTCCGTGGGCGTGGGTGTGTACGAGCGGTGATCTGTTGTCGGCGCGACGGGGCGCTGGGGAGGGCGTCCGGCCGTCGGTGCGTAGAGAGTAGCCCCGAGTCCGCGAGGTGATGCCTGTCCTGCCGAAAGCGGTGGTGGGCAGCTCCGTAACGTGTGTCCAGCGTAGGGGCGCGATCACTCGGCGTGCATCTCCTTTTTGCGCGGCCTAGAGTCCACCCCATCTGTACGAATCCACACATAAGGGGTGAACCCCGATGAGTGATCTCTTCGTCATCGCCTACAACGACCTGCCCACCGCCAACCAGGTCCGCGAGAAGCTCTTCGAGCTGTCCAAGGGGCATCTCGTCGAGCTGGAGGACGCGGTGGTGGTCGAGCGGCGCGAGGACGGCCGGATCAAGCTGCACCAGGCCGTGAACCATACGGCGATGGGCGCGGCCGGGGGCGCGCTGTGGGGCGGGGTGATCGGGCTGCTGTTCCTGGCGCCGCTGCTCGGCGCGGCGGTGGGGGCGGCGGCCGGCGCGGCGGGCGGTTCGTTCACCGACACCGGCATCAACGACAACTTCATGAAGGAACTCAGCCAGAACCTCCGCCCGGGCGCCGCGGCCCTCTTCGTCCTGGTCAAGCACGCGGCCCAGGACAAGGTGATCCCGCAACTCCTGCCGTTCGGCGGCCAGTTGGTGCAGACGTCGTTGAGCAAGGCCGACGAGGACCATCTGCGCGAGGCGATCTCGGCGGCGCGGGAGTCGGCGGGCGGGGCGGGCGAGGAGCAGGCGGAGTCCGTTTCTTGAGGACGCGTGGGGTGTGACGGCGGTGGTTCCTGCGGGGCAACTGCCGCCGCTGCTCCGGGAGTTCGTCGGTGTTGCGCTCGGGTCAGATGCCCGGTGACGCCGTGACCACGCCGGCCGCGACGGCCGCGCCCAGGGCCGCGTGGTCGGCGGTGGTCTGGCCGGCGTAGGAGAGGGCGAAGTCCGCCACGGCGCGTTCGAAGGTGTCGGTGCCGCCCAGGTAGGCCGCGATGGCGATGCGGTCGCCGGAGCGGGCGTGGGCGCGGGCCAGGGCGGTGCCGCAGAGGCGGGCGTACGCCGTGAGCGCCTGCGGGCCCATGCCGGCGACGTCCGCGGAGCCCTTCATGTCGCGCAACTGGCGCCAGTAGAAGGCGCGGCCCTGCGGTCCCGTCATCCAGCCTAGGAAGATGTCGCTGGCCGCCTGGAGCAGGCGCTGGCCCGCGACGACCCGGTGGCCGGGGTGAACGTACGGGCCGTTCGGCAGGTGCTCTTCCAGTACGGACTTCCGCGCCTCCTTGATCTGCAGGAACAGCGGGTCGTCCTGGTCGCGGCCGGCGAGCAGCACGATGAAGCAACGGGTGCCCACGCTGCCGACGCCGACGACCTTGCGGGCCGCGTCGACGAAGCGGTACCGGTCCAGGAGCAGACGGCGTTCCTCGGAGAGGGTGGAGCGGTAGTCGCTGAAGATCTTGCGCAGGGAGGCCATGTCGGCGGCGCCGGCCGGTTCCAGGAGGGGCGGGTCGTGGACGATACGGCGGCGGCCGTCGACGGTCTCGGTCAGTTTGCCCACCGCGTGCAGGCTGGTGCGGCGGCGGGCCCGGGTGAGGCTGGACTCCACCCGGCGCCGGTGGCGGGCCGAACGCACCAGCGGCAGCAGGCTGTCGGCGTCGATCCGCTCGTACCAGATGGCGAGTTCGCCCTTGCGGGCCAGCTCGCGAAGAGCCGTACGGTACGCGGCTGTCGCCTCCAGTGCGGCGCGGTGGGCCTTCGTGTCGCTGTGGCCGTTCTCGCGCCCGGCGACGGCGACGCTCGCGGCGAGGCGTTTGACGTCCCACTCGAAGGGGCCCGGGAATGTCTCGTCGAAGTCGTTGAGGTCGAAGAGCAGGGTGCGTTCCGGGGAGGCGTACAGGCCGAAGTTGAGGAGGTGGGCGTCGCCGCAGAGCTGGACCGTGAGTCCGGTGTGCGGCTGGGACGCCAGGTCCGCCGCCATCACGGCGGCCGAGCCGCGCAGGAAGGCGAAGGGGGACGCGGCCATGCGCCCGTACCGGATCGGGAGGAGTTCCGGGAGTCGGTCCCGCCCCTGCCGTTCCAGTACGGCCACGGGGTCCGGGCGGTCCACGGCGGGGATCCAGCCGGCGTGGGCGGAACGGGCAACGCGTTTGCGCGCGGCGCGACCCCGGTCCGCTCGGTCGGCCGGGGTGGTCATGTGCCGTGTCTTTGCATGCCGCCGCCTTCTGGGATGGCACCGCCTGTTGCTACGCAGTGAAGCCGGGTCGCAGTGGGGGTGCATTTCGGGGACGTCGATCGGGTGAACGTTTACTGTCGGTCGAGAAGTGGACGTCTTCGAGGCGAGGTCGGCATGGCTCACACCCCCCGTCACATCACCACCGCCGAACGCCGGGCCCGCCTCGCCCTGCGCCACCGCCTGACCCCCCGCACCCGCGCCACCACCCCCGAGGAGGTCGCCGCCTCCCTCGTCGCCCTGCACGGCAGCGACCCCGCGACGGTCTACCTCGCCGTGGGCGCCCGCCTCGCCGACGCGTCCGACACCGTCACGGAGACCGCCCGCGCCCTGTACGAGGACCGCACCCTGATCCGCGCGCACGGCATGCGCCACACGGTGTTCGTGTACCCGGCCGAACTGACCGCCGTGGTCCACGCGTCCACCGGACTCGCCGTCGCCGCCCGTGAACGGGCCAACCTGGTCAAGGACATGGCGAAGGCCGGGGCGCCGGACACGACCTGGCTGAAGGCCGTAGAGGAGGCCACCCTCTCCGCGCTGACCCGGCGCGGCCAGGCGACGGCATCCGAACTCGCCCTGGACGAACCGAGGTTGAAGGAACAGTTCGCGTACGCGGCCGGAAAGTCCTACGAGGGCGTGCACACCGTCTCGACACGCCTGCTCAGGGTGCTGGGCGTGGAGGGCAAGGTCGTACGGGGCCGCCCCCTCGGCGGCTGGACATCGAGCCAGTTCCGCTGGGCCGTGGCCCCCGCACACCCCGAACTGGACACCCCCGAGGCCCAGGCCGCCCTGCTCGACCACTGGCTCACGACATGCGGCCCCGCGACGGAGGCCGACCTGAAATGGTGGACAGGCTGGCGGGTCACGGACGTCCGTCGAGCCCTGGCGACGATCGGCGCGGAACCGGTGGCCCTGGACGAGGGCACGGGCTACGTCACCGCCGGCGACCTCGCCCCCGTGGCCGGCCCCGCCACCCCCTGGGCCGCCCTCCTCCCGGCCCTCGACCCGACAGCGATGGGCTGGCAACAACGCGACTGGTACCTAGCCCCGGAACTACGCCCCGCCCTCTTCGACCGAAGCGGCAACGTGGGCCCGACCGTGTGGTGGAACGGCCGCGTGGTGGGAGGTTGGGCCCAGCGCCCCGACGGCGAGATCACGTGGCGCATCCTCGACCGCGAAGGCGTCGGCCGGGAGGCGGAGGCCGCGATCGAGGCAGCGGCGGAACGGCTACGGGGTTGGGTGGGCGAAACCCGGGTGACACCGCGGTTCCGGACGCCTGTGGAGCGGGAGTTGTCGGCGTAGGGGTGGCAGAGGTGGGGATGGCAGAGGTGGGGGCGCACCATTCGAGCGCAGGCCGGCACAACTCAGCCCGTCCGGCGTTTGAGGACGAGGCCCCTTCAGGGCCGAACGGGGGTCCGGGGGCGGAGCCCCTGGAGGCGCGCACACCAACGCCGGGCGCCCCAAAAACACAGGGCACCCGGCGCCACGGTCAACGCGAGTACCGCATCAGCGCCCGCACCATGTGACACGTCGTGTCCGACGGCACGTGAACGCCGATCAGTTCGGCCGTGCTGCGGATCGTCTCGTTGCGGGCCTGGTTCGGGACGTACACGCCCGAGTCGAGCAGGGCGATGGCCAGCCGCATCGCCTTGAGGCGGCGGTTGTGCGTGACGTACCAGTCCCGCGGGCGCCCGGGCGGCAGCGGGCGCTTCTCCACGGGCACGTAGGGCAGGTCGAGTTGGACGGAACGCTTCGCGGTGGACTGGGTCGGCAACGGCTTCGGCTTCAGTGCGGCAGCGGGCACGGACATCCTCCTGTCGCGGTCAGGGCACCGTCCGGACTTCCCGGCGACACCCTCGAACACTGCTCCCAGTTTACTGCCCGCCACTGACAACCGGCGAACTCCGGAGACCCGTCAAATCCCCTGGTGGGCAAGGATATTGCCACCGTGTCACGCAAGCTCCGGGAGGTGTGTGTGAGGCGGCATCAAATTCGAACAGAGCGGGTGCCGCCCGATACCGCGATCCAGCCCTCAAGCCGGCAGTACGTCCGAGACCAGCCCCCGCACATACCCCTCGATCGCGTCCCGGATCGGCCGGACCGCCTCGACGCCCTGCCCCGCGGGGTCGTCGAGCCGCCAGTCGAGATAGGTCTTGCCGGGGAAGACCGGGCAGGCGTCACCGCACCCCATGGTGATCACCACGTCGGACGCCTGGACGGCCTCGGTGGTGAGGATCTTCGGGGTCTCGGCCGCGATGTCGATACCGACCTCGGCCATCGCCTCGACGACCGCGGGGTTCACCTGGTCGGCGGGGGCCGATCCGGCGGAACGGACCTCGACTCGGTCGCCCGCGAGGTGCGCGAGAAAGGCGGCGGCCATCTGGGAGCGGCCGGCGTTGTGGACACAGACGAACAGGACGGACGGGCGCGGGGCGGTCGAGGGCACGGGGAGAGTCCTTGTCGGCGAAGGGCGGTCAGGAAGAGGCGAGTTGCGGGACCGCGGCCGTGTCACCGACCGGTGCGGGACGGCCGTAGAGCAGTACTGCGGTGGTCAATCCGAGGGCCGCGCCCGTCAGTTGGGCCGCGACGAACGGGAGGACGGACGTGGGGGCGATTCCGGCGAAGGTGTCGGAGAAGGCGCGGCCCACCGTCACCGCGGGGTTCGCGAACGAGGTGGAGGACGTGAACCAGTAGGCCGCGCCGATGTAGGAGGCGACGGCTGCCGGGGCGAGATGGGTGCGGCCGGTGCGTTCCAGTCCGAGGACCAGGAGAATCAGCCCGGCCGTGGCGACGACCTCGCCCAGCCACAGGTGTCCGGCGAACCGGTCGTGGGCCGAGAACTCCAGCAGCGGCTTCGCGAACATGGCGTCGGCCACGACCGCGCCGCCGATCGCTCCGGCCACCTGCGCGGGAACGTACACGGCGACGTCCCGCAGGGACGGTCCGGTACCGGTACGGCGGCCCGCGCACCAGGCCGCCAGGGTGACGGCCGGGTTGAGGTGGGCGCCGGAGACCGGCCCGAGCAGGGTGATCAGCGCGCCCAGGCCGAGGACGGTGGCGAGGCAATTGGCCAGCAGTCGTAGACCGACGTCGTGGGTCAGTTCGGTGGCCTGGATCCCGGAGCCGACCACGACGGCGACCAGCAGACCGGTCCCGAGCGCCTCGGCGGCGGCGCGGCGGCCGAGGGAGACGCTCACGCCGGCGTCACGGCGGTCCGCGGGACGGTCAGGAAGCCGGCGAGGCGGTCCAGGGCGTCGGGCAGGACCCAGTAGTACACCCATGTGCCGCGGCGCTCGCAGTCGATCAGTCCGGCCTGGCGCAGCAGTTTGAGGTGGTGGGAGATCGTCGGCTGGGCCAGGTCGAAGGCGGGCGTCAGCTCGCACACGCACACCTCACCGCCCTGGCCGCGTGCGGCGATCATCGACATCAGGCGGAGACGGACCGGGTCCCCAAGTGCCTTGAAAACCTTGGCCAGTTCCGTCGCGCGCTCGTCAGCCAGCGGTGCGGACACCAGTCCGCCGCAGCAGGAACCGGCCGGGTCAGCCGGGTCCCCGCCCCGACCGATCACCTCAAGCTCTTGTTTCGACATTCTTCTATGTTGACATTCTTCGATTCAGGGCGCAATGCTGTATCGAAGAACGTCAATACAGGAGGCAGACATGAGCGAGCACTCCACCGACCTGCGCGAAGCCGTCCGGCGTCGCTACGCCGCCGCGGCCGTCGAGGTCACCGAGGGCGGCACCGGCTGTTGCGGGCCGCAGCCGATCGAGGTCGACGACACCTTCGGTTCCTCCCTCTACACCGCCGACGAACGGGGCACCCTGCCCGCCGAGGCCGTGGCCGCCTCCCTCGGCTGCGGCAACCCCACCGCCGTCGCCGAACTCCGGGAGGGCGAACGCGTCCTCGACCTCGGCTCCGGCGGCGGCATCGACGTCCTGCTCTCCGCGCGCCGCGTCGGCCCCACCGGCCGGGCGTACGGGCTCGACATGACCGACGAGATGCTCCAACTCGCCCTGGCCAACGCCGAGAAGGCGGGTGCGACCAACGTCGAGTTCCTCAAGGGCACCATCGAGGCCATCCCCCTCCCCGCGCACGCCGTCGACGTCGTGATCTCCAACTGCGTGATCAACCTGTCCGTCGACAAGCAGGCCGTCTTCGCCGAGACCTTCCGCGTCCTGCGGCCCGGCGGGCGGCTGGGCGTCTCGGACGTCGTCGCCGACGACGCGCTCACCCCCGGGCAGCGCGCCGAACGCGGTGACTACGTCGGCTGCATCGCCGGCGCCCTGTCCTTCACGGAGTACCGGGAAGGCCTCGAAGCAGCCGGGTTCACGGACGTCGGGATCACGCCCACGCACCCCGTCGCCGACGGCATGCACTCCGCCCTCGTCCGCGCCACCAAGCCGCTCACCGGGCCGGACCGGGCACCTCTCGCATAACGTGAACGCCATGGAGATCTGGATCAACCCGGCCTGTTCCAAGTGCCGCAGTGCCGTCAGTCTGCTCGACGCCGAAGGGGCCGAGTACACCGTCCGCCGCTATCTGGAGGACGTACCGAGCGAGGGCGAGATCAGGGACGTACTGGAGCGGCTCGGGCTCGAACCGTGGGACATCACGCGGACCCAGGAGGCCGTGGCGAAGGAGTTGGGGCTCAAGTCGTGGGCGCGGGACGCGAGTTCGCGGGAGCGGTGGGTGGCGGCGCTGGCCGCGCATCCCAAGCTGATCCAGCGGCCGATCATCACCGCGGAGGACGGTACGGCGGTGGTCGCCCGCAGTGACGAGGCCGTACGGGACGCGCTGTCCCGGAAGCCGGGCTCGGAGTCGGAGTAGGGATCGGAGTCGGGGTCGGCCGCCGAGTAGGTCAAGTGGCCGATGTCCGTTCGTTTCTGCGTGATAGAGGGTTGCCTCGGCATCTTCAAGTCTCGCACGAGAGCGGAGAGTTCCCCCCATGATCGACCGTCGCAGTGTTCTCAAGTCGACCGGCGCCCTCACCGCCGGCGGCTTCGTTCCTGTCATAGCTCCGGGACGGGGCGGCGGCGCCGGCTCGTCCCGACTCCGGCCAGGTGAACGGTATGTCGACGTGCCCGGTGGCCGGGTCTGGGTGAATGTCGTCGGCAGCGGGTCGCGTCCGCCGCTGCTGGTGCTGCACGGCGGGCCCGGGGCCGGGCACGACTATCTGGAGTCCCTCGGCGACCTGGCCGTGGACCGGTCCGTCGTGTTCTACGACCAGCTGGGGTGCGGGCGTTCGGAGAAGCCGGACAACCCGGCGCTGTGGGTGGTCGACCGGTTCGTCGCCGAACTGGAGGCGGTCCGGCGGGCGTTGGGGCTGCGGCGGTACCACCTGTACGGGCACTCCTGGGGCGGCTGGCTCGCCATCGAGTACCTGTTGCGTCAGCCGCGCGAGGTGAGCGCGGTCGTGCTGGCCAGTACGGGGTCGAGCGCGCCCCAATTCGTCGCGGGTACGCGGGAGTTGCGCACGCAGCTGCCGGCCGACGTGCAGCGCGTCCTCGACGAGTACGAGGCGAAGGGCGACTACACCGCGCCCGAGTACCTGGACGCAGTGAACGTCTTCTACGCGAACTTCTTCTGCCGTCTCGACCCGTACCCCGAAGCCCTGTTGCGCAGTGCCGCGAACGTCGACGGCAACCAGGTGTACGCCACGATGAACGGTCCGAACGAGTTCGTGATGACCGGCAACCTCGCTTCCTGGGACCGGACTTCGAAGCTGCGCCGGATCCGGAAGCCGGTCCTGCTGACGCGCGGGCGTTACGACGAGTTCGCCGTGGAGTGCACGGACACGCTGGAGCAGGGGCTTCCCTTCACCGAGCGGGTCGAGTTCCCGCACAGCGCGCACATGGCGATGTGGGAGGACCGGGAGGCGTACATGCGCACCGTCGGGTCGTTCCTGGCCGAGTGGGACCGGGCCGCGCGCTGAACCGGCCGCGCATCGAACCTCAACCCCCTTGTGACGCACGTCACTTATGTGACTCCTGTGTCCACTGAGTTACATCGTTCGGCCCGCCGTACATAGCGACGTACGCTCCCCTACCCCACAGGAGACGCGCATGTCGCGCAGGAGAACTGCCAGTACGAAGAAGAAACTGGCGCTGCTGGTCACCGCCGCCGCGGTCGCGGGCGGCGGGGCCTTCGCTCTGGCCACCACGTCGAACGCGTCGCAGTCGACCGCGCAGAACGCCAAGACGCTGTCGGCCGCGAACTCGACGGTCTGCCAGGGGCTCGCCACCGCTCTCGGCAACAACCAGAAGTTCATCGACGGTCAACGCGCCGCGCCCGACGCCCAGTCGAACGCGCGGATCGCCAACCGCGAAGCGGTCATCGCGCAGATCAAGGTGCAGCAGAAGGCGTCCGGTTGTGCGGTTGGGGAGTCGGCTCAGGACTCCCAGGCCACGCAGCCGGCGCAGTCGGCGCCCGCGGCTACCACTCCGACCAAGGCGGCGACTCCCCCGGCGGGCAACACCGGTGGCGGTGCCGCCGCCGCGGGCAGCCAGGTCTGCAACGGCTCGACCGTCACGCTCTCCGGCGAGGCCGGTGCGCCGGCCGCGTCCAGCAACCAGTTCCCGGCGGGTACGACGCTGAAGGTCACCAACCTGGACAACAACAAGTCCACGACGGTGAAGGTGACTTCGGTCTCCGGCAGCTGTGTCCTGCTGAACAACGCGGCCTTCGAACAGGTCCGTGAGCCCGGCAAGTTCCTCATCCGCCGTGCTCTGATCCAGAAAGTGGGGTGACGCTCACGATCCGAGAAACCCGGTGAGGTGACGGCCCAGTCGCTCCGGCGCGGCATGCGGCAGCGCGTGATGCGAGACGTCCGGGAGGATGTCCGTCTCGACGCGCGGCAGCAGACCGCCCGCCCGGGCCGCCACCAGGTGCGTGTCATGGGTCCTGCTGTTTCCGGCCAGAAGCAGCAGGACCGACGCGTTCAGTCCGCGCAGCGCCTCGGGCGCCGGGCGGGGACCGGTCACCGGTTTCACGGACGGGAACCCCGCGCCCGCCTCCTGGAGGCGCAGCCAGTCGGGGTCCAGCGGCACCCCTCCGGTCTCCCATTCCAGGAACGCGCGGACGCGGCGCGGGGTGGGCCGGAGCAGCATCGGCAGCGCGTGCAGCAGGTACGCCGTCTCGAACCCGGCGAAGCACTGGGTCGGGTCGAGGAGGAACAGACGGCGTACGCGGGCGGGCGCGCTCAGTGCGTAGTGCAGCGCGATCCAGCCACCGTACGAATGCCCGCCGAGGTCCACGACCGACGCCCCCAGCCCGTCGAGCACCGCGTCCAGCCAGGCCACCAGATCGGCCACCGTGCGCGGCCGCCGGCCGACCACCGGAACGCTGCGGCCCGGGGCGCCGATCAGATCGACGGCGTAGAGGCGCCGGGTGAGGGCGAGTTGAGCGGCCTGGGCGTACCAGGACGCCGAGGTCGCTCCCCCGCCGCCCGGCAGCAGCACGAGCGGGCGGCCGTCGACGGGCCCGCACACATTGACGTACGTCTCCCCGAACGGCGTCGGGACGGTCACCGCCTCCCGGTCCGCGGGCCACTTCGCCATGACCTTGTCGTAGGCGGACGCGAAGCGGTCGGGGTCGTACGTACTCCGTGTTCCCACGGTCAGCCACCTCCGTTATTATCTCGCTGAGCGAGATACTCGGTGAGCGAGATGATAGCCGGAGGCGAGCGTGCGGAACCAGAAGGCGGACCCCGGACCGGAGATGGAGATCGTGCATCTCCTGCGAGCCGTCGCGGTCGAACTCGGCCTGCACAGCGCCAGGTTCGCGAACCAGAACGGCATGCACCCCACGGACGTACGCGCCCTGATCGCCCTCATGGACGCGGCCCGGGCCGGCGAGGAGATGACGACCGGGCGGCTCGGCGGCACGCTCGGGCTCAACTCGGCGGGCACCACCGCCCTGGTCGACCGGCTGGAGCGGGCCGGGCAGGTGCGGCGGGTGCGGAGCGAGGGGGACCGGCGCAAGGTCGTGGTCGAAGTGGACCAGCGGGCGGTCGCGCTAGGGCAGGCTTTCTTCGGTCCGCTCATCGGGAGTGCCGTAGAACTGCTCCAGGGCTACGACGACCGGGAGCTGGCGGCGATCCGGAGCTTCCTGGGCGGGGTCCGCGCGGCCGCCGCCGAGGGCTAACCCCATCGCATACGAGCCGTACGGCGGCCCCCGTCTGCGAGTGCGAACAGCGGGTTCACAGCGGTCCCCGGGTGCGCCGTGCGCGGCGCACGTGAATCGGGACACAGCGGCACCAGGTAACACGGGGTTCACACTTGAGCAATGATCGGGAAATCGCATGTTGACAGGCTGCCCGGCATGAATCGCGGCGCTCCAGTGCCGCTGCGCCGCAGCACCCGCAAGTGCGACGAATGACCCACCCCCGAAGGATGTGGCCCGTGACCTTCAAGGCTGAGTACATCTGGATCGACGGCACCCAGCCGACGGCCAAGCTCCGTTCCAAGACGAAGATTCTGGCCGACGACGCCAAGGGTGCGGAGCTCCCGATCTGGGGCTTCGACGGGTCGTCCACGAACCAGGCCGAGGGGCACTCCTCGGACCGCGTGCTCAAGCCGGTCGCCAGCTTCCCGGACCCGATCCGCGGCGGCGACGACATCCTCGTCATGTGCGAGGTCCTCGAGATCGACATGACGCCGCACGAGTCCAACACGCGTGCCGCGCTCGTCGAGGTCGTCGAGAAGTACGGCTCGCAGGAGCCCATCTTCGGCATCGAGCAGGAGTACACCTTCTTCGACGGCGCCCGTCCGCTCGGCTTCCCCGAGGGCGGCTTCCCCGCGCCCCAGGGCGGCTACTACTGCGGTGTCGGCGCCGACGAGATCTTCGGCCGCGAGATCGTCGAGGCCCACCTGGAGAACTGCCTGAAGGCCGGTCTCGCGATCTCCGGCATCAACGCCGAGGTCATGCCCGGCCAGTGGGAGTTCCAGGTCGGCCCGGTCTCCCCGCTGGAGGTCTCCGACCACCTGTGGATCGCCCGCTGGCTGCTCTACCGCACCGCCGAGGACTTCGGCATCTCCGCGACCCTCGACCCCAAGCCGGTCAAGGGCGACTGGAACGGCGCGGGCGCGCACACCAACTTCTCCACGAAGGCGATGCGCGAGGGCTACGACGCGATCATCACCGCGTGCGAGTCCCTCGGCGAGGGCTCCAAGCCCCTCGACCACGTCAAGCACTACGGCGCCGGCATCGACGACCGCCTGACGGGCCTGCACGAGACCGCCCCGTGGAACGAGTACTCCTACGGCGTCTCCAACCGCGGCGCCTCGGTCCGTATCCCGTGGCAGGTCGAGAAGGACGGCAAGGGCTACATCGAGGACCGCCGTCCGAACGCGAACGTCGACCCGTACCTGGTGACCCGGCTGATCGTCGACACCTGCTGCGCCGCCCTGGAGAAGGCCGGCCAGGTCTGATCCACCCCTGCTTGTACGAGGAGGCGTCCACCGTCGCGGTGGGCGCCTCCTCGCGTTGTCAGTGGCGCGTGCCATGGTGGGGGACATGGAGATCGACGGGGGTCTCGACATCAAGGTCGAGACGGAGAACTGGCAGACGCACACGCGCATTTCGGCGCCACGGCTGCGGGAACTGGTGGCGCGGATCGGCGGCGCGGGCGACCGTTTCCTGATCGCGCAGCGGATACCGGACCTCCCCGACGTGTTCGCGCAGGTGTGGCACGAGGAGGGCGGGGACTACCGGCTGGAACACCGGCTGAGCGAGGCCGAGTTCTACGGCACGAACCTGGACGGCGCGGACCGGGCGGCCGAGCTGCTGACCGGCTGGGCACGGCAGACGGCCGGGTGGGACGCGGGTGTCGCGTGGGAGCCGGTCGACCTGGGGCCTCGGGAGGAGGTGCCCGAACTGCCGGACGAGGTGCGCGAGAAGGTCGAGGAGCGGGTCCGGGTCCGGCTGCGCTGCGGCTACGACGACCGGAAGGTGCTGACCGAGATCGCCGAGGAGTGGCCGGCCGACGGCGACGAGCGGCCGGTGTCGCGGGCGCAGGCGGCGCGGCTGGTGGACCGGCTGTGGCTGGAGCGCGTGGCCGAGCAGGCGGACTGGGCGGGCGTCACCGAGCCGGAGCTGCTCAGCCGCGCCTTCGCGGCGCTGGACGCGAGCGGCATCACCGCCCGGGAGAACTTCGCCTGCTGCCGGGGCTGCGGCCTCGCGGAGATAGCCGCCGAACGCGAGGGCGCCCGCGGGTTCGTCTTCTTCCACCAGCAGGTCACCGAGCACGCCGCCGAGGGGTACGGCCTCGCGCTGCACTACGGCGGGTTCGACGGCTCGGCCGAGACCACCGCGGCCGTCGGGCACGAGGTGCTGGCCGCGCTGCGCTCCGCCGGGCTGTCCGCCGCCTGGAACGGCGATCCGGACAAGGCGATCGACGTCGTGCCGCTGACCTGGCGCAAACGGCTGGTGGGCTGAGGGGCCGGACGTCAATTTCCCGCCAAGGGGGCGTCCAAGCTGTGAGAGGAGGGTCCTGTTGCGGGCGTGTGTCTGCTTCAATGGGCGCATGGGCAACTACCAGAAGTGCGGAGCGACGGGTCGCCATGACCTCGAGCCCTTCTGGCCTTCCCGTCAGCACCATGACTTCGACCGGGTGTGTTGTCGCGCGATGAACGCGCCGGCCCTCTAAAGCCGTACCACCCTCGGCCTCCGGCCTGCGCGACTCGACGTACGTCCCCTCGACGAACCTCTCGCGCGAAAGAGCTGACTTCTCATGGCGATCATCCGTTCCCTCCCCGCTCTCCCCTCCGCCCCGCTCGACACCCCCGCTCCGAACGCTCCACGGCATCATCTGCGTGCCGTGGACCGGGACGAGGTGATCGACGTGGCGGAGTTCCTGCCGCCGGGTGCCACCTGGCTGCCCGCGCCGCCACACACGCTGCCCACGCTGCCGGGGCAGCCGCCGATGGTCGGGTACCTCGTGCTCATCCCGGCCGACAGCCCGCACCTCGCCCGGACCGCCGACCCGGTCCCGCCGCCCCTCCCCGCCGAGGCCGAACCGCTCGTCCGCATCGACACCGTGCAGCGGACCGCGCAGCTGAACGGGGCGGAACTCGACCTGACGTACCTGGAGTTCGAGCTCCTCGCCCATCTCGTCGCGCACCCCAACCGGGTGCACACCCGCGACCAGTTGGTCACCACGGTGTGGGGCTACGGGCATGTGGGCGACGGTCGTACCGTCGACGTCCACATCGCGCGGCTGCGGCGCAAGCTGGGGGTCGAGCATCGGAAGGCGATCCAGACGGTGCGACGGGTGGGGTACAAGTACACGCCGCCGACCGTGCGTTGATCAGTGCGGGCGCGTGGGGGCTGGTCGCGCCCACGCGGCGGAGCCGCAAATCGACACAGCCCCGCGCCCCTAAAAACCCGCAGCTGGCCGGTGTTGCTGGCGACACCCCCATCACGGTGGCCCAGGGCCCGTGACCTGGGCTCGGTGCTCGGTGAGACTGGGTGCATGGAAACGAATCGTGAGCGGGCCCGTGTTGTCCTGGTTGCCGGGGTGCGTGGGCTTGGGCTCGCGGTTGTCTCGCTTGGGGGGTCGCTCGCCCTTTTTGTCCTCAGTGTCGTGTCTCTTGTGCTTGTGCCGTTCGGGGTTGGGCTGGTCACCACGCCCTGGGTGCTGGCCGGGGTGCGGGCGCAGGCGGATCGGCGGCGGTTGCTAGGCGCGGAGTGGTGTGGGGTGCGGATTCCGCCTGCCTATCGGGCGGTCCCGCCGGGTGCGCGGCCCTGGACCCGGACCTTCCGCCTGCTCGGTGATCCCGCCACCTGGCGGGATCTCCTGTGGCTGCCCGTCGACATGGTGGCCGGGTTCGTGACCGCCTTGCTGCCCGCCGTGCTGGTCTTCTATCCGTTGGAGGGCTTTGCGTTGGCGTTCGGGTTGTGGCGAGTGTTCACGGACGGGACGTATGTCGGGTGGTGGTACGGGTTCGTGCCGGTGAGTGGGCAGGGCAGTGCGCTGCTCGCGGGGCTTCTGGGGGTCGGGATTCTCGTTGCCTCCTTCTTCCTCGCCGTTCCCCTCCTCCGCGTGCACTTTCTGCTGACCCGGGCGCTGCTCGCCCCCGGGCAAGGTCAACTCGCCGAGCGCGTACGGGTGTTGACCGAGACCCGGCGGGACGCGGTGGACGGGTCCGCCGCCGAGTTGCGGCGGATCGAGCGCGATCTGCATGACGGGGCGCAGGCCCGGCTGGTCGCCATGGGGATGGATCTCGGCACCATCGAGGCGCTGTTGGAGAAGAACCCCGCCAAGGCACGGGAGTTGCTCGCCCGGGCCCGGCAGTCCTCCGCCGAGGCTCTCGACGAGCTGCGGGATCTGGTGCGGGGGATTCATCCGCCGGTGCTGGCGGAGCGTGGACTCGCCGATGCCGTACGGGCGTTGGCGTTGCGGATGCCGGTGCCGACCGAGGTGTCGGCGGAGCTCGGGGATGGGCGGGCCGACGCGCCCGTCGAGTCGGCCGCGTATTTCGCCGTCAGCGAGGTGCTCACCAACGCCGTCAAGCACTCCGGTGCCGATCGGATCTGGGTCGACATGCGGTACGCGGAGGGGGCGTTGAAGGTCTCCGTCACCGACAACGGGCGGGGTGGTGCCGTGGTCGGGGCGGGGTCGGGACTCTCCGGGGTCGAGCGGCGACTGGGTACATTCGACGGCGTCCTGGCCGTCAGCAGTCCCGCGGGCGGTCCCACCATGGTGACCATGGAGATTCCGTGCGTGTTGTCCTAGCCGAAGACCTGTTCCTGCTGCGCGACGGGCTGGTGCGGCTGTTGGAGGCCTACGACTTCGAGATCGTCGCGGCGGTGGAGAGCGGGCCCGAACTCACCAAGGCGCTGGCCGAGTTGGCGCCCGACGTGGCCGTGGTCGACGTACGGCTGCCGCCCACGCACACCGACGAGGGGCTGCAGTGCGCGCTGCGGGCGCGGCGGGAGCGGCCGGGGCTGCCGGTGCTCGTGCTGTCGCAGTACGTGGAGCAGTTGTACGCGCGGGAGTTGCTCGCCGACGGGACCGGCGGGGTGGGTTATCTGCTGAAGGACCGGGTGTTCGACGCCGAGCAGTTCGTGGATGCCGTGCGGAGGGTGGCCGGGGGTGGGACGGTGATGGATCCGCAGGTCATCCAGCAGTTGCTGGCGCGGCGGGCCGCCGACGACCGGCCGCTGGGGCGGTTGACGCCCCGGGAGGTCGAGGTGCTCGAACTCATGGCGCAGGGGCGGTCGAACGCGGCGATCGCTGGGCAACTCGTCGTCACGGAACGGGCGATCGGGAAGCACACGTCCAATATTTTCGCCAAACTGGGGCTGGAAGTCTCGGACGATGACAATCGCCGCGTGCTGGCGGTATTGGCCTATTTGGACCGGGGACGCTGAGCACTAGCTGTGAGTCGATCACAACTGCCGGTGTTTAAAGGGCAGTTGGGAGGGGACTTACCCAAGAATCTCTCATCAGTTTCTGAGACGGCTGAACACTCCTGGGACCCCCTGCGTATCAAAGGGCGCCGCTTCACTCCTGTCGGGCGCCTCGCTGCCCCGCAAGGAAGTCAGAGGAGTTCCATGGGACGCAATGATCGTAAACGCCGTACGCCGCTGGCCACCAAGGCCATTGCCGCATCGGCTGCCCTAGCGCTCGGTGGGGGCGGGCTGCTCTGGGCACAGATGAACGCTTCGGCGCACGAGTCCAACTCGGGCCAGAACGAGACCAAGGCCGCCACTGCCGCGGCGCAGGTCGCCACGATCGCCTGCCCGGACGTCGGCCAGCAGCTGACGAACGTGCCGCAGAAGGCCCGTCAGGGTGTCGCCACCGAGCTGGCGAACCTCGACAAGCAGATCACCGAGGCCTACGCCCGGCTCGCGTCGACGCGTCAGGCCCAGGCGAATGACGCGAGCTTCGTGCAGAACGCGATCGTCGGCCCCCTCAAGGAGAAGCGGGCCGCGACGATCGACCGCATTCGCATCGACATCCAGCGAGTGGGCGGCACCGTCAACGCGACGGCGCTGGCCCAGCTCGCGGCCTGCACGACGCAGAACGCCACCAACACGACCACGGCGGGCGGCGGCAAGAACAACGGCGGGGGCAAGAACAACAACGGCGGCCAGAACAACGGCGGTCAGAACACCGCCGCACCGAGCGCGAGCGCGAGTGCCTCCGCGGCGCCGCCCGCCAACAACGGTGGTCAGGCCGGCAACGGCCCGACGGCGGCCGACTTCGTGGACATCACGAAGGTGGCGAACAACGTGCTGGCGAAGCCGCAGAAAAGCGGCCAGGCTTCGACCGGTTCGTTCACCACCAGGTGCGGTGTCAACGCGAACAAGAACCACAACACCGACAACGTCATCGTGGCGCCCGGCGTGACCAACGGCGCGCACCACGAGCACGACTACGTCGGCAACCAGAAGGTCAACGCGTTCTCCACGAACGACTCGCTGCTGGCCGCCCCCTCCAGCTGCCAGAACCAGAGTGACCTCTCGGCCTACTACTGGCCGGTCGTGCGTGTGCAGGACGGCACGAAGGAGTTCGACGCGAACGCGCAGGGCGGTGGCTTGGAAGGCAACGTCGGCAAGATCCTGACGCCGCAGTCGGCGCAGATCAAGTACGTCGGTTCGCCGGCCAGCAAGGTCGTCGCGATGCCGCAGTTCCTGCGCATCATCACCGGTGACGCCAAGACCCTCACCAACGGTCTGGCGAACGCCAACGCGCACTGGAGCTGCACCGGCTTCGAGAACAAGGTCCAGCTGACGGAGCAGTACCCGATCTGCCCGCAGGGCAGCAACGTGGTCCGCACCTTCGCGTTCCAGAGCTGCTGGGACGGCGTCAACATCGACAGCGCCAACCACCGTACGCACGTGGCCTTCGCGGACCCGGCGAGCGGTGTCTGCGGGAACGGCTTCAAGGCCATCCCGCAGCTGACGATGCGCCTGGTCTACAAGATCACGCCTCCCACCATCCAGGCGGACGGCACGGTGAAGAACGCCTACGCGGTCGACGGATTCCCGGAGCAGCTGCACAAGGCTTCGACGGACCACGACGACTTCATCAGCGTCACCAAGAACAACCTGGCGGCGACGATCGCCAACTGCATCAACTCCGGCAAGAAGTGCTAGTAGGACCCAGTAAGTAGTACGAAGCGGGCGGTGGGTTTCTCCCACCGCCCGCTTTCGTGTGTCCGTACGGAAGTTCAGCTGGTGTGCTTCGAGTGGTCGGTGCCGATCTCCTCGTCGCCGCCGAGCGTCAGCTGGAGCTTCTTGACGATCGCGTCCGTGCCCACGGCGACCCACTTGCGGCCGACGAGGTAGAAACCGCCGTAGTCCTTCGCGTCGTTGATCCACTCGCGCTGGCCGCGGTCGGTGGCGAAGGTCGCGAGGACGAACTTGCCGTAGCTCATCTTGCAGATGGCCTGCCGGAGTTCGTCGGCGTCGGTCTGGATGTCGGGTGTGCACTTCACCTTGGCGGCCAGGCTCTCCAGGCTGCCGGTGGCCTCCGTCGGCACGGTCGCGGCCTTGGTGTCGGCACCGCACCCCACCAGCGCCAGCGCCGCCGCGGCGCCGGCCACCGCGAGCATCGGTCGGGTCAACCTCATCTGTCGTTCCTCCGGTCGTCCGGTCAACAAAAGCATGCCGCGACGCGCCCCGGCGAGGGGCCGTCTCATCCGATACGGCCCCGAAGCGCCCAGCGCTCAAATCCATGGTCACCGGCCGGACGCGTGTGCGAGGGTGACGCCCATGGATCAAGACGTGGATCAGGGCTGGGAAGACCGTGCGACCGCCGCCTGGGCGACCTTCGACGACTATCCGGAGGAGCGGGCGGCCGACTTCCGCGCCGTGATCGACGCGCTCGTCGCCGAACTGCCGGACGGCAGTCCGCTACGGCCGTTCGAGCGGGCCTGCGCCTGGGACTCCACCGGACATTCCGACAAGGCCGTCCCGCTGTACCGGGAGGCACTCGCGCGCGGGCTGAGCGAGAGCAGCGGCTACAAGGGGCGCCGGGCGAAGATCCAACTCTCCAGCTCCCTGCGGAACATCGGGCAGGCGGAGGAGGGCGTCAAGCTGCTCACGCCCGAACTCGACGCCCCCTCGGACGAGTTGGACGACGCGGTCCGCGCATGCCTCGCCCTGTGTCTGTCCAGCCTCGGCCGCGACCGCGAGGGCCTGTCCCTCGTGCTGGGCGCCCTCGCGCCCCATCTCCCGCGCTACCAGCGGTCGATGGCCAACTACGCGCGGGCGCTGGTCGATCCCGAGGACTGACCCGAGGACTGCCCCGAGCGCCGAGTCCCCCGGGCGGCGGTGACCAACTCACCATTCGCTCGTTTTGCTGAACGTGCAGTCACAGGATGTCGCCAAGCGCCCCGCAGCTTCACCCACCGACCCGGTCGTCGATGTCGAACAGGCCGAGGCCGCGCTCGTCGAGCACTATCCACGGCTCGTCCGGCTCGCCTATCTGGTGCTCCCCCCGAGCCTCGGCCGCAACCGGCGCGTCCTGACCGCGCACGCTCTCACCCAGCGCGCCCTGCCCAGAGGCCGCGCGTCCGCGGCGGTGATCCCGGCCCAGTCCACCGGCCGCGACGTCGACCCCGGCTACGCCTTCGTCCGCCTCACCGTCGTGCGTACGGCCCTGGAGGCCGGCCTCCCGCTGTCGTTCCGGGCGTTGCCCAAGCGCTCCCAACTCCCGCCGCTGCTCCCCCAGGTGTGGGGCCTGCGACTCTTCCCGCGCTCGGGCGGCGCCGACGAACTCGCCCTGGACCAGCGGCTGTCGGCCCTGTCCGGACCGGCCCGCGCGGTGTACGTGCTGCGTGGCCTGGAGCAGCTGCCCGACGGCGACGTCCGCAGAGTGCTCGCGGCGGCCGGCGTAGAAGGGGAAGAGGTGGACGAGGCGCTGCGCGAGGCGGACGGGACGCCCGCGCAGTACGACCTCCTCAACTCCCCCGAGTTCGACCCCTGTTCGCTGCACGCACGGCCCACCGACCTGATGCGCCGGCGTCAGCACGGCAAGGCCGCGCTCGCCGCCGCGGCGGCCGTCGCCGTGTGCGGCGCGCTGCTCGCGCTGCCCGGCGACGGCTGGGGCCCGGACGGCGCCGCCGCACCCGCGTACGCACAGAACCCGGCATCCCAAGCCGCCCTGAACCCGGGCAGGTTGACGAGGATCGCGCCCACCGCGTGGGAGACCTCCGCACGCCAGGACTTCTCCGTCTGGCCCGCCCGCGGCGACCTCACCCAGGACACCGCCCTGCTCCGCCGCGCCCTCGCCGTCTGGGCCCGCCCCGGCGAATCCGTCCAGGTCTCGGCCACCCCCGGCACCCCCTCCGGCGGCCCCGCCGGACCGCCCCAACTCCTCTACGCCGGCACGGTCGACAACGCACGCGTGGTGATCCTCTACGACGGTCTGCGCATCGCCCGTTACGCCGAACCGAAGGACGGCACGAAGGGCGCCGCGCTGGACTTCGCGCGGGTCGACGGCGCGACCGGGGCCGAGGCGGACGCGGTGGTCCTGGACCGCGCCGACGGCAACGTCCGCTATCTGACGGCCCCTTGGGTGAAGAAGGCGGCCGAGCGCGACCTCCAGAAGCCGAACGCCGGCGCGCTGCCCATGACCCTCACCGACGGGATCACCTCGCCGCTGGCCAGTCCCGCGACGGCGACCGGCGCGTGCACGTCGTGGAACGTGCTCCAGCTGACCGACGACACCGGCACCCGCCTGATGAGCGACCTCGGCGAACTGGTCCCGGCCCACCTCACCGCCGGCCGCCCCGGCTCGGCCCACGAGGTCTCCGGCTCGGCGACCCAGCACGCCTGGGCGCCGTTCGCCTGCTCCCTCGGCGCGATGCGCTCGCTGGGCGTGCGGTCCGTGAACGCCTGGCAGTTCGCCGAGCAGCCGCTGCCCGACGCGAGCGGTGCGGCGGACTGGGTGTGTACCCGCGCCGAGACCTGGCAGGGCGGGGGCGAGCGGGTGCTGGCGCAGTTCCGTACGCCGGGCGGCACGTACGGCGCGGTCGCGGCGAAGGCGCAGGGCGTGCCGGCGTGCGGGGTTCGTGACCCGCATGTTCTTGCCGGGGTGCTGTGGAAGTCGGCGGCGGGGAACTGGTTCTTGTTGGCTGCGGGGAGTAAGGGTACGGAGGCGGTCTCGGCGACGGGTGGGGTGAATGGTTCGGCTCGGGGTGCGCTGCTTGCGGTGAAGACCAAGCAGGGGGTTCAGGCCGAGTTGAAGGGCACCTTGGACGACGGCACTACGATCGCCGGCCTGCGCTAGGGCTCTGCGGGGGCGGGTGCGTTGTTGTCCGCGGTGCGTTGTGGCTGGTCGCGCAGTTCCCCGCGCCCCTAGGGTGCTGACCTCGACCGGCGCTTGATCGCCCCCCCTCGCTGACATCTGTGTCAACAAGTCCCTGCATCAGGCTTCCCTGCGGACTTACCCGTCAGTACATTGACGCCATGTCTAACACGCCGCTCAAGGCCCGAAAGGTGTCCTTCTCCTGGGAGGGCACCCCACTGCACTGGGTGCCCGGCGACCCCTTCACCACGCACACGATCAACGTGTTGCATCTGCTGCTGCCCGCCGGTGAGCGGTGGTTCGTGCATGTGTACAAGCAGGTGCTGCCCCTCATCCGGGACGAACAACTGCGCGCGGACGTCATCGGGTTCATCGGCCAGGAGGCGATGCACTCCCAGGCGCACGACGAAGTCCTCCCGCATCTCAAGGAGTTGGGGCTCGACCCGACGCCGTACACCGCGCAGGTCGACTGGTTCTTCGAGAAGCTGCTCGGCGACCGCACGCTGCCCCCGGGCAAGGCCAGGAAGTGGTGGCTGCTGGAGCGGGTCGCGATCATCGCGGCGATCGAGCACTACACCGCGTTCCTCGGCAACTGGGTGCTGAACGCCGAGGAGTTGGACCGGCGCGGCGCCGATCCGACCATGCTGGACCTGCTGCGCTGGCACGGCGCCGAGGAGGTCGAGCACCGCTCCGTCGCCTTCGACCTCTTCACGCACGTCGACGGCAGCTACCGGCGCCGCGCCCGGACCTGGGCGACCGCGTTCGCCGCCCTGATGTTCCTCTGGCAGCGCGGGGCCCGTTTCTTCATGGCGAACGACCCGACCCTCGTCGACGCCCACGCGAGCTTCAAGGACTTCTACGCCGCCGGAAGGCGCGGCACCCTGCCCGCGACCGGGGACATGCTGAAGTCCATACCCCGCTACCTGAGCCGCACTTACCACCCCTCCCAGGAGGGCAGCACCGAGCAGGCCGTCGCCTACCTCGCATCCTCCCCCGCCGCCGTGGCCGCCGAGAAGAGGGCGGAGTAGTACCGATGCCGAAGCCCCTCACCGTCGCCGCCCTGGCCGGTGCCGCCCTGCTGACCCGCCGTGCGCTACGGCGCCGGGTGCGGGCCTCGCCGCTGTGGCCGCTGCCCGCGCTGGACCCGCCGATCTCCGGCCGGCCGCGCTCACGGGCACTGCGGCTGACGGTCGCCGCGCGGGAGACGGTGGCCGAAGGCGTCGTACAACTGCGCCTGGACGGACGGGACTTGCCGCGCTGGGAACCGGGTGCGCACATCGATCTGGTGCTGCCTTCCGGGCTGGTGCGGCAGTACTCGTTGTGCGGGGATCCGGCGGACACCTCGTCGTACACGGTCGCCGCACGGCTCGTCGAGGACGGGCGGGGCGGGTCTCGCGAGGTGCACGAACAGGTGCGGGTGGGTGCGGAGTTGGAGGTGCGGGGGCCGCGGAATCGGTTCCCGCTCGTCAACGCGCCCGCGTACCTCTTCGTCGTCGGCGGGATCGGGATCACCCCGGTGCTGCCGATGCTGCGGGCCCTGCCGGAGGGCGTCGACTGGCGGCTGGTGTACGTGGGCCGTACGCCGAACTCGATGCCGTTTCTAGGCGAGTTGGCGGAGTTCGGCGCGGGCCGGGTCACCGTGGTGAGCGGGCGGC
The DNA here is from genome assembly GCF_044457795.1 of Streptomyces sp. NPDC050528. Classification (NCBI taxonomy): domain Bacteria; kingdom Bacillati; phylum Actinomycetota; class Actinomycetes; order Kitasatosporales; family Streptomycetaceae; genus Streptomyces; species Streptomyces sp. NPDC050528. The sequence goes on from NZ_JBITHH010000002.1 coordinate 634,080, forward strand.
GGCCCGAACTCGGGGCGCTGCTCGCGGAGTTGCCCGAGGGTGCCGCCGTCTACTGCTGCGGGCCCGAGGGATTGATGGCGGCCATGGAGGAGCGGTGTCCGGAGGTGCGGCTCGAACGGTTCGCGCCCCGGGCCCCGTTGGGCGGCGACACCCGCGGCGACGCCGCCTTCGAGGTCGAACTCCGGCGCAGCGGACGGACGTTGACCGTGCCCGCCGACTCCACGGTGCTGGCCGCCGTACGGTCGGAGCTGCCCGACACGCTCTACTCCTGCGAACAGGGGTTCTGCGGAACCTGCCAACAGCGGGTCCTGGAAGGGGAGGTGGAGCACCGGGACGAGCTGCTGACCGACGCGGAGCGTGATGACTCGATGCTGATCTGTGTATCCCGGGCCCGCGGTGAGCGAATCGTGTTGGACATGTGAACGACCTTGGGTGGACCGGGCCGTTGAGGTCCGGTTCCGATCGGTAAGGTGTTCGCATGAGTACCGGGGTTCGCCGCAGGATGGGAGTCGAGGAACGGCGACAGCAGTTGATCGGCGTCGCTCTCGACCTCTTCAGCCATCGCTCGCCCGACGAGGTCTCCATCGACGAGATAGCCGCGGCCGCCGGCATTTCCCGGCCGTTGGTCTACCACTACTTTCCCGGCAAACTCAGCCTGTACGAGGCCGCGTTGCAGCGCGCCTCGGACGATCTGGCCGGACGGTTCGTGGTCGCCCAGGAGGGCTCGCTGGGGGGACGGCTGCTGCGGGTGATGGGCCGGTTCTTCGACTTCGTGGACGACCACGGGCCGGGTTTCGCGGCGCTGATGCGCGGCGGTCCGGCGGTGGGTTCGTCCACCACCAACGCGCTCGTGGACGGGGTGCGGCAGGCCGCGTATCTCCAGATCCTGTCCCATATGAAGGTCGAACAGCCGCCCGCCCGGCTGGAGTTGATGGTTCGCTCCTGGATATCGCTGGTCGAGTCGACCGCCCTGATCTGGCTGGACGGCCGGCGCATCCCGCGCGCCGATCTGGAACGCCAACTCGTGCACGACTTCGGGGCGTTGGCGGCGGTGAGCGCCGCGTACGACGACGAACTGGCCGCGCTGCTGCGCGAGTCGCTCCGGAACGAGCCGGGCGACGGGCCGTTCACCGACCTCGTCGTCCGGCTGGTCGCGCTGGCGTCCTAGCAGCCGTGGAACAAGGCCTCTAGCGCTCGAACTTCCGGTAGGACGCGTCCAGTTCGCGCACCTCGGCGGAGGCGTGCAGGACGGAGCCGTCCTCGTCGATGTACTCGCGGAGGAGGTCCAGGACCTTCTCGGTCAGCTTGGCCTTGGTGTCCTCGCTGCGTCCGGCGAGCAGGCCGAGGGTGACGTGGACGACGGTGTGTCCCAGCTCGTCGAGACCCTCGTACCCGAAGGCCGTGTACTCGCTCGGGCGGAACTGGGTCTTGCACGCCTCCGGCTTCGCCGCGGCGATCTCGACCACCGCCTCGTGCAGCGCACGGGCGAAACCGTCCTGGTCGAAGGAGATCGTGTGGGAGTGGTCGACGGTGATCTGCGGCATCAGGCGCTCCTGTTTCTCAGCCAACAACGGGCTCACCCTAGCCGCCCCCGGGCTCACCCCAGCCGTAGCGCCAGCATCGCGATGTCGTCGTCCCGGTCGACACCGAAGCAGTCGAGCAGGGTGTCGCACAGGGCGTCCAGGCCGGGCAGCGCGCCGGAGGCGGCCGCGCGGAGCTGTTCCATCGACACGGAGATGTCCGTGCCCCGGGTCTCGATGAGGCCGTCGGTGATCATCAGGAGCCGGTCGCTGGGTTCGAGGAAGAGTTCGGTGGGCGGCGGATGGGACAGGCCGACGCCGAGCAGCGGGCCGGCCGCCTTGGCGTAGTCCGCGCTGCCGCTGTCCCGGATGATCAGCGGCGGGATGTGGCCCGCGTTGGAGATGAGGGTGCGTCCGGTGTCCGGGTCGACGAGGGCCAGGCAGACGGTGGCCGTGGTCTCCGGGTGGTAGTGCTGGAGCATCCGGTCCAGCCGCTCGGCCAGCACGCTGGGGTCGCTCTCGTCGACGCAGTAGGCGCGCAGGGCGTGCCGTATCTCCACCATGACGGTGGCCGCCTCCAGCGAGTGCCCGACGACGTCGCCGACGGCGAACAGCACTCCCCCGGCGACCTTCAGGACGGCGTAGAAGTCGCCGCCGATCTCGGTGTCCAGGGACGCGGGCACGTAGCGGACGACGGTGTCGACGCCGCGCACCTTGGGCAGCCGGTCCGGCTTGGGCAGGAAGCTGCCCTGGAGGGTGAGGGCGACATGCCGTTCGACCTGGTACATGAGGAGCGGCTCGGCGGCGAGCGCGGTGGCCTGGGCGAGTTGGGCCAGCAGGGCGCCGGCCTCGGGACCCACCCGGCGCAGCCCGCGCGTGGGGGCGGCGAGGCAGACCGGGGCCCGGCCCTCGTGGGTGAGGACCAGCGCGAGGCGGGCGTCGTGTTCCACGCCGGGCCGGAAGAACCCGGTGGGCCACAACGGCGCGGGGACGGTCGTGATCTGCACCCCGGACTGCCCCTGGGAGAGCCGCCGCAGCAGCCGGGCCACGGTCCGGTCGGCGTCCTCGCCCGGCAGCGCGACCGCGGTGCGGTCCCGGGGCAGGCCGCGGTACAGCTCGTCGTCCCGGTCGAGCACGAACACTGCGGCGGGCGTGCCGGTGAGCCGTGCGGTGCCGTCGGCGGCGACGTCGACGAGTTCCTGGAGGGAGCGCGCCGCCTGGATGGTGACGATCATCTCCGACAGCAGGGTCAGCCGTCGTACGAGCGCCTGGTCGTCGGCGCGCAGCCGGGCGGCGCGGACGGCGGACCGGACCGCCGCCTCGATCTCCTCTGGCTCGGCGGGCACGGTCAGAAAGGCCTCGTCGCCCGCGTCGAGCGCCTGGCAGCGGTCGCTCGGGGGCGCGGCGAGGGCCGAGACGTGCACGACGGGCAGGCCCGCCATGCGCGGCCGCTCCTTGAGCAGCCGGCACAGTTCGAACCCGCTCATGTCCGGCAGGTGCACGTCGATCAGCGCCACGTCGGGCAGGTTCCCCTTGCGCAGCCGCATGTCGAGTTCGTCGAGCGCCTCGGCGCCGCTGCCGACCGCGAACACCCGGTGCCCGGCACGGGTCAGCACACTTTCGACCGCGAACCGGCTCGCCGGCTCGTCGTCCACGACCAGCACGGTCGCGTGCGTCAGTTTGCCGTTGACGTCCATTTCTCAGACCTGGCCCTTTGACACACCGGTGGGGCAGGCCGGTGTCCACAGCCTGCCCCACTACGGTAATGCGCTTTCAGGGTGTCCGGGTGAATACCGCCACAGTGCGTCCCGGAACGACGAAGGTGCCCGAAACCTTCGCGTACGAGGCCGACTTCACGGTGGCGTCCGCGCCCGCGGCCTGCACGGGGTGCAGCCGGTAACCGGTGCCCGCGAGGGAGCCGATCTTCTGCTCCTGCTTGCTCGGCGTCGCGTTGAACACGACCACGAGATCCCCGAGTTCCATGGTGATCACTCCGGGCGTCTCGTCCTTCCCGGACAACGGGAAGGACATCTCCGACTGCACCTGCCCGGCCGTGTCCAGCGAGAACACGGGCTCGGTCGTACGGATCTTCAGCAGATCCTGGTACGCGGCCGAGGCCCCGCCGATCTGCCCGCAGCCGACCTTGACCGACGTCAACAGGCCTTTCGCGTACGGCCACTTGGACGCGTTGTCGGCGGCCATCGGCAGCCCCCGCCCGAAGCCGTTGCCGTCCGCGCAGTTCCAGTGGATCGCGTTGAACCAGTCACCGCTGTCGAACGAGTTGCGGTCCAGGGACTTGGAGCGCAGCAGGTCGGTACCGGCCTGGGAGAGGGACGGCCCCTGCGAGAGGGTGGCGGTGGCCATCGCGAGGACCTGCATCCGGGCCCGGTCGGCGGCGCTCGTCGTGGCGGGCAACTTGTAGGTCAGCGCGTCGAACAGCGACTCGTTGTCGTGCGCGTCGACATAGGCGAGGGCGTCGCCGGGCGCGTCCGCGTAGCCGGCGGGAGCGCCGTTGTAGTCGATCTCGGCGCCGGTGACGTCCTTCCCGTCGGTGTCGGTGAAGCGGTATTTCGCGAGGTTGCCGCTCAGGCCGACCTTGATGAGGTCCTGGTAGTGCAGGAGGCGGGCCTTCTGCTCGGCCGAAGTGCCGTTCGCCGTGGAGGAGTTGGGGTCGGTGTAGAGCCCGGACGCGAAGCCCTGCACCCCCGGGTCCTCGTCGAAGGGGCTGCCGCCGCGTACGGCGTCCCGGGCCCGGTCCGAGAAGGTCGCGATGCCCGTCCCGGCCATGTTCTTCTGCGTGGCCTGCACGAAACGGGCGTCGTCGGCGACCTCGCCGAAGTTCCACCCCTCGCCGTACATGATGATCTTCTTGCCGTCGACGCCGTCCTTCGCGAGGGTCAGCGCGTCCAACGCCTTGCGTACGGCGAGGATGTTGGCCTTCGGCTGGTGCCCCATGAGGTCGAAGCGGAAGCCGTCGACCTTGTACTCCTTGGCCCAGGTGACCACGGAGTCGACGACGAGCTTGCCCATCATGGCGTTCTCGGTCGCCGTGTTGGCACAACAGGTGGAGTTCGCGACGCTGCCGTCGGCCAACAGCCGCTGGTAGTAGCCGGGCACGATCTTGTCCAGGACCGAGTAGTCCGCCTGCCCGCTGGCCGCCGTGTGGTTGTAGACCACGTCCATGACGACCCGAAGGCCGTCCTCGTTCAGCGACTTGACCATCTTGCGGAACTCGACGGTACGACCGGTGCCGTCCGGGTCGGTCGCGTACGAACCCTCCGGAACCGTGAAGTGGTAAGGGTCGTAACCCCAGTTGTAGGCGTCCTTCGCGGCGACGGCCGCCACGCACGCCTGTTGCTGCTCCGAGTCGGCGGCGTAGGAGGCGAGATCGCAGTCGGTGGTGGACTGCTCGGACTTCTTCTCCGGGATGGTGGCGATGTCGAAGGCGGGCAGCAGATGCACGTACGACGTCCCGGACTTGGCCAGCGCGCGCAGATGCTTCGAGCCGTCGCTGTTCTTCTCCGTGAAGGCGAGATAGGTCCCCTGGTCCTTCGTGGGGACCGTCTTGTCCGCGACGGAGAAGTCGCGGATGTGCAGCTCCTGGATCTCCGCGTCCTTCAGCGGCACCGCCTTCGGCTTCTTCAGGCCCGACCAGCCGCTCGGGGCAAGGGACTTGTCGGCGAGGTCGACGACGAGGCTGCGCTCAGAGTCGGCGGTGAGGGCGACCGAGTAGGGGTCGGTGACCTCGTTGGTGACCAGCTTCTGGACGGTCGGCGCCCACACCTTCACGACGTAGCGGTACGGCTTGTTCTTCCAGGAGGCGGGACCGGTGACGGACCAGACGCCGGTGGTGGCGTTCCGGCTCATCTTCTTCAGCGAGCCGTCGAGATCGAGGGACACGCTCTGCGCGGTCGGCGCCCAAACGGCCAGCGTGGGGCGGCCGTTGTGGAAGGTGGGGCCGAGGTCGGCCCGGGTCGCGGAGCCGTACACGTCGTCGAGCACGCCGGCGATCTGCACGCCGGTGGCCGCCAACACGGCCCCGTTCACGGCTCGTTGGGAGGCGACGAGCTGACCGTCCAGGGCCTCCTTCACCCGCCCCCGATCACGCGGGTCGACGGACCAGGCCGCATAGTCCTTCAGGTAGGGGAACTTGGCCTTCTGGGCGTCGGTGAGCGTGGTCTTGGACAGGCGCAGCCAGCGCTCGTCGTCGCTCGTCAGCGTGCCGTCCTTCGCGGCGATCGAACCGTCGTGGGAGTACACGAGTTGGGTGGAGGCGGCGGCGTCGGAGCCGTTCCAGGCGACCGTGTTCCGGTCGATCCAGACCGCCTTGGAGGTCGTCAGGTCGAGGGCGGCCGCGCTCCCGGCGGGCTGCGGCAGGAGGTACTTCTCCTGTCCGTTCAAGAGCCAGACCTCGTTGCCGTTGGTCTTGAGGTCGAGCGACTGGTCGGCGGAGAGGTCCTTCTCGTCACCCTTGTGGATGATGTAACTGAGGCTGGTGGCACCGGAGTTGAGCGGTACCTCGTAGACAGCGCCATACGCGTCGGTCTTCACCGGCTGCAGCGGGCTCGACCAGTCCGTGGGGTTCGCGGCACCCGTCCAGACGTGGAGGCCCCAGCCGGAGTAGTCGCCGTCGGCGCGGTGGTAGTGGATGACGGCCTTGGTGGTGTCCTGCGCCGGGTAGTCGGGCCGCTGTGTCTGTACGGCCTCCTTGCCCTGCTCGATCCAGACCTCGCCGGTCTGCGTGACGTCGATCGAACGGTCCGCGGAGACGTCCTTGTTGCCGTCCTTGTCGATCACCAGGAAGCTGACGTTCGTCGCGCCGGGCTTCAACTTGACGTAGGCGAAGGCGCCGTAGGCATCCCGGCCGACGAAGGGGTGACTGGCCGGCCAGGTCGTCGCCTCGCCGTCGGCGAGGTCGCCCCAGGCGTAGAGGCCCCAGTTGTCGTAGTCGCCGTCGGTGCGCTTGTAGTGGACGATCGCGTAGTCGCGGGAGGAGGCGGTGGGGATCGCTTCGGCGGGCGGGGTGCCGGTGGTGGAGGCGGCCGTCGCGCTTGCCGTACGGCCCGTCGAGTCGACGACAACTGCCTTGTAGCGCAGGGCGGTTTCGGCGGGTACGTCCTTGCCGATCGCCTGCGTGACCTTGTACGGGGCGTGGTCGGCGGAGCCCAGCGTCTGCCACTTGCCGTTGCCGGTCTGGGCGGCGAAGACGACCCGGTTGAGCTGACCGCCGGTGACGTCGGCGCTCAGCTCGACGGTGCCGGTGGCGCCCGCGTCCGGGGCCTTGAGGGTGATCGTGGGCTTGGTGACGGGCTTGGCGAGAGCGCCGGCCGCCTTGAGGACGATCGCGGTCCCGGCGGGCACGGTGACGGTGACCTTGTTGTCGGCACCGCTCGTCGCGGTGGCCGAAGTGCCGTAGATCCCCCGGTACTTCATGTCCGGCGAACCGGTCGCGAAGGTCACCGTCTTCGCGGTGTCGGCGTTGTTGAGGGCAACGACGTATTCGTTTTTGTCCGATCCCGTGCCCGTCCGTGTGAAGGCATAGACACCGGCGCCGTCGGCCGCGTAACGCTCGGTCTGCACGCCGTCGGTGAGGGCGGGGTTGTCCGCGCGCAGCTTGGAGAGGGCGGCAATCTCCTTGTACAGCGGGGCAGTTGAGTCGTAGGAGTCACTCGCGGCCGTACGGTCGGTACCGATCTCATCATCATCGAGATAGTCGGCGACCTTCGACGCGAACATCGTCTGGCGGGCGTCCTTGTCGCCGCCGGAGCCGGTGAAGCCCTGTTCGTCGCCGTAGTAGACGACGGGGTTGCCGCGGCTGAGGAACATCAGCTCGTTGGCGAGCTTGTCCTTGGCGAGGAGTTGGGCGTCGGTGGCCTTCGGGTTGTCCTGGTCGAGGAAGTAGCCGATGCGGCCCATGTCGTGGTTGCCGAGGAAGGTGACCTGCTCGTACGCGTTCGCCTTGTCGGTCGTGTACTTGTAGTCGTCGCCGAAGACACTCGCGAGCTTCTGCGCGCTGCCGCCCTGCGAGGCGTAGCTGCGGGCCGCGTCCTGGAAGGGGAAGTCGAGCGTGGCGTCGAGGCGGCCCTGGGTGACGTACGGCGAAGTGACCGACGTGTCGGCGGAGTAGACCTCGCCGAACATGAAGAAGTTCCTACGGCCGTGCTGCGCCGCGTAGTTGTCGAGTGCGGTGGCCCACTGGGTCCAGAAGTCCATGTCGACGTGTTTGACGGTGTCGATGCGGAAGCCGTCGACGTCGAAGTCGCGGACCCACTTCTCGTAGATCTTCTCCATGCCGCTGACGACCTCGGGGCGTTCGGTCCACAGGTCGTCGAGGCCGGAGAAGTCGCCGTAGGTGGCGTTCTCGCCGACGTAGGTCGAATCGCCGCGATTGTGGTACATCGTCGGGTCGTTGAGCCAGGACGGGACCTTCACGTTCGCCTTGTCGGCGGGGACGGTCGGGGTCTTCGGGAACGAGGACGTGGAGACGGCGGGGAAGGTCTTCTTGCCGTCCGCGTAGTCGGCGTCGTCGAAGGGCTGCCCGTCCTTGGTCAGGTACGGGAACGCGCCCTTGGATAGGTAGTCGTAGGACTTGCCCTCGTAGTCGACGACGTCGGCGGTGTGGTTGGTGATGACGTCGAAGAAGACCTTCATGCCCTTGGCGTGGGCCTTGGAGATGAGGGTCGCGAGGTCCTTGTTGGTGCCGAAGTGCGGGTCGACCTGGGTGAAGTCCGTGATCCAGTAACCGTGGTAGCCGGCGGAGGCGTCGGCGCCGGTCCCCTGCACGGGCTGGTTCTTGAAGATGGGGGCCATCCAGATGGCGGTGGTGCCGAGGCCCTTGATGTAGTCGAGCTTCTTTGTCAGGCCCTTGAGGTCGCCGCCCTGGTAGAAGCCCTTGTCGGTGGGGTCGTAGCCGGTGCTGAGGCGTGAACCGGTGAGCCCGCCAAGGTCGTTGGAGGTGTCGCCGTTCGCGAACCGGTCCGGCATCACGAAGTAGAACTGCTCGCGGGTGTCGTCGTGCCGGGCGGGCGTCGCGGCCAGCTTGGCGTCCGACGGGGGTGCGGGTGGGGTCGCGGCGTGGGCGGCGAGGGGCTGGACGAAGGCCGCGAGGAGGGCGGCGACGATGACGCCCGTGGCCCTTCTCCGTCGCTCGGTGCGGCGCGTGCGGGGCGCGGGCGCGGGCCATCTCGGTATCACAGGCGTGAACTCCTTGCGATTACGGCTCAGTTCGGGTCCGACCCCGGCGAGACCGTATCGCCGACGCAAGGGTTGCAGCAAGAGTCATGAAAGGTGGAGAAAGAACTTTCAGCGACACCCCTTGGTGGCCGCCTGCGGAAAGGGCGCGGCACTCGTGACGGTCGGCCGCAGGAAGGGCGCGGCATCCGTGACCGTCGGACGGCAGGAAAGGTGCGGCACTCGCAAAGGTTTCCCACTGGAATGGTCTGGAACCGATCACTCCGGCAACCCGTCCTACAGGCCGTACCTGTTGCACATCGCGGAACACGGACCCGGGCCTCACCCCTCGGCACGGCCGTCACCCGCGACACACCTCCGGGTAGGACACGATCCGCTCCGGGCCGCCCAGTTCACCACCCTTGGTCAATAGATTTACCTAGGCAACCAAGGGCATGCGAGAGGAAAGCCTTGATGGAGCCTTTGATGGAGTTATCCCATCTGGTGGAGGCCCTGCGAGCGGAGGCACTGGACGCCGCTCTGACCGACGACGGGCAGATCGTCGTCAACCTGCCCAGCAGCAGGGACCAGTTGATCCTCGGGCCGAGCCGGGGCGGGAGCGAGCCCCGGCTGTTCTGGCAGCGCCGTACGTTCCTGGGGACCCGGACGAACGAGTGCGGGTATCTGGAGTGGACTGCCGCTCCTGAACCGGTAGTTGGGGCGATCCTCGGCTACGCGCGCTCCCCCGGTCTGAGCGGGCCGCAGTACGGACCGGTGCTGGACGCGCTGCGGAGCAACGGGCTCGACGCGGCGATCGTGACGACCAGCGGGGGCTGTCATCTGATCTGCGTCCATCTCGCCGACGGCACTCAACTCATCGTCGGGGCACCCGAGTCGCTGCCTCCGCAACTGTCACAGGTGACCGGGTGGCTGGTCCGGCACAGGGGCCCCGGCGACAGATCGACGGTCGTCTACCACTCGGCTCCGACTCCGGCTTCGGGTTCGGGCTCGGGTTCGGGTTCGGGTTCGGGTTCGGGTTCGGGTTCACATGATCACGATCCCGGGGCGGCGACCGGTGGGTCCGACATCCACCTGATGGCGAAGCACGTCGCCCGCTACGTCACCGAGGCGGGCCTGCGCCACGACGGCCACCGCCCGCTGACCACACCGGCACCCGAGCAGGAGGTCACCGCGAGGTCGCTGTCGCGGCTGATCGGAGAGTTGACCCAACTCCCCCGCCACCAAGACGAGTTGGACAATCCGGGCGGTGCCCTCATCACCATCACCGAGCGGGACGGCACCAGCACCCGGACCACGGAGATCCCCGCCGAACTCGTGAGCCGTATGTACTCGGTCCTGTTCAGCATGCTCACCGTCATGCGGCCGTACGACGAGTAGCGGCTCTGCCTGTCCGGCCTCAACGGGACCCCGTGCGGGTGCCGTTGAGGCGGGGCGGGACGATGGGAGGGATGACCACGACGCGCGAACAGTTCGAGCAGCGGCTCGCCGCACTGGGCGACCCGTGGCTCACCCGCAGGCAGGTGGCGGAACTGGCGGGGGTCGCGGAAAAGACGGTCCGCAACTGGCTCGCCGAAGCCTCCCTCGCCTCCTCCCGCGTCCGCACGGGCCCGCACAACGCCCAACTCATCGAGCGCGAGGCGGCGTTGACCCTGGTCCGCCGGAACCTCTTCGAGCCCAAGTCCGGCACGACTGTCCGTCGCACCGGCCCACGGCTGGCGGCGGAACCCCGGCGCTTGAGTCACGCCCCCGGCGAGCAGTGGGGATGGGCCGACATCGCGAGGCGGCGCGGGGTGACGCCCGGCGCCGTAAGCAACTTGGCGAAGTCCTACGAGAACCACCCGGTCAGGCCGTTCCCGCGAGCCGTAGGGCGCAAGCGGGATGCGGCGGCCGTAGCGGAATGGTTCCTCTGGTACGACACCGAGCGTCCGGGGTACGCGGCGCGGCGCGCGTACGGGCGTATCCCGGAAGTCGTCGCCCGGCTGGAGGCGGCGCTGGCCGGCCCGGAGGACCTGACCACGACGCGGCTCGCCTGCGAACTGGGCGTCGCCCACACCGTGGCGCGGGCCTATCTCACCGAAGCGGCAAGGCAGTTGACGCCCCGCCACGGCCTCGTGGCCCGCAACGTCATCGCGGACCTGCTGGCACAGTCCGGCCATGACGGGACGGCCGAGCAGCGGCGCGAGCGGGTCAGCACGTTGCTGAGCCGCAAGGACGCGCCGCGCAAGCACGTCACGGTCGGTGGCACGGACTACTACGAGAGAGCCGCGATCGACCGCCTTCTGTCGTCACGGCGGGATGGCTGACGCGGTCCGTCGTTCAAAGGAGAACGAGAAGGCGTGGATGTGTATGAAGCCGTGGACAGTCGCCGGGCTGTGCGGGCGTTCAGCGATGAGCCCGTATCCAAGGAGGTACTCGAACGCGTGCTGACCGCGGCGACGCGGGCTCCGTCGAGCGGGAACCTCCAGCCGTGGCACGTGTACGTCGTGAGCGGCGAGCCCCTGGCCGAGTTGAAGAGGCGCGCGACGGCCAGGGCACGGGCGGGCGACCCGGGTGACGAGCGGGAGTATCCGATGTACCCGGCCGGGCTTGCCTCGCCGTATCTGGACCGCTTCGGCGCCGCGGCCACCCAGCGGTACAAAGCGCTGGGCATCGAGCGCGACGACCCCGACAGGCCCATGAAGATCGCCGCCTTGAACTCGGAGGCGTTCGGGGCGCCGGTCGTGCTGTTCTGCTACCTCGACCGGACGATGGGGCCCGGGCAGTGGGCGGACGCGGGGATGTACCTGCAGACGGTCATGCTGTTGCTGAGGGCAGAGGGGTTGCACAGTTGCCCCCAGGTGATGTGGACGATGTACCGCAAGACCGTCAGCGAGTTGGTCGATGCCGATGACGGGCTCGTGCTGCTCTGCGGTGTCTCGGTGGGCTTCGAGAGAGAAGGCGTGCCACAACTGCGCACCGGGCGGGCGGACTTGGGCGAGACCGTGAGCTTCGTCGGAGGGTGACGTCCTGACAACAACCCAGCCGTACCGCTCCCCGATTCGACCGGTCGGGGCCGAAGTTAGTTCTACGGCCGCGGCCACAGCCGCAGTCTGAACGGTCGTCGGATTGTCGGAGAGGACCTCATTGTCAGCCGTTGTCGTCGTCGGTGCGGGAATCGTCGGCTCCTCGGTGGCCTACCACCTGGCCCGTCGAGGCGTCCCGGTCACCCTGCTCGGCCAAGGACCCGCACCGGCCACCGGGGTCACCGGGAACTCCTTCGCCTGGATCGGGGACTCGGGCGGGCACTGGCCCGGCGGAGCAGGGGATCTCCGCGAGTACGTCCTGGCGGACTACCGGCGCCTGGAAAACGAACTGCCCCATGTCACCGTCCGCCGAACCGGCTCGCTGTCCTGGGCCGACGTACCGGCCGCTGACTCACGACTGGAGCCAGGTCAATTCCGCGTCGGCCGGAGCGAGATCGCCGCCCTGGAGCCCAACCTCCGGCACCCGCCCGACCAGGCCGTCCACACCCCGAGCGACGCGGGCATCGACCCAACAGCCTTGACCCGCACACTCGTTGAAACCGCCGCCGCCCATGGAGCAACCGTGCTCCACGACACCACGGTCACCTCCTTGCGGGTGACCGACGGGCACGTCGAGGGAGTCCTGACATCGGCCGGCTTCCACGCCGCCACCACTGTCGTACTCACGGCCGGAACCACCATCCCGGAGCTGTGCGAACGGCTGCCGGTCGACCTGCCGATGGCCTCCTCCCCGGCCACCCTCGCGCGGGTCACAACACCCCCGGGCCTGGTCAGGACCATCGTGGCAAGCCCCGATTTCGAGGTCCGGGAGGTACGCGAGGGCCACCTCCTGCTGGTCGTACCGCAGGCCGAAGGCACGGCGGGAAACCGTGAGCGGGTCGCTCAGGACGCGCTCCGGGACCTGAAGGCGGCCTTCCGAGGAAGCGACGAGTGCCGCCTGCTGGGCCACCGCACCAGCAGCCGCCCCATGCCCGCGCTCGGCCCCGTCATCGGATACGCGACACACGATCGATCCGTCTACGTCGCCGTCATGCACTCCGCCATCACCCTGGCGCCTACGGTCGGACGACTGATCGCGGACGAACTCACAACCGGCAGACCGGCTCCCGAACTACGACGGTGCCGACCGCGAGTCCACTGACACAGCCACGGCTGGCCCCCTCCACAACGCCGCGAAAATTCTTCCGCCTCTTCCGCGAACAAATCCGCGATACCCCGCATCGAACCTTGTGTACGGCACAGAAGGACGGTGCGGGCCGCAGACCACGGCCCGCGAAAGCAGGAGTGGGGAACACGACCGTGAACGAGCACCTGAACACCACCGACCAGACCGCCACCGCCAAGCACCGGCGCCGCGCCGACCGCAAGGTCGGGCGCACGATGATCGGCCTGGGCGCCGTCGTCGGGCTGGGGCTCGCGGCCTGGGCGGGTACCGCGAACGCCGCGACCTCCACGGCCACCGCGAAGGCGACGCCGACCTGCTCGGCCGCCGCGCTGAAGGCGACGTACGGTCAGCAGCTCGGCGGTGGCATGAACCACGCGGGTATCGTCATCCGGCTGCGCAACCTCAGCGGCAAGACCTGCCTGCTGCGCGGCTACCCCGGCCTGGGCCTGGAGAACTCCGCCCACAAGAAGCTGACGACCCACACCACCTGGGGCAACACCTGGTACGCGCACAACCCCGGCAAGAAGACCCTCACCCTCAAGGACGGCGAGAGCGCCGAGGCTGTCGTCGCCTGGACCCACGCCAACACCGGCACCTCGGGCGCGGTCCACGCCGCCTACCTCGAGATCACGCCGCCCGCCTCCACCCAGCACAAGACCCTGGCCCTCCCCCAGTGGGTCGACCACGGCGACCTCGCCGTGACGGCCCTGGCGAAGCACATCACCGTCAACTCCTGACCCCCCACGGTCCGGACGGCGGCGACGTGCCCCCTCGCGCCGCCGCCGTCCAACACCGTTATCAGCAGCTCGACTTGCCCGAGTAGATCGCCAGAGCCGTGTTGCTGCCCAGCGTCGCCGTGAACTGCCCGCTCGAATTCACGGTCACCGACGTGTTGTTCTGGACGTTGCAGTACGTGCCCGCCGCCATCGACGTCTGGTACGTCTGTGTGAGGGACGACGACTCGTGGTTGATCGCCACGTAGCCCTTGCTGCCCCTGCCGAACGCGATCGCGTCGTTGCCGTCGTCCCACCAGTTGGTGAGGGACTGGCCGCTGGTCGCGTTGCGGAAGGCGACCATGGACTTGATCTCCGGCCAGGCGTGCTGGCACTTCCAGCCGTCCTGCCAACAGGCCGTCACCGAACCGCCGTTGGGCGGGCCGGCGTCCGCGTCCGACCATTCGTAGCCGGAGTTGATGTCGGGGGCGCCGTAGGGGTACGCGAGCATGAAGACGTTGGCCAGCGTGTAGTTGGCACCGTCCTTGTAGTTCAGGGTGCTGCCGTTGCGCTCCGTGTCGTGGTTGTCCACGAAGACCGCCGCCACCGAGCTGCTCATGTACCCCCAGCCCTCGCCGTAGTTCTTCAGGTAGGCGAGGTTCTCGTTGTTGAAGACCCGCTTGAGGTCGTAGGCGTAGCGGAACTCCTGGACGTCGCCGTTGCCGGTGTACTCGGTGGGCTGGACGGCCTCGCCGGCGCCGTAGATGACCTCCTGCTTCCAGTACGCGGAGGGGTTCGTCAGGCGGGACTTGATGTTCGCGAGGTCGGTCGCCGGGATGTGCTTGGCCGCGTCGATGCGGAAGCCGTCGGCGCCGTAGCCGAGGAGGGTGTTCATGTAGCCGGCGATGGTGGCGCGGACGTACTCCTCGCCCGTGTCCAGGTCGGCCAGGCCCACGAGTTCGCAGTTCTGGACGTTGGCGCGGTTCGTGTAGTCGCTGACCGTCGCCGTGCAGTCGTCCATGTCGTACGAGGAGTACAGGCCGGGGTAGTTGTACTTCGTGTACGACGAACCGCCCGTACCGGTGCCGCTGCCCGCCGACATGTGGTTGATGACCGTGTCGACGACGACCTTCACGCCCGCCGAGTGACACGTGTCGATCATGTTCTTGAAGGCCGTCGCGTCACCGAGCCGGCCCGCGATCTTGTAGCTCACCGGCTGGTACGACGTCCACCACTGCGAGCCCTGTATGTGCTCGGCGGGCGGGGAGACCTGGACGTAGCCGTAACCGGCGGGGCCGAGCGTGTTGGTGCACTCCTTGGCGACCGAGGCGAAGTTCCACTCGAAGAGGACGGCGGTGACGTCCTTGGTGCCGGGCGGGGAGGCGTGGGCGGTGCCGGGCACCAGGAGGGCCGTCGCGGCGGCGAGGGCGCAGGCTCCTGCAAGTGATCTGCTGTTGGCCATGTGGGGTTCCTTCTCCGTTGAAGGTTCTTGACAGTTCTTGCTGAAACACCGTGGAAACCTTGCAGTCGCCCAGATGTTAGAGGCCCGCCGCCCAAAAGGGCAGCGGGCCGTGTGAAGTTGCTGCAAGAACTTCCCGTGACGGAGGGGGAGTTGGGGCAGTTAGGGAGAGTTACGGCGTGGTGGTCCACCATGCCGTCGTGTCGGCCGG
This sequence comes from Streptomyces sp. NPDC050528, assembly GCF_044457795.1. Classification (NCBI taxonomy): domain Bacteria; kingdom Bacillati; phylum Actinomycetota; class Actinomycetes; order Kitasatosporales; family Streptomycetaceae; genus Streptomyces; species Streptomyces sp. NPDC050528. The sequence continues at coordinate 649,362 of NZ_JBITHH010000002.1, forward strand.
CAGCTTCGCCTCGCCGTCCGCCTCCGTCACCTCACCGCTCGCGAGCAGGAGACGGCCGTACGCCGACGTCGTCACCGACTCCCCGCTCGTGTTCGCGACACACACGAACTCCCCACGCCGGAAGGCGAGTACGCCCTCCGGCGCCCGCAGCCACTCCACCGAGTCGCCCGCGCCGAGGTCCGGTTGCGTACGCCGGGCGGCGAGCGCGGCCCGGTACAGCTCCAGCGTCGAACCGGCCGCCCCGGTCTGCGCCTCGATGCTCAACTCGCCCCAGCCGTCCGGCTGCGGCAGCCAACTGCCCCCACTCCCGAAGCCGTATGACGATCCGTCACGCGTCCACGGGATCGGCACCCGGCACCCGTCCCGGAAGCCGTCCTGGCCGGCGCCCCTGAAGTACGCGGGATCCTGGCGGACTTCGTCCGGGAGGTCGACGACGTCGGGCAGGCCGAGTTCCTCGCCCTGGTAGATGTACGCCGATCCGGGCAGCGCCAGCATCAGCAACGTCGCGGCACGCGCCCGGCGCAGGCCCAGCTCCCGGTCCCCCGCCAGGCGGATCTGGGTGCCGAGGCCGGGCGGGTTGGCGAAGCGGGTGGCGTGCCGGGTGACGTCGTGGTTGGAGAGGACCCAGGTGGCGGGGGCGCCGACGGGACGCATGGCCTCAAGCGTCCGGTCGATGACCGTACGGAGCTCCTCGGCGTCCCAATCGGTCGACAGGTACTGGAAGTTGAAGGCCTGGTGGAGTTCGTCCGGGCGGACGTAGTTGGCCGTCCGCTCCACCGTCGGGGTCCACGCCTCGGCGACGAAGATGCGCTCGCCCGCGTACTCCTCGAGGACCGTGCGCCACTGGCGGTACACGTCGTGCACGCCGTCCTGGTCGAAGAACGGCATGACATCGTTGCCCAGGAGTTTGAGCTGGTCGTGCGAGCCGAGGTCGGGCAGACCCTCCGCCTTCACCAGCCCGTGGGCGACGTCGATGCGGAAGCCGTCGACGCCGATGTCCAGCCAGAACCGGAGAATCGAGCGGAACTCGTCCCCGACCGCCGGGTGTTCCCAGTTGAAGTCGGGCTGCTCGGGCGCGAAGAGGTGCAGATACCACTCCCCCGCCGAGCCGTCCGGTTCGGTGACCCGGGTCCAGGCCGGGCCGCCGAAGATGGACTCCCAGTCGTTGGGCGGGAGTTCGCCGTGCTCGCCCTTTCCGGGACGGAAGTGGTACCGCTCCCGCAGCGGCGAGCCAGGGCCCTCCCTCAACGCCCGCTTGAACCACTCGTGTTGGTCCGAGGAGTGGTTCGGGACGAGGTCGACGATGATGCGCAGGCCGAGTCCGTGGGCGTCGCGGATCAGCGCGTCGGCGTCGAGCAGGTTCCCGAACATGGGGTCTACGGCACGGTAGTCGGCGACGTCGTAGCCGGCGTCCGCCTGCGGCGAGGCGTAGAACGGGCTCAGCCAGACGGCGTCGATCCCGAGGTCGCGCAGATACGGGAGCCGGGCGCGTACGCCTTCCAGGTCACCCATGCCGTCGCCGTTGCTGTCGGCGAAGCTGCGGGGATAGACCTGGTAGATCACCGCGTCTCTCCACCAGTCGCCGCGCCGGTCGCTGCGCTTGGCTTGAGCGGGGTTCGGTGTCGGGGCGATGGCCGAGTGCTGGTGGGTCATGGCGTCCTTGGTGCGTAACGGGGTTCTGGTCATGGGGAGTTGGGGGCGAGGCGGCCGTGATGTCAGCGGGGTCGGATGGACGTCACGGCCGCCTCGGGTATGAGGGGGGTTTGGGGGGCAGCGCCCCCCAAAGGGGCGCGGGGAACTGCGCGACCAGCCACGACGGCGCAGCAGCCAGCAACGAACCGGGTTTCAGCCCTTCGTGCCACCCGCGGTGAGCCCAGTAACGAGGTTCTTCTGCACGAGATAGAAGAACGCGGCAACCGGTATCGCGATCAACACCGCCGTCGCAGCCATCAGGTTGCGTTGCGCGTCGTGCTCGCTGACGAACGTCTGCAACCCGACCGCGAACGTGTACTTCGTGTCGGACAGCATGAACGTCGAGGCGAACGCGACCTCGCCGAAAGCCGTGAGGAAGCTGTAGAACGCGGCGACCGCGAGGCCCGGCTTGGCGAGCGGCAGGATCAGTCGCGCGAACGTGCCGAAGGGGTTCAGCCCGTCGACGCGTCCGGCCTCGTCGATCTCGAACGGGATCGTGTCGAAGTAGCCCTTGAGCAGCCAGGCGCAATACGGCACCGCCGTTGAGCAGTAGACGAGGATGAGACCAAGGTAGCTGTCGATGAGCTGCAGATCGGCCAGAATCTGGTACATCGGCACGATGAGTACCGCTATCGGGAACATCTGGGTGACCAGCAGCACCCACATGAACTTCCGGTAGCCCGGGAAGCGCATGCGCGAGACCGCGTATCCGGTGGTCGCGGCGATCGTCACGCCGATGACCGTGGTGCCGAGCGAGACGATCAGCGAACTCTTCAACCAGCTGAAGAACTCGGTGTGTTGGAGGACGAACGAGTAGTTGTCGAACGTCATCTTCTTCCAGATGCCGGCCGGGTGGAGATAGTCGTCCGAGTCCGGGCCGAGGGAGAGGAAGACCAGCCAGGCGATCGGGAAGAGCGCGATCAGGCTCGCGACGATCAGGACGCCGTGCGATCCGAGGGTGCCGGCGCGGCTCAACTCGCCCCGGCGGCGGGTCCGTTGCGCTGTGGTCGTGGGCGTGGTGCTCATGGGGACTCCTGCCTCAGATCGCGAGCTGTTGGTCATTGCGGTTCAGCCAGCGGCGGTAGAAGGAGGTGAAGACGATCAGGATGGCCAGCAGCAGGATGCCGTAGGCGGCCGACTGGGCGAATTCGCGCGGCTGTTGGCCGAAGCCGAGGAAGTACGACCAGGTGACCAGGATCTGGGCGTCGGGGGCCGTGTTGCCGAACAGCAGGAAGATCACGGCGAATTGGTTGAACGTCCAGATCACACCGAGGAGGACGACGGTGGAACTGACCGACCTGAGGCCCGGGAGAGTGACGTAGCGGAAGCGCTGCCAGGGGCTCGCGCCGTCCATCTCGGCGGCCTCGTAGAGCGAGGTGTCGATGGACTGGAGGCCGCCGAGCAGCGAGACCATCATGAACGGCACACCGCACCAGGTGTTGACCATGATCGCGGCGAACCGCTGCCAGAACGTGCTCTCCAGCCAGTCGGGTTGGGGCAGATGCAGGCTGTGCAGCGCGGAGTTGATGATGCCGCCGTCGGCGAGCATGAACCGCCAGCCGAAGACCGTGACGAAGGTGGGGACGGCCCACGGCAGGATCAGGATCAGCCGGTAGAGGGTGCGGCCGCGCAGCTTCTGGTTCAGCAGGAGCGCGAGCGCGAGGCCGACCGTGTAGTGGAGGGCGACACAGAGCGCGGTCCAGACGATCGTCCAGATGAAGTGCGACCAGAAGCGGTCGTACGACGTCGGGCCGAACAGGATGTCCTTGTAGTTGTCGAGCCCGATGAACTTGTAGGTGGCGTCGATGTGGTTGACGCCGATCGTGCGCGCGGTGTTGAGGCTGTTGGCGTCCGTGAGCGTCAAGTAGAGGCCGTACGCCAGGGGGTAGAGCACGAGGACGCCGAGCACGACGACCACGGGGATGATCATCGCGTACGCGTACCAGTGCTTCTGGTAGCCGTACTTGAGGCGTTGGCCGGGTCCGGGTCGGGGGGCGCGGTCACCGTGGCGCTTGCCGGTCGCGCGGTCGATGGCGACTGTCATGGTTCGTTCGACACCTTCTGAAAGTTCAAGCGGGTACGGCAAGTTGAGGGCTACGGCGGCTCAGGCCGATGGCCGTCGGATCCGTCCCCCCACGCTCGCGCTGGCGGATCCGACGGCCACTCGGGGCTACTTGCTGAAGTCCGGGACCAGCTTGGCGATCGCCAACTCGGCGTTGCTCAGGCCCTTGTCGAGGGACTCCTTGCCACCGGCGATCTTGGGCAGTTCGGTGTCCAGCGGGTTCCACAGGGAGCTGTACTCGGCGAGCGCCTGGCGCGGCTGGGCGGAACCGAGCACGCTCTGGTAGCCGGCGATGCCCGGGTCGGCCTTGACCGCGGCGGTGTAGGCGTCGTCACGGGTCGGCAGCGTGGAGTTCTTCAGGGCGATCGTCGTCTGGGACGCGGCCGAGGTCATGAAGTTCAGGAACTTCAGGGCCGCCTTCTGGTGCGCGGCGTCCGAGCCGGCGTAGACCGAGAGGTTGTGACCGCCGGTCGGGGCGCCGGACTTGCCGCTGGAGCCGGCCGGGACCGTGGCGATGCCGAGGTTGGACTTGTCCTTGAAGGCCGAGCCCTTGTAGAAGTTCGTGATCTCCCACGGGCCCTGGATGATCGCGGCGACCTTGCCGGTGACGAACGCGTCCTGGATGTGGGCGTAGGCGTCCGCGGTGGTGTCGGCCTTGTGCAGGCCGGTGCCGGAGAAGAGGCTCAGCCAGGTGCCGTAGCCCTTCTTCGCGGCGGCGGAGTCCACGGTGATCTTCTTCGCGGAGGAGTCGACGGTGTCGGTGCCCTCGCCGTAGAGGAAGGTCTGCGCGTAGTAGGCCTGGGTGGAGCCCCAGTAGCCGTCGACCTTGGTCTTGGCCTTGATCGTTGCCGCGTCGGCCTTCAACTCGGCCCAGGTGGTGGGCGCTTGGGTGATGCCGGCCTGCTTGAAGAGGGCCTTGTTGTAGACGAGCGCCAGAGTGTCGGTGACCAGCGGCACGCCGTACGTCTTGCCCTCGTACTGGGCCTGCGTGATCAGGTTCGGCTTGAACTTCGCCTGGTCCGCGAGGGCTTCGGTGCCGTCGAGCGGCAGGAAGTAGCCCTTCTTCGCGAAGGCGGGGGTCCAGCCGACGTCCGAACGCAGCACGTCCGGGGCGCCCTTGGAGCCGGCGGCGGTGTCGAACTTGTTCTGCGCCTGGTCGAAGGGCACGTTGACGTACTTGACCTTGACGTCCTTGTTGGCCGCCTCGAACTTGGCGATCAGGGCCTTGTACGTGGGTGCCTCATTGGTGGCGTTCGAGGTGTCCCACCAGGTGATGGTGACGGGCCCGTCGGACTTGCCGCTGCCACTGTCACTGCCGCCGCAGGCCGTCGCCGCGAGGGCGATGGACGCCACCAGCGCGGTGGCCGCTATGCCACGCCGCATGAGTTCTCCTTGAGGGTGAAAGCCCGTGAGGTGCAGGGCGACGGTCCCGTCCGTCACCCTGTCGACTTGCCGACTGCGCCGTTGCGTCCGCCGGGCGTCGCCGAACGTAACAGCGATGCAAGCGCGGCGAAAGTCCTTGCTGCAAAAAACTGCAAGATGGCCCGAGAGTTACCCGTCCGTGACCTCTCCTCGACCCCCGCGAAACCCAGTACTGGTGCGGCTGAGCGGGCAGGGGGACACTTGTGCAAGACTCTGCAAGCTCTTGCCGCATGCCGTACGTCGACCAGCAGCCGACCAGAACACGAGGGATCGCGATGACGCAGCAACCCGCAGCGCGCCGACGGCCGGTACAGTCCACTCCCGTGACCACACGGCTTGCCGACATCGCCGCCCAGGCGGGGGTGAGCGAAGCGACCGTCAGCCGCGTCCTCAACGGCAAGCCGGGCGTCGCCGCCACCACCCGTCAGTCCGTCCTCGCCGCACTCGATGTGCTCGGCTACGAACGTCCGGTACGGCTGCGACAGCGCAGCGAGGGCCTGGTGGGCCTGATAACACCGGAGTTGGAGAACCCCATATTCCCCGCCCTGGCGCAGGTCATCGGCCAGGCGCTGACCCGGCAGGGCTACACCCCGGTGCTCGCCACCCAGACCCCGGGCGGTTCCACGGAGGACGAGCTGACCGAGATGCTCGTCGACCGGGGCGTCGCGGGCATCATCTTCGTCTCCGGACTGCACGCGGACACCTCCGCGGACATGCAGCGCTACGAGCAACTCCGGGCACAGGGCGTGCCGTTCGTGCTCGTGGACGGCTTCTCGCCGAAGGTGCAGGCGCCGTTCATCTCCCCCGACGACCGCGCGGCGATGACCCTCGCGGTCACCCACCTCGTCTCGCTCGGCCACACCCGCATCGGGCTGGCGCTGGGCCCGAAGCGGTTCGTACCCGTACAACGCAAGATCGAGGGCTTCGTCCGCACGATGCAGGACCAACTGGCCCTGACCGCCGAGGATGTGGAGACCCGGCTCGTGCAGCACTCGCTGTACACGCTGGAGGGCGGGCAGGCCGCGGCCGCCGCACTGATCGACCGCGACTGTACGGCGATCGTGTGCGCGAGCGACATGATGGCGCTCGGTGCGATCCGGGCGGCCCGGCAGCGGGGGCTTGAGGTGCCGCGGGACGTCTCGGTGGTCGGTTTCGACGACTCACCGCTGATCGCGTTCACCGACCCGCCGCTGACGACGATCCGCAAGCCGGTGCCGGCGATGGGACAGGCGGCGGTGCGGACGCTGCTGGAGGAGATCGGCGGGACGCCTGCCCCGCACAGCGAGTTCGTGTTCATGCCGGAACTGGTGGTGCGGGGGTCGACGGCGTCGGCGCCGGGGGACCGGAATCGTCCCTAAGGGGGAGGAAACGCGGCCGGATCCAGTGCGCTGGTAGTAGTCCGAGGCCTCTTCTCCTCGTAGAACCGTCGTAGAACATGCGAGCCGGACCCGACCAAGGGATGATCGGTCGCGGAAGCCTTTTCTGGCAGACTTTGTGTCTATGGGTGAGACCACCGTGACGACATTGGAAGGCCGTGAAGAAGCCGTTCCGAGCCCCGTCGCGGACGCCGCGGGGCAGGGTTTTCTGCGCCGGTTGCGGACTCCGCGCCGGCCCCGGCTGTGGTTCGAGATCCTGCTGATCGCGGTGAGTTACTGGACGTACTCACAGATCCGCAACGCCGTTCCGGAACAGCGGGGCCAGGCACTGCGCAACGCCGACTGGATCTGGCGCGTCGAGCACCATCTCGGCATCGCCGTCGAGCAGTCGGTCAACCACGCCGTGAATTCGGTGACTTGGCTGATCGTCGGGATGAACTACTACTACGCCACACTGCACTTCATCGTGACGCTGGGTGTCCTGGTGTGGCTGTTCCGCAGTCATCCGGGCCGGTACGCGGCGACGCGCCTCGTTCTCTTCGCCACGACTGCCGTGGCCCTGGTCGGCTACTACTTCTTCCCGCTGGCGCCGCCCCGCCTGATGAACGGCAGCCACTTCGTCGACACGGTCATGGTCCACCAGACCTGGGGTTCGATGGCGTCCGGCGACCTGAAACACATGTCGAACCAGTACGCCGCGATGCCGTCCATGCACATCGGCTGGTCCCTGTGGTGCGGGCTGACGATCTTCGCCCTGGCGAAACTCCCCTGGGTCCGCATCCTGGGCCTGCTGTACCCGGCGGCCACCCTCATGGTCATCGTCTCCACGGCCAACCACTTCTGGCTCGACGCGGTGGGCGGCATGCTGTGCCTTGCCTTCGGCTTCGCCGTCTCCCGCGTCTGGTACGGCGCGTTTCCGTATGCCTTGCCGAGGACGGTGGCGGTGCGGGGGGCGGGCGGGGCGTGGCTGCCTACGAAGGTGTGACCGCTCCGTCGGCGGCGCGGGCTGCGTGGATATGCGGCTCCGCCGCAGGGGCGCGATGGGTCGTCGTTCGGGTGCGGCGCCGTCGTGGCTGGTCGCGCAGTTCCCCGCGCCCCTTCAGGGCGCTGTCGACCTGGCGCTGACTTCCGCCCGCCCCCGTTCAACCCTCGGTCGCCGCGTCCCGCAGGGCCCGCAGGAACGCCTCCAGGGCCGGTTGCGGGGGCGCCGTCTCGCGGACGGCCGCGTGGATGGTCCGCATCGGCTCCGGGTCCCGTACTACCCGTACGACCACGTCGGGATGGTGGCTGCCGAGTCCCAGGCGGGGGATCAGGGCTACCCCGAGACCCGCCGCGACGAAACCCTGAGCCGTCACGTAGTCCTCGCTCTGGACGGCGAACCGGGGCCGGAATCCCGCCGCCCCGCACGCGTCGAGCTGGGCGTCGAGACACGGCCCGGGCCACTCGCTGCCGACCCACGGTTCCTCAGCCAGTTCCGCAAGCTGCACACTCCGCCGCGCGGCCAGTCGGTGTCCCTTGGGCAGGACGGCGAGATACGGATCGTCGAGCAGCTTCACGAGCCGTACGCCCTCGTGCGCCTTTGACGCCCCGAACGTCTCGGACGCCCCGACCACGAGCGCGACATCCGCCCGCCCCTCCTTCACCTCGGGCAGCGGATCCTCGGGGTCGGTGAGCTTCAACTCCAGCTGGACTCCGGGGTGTTCGGCGCGCAGCCGGGCCACGGCGGGGGCGACGAGGGCGGCACCGGCGGTGGCGAAGTAGCGGACCGTGAGGCGTCCCGTGCGCCCGGCCACCAGATCCGCGAGCGCCGTCTCCGCCTCGGCGACCTGCCGCCCGATCGCGTCGGCGTACTCCGTGAGCAGCAGCCCGGCCGCCGTGGGCCGCACCCCGCGCCCGACCCGCTCCAGCAGCGCGGTCCCCGCCTCCTTCTCCAGCGCCCCGACCTGCTGACTGACGGCGGACGGCGTGTACCCGAGCCGGGCCGCCGCCGCGGTCACCGACCCGGACCCGACCACAGCCCGTAGTACCTGCATGCGTCGCACATCAAGCATGTAGCTCAGGTTAACAGTCACTGTAGAATCATTCGCTTGTCCTGTACGGTCCGGCTGCCCGACCGTAGACCCATGCAGCCCGCCTCGACAGTCCGCATGGCCGTGCTCGCCCTCCTGTGGGGTTCGGGCTTCCTGTGGATCAAACTCGCCCTGAACCACGGCCTCTCCCCCGCCCAGATCACGATCACCCGCTGCGCCCTGGGCACTCTGGTGCTGCTGGCCCTGGCTCGCGGGGCCGGCCAGCTCCTGCCCCGAGACCGCGCCACCTGGGGCAAACTCACGGTGGCCGCCCTGTTCTGCAACGCCATCCCGTTCGCGTTGTTCAGCGTCGGCGAACAGTCCGTCGACTCCGGCGTCGCGGGCGTCCTGAACGCCACAACTCCCTTGTGGTCCCTGCTGATCGGCATCACCCTCGGCACAGACCGCGGCCTGAGCCGAACCCGCCTGACCGGACTCCTCCTCGGCTTCGCCGGCACACTCCTGATCTTCGCCCCCTGGCACCGCTCGGGCCTCCTCACCTGGGGCGCCCTGGCCCTCCTGGGCGCCGCCGCGAGCTACGCCGTGGCCTTCGCGTACATGGCCCGCAAACTCACCACGGGCCAGGCGCCGTTGGCGACATCGGCGGCCCAACTGATGGCGGCAACAGCCTGGACGACCGTCGCCCTGCCTGCCGCCGTTCCGGTACACCACCCCGACCTGACGGCCCTGCTGGCGGTGACGGCCCTCGGCGTCCTGGGCACGGGCGTGACCTTCTACCTCAACTACCGCCTCATCGCAGACGAGGGCGCGACGAGCGCGGCAACGGTCGGATACCTACTGCCAGTTGTATCGGTAACGCTGGGCGCGGTACTGCTGGACGAGCGGGTGGGCCCGAGGGTGGTGACGGGTATGGCGGTAGTCCTGGTGAGCGTCGCCCTTACAAGGCGCCGTTCACTGGATGCCTTTAGGGGCGCGGGGAACTGCGCGACCAGCCCCCACCAACGGTCAGCCGAAATACGCCCCTCTTAGGCCCCGTAAAACAACAGGTCAACCACACCCCGAGCCCGCCGAGTAGTACGCCGATAGTCATCCAGCATGTCCCCCACATGCCCCGGCCCATACCCCAAATACCGTCCCACCGCGGCCAGTTCACGCGGATCAGAAGGAAACGTGTCCCCCGCCCTCCCCCGCACCAACATCACCGCGTTACGTACCCGAGTTGCCAACACCCAAGCCTCGTCCAGCGTAGAAGCATCCTCCCCGGAGATCAGGCCGGCGGCGCACGCCGCCGCAAGCCCCGCCCTGGTACGCGTAGTCCGCAACCCTGGCTCGGCCCACCCATGCATCAACTGCATCAACTGCACAGTCCACTCGACGTCGGACAGCCCCCCACGCCCCAACTTGGTATGCAGAGTCGGATCAGCCCCGCGAGGCAACCGCTCGGACTCCATACGAGCCTTGAGCCGCCGAATCTCCCGCACGGCATCATCGCCGAGCCCCTCAGCCGGATACCGCAGAGGATCGATCAGCTCGATGAACCGCCGCCCCAACTCCTCGTCCCCGGCAACAGGTTCGGCCCGCAACAACGCCTGTGACTCCCAAACCAGCGACCACCGGCGGTAGTACGCCTCGTAGGAGTTCAACGACCGTACGAGCGGTCCCGACTTACCCTCCGGCCGGAGATCCGCGTCGATCAGCAACGGCGGGTCGGAGCTGGCGACTTGAAGCAGTCGCCGCATCTCGGAGACGACCTTGTTGGCGGCCTCGGAGGCTTCCCTCTCGGCCACCCCCTCGCGGGGTTCGTGCACGAACAGCACGTCCGCGTCGGAGCCGTAGCCCAGTTCGTGACCGCCGAAGCGGCCCATGCCGATGACGGCGAAGCGGGTGGGGAGGGTGTCGCCCCAGCCCGCACGGACGACCGCGCGCAGCGTGCCGGCGAGGGTCGCGGCGGTGAGGTCGGAGACGGCGCCGCCGACCCGGTCGACGAGGGCGCCCTGGTCCGCCTCGGCGGGCTGCGTCTCGGTGCCGTAGGAGCCGACGATGTCGAAGGCGGCCGTACGGAAGAGTTCGCGGCGGCGGACGCCCCGGGCGAAGGTGACGGCCTGGACGGCGTCGTCGGCGCGGCCGACCGCGGCCAGTATCTCCTGGTCCAGGTGAGCGCGTTCGCGGGGTTCGAGGCCGCTGCCGCCGTCTCCGTCGCCGAGGAGGGCGACCGCTTCGGGGGCGCGCATGAGGAGGTCGGGGGCGAGGCGGCCGGCGGACAGGACGCGGGCGAGGTTCTCGGCGGCGGCGCCCTCGTCCCTCAACAGCCGTAGGTACCAAGGGGTTTTGCCGAGCGCGTCGGACACCTTGCGGAAGTTGAGGAGGCCCGCGTCCGGGTCGGCGGAGTCCGCGAACCAGCCCAACAGGACGGGCAGCAGGGTGCGTTGGATCGCGGCCTTGCGGGTGACGCCGGAGGCGAGGGCCTCGATGTGGCGCAGGGCCGCGGCCGGGTCGACGTAGCCGAGGGCGACCAGGCGTTCGCGGGCCGCCCGCGGGCTCAACCTGGTCTCGCCGGGGGCGAGTTGGGCGACCGCGTCGAGCAGCGGGCGGTAGAAGAGCTTCTCGTGCAGGCGTCGTACGACGGTCGCGTGGCGCTTCCACTCGCGGTTCAACTCGGCCACCGGGTCGGTGCGCAGGCCCATCGAGCGGCCGAGGCGGCGCTGGTCGGCCTCTTCGACTGGGACGAGGTGGGTGCGGCGCAACCGGTAGAGCTGGATGCGGTGTTCCATCGTGCGCAGGAAGCGGTAGGCGTCGTCGAGGCGGGCGGCGTCCTCGCGGCCGACATAGCCGCCGGCGGCGAGGGCCTCCAGGGCGACGAGCGTGGTGCCGCTGCGCAGCGAGGTGTCGGCGCGGCCGTGCACCAACTGGAGGAGCTGGACGGCGAATTCGACATCGCGGAGGCCGCCGGGGGCGAGCTTCAGTTCGCGGTCGATCTCGGCGGCGGGGATGTTCTCGACGACCCGGCGGCGCATCTTCTGCACGTCGGTGACGAAGTTCTCGCGCTCGGCGGCCTTCCACACGAGGGGTTCGAGCGCGTCGACGTACTCCTGGCCGAGCGCGAGGTCGCCGGCCACCGGGCGGGCCTTGAGCAGGGCCTGGAACTCCCAAGTCTTCGCCCAGCGTTGGTAGTAGGCGAGGTGACTGGCGAGGGTGCGGACGAGCGGGCCGTTGCGGCCCTCGGGGCGGAGGTTGGCGTCGACGGGCCAGATGGAGCCCTCGACGGTGGTCTCGGAGCAGATCCGCATCATGTGCGCGGCGAGTTTGGTGGCGGCGCGGACCGCCTTGCCCTCGTCGGCGCCCTCGACGGCCTCGCCGACGAAGATGACGTCGACGTCGGAGATGTAATTCAGCTCGTGGCCACCGCACTTGCCCATCGCGATCACCGCGAGCCGGCACAGCGCGGCGTCGTCGGGCGCGGCGGCGCTCGCGATGGCGAGGGCGGCACGGAGGGTGGCGGTCGCGAGGTCGGCGAGTTCGGCGGCGGTCTGCGCGAGGTCGGTGGTGCCGCACACGTCACGGGCGGCGATGGACAGCAGGCAGCGGCGGTAGGCGACGCGCAGGGCGACCGGGTCGGTGGCACCGGCGAGACCGCGCTCGAACTCCTCCACCCCGGGGTGGAGGTCGCGCGGCTCGTACATCACGAGGGCGTGCCAGTCGCGGGGATGCCGGGCGAGATGGTCCCCCAGGGCGGCGGAGGCGCCGAGCACACCGAGCAGCCGGTCCCGCAAGGGCTTCGCCGCGATCAGGGTGTCCACCAGCTCGCGGCGGGGGCTGTCCTCGGGCTGGGCCTCCAGAAGTCGTACGAGACCCTGAAGGGCCAGGTCGGGGTCGGCGGTGGCGCCCAGGGCCTCCAGCAGGACCGGGTCGTTCCTTATCGGCGCCAGCTCCGCGCTCTCCAGGAGCCGCTCGGCCGCCGAGGGATCGGTGAAGCCGTGCCGCAGCAGTCGCGTGAAGGTACTGCTTCTGCGCCCCGGCGCCGTCATCCTCGGCCTCCCTCGGATCTGGGTCGTGCGGATCAGGGTCGTACGGGCCCAGGTCGTACGGAGGTCGTACGGGATCTAGGTCGTACCGTCCCGAGCCTAACCGCAGGTACGGGCGGGGGCGCCGGGGCGTGCGGCGATGAGTTCTTGAGTAGTACGGGGTCTACAGAGGGGGCACCTACGACTCAGGGAGTAGCCGATGACCGACAAGGAACCCCGAACCCATCTCGACCCCCGCTATAGCGACCCCGCCGCCACCGCGACCGACTGGGCCACGGCCGAGGCGCGCCTCGCGGCGGCGGAACAGTTCTGGATCTCGACGGTACGGCCGGACGGGCGGCCGCATGTGACGCCGCTGCCCGCGGTGTGGTCGGCCGGGGCGCTGCACTTCTGCACCGGGCCCGAGGAGCGCAAGGCCCGCAACCTCGACGGCAATCCGCACGTCGTGCTGACGACCGGCACGAGCACCTGGGACAAGGGGTACGACCTGGTCGTCGAGGGTGCGGCGGCGCGGGTCACGGACGAGGACCGGCTGCGGGAACTGGCCGCCGCGTGGGAGGCGAAGTACGGCAGTTTCTGGCGCTTCGACGTGCGGGACGGGGCGTTTCATCACGGTTCCGGGTACGCGTACGTCTTCGCTGTGGCGCCCCGCACCGTTTTCGGCTTCGGTAAGGGGGAGCCGTTCAGCCAGACGCGGTGGCGGTTCGAGTGACATACCAGCGGTGTACGAGCGTACGACCCATTGGTTACGACAAAGGAGTCAAGCCATGGACATGACCCTCGAAGTGATCGTCCTGCCGGTCTCGGACGTGGACCGGGCCAAGGAGTTCTACCGGGACAAGGTCGGCTTCCACGTCGATCTCGACGGCGAGGTGATGGAGGGCGTGCGGATCGTGCAGATGACGCCGCCGGGCTCGGGCTGTTCGATCGCGCTGGTCAACGGTTTGCAGATCCCGACCGGGACGCCGCAGCCGGGGACGTACCACGGCATGCAGTTGTGCGTGCAGGACGCGAAGGCGGCCTACGACGAGCTGACCGCGCGGGGTCTCGAGGTCAGCGAGCCGGTGCAGTTCGCGCCGCAGGACGGGGCGACGTTCATGTATTTCAAGGACCCGGACGGCAACGGCTGGGCGATCCAGGAGTACCGGAAGCGGGCCGCCGAGCCGCTGCACCAAGTGCTGACCCAACTGGCCGCGCTGCAGGAGTAGTTCACCACTTCTTCATCCGCCGGGTTGGGAGCGGTGGGACGCGGGCATCTTGGCGTGTGCATGCTCGGTTCGCACCGTCACCCCCGTCCTCCCCCCCCACCCGGAGGTAGAAGTGTCCGGCAGTGAAGAAGTGTCCGGCGGCTCCGGCCGTTCCGTGTACCGCCGCAGCCGCGCCGTCGTGGCGTCAACGCTCGCCTTCTCGGCAGCCGCCGTCGGGGTCTGGACCGGTTTCGGCAATGCCTCGACCGCGCACGCCGCGACGGTGGTGCCGACCCCGGACCACGTGGTCGTCGTGGTGATGGAGAACCACGCCTACAGCCAGGTCATCGGCTCCTCCAGTGCCCCCTACATCAACTCGCTGGCGACCGGCGGCGCCGCCCTCACCCAGTCGTACGGGATCACCCACCCGAGCCAGCCGAACTACTTCGCGCTGTTCTCCGGCTCCACCCAGGGGATCACCAGCGACAGTTGCTACACGGCGGGCTTCTCCTCGGCCGCGAACCTCGCCTCCGAGGTGACCGCGGCGGGCGGTACGTGGGCGAGCTACAACGAGACGCTGCCGAGCCAGGGTTCGACGACGTGCAGCAGCGGAAACTACGCGCGTAAGCACAACCCGTGGTTCGGCTTCAGCAACGTCGCGACATCGACCGCGAAGACGTTCGCACAGTTCCCCACGGACTACACGACCCTCCCCGACATCTCCTTCGTCACCCCGAACCTGTGCAGCGACATGCACGACTGCTCGGTGGCGACGGGTGACACCTGGCTGAAGAACAACCTTGGCGCGTACGCCACTTGGGCCAAGACCCACAACAGCCTGCTCGTCGTCACCTTCGACGAGGACAACCTGCTCAGCGGCAACCGCATCCCGACGGTCCTCTACGGCCAGCCGGTGAAGGCGGGTTCGACGTCCTCGACCACGTACAACCACTACAACCTGCTGCGGACCCTGGAGGACTCGCAGGGCCTGTCCACCCACGCGGGCAACGCGGCCTCGGCCGCCGACATCACCGGCGTCTGGGCGTCCTGAGATGTACGTGGCGGACAGCCGCGCCAACGCGGACCCAAGTGCCATAGGTACTACGGGTGTTACGGGTACTACGGGTACCGCCGACGCCCCAAGTGCCTCAGGTACTACGGGTATTACGGACACCCGGGGTACTACGGGTACTACGGCCCGGGTGTCCGCCGCCATCGCCCCCACCGTCTTCGCCCTCGGCGCGGTCAGCCTGATCACCGACGTGTCGTCCGAGATGGTGACCGCGGTCCTCCCCCTGTACCTGGTGACGGGCCTCGGCCTGTCACCGCTGGGCTTCGGTCTCCTGGACGGCATCTACAACGGCTTCTCGGCACTCGTCCGGCTGGCCGGCGGCCACCTCGCCGACCGGGGCGGCGGCCGGCACAAGTGGATCGCGGGCATCGGCTACGGCGTCTCGGCGCTCTGCAAACCACTCCTCCTCCTGGCCCACACCCTCACCCCGATCGGCCTGATCCTCGCCGCCGACCGCACGGGCAAGGGCCTGCGCACGGCCCCGCGCGACGCGCTGATCTCCCTCTCCTCCACCCCGGAGAACCGGGGTCGTGCCTTCGGCGTACACCGCGCGATGGACACGGCGGGCGCGCTGCTCGGCCCACTGGTCGCGTTCCTGATCCTCCGGGCGACGGTGGACGGATACGACGCGGTGTTCACGGTGAGCTTCTGCGTGGCGATGGTCGGCGTCCTGGTACTGGTGCTGTTCGTGCCGGGATCGTCGTCAACTGCCGCGCCCCGCACGGAGAAAGCCGTACAGGAGAGGGCCGTAGGAGAGACGACCGTAGGAAAGGCAGACGTAGGCGAGAAGGTTGCAGGAGAGAAGGCCGTACGCCCCACCCTCCGCGCCTCCTTCGCCCTCCTCGCCCGCCGCGACCTGCGCCGCATCACGATCTGCGCGCTCCTCCTCGGTCTCGCGACGGTCAGCGACTCCTTCGTGTACCTGCTCCTGCAACGGCGACTCGGCGTCCCCGACCGCTGGTTCGCGCTGCTGCCGCTCGGCACGGCGGCGGCGTTCCTGCTGCTGGCCGTACCGCTGGGCCGGCTCGCGGACCGTGTCGGCCGCTGGCGGGTGTTCCTCGGCGGCCACGGCGCCCTCCTCACGGCGTACGCCATATTGCTGACGTCCTGGCACGGTACGGCCCTCCCCTACGCCGTCCTCCTCCTGCACGGCACCTTCTACGCGGCGACCGACGGCGTGCTGATGGCGGCGGCCTCGGACAGCGTGCCGGAGCAACTGCGGTCGTCGGGGCTCGCGTTGGTGCAGACGGGCCAGGCGGCGGCACGGTTCGTGTGCTCGCTGGGCTTCGGTGCGGCGTGGACGCTGTGGGGCGACCGTACGGCGCTCCTGACGTCGGCGGTGGCGCTGGCGGTCTGCGCGGCGTTCGCGTCAACTCTCCGCCCGGGCCGACCAGTTGTGGAGCCTGCCCCATGACCCTGCGCAACCGCCTCCTGGTCCTCGTCGCCGCCGTGGCCGCACTCGCCGCAGTGGCGGTGGCCTCGATACTGCACGCGTCGGCCCGCGCCGAGCGACGCAACGAGACCCAGCCCGGCGGCCCGAGGATCACCGCGGGCCGGATCACCCTCACGACACCCGGCACCATGGTGTTCCGCAACATGGCCTGGGGCCCGCACCGCGACGAACTCACCACGGTCCCGGCCGCGACCCCCGCCGGCCCCCGCACCGCCTCCGGCCTCAAGTGCCTCCGTTTCTACGCCGCTTCGGGCACGGGGGTCTGTCTCCAGGCGGTCCACGGCACGGTCACGGACACGTACCGCGCGCTGATCCTGGACGCCCACCTCAAGGAGACGGCCCATTACGACGTCCCCGGCATCCCGTCCCGTGCCCGGGTCTCCCCTACGGGTCACTTCGCGGCATGGACGGCGTTCGTGGGCGGCGACTCGTATGCCGGGACGAATTTCTCGACGCGGGCGGCGATCGTGGACACGAGGACGGGCAAGCTGACCCCGACGTTGGAGTCGTTCCGGATCATCAAAGGCGGCCACGTCTACCACTCGGCCGACGTCAACTTCTGGGGCGTGACCTTCGCGTCGGACGACCGCACGTTCTACGCCACGCTGGCGACGAAGGGCAGCACGTATCTGGTGCGGGGCGACCTGCGCAGCCGTACCGTCACCACGATCCACACCAACGTCGAGTGCCCGTCCCTGTCCCCCGACGGCACGCGCATCGCGTACAAGAAGCGCGTGAAGGGCCTCCCGAAGGACGCCCCCTGGCACCTCTACGTGCTCAACCTCCGCACGATGCGCGAGACATCACTGGCGGAGTCGAGAAGCGTCGACGACCAGGCCGTCTGGCGCGACGACCACACGATCGTCTACGCCATGCCCGGCGACTACGGCGCGGATCTGTACAGCGTGCCGGCGGACGGCACGGGCACGGCTCGGCGGATCAGCGGGGCGGCGGTGTCTCCGGCGTATGTGCGGTAGGGGAACCGTCATCGAGTAGACGGGCCCAGCATTTCGTCCAGTGTCCGGGGCCAGTCCCCGTCGCCCAGTCCGCCCGCCATGAGCAGGTCGCGCCAGTCGGTCCGCGCGAGCCGGACCGCCGACCGGAAGTGGTCGACGTCTCCGGCCGCGATCACCACGACCGCCGTCAGGAGCCGCTCGGTGCTCTGCCGTGAATCCGCCAGTTCGACCGCCAGGATCCGCAGTGCGCCGAGAATTCCGCGCCGGACATCGGCATCGGGATAGTCGCGCCGGACCCGCCCCAGAAGCCGGTCGCTGATCAGATCCTCGTCCATGTGGCCCCCTGACGGGAGGCTAGTGCCCCTGCCGGACCGGCGGAAGCGCGACGGCGTTGTGACGGGCAGGTGAACTGTGCCCCAGCCGCAGGTCAGGCAATTGATTGGCCCCGGGAGGCGGGTGTCCGAACAACTCCCCGGCGTCGAATCTCGGTGTCAGACGCCCGGCGTACGCTGCCGGCGCACGACTCAGAGGAGACAAGGGTGACGGTCAACGCCGGCACGCGCCGTAGTGGGGATTCCGTGGTCGCACGGAAGAAGACAAGCAAGAAGTGGATGGGGCTGGCGACGCTGGCGCTGGCGCCGATGGTGCTGCTCGCGTCCCCCGGTGTCGCCTCGGCGGCGAGCCAGGAGTGCCTGGGGAACTCGGACAACTCGTCGCACGACATCGCCGGCAACTGGTCCACCGACCACCAGACCTCGTCGGTGACCGTGCAGCACGCGAACAACACCTGGCAGGACTGGGTGTGGCGGGGCCCGACGTTCCAGTGCCCGTGGAACGTCCCGAGCTGCTCCTACGCCTGGCAGCAGTCCAAGACGACGGGCTGGCAGTGGTCGGCCGGCCTCAGCATCAAGGTGCCGATCCCCATCATCGGGAACGACCTGGCCAGCCTCACCCCGTCGTACAACCAGAGCGGCTCCACCACGACCGCGTTCACCTACACGACCAACCTGAGCCCGGGGCAGTTCGCCCAGCCGATCCAGGTCGTGACGCGCCGCTGGACGCAGGGCGTCTACAAGGGCATCTACCACACCACCGGCAAGCGCTGCCTGCCGAGCCCGACCAACCCGAACGGCAAGGCGTACGAGTACACCTGGTCCCCCGACGAGCGCTGGGGCAGCTGGGCGACCAACCTCAAGGTCAACGACTACGGCACGTACAACGTCTGGAAGTGACCGCGCCCGACCCCGGCTGATCGGCCGGTCGTGACCGGCCGGTCGTGACCGGCCAGTCTCCGCTGAGGCACCTGGCCGTTCGTCGAGGTGCCTCGGCGGCTTCGGACGAACACCTTCCCCCGCCCCACCCTCACCTCCACCCCACCCAACAGGACTTGATCTCCATGACGGTGCGTCGTCGTCTCTTCCGTGCTGCCGCCGGTTCGCTCACCGTGCTCGCCTGCGGTCTGCTGGCCGCGTGCGACAGCACCGCCCACTCCACGCCGGCGGCCGCGGCCGCCACCACCGCGCCCAGTCCGACGCCCTCGATGAAGACACTCCCGCCGTCGCAGTTGTGCACTGTGCTGACCAAGGGCGTCGCCGAGCGGCTCGTCACCGATGCCCGGCTCGCGGCCCGGGTCAGCCCCAACAAGGGGACGGCCCCGGACGTCTGCGACTACACCTCCGCCGACGGCCGCTCGACGCTGTCCCTCACCCCGGCATCCCGCACCTACGCCGCCGAACTGTCCGCCGCCCACAATCTGAGCGCGAACCCGTCCTCGGCCGGCATGCGCGACGTACAGGTCGACACGGTGAACGCCCTGGGCCACCAGGCGTTCCGCGAAACCGCCTACCAGACCCAGGCGAAACAGCAACTCACCTTCGTCGTCTGGAACACCGGCACCCGGAACTGGGTCCTGACCCTCGCGACCGACGCGCCCAGCGAGGCCACACCGACCACCGTGCCGCACGACACGGTGGTCCAGGTCGCCCGCTCGATCACCGGGAAGCTGCCTGCGAGCCGGTGACCCGCGCGCCCCGCCTACGGCACCGACGGGTTCCTCAGCAGCTCGTCACACCGGAGTAGTCGTCGTTGTCACCTTGGGCCACCGTGCAATAGCCCACGGACGCACCCAGGGGCTTCTCATGTACCAGCAGGCGCTACTTCCTCCAGCATGGCGACCTGCAGCTTCTTTCAGATCTGTCAGTGTCGGGAATGGGCCGTCGCACGCGACGACCACACCATCGGCTACGCCATGCCCAGCGACCAACGACGCCGACCTGTACAACGTCCCGGCGAACGGCACGGGAAGACTGCTGCAGATCAGGAGCGTGACCGTATCGCCCGCCTGCACCGCTGTGCCATGATCTGAACAGTGTGAGCCGGGGGGTTCATTGATCAGAGACCCGTGGGGGATTGCCACCCTTGTCTTTTTGCTGACCATCGCCATATCGGCGGCGGGTCTGGCATGGAAGACAAAACCAAGATTCCCCGTCGAAACGGCGGGATCGAAAACCGAAAACAACCCGTTCTCCGATGCCGTGTTCGTCGACGACGAATTAAAGAGCTGGTTGAAGGCACACTACGCTCGAACCCATCCCGTCCTGTCGGTATGGCAACGCAGGGCCTGGATCTACGGCTGGATGCATTACTACGCGGTCACCTGGACCACGTTGATCTCGCTTTCGCTCCCCTTCTTGATTCCGTACAGCTCTCACGGCTTCTATCAAAGAATCTTCACCCAAGTGGTCTCGGCGTTCGGCGCAACGGTGTACGGCATGCACGAGGCATTCAAGATCCGCGACAACTACGTCAGATTCAGGATGCACGAATCCAACGTCTACACCTTGATCCGCCGCATCAAGGATGCGCCCGAAACATTCGGCGCCTCAAACGCAGAGATATTTGGCCGCTACGCACGCGAAGTGGAAGCGGTTCGCGAACAGGCACGCGCCGACGAGCTCGGAAACGTGGCAAAGATCACCAAAATGGACCGCGGTTGAGATGTCGAAATACATCACCACATTCATCAGCTATCCACGCGCACTTGAGCACGTAGCCGCCGAAGTTGCCGAGCAATTGCGCGCCGCCGGGTACAGCGTCTGGATCGACGTAAACAATTTCGACAAGGCAGCCGACGGGCACTCACAGCTCAAGAGGGCGATCGAAGGTTGCGACTACTTCCTCTCGATAGCCCCGCCGGTCGGCCGACAGTCGTACTGGGTCAGGTTCGAGAACGCCATTGCCGCACAGACATGCACAGTCCTGGCCGACTCCTATTTCTTTCGGGGCAACCGGCTTGAGGTATGGCGAAAAGAGGACGTCGGGGCGGAGCATTCTGACGCCACCATACTCAGCTCGTTGAAACAGTTCGAGGCAACGAGCGCACGAACCCCGTGACACGCGTGGGGCCGACGGTTCGCGACCGTCGGCCCCACGCGACTGAACAACTCCGCCTACAGCACCGGCAAGTTCTTCCGCAGCTCGAACGCCGTGACCTCGCTCCGGTACTCCTCCCACTCCTGCCGCTTGTTGCGCAGGAAGAAGTCGAAGACGTGCTCGCCCAGGGTCTCGGCGACCAGGTCGCTGCGCTCCATCAGGGTGAGGGCCTCGCCCAGGTTCTGGGGCAGGGGCTCGATGCCCATCGCGCGGCGTTCCGCGTCTGAGAGGGCCCAGACGTCGTCCTCGGCGCCCGGGGGGAGTTCGTAGCCCTCTTCGATGCCCTTGAGGCCCGACGCGAGGAGGAGAGCGTAGGCCAGGTACGGGTTCGCGCCCGAGTCCAGGGAGCGGACCTCGACCCGTGCCGAACCCGTCTTGCCGGGCTTGTACATCGGGACGCGGACCAGGGCGCTGCGGTTGTTGTGGCCCCAGCAGATGTACGAGGGGGCCTCGCCGCCTGCGCCCGCCGTGCGCTCGGAGCCGCCCCAGATGCGCTTGTAGGAGTTGACCCACTGGTTGGTGATCGCGGAGATCTCCGCCGCGTGCTTCAGCAGGCCCGCGATGAAGGAGCGGCCGACCTTGGAGAGCTGGTACTCCGAGCCGGACTCGTAGAAGGCGTTGCGGTCGCCCTCGAAGAGGGAGAGGTGCGTGTGCATTCCGCTGCCCGGGTGCTCCGAGAACGGCTTCGGCATGAACGTCGCCTGCACGCCCTGCTCCAGCGCCACCTGCTTCATGACCAGGCGGAACGTCATGATGTTGTCCGCCGTGGAGAGTGCGTCGGCGTAGCGGAGGTCGATCTCCTGCTGGCCGGGGGCGCCCTCGTGGTGCGAGAACTCCACCGAGATGCCCATCGACTCCAGCATGGTGATCGCCTGGCGGCGGAAGTCCATGCCCACGTTCTGCGGGGTGTGGTCGAAGTAGCCGGAGTTGTCGGCGGGGGTGGGGCGGGAGCCGTCCAGGGGGCGGTCCTTCAGGAGGAAGAACTCGATCTCCGGGTGGGTGTAGAAGGTGAAGCCCAGGTCGGAGGTCTTGGCGAGGGCGCGCTTGAGGACGTAGCGCGGGTCCGCGAAGGACGGGGAGCCGTCCGGCATGAGGATGTCGCAGAACATCCGGGCCGTGCCGGGGGCCTCCGCGCGCCACGGCAGGACCTGGAAGGTGGAGGGGTCCGGCTTGGCGATCATGTCGGACTCGTAGACCCGGGCGAAGCCCTCGATCGCGGAGCCGTCGAAGCCGATGCCCTCGTCGAAGGCCTGTTCCAGCTCGGCGGGGGCCACGGCGACGGACTTGAGGAAGCCCAGCACGTCCGTGAACCACAGCCGTACGAACCGGATGTCGCGCTCCTCCAACGTCCGGAGCACGAACTCCTGCTGCTTGTCCATCTTCCGCTTCCCCATCCTTGCTGGTCAGGCCGCCTGTCCTCGTACCGCAGGAGGCGGTCGGGCACCTGAGCATCCCACCACAACACCATTTCGTGCGCGTTGCCGACCATGATCGACCGGTCGACCTCGGGCTGAACGCCTCGCGTACGGCAGATGTCCGGCGCTGTTGCCCATCTTCTGACCATCTTGCCTGCTCGGACTGACATTCGTAACGCCTGGTCCGGGGGTGACCCTGGTCTTCCCCCGACTTTGCTGTGGGTGCCCTACGAGAACGTGTTTCTGCCCACTACGATCAGCAAGGCCCGACCCTTCTGTCCCCGCCCCGTCCCCTCCCGTCCCTTCCCCCAAAAAGGACACATACCTCATGGGTTCCGCCAAGAACACCGGTACCGCGGCGCGCAAGGCCCGCATCGAGGAGATGCGGCGCGCCGAGCAGTCGCGCGAGCGACGCTCAAAGATCGTGAAGATCGCGGCGAGCGCCGTGGTCGTCGCCGGTCTCGTCGTCGGCGGGGTCGCCGTCGTGCACGCGCAGTCCGGCAACAAGGACAGCTCGGCGAGCGACTCCAAGAGCGGCGGTTCCGGTCACTTCGTCGCCGGCGCGGACGGCGTGAACACGTGGAAGGGCACCCTGGGCCGCACCCACGTCACCGGCACGGTGAACTACCCGATGCACCCGCCGGTCGGCGGCAACCACAACCCGGTCTGGCTGAACTGCAACGGCGACGTCTACACGAAGGCCGTCAAGGACGAGAACGCGGTGCACGCGCTGGAGCACGGCGCGGTCTGGGTGACGTACAACAAGAAGGCCTCGGCGGCCGACGTCAAGGCGCTCGCGACGAAGGTGAAGTCGACGCCGTACTCGCTGATGAGTCCGTACGACAGCCAGAAGGACCCGATCATGCTGTCGGCGTGGGGGCACCAGCGGACCGTGAAGAGCGCGAGCGACCCGGCCGTGAACACGTTCTTCGAGAAGTTCGTGCAGGGCAGCCAGACGCCGGAGCCGGGCGCCGCGTGCACGGGCGGGCTGTCGCAGTGAGGTCGGCGGCTCTGATCGCCGGGGCCGCGGCGACGGCACTCGTCGCGGCCGGCGCGATCACGTACGCGGTCGCCGAGGACGGCGGCGGGTCCAGCAACTCGCCTACTCCTACGGCCGATTCGGCCGACGCGGGCTTCGCGCGGGACATGGCGGTCCATCATCAGCAGGCCGTCGAGATGTCGTACATCGTGCGGGATCGTACGAAGAACGTGGAAGTACGGCGGCTCGCATACGACATCGCGCAGACGCAGGCCAATCAACGGGGCATGCTGCTGGGCTGGTTGGACCTGTGGGGGCTGCCGAAGGTGTCGGCCGATCCGCCGATGACCTGGATGGGCATGGGTGACATGGCGTCCGGGAAGGACGGCGCACTGATGCCCGGGATGGCCACCAACACCGAGCTGAAGAAGCTGAATTCACTCAGCGGCAAGCCCGCCGAGGTGCTCTTCCTGCAGCTCATGACGGACCATCACAAGGGCGGGATCCACATGGCCGAGGGGTGTGTGGACAAGTGCCGGGTGGGGGTGGAGAAGCGGCTGGCGCAGGGGATGGTCGACGCGCAGCAGTCGGAGATCCAGTTGATGGCCGACATGCTCAAGGAGCGTGGCGCAAAAGCGCGTTCGTAAAGCATGCCCGGTCGTTCGTTACACGCCTGTAAGGAAAAAAGCCCCCAATTCGCCCTGGGTGACGGTTCCTTGGGTTTCTCTTGACTTTCGCGTTCCCCTGGCATGAACGGTTCATCGAAAGAGTGGCCCCCACGTGTGATCCATCCACGGACCTCCCCGCCGCAGGTTCGTGCGGATCGACGACGACCAACCACTCCATGCGCTGAACCGCATAGCAGGGGGTTTTATGAGATCCAATCGCGCCACCAGGCGCGCCGGTGTGAGCATGGCAGCGACACTGCCCATGATCGCCGGAGCGCTGGCGCTCGGCATACCCGCGGCGCACGCCGCGGACAGCCCGGGCCGGGACGCGCTCGCGGGCACCAAGCCGGCGTGGGCGACGGCCAAGGCGGACAAGGGAGCGACCTCCGACAGCTCCAAGGTCTCCGCCCGGGTCTACCTCGCCGGCCGGAACGCCTCCGGTCTCGCGGCGTACGCCAAGTCCGTCTCGGACCCGAGTTCGGCCCTGTACGGCAAGTACCTGAGCGCCGCTCAGGTGCAGCAGCGCTTCGGCGCCACGACGGCCCAGGTGACGGCCGTCAAGTCCTGGCTGAAGTCCGCCGGGCTGAAGGTCACCGGCACCACGCAGCACTACGTCACGGTCTCCGGTGACGTGGCCGCGGTCGAGAAGGCGTTCAGCACCTCGCTGCACAACTACTCGAAGGGCTCGAAGACCTACCGCGCCCCGTCGAAGACGGCCTCCGCGCCGGACAGCCTCAACGGTGCCGTCCTGACCGTCACCGGTCTCGACAACGCGCCGCACACGGCGAGCCACGACGACACGCTGCCGGGTCCGGGGGCGGCGTTCAAGAACGCGGGGCCGTTCTCCTCGTACTACGGCTCGAACACGGCGACCACCCTGCCGTCGGCGTACGGCAAGAAGATCCCGTACGCGATCGAGGGCTACACCGGCAAGCAGCTGCGTGCCGCCTACGGTGCGGGCAAGTACACGGGCAAGGGCGTGCGCGTCGCCATCACCGACGCCTACGCCTCTCCGACGATCGCCTTCGACGCGGCCACCTACGCGAAGAACCACGGCGACCAGAAGTACAGCACCAGCCAGCTCAAGCAGGTGCTCCCCTCGGACTACACGCAGACCGAGGCCTGTGACGCGTCCGGCTGGTACGGCGAGGAGACCCTCGACGTCGAGGCCGTGCACGCGGTGGCGCCGGACGCGAACATCACGTACGTGGGTGCCGCGTCCTGCTTCGACGACGATCTGCTCGACTCGCTGAGCAAGGTCGTCGACAACCACCTGGCCGACATCGTCTCCAACTCGTGGGGCGACATCGAGGCCAACCAGACCCCGGACCTCGCGGCCGCCTACGACCAGGTGTTCCAGCTGGGCGCGGTCGAGGGCATCGGCTTCTACTTCTCCTCCGGTGACAACGGCGACGAGGTCGCCAACACCGGTACGAAGCAGGTCGACACCCCGGCCAACTCGGCGTGGGTGACGGCGGTCGGCGGTACCTCGCTGGCGGTCGGCAAGGGCGACAAGTACCTGTGGGAGACCGGCTGGGGCACCGAGAAGGCCGCGCTGTCCACGGACGGCAAGAGCTGGACCAGCTTCCCCGGCGCCTTCACCTCGGGCGCGGGCGGCGGCACCAGCAAGACGGTGGCCGAGCCCTTCTACCAGAAGGGTGTCGTCCCGGACGCGCTCGCCAAGGCCAACAGCGCCACCGGCAACCGCGTCGTCCCGGACATCTCGGCGATCGCCGACCCGAACACCGGTTTCAAGGTCGGCCAGACGCAGACCTTCCCCGACGGTTCGGTGCAGTACAGCGAGTACCGGATCGGCGGCACCTCGCTCGCCTCCCCGGTGATCGCGGCGGTCCAGGCCCTGGCCCAGGAGGCGCGCGGCGGCAAGGCGATCGGTTTCGCCAACCCGTCGATCTACGCCAAGTACGGCACGAAGGCCTACCACGACGTGACCGACAACCCGACGGGCTCCGGCCTGGCGGTGGCGCGCGTGGACTTCGCCAACAGCGTCGACGCCACCGACGGCCTGCTGACCTCGGTCCGCAGCCTCGGCAAGGACAGCTCGCTGTCCGCGGTGAAGGGCTACGACGACGTCACCGGCGTGGGCACGCCCGCGGACGGCTACGTCTCGTCGTTCAGCCGCTCGCAGGGTCACCACTGATCCGGTAAGCGGTAACGAGTCACCTGTCGATGGGGTGGCGTGGGGGTACGACACCCCGCGCCACCCCATCGCGTCGCTCTGACGATTACACTGACCGGGTGCCTCCACTGAACTTCTGGTCGATCTATCAGCACGGCTTCGCCCGCGTCGCCGCCTGCACGGGCCACACCGTGATCGCGGACCCGCACGCCAACGCCGAAGCGGTCCTGCGCCACGCCCGCCGCTGCGACGAGGAGGGCGTGGCCGTCGCCGTCTTCGCGGAGATGGGCCTGTGCGGCTACTCCATCGAGGACCTCCTCCTCCAGGACGTCCTCCTGGACCAGGTCGAGGAGGCGCTGCGGGAGGTGGTGACGGGGTCGGCGGACCTGCTGCCGGTCCTGGTCGTCGGCGCCCCGCTGCGCCACCGCAACCGGATCTACAACTGCGCGGTACTCGTCCACCGGGGCCGGATCCTGGGCGTCGTACCGAAGTCGTATCCCCCGAACTACCGCGAGTTCTACGAGCGCCGCCAGATCGCCGACGGCGCGGACGAGCGCGGCGGTTCGATCCGCATCGGCGAGGAATCGGTCCCCTTCGGCGTGGACCTGCTGTTCGCGGCGCAGGACGTCCCCTCCCTCGTGCTGCACGCGGAGATCTGCGAGGACATGTGGGTGCCGGTGCCGCCCAGCGCGGAAGCGGCTCTCGCGGGCGCGACGGTCCTGGTCAACCTCTCCGGCAGCCCGATCACGGTGGGCCGCGCCGAGGACCGCAAACTCCTCTGCCGCTCGGCGTCCGCCCGCTGCCTCGCCGCGTATGTCTACGCGGCGGCCGGCCTCGGCGAGTCGACGACCGACCTGTCCTGGGACGGCCAGGCGATGATCTACGAGAACGGCGCACTGCTGGCCGAGACGGAACGGTTCCCGCTGGGCGACGAGTACGCGGTGGCCGACGTCGACCTGGACCTGTTGCGGCAGGAACGGCAGCGGATGGGCACGTTCGACGACAACCGCCGTACGCACAAGGCGAGGACGGCCGACTTCCGCACGGTGTCCTTCGAACTCGCCCCGCCGCTCACGGACTTGGGCCTGCGCCGCCGCCTGGAACGCTTCCCCTTCGTGCCGGCCGACGCGGAACGCCTCGCGCAGGACTGCTATGAGGCGTACAACATCCAGGTCGAGGGGTTGCAGCAGCGGCTCGCGGCGATCGGCGGCCCGAAGGTGGTCATCGGGGTGTCCGGCGGCCTGGACTCCACACACGCACTGATCGTCGCCGCGCGCGCGATGGACCGCGCGGGGCGGCCGCGCAGCGACATCCTGGCGTGGACGCTGCCGGGCTTCGCGACCAGCGATCACACGAAGGACAACGCGCACGCGTTGATGCGGGCGATCGGCGTGACGGCGGCGGAGCTGGACATCACGCCGACGGCGAGGCTGATGCTGAAGGAGATGGGCCACCCGTTCGCGTCCGGCGAGCCGGTGTACGACATCACCTTCGAGAACGTACAGGCGGGCCTGCGCACGGACTACTTGTTCCGCCTGGCGAACCAGCGCAACGGCATCGTGCTCGGCACCGGTGACTTGTCCGAGCTGGCGCTCGGCTGGTCCACGTACGGCGTCGGCGACCAGATGAGCCACTACAACGTCAACTCGGGCGTCCCCAAAACCCTGATCCAGCACCTGATCCGCTGGGTCGTCAGCAGCGACCAGTTCGACGAGGAGACCGGCAAGATCCTCACCGCGATCCTCGACACGGAGATCAGTCCGGAGTTGGTACCGGGCGAGGAGATGCAGTCCACGGAGTCGAAGATCGGGCCGTACGCACTGCACGACTTCACGCTGTTCCACGTGCTGCGGTACGGGTTCCGGCCGTCGAAGATCGCGTTCCTGGCGTGGCATGCGTGGCATGAGGTGGGGGCGGGGGCGTGGCCGCCGGGGTTCCCTGAGGCGAAGCGGGTGGCGTACGAACTGCCGGAGATCCGGCGGTGGTTGGAGGTCTTCTGCCGGCGCTTCTTCGGGTTCGCGCAGTTCAAGCGGTCGGCTATGCCCAATGGGCCGAAGGTTTCGGCGGGGGGTTCGCTTTCGCCTCGGGGGGATTGGCGGGCGCCGTCCGATGGGTCGGCTACGGCTTGGCTGGCTGAACTGGCGCGGTTCGACTAGGACTTGCTCTTCGACGGGGACGGTGGCTTGGTGCGGTGCGGGCACCAGCGCCCCGCCGAGGGCGGCAGGGAAGCGACCATGGCACGGACCGAGTACTACGACGACCCGGCGGCACCGGAGCCGAACAGCTTGGTGGTCGCCGCGTCCGCCGTGGTCACCGACGACAAAGGGTGCGTTCTCCTTCAGCGCCGCCGGGACAACGACCTCTGGGCGCTCCCCGGTGGTGGCATGGAGATGACCGACTCGCTCCCGGGAACGGCAGTCCGCGAGGTGAAGGAGGAGACGGGGCTGGACGTGGAGATCACCGGGCTCGTGGGCACGTACACCGACCCTCGCCATGTCATCGCCTACTCGGACGGTGAGGTGCGCAGACAGTTCAACGTCTGCTTCACCGCTCGGGCCGTCGGCGGTCGGCTGGAAATGTCGGACGAGTCCAGTGAGTTGCGGTTCGTCCAGCCGGACGAGATCGGTCAACTACCCATGCACCACACGCAGCGGCTCCGGATCCGGCACTTCCTGGAGCGGCGAGATCGGCCTTATCTCGGCTGAGCCGGGTCGGGCGGCTCCTTCGTGCCGGGGTTCCGGGACCGATTGACGCCGCTGCATGTTGCAAGCCTCCTCCACGCGATGCCGGCGACCATCCACTGAGGTACTTCCCTGTCCAGGACCACTACCTCGCCGCCGGCGGCGACGGCGTCACGTGCCGCCTCGCAGGCGCTCGTCTGGTCGGTGAGCATCGCGGCGATGTCGGAGGGGCTTGGCTGCTCCATGCGGCGACTTGGCGAACCTCTCAACCGACCGTGACAGGTGGGCAGATGGGCCGGTGGGCCCATGGGCCCGTGGGTGAACGGATCAGTGCTGCAAGGCCTCGGCCTCGTGAGGTACGTGAGTTGCGACCACACGTTCCCGCCCCGGTACCGCCCGCCGCCGGTCCACGGTCGCCGCCGTAGCGGCAACTCCCAACCCCAGGACCGCCAGCACCGCCCCGGCCACCGCAGGCGACGTAGCCCCAAATCCCGCCGCCAGCGCCAGGCCGCCGATCCAAGCGCCGCCGGCATTCGCCAAGTTGAAGGCTGCCTGGTTGGCCGACGACGCCAGCGACGGGCCCGCTGACGCCTTTTCCATGACCATCAGTTGGAGCGGGGAGCCCGTTACGAACGCCGCCGTGCCCAGGAGGACGACCGCCAGGGCCGCCGTCCACTCCGTTGTCATCAGGAGGGGGAACAGGGCCAGGATCGCGGCCAGGGAGATCAGGCCGCCGAAGAGCGTGCCGCGCATCGAGTGGTCCGCCAGGCGGCCGCCCAGGAGGTTGCCTGCTGTCGCGCCTACGCCGAACAGGGCCAGCAGCAGCGTCACGCTGCCCTCCGCGAAGCCCGCCGCGTCCGTCAGCATCGGGGTGATGTAGCTGTACGCCGAGAAGAGCGCGCCGAAGCCCGCCACCGTCGTGCCGAGGGCCAGCCAGACCGGGACGGACCGGAGAGCTGCCAACTCGCCGCGCAGGCCGACCCTCGGCGCCTGTGCGTGGTCGTGCGGGATCAGCAGCGCCAGCGACGCTATCGCCGCCACGCCGATCACGCTCACGCCGAGGAACGTGGCCCGCCAGCCCAGGTGTTGGCCCATCAGCGTGGCCGCCGGTACGCCCACGATGTTGGCGACCGTGAGGCCCAGGAACATCAACGACACCGAGCGGGCCTTGCGTTCGGGCGCGACCATGGTCGTAGCGACTACCGCCCCTACGCCGAAGAACGCGCCGTGCGGCAGGCCGCTCAGGAAGCGGGCCGCGAGGAGGTAGTCGTAGTTCGCGGCGAAGGCCGAGAGGGCGTTGCCCGCCACGAACAGGGCCATCAGGCCGATCAGGACCGTCCGGCGGGACATCCTCGAAGTCACCGCTGCCAGGAGCGGGGCGCCGATGACCACGCCCAGCGCGTACGCCGAGACCAGGTGGCCCGCCGTGGGGATGGAGACGTGCAGGTCGTCCGCGACCTCGGGCAGGAGGCCCATGATCACGAATTCGGTGGTGCCGATACCAAAAGCGCCGACGGCCAGAGCGAGCAGGGCCAGGGGCATGGGAGGTGCCTGTGCCTTTCAAAGGGAGAGCGGAGTTCCGTACTGACGAGCTTAAGTTCAGTTACGGAACAAAGACTCCCAGGCCCCCTATTCCACGAGGTTAAGAGCTCGTGTCGAGGTTCACACGGGCCGCGATCGGGAGGTGGTCGCTGCCCGTCTTCGGGAGCGTCCACGAGGTCACTGGTTCGACTCCCTGGACCATGATCTGGTCGATCCTCGCCATCGGGAACGACGCCGGCCAGCTGAAGCCGAAGCCGCTGCCCGCCGCGCCCTGCGTGGAGCGCATCTGGGAGGTGACGGCGTTCAGGGAGCGGTCGTTCATCGTGCCGTTCAGGTCGCCGAGGAGGATCTTGCGCTTGAGCGGCTCGGCGGCGATGGCCTCACCCAGCGCGTCCGCGCTCGTGTCGCGCTGCCGGGCGGTGAACCCGGCCTCCAGCTTCACCCGCACCGAGGGGAGGTGGGCGACGTAGACCGCGATCCGTCCCTCGGGGGTGGTGACGGTGGCGCGCATCGCGCGCGTCCAGCCCAGCTTTATGTCGACGGCCTTCACCGCGCTCATCGGGTACTTGCTCCACAGGCCGACCGTGCCCTCGACCGAGTGGTACTTGTAGGTGGAGGAGAGGGCCTTCTCGTATGTCGGGACCGCCGACGCCGTCAGTTCCTCCAGGGCGACGACGTCCGCGCCGGACGCGGCCACGTCTCGGGCCGTGCCGGACGGGTCGGGGTTGTCGGCGTTGACGTTGTGCGTGGCCACCGTCAGGTCGCCGCCGGTGCCGGTCTTGTCGCTGAGGAGCAGGCCGCCGAAGAGGTTCAGCCAGACGACCGTCGGCAGGACGATCGCGATCAGCGCGGTGGCCGACCTGCGGACCAGGGCGAGGACCAGGAGGACCGGGATCGCGAGTCCGAACCACGGCAGGAACGTCTCCGTGAGGCTGCCGAGGTTGCCGATCCGGTTCGGGATGCGTGAGTGCAGGAACATCACGAGGGCCAGGAGGACGGCGAGCGCCGCGAGGACCAGGCCCCGGCGCCAGATCCTCGGGTCGCCGCGCCAGCCGCCGGTCAGTCTGTTCCACAGGCGCCGAAGCCGGGATCCGCGCGGCTCGTCCCCCGAGCCGCCGTCGTCCGTCTCCGTCACATACGCCTGCTGTGCCATACCGTCGCCTCACTACCTGCCGTGCACACCATCGTCCCCGCGCCTACGACCCTAGGGGATGATCGGTTCCGATCCGCCGTCCCATGACGGCCGTACGGGCACGAGGACGAACAAGTCGGCGTCCGAAGTTCCGAACACGCGGGGCCGCAGCGCCTTCTGTGACGGAACGCGCACATTCGGGCGCGCCGACCGTCGCCTAGGAACTGACGGGCCGTAGGGCCACGAGCACGGTGTCCACGAGGAGTTCCGACAGGCCCTCGGGGAGGTCCGCGTCGAAGCGCATGACGGTACGCAGGAGCATCGGGCCGACCAGCATGTCGTTCATCAGCTCGGGGTCGAGGTCGGTGCGGAGTTCGCCGTTCTCCTGGGCCCGGCGCAGGAGCTCGACCTGCTTGCGGCGGCGGGGTTCCACGACGGTCGCGTGGTAGGCGGTCCACACCTTCGGGGTGCTCTTCATCTGCGCGTACACGTTGTGCAGAAGCGCCGACGAACGGGTCATCAGGCCGCGCTGGCGCAGTTGTTCCATCATGGCGACGAGGTCGTCGCGCAGGGAGGTGCCGGGCAGTTCGGGGTCCTGCGGCTCGGCCTCGCGGACGACGTCGACGAACAGTTCCTCCTTGCCCGGCCAGCGGCGGTAGATGGTGGCCTTGCCGACTCCGGCGGTACGGGCGATGCGCTCGATGGAGAGTTCGGCCAGCGGCACGCCGTCCTCCAGGAGCTTCATCACGCCCTCCGTGATGGCCCGTTCGACGGCCTCGCTGCGCGGGCGCCCCCTGGTGGGCGCGCACGGCCGGGTCCCGCTGCCGGTGCCCTTGTCGGTACCGGTGCCGGTGGCGGTGCCGTTGTCGGCAAGGCTCACTTCACTCCGTCCCTTCCGCTGTCCCCCCGTTCCCGTCCTGGGTGATTGTCGTCGCTATTCCCCTACGACGGCCAACTCCGGCTCTTCCTTGCCCTCTTGGGGCACCGGAGGCTTCCCGGGCAGGAAGGCGAAGGCCACTGCGGCACCGATGACCGCGACGCCCGCGCCGCACAGGGCGGTGACGTGCATGGCGTGCAGGAAGGCGTCGTTGGCCGGGGTGATCAGGGCCTTGCCCTGCGGGCCGAGCTTCGCGGCGACTCCGAGGGTGGCCTCGATGGACTCGCCGGCGGTGTCGCGGAGGGCGGCGGGCACATTGCCGAGCTTGCCCTCGATGCCGTTGCGGTACGCCGTGGACAGCACCGAGCCGAGGACGGCGATACCGAGGGCGCCGCCGACCTGGCGGAAGGTGTTGCTCAGCGCGGACGCGGAGCCCGCCTTCTCGCGCGGCAGGGCCTGCATGATGACGACGCTGGTCGGGGTCATGACGTGGGCCATGCCCGCGCCCATGAGGAAGAAGATGACCTCCAGGATCCAGATCGGCGTGTCCGCCTTCAGGGTCGCGAAGGCGGCGAGCATCCCGGCGAGCAGGACGAGGCCGACACCGGTCGTGATCCTGTTGCCGAACCGGTTGACGACCAGCCGGGCGCGCGGCGCGAAGATCATCTGCGCGGCGGCCAGCGGCAGCATCAACAGGCCGGTCTGCAACGGCGAGTAGCCGCGCACGCTCTGGGTGTAGAAGACCGAGAAGAAGGTCACGCCCATCAGCGCGAAGAAGACCAGCGCGATGGCGGCGATCGCGGCCGAGAACACCTTGTTCTTGAAGTACGTGACGTCGATCGACGGGTGGTCGCTGCGCTTCTCGAACCACACGAACCCGGCGAGCACGAGCACACCGGCGATGATCGTCGACAGCACCTTGGGCGCCGTGAAGTCGGCCAGCTCGCCGCCCTCGATGATGCCGTAGACCAGCAGGACGAGGCCTACGACGGACAGGACGACGCCGACCGGGTCGAGGCGGCCGGGCCTGGGGTCGCGGGAGTCGGGGACCAGCCAGATCATCAGGGCGAGGGCGATCAGCACGATGGGCACGTTGATCAGGAAGACCGAGCCCCACCAGAAGTGGTCGAGGAGCACGCCGCCGGTGATCGGGCCGATCGCGATGGCGAGGCCGACGCCGCCGGCCCAGATGCCGATGGCCTTGGGCTGCTCGTCGCGCTCGAAGACGTTCATGAGGACGGCGAGGGTGGCGGGCATCACGAACGCGGCGCCGAGGGCCATCAGGGCGCGGTAGCCGATGAGTTGGTCCGGTGAGCCGGACTCGGCGGCGAGCGCGGAGCCGATGCCGAACACGAGGAGGCCGCCGAGCAGGACCTTCTTGCGGCCGATCCGGTCGCCGAGGAGGCCCGCGGTGAACAGCAGGCCCGCGAAGACGAGGGTGTAGGCGTTGATCGCCCACTCCAGCTCGCTCTGTGTCGCGCCCAGGCCGGTCGGGGCCGGGGTGGAGATGGTCTTGATGGCGACGTTGAGGATCGAGTTGTCGAGCACCACGATCAGCAGGCTCAGCATCAGCACGCCGAGGATGGCCCAGCGGCGGCGGTGCACCGCTTCGGGTATCCGGGTACCGGGGACGGGTGGAGTGGTCATGCGGTCCAGACTAGGGAGTCCCGGACCAATTCCGATACGAGACCGTGCCGTATCGTAAATATTTTACTCAGACCTTACGTCAGCCGACGTGACGGGGGTCCCTCTGGCCCTCCGTGGCACGAGGTGCCACCATGGAGGGGATCTGGGGACGCCGTCAGGGTGCCTCAAGATGACTGAAGGAGCCGTTGCAATGACGCAGCTTTCGGCTGCCCAGGCTGGCAAGAACAGCTCCTCCGACGGCAGCAAGGCGCTGTACGGAGGCAAGGGCACACGTCGTATCACCGTCCGCGACATCGGCCTCGCCAAGGAGCGCGGCGAGAAGTGGCCCATGCTCACCGCCTACGACGCGATGACCGCGTCCGTCTTCGACGAGGCCGGGATTCCGGTCATGCTCGTCGGGGACTCGGCGGGGAACTGCCATCTCGGGTACGAGTCGACCGTGCCCGTCACCCTCGACGAGATGGCCATGCTGTCCGCGGCCGTCGTACGGGGCACGAGCCGGGCCCTGATCGTCGCGGACCTGCCGTTCGGGTCCTACCAGGAGGGGCCGGTGCAGGCGCTGCGCTCGGCTACCCGGCTGGTCAAGGAGGCCGGCGTCGGTGCCGTGAAGCTGGAGGGCGGTGAGCGGTCCCATGAGCAGATCCGGTTGCTGGTCGAGTCCGGGATTCCGGTGATGGCGCACATCGGGCTCACTCCGCAGTCCGTGAACGCGATGGGGTATCGGGTGCAGGGGCGGGGCGAGGAGGCGGCTCAGCAGTTGCTGCGGGACGCGAAGTCCGTGCAGGACGCCGGGGCGTTCGCGGTGGTGCTTGAGCTGGTGCCGGCGGAGTTGGCGGCTGAGGTTACTCGGGTGCTGCACATTCCTACGGTGGGGATCGGGGCCGGGGTCGAGACCGACGCCCAAGTCCTGGTGTGGACCGACATGTTGGGGCTTACGGGCGGTCGGATGCCGAAGTTCGTGAAGCAGTACGCCGATCTGCGTGCGGTCATGGGTAACGCTGCGAAGGCGTTTGCGGAGGATGTTGTCGGCGGAACGTTCCCGCTGGAGGAGCACTCGGTGCACTGACGTCCGCGAGTCACAGAGCCACTGCGGCACCATGGCAGCCCGCCGAACTTCCCCCGTCGGCGGGCTGCCCCTTTTGTTGCCTGCCGCCCGTCCCTGGGGGCTCCGCCCCCAGACCCCCATCGGCCCTGAAGGGGCCTCGTCCTCAAACGCCGGACGGGCTGGAGATTGCCGGCCTGTGTTTCAAGGTGCCGGACCGGCTGGATGTAGCCGGTCGGCGCTTTGTAGGTGGCTGTCGGTGGCTGTCGGTGGGATGTAGGCGTTCTGTCGGTCGGGACTGGCACTGTCATCGGCATGACGCGAATCGACAAGAATTCCGGCGGCACGGCCGTGTCCGTGCGGGGGCTGGTCAAGCATTACGGCGAGACCAAGGCGCTGGACGGCGTCGACCTGGACGTCCGGGAGGGCACCGTGATGGGTGTGCTCGGGCCGAACGGTGCCGGTAAGACCACCCTCGTGCGGATCCTGTCCACGCTGCTCGCCCCTACCGCCGGCGAAGCCAGCGTCGCCGGCTACGACGTCCTGCGCCAGCCTCGCCAGCTGCGCCGGGTGATAGGCCTCACCGGCCAGTACGCCTCCGTGGACGAGAAGCTCCCGGGGTGGGAGAACCTGTACATGATCGGGCGCTTGCTCGATCTTTCCCGCAAGGACTCCCGGGCCCGGGCCGATGAACTGCTGGAGCGGTTCTCGCTGACGGATGCCGCCAAGCGGCCCGCCAGTACCTACTCCGGCGGTATGCGGCGGCGGCTCGACCTGGCCGCCTCGATGATCGGGCATCCTCAGGTGCTGTTCCTGGACGAGCCGACCACCGGGCTCGACCCGCGCACCCGCAACGAGGTGTGGACCGAGGTGAAGTCCATGGTCGGCGGGGGTGTGACCGTGCTGCTCACCACCCAGTACATGGAAGAAGCCGAGGCACTCGCCTCCGAGCTGACCGTCGTCGATCACGGCAAGGTCGTGGCGCAGGGTGCCATTGACGAGTTGAAGGCCAGGGTCGGGGGGCGGGCGTTGCGGATTCGGCCTGCCGATGCTCTGCAACTCCGGCCGCTGGCACGGGCGTTGGACGAGCTCGGCATCACCGGGCTCGCCACCGTCACCGTCGACGTGGAGAGCGGCACCGTGCTGGTGCCGATCCTCAGTGACGAGCAACTGACCGCCGTGGTGGGCGCGGTGAGCGCCCGTGGTCTCACCATCGCCTCCATCACCACCGAACTGCCCAGCCTGGACGAGGTGTTCCTGTCCCTCACCGGACACCGCGCCAGCGCCCCGCAGGACTCCGTGCCCACCCACGACCGCGAGGAGGTCGCCGTATGAGCGCCGTCACCGTGAACCCCGCCGGCGTTTCGGCGGCGGACCCCCGTATTCCGCTGCGCAACCATCTGCGTCACACCGGCGCGCTGATCCGCCGCAATCTGCTGTGGATCCGGCAGGACCCGGAGTCGATGTTCGACGCCATCCTGTTCCCGGTCATCTTCACGCTGCTGTTCGTGTACGTCTTCGGCGGCTCGATCGGGCAGTCGCTCGGCGGCGGGCAGGAGGCGTACGTGCAGTACGTCGTGCCCGGGCTGCTCGCCATGATGGGCATGAACATGGCCCAGGGGGTGGGCACCGGCTTCAACACCGACTTCCACACCGGGGTCATGGACCGGTTCC
Source organism: Streptomyces sp. NPDC050528 (assembly GCF_044457795.1). Taxonomy (NCBI): domain Bacteria; kingdom Bacillati; phylum Actinomycetota; class Actinomycetes; order Kitasatosporales; family Streptomycetaceae; genus Streptomyces; species Streptomyces sp. NPDC050528. The sequence continues at coordinate 685,860 of NZ_JBITHH010000002.1, forward strand.
GGTCGCTGCCCATCGGGCGCGCTTCGGTGCTGATCGCCAAGATCTCGGTCGAGATGATGCGGATGCTGGTCGCGTCCGCCGTGCTGATGGTCGTCGGTGTCCTCGTCGGCTTCCACATCCACCACTGGCTCGGCATGTTCGCCGCGATCGGACTGTCCGCGGTGTTCGGCTCGGCCCTGATGTGGGTGTTCCTCACCCTCGGCGTGACCATGAAGAGCGCGCAGTCCGTGCAGGCCATGGGCTTCCTGGTGCTGATGCCGCTGCAGTTCGGCTCGTCGATCTTCGCGCCGACCCAGTCGATGCCGGGCTGGCTGCAGAACTTCACCGACTACAACCCGCTCTCCGCCCTGGCGGACGCGGCCCGCGGGCTGATGGTGGGCGGCCCGGTCGCCCACGGCACGCTGCTGACGCTGGCCTGGTCGGTGGGGCTCACCGCGGTGATGGCGCCGATCTCGATCTACAAGTTCCGCACCAAGACCTGACCGGGCGGGACCGGTACGCACCACAGTCGCGTCCCACCGGTACGCGTCAGCCTCGCACCAGGGCGGCGGCCTCCTTCACGGAGAGGCCGCCGCCCTCGGCGTACTCCGCCTCGTACCGGTCGTAGGCCTCGTCGCCGAGCGCGGCACGCGCGCGCCGCTCGGCCTGGAGGTAGACCTCTCGTTCCATCGACGTCGCGACATGCCCGGGCGGCAGCAGCACCCGTGCCGTGACGAGGCAGTGGACGGCGTCACGGGCCCGGCCGCCGCCGTCGATCTCGGCGAGGGCGATCGCGGCCACCCCGAGGTACAGCGGGGTCATGTGCGGGGCGATGGCCTCGGACAGCGGGTCGCCCGCCCGGTCCAGCGCCCGTCGGATCTTGTCCAGGGCCTCCTCGTAGTTGCCGTCGACCGTCGCCACCCAGGCCTCCAGGCCGAGGATGTACGCGTCGAAGACGACGAAGTGGGAGATGGAGAACTGCTCGCGCAGCAGGCGCAGTTGCTCGCGCGCCTCCGCGGGCCGGCCGGTCAGGGCGAGGTAGCCAGCGAGGAACATCCGGGCGGCGGGCATCGCCTCGTTGCCGCCGCGCGACGGCTGGTTCTCGACCACCTCGCGCAGGATGCGCTCGCCCCGCTCGGCCTCGCCGCCCTCGACGAGCACGCTGCCGAGCCGGGCGCCGAGCACGGCCGTCTGACCGTGCGCGCCGAGCCGTTCGGCGTGTTCGATCGCGGCCTCGTAGTCGGCGGCGGCCAGCCCGAACTCGCCGACGCGTTCCCGGGATTCGGCCCGGGCGGAGAGCGCCTCGGCGGTGCCCCAGGCGTCCCCGAGGCGGCGGAAGATCTCCAGCGACTCGTCGGCGTCACGGACCGCGTCGCCCGCCCAGTCGCTGCGGTTGGCGAGCATGTTGGCGCGCATCTGGAGGGTGGTGGCCAGCTCCCACTCCATACCGGGGGTGGCCCGGCAGGTGCGGACGGCGGCTTCGAGGATGCCCGGCAGCCGCTCCACGTTGCCGGTCATCAGCACGGCGTAGAACCAGAGCATGCCGGGGGTACGGCAGGTCTGCGGGTGGCCGGGTTCGTAGACCTCGGTGATCAGGCGCAGTTTCTCCTTCGCCGCCGGTGCCTCCCAGGCCTCCAACTCCGTGTCCATCCAGCCCAGATGGGCGAGGTGGACACCTCGCCTGGCCTCGGCGAGGAGTTCTCCGGTGAGCGGGGGCGGGGTGTCGGTACAGCGCTGCCAGACGGGTTCGGCGCGCCGGACGGGGGTGGTGAAGGGGTCGGGGCCCAGCGCCATCACCTCGACGCACCAGTTGCGGGCCTCGATGCGGACGTCGCGCATCTGCCAGTACCAGACCAGCGAGAGGACGAGGCAGATGGCTTCTTGCTCGTCGCGCTCGGCGACGGCGTGCCGCAGCGCGGTGCGGAGGTTCTCGTACTCGCGCTCCAGCCGTTCCACGGCGGCGAGTTGGCCGGGGCCGCGCAGCAAGGGGTCGGTGGTGCGGGCGAGTTCGCGGTAGTACGTCAGATGGGCGCGCTCGGCGTGGGGGCGGCGGCCGGACTCGTCGAGCCGTTCGGACGCGTACTCGGCGACGGTCTCCAGGAGGCGGTAGCGCATCTCACCGTCGCCCGAAGGGGCGGCCACCACAAGGGACTTGTCGACGAGGGAGCCGAGCGTCTCGAACGCGACGGGCCCGCACACGGCCTCGGCGGCGGCGAGGTCGCAGCCGCCGGCGAAGACGGACAGGGTGGTCAGCACGTCCCGTTCGTCCACGTCGAGAAGGTCCCAGGACCAGTCGACGACGGCCCGCAGGGTCTGCTGGCGGGGCAGGAGCGTACGGCTGCCGGAGGTGAGCAGCCGGAAGCGGTCGTCGAGGCGGTCGGCGATCTGACGTGGCGTCAACATCCTTAGCCGGGCGGCCGCGAGCTCGATCGCGAGGGGCAGTCCGTCGAGCCGCCGGCAGATCTCGGCGCAGGCCTCGGGGTCGTCCTCGACGCTGAACCCCGGCCGGGCGGCGGCACCCCGGTCGGCGAGCAGCCGTAGCGCGACGGGGTCGGGCAGGGGTTCCACCGGGCGCAGCAACTCGCCCGGTACGCCCAGGGGTTCGCGGCTGGTGGCGAGCACGGTGAGGCCGGGGCAGCGCTCCAGCAGGGTCTCCACGAGGCGGGCGGCGGCGTCCACGACGTGCTCGCAGTTGTCGAGGATCAGCAGCATGCGGCGGCTGCCGCAGTGTTCGGCGAGCCGGTCGACGGGGTCGTCGTGCCGGTCGCCCCCGGCGGCCCTGATCGCCTCGGCGCCGGCGCCGTACATCACGGTCTCGCGCGCGCCGACCGCCGTGAGGACGGCCGTCGGTACGGCGTCGGGGTCGTCCACGGGGGCGAGTTCGGCCAGCCACACCCCGTCCCGCGCGGCATACCGCACGGTCTCGGCGGCCTCCTGCGACAACCGCGTCTTCCCGGCCCCACCGGGCCCGAGCAGCGTCACCAGCCGGGCCGCCGCGAGATCACCCCGGATGACGTCGATATCGGCCTCGCGGCCGACGAAGGAGGTGAGCCGGGCGCGGAGGTTGCTGGGGGGTGGGGTGGGGAGCCCTCCGGGGGTGGTCGGGGTGAGGGTGCTGTTGGCGGGGGTGGGGGTCTCGGTGCCGGGGCTGCGGTGGTCGGCGTTGGCGGAGCGCCGGTGCGGATCGGTGGTACCGGCGGACCTACGGTGGTCGGCGTCGCCGGTGGCCCTGCGGTGAACGGCGTCGCCGGTCGGCCCGGCGTGGCCGGCATGTCCGTCGCCGTCGCCCGGTCCACCGGGTGCGTCGCCGTAGCCCGGCCCGGTGGGGCCGTCGTAGGCGCCGGGTCGGTCGGATCCGGCACGGCCGTCAGGTCCGCCGGGGCCGGCGGGCCCGGTGGCCCCGGCATGACCGCCGGAGCCGTCGAACGCGCCACGGCCATCGGGCCCGCCCCGCCCGGAACCCCTGCCGGATCCGCCCTGCCCATCAGATCCACCGACTCCGGTACGGCCGTCAGGCCCAGCGAGTCCGCCGCGGCCACCGGACCTGCCATGACCGTCGCCCCCCGGATTCAGCAACTCCCCGTGCAGCGCCCGTAGTTCGGGCCCGGGGTCGGAGCCCAGGCGGTCTGCCAGGAGTTGGCGTACGGACTCGTAGGCGGCCAGGGCCTCGGCTGTGCGGCCTGTGGCGCGGAGGGCTCGGAGGCGTAGGGACTGGAGGGGTTCGTCGAGGGGGTGGGTGTCGCAGAGGGCGGTCAGTTCGGGGAGGGCGGTGTCCGCGTCGCCGAGGGAGACGGCCGCGGCGAGGCGGGTGCGGCGGGCGTCCAGGTGGCGGGTCTCCCAGCGGGACGCCTCCGCCGTCCGGTCGGGGAGGTCGGCCAGGGCCGGGCCGTTCCACAGGGCGAGCGCGTCGTCCAGGACCTCGGCCGCCTTCGCGGGGTTGCCGTCGGCCAGCGCCCGCAGCCCCTCCGCCGTCAGCCGCTCGAAACGGTGCAGGTCGATGTCGTCGGGGGCGGCGGCGAGCCGGTACCCGCTCTCCGCCGAGGTGATCGCGTCGGCGCCGAGCGCCCGGCGGAGCCTGCCCACCAGCGCCTGGAGCGCGCCCGTGGCGTCGGCGGGCGGGTCCACGCCCCACACCTCGTCCACCAGAACGCTCGCGGGTACGGCCTTGCCGGGTCGCAGGGCGAGCACGGTGAGCAGGGCGCGCAGTCGTGCCCCGCCGACCGGGACGGGGGTGCCGTCGGGGCGGAATGCCTGGGTGGTGCCGAGAATGCGATAGCGCACGGGGTCCATTGTCTCCGGTGGCGTGGAAAGCGGTCACGGGGTTGCGGCGGCGCGGCGCCGGACGCGGTACGACGACCCCGGATAAGCCCCTCCCGAGAGGCCCCGAGGGGTGACGGGGTCGTAGAACGCGTGCCAGAGTCCCATGTCCCCACCTTCCCCGGAACCGACGGCCGCTCGCGAGACGTTTTCCCCTGGGGCCCGGTACCGTCGGGCTTCGCGTCCACCGACCCAGCAGGGAGCCCGCCCCCATGACCGCCACCACCACCCGCCCCAGTGACCGGCGGATCAGTCCCGTCTTCCTCGGGATCCTGGCCGTCACGGCGGTGACCGGCTGGGCCACCTGGACCGGGTTCGCCGAGCAGCCCGGCGTCGCCGTGTTCCTGTTCGTGACGGCGGCCTGGATCGTCTCCCTGTGTCTGCACGAGTACGCGCACGCGCGCACCGCGCTGCACAGCGGTGATATCTCGATCGGCTCGAAGGGCTATCTGACCCTCAACCCGCTGAAGTACACGCATGCCCTGCTCAGCATTGTGCTCCCGGTGATCTTCGTCATCATGGGCGGCATCGGTCTGCCGGGCGGCGCGGTGTTCATCGAGCGGGGCCGCATCCACGGCCGTTGGAAGCACAGCCTGATCTCGGCGGCGGGCCCGCTGACGAACGTACTGTTCGCGGCGGTCTGCACGGCGCCTTTCTGGCTGCACGCACTCGAAGGGGTGCCGGACGACTTCCAGTACGCACTGGCCTTCCTGGCCCTCCTCCAGGTGACCGCGGCGATCCTGAACTTCTTGCCGGTGCCGGGCCTGGACGGCTACGGCGTGATCGAGCCCTGGCTGTCGAACGACATCAAGCGGCAGGTCGAGCCGTTCGCGCCGTTCGGCCTGCTGTTCGTGTTCGCGCTGTTGTGGGTGCCGTCGATCAACCGGGAGTTCTTCGACATGATCGACGCGATCCTGCGGGGGCTGGGCGTCAGCGACTGGGAGACGTCGAACGGCTACAGCCTCTACCAGTTCTGGCGCTAGGCGGCGCGACCGCGCTTCAGGTAGTACCAGCACATGTTGGACGAGAGCCCCGCCAGCAGTACCCACACGATCCCGATCCAGCTGCCCTGTACGAACGAGACGACCGCCGCGGCCACGGCGAGCAGGCAGACGACGAGGGCGTAGAGGGCGAGGCGGGGCATGGGATCGGCTCCTGTCGGCAGTGACGAACGCGGTAGAACAAAGGGGACACCGGTGGTCGGTTGCCACCAGTGTCCCCCACCCGCTCAGACGTCCGTGACGCGCAGTCCCGCGTGGGCCTTGTAGCGGCGGTTGACGGAGATCAGGTTCGCGACCAAGGACTCCACCTGGTGCGCGTTGCGCAGCCTGCCGGCGAAGACACCGCGCATGCCGGGGATACGGCCGGCCAGCGCCTGCACGATCTCGACGTCCGCGCGCTCCTCGCCCAGCACCATCACATCCGTGTCGATCTCGGCGATCTCCTTGTCCATGAGCAGCACCGCCGACAGGTGGTGGAAGGCGGCGGCGACCCGTGAGTCGGGCAGCAGGGCGGCGGCCTGTTCGGCGGCGCTGCCCTCCTCCGGCTTCAGCGCGTAGGCGCCCTTCTTGTCGAAGCCGAGCGGGTTGACGCAGTCGACGACGAGCTTGCCGGCCAACTCCTCGCGCAACGACTCCAGGGTCTTGCCGTGGCCGTCCCAGGGCACGGCGACGATCACGATGTCGCTGCGGCGCGCGGTCTCGGCGTTGTCGGCGCCCTCGACGCCGTGGCCGAGTTCGTCGGCGGCGGCCTGGGCGCGGTCGGCGGCGCGGGAGCCGATGATCACCTTCTGGCCGGCCTTGGCGAGCCGGTAGGCGAGGCCCTTGCCCTGCGGCCCGGTCCCGCCGAGCACGCCGACGACCAGTCCGGAGACGTCGGGGAGGTCCCACGGGTCCTTGGCGGGGGCCTTCGCGGGGGCGGTCCCGGAGGCCGGAGCGGGGGCCGTCGCGGGGGGCTGTGCAGCACTGTCGGTAGAGGTCATGGGCCGACTTTACGTCCGCCTCCGCACCCGTATCGGCTCAGGTGAGGTCCGTCACGGGGACCCGTCGGAACGTGATCGTCTCGTACGGCCCGAAGTCGCCGGTCTCGTAGAGGAGTCCGACCGTGTCGTCGTCGATCCGGACGAGGTCGGAGTACGCGGCGGGCAGTCCGTCGACCGTGTGCACGGGGCGCCAGGTGGTGCCGGCGTCGGTGGAGGCGCGCAGGGTCATCAGGGCGCGGGCGGCCGGGTCGCCGGGGCCGGAGTACAACAGCACGTCGGGGTCGCGGAGTTGGAGGACGCTGGCCTCGCAGATGGGGGCGGTGAGGCCGGCCTGGGGGCGGAAGGGTTTCGTGAGCGTCTTGCCGCCGTCCGTCGAGTACGCGTCGGCGCGGTGGCCGGGGGCCGTGGCGTCGTTGCGGGTGTTGAAGTAGACGCGCCCGTCGGGGAGTTCGGCGGCGGTGGTCTCGTTGCAGTTGACGTAGCCGTCCGGGTTCTCGTCGACGTAACCGATCGACCAGGTCTCGCCCTTGTCGTCGCTGAGCAGACAGTGGCCGCTGTTGTACTTCGCCTCGTTTCCTACGTCCGTCCCGGTCGGCGGGATCGTGTGGTTGGCGGCGACGACCACCCGGCCGGTGCTCAACTGGATCGCGTGGCCCGGCGTGGTGGCGTACCAGCGCCACTCCGGCTTCTTCACCTGCGCGGTGATCTCCTTCGAACTCGACCAGGTGACACCGTCGTCGTCGCTGTAGCGCACCCAGATCCGGCGTCCGTCGGCCGCCGACACCTGGCCGCGCAGGATGGCGTCCTCGGTGGCGGTGGCGGTCGCGCGAACGTAGACGAGCAGGATGCGGCCGGTGTCGAGGACGACGGGGGCGGGGTTGCCCGCGAGGTGGGGGCCGTTGGTGGCGGCGGGGGTGATCGGGCCCCAGGTGCGGCCGCCGTCCGTGGAGCGCCGTAGGACGATCTCGATGTGGCCGTGGTCGCTCGCGGAGTCGACGCGGCCCTCGCAGAACGCCAGGAGGGTGCCGGCGGCGGTCACCACGACGGCCGGGATCCGGTAGCTCGCGTAGCCTCCCTGGCCGGCGACGAAGGGGACGGTTGCTTCTGTGGTTGCTTCCGTGGTTTCTGTCATGAGGTGACTCCTTGTGCGGCCTATGAGCCCGCACCATCCCCAAGTTGGGCGAATTCGTGGTGAACTCCACGTCACGAACGGCCGGTTGGGGCAGGATGCGCGGACATGGATGCCGTACGGGTTGCGCTGTTGCGTGAAGTGCTCGCCGGGACCGAGTGGTTGGGGGCGACGCGACGGTTCGCGGGGGTGTTGCGCGGGTCGGTGGTGTCGCACGGGGGTGGGTTGCTGCTGGTGGGTACGCCCGCGTACGAGCCCTGGCATCTCGCGGCGCATCTCGTCGACGAGGCGGCGTGGTCCGGTACGCCCGAGCTGGCACCGACTCTTGTACGGCATGACGCGCGGCCCTCGGATCCGGCGCATCTGGCGGTGGGGCTGGGGCGGATCGAGGCGGCTCGGCGTGGTGAGACGCTGTTGGTCGTGTCGCCGGAGGGGCCGGGTGACCCTCTCCTGGAGCGGGTGCACGACGCGCGGCGGGCCGGGGCGACCGTCCTCTCCCTGGGCTCCGGTGACCGTGAACTCGCGTCCCTGGCCCACGAGTCGCTCCCCGTGCCCTCGGGCACGGACCTTGACCTGGACACCGTGCAGCACCTCGTGAGCGCGGCGGCCGGGGAGAATGTGTTGCCGGTGGTGCGGGGGCGCCGGCGCTTCCGTGACCGCCTGTCGAGACTGACCGACCAATTGACGGCACCGCCGCCTGCGCCTTGGTAGGGGGGTTTCCCACCCACCCACCCGTCTCGGCCAGTTGAGAAGTGGACGAGAAGAGCGGAGACCAGGCCAGCGGCGCCTCCAAGTGACCGTGGCGGATAGTCACCGCCGTGTGTTTCCCACCCACCCACCCGTCTCGGTGAGTTGAGAGGTGGACGAGAAGAGCAGTGTCAGACGCCGCCCACGAGTGACCGCGGCGAGACGTCACCGCCGACTCCCCCCGCACAGCTCGGCGGCCGCAGGCCACCAGCTCACCCGTCTCGGTCAGTCGACCAGCAGCAGACGGGCCAAGCGATGCCCTGCCGCCGCCTCCAGGTGACCGAGGCACGTCGTCACCACCAACTCCCCACACCACCCAGCCACCGACCACCCACTCACCTGCTGGCCCGCCCGCCACTCGCCACCCGCCTGCCAGTTACCCACCCCGCCGACCGACTCCCCCACCCCACCAACACCCCCACAAACTCCGGCCCCCAACCCCACCCCCCACAAAAATCCGCTTGCCACCCCCACCCCCCACCCCGACCATTGCCCCTCGTGACCGACCGCACCGATCCCCCCGGCGAACCCCCCGCCGATCCCCCCACACGCCTCCGTACCCTCCGCACCCTCCTCCCCGACCTAACCCCCTGGCACGCCTCCGCCGACTTCCGCAGGCTCTGGCTGGCCGGGCTGATCTCCAACTTCGGGAGTTTTCTGACGTTCGTCGCGCTCCCGGTGCAGATCAAGGAACTCACCGGCTCCGCCGCGGCGGTGGGCGCGGTCGGGGCCGTGGAGTTGGTGCCGCTCATCGTGTTCGGGCTCTACGGCGGTGCGCTCGCCGACGCGTGGGACAAGCGGAAGTTGATCGTGTGGACCGAGGTCGGACTGGGCGTGCTGTGCGGGGCGTTGCTGTTCAACTCGTTGGTGCCGCGGCCTGCCCTGTGGCCGCTGTATGTGATCGCCGCGCTGACCTCCGTGCTCGGCGCGATCCAGCGGCCGGCCCTGGACTCGCTGTGGCCGCGGATCGTCGCCCACGAGCACATGACGGCCGCCTCCGCGCTCAACTCCCTGCGCTGGACGGTCGGCGGGGTCACCGGACCGGCGGTGGCGGGGGTGGTCGTGGCGTTCGCGGGGCTGCCGTACGCGTTCGCGGCGGACACCGTGACGTATGCGATATCCGTGGTCCTGATCTTCCGGATCGCCTCCTCGCCCGGCGCCCACCAGGCGCGGAAGCCGTCGCTGAAGTCCATCGCCGAGGGCGCCCGGTACGCGTGGAGCCGTAAGGAACTCCTCGGGACCTACGCCATCGACCTCGCCGCGATGTTCTTCGCGATGCCGCTCGCCGTGCTGCCGTTCCTCGCGGACGATCTGCACGCGCCGTGGGCGCTGGGGCTGATGTACTCGACCGTCCCGGCCGGTGCCCTGCTGGTGAGTGTGACCAGTGGCTGGACCTCGCGGATCCAGCGGCACGGGCGGATGGTGGTGCTGGCGGCGGCGCTGTGGGGCGCGGCGATCGCCTGCGCGGGCGCGTTCGGGAACGTGTGGCTGGTGCTGCTGTTCCTGACCGTCGCGGGCGGCTGCGACATGGTCAGCGGCATCTTCCGCGGGGTCATCTGGAACCAGACGATCCCGGACGAGCTGCGCGGCCGGCTCGCCGGGATCGAGTTGCTGTCCTACTCGGTGGGCCCGCAACTGGGCCAGGTCAGATCCGGTGGCATGGCCGCCCTGTCCGGAGTGCGGACCTCGGTGTGGGCGGGCGGGCTGATGTGCGTGGGCGCGGTGGGGCTGCTGGCCGTAGGACTTCCGAAGCTGATGTCGTACGACGCGAGGACGGACGAGCACGCGCTACGGCTGAAGGCGCAGCGCGCGGCGACGACTCCCCCGCCCCCGGCCTCTCCCTCCGCAACCCCGGCCGGGGCCTGATCAGTCGTCGGTGTTCCCCTTGGCCGCGTCGTGCCACTTGGGGTCGTTCTCCCACTCCAGGTTGCGCTCGCGGGCCGTCTCCATCGCGTGTTCGGCCTCGGCGCGGGTGGCGTACGGCCCGAACCGGTCCTTGGCGGGGCACTCCGGCCCCTCCTCGACCTTCTTGTGTTCGAGGCAGTAGTACCACTCGCCGGGCTTCCCGACCGTGCGCTTCTTGAACAGGGCCATCAACGGCTCCTTTCCCTACGGCCATGTTCCCCCATGTCCGCTGGTTAGACTCGCTGGCATGTCTGGCCAGTCGCTGCTCGTACCAGGGGAGCTCTCCCCCACCCGTTCCGTGCCCGGAAACATCCGTCGTCCCGAGTACGTCGGCAAGCCCGCGCCGACCCCGTACACCGGGCCGGAGGTGCAGACCCCCGAGACGATCGAGGCGATGCGCGTCGCCGGGCGGATCGCCGCGCGGGCGATGGCGGAGGCCGCGAAGATCATCTCGCCGGGGGTGACCACGGACGAGATCGACAAGGTCGCGCACGAGTACATGTGCGACCACGGCGCCTATCCGTCGACGCTCGGCTACCGCGGCTTCCCCAAGTCCCTGTGCACCTCGCTCAACGAGGTGATCTGCCACGGCATTCCGGACTCCACGGTGCTGCGCGACGGCGACATCATCAACCTCGACGTGACGGCGTACATCGGCGGCGTGCACGGCGACAACAACGCGACCTACCTGGTCGGTGACGTCGACGAGGAGTCCCGGCTGCTGGTCGAGCGCACCCGCGAGTCCCTGGACCGGGCGATCAAGGCCGTCAGGCCGGGCCGGCAGATCAACATCATCGGCCGGGTCATCGAGTCGTACGCCAAACGCTTCGGCTACGGCGTGGTCCGGGACTTCACCGGCCACGGCATCAACTCGTCGTTCCACTCCGGCCTGATCGTCCCGCACTACGACAGCCCGCACGCGACGACGGTCATCCAGCCCGGGATGACGTTCACGATCGAGCCGATGCTGACGCTGGGGACGTACGAGTACGACATGTGGGACGACGGGTGGACGGTCGTCACGAAGGACCGGAAGCGGACGGCGCAGTTCGAGCACACGTTGGTGGTGACGGAGACGGGGGCGGAGGTCCTCACCCTGCCGTAGCGCCCTGTCTCAGCACCCCGGGACCCGTCCTCAGCCGACTCCGTCGAGGACGGGTCTCTTCTTGTACGCTTTTACCGACAGGGTGTCGGCAAACCTGTTGACTTAGGTAAGCCTTACCTTAGAGGATAGGGCCCATGGACTCCTTCTCGACAGTCATCCGCACCGCGTCCCACGAACAGCACGTGGAGGCCGAGACCTCCACCTTCATGAGCGATCTGCTCGGCGGGCGACTGGGCGTGGACGCGTACGCCCGGTACACCGAGCAACTGTGGTTCGTCTACGAGGCGTTGGAGAGCGGGGCCGAGCGGCTGGCGGCGGATCCGGTGGCCGGGGCGTTCATCCGGGCCGAGTTGTTCCGGCTGCCCGCGCTGGAGCGGGACCTTGAGCATCTGCGGGGTGCGGAGTGGCGGTCCGGGTTGACCGCACTGCCGGCGACCCGGGCGTATGCGGAACGGGTGCGGGAGTGCGCGGAGTTGTGGCCTGCCGGGTACATCGCCCATCACTACACGCGCTACCTCGGGGATCTCTCCGGCGGGCAGATCATCCGGGACAAGGCGGAGCGGACGTGGGGGTTCGCTCGGCGCGGGGACGGGGTGCGGTTCTATGTGTTCGAGGGGATCGGGAATCCGGCGGCGTTCAAGCGGGGGTATCGGGAGCTGCTGGACGGGGTTCAGGTCGACGATCTGGAGAAGCAGCGGATCGTGGCCGAGTGCAAGCGGGCGTTCGCGTTGAACACGGGGGTCTTCCGCGCTCTGGGTGAGGAGTTTCCGCTCTCGGCTTGAGTGTTTGTCCGCGGGTGCGTTGCCGGGGGCTCCGCCCCCAGACCCCCGATCGGCCCTGAAGGGGCCTCGTCCTCAAACGCCGGACGGGCTGAATATTGCCGGCCTGCGTGGTGAAGTGGCCGCCATTATGGAGGAGTTGGTGTCACGGAGCCGTCAGCGCTCCAGGAACACCCGCCCCCCGACCTCCACCCAACCCCCCGGCTGCGGCGCCGTAAGAATCTGCGACCCCGCACCCTGCGTGATGTTGAGAGCCCTGCCCAACTGGTCGGTCAGCAGGAGTGCCGCCGCGCCCGTCGCCTCGTCCTCGTGGATGCCGTCGTCACGGCCGGGGAACGCTCGGGCGCGGACACGGCCCGCCGCCTCGTCCTCCCAGGCCCAGGCGTAGATCCACTCGCCGGGCGCGGGCACGGGGAGGGCGTCGACCTCGGGGGCGGTGGCGTACTGGCGGAGGGTTCGGGGTGGGGCCCACTCCGGGAGGGCCTCGATCCAGCTGAACTCTCCGTCGAGGCGGGCGCCCACGATGCCTGCGGGGGTGACCAGTTCGGGGATGTCCAGGAGCCAGGCCGTGCCGACGCAGGGGTGGCCGGCGAAGGGCAGGCGGGTGGTCGGGGTGTAGATGTCGATGACTCCGCGCTCGGGGTCGTCGACGAACACGGTCTCGCTGAAGCCGAGTTTCCCGGCGAACACCTGTCGCTCGTCCGGGTCCGGCATGACGGAACCCTCGCGGACGACGCCGAGTTCGTTGCCGTATCCGCCGCTGGGGCCGCAGAAGACACGCAGTACGTCGTAGTCAGTCACGGGGGCATTCAAACATCGCCCGGGCCGCGAGGTCATCCCAGGTCGCAGCTCCGCCGGGGAGGGGCCAGGTGGGGGTGGGGGCGTCGGCGTAGGGCAGCGAGGACAGGGCATCTGCGAATCCCCGCTCCAGGGCCGCCAGTTGGCGGGCGGGGCGGTCCACGAGGCATCGCGCATGCTGTGCGTGTGCCTCGGTCAGTTCGGCGGCGGTACGGTGCCAGTCCTCGTCGTCGGGTACGGGGCGCAGCTCCACGCACACCGGTTGCGCACCCTCCGCGAGCGCGGCTACGGCACGGTCGTGGCCGTCGATGATCAGCCAGCCGTCGAGAAAGCTCACCCACCACAGCAGGACCGGCGCGAGGGCGCCGTCGCGGGCGTGCTTGCGGTACGCCTTCACGCGCGGGGCGTCCGGCGGGGAGAGGCGGCGCAGGGGCAGGATGCCGTGCCAGCCTCCGCCGCAGTACAGCTCCAGGGTGCCGTTCGGCCAGTCCCGGACGAAGTCCGTCGTCCAGATGCCGGGCGAGAAGTGCGACCGCCGGGTCAGGGCCCAACGGCCGTCGTACAGCGGGCCGTTGGGTGCGTCCTCCAGCCAACGGGCGTACTGGTGCGTCCAGTTGACGACCGTGCGCTGCTGCGCGGCGCGGAGCGGCGGCAGGGGTGAGCTGTAACCGTCGAAGCGGTACAAGGCGAGGTCGTGGCGGCAGCCTTCGCCGTCCAACCGGCCCAACGCCAGGGGTCGTTCACCCTGCCGCAGCAGTCTCCGCCCGCCCTCCGTCGTCTCGAAACGCAGCGGGGACGGACCGGGCCGACCTGTCACAGCCAGCACCAGTCCGTCCTCCGGCAGGAATTCTCTGTGCCCCCTGGTGTCCACGGGGCACAGTCTTACGCCTCCGTACGGCGCCTGCGCATCGCGAACACCACGCCCGCGCCCGCCGCCACGGTCACCGCGGCCGCCGTGCCCAGCGCCGCCGCCGGGATCTCGGAACCGGTCGAGGCCAGCGAGCCGTTCACGCTGCCCGTCGTGGAGCCGGTGACGCCGCCGCCCGAAGTCGAGCCCGTCGTACCGGAGTTGTCGGTGCCGCCGGAGGAGCCCGTACCCGTGCCGGTCGTCGACGACGAGCCGTCCGTGGGGAGGGTCGCGTCCGTCGTGAGGGCCACCGAGAGGTCGAGGGGGTCGAGTTCGGCGCCGGTCTGGTAGAAGCCGCCGAATGCCTTCGCGCCGGCTGCGGTCAGGGTCGCGGTGACGTCGCCGACCGTGATGACGTCGTCCTTCGCGGTGAGGTCCGTCGAGCCCGCCTTCAGGTCGGCCAGGACCACGTCCTCGGCCTTCTCGCCCAGGCTCGTCACGTCCGCCGTCAGTTCGCCGGTGCCGTTGTCGAGGGTCGCCTTGAGGTCGGTGAAGGTGAGGTCGAGGCCGTAAGTGCCGTTGTCCTCATGGCCCTTGAAGTTCACCGCGCCCTCGAACGCGGCGGAGAGGGTGTCGGCGTCGGTGTCGTAGGTGCCGGTCGCGTCGGTGAAGGTGAAGACGCCGTTGCCCGCCGCCTGGGTCGCGCCGTCCGACGTCGTGATCTTGCCGTTGGCGACGCTGCCCACGACGTAGGAGCGGAAGGACTCCTTCACGCCCCAGTCGAGCTTGCCGTCCGCGATCTCGCCCTTGGTGGCGGCCGGTTCGGAGACGGTGTCCGAGGGGCTCGCGCTGCCGGGGGGCGTGGTGGTCGGGGTGGTCGTGGCCGGCGGGGTGGTCGCGGGCGGGGACGTCGGCTGCGACGGCGTCGGCGATACGGGCGTGCTCGGAGTCGGGGACGTCGTCGACACCGGCTTGACCGCCGACAGCGGGTCACCGGCCGCGTTCGCGTACGTGTCGCTGCCGAGGAACGTGCCCGCCGCCGCGGTGAGGGTGGTGGCCAGGTCCTTCAGGTCCTGGCTGGTCGGTGCGGCGACCGTCGCGAGCGTCACGTCCTGCTGCTTGGTGCCGCCGTCCGCGACGAGGTCGGCGGTGAGGGTGCCCGCCGCGCTGTCGTACTGGAAGTCCGACATCTCCCGTACGAACCCGTGCAGCGTCGACTTGGCGGTGACGGTGCCCTTGAAGGTCAGGTGCACGGCGTGGCTGGTGGTGTCGTACGTGCCCGTGCCGTCGGTGAAGGTGAACGCGCCGTTGTTCGCGGCCTGCGCGGCACCGTCCGTGGTGGTGAAGGAGCCCTGTGCGTACGTGCTCACGTAGGTGCGGTACGACTGCTTGATGCCCCAGGTCAACTCGTAGCCGCTGAGCGGGACTTCGGCCGCCGACGCGGTGGTCGTGGCGAGCGCCGTGGCACCGAACGCGGCGGCGGTCGCGACGGCCGCGGCGAGGGCGAAGGAAAGTCGGGGGCGTCTGACGGGCATGGCCGTGGTTCTCCTTGAGTTCGGGGGCATGGTCCACCAACTGGCAGACCGGGTAAGGGGGTTAGTCCGCTTCGGACGCGGTGGCCTCGGCTGCCGCCGGAGTGCTACGGCGCCTGCGGACGATGAGCACCGACACCGCTGCCGCCACCAGCACGGCACCGGCCGCCAGGCCGATCGGCAGCGCGGCCGAACTGCCGTTGCCGCCACCGGAGTTGTCGGCCACCGGCTCCGCGGACACCGAGGGGTGGGCCGACTGTTCCTCCGGGGTCTCGCTCGCGGTGGGTGTGGTGCCGAGGTCGGGCAGCGCGGGCAGCTTCGCGTCGTCGGTGAGGGCCACGGCCACCGACACCGGGTCCATGGCCGTGCCCGCCGGGTACATCCCGCCGAAGGCCTTCACGCCCTGCGCGGTGAGTTTCGCGGGCGCCTCGGTGACCTTCACCAGGCCCTTGGTCGCCTTGAGGCCCTTGGCCGTGAAGGTGACCAGCGGGACCTTCTTGCCGGTGAAGTCGGCGTCGGCGCCATCGGTGCCGGTGACGTCGGCGTAGAGCGTGCCCTTGCCGTCCTCGACGCTCGCCCGGACACCGCTGAGCTTCAGGTCGAGGCCTTCGGCGCCCGTGAAACGCACCGCACCCTTGAACGAGGCCGTCAACTCCCCGTTCTTGTACGTGCCTTCACCGCCCGGGAAGCGGAAGAGGGCGCCGCCGTCCTCGGCTCCGGCCGACAACGTCCACTTGCCCTTGGCGATGTCCCCGGTGACGTACTCCCGGAAGGTGCGGCGTACGCCCCAGTCGACGGCGCCGTCCGCGATCGTCCCGGCCGAAGCACCCTTGTTCGCGGCGGACTTGGTGGGTGTCGAGGAGGGTGTAGGCGTGGCGGTCTTCCTGGCCGTGGCCGCCGCCTTCACGTCCGCCGAGAGGCTCACCGGGTCCAGCGCCGTACCCGCCGTGTAGTACCCGGCGAAGGACTTCGCGCCCTGTGCGGTGAGCGTCGCGGGCAGGTTGTTGAGGACGACCGCGTTGCCGCCGCCCTTCATGTTGACGCCGCCCAACGAGAGGGAGGCGAAGGGCACTTGAGAGGACGTCGTGACCGTCCCGGTGCCCTTCGCCTTGCTCGTGATGTCCAGGTAGAGGGTGCCGGTCGAGCCCGCGATGCGGACCGTGGGGCGGCTCAGGGCGAGGTCGAGTTCGTAGCTGCCGTCGGTCTTCTTGTGGCCGACGAAGTGCACCCCGCCCGCGAAGGACGAGCGGAACGCGCCCGTCGAGCCGTCGTACGAACCCGTCGCCGAGGGGAAGCGGAACTGACTGCTGCCCACGGTCGCCGCGCCGCCCGTGAGGGAGTAACTCCCGTTCGCGATGGGCCCGGTGACATAGCTCTGGAACGAGGACTTGATGCCCCAGTCGAGCCGGCCGCCCTGCACGGTACGGCTCTCGGCGTGGGCGAGGGCCGTCGGGAGGAGGGCACCCAGGATCGCCGCGCACAACACGGTGACCAGGGCTTTCAGGCGCGCGGGCATGGGTGGGTCCTCCGGTTGACGACTGCCGGTAGCGAACGAAGGTAAGGCTAACCTAAGCTTTCCTCACCTGAAACGACAGTGCCCGAGAGATGTCGAGAGATGCCGAGAGAGACGGACGGGACCGTGCCACGCTTGCGCACACGACTGGCGGGAGCACTGTTGTCCGTGCTCGCGCTCACGCTCACCGGATGCGGGGGCGCGGCGACTTCAGCGACCGACGCCCCGGCGAAGTCCTCCGCACCGGCCAACCGTGTCGAACCGCTGACCGACACCCCGGTCCCCCGACTCCCGGTCACCGTCCGGTCCGCCGACGGCAAGAAGGTCACCGTCAAGAACGCGCGGCGCATCGTCCCGCTCTCCGGCAGCCTCAGCGAGATCGTGTTCACGCTCGGGCTCGGTGACCGGGTCGTGGCCCGGGACATCACGGCCACCTTCCAACAGGCCGCGAAACTCCCCCTGGTGACCCGCAACCACGACGTCTCGGCGGAGAGTGTGCTGTCCCTCAAGCCCGATCTCGTCCTCGCGGAGACCACCACCGGACCGTCCGAGGCGATGGGTCAGATCCGCGCGGCCGGCATTCCGGTCCTGGTCGTCGACCCGGCGAAGGGGCTCTCCGACGTCGGTCCGCGCATCCAGGCGGTGGCCGACGCGCTCGGGGTACCGGCCGCCGGGAAGGAGCTGACCAAGCGCTCGGAGGACCGGATCGCCGCTGTCCGCAAGGGGATTCCTCGGCACAAGGAGAAGCCTCGGGTCGCGTTCCTGTATCTGCGCGGGTCCGCGTCCGTGTATCTGATCGGCGGCAAGGGGTCGGGGGCGACCTCGCTCCTGGAGGCGGCCGGCGCGGTCGACGCGGGTGCGGAGTCGGGACTGGAGAAGGACTTCACCGCCATCACCACGGAGGCGCTCGCGCAGGCCGCGCCGGACGCGATTCTCGTCATGACCAAGGGACTTGAGTCGGTCGGCGGTATCGACGGGCTGGTGAAGATCCCCGGGGTCGCGCAGACCCCGGCCGGGATGAACCGGCGGGTCGTGTCGATCGAGGACGGAGTCCTTCTCAACTACGGGCCGCGTACGGACCAAGTGCTCAAGTCGCTGGTGGACCAGTTGTACGGGGGTGGGAGCGAATGACCGTACTGGAGAAGGGGGTTGGGGCGACCGCCGCCTCGACTCCCGCACGGAGACGGCGCAGTACGGGCTGGATGGTCACCGTCGGGCTGGTGGTCGCGCTGCTCGTGCTGGTGCCGGTGGCTGCGGGACTGGGCGCGTATCCGATTCCGACCGGGGATGTCCTGGCGTCGGTGCAGCACCAACTCGGGCTCGGTGGGCGGGCGCTGGACCGGGTACCGGAGTCGGTCCTGTGGAACGTGCGCTTCCCGCGGATCGTGCTCGCGCTGCTTGTGGGGGCCTCGCTGGGGTGTGCGGGGGCGTTGATGCAGGGTGTGTTCGGGAATCCGCTCGCGGAGCCGGGGGTCATCGGGGTGTCCTCGGGGGCGGCGGTGGGGGCGGTCGCGGTGATCGCGTTCGGGCTCGACTTCCTCGGGACGTGGACGGTGTCGGCGGTGGCGTTCGTCTTCGGGCTCGGCGCCGTGCTGCTCGTCTACGCGATGTCACGTTCGGGCGGCCGTACGGAGGTCGTGACGTTGATCCTCACCGGGATCGCGCTGAACGCGTTCGCGGGGGCGTTGATCGGGCTGTTCCTGTTCTTCGCGGACACGGCTGCCGTCAACCAGATCACCTTCTGGCAGCTCGGTTCGCTCTCGCAGGCGACCTGGCCGAAGGTCCTCGCGATCCTTCCGTGCGCGGTGCTGGGTCTGAGCCTCGCGCCGCTCTACGCCGGGCGGCTGGACCTCCTCGCGCTCGGTGAACGCCCCGCTCGTCACTTGGGAGTTGACGTCGAGCGGCTTCGGATCGTCCTGGTGCTGGTCATCGCGCTCCTCACGGCGGCGGCGGTCAGCGTCTCCGGGATCATCAGTTTCGTGGGGCTGGTCGTGCCGCATCTGCTCCGCATGGTGGCGGGGCCCGGTCACCGGTTCCTGATTCCGGGCAGTGCGGTGCTCGGTGCGTTGGTGTTGCTGGCCGCGGATCTGACGGCGCGGACGGTTGCGGCGCCGGCGGAACTTCCGCTGGGTGTCCTGACCGCGTTGATCGGCAGCCCGTTCTTCTTCTGGCTGCTGCGGAGGACGCGGCGCGGGCAGGGGGGTTGGGCGTGAGCCAGGTCTCAGGGAACGGCTTGGTGGCTGCGGTTCCAGGTTGCCGGGGTTCCTGTTCCGTTTCCCGGTCGAGGCTGCCACGGGATGCGCGTTGGGGGGTGCGGGCCATCTGTGGCTGGTCGCGCCCACGCGGCGGTAGCCGCACATCAGATGCAGCCCCGCGCCCCTTTAACGCCGGCCCAATCGGCGCTGCTCCAGGGTGCCGGAGATTCTCTTCCGTTTCCCGGTCGAGAGTGCCGCTGCATGTGCGTTGGGGGGTGCGGGCCGTCCGTGGCTGGTCGCGCAGTTCCCCGCGCCCCTTTATCGCTGGCCTGTACTTCGCCGCCACCCCGTTCCGCCTCCGCCCCCTCTCCACCAGCCGCCCCCTCTCCACCACCCGCCAACTCTCCACCACCCGCCAACTCTCCTCCGCCGCAACGGCGTTCAGCCCCGGCGAACCGTCCCGGCGGTGCCGAGCCGTCCTCTCCCCTCCCACCCGAGGAGCCCGCGTATGAGACTCCTCCGTAGCCGAGCCGTACCCCCCTCCCCCGTCGAACCGGGAGATCTCCTCGCCGAGGCCGAAGACCTGCACGTCCAACTCGGCGGGCGCGCCGTCCTCCACGGTGTTTCCGTGCCCGTCCGTGCCGGGGAGGTGCTCGCGCTTGCGGGGCCCAACGGGGCTGGGAAATCGACCCTGTTGGCGGCCCTCGCCGGGGATCTGGTGCCGTCTGCCGGGGTCGTCCGGATCTACGGGCGGGCCGCTGCGGAGTGGTCCGCGCCCGAACTCGCCCTGCGGCGGGCCGTGCTTCCTCAAGCGGCCGCGCTCTCCTTTCCGTTCACGGTCGAGGACGTCGTGCGGATGGGGCGGGCGCCGCATGCCACCAGCCCCGCCGAGGACGAGGTCGCCGTAGCGGATGCGATGGCGCGGGCGGAGGTCGCGGGCTTTGCGCTGCGGCCGTTTTCCGCGCTCAGTGGTGGGGAGCGGGCCCGGGTCGCGCTGGCGCGGGTGTTGGCTCAGCGGGCGCCTCTGCTGTTGCTGGACGAGCCGACGGCCGCGCTTGATCTGCGGCATCAGGAACTGGTCCTGCGGCTGTGTCGGGAAAGGGCGCACGCGGGGGACGCGGTGGTCGTGGTGCTGCACGATCTCGCGCTGGCCGCCGCCTACGCGCACCGGGTCGCGATTCTGCGCGCCGGTCGTGTCGCCGCCGACGGGCCACCAGGAGTCGTCTTCACCGAGGAGTTGTTGTCGGACGTCTATGACCAGGCGGTCGAGGTGTTTCCGCATCCGCGCACGGGGGCGGTCGTCGTGACGCCCAAACGGTCCACTTGACCTGTCTTTGACCTTCCCTTGGTGTTTGTTTTTCGCCGTCGAGATCAAGCCGTGTCTGTGATTTTTCTGTGGGCAGTGAATGCCGGACCGGGCGGGTATGACTGAGGTAAGCCTCAGGTAAGTTAGGGCAGCCTCACCACACTGCCCTATCCGATCACCTCGTCACACCCTTCCGCTTGGAGCCTGCATGCGTGCCGTCCGACTTCCCGTCGCCACCGCCGTCGCCGCCGCGGCCGCCCTGACCGCCGTCACGGCGTGCACCGCGAAGAGCGACGCCAAGGACGGCGACGCGATCCAGGTGACCGCGGCCGACTCCAAGTGCACGACCTCCAGCAAGTCGATCCCGGCCGGGCAGGTCACGCTGAAGATCGAGAACACCGGCTCCAAGGCGACCGAGGTGGAGATCCTCTTCCCGGACGACCGGATCGTCTCCGAGAAGGAGAACATCGGGCCCGGCACCAAGTACACGTTGACCGCGGAGGTGAAGGCGGGGTCGTACGAGATCGCCTGCCGGCCCGGCATGAAGGGGCACGGTGTGCGGCAGAAGCTCACCGTCACCGGTGGCTCGGTCGCCAAGCGGGATCCGAAGCTGGACGCCGCCGTCGCCGCCTATCGCGAGTACGCGCAGGAGCAGGCCGACGCGACGATCCCGAAGGTGGAGACCTTCGCCGACGCCATCAAGGCGGGCGACCTCACCGCCGCCAAGAACGCCTACGCGCCCTCCCGTTACGGCTGGGAGGCCACCGAGCCGATCGCCGAGTCGTTCGGGGACATCGACCCCAAGACCGACACCCGCGTCAACGACCTGGAGAAGGGCCAGAAGTGGACCGGCTGGCACGCGTTGGAGAAGGCGCTGTGGCAGGACAAGAAGATCGGTGCCGAGCAGAAGGCCCTCGCCGCCGAACTGGTCACCGATCTGAAGGACTGGCAGAAGCGCGTCGGCAAGGCCGAGATCACCCCGACCTCCATGGCCAACGGTGCCAAGGAACTCCTCGACGAGGTCGCCACCGGCAAGGTCACCGGTGAGGAGGACCGCTACTCGCACACCGACCTGAGCGACTTCAAGGGCAATGTCGAGGGCGCGCAGAAGGCGTACGAACTGCTGAAGCCGGTCGCGCAGAAGAACGACGCGGCCCTCACCACCGAGTTGGACAAGCAGTTCGCGGCGCTCAACACGCTGCTCGACAAGTACCGCTCGACCTCGACCTCGGACGGCTTCGTGTCCTACGACAAGGTCACCGCGGACCAGCGCAAGGAGCTGTCGGACGCCGTCAACGCCCTCGCGGAGCCGCTGTCCAAGCTCGCCGCCGCCGTCGTGAAGTAGGCCTGAGATGACCGACGTTCAGGAAAGCGAAGTCCAGGAGAGCGGTTCGCCGTCCCGTCGTTCGCTCATCGGCTGGGGCGGTGCCGGGCTCGCGCTCGGTGCCGTCGCGGCCGGTGGTGCGGTGGCGATGACCCGGGTCGGCGACGACGTCGATCCGGCCGGTGCCGACACCGGTGCCGCGGTCGCCTTCCACGGCGCCAACCAGGCCGGTATCGCCACCCCCGTGCAGGACCGGCTGCACTTCGCCGCGTTCGACGTGAAGACCGACGACCGCGCCGAGTTCGTGCAGCTGTTGAAGGACTGGACGGCCGCCGCGCGGCGGATGACCGGTGGGCACGCGGTCGGTGACGGGGCCTACGGCGGGCTCGCCGAGGCGCCGCCGGACGACACCGGTGAGGCGCTGGGGCTGAAACCCTCGCGGCTGACGCTGACGATCGGCTTCGGGCCGTCGTTCTTCGAGCACTTCGGGCTGAGTGGCAGTCGTCCCGACGCGCTGGTCGATCTGCCGCAGTTTCCCGGCGACAACTTCGACAAGTCCCGTACGGGTGGGGACCTTTGTGTCCAGGCCTGTGCGGACGATCCGCAGGTCGCCGTGCACGCGATCCGCAACCTGGCGCGCATCGGGTTCGGCAAGGTCGCCATCCGGTGGTCCCAACTCGGGTTCGGGAAGACCTCGTCGACGACCCCGGGGGCTCAAACCCCCCGCAATCTCATGGGGTTCAAGGACGGCACCCGCAACATCGCGGGGACCGAGACCGACCGGCTGAAGAAGTTCGTGTGGGTCGGCGAGGGTGACAACGCCGCCAACTCGGCCTGGATGACCGGGGGTTCGTATCTCGTCGCCCGGCGGATCCGGATGAACATCGAGACCTGGGACCGGACGTCGCTCCAGGAGCAGGAGGACGTGTTCGGGCGGGACAAGGGCGAGGGCGCGCCGGTCGGCAAGGCCAAGGAGCACGACGCGCCGTTCCTGAAGGCGATGAAGCCCGACGCGCATGTGCGGCTCGCGCATCCCGACTCCAACAGCGGGGTCACCATCCTGCGCCGGGGCTACTCCTTCACCGACGGCACCGACGGTCTCGGCCGGCTCGAAGCGGGCCTGTTCTTCCTGGCCTACCAGCGTGACGTGCGCAAGGGATTCATCCCGCTGCAGCGGAAGCTGTCGGCGTCCGACGCGCTCAACGAGTACATCCAGCACGTGGGTTCGGCGGTCTTCGCCGTTCCGCCGGGCGTCCGCGACAAGGACGACTGGTGGGGCAGCACGCTGTTCTCCAAGGACGCGAAGGAGTCGTAGACCGTGTTCTCGAACTATCTGATCGGTCTGCGCGAGGGGCTGGAAGCCAGTCTCGTCGTCTGCATCCTGATCGCGTATCTGGTCAAGACCGAACGGCGCGACGCGCTGAAGCCGATCTGGATCGGCATCGTCGTCGCGGTGCTCATCGCGATGGGGTTCGGGTGCGCGCTCGAATTCGGTTCGCAGGAGATGACGTTCCAGGCGCAGGAGGCGCTCGGCGGGTCCCTGTCGATCCTCGCGGTCGGTCTGGTGACGTGGATGGTGTTCTGGATGCGGCGCACCGCCCGGCACCTGAAGACCGAACTGCACGGCAAGCTGGACGCGGCCCTCGCGATGGGCACGGGCGCGCTGGTCGCCACCGCGTTCCTCGCCGTCGGCCGCGAGGGCCTGGAGACCGCGCTGTTCGTGTGGGCGTCGGTGCACGCGGCGAGCGACGGCACCCCGCGTCCGCTGGTCGGCGTAGGACTGGGGCTGGCCACGGCGGTGTTCCTGGGGTGGCTGTTCTATCGCGGGGCGCTGAAGATCAACCTCGCGAAGTTCTTCACGTGGACCGGGGCGATGCTGGTCGTCGTGGCCGCGGGTGTACTGGCGTACGGCTTCCACGACTTGCAGGAGGCCGACTGGCTCCCGGGCCTGACGAACGTGGCCTTCGACATCAGTGACACGATCCCGCCGGACAGCTGGTACGGCACCCTCCTGAAGGGCGTCTTCAACTTCCAGCCGGACCCGACCGTCCTGCAGATCACGGTGTGGCTGCTGTACCTGATCCCCACGCTCACCCTGTTCTTCGCCCCGGTAGGGTTCGCCTCCGGGAAGGGGAAGGTGAAGACACCTGATGAGCAGGGATCGCAGCCCTCGAAGGCTCCGCAGGCTTGACCGGCGCGTACTGATAGCGGCCTCGGTGACCGCTTTGTCGCTGACGGCGAGCGGTTGCGTGGTGGTCCACGGGGAGCGGGAGGTTCTCCCGGCCACCACCCGCGCCGAGGCCGCCACGGCGCTCCAGCAGTTCACGACCGCGTACAACGCGGCGGACAAGGCGTACGACAGTTCCCTGGACGCCGCTCATGTCACCGGCGCGCTCAGTGACATCGACGCGGCGCGGCTGAAGGCGGGGCACACCAACTCGCCGTCCGGGAACGCGAATTACTCGCCGCTGGAGCTGACGGACGCGAAGTTCACCATCCCGAAGAAGGCCGGCTGGCCGCGCTGGTTCGTGGCCGACACCGCCGCCAACAAGGGTGGCGCGGCCCGGTGGTTGCTGGTCTTCACGCGCAACGACCTCTCCGAGCCGTGGCAGGTGGCGTATCTCACGCTGCTCGCGCCCAGTGCCGTACCGAAGTTCAAGACCGACAAGGACGGCTGGGCCGAGGCCGTGCCCGCGGACTCGACCGAACTGGCCGTCGCGCCTGGCGAGTTGAGCCAGAGTTATGCGACGTATCTGAAGAGTGGCGGGACCGCCTTCGCGGACGGGACGCACACCAGTGGGTGGCGTGCGGACCGGGCGAAGGCCACCAAGCCGGGGCTGGCCGTGCAGTTCCTCGACCAGCCGCTGACGAGCGGTGACTACGCGCCGTTGGCCTTGCGTACGGCGGACGGCGGGGCGCTGGTGTTCTTCACCACGCGGTACTTCCAGAAGGAGACCGCGGCGGAGGGCACGACGGTGCCGGCCCAGAGCAAGGACGTCCAGGCGCTGACGACGGGTGAGGTGGAGCAGTCCCTCACCCTTCAACTCGTCTCCAACGAGGTCGCGTTGGACCCCAAGCGGGGTGGCAAGGTGTCGGTGCTGGGGCGGATCGAGGGGCTGACCTCGGCGCAGGGCGGCTGAGCTCCGTGCAGGGCGGCTGACCTCAGGGGGTCAACGGCCCAGCGGCCAGGCGGAGTTCGCGTGGTCCGGTTCCGCTCCCGCGTGCCGGGCGCAGGCGTCCGTGAGGGTTTCGAGGAGGGTGAGCGGGTCGGGCAGGGGGTGCTCGGGGCCGCGTACCCAGTGAACCGACTGGTTCTCACCGGGGAGTTGGGCCGGGGGGACGAGGACGTAGGAGCCGCGGCAGTGCCAGCGCAGGCCGGGGTGTTCGTCCATCGTCTCGGGGTGGCAGTCCAATTCGCACGGCCACCACTCGTCCTCGTCCTCGGGGGTGCCGCGGGTGAGGGTGAAGAAGAGCAGCCGTCCGTCGTCGCTCGCGGCGACCGGGCCGACCTCGACACCGGCGGCGAGCAGCCGCTCCAGGGCCTCGTGGCCGGCTTCGAGTGGGACGTCCAGGACGTCGTTGACCATGCCGGTCGCGGTGATGAAGTTGGCCTGCGGCTGGTGGCGGGCCCAGCGCTCGATCTGGGCGCGGTCGGTCGTGGACTGCGTCTGCCAGGCGAACGACACCGGGTGGCGGGCCGGGGTGGGGCAGCCGACGCGGTCGCACGAACATCGGTAGCCCGGGGCCGGGTGCGCGGCGGGGGCGAGCGGCAGCCCGGCCTCGGCGGCGGCCAGCAGCAGCGCCTCGCGTCCGCCGCCGTCGTCGGGGGCCTCCTGCGGGCGGCGTCCACGCAGCCACGAGGAGAGTTTGCCCTGCCGACCGCTCCGGCCACCGAACGTCGCGCTCATCTATCTCCTCGCCCTGCTGTTGTCGCCTTGCCGTCTTGCCGTCGTGCCCTGCCGTCGTGCGAAGCCCTGCCGCCGCGTGTTGCCCTGCCGTTGTGCGGAGAACTTCCCCTATGGTCCCACCATCCTGCGCCCCAAGAGGCGGGACCTCGTATCCGGGGTGGGTGGGACGAGACACACGTGTGACGGTTTCGGCGGAAGTGTCACGCTTTTTCCGGCCAGGGGTCTCCCCAGCTCACGTTCCGTGCCGCCTTGTACTGATCGCCGTGGCGTTTGGTGACCGTCGTGCGGCGCAGTTGTTCGTCGGTCTCGCAGAGATCGAGGAGTACCTGGCCCTTGCGGATCTGCGGGCGGCGTACGACGCGGGCGGGGGCGGGGTCCACGGGGAAGCGGGCGGCGGCGACGTAGCTGAACTTCTCGTCCTCGTACGGCAGGGAACCGCCCTTGACCTGGCGGTGCAGGGACGAACGGCTGACCCGCGCCGAGAAGTGGCACCAGTCCTCGCCGGGGGCGATCGGGCAGGCGGCGCTGTGCGGGCAGGGGGCGGCGATGTGGAAACCGGCGGCGACGAGGCGGTCCCGGGCCTCGATGACGCGGGCGTAACCCGCCGGGGTGCCCGCCTCGACGATCACGACCGCCTGGGCCGCGGAGGCGGCGGCGTCCACGAGGGCGGTGCGGTCGGGGGCGGTGAGTTCGTTGAGGACGTAGGAGACGGTGACGAGGTCGGTGGGGTCGAGGGTGAGCGCGGAGCCGATGCGTGCGCGCCGCCAACTGGTGTTGCGCAGGCTCGGGTTGGCGGCGGCGATCTCCTTCCCCAGGGCGAGCGCGGGCTCGGCCCAGTCGAGCACGGTCACCGGGCGGTCACCGTCCCAGGTCGCGGCTACGGCCCAGGTCGCGGCGCCGGTTCCGCCGCCGACGTCCAGGTGCCCGTCCGGAACCCACGCGGGTACGGCATCGGCGAACGCGTCCAACGCGGACCGTACGGCTTCGAAGGTCGCCGGCATCCGATACGCCGCGTAGGCCGCGACATCCGCCCGGTCCCGCAAGATCGGAGCGTCGGTAGGGGTGACCCCCCGGTAATTGGCGATCAGCCGCTCGACAGCCCCGGCGGCCTGCCTGGGCGGAAGCCCGTCGAGCAACCGGGCCAGAGCAGTACGGAGGGTTTCGGCGGGCGCAACGGGGTCGTTCACCCGCTGATTCTAAGTTGCCCGGGGTGGGTGCCGAGGTCCCTGGGGGCTCCGCCCCCAGACCCCCGAGGCCTATGCCCACCCACCACCCATGACGGGGCAATGGAGGAGCTCGGCTCAAAGACGCTCGCCCGCCCCCGCGTCAGTAAGCCAAGCCCAAACCACCCGCACCTCTCCAACACCGCCCCGCTTCCGAAGGGGCGCGGGGCTGTGACATCAGCGGCTCCGCCGCGGGGCGCGACCAGCCCCCACCGGACCCGCACCCAACAACACAACCGGCACCACCCCTCCCCCCTCTCTCACCCCCGAACAGCCCGAGCAACCCGCGTCCCCGCCGCCGCCCGAGGCCCACTGTCCGCCCCCCGCCTACGCGGATGCACGGTGTTGGCCAGCAGCACCAGAAACGTATCCGTAGCCGGATCCAGCACCACCGACGTCCCCGTGAACCCCGTATGCCCGGCCGCCCCCCGCCCCGCCAACTCCCCCATGAACCAAGCCTGATCAACCCCGAAGCCCAGCCCCGGCGGGGTCAGCAGCAGCTCCACGAAGTCCGATCCCAGGATGCGGGCCGGGCCGTACGAACCCCCCGCCAGCAACGTCCGGCAGAAGATCGCCAGGTCCCGGCCCGTCGAGAACAGACCCGCGTGGCCGGCCACGCCGCCCAACGCCCACGCGTTCTCGTCGTGGACGACGCCCCGCAACATCCCCCGGTCCGCCTTCGCCCACGGCCGCCGCTGGTCCTCCGTCGCCGCCGCGCCCGGGCACGGGCCGAAGTCCGTCGACGTCATCCCCAGCGGACGGGTGATGCCGTCGTGGATGAGGACATCCAGCGTGCGGCCGCTGATGCGTTCCAGGACGAACTGGAGGAGGAGCAGGTTCAGGTCCGAGTACACGTACTCGCCCGGCTTCCCGACCGGCGCCTCCCTTCGCAGCATCGACAGGCGCTCGGTGTCGTCCGCGCAGTCGTAGAGCGGGAGTTCGGGGCGCAGACCCGAGGTGTGGGTGAGGAGCTGGCGGACGGTGATCCCGTGGCGGGCGGCCGCGCGGAAGTCCGGCAGGTACGCGCCCACCCGCGCGTCCATGCCCAGCGTGCCCCGCTCGATCTGCTGCATCGCGGCCACCGCCGTGAACAGCTTGGTCACGGAAGCCAGGTCGAAGGGGGTGTCCACCCTCGTCGGGACGCGGGACTCCGGCGGGAGTTCGACGCCCTGGTCGGTCTCGGGGTCGTAGGCCGCATACCGTACGGCCCAGCCCGCCGCCTCCTCCACCGCGATCACCGGGCCGCGGCCGGCGACCACGACGGTGGCCGGCGCCCAGGGGCGGTCGCCGGTGGTGAGGTCGTGGACCTCCCGGACCAGGTGACGGAGTTCCTCGGGGTCGAGGCCCGCCCGTTCCGGGGTGTCGTGGCGCAGTCTCGGGGCGCTCAGCTCCCCACTCCCTCCGCAGTCGTACGTGTGTTCCAGGGACGGCACATTCCCACGAAGCAGGCCACCGCCACCAGTGCGGCCACCAGTTGGACGACCGCCATCGGGACGGCGGTGTGCTCCCCCGCGATACCTACCAGCGGGGACGCCACCGCGCCTATCAGGAAGGATGACGTGCCCAGCAGCGCGGACGCGGAGCCTGCCGAGTGACGCGTGCGCATCAGCGCCAGGGTCTGGGCATTGGGGAGTGTCACGCCCATCGCCGACATCAGGACGAACAGGCCCGCCGCGACCGGGACCAGGCCCACCTTCCCGAACGCTCCCGTCGCCATCAGCAGCAGCGCCGTCGCCGCCAGCACCACCACCGCCAGGCCCGCGCCCAGGACCTTGTCCATCGAGACCCTGCCCACCAGCAGCTTTCCGTTGATCTGGCCCACTGCCACCAGGCCCACCGAGTTGATGCCGAAGAGCAGGCTGAAGGTCTGTGGGGTCGCGCCGTAGATCTCCTGGACGACGAAGGGGGACGCCGAGATGTACGCGAACAGCGCGGCGAAGGAGAAGCCGCCCGTGAGCATGTAGCCCGTGAAGGGGAGGTCCGCGAGGAGGGTGCGCATGGAGCGGAGGGCCTCCGCGGTGCCGCCCGCGTGGCGGTCGGCCGGGGCGAGGGTCTCGGGGAGGCGGCGCCAGACCAGTGCGGTCAGCAGGATGCCTACGGCCGTGAGGGTCACGAAGACGCCTCGCCAGTCCGTGACACGGAGGATCTGGCCGCCTACCAGGGGGGCGACTATCGGGGCGACCCCCGAGACCAGCATCAGGGTGGAGAAGAAGCGGGCCATCGCCACGCCGTCGTACTGGTCGCGGACCACCGCCCTCGCGATCACTATCCCGGCCGCGCCCGCCAGGCCCTGGATCAGCCGGAAGGCGACCAGCGACTCCACGTTCGGCGCGATCGCGCACAGGGCGGTCGCGATGACGTAGACCGCCAGGCCGGTCAGCAGCGGGCGTCTGCGGCCGAGTTTGTCGCTCATCGGGCCCACCACCAGCTGCCCCAGCGCCATGCCCGCGAGGCAGGCGGTGAGCGTCAGTTGAACGGTCGCGGCCGGCGCGTGCAGGGAGCGGGTGACCGCCGGAAGCGCGGGAAGGTACATGTCCATCGACAGCGGCGGGGTCGCCGTGAGGCCGCCCAGGATGAGGACGACGAGGAGGCCCGCGCGACGGGTCGACCTCGGCGACGGTACGACGACGGACTGCGACACGCTCGGCGCCTGCGCCCCCTGCTCGGGCATGTGCCCCTCCCTCTCCGAGTGATCCGGCACCTATGCTCTCAGCTCGTACAAGGTGGCGAGGGTCTGGTGAGCGAGGGTGGGGCCGCGATGACGGAGCAGAAGGTGCGCTGGGGGATCCTGGCGACCGGTGGGATCGCCGCCGCGTTCACGGCGGACCTCGTCGATCTGCCGGACGCCGAGGTGGTCGCGGTGGCCTCGCGGACGGAGTCCTCGGCGAAGGCCTTCGCGGAACGGTTCGGGATCGAGCGGGCCTACGGCGACTGGGCCGCGCTGGCCGACGACGCGGACATCGATGTCGTCTACGTCGCCACCCCGCACTCGGCGCACCGCACGGCGGCCGGTCTCTGTCTGGAGGCCGGGCGGAACGTCCTCGTCGAGAAGGCCTTCACCCTGAACTCCCGCGAGGCCGCCGAGCTCGTGGCACTGGCGGGCGAGCACGGCAGCTTCCTGATGGAGGCCATGTGGATGTACTGCAATCCGCTCGTACGGCGGCTCAAGGCTCTTGTCGACGACGGTGCCATCGGTGAAGTCCGCACCGTCCAGGCCGACTTCGGGCTCGCGGGGCCCTTCCCGCCCTCGCACCGGCTGCGCGACCCGGCGCAGGGCGGCGGCGCGCTGCTCGACCTCGGGGTGTACCCGGTGTCGTTCGCGCATCTGCTGCTCGGTGAGCCCGCCGACATCAAGGCGTCGGCCGTGCTCTCGCCTGAAGGGGCCGATCTTCAGACGGCGGCGCTGTTCTCGTGGGACAGCGGGGCGCTGGCCGCGCTGCACTGTTCGATCGTCGGGGGTACGGGGACCTCGGCGTCGGTGACCGGTTCGCTGGGGCGGATCGACATCCCGGACGGCTTCTTCCACCCCGACCGCTTTGTGCTGCACCGGG
Source organism: Streptomyces sp. NPDC050528 (assembly GCF_044457795.1). NCBI lineage: Bacteria > Bacillati > Actinomycetota > Actinomycetes > Kitasatosporales > Streptomycetaceae > Streptomyces > Streptomyces sp. NPDC050528. The sequence continues at coordinate 715,999 of NZ_JBITHH010000002.1, forward strand.
ACGGGCGCGACCCCGAGGAGTTCGTGCTCGACCCGGCGGACGGGCCGCGCAACACGTTGCGGCACGAGGCGTCCGAGGTGATGCGGGCGGTGCGGGCCGGGGAGACCGAGTCGCCGTTGGTGCCGCTGGAGGGGACCCTCGCGGTGATGCGGACGCTGGACGCGGTGCGGGAGCGGATCGGGGTGCGGTACCCGCAGGAGGGGTGACTCGTAGGCTGCGGCCCATGAACGCACAGCACTCATCGAAGATCGCCGTGGTGACCGGCGCCGGCTCCGGCATCGGGCGCGCGGTCGCCGTCGAACTCCTGCGCGCGGGCTGGTCGTTGGCACTGGCCGGCCGCCGCACCGGGGCCCTGGAGGAGACGGCCGCGCTGGTGCCCGAGGGCGCCTCCATCGCCGTAGCGACGGATGTGGCGCGGCCGGAGGACGTGGACGCGTTGTTCGACGCGGCCGTGGAGCGGTTCGGGCGGGTGGATCTGCTGTTCAACAACGCGGGGACCTTCGGGCCCGGCGGGGTGGCGGTGGAGGACCTGCCGTACGACGCGTGGCGGCATGTGGTGGACACCAATCTCAACGGGGCGTTCCTGTGTGCGCAGGCGGCGTACCGGCGGATGAAGGAGCAGGTGCCGCAGGGTGGGCGGATCATCAACAACGGGTCGATCTCCGCTCATACGCCTCGGCCGCACTCCGTGGCCTACACCGCGACCAAGCACGCGTTGACGGGGCTCACCAAGTCGCTGTCGCTGGACGGGCGGCCGTATTCGATCGCGGTCGGGCAGATCGACATCGGGAACGCGGCGACCGAGATGACGGCGCGCATGGAGACCGGGGCGCTGCAGGCCAACGGGGTGGTCACCCCGGAACCGGTGATGGATGTCGCCGATGTGGCACGCACCGTGCGGCACATGGCGGAGCTGCCGTTGGGGGCGAACGTGCAGTTCGCGACGGTGCTGGCGACCGCGATGCCGTATGTCGGGCGCGGCTAGGGCAAGTTGCACAAACGGAATTTGACCGTCCGCACCATTGCGCCCGGTTACTGACTTATGCTCAACTCTTCTCCACCAAAGCTTCACACTTGGAGCAAGGGGCTTCCGCGGTACTGGAGTCCTTGGTTCCGCAGACCAATCCGAGGGGGGAGAGGCGACAGTCGTTCCACGGCCCGGGTGGGGGTGGAACCCGCGAGGGACCGCGGGTTACGCACCGGGCCGTGGAGCGGCTGTCGCGTCACATCAACTCCCGTCGAGCTCCTCGGACTTGGCCGCCGCTACGGCCGCCCGCCGCCTGCGCAGCGCGAACGCGCCGCCCGCGAGCACCGCGACCGCTCCCGCCGCACCGCCCAGCATCGGCCAGGGCGAGGAACCGTCCGACGAGGAAGAGGCGGCACTCCCGGAGGCTCCCGGCGCGCCCTTGGCGCCCGACGGCGTCGGGCTCGCGGTGGCCCCGCCCTCGCTCAGCGGCTCAACCAGCGTGCCCACGGCCCGGGCCGAACTCCCTTTGCCGAAGCCCCAGTCGAGCAGCGCGGCGGTCTCCTTGTAGACCTCGTTGCCGCCGTTCGCGGGGTGCATCACGGTGACCAGGAGGGTGCGGCCGTCGCGGGTGGCGGCACCGGTGAAGGTGTTGCCCGCGTGGCTGGTGTAGCCGTTCTTCACGCCGATGATGCCCGGGTACGGGCGGAGGCCGTAGGCGCCGCTGAGCAGGCGGTCGGTGTTCTGGATCTGGAAGGTCTTCTTGCCGCCGGCCGGGAAGTTCGCCGTCCGGGTCGAGCAGTACGCGCTGAAGTCCTCGTCGTGCAGCCCGTGCCGGGCGAAGAGCGTGAGGTCGTACGCCGACGAGACCTGCCCGGGGTGGTCGAAGCCGTCCGGGCTCACCACATGCGTGTCCAGGGCCTGGAGGTCCTTCGCCTTGGCCTGCATCTCGGCGACCGTCGCCGCGATCCCGCCGTTCATGTGGGCCAGCACATGCACGGCGTCGTTGCCCGAGCGCAGGAACACGCCCTGCCACAACTGGTGGACGGTGTACAGGATTCCGGGCTTCACGCCGACGAGGCTGGAGCCGGAGGGGACGTCGGCGAGGTCGGCGTCGGTCACCCGGTAGGTGCGGGTCCGCTCGAACTTGCCCAGCACGGTGTCGGCGAACAGCATCTTCAGCGTGGACGCGGGCGCGAGGCGCTGGTGTGCGCGGTACGAGGCGAGGACCTCGCCCGTTTTGTGGTCGGCGACGATCCACGCGCGGGCGGTGAGTCTCTTGGGCAGCGTGGAGGCATCGCCGACCTGGATCCCGGCGCGGGCCAGACGCTCACCGCCTATCGCCGTCGCCGCGGACGCGGGAGTCGTCGCCGCCAGAGGAAGAGCGGCGGCGGTCAGGCCGAGAGCGGCACGCCGGGTGAGCCGAGAGGAATCGCGCATCCCGGGACCGTACAAAACGGGGGCGCGGCGGTGTGCGGCGGGGTGGCCGCCAGGGCGTCGAATAGGTGATCGACATCCCATGTCAGCAGGCCATTGAACAGGGGTTTCCTGGCAAGAAGCCCTCGACAGGTTAGGAATGAGCTGTCTGACCGAATTCTGATTTCGGGCCCCTTTTTCTCAGGCCAGACACATCCTTTACTCAGGTCGACTCAAAGGTTTCTCCATAGCTTGTGGCCGCGCCCACAGCGGGCGCCAAGAACCTTTGGGGAACGGGATGTTTGGCATCTATCTCAAGCGCGAGCTGAGCCGGCGCAAGAAGGCGGCCCTGGTCATCGCCATGGGTCTGGCGCTCGGAATCGCGCTGGTCATCACCGTCAACTCGGTGTCGGCCGGCATGAATCAGGCTCAGGACAAGGTCCTCAAGTCTCTTTACGGTCTCGGAACTGACATGACCGTGACCAAAGCGCAATCGGCCCCCAAGGCCGGCAGCTCACAGGGTCCCAGCTTCAAGTTCGGCGCCACCTCCTCCAGCAGCAGCTCGCAGAGCTCGGACCGGGTGAACACGCAGGGTGGTCAGGCCCTCGCGTCCTCCCTGGTCACCAAGGTCGGCTCGCAGAAGGGCGTGTCCGCCGCGGTCGGCGCGCTCACCCTGAACGTCACCAAGGTCGACGGCTCCTTCACCCAGGGCAAGGCGAAGTCCTCCACCACCTCCGGTTCCTCGTCCGGTTCGCAGCAGGGCGGCCCCGGCGGCGGCACGGGCACCAGCGGCAGCGGCCAGCCCCAGGTGCAGGGCGGCGGCGCCAACTTCAACGTGAACTCGTACTCGGTCGCGGGCATCGACGTCACCAACCAGACGCTCGGCCCGCTGTCCACCTCGAAGATCACCACCGGCAAGACGTTCACGACCGCGCAGACCAACGCGAAGGTCGCGGTCGTCAGCAAGTCGTACGCCAAGTCGAAGAAGTACAAGGTCGGTTCGACCTTCTCGATCTCTGGCACCAAGTTCACGGTCATCGGCATCGCGACGCCCAACAGCAGCGAGTCCACGATCGACGTGTACCTGCCGCTGAAGCAGGCGCAGACGCTGGGCGACTCGAAGAACAAGGTCACCACGATCTACGTCAAGGCGACCGACTCCAAGCAGATCTCGGCCGTCAAGACGACGATCCAGAAGAACATCTCGGGTACGACGGTCACCACCTCCGCCGACCTCGCGTCCACGGTCTCCGGCTCGCTGTCCACCGCCTCCAACCTCGCGACCAGCGTGGGCAAGTGGCTGTCGATCGCGGTCCTGATCGCCGCGTTCCTGGTGGCCGCGCTGCTCACCTCCTCCGCCGTGTCGCGCCGGGTGCGTGAGTTCGGCACGCTGAAGGCGCTCGGCTGGCCGAGCCGCAAGGTGACCCGGCAGGTCGTCGGCGAGTCCATGGTCAACGGTCTGATCGGCGGCGGGCTCGGTATCGCGCTCGGCCTCCTGGCGGCCTACACGGTCACCGCGATCAGCCCCAAGCTGACCGCGCAGCTCGGCTCCACCGGCGGCGGTGGCGGCATGGGCGGCGGCCCCGGCGGCGGCCAGGGCGGTCCCGGCCAGCAGGCCACCTCCAACACCCTGGAGATCGCCCTGAACGCGCCGGTCTCGCTGACCACGATCGCCCTCGCGGTGGGTCTGGCCGTCACCGGCGGCCTGATCGCCGGTGCGATGGGCGGCTGGCGTGCGTCGCGGATGCGTCCGGCGGACGCGCTGCGCAGCGTGTCGTAGCGCGGCCGTGGTGGCGTGGTCCGGCGGAGGCGGCTCGTAACACCGCCGACGCCGACCGCGCCGCATCCCCTGATCCGGGGCGCCGCCACCGTTCCCCCCGGGCGGCGGCGCCCCGACCCTCTTCTTCACAGACGTTCAGACGGAGATCCCATGTACAAGCTCACCGGCGTCACCAAGCGCTACTCGCGGGGCAAGGAGACGGTCGAGGCGCTGCGGGGCGTCGACCTCACGATCGAGGACGGCGACCAGCTCGTCATCCAGGGCCCCACCGGCGGCGGCAAGTCGACGCTGCTGCAGATGATCGGCGGCCTGGACCGCCCCTCCGAGGGCAGTGTCGAGCTGGACGGCGTCAACCTCGCCACGATCAGCGAGGCCAAGCTGACCCGGCTGCGCGCCGAGAAGATCGGCATCATCTTCCAGTCCTTCAACCTCATCCCGACGCTCACCGCGCAGGAGAACGTCGAGACGGCCCTGGTCCCGCTCGGCGTCAAGCCGGCGGAACGCCGCGAGCGGGCGGCGGAGGCACTCACGTCGGTCGGCCTCGGCGACCGCCTCAAGCACGCCCCGTCCGAGCTCTCCGGCGGCCAGCAGCAGCGCGTCGCGATCGCCCGCGCGCTGGTGAAGAAGCCGAAGGTCCTCCTCGCCGACGAACCCACCGGCAACCTCGACGAGGGCACCCGCGACGACATCATGGGCCTGCTCGAAGGCCTCTGGCACGAGTACGGGCTGACCTTCATCATGGTCACCCACGACTCGTCGATCGCCCGCCGCGCACCGCGCCTCGCGACCATCAAGGCCGGCCAGATCACCCTGACCGAACAGGGCCGCAGCGGCCAGTTCACCCCGCAGCAGCAGTACGCGGAACAGGGCAACCAGGGTTACTGAGCCCACCTGTTGGTCCTGCCGGGGCCGTTCACCTACCGAGCACGCGGTCGATCTCGACCAACTGCGCGGCGGTGAGCGGCCCCTTCGCGATGGCGCCCGCGTTCTGTTCCGCCTGGGGGACCGAGCGGAAGCCGGGGATCGGGATGGTGCGGGGGCTGCGGGCCCAGAGCCAGGCGAGGGCGCCCTGGGCCGGGGTGCGGTTGTCCGAGGTGAGGATCTCGCACAGGGCGTCCACGCGGGCCACGTAGTCCTCGTCGGCGCCTGCGCCCTGTTTGAAGCCCTGCATCCACGCCGGGGGCGTGTTGCGGATGTCGCCGGCCTCCAACTCCCGGCCCGGCGCCTGCTTTCCGGTGAGCAGGCCCATCGCGAGCGGGCTGCGGTTGATGCTGGCCAGGCCCAACTCCTCACACAGCGCGAACATTTCGGGGGCGTCCTGCAACACGTTCGCCGCGTGCTGTACGGCCGCGCAGTGCTCCCCCTCGGCGAAGACGGCGGCGCGGGCCGGGTCGTCGGTGCTCCAGGCGTAGGCGCGGATCAGGCCCTCGCGTACGAACTCCTCGCACTGGTCCCGGAGTTGGGCCGCGCGGTCCAAGTCCGCGTCGGACAGGTGGAGTTGGTACAGGTCGATGTGATCGGTGTCCAGGCGCTTCAGGGATGCGGTGAGCGCGCGGCGGGCGTACTCCGGGGAGTCGTCGGAGCCGGTGAGCGTGCGGGTCTCCTCGTCGAAGACGTTGCCCCACTTGGTGGCGAGGACCACGTCGTCCCGGCGCTTGCCGAGCGCGCGGCCCAGGACGCGTTCGCTGTGCCCCGCGCCGTAGGTGTCGGCGGTGTCGAAGAACGTCACGCCCAGATCGAGGGCGCGCCGGACCGCCCGTACGGACTCCTCGTCGTCGACCTTGCCCCAGCCGAGCGGCTGCCCGCTCACGTCCTGCCACTCACCACCGATCGCCCAGCAGCCGAAGCCGAGAGCGCTCACGTCGATACCACTGCGTCCGAGGGTCCTGCTGTTCGACTTGGTCTCCATGCCTGTGCACGCTAGGAGTTGGAGTGCACTTCAAGGCAAGGGGTTTGCAGCTTTCCACGCCGGCTTTCCACGGTGACGTTCTACGTCGATCAGGCCTGGCCCGTTTCGAAGCGGGCGATCCTGCCGTCCTCGCCGACCGTGAAACTCCACCGGGTGCGCATCTCGCCCCACGCGTCGTTGGAGTAGCGGGCGACGAGGGCTCGGCCGCCGTTCGACTCCCGGTCGACCTCCATGTGGCCGTGGGAGGAGAAGATCTCCCGGTCGATCCACTCGGCGAGGTCACGGTCGGAACCGTCGTCCGCCATCGTCGCGCCCGGCGCGAGCAACGCCAGGAAGGCGTCCCGGTCATGGGCGTTGACGGCGCTGACGAACGCCCGGACGGCCGGATCGCTGAGTTTGGCTGGCTGAATCGTCATGCCGGTCAGACTCACACCGTTCCCGGGGCCCCGCCACCCGAACGGCCGCGCGAATCCGCCCGCCGGGCGCTCCGGGTGCGACGGTGGAGGGACCGTCCCCGCCGTCCGTCCAGGGAGTCACCGTGACCTGTTACGACCGACAAGATCTGGGCCTGCTGCTGCTCCGGCTGGGTACCGGCGGCGTGCTGGCCGCGCACGGCGCGCAGAAGCTGTTCGGCTGGTTCGGCGGGGGCGGGATCGAGGGCACGGGCGCGGCCATGGAGGCGATGGGGTACGCGCCGGGGAAGCAGAGTGCCGTGATGGCGGGGCTCTCGGAGGCGGGCGGCGGTGCGCTGCTCGCGCTGGGTCTTGCGACCCCGGCGGCGGGTGCGGCGGCCGCCGGTGCGATGGTCGGAGCCGCCGCCGTGCACGCGCCCAACGGCTTCTTCGCGGCGGCCGGCGGCTACGAGTACGCGGCCTCCCTCGCCCTGACCGCGGCCGGCCTCGCGGTCACGGGCCCGGGCCGGCTCTCCCTGGACCACGCGCTGGGCCACGCGGTGAACCGGGGCTGGATGGTGCCGGCGGCGCTCGCGGTGACGGGGGCGGCGACGGCCGTGGTCGTCGGCCTGCGGAACCGGCGGGTGCGGGAGGCGGCGGAGTTCGGGCAGGAAACCTTGTTCGACGAGTAGGGCGGACGCGTCGAGCGGTGATGGCAGGCTGGGCCCATGAGTGATCAGAACGACCGGTCCGCCGACCTCTGGTCCGGCATCGACGACCTGTGGACCTGGGTGGACGGCAACCGTCCCCTAGACGGCAGGGAGGACCTGCTGCTCCGCATGCTGAAACTGTCCGAGGAGGTCGGCGAGGTCGCCCAGGCGGTGATCGGCGTGACCGGCCAGAACCCGCGCAAGGGCGTCACCCACAGTTGGGAGGACGTACAGGGCGAGTTGTGCGACGTGGTGATCACCGCGCTGGTGGCGCTGCGCACGCTGACCCCCGATACGCGGCAGGTCTTCACCCGTCACCTGGCCCGGGTCATGGAACGCTCCCTCGGCCCGTCCGCAGTTGTTCACCCCCAGGACCTGCCCACACCCCGTGGAGTTGGTGAGATCCGCTGAACCTTCTCGTCGACACCGAGCCGACGAAGGGGTCCCAGTGCAGGACTACGCAGTCTCCAACGGAGCGTTCCCCCACGGAGTTTTCTCCAGCGGGCGCAGGACGGTCGCCGTGGCGGGCAGCTGCCTCGCCCTCGCCGCCCTGAGTCTGGGCGGCAACAGCCAGGCGCACGCGGCGAGTTACGGCACACCGACCATCTCACTCTCGGCCACGTACCTGTCGGGCGCGGTGGGCGCGGTCGGCGATCCGACGGTTCAGGTGACGGTCGCTCAGAGCGGTGCGGACGTCAGCGCGTTGACGGTCGCGGCCAGCAAGAGCAGCAAGACGTCCGTGGCTCCGACGAGCGCGGTGACCGTCACCGGTACCGGCGCCACCCGCCAACTGGCCGTCGCGGCAGCCGCGCAGGGCTACACGGACCTGACGGTGAAGGTCACGGGTCTCGGCGGCAAGACGGCCACGAAGACGCTGCACTACGCGGCTTCGGCATCCGTCCAACAGCCCGCCGACACCCGCTACTTCACCGGCTCCAGCGACGCCTCCGCCGCCGTCGACGTGGGCGGCGGCTATGTCGTCGTAGCGGATGACGAGTCCAACGTCCTTCGCCTGTACGACCGTTCGGCGTCCGGTGCGCCCGTGAAGACCTGGGACTTCAGCGACGACATCGACGTCGACAAGGAGATCGACATCGAGGGCGCGGCCCGCGTCGGCGACACGATCTACTGGACCGGGTCGCTGGGCAACAACAAGGACGGCGAGTACAAGGCGGCCCGCAACACGGTCTTCACCACGAAGGTGACCGGCACGGGCGCCAACACGTCGCTCTCCTACGACAGTTCGTACGGCAAGCTCCGCGACAACCTGGTGGCGTGGGACAAGGCGAACGGCAACAAGTACGGCTTCGCGGCGGGTACGGCGGACGGCCAAGTCCCCAAGGAAATAAACGGGTTCAACGTGGAGGGCCTGGAGTTCGCGCCCAGCTGATCACCGACGACGGCGCGGCCGACCTGTACGGCGACGGCACGGAGGCAAAGGACCTCACGCACCCGGAGTGGCAGAAGTCCCGCTCGACCTGGTTCACGCTCACCGGCTGACGGGTCAGCGATCACTGGTTGACGGACGGCGCGCGCCCTGCCCCAAGAGGCCGGGCGTGCGGCACCCTGGCACCCTGGGTCTCGACAACACCGTCGAGGACGAAAGCCGAGACATGACCACCGAGAAGCTCACCGTAGGCGTTCTGGGCACCGGCATCATGGGCGCCGCGATGGCCCGGAACCTCGCCCGCGCCGGGCACACCGTGCATGCCTGGAACCGCACCCGTGCCAAGGCCGAGCCCCTGTCCGCCGACGGCGCGCACGTCCGTGACACCGTGGCGGACGCCGTGCGTGACGCGGACGTCATCCTCACGATGCTCTACGACGGCGATGCCGTGCTTGATGTGATGCGCGAGGCCGCGCCCGTCCTGCGTCCCGGCGCCGCGTGGGTGCAGTCGACGACGTCGAGCCTCGAATCGGTCGGCGAACTGGCCGAGTTCGCGAACCGGCACGACCTCGTCTTCTACGACGCCCCCGTCCTCGGCACCCGGCAGCCCGCCGAGGCCGGTCAGCTGACGGTTCTGGCGGCGGGCCCGGAGTCCGGCCGCGCGACGGTCACCCCGGTCTTCGACGCGGTCGGCGCCCGCACGATGTGGGTGGGCGAGGACGGGGCGGCGGCCACGGCGACCCGGCTGAAGCTGGTCGCCAACAGCTGGGTCCTGGCCGTGACGAACGCGGCGGGCGAGGCCCTCGCCCTCTCCAAGGGCCTGGACGTGAACCCGCAGGACTTCCTCGACCTCATCGCCGGCGGCCCCCTCGACATGGGCTACCTGCACGCCAAGTCCGCCGCCATCCTCAACGACCAGCTGACACCGGCCAGTTTCGCGGTCACCACGGCGGAGAAGGACGCGCGGCTGATCGTGCAGGCGGGCGCGGCGAACGGCGTGCGGCTGGATGTAGCGGCTGCGGGCGCGGAACGGTTCGCTCGGGCGGCGGCCCAAGGGCACGGGGACGAGGACATGGCGGCGGCGTATTTCGCCAGCTTCGACTGAGCGTCACCGTTGCGTCACAGGTGGTGCGCGGCCGGAACCCCGGGTGCGGCGGATCTGTCTCCCTCCGCGAGCGCCGGCGAAGTCCGGCCCGTGCACAACCAGTTCGGGGGACGTCATGCAGAACAGCAGCATCCGTAGGGCCATGGTGGCGGTGGCCGCGTTGTCGGCGGCGATGGTGATGACGGCGTGCCAGCCGGGCGACGCCGCGAGCGGGTCCGACGGGTCGTCGGATACGCCGACCGCGACCGCCTCCCCCATCTCCTCCGGGTCCACGGGAACGACCGGGTCTACGGGAACGACCGGGTCCACCGGGGCGTCCGGATCCACCGGGTCGACCGGATCGGCCGGATCCACCGGAACCGCCGTCAAGGCCTGCGCGGCAACCGCCCTGAAGGCCACCGCCTATCAAGCCGCCGATCGTCCTTCCGGGACCGGAACCGGCGCCGCGATCGTCCAGTTCACCAACACCGGCGGCAAAGCCTGCGTCCTCCAGGGCCACCCCACCGTCGCCGGCGCCGCGAACGGTTCCCCGGAGCTCAACGTCCCCCTCCAGGTCACCCCCGTCGGCTCCGCCTCCCCCGTCAAGCTCGCCCCCGGCGCCCAGGCCTGGCTGAAGCTCACCTTCGTGCAGGTGCAGGGCGAGGGCGACGGGTACTGCAAGTCCGGTTCGGCGCCGGTGATCTATCCGACGATGGTGATCGGGCTGCCGGGTGCCGGGGCACACCAAGTCGCCCTGGACGACGGGCAGTTCGCGGAGTGCGACGGCACGCTGACCGCGACGGCCGTATCGGCGACGAAGCCCTCCTGACCGTAGGACCGCATGGTCTGTACGGTCTGCACGGCTACACGGGCTGGCGGTCGTCCGACGCCTCCGCCGCCAGACCGCGCATGACGTGTTCGAGGAGGGCGAGCAGGACCGTCTTCACCGACTCCTTGTCGCGGGCGTCGCACAGGACGAGGGGGATGTCGGGGGCGAGGTCGAGGGCTGCGCGGATCTCCTCGGGGTCCTCCTCGCAGACGCCGTTGAAGCAGTTGACGCCGACGGCGAAGGGGATGCCGCGGTGCTCGAAGAAGTCGACGGAGGGGAAGCAGTTCTCCAGGCGGCGGGTGTCGGCGAGGACGACCGCGCCGAGCGCGCCGCGGGAGAGGTCGTCCCACATGAACCAGAAACGGTCCTGGCCGGGGGCGCCGAAGAGATACACCACGAGGGCCGAACTGAGCGTGATCCGGCCGAAGTCCATGGCGACCGTCGTGGTGGTCTTCTGCTCCACCCCGGCCATGTTGTCGACGCCGATGCTGGCCTCGGTGATGAGTTCCTCGGTGCGCAGGGGCGCGGTCTCGCTGATCGCGCCCACGAGGGTGGTCTTGCCGACGCCGAAGCCGCCCGCGACGAGGATCTTCGCGGTGGCGGCGTTGGGCGCCACCATGGTGGCGCGGCGGTCAGATTCTGCGTATGCCATCGATCACTGCCTGGAGGAAACGGGCGTCGGGGGTACCGGCCGCGGCGGGCGGGGAGACGGAGACGAGTTCGTTGTCCAGGAGGTCATCGAGCAACACCCGTATGACCGCGACGGGTTGATCGAGCCGGGCGGCGACCTCCACCAGCGCGGTGGGCGTACGGCAGAGCGCGAGCAGCCGGTTCTGTTCGGGCTGGAGGCGCTGTTCGCGGGTCGGCGGCCGGACGGTGCTGATCAGGGTGATCAGTTCGATGCCGGAGTGGGCGGTCGGCGTGCGGCCGCCGGTGACCGTGTACGGGCGGACGAGCAGCGCGGGATCTTCGTCCTCCCACGGGTCTTCCTCGGACCAATGTCTCATTCATGCTCACCCGCGAAGGGCGCGCCGCTGTACTCCGGGAACCGCGGGGGCGCGCTGAGGAACTGCCCCACCTGCCGTACGACCATGGTCATTTCGTAGCCGACGTTGCCGACGTCCACCTGCGAGGTGGCGAGGACGGCGAGGCGGGCGCCGCCGCCGGCGGTGGTGACGAAGAGGAAGAGGTCGTCCATCTCGATGACGGTCTGCTGCACGCGCCCGCCGCCGAAGTGCCGGCTCGTGCCGAGTGCGAGCGAGTGAACTCCCGAGGAAATCGCGGCGAGTTGCTCGGCGTCCTCCTGCGCGAGCCGTTCGGAGGAGCCGACGAGGAGCCCGTCCTCGGACAGGACGATGGCGTGCAGGGTCTCGGGGATCCGCTCGATCAGGTTGTCCAGCAGCCAGGCCAGTCCGCCGTGCGTGGAGTTGGGCGCAGTCATGGGGTGTTCCTTGTCGGACGGGGACGGGTGGGCAGCTGACGCCGCTCGGGCGGGGCCGTGTTCCAGGTGGGCGCGGGGGTTTCGTCGCGTGGCGGGGCCGGGGCCGGCCTGGGGGCGCCGCCTCGCGGTGACTGTGACTGCGGCCGAGGGGCGCCTCCGCGCAGCGACGAGGGCCAGGCGGGCGTGGGCACGTCCTCCTCCGCGCGGGCCCGTCGCGTGCCGTCCCGCAGCGCGGCCAGCATCGACCGGGCCTGCTCCGGCCGCCGTTCGGCCTCCCGCCCGGCCCGCTCGCCGTCCGCGTCCTCGGGCCGTTCCCTCAACTGCGGTGCGAGATGGGCCTGTCGGACCCGGCGAGGAAGGCGACTGGAACCGGAACCGCCGGTGCGGGGGCCTGCGGGAGGGGCGGTCGGGCGCGGGTCCGAGGGGGGCGCGGACGGGCCGGCGGTACGGGGGTGCGGGAAGGGCACGGCCCCGCGCGGCGACGCGGCGGCGGGTCCCTCGGCCCTCGGTGCCGCCGGAGCGGCCGTGGGCTGGGGGTGGGGCGCGGTGCGCGTACGGGTGCGCATCGGCATACCGCCGGCCGTCACCCCGCCGCGTCCCGAGGAACCGGCGACAGGCCCGGTGACCGTCCCCGCGCCCGGCGCCGAACCGGGCATCGAACCCGGCCCCGCGCCTGTCCCTCCCCCGTCTCCCGAACCCGTCGCCGTCGACCCGGCGACCGACGCCAGATGCCGCTCCGCCCGCGCGTCCAGCGTCGGCGGTACGGCGTCAGCGGCCGACTCGGTGAGTGCGTGCGGGAGGACGACGACCGCCAACGAGCCGCCGTAGGACGAGGCTTGGAGGCTGGCTGTGACGCCGTGGCGTTGGGCGAGGTGGCCGACGGTGAAGAGGCCGAGGCGGGGGTCCTCGCCGAGGGTGGTGAAGCTGAAGTCCTTGGGGTGGTGCAGGAGTTCGTTGGCCGCCGCGTACTCCTCGACCGAGAGACCGAGTCCCCGGTCCTCCACCTCGACGGCGTATCCCTGCGCCACCGGCAGTGCGCGGACCCGTACTTCGGTGTGCGGGGGCGAGAACGTCACGCCGTTCTCGATGAGTTCGGCCATGAGGTGGATCGTGTCGCCGACGGCCGGGCCCAACACCGCGATGGGCGGCAGGGGTTCGACGACGACCCGGGTGTAGCCCTCGATCTCGGACACCGCGCTGCGCAGCAGGTCCGCGAGCGGCACCGCCTGCTTCCAGCGGCGCCGGGGTGCGGCGCCGGACAGCACGGTGAGGCTCTCCGCGTTGCGGCGCATCCGGGTGGCGAGGTGGTCGACGCGGTAGAGATCGGAGAGGAGTTGGGGGTCCTGCTCCTTGCGTTCCATGGAGTCGATCACCGTGAGCTGGCGGTGCACGAGGAGCTGGATGCGGCGGGACATGTTGTGGAAGACCAGCCGCGCTCCCTCGCGCAGCGCGGCCTGCTCCAGGGCGACGCTCACGGCGGTTCGCTGGGCGGTGTTGAAGGCGTCCGCGACCTTGCCCAACTCGTCGGTGCCGTAGTCGAGTTCGGGCAGATCGTCGACGTCGGCCCGTTTGCCCTGGGTGCGCAGCCGGGTGATCAGCTCGGGCAGCCGTTCCTCGGCCAGTTCGAGGGTCGCCGCGCGCAGTCCGGACATCCGGCCGATGAGGGACCGGGTGATGCGCCAGGACAGCAGGCCCACGGCGAGGACGGCGACGAACGCGAGGGCGCTGCCGAGCATCGCCTTGACCAGCACCTGGTGGGTCCGGTGCGCGGAGTCCTGGGTGACCTTGCCCAGGAACTGGCCCTCCACGGCCTGCACCGCGCCGGACACGCGTCCCGGGGCTGCGGCGCGGGCGGCGGGGACGGCGGGCACGGAGATTGTGCCGTCGTGCCCGGCGGGCGCCGCGGCGACGGTCTTCTCGAAGGCCGTCATGGCGGCCCAGTCCTGACCGCCCATGGTCTTGCCCAGCTCGGCGCCCAACTCGGCGGGCAGATACGGCTCGACCTCGTTGGACAGCACGGAGACCCGGACGGCCTGGGCGGCCGCCAGCGCGGACCGCTCCTGGACGCTCAACTTCCGTGACGCGGCGACCCCGTTGAGGATCGCCTCCTCCTGCGAGAGCGCCTCCGCCCCACGCAGGAACGCCAGCGCGTGACTGGCGTCGGCGGCGGTGGCCGCGTCGCCGCTGTCGGTGCTGAGCATGCCGAAGAGGTTCAGTGCCGAGGACACGGCGTCGGAGTAGGCGGTGTAGGCCTGCTGCCGGGTGCTCTTCCCGTCGTCGACGGCGGTCCGTTCGGCGGTCAGCGCGGTGAGCCGCTTCCGTACGGTCGCCAACTGGGCCTGGTACTGGGCCGATCCGACCCCGGCGGAGGCGGCGTCCGCCTTGCGGAACCCGGCGAGCACGGCGTCCGTCCGCTGCCGCTGGGCCGCGAGGGCGGCGGGGCTGCCGTGCGAGGCCAACAGGCTGACCGTCAGCTGCCGTTCCTTCTGGAACTCGCCGATCGCCGGCTGCAGGGCGTAGGTGGTCTTCGCGGCCTGTCCGACGTCGTTGGAGTTGTTCCACTGGTCGAAGAGCGCGTACGAACCGCTGACCCAGAGCAGGACCATCGCCGTCGCCGGCACCACCGCGAGTGTGATCAGCGAGGCCCGGATACTGCGCCCGCGCCCGCCCTTCGCTCCCGTTTCGGCCGGTGCGGACGTACCCCGATGTCGGCTCACCTCGCCCACCGGCACCCGACGGCACGGCAGACAGGAGGAGCTGCGGTGAAGAACTGCGACACCGGCGTTTTCCTTTCCGGGGTGGCGCGCGACGTATCGAGACGGGCCGGCAGACACGTCAACACGCCTGCACACACTGGGGAGTTGACGGCGCAGCACGCCAGGAACGCCAAGGACACCCTGCGGATTTCACGACGGGCGCCCGAAGCCCCCCGCGCAGTTGGTCAGTTATGAAACCGAGCCATCCGACCCGGGTCAAGGGACGCCACAAACCCGCCAGGGCAACAGGTTCAGGCCACTCGGCACACTATGCGCGTAGACAATCCGAATCCCCTCGCTCTCAACTCCTCGGCCACGAAGACGTTTTGGCTGACTACCCAGGGTGAGGCGAGGGGGAGAGGGCGGTTCGGGGGGCGCGGGAGGCGGGAGTTCGGTTACGGGGCGAGTGATCCGAAGGGGAGGCGGCTGTGACCTAGTTCACAGCATGAACACGGTCCAAGCACACCAACTCCACCGGCTTCCGGGGTCGTTGGGCAGGCGCCGTACGAAACGCCCCCACTCCCCCACTCACTCCCGCTCCAACAACCCCTCGCACTGCGCCCCCAACCACGTCATCCCGTACGTCTCCGCCCCCCGAGCCGCCTCCCGCAGCAACCGCACCGCGTTCGGCTCGCTCCCCGGACCCCCCACCCGCCGTACCGCGCGGGCCTGGGCCAGGCGGAGGCGGGCGAGTTCGGGCTGGGAGGAGCGGGCCGGGACGGCGGCCTGGCGGAAGTGTTCGAGGGCCGTCTCCGGTTCGCCCGCGGCCAGGGCGAGGACGCCGCAGGCGCGGGCGGTGGGGCCGACGAGGACCGTGGGCCAGCCGCCCAGGGCGATCTGCTGGCCGTCGTGCGGGGCGAGGCGCGCGCGGAGTGTGGGCAGTACCGGTGCCAACTCGGCCTCGAATCCGCCCTCCAGGTCCAGTGCCGCGCAAACCTCCGCCAGCAGGACGAGCGCGGGGACGGCCCAGCCCGACGGCGGGAAGCGGTCGACGTCGGCGACGCAGCCGAGGAACAGGTCCGCGCCCTCGGCGTGCTGCCCGGTCTCGCACAGGGCGA
Source organism: Streptomyces sp. NPDC050528 (assembly GCF_044457795.1). NCBI lineage: Bacteria > Bacillati > Actinomycetota > Actinomycetes > Kitasatosporales > Streptomycetaceae > Streptomyces > Streptomyces sp. NPDC050528. Next base: position 731,725 of record NZ_JBITHH010000002.1, read on the forward strand.
GGGCGAGACCGGCCCGCCAGATCGGGAAGTAGGCGTGGCGCTCGACGTCGCCGGCCAGGTCGGAGGTGAACAGCTCGGCGAGTCTGCCCTGTTGTCTCAGCAGCCAGTAGGCCTGGCCGAGGCGGGTCTGGGTGAGGTTGTCCGCGGGGACGGCGTAGTCGGCGCGGAGCAGTTCGATGAACTTCAGCGACTCCACGAAGATCCACTCGGCGGCGGCGTCGAACCGGCCGTGCCACAGGTCGAGGAGGGCGTCGAGGGTGTGGCGTTGCCAGAGGGCGAGGGCACTCTGGGTCTCCGCCGCGTGCTTGCGGTACTGGTTCGCGGTGGCGAGGGCGCTGAAGATCCTGCCGTTGCGGAGCTGGTCGATGGCGACGGCCATGAGGGCCTCGCCGCGGAAGTACGCCGAGTCGTGCCGGGCCGCGGCCTCGCGCAGTTGCTCGGAGAGGGTCAGCGACTCGGGGGCCGGCATGAAGTCGTAGCGTGCCCAGCGGCATTCGGTGAGGACCTCGCAGCGGACCTCGTCGTCGCCGTCGTCGGGTAATCGGCGCAGGGTGTCCTCGGCGAGCCGCGCGCCTTCGGCGGGTCCCGCCAGTCCGGCCGCCGTGTCCTGGCTGACCGCCAGGGCCATCTTCTTCGCCAGGTGCGCTTCGAGCCGTAGTCGCAGACCCGCGGCCTCCGCGCTGCCGTCGCCCTCCAGCGCGGCCAGGCAACCCCGGATGGACTGGAGCAGTTCGCGGTCGACCTGTCCGGGGTCGGACCAGCGGCGCGCCATCCGGATCACGGCCTCGGCCTGCGCGCGCGGATCGCCCTCGGCGCTGCGGTAGGCGGCCGTGTAGTGCCGTTCCGCCTCCCGCATCTCGCCCGCGGTATGGCTGAGGTCACCGCGCCGCAGCAGCCGTCGGAACTCGGCGCGGTCCGGCCCGACGGCCGAACGCCCTTCTCTCTCCGGCGACTTGACCGCCCCGGACGCCCGCTCACCCGCCCCGCCCCGGACCGCCTTCGGTACGGCGTCGGAGCCGGGCAGCGGCGCCAGCCCGACCAGCGCGCCCTTCGCGCCCAGCACCTCGTCGCACAGCTGGGCCAACTCCAGGGACGCCCTGCGGCGTCCGTTCTCCACGCGGCTCAGGAAGCTGCGGCTGCAATAGACCTTGCCGGCCAGCTCACTCAGTGACATGCCGGCCGCGATGCGGCGCCGGCGTAACTCGGCGCCGAACCCGTCGTGCTCGATGACGATCCCCCCAACAACACACCGCCCGAACGGTGTTGCCAAATACCCGCTGGCAACACCCGACCCCTCCGGACCGGCCCGAAGACCGGGGAAGCTGTCTGTGCCGGAGCCTACGGGCACGGGGGCGCGCCCCATGGGGGAACGGGCGCACTGATCATGCCTTCGGACGAACCCGGGGCGCGTGCTGCGGTCGATATGCCGGGGACATTCGACCGCAGCACATCCGGCCCTGATTCCACCCGCGCAGGGCCGTCGAGGAGCTGAAGGACGACGGGGGGACGGGGGGTCTACGGTCCGGGGCGCGCGGGGGGCGCTCCGGGCCCCGGATCCCTGTTGACTCACCGGATCCGGAAGACGGTCACGGCGCGCGACCGGACCAGCGACGCGGACAAGCCGCCGCACCGGCCCCACGTCCGGGGTTCCTGGGAGATACGGCCGTGATGACCGTCAGGGAACCGGCCCGGCTTCGTCGGCCTCCACGTTCATGGGGAGCCGAAGGGTGAAGTGGGCGCCGCGGTCGCTCGGGGTCAGCGTGAGCGTGCCGTGATGCGTGACGGCGATGCGCTCGGCGATGGCCAGACCGAGGCCGGTGCCGCCGGTCTCACGGGTGCGTACGTCGTCGAGGCGGGTGAAGCGTTCGAAGATCCGCCGGCGGTCGGGCCAGGGAATGCCGGGGCCGTCGTCCCGGACGTCGAGGACGGCCTGGCGGCCTGCGGCGTCGTGGGTCAGGCGGACGGTTATGGTGCCGGCCGCGTGGCGTTCGGCGTTGTCGAGGAGGTTGCCCAGCACCCGGGCGAGCAGGGCGTGCCGGCCGCGCACCGTCACGGGGCCGGGTGGCGGGGAGACGTCGAGGACGATGCCGGGTGGCGGGCGGCGACGCGCGGTCTCCTCACGCACGAGGTCGGTGAGGTCGACGGTCCGACGCGGGTCCGGGCCGCCGTGCTGGGAGTCGAGGCGGGCCAGCAGCAGCAGGTTCTCGGTCAGGTCCTGCAGGCGGATGGTGTCCCGGTGGGCATCGTGGACGGTCCGCGGCCAGTCGGCGGCGGCGGGGTTGTTCAGGGCGAGTTCGAGCTCGGTGCGCAGACACGCCAGCGGTGTGCGCAGTTCGTGGGAGGCGTCCGCGGTGAACTGGCGCTGCTGGTCGACGGCCTTGTGCAGGCGGTCGAGCGTGGAGTTCATGGTGAGGGCCAGGCGGGCGATCTCATTGCCCGTGCGCGGGACCGGGACCCGCCGGTCGAGGTGGTTCGCGCTCAGGTCGGCGAAGTCGGCGCGGATCGCCTCGACCGGGCGCAGCACCCGCCCCACGACGAACCACGTGGTGCCCGACACCAGCAGGGTGATCCCCGCGACGGCACCGAGGAGAATCCGGACGACGGTGTTCAGCCGGGCCTGTTCGGCTTCGAGGGACTGCGCGATGACGACATTGCTCGGGGACAGGCCTGGTTCCATGTACGACCGGCTGACGAGGGTGCGGATCGGTACGGGTCCGCCGGCCGGGTCGGCCCATGGAAGCAGTGACAGTTTTCCCGCGCTCTGACCCGCCTGCCGTGTGGGCAGGCACAGGCTGATGTTCTTGTCGCTGAGACGCTGCACCCGCTGGAAGGACCGGGTGCAGTCGGGCAGGTCCACGGCGGTGTGCAACAGCGTGGAGATGTCCGCGACCCCGGTGGATGTCCGGCGGGCGGCGCCCTGCAGCAGGGAGGCGCGCTCCATGAGCGAGACGGACACCGCGCCCGCACTCAGCGGAACCAGCGTGACGACGGCGGCCAGGAGGGCCAGTCGCGTACGGATGGTGGCCGGCCGCAGGCGGCGCAGCAGGTGCCTGGCACGGCCCCGGGTCACGGCCCGCTCCTTTCCGCGGCGTCGAGCCGGTAGCCGACCCCGCGGACCGTGCGGATGGTGTGCCGCCGGAAGGGCACGTCGATCTTGCGGCGCAGCGCGCTGACATAGACCTCGACGAGGTTGACGTCACCGTCGAAGCGGTCGTCCCAGACGTGTTCGAGGACCTCGCACTTGGACACGGTCTCCCCGCCCCGGCGGGCCAGGTACTCCAGGACGGCGAACTCACGTGCCGTCAGCACGACGTCCGTGCCCGCGCGTCGGCAGCGGCGGGCGGCCGGGTCGATCTCCAGGTCGCCGACGCGCAGCACGGCCGGCCGTTCGGGACGGCCCCGGCGGATCAGCGCGCGCAGCCGGGCGGCCAGCGCGACGAAGGAGAACGGCTTGGTGACGTAGTCGTCGGCGCCGAGGTCGAGCCCTTCGGCCTGGTCGTACTCACCGTCCATGGCGGTGAGCATCAGTACGGGCATCCACCTGCCCGCCTCGCGCAGCCGTCCGCACAGCCCGAAGCCGTTCAGGCCCGGGAGCATGACATCGAGCACCAGCGCGTCGTAGGTGTTCTCCAGCGCCATCTCCAGGCCCCGGCTTCCGTCGTGGACGAGATCGACGGCGTACCCCTCGTCCACGAGCCCGCGGCGCAGTAATTCGGCAAGCCGTCGGTCGTCCTCGACCACGAGTATTCGCATGGCCCCAGCATGGCGGCCGGGTCCTGTGGGGACGCTGAAGGCCTTTCAGGAACCTTCAGCGTCCCCACAGGACCGTCTTGTCATCGTCGTCCTCGGAACACACACCGCGAAGCATCCGGGAAGAATCCAGAAAGGGCTCTCGATGACATCGTTGACCTCCCGCCTCACCACCGCGGCGACCGTGCTCGCCGTCGCCGCCGGGCTGCAGGGCGTCCTCCTGTCGGGCACCGCTCAGGCCGCCGACGCCTGGAAGCCGTGCGAGACCGCCGGCTCCTACTGGGCGCCCACCGACAAGGACTCCTCTCCGTGGGGCGCGTACTTCGTCAACAACGCGACCAAGCTCCGCAAGACCGCCTCCACCTCGGCGAGCGCGTGCGCCGAGGGTCAGAAGGGCCAGATCGTCGACCTCCACTGCTACCGCTACATCGGCGGAGTGGGGTGGAACTACGTCCGCGACGACTCCACCGGCGGATGGGCGGGTTGGGTTCCGGACAGCCAGCTCAGCAGGGTGAGCGGGGTGCCCTGCTGATCGAGCACCCGGTGCCGGCCCGCGCGGCCCGCCCCGGTCCACCTGTGCGCAGGCGTACCGGGGCGGGTCCGTCGGGTCGTCAGCCCTGGCTGCAGTAGTCCACCCAGCGGTGCGAGGAGATGTTGTTGTTGACGCTCTTGCCGAACTGGGACAGGCCCGCGCCGTAGGTGAACTTGTAGTTGCCGGTCGTGGTGTCGTACCAGCGGTCGCCCTGGCTGATGCAGGCGTGCGCGCCACCGGCGTTGGGAGCGGTGTACAGGTCCACGGCGTCAAAGCCGCCCGCGTAGCCGTTGTTCCAGATGTCGGAGGTCAGGTTGCGGCAGCTGCCCCAGTTGTCGGAGTTGCCGGACCACTTGCACTCGCGGCCGCCGCCGTAGGGCTGGGTGTAGACGTGGAGGTAGCCGTCCCCGGAGAGCTGCGCGGTCGCGGTCTTCTGGGTGCCCGCGTCCAGCGCGCTGGCGCTGGAGACCGGGGAGAAGAGCGCGGCGACGGCGGCGGCCGAGGCGGCGACGGTGAGGATGCGCTTGACGGACATGGTTTCCCTCGTTTCGTTGTGGGTCGGGTGGTGCGCCCAAGGTGGGGTGATGCGCCCACGGCTCGACGGCCGTGGTGGTCTGTGGGTGTGGGTGTGTGTGGACGGGAAGGGGAGGCAGGCCCGGCTCAGTCGCCGCGGGCGACGATCGCGCGGGCGCGGGGCAGTGCCTCGCGCTTGAGGCGCGTGAGATCGGCCGTCTCCCGGGGGTGGCTTCGCCGTAGTCGGTCCCGGTACTCGGAGTCCAGGGACTTCGCCACGGTCGACAGGCCGCTGGAGACGGCGCAGGCCGCCTCCGCCGAAGCCAGCCGTACTTCCTTGGCGTGCGGCCACGGGGTCTCCGGCAGGGTGGCCGCGGCGCGGGTCCGGGCGGGGTCCGCGTAGGGGTACGTCCGTTCGCGCATGCAGCGTGCCCACGGTTTGACGGCGGCCTTGTAGCGCTTGTCGTTCGTCACGAGGCCGACGCGCAGGCCGGCCAGGCTGTCGGTGACCCGGGTGGCCCGGAACCAGGCCTGGAGGTTCCCGTACAGCTCTCGTTCGGCGGTGGCCTGGCAGCCCTGGTCGCTGTGGGTGACCCGGACGCCGTTCGGGAGCCGGGCCGAAAGTCCTTGTGGCCGCGCCCCGTTGAGGTCGTTCACGAGTGTGGCCCGGGTGTCGGCCGGCATGGAGCGGAAGTACCGCTGGTTGGCGTTGCGCCGGACCTCGGCCTCCCGTTCCCGTCGCAGATCGGTGCCGTAGCCGTGGGCCTTGGCCCATGCCGGGTCGTCGACGACGTAGGGGAAGCGGATCGCGACGTCGTCGGGGCTGGGCGGCTCGACCCAGTACTTGTGCCCCTCCTTCTCCATGCACTCCTTGATGAGGAGCTGCTCCGCGAGCCGTAGCGTCTCCGCCGGGCTGCCCGCGGCCCGGGGTGTACCACCGGCGGGCGCCCCGGGAGTGGTCGTGGTGCCCGCGCAGCCGGTGGCCGTCGTCGCCAGCAGACCGGCGGTCAGCAGGGCCAGGGTCCATCGGTGCATGGGGCGGCTCCCGGGGCTCGGTCGAACGGACGTGGTGCTTTCGAGCCGTTGACGCCCCAGGGGCCTCGTCCGTATGCCCCTCGATCACAAGGTTTTTTCTTTCTCCGGCGGTCATACGAGGGCGCCGGGCGAACCGTCCTCCCTGCGCGCGACAGGCCTCGCCGACCGCTTGGCCGACCGCCTCACCGACCGGCGAGAACCAGCCAACCGGCGAGAGGAGGGAGGGGCGCCGACCGCTGCCGGAGGCGCGCACAACAGGCGTCACCTGCCCTGCCGTTGCAGGTGAGGGACACCGGTCCGCCGAATCGATCGAATCCGGTCACGGCGGTCCGGCCGTTGCTGTGCCTCGGCTATGTCGTGGGCATGTTCGCCGTTATCTTTGCCGTGCTCCATCGGGCGGGTGGTGCGGCGATCGGGGAACGATGTTCGAAGTGCGGCTGCTCGGTCCGGTGGAGGTGTGGGCCGGCGACCGGCGGGCCCCGCTCGGCGGTGTCAGACCCCTCGCGGTCCTGTCGGCACTGGTCGTCCACCTCGGCGAGGTCCTCTCCACCGAGCGGCTCGTGGACTGCGTCTGGGACGAGGAGGCGCCGGCCACCGCGGGCGCCCTGGTCGCCACCCATGTCTCCGCCGTACGCCGGGCACTGGCCCAGGTCACGCGGGACGCCGTGGTGCGGACGCGGCCGCCGGGCTATGTCGCCGATCTCGACCCGTCCCAGATCGACGCCCGCCGGTTCGAGGACCTGCTCGCCTCGGGCCGGGCCGCCGCCGCGGCGGGCCGTCGCGAGGAGGCGGCCGATCTGCTGCGCGAGGCGCTGGCGCTGTGGCGCGGGCCGGAGGCGCTGGAGGGACTGGGCCAGTCGTTCGCCCGGATCGAGGCGTCCCGCCTTGCCGAACTGCGGCTCGTCGCCCAGGAGGAGTCCTTCGGGCTGCATCTCGATCTGGGCCGCGCGGACCGGACGATCGCCCCGCTGCTCGCGCACGTCGCCGCCCACCCGCTGCGGGAGCGCCCGCGCGGCCAGCTGATGACCGCGCTGGTCCGCACCGGCCGTGTCTCCGACGCCCTGCGCACGTACCAGGAGGGCCGCGCGATCCTGCGCGAGGAGCTGGGCATCGACCCCGGCCCGGAGTTGCGGGCCCTGCACCAGGCGGTACTGACCAACGACACCCGGGTGGCGGGCACCCCGCGCCCGCATGGCACCGGGCGGGAACCCGCCGGTCCCCCGAAGCCGCCGGCCGCCGGCCGCTCCACCCCCACCCCCACCCCCGCGCCGTCCCATCTCCCGCCGGACATCGCCGACTTCGTGGGCCGCACCGAGCAGATCGCCTGGGCCGCCTCGCTGGTGGGCGGGGTCGACGAGGCGGGCCGTACCGCTCCGCCGATCGGGGTGATCTCCGGCCGGTCCGGCACGGGCAAGACCGCGCTCGCCGTGCACGTCGGTCACCGGACGGCCGAACTCTTTCCGGACGGGCGCCTGTTCGTGGACCTGCGGGCGGCCGACACCGCGCCGCTGCAGCCCGCCGACGCCCTCGCCCGGCTGCTGCGCGCGATGGGCGCCGACCCCGAGACCCTGCCGACCTCGGTCGAGGAGCTGACGGGGCTGTACCGCACCCACATCGGCCACCGGCGCGTCCTGCTGATCCTGGACAACGCGGCGGGCGAGGCGCACGTACGGCCCCTGCTGCCCCCGGGTCCGGGCAGTGCCGTCCTCGTCACGAGCCGGCGCCGGCTGGTGGCGCTGGAGGGCTCGGCCCATCTGGACCTGGCCGTGCCCGAACAGGCGGAGGCGCTCGAACTGCTGCGCCGCGTGGCCGGACCGGACCGGACGAGTGCCGAGCCGGAGCGGGCCGCGGAGATCGTCTCGCTGTGCGGACGGCTGCCGCTGGCGGTGCGCATCGCGGGCGCGCGGCTGGCGGCACGCCCGCACTGGGCGCCCGGCCGGCTCGCCGACCGGCTGCGCGACGAACGGCGCCGGCTGAGCGAACTGCGCGCCGGGGACCTGGAGTTGCGCACCAGCCTCGAACTCGGTTACGCCGACCTGGAGTTGCCCGAGCGCCGGGCGCTGCGCCGACTGGCCCTGCTCGATCTGCCGGACTTCGCGGCCTGGATCGCCGCCCCGCTGCTGGACATCGGTACGGAGGAGGCCGAGGAGGCGGTGGAGCGGCTGGTGGACTGCCACTTCATCGACGTGATCGGCGTCGACGACACGGGCCGCAGCCGGTACCGCATCCATGACCTGGCCCGCGAACACGCCCGCGAGCGCTGTCTGTCCGAGGAGAGTCCCGAGGAACGTACGGCGGCCGTACTGCGGTTGGTGGCGTCCTGGCTGGGGCTCGCCGAGAAGGCGGCCGCCCTCGGCCCGGGCGGAGCCGCCCGGCGCTTTCCCCAACCGGCCGCCGTACGGCCCCTCGACGCGGAGACCGAGGAGGAGCTGCTGGAGCGGCCCACGTCCTGGTTCGCCGCCGAACAGGCCTGTCTCCTGGCGGCAGTCGAATACTGCGCCGACCACGGCATGGTCCGCGCCGCCCGCGATCTGGCCGGTGCGCTGATCGCGAGCTCGGCCGCGCTGTACAACCAGTTCGACGCCTGGTCCCGCTCGCACGCCGCGGCCATGGCCGCCGTACACCGCGCCGGGGATGTCGAGGAAGAGGCCTGGCTGCTCGCCGGGCTGGGCCAACTGCGCTACGAACAGGACGAGTTCGAGGAGTCGTACACCTACTTCGGCGGCGCCCTGCGGCTGTTCGAGGCACGCGGCGATGTGCCCGAGGGCGTGGCGCTCGCGCTCGCCGGGATGGGGACGGCCCGCCGCGAACAGGCCCGGTACGCCGAGGCGTTGGAGCTGCTGGACGCGGCGCTGGAGCGGTACGGGGAGTCCGGCGCGCGGGGTGCCCGGGCCCGGGTGCTGTACGGCATCGGATACGTGCACCGGGAACAGGGGCGCGGCGCCGAGGCCCGGGAGGCTCTCGCGCGGGCGCTCGACCTGTACCGCGCGGAGGGCGACCGGCACGGCGAGGCGCTGACCCTGCGGTCGCTGGCCCTGTGCCACCGGGCCGAGGGCGCGCTCGCGGACGCCGAGCGTCTGCTGCACGAGGCACTGCGGATCTTCTCGGCGCTGCGGGACACCTTCGGGGTGATGTACACCGAACAGTCCCTGGCCAAGACGGAGTTGAGGATCGGCCGGCTCGACGAGGCACGGGCGCGGCTCGGCCGGTGCCTGGCCGTGACCCACGAGCGCCAGGACCGCTTCGGCGAGGCGCTCGTCCTGCGCACGCTGGGCGAGTGGCATCTCGCCGCCGGCGATCCGGACGGCGCGCGGGAACCGCTGGAGCAGGCCCTGTCGGCATGGGAGCACCTACGGCTGCCCCTGTGGCGGGCCCGCACACTCCGCGACCTGGCCGAGGTCCGGGAGGCCCACGGCGACACGTCGGCAGCACACGCGGCCAGGGCCGAAGCACTGGGCGTCTTCCGGGAGTTGGGCTGCCGCGAGGCACAGGAGCCGGCGACGGACGCCGGGTAGTTCCGCGCGGCTGCTCCGGCCTCGCCCGTGACAGGCCGGGAAGGCCAAGTGGGGCCGCCGCACGGCACGTTCGTCGCCGACGAGCTTCACGAACGGCAACCGGTCCGAACCGCACCGCCGGTCCCCGTGACGCCGCCGTAGCCTCTCGCACGCCTGCAGAAGTCCTGGTGGGACACCTACAGGCAACTTGCAGAGCGATTGCAGCGGGGTCCGCGATGCTGATGCACGTGACAGAGATCATCACCCTCTCGGACGCCCGGGTCGCCGCGGTCGCGGAGGACGACTGCGGCGAAGCGCTGGTCGACCTGCGCGGCACGGGCCACCTGTGGCTCGACCACCGGCAGGCCGACGACGACGGCCACTACGCCCACCTCAGGGCCGGTGCGCTACGGCGGCTGGTGCGCGCCCAGCGGCTGCTGCCGGCCGGGGTCCGGTTCCTGGTGGTGGAGGGGTACCGGCCGCCCGATCTGCAACGCCGGTACTTCGAGGAGTACGCGCGGACCATGCGCCGGGCCCACCCGGACGCCTCGCCGGAACGGATCCGCGAACTGGCGAGCGCGTACATCTCCCCGCCGGAGGTCGCACCGCACGTCAGCGGCGGGGCCGTCGACCTGACGCTGTGCGACCTGGACGGCCGGGAACTCCCGCTGGGCACGGAGGTCAACGCGACCCCCGAGGAGAGCGAGGGCGCCTGCCGCACCGAGGCACCCGGCATCAGCACCGAGGCACGCGCCAACCGGGCCCTCATGAGCTGGGCCCTCGGCGCGACCGGCTTCGTCAACTACCCGACCGAATGGTGGCACTGGTCCTACGGCGACCGGTACTGGGCGCTCCTGCGCCGGGCACCGGCAGCCCGCTACGGCCCCGCCGCCCCGCCCGACCCGGCGGCCTGACCAGCCACCGACCGGGACACCCAACGACCGCACCGTACGGCCGAGTTCACGACCAGGTTCACGGCCGCGTTCACGACCCAGGGGGAAACAGCATTGGAGACCGGAACCTGCCCCGTCCCGCCACCGCGGCGCGAGGACGGCGAACGGATGAGTCCGAAGGACTTCGACGCGTCCTTCGCCGCCGACATGCCACGCCTGCGCCGCCGCCTGCTGGCCCTGACCGGCAACCCGCACGACGCCGACGACCTGCTCCAGGAGACCTATCTACGGCTCTCCCGGCGCGCCCGCGCCCAGACCCTGACGCGGCAGCAGCACCCGTACGCCTACACCTGCACCGTCGCCCTGAACCTGCTGCGCGACGCGTGGCAGCACCCCTCGCGCCGCGAGCAGTCCACCGACCGGCTGCCCGAGTCGGGCTGGGACGGCGGTCTTGCCTCCTACGAGGCGTCCCAGACCACGCTGGCGCTGCTCGGCGTGCTCTCCGAGAAGGAGGCCGCGGCGGTGATCCTCGTCGACCTGGAGGGCCTCAGCCACGACACCGCGGGTGAACGCCTCGGCGCCCACCGCGGAACCGTCCAGCGCAACCGGATGCGCGGCCTGGCCAAGATGCGCGACGCGCTCCGCCACTAGCCCGTGCCGCTCCCCCACGGGGGTGGGGAGCGGCACGTACGTCCCGCCCGACGACGCCACCCGCACGACCACACGAAGGAAGACTTCCTTGAACACCAGTAGCACGCGCCGCCGGACCAGCGGCGCGCTCCTGGGGGCCTCGGTCCTCGCCCTGTCCGCGTTCGTCTCCGCCCCGGCCCACGCCGCCGCGCAGGCCGCCGCCTGCGGTGTCCTGGCACCGGGCGCCTCGGCCACCGCGCAGGCCGCGGTGAACGCCGCCTGTTCGCAGATCGGCGTCTGGTACAGCTGGGGCGGCGGCCACGCGGCCACCCCGGGCGCCAGCTACGGCTACTACGACGGCTCGGACCCCGACAGCCTCCACGACAACGAGCGCAAGGGCTTCGACTGCTCCGGCCTGACCCGCTACGCCTACTACCAGGCCACCGGCAGAGACCTGCTCAACGGCACGGCGGACGACCAGTTCCACAGCTCGCAGGCCTCGGCCCGCTTCTCCGCCGCGCAGGGCAGCGCCCCGCTGCTGCCGGGCGACCTGATGTTCTGGGGCAGCGGGCACATCCACCACGTCGCCATGTACCTGGGCAACGGGCAGATGGTCGAGGCGTACGAGTCGGGCACCCACATCCGGGTCGCCCCCGTCCGCACCGGCGGCGACTACGCGGGCGCGATCCGGATCAACGGCTCGGGCACGCCGACTCCCCCGCCCGCGAACGGCGGTACGGTCTTCGAGACCTGGGGCACCGGGGTGCGTACCCGCTCCACGCCGAGCGTGCGCGGTGCCGTGGTGGACACCTTCGCCGGTCCCACCCAGGTCTCCGTCCAGTGCCAGGAGCACGCCGAGACCGTCACCGCCGAGGGCTACACCAACGACATCTGGTCCAAGCTGGCCGACGGTTCGTGGATGACCAACATCTACATCAAGGGCCCGGCCTCGCTGCCCGGCATCCCGGACTGCGGCGGCAGCAGCACCCCGCCGCCGTCAGGAGGCAGCAAGCCGTTCCAGACCTGGGGCACCGGCGTCCGCACCCACAGCCAGCCCAACGTCAACGCCGGCGTGGTCGACTACTTCGCCCAGCCCACCACGGTCAACGTCGTCTGCCAGGCCCACGCCCAGGAGGTCACGGCCGAGGGCTACACGAACGACGCCTGGGCCAAGCTGACGGACGGTTCCTGGATGACCAACATCTACATCAAGGGCCCGGCTTGGCTGGACGTGCCCACCTGCTGACCCGAAGCGGAGACCGCCGGCCGCCGTACGCCTTGAGGGGCGTGCGGCGGCCGGGGCCCGGACCTCATGGAGGGCCTCAGAAACCGGCCGCACGGGCCGCCTCGTACACCTCGGCGGCCAGGTCCTTCAGTTCCTGCGCGTCCCGCGCGGCCCACGAGAGATCGACCAGGAACTCGTCGAGACCGATCCCGGCGTACGCCATCAGATCGGTGACGATCTGCTCGACATCACCCTGGAAGGGCTGCCGGTCCGGCCCCTCGTGCCGCTTGGCGGTGTAGTCCGGATTCACTCGTACGACCGTCCGCAGCGGCCGGGTGCGGCCCCGCTCGGCGGCGAGGTCCTGCAACCGGCGCCATCCATCGGCCACTTGAGCGGGTCCGTCGGCGTACGGCAGCCAGCCGTCGGCGTGGTCGACGAGTCGGCGCATCGCCCGCGGGGAGTTGGCCGGCACCAGGATCGGGATCGGCCGGGCCGGCTTGGGTCCGACCACGGCCGAGGCGATCCTCGTGACCGCGCCGTCCTGGTAGACCACCGGGTCCGGGCCCCACACCGCCCGGCACACCGCGAACACCTCGTCCATGACCTTGCCGCGCTCCTCGAACGGGCGCACCCCGGCGGCCGCGTACTCGTCGAGGGACCAGCCGCTGCCCAGGCCTGCGACGACCCGGCCGCCGCTCGCCGCGTCCAACGTGGCCAGGGACTTGGCCAGTTGGAACGGGATGTGCAGCGGGGCGACCAGTACGGCGGTGCCCAGTTCGACCCGCTCGGTGACCGCCGCCGCGAGGGTGAGGGTGACCAGCGGCTCGGCCACGCCCCGGTAGGCCTCGGGCCAGGGCAGGCCGGGGACGCCGTAGAGCGGCTGGGTCTGGGGTTCGGGGAAGAGGGCGCGTTCGTACACCCAGACGCTGTCGTATCCGATGGCCTCGGCGGCGCGCGCCACGTCGGGCACGTCCTTGCCGAGGTCGTACTGCCGGTTCTGCGGGAGACCCATTCCGAGCCGGGTGGTCATGCCGGTGTGCTCCTCTGTGGTCGGTCGTGCGCTCAGGTCGGCGTTGTGCGAGTGGGCGAACTCGGCTTGTGCATAGGCTGGTTGACGGTCCGTCAGCGGCCGGACAGCATGCGGAGCATGGCGTCGTACTCACCGCGGGCCTCGGCGAAGCGCACCGGCTCGACCGCCTTGACGAGGATCTCGTCCGGCTGGTCGCCCGTGCCGAGGATGCTCATGACCTCGTCGAGGAAGGCGTCGAGGGGCATGGCGGTCTCCGAGTCCTCCTGGCCCATCAGGGCGGTGCGCACCGCCGGGGGTATCAGTTCGAGGACCTCGACGCCGGTGTCCGCCAGCTGGACGCGCAGGCTCTCGGTGAAGGAGTGGACGGCGGCCTTGGTCGCGTTGTAGGTCGGGGCGATCGGCAGCGGGACGAAGGCCAGTCCCGAGGACACCGTCATGATCGTCGCCCGGGGCCGGGTGGCGAGGTGTTCGGTGAGAGCGGCCACCAGGCGGATGGGGCCGAGGAGGTTGGTCGCCACCGTCGCCTCCGCCGTGGCGAGGAAACCACCGCTGTGGAGGTCCTCCGGCAGCATCATGCCGGCCATCGCCACCAGGACGTCGAGGTCGGGGAAGCGTCGCAGCAGCTGCGCGGTGACGTCCTGGACGGCGGCCGGGTCGGTGACGTCGAGGACGACGGACTCGATGCCGGGGTGCTCCGCGACGATCTGCCGCAGCCTGTCCTCGCGGCGCCCGGAGATGACGACCCGGTTGCCCGCCGCGTGCAGTCGCAGCGCGAGGCCGAGGCCGATGCCGGAGGTCGCTCCGGCGACGAGGACGGTGTTGCCTGTGGGATTCAAGGGGTTCTCCGACGGGCTGTGGTTCGTGAGGGAGGCGCTCGGACGGGGCGCGCCGGTGTCGGCGGCCACGCGGCGGGGGGGGGGGGGGGGGGGGGGGGGGGGGGGGGGGCGGGCCCCCCCCCCCCCCCCCCCCGGAGAGCGACTCAGTGCTTGTTGACCGCCGAGGCCCAGTCGAAGTTCACGCCCATGTCGGAGTACATCTTCGAGTAACCGACGAAGCAGTCGAACGTCGTGACCTTGCCGTTCTTCAGGTACCAGAAGTCGGCGGTCGGCGCGGCGACCTTGTGGCCGTTCCCCTTGACGACGCCCGCCGGCGTCTGGAGCTGCCCGTCGAACGTGCCGTCGATCGACAGCTCGATGCTGATGGTGTCGCCGTTCACGGTGATGCGCTTGAGGTCACGGTGAACGTCGGAGAAGAGGCCCTTCATGTAGGGCAGCACGGTGCCGAGGGCCTTACCCCGGTAGGCCTGGCCGGCGACCATGTCGTTGAAGACGCCGTCCTTGGTGAAGCTGTTGACGAAGGTCGGCACGTCGATGTGGCTGCCCTCCGCGACGTAGTAGTCGCGCAGGACGATCGCGAGGTTGGCCTTCTCGTGCTTGGTCAGGTGGCGGTCGGTGAGCGGCAGCTTCGCCAGCTGGCGGGCGGTCAGGGTCGGAGCCGCCGTACTGCTGTGGGCCGGTGCCTTTTCGTGGGCGGGGCTCGCCGCCTGGGACGGCACGGCGGCGATGGAAAGACCACCCACGACAGCCACAGCGGCAGCGGCGGTGATCGACTTCCGGCTGATCAGCTTCATGACGTATTCCTTCACGTTCGTTCTCAGGATCAGGGAGCCGCAGCGGCGGCCCCCCTCGCGCTCTTAGTAAATCAAACGCTGGCTTGACTTTATGAACGGCACCGCAAGCTGTCAAGCCACTGTTTGAATTGTGTGGCCGCCCGGCCACGGGGATGCCTCGACCTACGGCGCAACTGTTGACAATCAAGTCAAACAACTGATTGAGTACAGGGCATGACCAGGGTAGAGAAGACGGACCTGCGCCGAGAGGCCGGTCAGCGCACGCGGGACGGGCTGCAAGCGGCCGCCCTGGAGTTGCTCGCTCAACGTGGCCCGGACGGCTTGACGCTCCGCGAGATCACGGACCGCGCCGGAGCCAACGTCGCCGCGGTGAGCTACCACTACGGGTCGCTGAAGGCGCTGTGCGACTCGGCGATCGAGCACGCGCTGGAGCGGTATCTGGACGCGCAGATGGAGGCCATCGACTCCCTCAGCCCCACCGCGACCCTCCAGGAGGTCGCGGCGGCCTTCGCCGGGCCGATGATGCGGGCGCTCGCGGCCGGCGGCCAGGACCTGGCCATGATGCGGACCGTGGCACGGGTCGGCATCGAACCGCCCCAGGGCTGGGAGCGGCTGACCGACAAGTTCGTCCAGAGCCGCCGGGACGTCCTGCGGGTGCTGACGCCCCACGTGCCCGGAGTCGACGAGCAGGAGCTGAACTTCCGCACGCGCTGCGCGGCCGGCATGCTCAACTGGCTCGCCCTGGCCCCCATCGGCGCCGAACTGGCCGCCATGCCCGCCGAGCAGCTCGAACGACAGCTCGTCCCCGTGGTCGCCGGAGCGTTCCGCGGGGACACCGCCGCCGACCACTGACCGGGCCTCGGGACCGCCGGCATCCGGACAGCGCGAACGGTCAACCGTCGCTGCCCCGCGCCGAGTTCACCGGATCCCGCGTGTCACCCGATGCTCAGGTCGTCGACATAGCCGCGATATCCGCCCGTGGCACCCGGCCGGTCGTAACCGACGAGGATCTTGCTGATCGCCCGCCCCCTCCCGACCGCGCCGAGGTTCACGGTCACGTGGTTCCACGCGTCGAGCGTGAGCCGGCCGCACTGCTCGGCGGGATGGACGCCGGTGCCGGACTGGTCGGTGGCGCCGGAGTCCCGCAGGTCGCCGCCGTCGGTGAAGATCAGGTCGACGGCGACACAGGTGCTGTCGTCGGAACCGGCGCCGACCCATGGCGTGGTGGCGTCGGACTGCGGGAAGATCCAGTAGCTCAGCGTCGTGCCGTCGCGGACGGTGAGCGGGGCGCCGTTGAAGCCGTAGACCTGCAGGTACGCGTGGTCGTACGACCCGCCGCCCGCGTAGCCGGAATAGAGCAGCGAGGCGTTGCCGGTGTGGGCCTGTTCGTCGGTGCGTACGGCGGCTTGGGGACCCGTGAGGCCGCAACACAAGCCGGTGACGCCGTAGTTGCCGCCGCCCTTGGCGTCAACTGTGTCGACGGTGTCGGTCCAGGTCGGCTGGGGCTGTCCGGCCTCGAAGCCCGTGGAGAACGATCCGGTCGTCAACTCCTGGGCGGGCTGGGCCAGTTCGTGGCGGACGGTGGCCAGGCTGGTTCCGGCCGGTGCGAGGTCGATCGTCTCGCCGACGGAGGTGTTCAGCTTGATCGTGGTGCCCGAGAGGGTCCCCTTGTGGACGCCGTCGGCGTAGTACTCCATGGTCTTGCCGGGCCAGGGGTTGGTGAACGTGAGCTTCCCGCCGGACCTGCCGGTGATCCGGACGTACTCGACGGTGTTGTCCCGGATGCTGCTGGAGACGAGGAAGTTGCCGCGCGCGAGCAGGCCGCCGAACTTGCCGTTCGAGTCGGCGGGCCAGTCGGGGAAGACCTTGAGGTCGTCCTGGTGCGACTGGAGCAGCATCTCGTCGAGCCCCGAGGTCATGACGTTGAGGTTCTCGACACCGCCGCCGTAGTGGTGCACCGCCATGTTCGGGTAGGAGTGGACGGTGGCCTCGGCGTGCAGTTCGTCCATCAGCGTGCTGGGGTTGTAGCCGACCATCGCCGCGGCCGCGTACAGGGTGGCCGGGGCGTTGTCGCTGTGCCAGTTGTCCAGCTGCGTGATGGTGTTCCGCGCGGTCCGGAGCAGATCGGCCGGGCTGTCCAGCCCGACCTGCAGGCCCGGGTAGACGGCCTGGATGGCGACGTCGTTGCCGTCGCTGACCCAGCCGGCGCCCTCGGAGGTCTGCCGGAAGACCGTCTGCCCGTTCCTCTCCATCGTGGGCAGCGGCGCGAGGTGGCTGTCGATGTGCTGCCAGGCGGGGATGAGCGAGGCGTTGACGTGCAGGTCCTCGCTCATGTCGATCAGCCCCTGGAACAGCAGGTGCACCAGGCCGAGGGAGAGGATGCTGTTGGTCTGCGGGTAGACGCCGCCTTCCTGCGGCGCGTCGTTCTCGATGGTGTACGTGTCCGTGGCCGCGTCCCAGGTCAGATAGTCCTGCCAGAAGAGACCGACCTGCCGGAGGTAGGGCAGGACCTTGCGCGCGTAGGAGGCGCTGCGGGTGTACGCGTACTTCATGACCATGTCGCTGGCGAAGTTCACGGCGTCGGACTTCTGGTTGTACAGGTCGTCGGCCGCGCTGGTGCCGTTCGGTGAGATGCCCACCGGGTAGAGCACGCCCTGGTAACCCGCTGCCGCCGCCTTCGCCCTGCCTCGGGGCATCCAGTCCAGGATCGGGTCGTCGTAATTGCCCATCTGGGCCACGTGGTTGGTGGACAGGGTCGAGTAGAACGCCGCCTCGTAGTTGTAGTTGGCGTGATAGTCGCCGTACCAGTTCATGGCTCCGGTGATCCAGTTGCCCCACAGGCCCGGGGCGTACTTCCCGGCCCGCGAGACCGAGCCGAGCAGGTAGAGCGAGCCGTACCAGCCCTTCTCGACGGCCTGGTCGGGGATCTGGACGAACGACCGGGACCAGTAGCTCCGCCACCAGGACGCGTGGGCCGCGCGCAGCCTCGCCAGTGAGCCGTCCGTCAGTGCGGCGGCCGTGGAGTGGGCGACGGACCGGTAACGGGGCGTGTCGTGGCTGCTGTTGATCGCCGAGGCGACGGTGTAGGTCACGCCGGGTTCGAGGGTCAGGCCGATCCGGTTGCCCGAGCGGGCCGTGGGTCTGCCCGGCACCGTCGTCGCGATACGGGCCTGCGGGTTGCCCGGCGCGGAGGCGGTGCCGGCCTGCACGTCGGCGTCAAGTACCGCTCCCCCGACGGATGTTGTCGGGGTCTTTCCCTGTCCGTCCTGCACGGTGAGCGTCGCGGCCTGTGAGCGCGAGCCGGTGAGGCGCAGGGTGGTGACGAAGAGGTTCTCGGTCGCCGAGACCCAGCTCGTGGCCGAGAGCGTGTCGCCGCCGAGGGTGTAGGTGCCCTCCACCTGTGCCCGCGCGATGTTCTGCACGACGTGGTAGCTCGAACCGGACAGGCCCGGGACGGACAGGACGATCCGGCCGAGCGGCTCGATGCCGTTGGTGGCGGTGGAGAAGAAGTCGTTCTTGCCGAGGTAGAAGGTCTGGTCGTCGATGGAGCCGCCGACCGCGACGCCGATGTCGCCGTTGCCCATCAACGGGGCGTCGACGGTCCCGCCGTTCGTCAGGTCCGTGGGCGGGGAGTCCCATTCGCCCTGGAACCGCGCCACCGTGCGCAGGGCCTGGGGCGCGGTCGGGTCGCCGATGTCCGGCGCCGCGGCGGCCGGGCCGGCCTGAACGGTGGTCAGGCCGACGGCCACGAGGGCCGAGGCCAGCAGCGTGCTGATGCGCCGCCGGTGGCGGAGTATGGATGCCACTGTGGTGTGACCTTTCGTCTCGGAACGGAACTGCTCGAACTGAGCTGCTGGAACGGGCATTTCAGGGCGCCCGGGTGCGGCCGCGCGGTTCCCCGGGCGCCGTGGCGGCCGGAGTCGTCGCCAGGTACGCGGCGCCGAGCAGCGCGGCCTCCTCCGGGCACCGCGCCGGAGTGACGACGATGTCCGCGGTGCGGGCCGGAGCGGTTTCGGTGAGGCCCGCTCGCAGTGGTTCGGCCACCAGGTCCCAGGCGCCCGCGATGGCACCGCCGACCACGAGAACCGTCGGCTCGAACGCGGCGAGCAGCGGGCCGAGGGCTCGTCCCAGAGCCCTGAACGTGTCGGCGAAGACTCCGGCGGCGGCGCGGTCGCCCTGGCGAGCCCGCCGCGCGATCTCCCGTACATCGGGGGCCACTTCACCGGTGGACCGTGCGTAGGAACGCCGTATGGCACGCCGGGACACGGTCTCCTCCAGCGGCTCGTCCGCGTACCGCACGGTGTGGACACGGCCCTCGGGCGGGACTCCGGGCCCCTGCCGCACGATGCGGCCGTCGCGCAGGAAGCAGGAGCCCACACCGGTTCCGAGGGTGAGGGCGACAGCGCAACGGTGGCCGCGCGCGGCACCGGCCCACCACTCGCCGAGCGCGAACGCGTCCGCGTCGTTGCAGAAGGTGATGCCGGCGGCCCCGGGCAGCGAAGCCGTCAGGGCGGCCCGGAGATCGACACCGTACAGCGCGTCGAACTTGCCGACTCCCGCGTACCGTCCGATGCCCCGTGCGTAGTCGAAGGGCCCGGGCAGCGCGACGGCCCACCGGCTCCCGCCCGGCACGGGCACCCGACGCGCGCACCGGACGAGGGCCGCCAGTATGTCGTCGGCGCTGCCGCCGCCGTCGAGCGACTCACGGTGTGCCGGGCCGAGTTGGAGACTCCGGTCCGCGATGTCCACGCGTGCGGCGGTCACATGGGTGCCGCCGACCTCCATGACCGCTACGACGGTCCCGTCGCCGGGTCTCATCGCACCAGCGCCTTGACGTACCGCACCGGCCCCGCGCCCAGGGCCCGCACCCGGTAGGCGCCGACGGAGGCGGGCACGGTCAGGGTCTCGGCGTAGGCCAGTCGGAAACGGTGTCCGGCGCTCGTCTCCAGGAGGATCCCGTCGCCCTCCACGACGTTGACGACGTGGAAGCGGTGGTCGGTGTCGTCGTCCGCGACGGCGTCCGGGGCCAGTTCGATCCGTCGGACCTCGAAGAACATCTCCGGGAGAGCGCCGATGACGTCCTCGCGCCAGCCCTCGCCGGAGCGCAGGGTGCGCGGCCGCTGGACCAGGTCCCTCGCCACCGCCTCCCCCGACCGGCCGGGGTCGAGGTTCTCGAACGCGTGGCCCACATGGACCGGCCGCCGCCTCCCCGCCCGGTCGGTGCGCAGCCAGTCGTAGAAGCGCAGGCTGTACAGGTAGGGCGTCGCGCTGATTTCGAGGACGACATTGCCCTCGCCGCTGCCGTGCGGGGTGCCGCCGGGGATGAGGAAGAGCTGGTGCGGGTCGGCGGGGAAGGTCTGGACGTGGCGTTCGACGTCGAACGGCACGCCGTCGTGGAACGCCCGGTCCGCCTCGCGCCGGAACGCTGCGAGGTCCGCGTCCTGGCGCAGACCGAGGAAGACCTGCCGGCCGGGACCGCCGAGCATCATGTAGTACGTCTCGTGCTGGGTGTACGGCCATCCGAACACCCGCCGCATGTAGTCCGACCGCGGGTGGCAGTGGACGGACAGGTTGCCGCCGCCGACGGTGTCGAGGTAGTCGAAGCGGACCGGGAACGAGGTGCCGAACGTCGCGTGCACGGGTTCGCCGAGGATCTCCTCGGGGTGCAGCGCGACCAGGGCCTGGAGGGGGAGCTCGACGCGCGGGCCGTCCGGTGTGCCGACGAGGATGCCGCTCTCCGGCGCGATGAGTTCGTAGCCGAGCGCGGTGTTGGGCGCCTCCCGGTTGAGGCCGAGCCGTTCCTGGGCCCAATGGCCGCCCCAGGACGTGGTGTTGAAGGTCGGTCGGGTGCGGAAGGGCCGTCCGGCCAGGTCGGCGAGTGCCTCGCGCAGGTCGGGGCCCGCCAGCCAGGCCGGAGAGTGTGGGTCCTGCGGAGCCTGGGTGTCCAGCCACAGGTCGACATCCGCGACGAGGGTGTCGCGGTGCCGGTCCAGGACGGGCCAGTCGATGTAGAAGAGCCGCCGTGTCGTCCCCGCCCCGGTACCGGCCGGCTGCCCCAGGTTGCGGCCCGTCCCACCGGTGATCCCGGCCTCGGCGTACCGCTTGGGCAGATCCGCGTACCAGAGCCTGTCGTACGGCACGAGGGCCGCCCCCGGCCCGAAAACGACGGTGACCGCGTCGGCGGCGACAGCCGGTTCCGGCAACCCGGTGAAGAAGTCGGCGAGCCCGGCCTCGGACAACGGGGCGAAGTCCGGGTCGTCCGCGAGTTCCGCGGACGCGGTGCGGGCGAGGATCTCCGGCCAGGGCGCGAAGTGCTCGCGCAGGTCGATCTGCTTCGCCGTGAGGTCGCGGGCGGCGAGCGCGTCGCGGATCCCGGCGCTCACCGTTTCCCAGTCGACGGCCACCGGACCGTCGACGGCGAGGACCAGCCCGGGAGCCAGCCCGGCGACCGCGTCCCGGTATCCGGCGCCGACCTCTCCGGTGATGCGATGGCAGGGTTCGGCTTCGTAGCCACGAACTGGCGGCATGACGATGTCAGCCCTTCTGTGAGCACGGGCTCTCTGCGAGCACGGGAATGAGGCGTGGGCCGGTCAGGAGGTCCGGCCGGGATACGTGAGCGTCCCGACCCCCTCGACGGACACGGTGGCGGGCAGTCCGGCGGGGCCGTCGGACGCGAACGTCGGGTTGATGTCGAACAGGGCCGAGAGCACCGCCTCGGCTCCGGCCGCGCCCGCGATGTTGTCGCGAGTGGCGGTGCCGCGTTCGGCCACCCGTGCCCGGTGCCGTCCGTCCGGGCCGGTGACGATCTCCATGGCCTGGCCCCACAGCCCGCCCGAGGCGGCGGACGGGAGGCCGCGCAGGAGAGCGATCGCCAGGTCGCGACGGCCCAGGCGGGCCAGACCGTGGGCGGTGGCGCCGGGCCAGGCGGCGAAGGCACCGGCCGCGCCGTGGTCGGGGCGGTCGGAGGCGGCGGCGATCGGGTCGTCCGGGCTCAGTGCCCGCATCCAACTCCCCACCAGCAGACGGCCGGTGACGAAGTCGGCCATCTCCCGCCGTACCCCGTCCGGGAGTTCGCGGTGGAGGGCGGCCGCGACCAGGCCGAAGTCCAGGCAGTGCCCGATCGTGTCGGTCCCGTCCGGGCGGCGCACCTGCCACCGGCCCGATCCTGCGTACAACTCCAGGACCGCGTCGGCCAGTTGCCCGGCCTCGGCCGCCGTACGGTCGGCGTCCTCGTCGCGGCCGAGCCGCCGGTACAGGCCGGCCAGCGAACGTGTCGAGGCGACGTAGGCGGCGTTGAAGGAGGCGACGGCACCGGTGTAGGTGGGCACGCACTCCAGCAGCTGCCAGGGATCGTCGCCGAAGTCGGCGAGCACTCCCCCGGTCGCCGCGCTCCGCCGCTCGCGCCACCCCAGCCCGAGCCCCTCCAGGTGGGCGAGGACGGTCGCACCGCCGGTCGTCTCGTCGAGGAAGGCGAGGTCGCCGGTGACGCAGACGTAGTGCTCGACGAGCCGGAAGAGGGCGTGGTCGGTGGAGCTGTAGGCATTGCCCAGGGGGCCGCCGCCGAGGTTCTCGACACCGAAGGAGTCGCGGTAGGGCCCGGCCAGCACCCGCAGCAGCCAGGACCGCAGTCCGGCGGGCTCCAGCAGGGCGTACATCCGGCTCCACTCGCAGTGGTCCCAGAAGTACGTGGTGGTCGGACCGAGCCGGGGGCCGCCGGTGAGGAACACCGGTTCACCGGGCCGGACCCGGGTGTTGCGCAGGTACAGCGCCTGCAGGGCCCCCATGTAGTAGGTGCGCGCGAGTCCGGTGTCCTCGGTGGTGAAGGTCGGCAGATGCCCGGAGAAGTCGGTCCCGTCCGGGTCGAACATGCCGGCCCACAGCCGTCGCCAGCCGTCCTCGCCGGCCCGCGTCGTCGCCTCGAAGTCGGCCGCCGCGCCCCGGGCTTCGGCCGCGACGGCATCGGTGTCGGTTCCGTACGCGCAGCTGATCCCGAGGGCCACGCTCTCGCCGGGGTCGATCCGGCAGGTCCAGGTCGCCCGGCCGCCGGCGCCCGTGCCGCGCAGTTCGGCGGCCGGGCCGGCGAAGGCGTGGACGGCACGCGCCGGCGACCGGGAATCGGCGACGACGAGCGTGCCGTCCTCGACGCGGGAGGTCCAGCGGCGCGACGCGGACCAGTGCCGGGTACGGGCGATCCGGTCGCCCGCGAGACGCAGGACGACCTGGTCGGCCTCGATGTCCACGCGGACGTGATGCCAGTCCCCGACGGCGGGTTCGGCGCCGGTGGACTCCCGCTCCCCCGTGATGCCGAGCCACAGCCTGCCGTCGTCGACCCCGATCTGGAGGGAGTCGGGGTGGTTGCCGTGGGTGAGCACGGTCCCGGACTGCCCGGGGGTGTCGAGCCGTAGCTCGAAGGCGACGGTCAGGCCGGGGGAAAGGGCGAAGGTGTCCAGCCCGGTCTCGCCGTCGGGCGTCAGTGCGATCACTTCGTCGGCCCGGACGATCGCGCCGCCGTCGGCCGCCGTCACCCGCAGCCCGCGTACGGCACCGGCCACTCCGGCCCGCGGTTCCGGTTCCTTGTCGTGGCTGACGTGGGCCGGCAGCGCGTCGTCGAGGAGCATCGGGCCGTGGTCCTCGTCGCGCTGGATGCCCGGGACGCGGGGCCTGCCCAGCCGGAGCCGCCGTGGTGCCGGCGAGAGCAGGTAGTGGGGTGCGCGTCCGCCGGTGGTGGCCCGGACGCGCTCCAGGGCCATGAAGTCGTGGTGCATGCCGTGGTTCCACGGGCCGTCGTAGAGCCAGCCGTAGCCGACGTCGGAGTGGGCGGCCATCGCGAAGAGGTCCTGGGCGAGCTCGACCGTCCGGGGTTCGTCGCCGCCGTTGGTGACCTCGATCCGCCACAGGAGCAGATCCCGGGACAGTGCCATCCGGGTGTCGGTGGTCACCAACAGGCCGTCCTGGCGGCGGTGTTCGCGCACCACGCCCCACGGCTTCCACAAGAACCGCTGTGCGGCCGGGACTTGGCCGTCGACGTGCAGCTCGCCGGTGTGGTAGCCGAAGGTGAAGGGCGGGGCGGCCAGCCAGGAGAGGGAGGTCAGGTCGTGGTTGACGTGGGCCTGGCCCTGCTGGTTGCGCAGGGAGGGCAGGTGCGCGATCTCGCCGGCGTCGACCCAGTGCCCGGCGACGTCGTCCAGGTCCGGGACGCCGGTCCGGCCGATGTCGGCGGCCAACTCGTCGGTCTCCGTGGTCACTTGGTGGCTCCCGAGGTCAGTCCGGCGATGAACTGCTTCTGCAGCGCGAGGTATCCGGCGACGGGAAGGACCGCCGCCAGGAGCATCACGCCGAACAACTGGGCGTAGTCGGTGGAGAACTGACCGACCGACAGATACAGGCCGGTGGTGATCGTCTGGCCGTGCAGCGGGCCGAGGATGAACTGCGGATTCATGAAGTCGTTCCAGATCCACAGCGACAGGAAGATCGTGACGGTGGCGGTGGCCGGGCGCAGCAGCGGCATGACGACCGTCCGCCAGATCCGCAGGCTCCCGGCGCCGTCCACGGTCGCGGCCTCGACGATCTCCGAGGGGATCGAGCGCAGGAACCCGGAGTAGACGAAGACCGCGAACGACAGATAGCCGCCACCGACGTTGGCCAGGACCAGCCCCGGATAGGTGTGGTCCAGGTGCAGGAAGGCCAGGATGCGGATGGTGGGCAGCAGCACGACCGCGGGCGGGATCATCAGGCCGGCCGCGAAGGCCGCCAGGACGATCCGGCGCAGCCGGGCCTGGCGCCGGGACAGCCAGAAGCTGAGGGCCGAGCCCAGCGGGATGATCAGCAGCACCGAAACGGCCACGGTGACCGCCGAGTTGGTCAGCCCGATCTGGACGATCCGGTCGGGCCGGGCGAGGGCGTCCGTCAGGTTGTGCGTCGTCGGCGGAGCGGGGGGAGCCGCCGGATCGCGGACGATCTGGTCCTGTGTCTTGAAGGCGTTGACGAGCGTGAGATAGACGGGGCTGACGAAGGCCAGCGTGAGCAGGGCGGCCGCCGCGAGGTGTCCGCGCGTGGCCCAGGGGCGGCGGCTCCCGCGCGGTGCGGGTACGGCCGGCGGTGGTGCCGTTCGACCGCGTGCCACGGGCCGTTGGGATGTCGACGTGCTCACAGGTCCACCTCCCGGCGGCGCAGCAGCGCGGTCACGGACAGCGCGATGACGATGGAGACGACGAGAAGGAGCATCGCGACGGCCGAGGCATAGCCGTAGCGGTCGTCCGTGAAGGCGAGCTGGATGATGTAAAGGGCGGTGGACTGGGTGGAGTTGGCCGGGCCGCCGGAGGTGAGCACCGCGATGATGTCGTAGAGCTTGAGCATCGTGATCAGCGAGACGGTGACGCTGATGGTGGTGCCCGGGGCGAGCATCGGGAACGTGATCCGGCGGAACCGCTGCCACCGGCCGGCGCCGTCGACCATCGCGGCCTGGTACAGCTCCACGGGGATCGACTGGAGCGCGGCCAGGTGGACGACGGTCGTGAACCCGGTCAGCACCCAGGCCGCGACGATCCCCACGGACAGGACCGCCAGGTGCGGACTGCCCAGCCAGGTGATCGGCCTGTCGATGATCCCCAGGGAGAGCAGGACGTTGTCGAGGATGCCGTCCCGGGCCAGGATGTAGCGCCAGACGTAGCCGACGATGACACCGGACAGCACCTGGGGCAGGAACGCGACGGTGCGCATCATCCGGAAGCTCAGCGACGTCCTGTTGAGCAGCATCGCGAAACCGATGCCGGCGGCGTTGGCCACGACCGTCACCGCGCCGGCCAGCAGGAGGGTGAAGCCGAGGCTGTCGGCGAGGGCGCCGTCGTGGGCCATCTCCGTGTAGTTGGAGAGGCCGACGAAACCGGCGCGCGCCAGCAGCGGGTTCTCGTCGGTGAGGCTCTTCCAGGCGCTCATGAGTACCGGAACGACGATGAACAGGGCGTACAGGCCGAGCGCGACGAGCGCGATCACGCCCAGGGCGGGGTCGCCCCGGCGTCGGCGGACGCGGGTGAACAGGGTGGGAGTGGTCATGGCCGCGTCCTTACTTGGTCGCCGAGTCCCAGGCCGCGTCCAGCTCGGCCAGCTGTCCGTCGACGTCGTCCGACGAGAACAGCGCCTGACTGGCCGCGTAGAAGGCGTTGTTGAGCCCGGAGGGCATGGAGTCGTCGTTGGTCGCCCAGCCGAACGCCGAGACCTTCGTGTTCTGCCGGGTGACGTAGGCGTAGGAGTCCTTGAAGACCTGGGTGACGTGCACGCCGTAGTCGTCGAGGGTCTTGCCCTTGAGCATCGGGAACGCGCCGTCGCCCTCGATCAGGGCCTTGTAGTTGGCCGGGTCCAGCGACCAGGCCTCGGCGAAGGCGGTCGCCTTGGCCGGGGCGGGCGCCTTGGCGCTGATCGCCATGGAGCCGCCCACCGAGAACGGCACCACGCGCGACCCGTCCTCGGTCGGGGTGAGGAAGGCGCCGAAGTCGTCGGCGCGGTCCTTGGGCACCGAGCCGAGGAACCAGCTGCCCATCATGTACATCGCGGTCTTGCCGGAGGTGAAGTCCGTGATGGAGTCGGCGTACTTGACGCCCAGGGCGCCGTCCTCGAAGTACCCCTTCTTCACCATCGTCCGGTACTTGCCCACCGCGGCCCTGACGTCGGGATCGGTGAACTTGACCTTGCCCGCGTAGCGTTCCTTCAGCCAGTCCGGGTTCTTGCCGAGTACGTCGGCGGAGAGGATGCCGACCAAGGGCATCGACGCCGAGAACGGATCGCCGCCGCCCAGCTCGACCGGGGTGACACCGGCGGCCTTGAGCTTGGCGCACACGGCCATGAACTCCGCCCAGGTCCTGGGGAGTTGGGTGATGTGGGCCTTGGCGAACAGCTTCTTGTCGTAGAAGACCTCGGGGATGATCTGCGAGTTGGTCGGCGGGATGTAGACCTTGCCCTTGTAGGCATTGCCCTTGGGCAGCAGGAAGTTGGCGTCCACCCACTTCTGGTCGTACGGCTTGAGCAGCCCGGCCGTCGCGAACGTCGACGGGGTGATCGACTGGAGCAGATCCGGGAACTGCCCGGAGGCCTGCAGCTGCTTGGCGTACGCGTCCCGGTCCGTGCTCGGGGCGACGATCTTCTTCACCGTCACGCCCGGGACCTTCTTCTCGGCGTCGGCGATCGAGGTGTCCCAGAACGTCGCGGTCAGGCTGGGGGTCTCGAAGGTGAGGTAGGTCAGGGTGCTGCCGCCGTGCCCGCCTCCGGTCGACGCGGCGGAGCATCCGGTGAGGGCGAGCGCCGCGGCGAGGCAGACAACGGTCGGACGTTTGCGCCTCATGGAGGTCTCCTGAAGGGACGATGCGGCCCGTTGGACGGGGGCGGACCGGACAGGGTCGACGCCGCGACATCCTTCGAGATAACGTTATCGCGAGGATAGAAGCGCGTTGCGGGAATGTGTCAAGGGCTGGTCTGATATCGGTCCGATGTTTCGAGGGATTCAGGATTCAGGGAGTCAGGAATCAGGGATCCGAGGAGGAGTGGCCGGATGACGCGAGCACGGCGTGAGAGCGGGGGGCGCCCCAGACGTCCGACGATGGTCGACGTCGCACGGGAGGCCGGGGTGGCCCTGCGCACCGTCTCCCGGGTGGTCAACAACGACCCCACGGTGGGCCCGGAGAACGTCGCCAAGGTCCAGGCCGCGATCGCCGCGCTGAACTACCGCCCCGACGAACGTGCCCGGCAGCTGCGCACCGGCGTCACCGGGACCATCGGCGCCGCCGTCCGCCGCATCGCCGAGGCCAACCCCGAACTGGCCGCCATCGAACGGACGGCCCGCGACGCCGGTCTGACCCTGCTGGCCGCCTCCACCGACTTCGACGAGACCAGGGAGCACGACATCCTGGTCTCCATGTGCCGCCAGCGCCTTGAGGGCATCATCGTCGAGCCCTTCGGCGAGAACCACGCCTACCTCCAGCCCGAACTGGACGCCGGCATGCCCCTGGTGGCGATGGACCGTCCGATGAGCGGGATCTCGGTGGACTGCGTGATGTCCGACAACGCCTCCGGCATCGCCATGGCCTTCGACCACCTCCACCGGCACGGCCACCGCCGTATCGCCTACATCGGCGACAGCGAGCGCGTCTTCTCCGGCCGCGAGCGCGCCGTGGCCTTCCGCGCGGCCCTGCGGGACCACGGCGAGGCGGCCGACGGCCTGGTGCACCCCGGCGAGATCACCGCCGAGCGCGTGGCCGCGGCCCTGGACACGGCGCTGCGCGGCCCGGACCCGGCGACCGCGCTGGTCACCGGCAACATGGACACGACCCTCGCGGTCCTACGACGCCTCGGGCCGCAGGCGTCCTCCCGCCTGGCCCTCGTCGGCTTCGACGAAGTCCCCCTGGCCGACCTCCTGCAACCCGCCCTCACCGTGATCGCCCAGGAGACCACCAAGATCGGCCAGACCGCCGTCGAACTCCTCCGCGCCCGCATCGCCGACCCCGGCCGCGCGGTGCAGACCGTGATCGTCCCGGTCGCCCTGAAGATCCGCGGCTCGGGAGAGCTGCGGGCGTGAGGACGCGCGGGCGGAGGCGGGAGGCCCCGGACACGGGAACGGGCTCCGACCGGCCCATAAGACCAGGTCAGAGCCCTGCCGGCAGACGAGCCGGGCCGTACGCCGGGTTCTGTTTCCGGGGGAACCTCGCGATCCCCCCGGCGACGGCCATCCATCTAGGACCGGTGTTGCCACCGGCCTCGTGCGGTCTACCCGCGGACTCGGGCGGGCAGCCCTCGAACGTCCGCGCAGAGCGCGCGTTTTACGGCGGCGCTCCTTTTGACCTTGCTCCGGGTGGGGTTTACCTAGCTGCCCAGGTCACCCTGGGCACTGGTGGTCTCTTACACCACCGTTTCACCCTTACCGAGGACCGAGGTCCCCGGCGGTCTGTTTTCTGTGGCACTGTCCCGCGGGTCACCCCGGGTGGCCGTTAGCCATCACCCTGCCCTGTGGAGCCCGGACGTTCCTCGGGAAGTCCCCCTAGGGGCACTCCACGCGGCCGTCCGCCCGGCTCGTCTGCCGTGTCGACCATGCTACCGGGCGGGCGCCGCCCCGCGGACCGGTGGCCGCCGTCGCCAGCACCGACCCCGCCAGGATCAGCGTGAAGGCCACCGCGATGCCCACGGTCAGGCTCTCCCCCAGGAACAGCGCGCCCGCCGCGACCGCGACCGCCGGGTTGACGTACGTGATCACCGTCGAACGGGTCGGCCCGACCTCCTTGATCAGTTCCAGGAAGGCCACGAACGCCACCGCCGTGCAGATCACCCCCAGGCCGGCCAGCGAGATCAGCACCTGTGCGGAGGGGACCGAGGCCGGCCACGTCACCGCCGCCGCGGGGGCGTAGACGATCGCCGCCAACGCGAGGCAGGGCGCGGTCAGTTGGAGCGTCGGGACGTCCTTCAGGTGGCGGGCCGCTATCAGCGGCGCCGTCGCATAGCCCAGCACCGTCAGCAGCACCTCCGCCAGCGAGCGCGCGTCGCCGCCCGTCAGGTGCGGCACCGTGAGGACGGTGACCCCGGCCAGGCCCAGGGCAAGGCCGGTCACGCGCCGGGCGCCGAGCCGCTCCGCGTTGCCGAAGAACCTCGCCATCAGCACACCCACGATCGGTACGCCCGCGATCAGCAGGCCCGCCGTGGAGCTGGACAGGTGCCGTTCCGCGTCCGTCAGCGTGAACCACGGACCGATGATCTCGATGCACGCGAAGGCCAGCATCGGGCGCCAGTGCGCGCGGATCGTCCCGGCCAGGCCGCCTTGTCGCAGGGCGAAGGGAAGCAGGAGTACGGCGCCCAGGGCGCAGCGTGTGAAGACGACCATGGACGGGGACAGCGGGGCGTCCACCGCCACCTTGATCATCAGGTAGGGGATGCCCCACACCACTCCCATCAGGGAGAACAGGAACCAGCCGCGTGCAGTCATACGGCGAGTGTCGGACCGGTCAGCGCCGGTCGTCTTGAACGCTGTTGCGGTACGCCGCCGGCGTCACCCCCAGCACCCGCCGGAACCACCGGGTCAGATGCGCCTGGTCCGCGAAGCCCACCTGCGCCGCGACCTCGGCGGGCCGCCCGCCCGCCTCCAGCAGTCCGCGCGCCCGGGTCACCCGGTACTGGGCGAGCCAGGCGTACGGCGGTATCCCCATCGTCGTACGGAAGGCGCGCAGCAGCTGGTAGCGGGACAGGCCGAAGTCCGCCGCCAGGGACGACAGCGACGGCGGGGTCAGCAGTTCGTCCGCCAGACGGTCCCGCACCGCGTGGGCCACCCAGGCCGCGCCCGGGATCTCGTCCGGTGCCGGGCGGGATGTGGAGTGGCGGCGGGCGAGGGCCGTGAGGAGCCACGGCAAACGCGACTCCGCCTCCAACGGGTCCGGGCAGACGCTGAGTTGGGTGTGCGCCGAGCGCAGCGCCACGGCGAGTTCGGTGTCGTCGAGGAGCGGCTCGCGGAAGTGCGGGAGGGCGGTGCCGAGGATGCCGTCCGTCAACAGTCCGGGGTCGACGTAGAGGGCTCGGTAGGCGTAGCCGTCGGTGGTGCTGCCCGGGCCGCCCGTGTGCATCTCGCCGGGCGCGAGGACGACGATGGAGCCCGGGGTCGCGCGGACGCGGCCGCCGCGGTAGTCGATGAGTTCCGAGCCGCCGACGCAGACGCCGATCGTGAACTCCTCGTGCGCGTGCGGGGCGTAGACGTGCCGGTCGAAGCGGGCCGTGAGGAGGTCGAGCGGCGGGCCGCAGCGGCCCAGTCTCGCCCTCGTCCACAGCGCCTGCTCACGTGCGCTCACCGGCCGCACCCCCTCTCCCCCACAGGGTGCAACGCGCGGGGGCCGCGTGTCATGCCGGGGTGAGCGCCCGTTCCAACGCGTCGAACGCCGCGCAGATCCGTGCCCGATGGTCCGCTACGAGTCCCTCCGCGCCCTCTCCCGCGAAGACACGGCGCGCGGTAGTGACGTAGACCGTGCGGTACGCGGCGACGGTCAGGGCCGCGGTCAGCGCGGGGTCGGAGGTGTCGGGGGCGGTCTCGGTGAGGGCGTTGGTCAGGGCGGTCTCGATCTCCTCCAGGGCTTCGCGGCCCCGGGCGCGCAGGGCGGGCGAGTCGGCCACGACCTCCCAGAAGTCCGGGAATCCGCTGTCGGGGCCGGCCAACGGGTGGCGCCGGTCGAGGAGTTCGAGGGCGAGGCGGCGGAGCGCGGCGAGCGGGGTCTCGCCGGGGGCACGGTCGCGTACGGCCCCGCTGAACATCTCGACCGCCTCCGGGATGCGGTCGAGGAACAGGTCCTCCTTGCGCGGGAAGTAGTTGAAGACGGTCATCGTCGACACCTCGGCGGCGCGCGCGACCTCCGCGACCGACACCTGGTCGAAGCCACGCTCCCGGAACAGCGCCGAGGCGACGTTCGAGATCCGCTGCCGGGTCGCACGCTTCTTGCGCTCTCTCAGCGGCAGCTCGGCCGCGTCCTTGGTCTCGCTCACGAGAACAGTGTAGCCAACATAATTTTTTAGTGACTACAATCTAGGCATGAGCACTGACACGAACACTCACATCGACACCCCCATCGACACCGACACGAACTACGACGTCGTCATCGCCGGAGCCGGGCCCATCGGGCTGCTGCTCGCCTGTGAGCTGCGGCTCGGCGGGGCCCGCGTGCTGGTCGCGGAGCGGCTGGCCGGGGTGGACGAGACGATCAAGGCGGGCGGGATCAACACCCTCACCGCCGTCTCCCTCTACCGGCGGGGGCTGCTGCCCGCGCTGACCGAGGTGCAGGTCGAGACGGCGAACGGCATGAAGGAGTTCCTGCGGACCCAGAGCGGCGGTGAGGGCGCCGCCCCGCCGCCGAAGTCCGCCGGGCACTTCGCCGGGATCACCCTCCGGGCCGATCTCCTCGACACCTCGGACCCCGCCTTCGCGGAGGTCGGCCCGCCCGGCGAGGTCGGCCGGTTCGTCCCGCAGGCCCCGTTGGAACGACTGCTCGGCCGGCGCGCCGCCGAACTCGGCGTAGAGGTGCGCAGGCAGGTCGAGTTGACCGGTTACGACGCCGACGAGGACGGCGTGACCGTCCACCTCGCGCCTACAGACGGTTCCGCGCCGCAGGCCATTCGCGCGGGCTGGCTGGTCGGCTGCGACGGCGGGCGCAGCCTCGTGCGCAAGCTCGCCGGGATCGAATTCCCGGGCACCGCACCGGAGATCACCGGCTACCAGGCGATCGCCGACATGACCGGCACCGAGGGGCTGAGCAAGGGCTGGAACGCCACCGGCACGGGGATGTACACCTATGGCCCGATGCCGGGACGGATGGTCTCCATCGAGTTCGACGGGCCGCCCGCCGACCGTCAATCCCCGGTCACCACCGAGGAGTTGCAGGCCAGCGTGCGCCGCGTGACCGGCGTCGACGTCACCGTGCACGCGCTGCACACGGCGACCCGGTTCACCGACAACTGCCGTCAGGCGGACACCTATCGCTCGGGCCGGGTGCTGCTCGCGGGCGACGCGGCGCACGTGCACTCGCCGTTCGGCGGACAGGGACTCAACCTCGGTGTCGGCGACGCGATGAACCTCGGCTGGAAGCTCGCCCTGGTCATCGGCGGCCGGGCACCCGTCGAACTCCTCGACACCTACACTGCGGAACGGCACCCGATCGGCGCCTGGGTGCTCGACTGGACCCGCGCCCAGATCGCGATCATGCGGCCCGATGCACACGCCCGTGCCCTGCGCGGGATCGTCAGCGACCTCGCGGGGACAGCCGACGGCACGACGTACTTCGTCAAGCGGATCTCCGGTGCCTGGCAGCGCTACGACCTTCCCGGCGACCACCCGCTGACCGGCCGCAGCGCCCCCGACCTCGAACTCGCCGACGGCACCCGCCTCGGCGACCACCTCCACACCGGCCGCGCCCTCCTCCTCGACCTGACCGACGACCCCAAACTCCGGGCCCGCGCGGCCGGTTACGAGGGTGTGGTGGACGTGCTGACCACCAGTTGCCCCCAACACCCGGAACTGGCCGGGCTGTTGGTGCGTCCCGACGGGTTCACCGCCTGGGCGTCGGACACGGACGGCACCGAGGACGACCCCTCGGACGCGCTGCGGCTGTGGTTCGGCGCGCCGCTTGGCGCTTGACACTGCCGCGACGTCAGCATTTGCACTGACCCCATGAGGACCAACTGGGCAGGCGGCGGGCGGGTGTTCGGGTATGCGCGGGCGCGACGGGCCATGGTGGCCGGGTCGGCGCTCGCGTGCGTCCTGGAGACGCTCACCATGTCGGTGCTGCTGCGGGACTGGCCGGTGCTCGACGACGTGGTGCCGGTCCTGGGTCTGTGCGCGGTCGCGTGCGTCGCCGCCCTGCACGCGTCCTCCGTCGCCCGCCCGCACCTGCTGGACACGGACACATACGCGCTACGGCTCCGACGGGCCGCCCGCGCCGACGTGGTCGTCCCTCTGGGTCATATCGCCTCCGCCGAGCGGGAGTTGCGGGTGACCCGGCGCCGCGCCGACGGCGAACTCGATCTCCCCGTCGGCTTCCGTACCTCCGTCACCCTCCAACTCGCCCAGCCCGTAAGCCACTTCACGCTGCTCGGCCGCCAACGGCAGGTCGACACCGTCCACTTCCACGCCGACGACGCCGACCGCGTCGTAGCAACCCTCGTGGAAGCGATCAGGCGGGCGCGAACCGTACCTTCGACGTCCCCGGGTCCGCCTGGGTGAGGCGGACGCGCAGGCGCTCGCCCAACGGCAGTGGGGTCGTGCCGCCTTCGAGGCGGGCGACGACGGCCGGGGTGTCCAACTGCACCTTTCCCACGGTGGGTTGGTGTTCCTCGACGTCCACCACATAGCCGTCGAAGAGGTCGCCGACGCGGTCCTTCAGCAGCGCCGCCTCGACGATGTCGACGCACTCGCGCTCGACGGTGCCCGCGAGGCGGTTGCCGTCGGCCATCTGTTTGGGGAGGGCGTCGAGGCCGGCCAGGACCCAGGCGGGTGGGGAGGAGGGGGCGAGGCAGAGTTCGGAGGCGTAGCGGTCTACCAGACGCCGTAGGGGCGCTGTGCAGTGGGTGTAGGGGGCGGCGACCGCCGCGTGGGTGGTGACGGGCGGGAGGTTGCCGTCGCGGAAGACCGTGTAGCCGGCGCCGCGCAGCAGGGTCGTGCACTCCTGGAGGAAGGCCGCGTGGTGCGGGAGGTGGGGGTCGAGGGAGCGGATGAGCTGCGCGTACGCCATGTGGTGCGGCCAGTCGATGTGCAGCGCGTGCGCGGTGCGGTGGAGGCGGCCGACCGCGCCGTCGGGGGCCGTGGGGAGGGTGCGCAGGACGCCCGTGCCGTGCGTGAGCATCAGGTCGGCCGCCGCCATGCCGGTGAGGAGGGAGATCTGGGCGTTCCAGCCGTCGGCGGGGAGCGGGGCGCGGTAGGCGAGTTCGTAGGTGTGGTCGCGCTCGACGATCTCCTGCTCGGGCACGTTGAGGGAGATGCCGCCGCGCTCGACCTCCAGACGTTCGCGCGCCTCGCCGATGTCCTTCAGCAGCGCGAGCGGTTCCTCCGCTGTGCCCGCGTCGATCTGCCGCTGCGCGGTGGCGTAGTCGAGTTTGGCCCGGCTGCGGACGAGCGCGCGACGAACGTCGACGGCGGTCGTACGGCCGTCCGCGTCCAGGTCGATCGTCCACAGCACCGCGGGCCGGGTCACGTCGGGCAGCAGGCTCGCGGCGCCCTCGCTCAGGAGGAGCGGGTGCAGTGGGGTCTTCTCGTCCGGGAAGTAGAGCGTGGTGACGCGGCGGTGGGCCTCCGCGTCCAGCGCGCCGCCGGGGGCCACGAAGGCGGCGACATCGGCGATGGCGTACCGGACCCGGAAACCGCTCCCCCCGGATCCCCCAGTCCCCCTACGGGACAGGTGCATCGCCTGGTCCAGGTCCATGGACGTGGGCGGGTCGATGGTGAAGAAGGGGATGTCGGTCGCGTCCGCGGCAGGCTGTGGCGGGGCCTTCGCCGCCGCTTCCGCCTCCGCCAGTACCTCCGGCGGGAAGGTCTCGGGTACGCCGAGTTCGGTACGGAGTGCGGTGAGGGCGGCGCGGAGCGGGGCTTCGGGGGTGCCGGTCACCCGGATACGGCGGCTGGGCATGACACGAGCGTAGGCACAATCCGCAGGCCCGCACCCTTTACGCTGGCGCAGGCCCCCCACGTAAGCCAGAAGTTGCCTGAAGACCCCTGAAATCCCCTGCAGTCCCCTAAGGAGAAACCCGCCGTGCTCGTCCTGCTGCCTCCTTCCGAAGGCAAGGCCTCCTCCGGCCGCGGTGCCCCCCTCAAGCCGGAGTCGCTCTCCCTCCCGGGACTCGCCGACGCCCGCGCGGCCGTACTCGACGAACTCGTCGACCTCTGCGCGGCCGACGAGGACAAGGCACGCGAGGTGCTCGGGTTGAGTGAGGGGCTGCGCGGCGAGATCGCGAAGAACACGGAGCTGCGGACGGCGGGTGCGCGGCCCGCCGGGGAGATCTATACGGGGGTTCTCTACGACGCCCTCGACCTGGCCTCGCTGGAACCGGCCGCGAAGCGGCGTGCCACGCGGTCGCTGCTCGTGTTCTCCGGGTTGTGGGGTGCGGTGCGGGTGACCGACCGGATTCCGTCGTATCGCTGCTCTATGGGCGTGCGGTTGCCGGGGCTCGGGGCGTTGGGTGCGCACTGGCGGGGGCCGATGGCGGCTGTGCTGCCCGAGGTCGCCGGGGACGGGCTGGTGCTGGATCTGCGGTCTTCCGCGTATGCGGCGGCTTGGAAGCCGAAGGGGGAGGTCGCGGGGCGGACGGCGACTGTGCGGGTGTTGCATGCGCCGACGCGGAAGGTCGTCAGCCACTTCAACAAGGCGACGAAGGGGCGGATCGTGCGGAGTCTGTTGACCTCGGCGGGGGTGCCGGGGACGCCTGCGGAGTTGGTGGAGGCGTTGCGGGGCTTGGGGTATGTGGTGGAGGCGGAGGTGCCTTCGCAGGCGGGGCGGGGTTGGGCGTTGGATGTGTTGGTGGACGAGATCCACTGAGCGATCCATCAGGCGCGCGTTGCAGTGTGCGCAATGAGCTTTGCGCATACTGCATCACGTCGGCAGGATGAGGTCATGACTTCCTCCTCCCTGCTCGATCTCGCTCCCGTGTTGCCCGTCGTCGTCATCGAGGACGTCGCCGATGCGGTACCGCTCGCGCGGGCGTTGGTCGCCGGGGGGCTGCCCGCGATCGAGGTGACCTTGCGGACGCCGGTCGCGCTGGAGGCCTTGCGGGCTATCGCGGGTGAGGTGCCGGGGGCCGTCGTCGGGGCCGGGACCGTGCTCACTCCGGGGCAGGTCAAGGAGTGTGTGGGGGCGGGGGCTCGGTTTCTTGTGAGTCCCGGGTGGACCGAGTTGTTGCTGGAGGCCATGCAGGAGGCCGGGGTGCCGTTTCTGCCGGGGGTGTCCACCACGTCCGAAGTGGTCGCGCTGTTGGAGCGTGGGGTGCGGGAGATGAAGTTCTTTCCCGCTCAGGCCTCGGGCGGTACGGCGTATCTCAAGGCGCTGGCGGGGCCGTTGCCGCAGGCTCGGTTCTGTCCTACCGGGGGGATAGGGGTCGACTCCGCGCCTGAATACCTGGCGTTGCCCAACGTCGGGTGTGTGGGCGGGAGTTGGATGATTCCGGCGGATGCGGTGGCCGCGCGGGACTGGGGGCGGGTCGAGGTGCTGGCGCGGGAGGCGGCGGGGCTGCGCTTGCGTTCAGCGTAGGCGGTCAGCGCAGGTGGGACGTGTCGTTGAAGAGTCGTACGCTCGCGTTGCCGTCGGCGTAGTACGCCACGGTTGAGATGGACGCCGCCGAGAGTTCCATGCGGAACAGGGACTCCGGGGGTGCGCCCAGGGCGAGTTGGACGAACGTCTTGATCGGGGTGACGTGGGTGACGAGGAGGACGGTGCGGCCCGCGTAGGTTGCCGTCAGCTTGTCTCGGGTGGCGGCGATTCGGGTTGCCGTGTCCGCGAAACTCTCGCCGCCGCCGGTGGGTTGGGCGGTGGGGTCGGCCAACCACGTCGTCAGGTCTTCGGGGTAGCGGTCGCGTACCTCGCCGAAGGTGAGGCCCTCCCAGGCGCCGAAGTCCGTTTCGCGCAGGCCCTCTTCGATCGTCACCGGCAGGCCGAGGCGGTCTGCTACGGCTGCGGCGGTTTCCCTGGTGCGGGTGAGGGGGGAGGCGATGATGTGCTGGATCGTGCCTCGGGTTGCCAACGCGGTTGCGGCTCGGGTGGCTTGGTCCTGGCCTACGGGTGAGAGGGAGGGGTTGGTGCCGCCGCTGCCCGAGAAACGCTTCTGGGGGGTGAGGGGGGTTTCGCCGTGGCGCAGGAGGACGAAGGTTGCGGGGGCGCCCATGTCTGCGGGGGCCCAACCGGGGGTGGGGGTCGCTACGTTGCGGGCTGCGCGGGTGTCGGCTGTGGACTTTTCGGTTGTCGTCACAGTGCGGGTGAGTGGGGGCTGGTCGCGCAGTTCCCCGCGCCCCTTAGGTGTCTCGCCTGAGCCTGCGCTGGAAAGCCCCGCATGTGTCGCGCGCCCCCGAAGGGCATCCCCTGAGCCCGCACTGGAAAGCTGGTCGCGCCCGCTCCCCCGAAAAGCCTCG
This sequence comes from Streptomyces sp. NPDC050528, assembly GCF_044457795.1. NCBI lineage: Bacteria > Bacillati > Actinomycetota > Actinomycetes > Kitasatosporales > Streptomycetaceae > Streptomyces > Streptomyces sp. NPDC050528. The sequence continues at coordinate 769,072 of NZ_JBITHH010000002.1, forward strand.
GCCGAGTCCGTGCTGCGGAGTTCCGCCGTTGACTCTGCCGCCGACCACTGCTCGCCGCGCTTTCCCGCGTCCATCGCCTCGTTGGCCAAGCGGTCCGCGTGTTTGTTCTGGGCCCTCGGGATCCACTCGTACGTCACCTGGTCCGCCGGGAAGACCTGACCCGCCTCCGCCGCCAAGGGCTTCATGTCAGGGTGTTTGATCTTCCAGCGGCCCGACATCTGTTCCACGACGAGCTTGGAGTCCATGCGGACGTGGACGGACGCCGAGGGGTCCAGCGCGTGGGCCGTGCGGAGGCCGGCCAACAGGCCTCGGTACTCGGCGACGTTGTTCGTGGCGATGCCGATGTACTCGGCCGCTTCCGCCAGCGTCTCCCCCGTCGTCGCGTCGATGACGACGCTGCCGTAGCCCGCGGGACCCGGGTTGCCCCGGGAACCGCCGTCCGCCTCGACGATGAACTCCCGCACGGCCAGCGCTCCTTACAGGCCGGAGTCGGACGTGCGCACCAGGATGCGGTGGCAGTTCTCGCAGCGGACGACGGTGTCGGGGGCCGCCGCGCGGACCTCGTTGAAGTCGGTGATGGAGAGCTCCTGGCGGCAGCCCTGGCAGGTGCGCTGGTAGAGCTTGGCCGCGCCGATGCCGCCCTGCTGCTGACGGAGCTTGTCGTAGAGCTTGAGGAGGTCCGCGGGGATGGTCGCCGAGACGACCTCGCGCTCCTTCTCGGCCGTGGCCTCCTCCGCGTCGAGGGTCTCGTACGCGGCGTCGCGGCGGGCGGTCGCGTCGTCGATCCTGCCCTGCACGGAACCGACCCGCTCGGTCAGTTCGGCGGTGCGCTCCTGCGCGGACTCACGGCGCTCCATGACCTCCAGGACGATGTCCTCCAGGTCGCCCTGGCGCTTGGCGAGGGAGACGATCTCGCGCTGGAGGTTCTCCAGGTCCTTGGGCGAGGTGACGGCGCCGGAGTCGAGGCGCTGCTGGTCGCGGGTGGCGCGCTGGCGCACCTGGTCCACGTCCTGCTCGGCCTTGGTCTGCTCGCGGGCGCAGTCGCTCTCCTCGGTCTGCACGGCCACGAGCAGGTCGCGCAGCTGGGTGAGGTCCTTGGTCAGCGAGTCGATCTCGGCGTGCTCGGGCAGCGAGTTGCGCTTGTGCGCGAGCTGCGAGAGGCGGACGTCGAGGGCCTGGACGTCGAGAAGTCGGATCTGGTCGGCGGGCGCGGCGTTCAGTTGGGGGCTCCCAGTGAGTCAGGTGTGGCGGTGGACGCCGCGTGGGCGGTCCAGGGGTCGGTGACCGTCTTGGAGACGTGGACCCTGAGGTCCCATCCCTCGCGGTCGGAGATCTCGTCGAGCTGGGCGGCGGCCAGCTCGCACCAGGGCCACTCGGTGGCCCAGTGCGCCGCGTCGAGCAGCGCGAGAGGACTGTGGGCGCGGGCCTCCGACACCGGGTGGTGGCGGAGGTCCGCTGTCAGGAACGCGTCCACGCCTGCCGCTCGTACGTCGTCGAAGAGGCTGTCGCCGGAGCCGCCGCTCACCGCGATCCGGTGGACCAGGGCCTCGGGGTCGCCCGCGACGCGGATGCCCTGCGCCGTGGCCGGCAGGCGTTCGGCGGCGCGGGCCGCGAGCTCGCGGACGGTCAGCGGGTGGTCCAGCTCGCAGATCCGGCCCAGGCCCCGGCGGCCTTCCGGATCGGTCGGGTCCGGTACGAGCGGTCCTACGACCCTGAGGTCCAGCGCGCCCGCGAGCGCGTCGGAGACTCCCGGGTCGGCGCGGTCGGCGTTGGTGTGGGCGACGTGCAGCGCGATGTCGTGCTTGATCAGGGTGTGCACCACGCGGCCCTTGAAGGTGGAGGCCGCGACCGTGGTCGTACCGCGCAGGTAGAGGGGGTGGTGGGTGATCAGCAGGTCGGCGCCCAGCTTCACGGCCTCGTCGACGATCTCCTGGACCGGGTCGACGGCGAACAGCACGCGCGTGACGTCCTGGTCCGGGTCGCCCACGACGGTGCCGACCGCGTCCCAGGACTCGGCCCGCTCGGCGGGCCACAGGTTCTCCAGCGCGGCGATGACTTCGGACAGGCGGGGTACGGACTGACGGGGCACGGGGAAAGGCTACCTGGCCGCACTGTGCGGCTGAACCGCTGAAGCGGCGGTACGGGGGTGTGCGGCACCGTTCAGCACATCCGCCCCGGTTTCCTCAGGCGAATCGTTACTTGGCCACCCTTATTGGTGAAGCCCCTGCTCATCGGTCCCACGTCCGTACGTACGAAAACTAGTTTCGTCGCCGGAGGTGACCGAACCATGACGGCCTGTGCGATCGAGCCCACGGCGGCGGACGAGGACGGGGACGAACTCGGCGACGAGTGCGGGGACCCGCGGAACGGTGGCACCACGTGTGCGATCACCGCGGACGGGGCGTACGCCGCCCGCCTCGCGCCGGCCGGCGACTGTCTGTTCCCGGAGCGGTGGACGCTGGACGGCCCCGAGCCGTACGCCGTGCCGCTGCCCGGCAACCAGCCGGAGGAGCCCGGCACCGAGGTCCAGCCGATGGGCGACGGGCGGGTGCTCATCCGGCGGCTGGTGGACGGGCGGCACGCGTTCTCGCTGCTCTACCCGACCGGTCCCGGCACCGGTGAGCTGCTGCTCGGCGCGGTCGAGTGCCCGGACCCGGACACCCGGCTGCGGCTGCTGCCGCCCGCGCCGGGGGGCGAGAAGGCGTACGCCCTCGCCGTGGGCCGGCGTTCGACCGCCGTGTGGCTGGTGGCGGGCGGGGCGTTCGGGCCCGAGCATCTCGCGATGGTCCCGGGGCGGTGTTCGGGCGGGGTCTGGCTGGACCGGGCGGGGCGGATGCTGGCGCTGGACCGGGAGGTCGGCGGGCGGACCAAGGCGATCGTGGTCGACCTGGAGCGGGACGGGGAGGTGTCGCCGCTGCTGCAGATCGCCGCGGACAGCGACGACCGGCTGCTCGCGGCCGACCCCGACAGCGGGCTGCTGCTGATCGGCTCGGACGCGCCGGCGCCCGGGCGGGGGGAACGGCTCGGGTGGGGGGTCGTCGGGTCCACTCTGCCGGTGCGGTTCCCGGAGTGCCTGCGGCTGCCGGACTGCACGGTGACGCCGTTCGCGATCCAGCCGGGGCAGGTGCTGATGCCGGAGAACTGCGGGGTCGCCCTGCGCGTCGACGGGCCGGCCGGCACCTGGTTCGCCGTCTGGCGGCCCGCCGAACGGCAGTTGCTCCAACTCCCGGCGCCCGAGGGCTGGTTGGCGGGCGCCGGGCTGTGGACCGAGGACGGGGTGCTGCAACTGCCGTACGCTACACGGGAAGTGCCGTGCGGTGTGGCGCGGTTCGCGGTGCCTCGGGGGGCGGGGGGAACGGGGGAAGCAGGGGACGCGGGATCCCCTGCGGTGACGGGGGGCGTGGGGGGTACGGGGGAAACACGCCCGGAGGATCCGGTTCGGGACGGGACGGGGGGCGCGCCTGGGGAGGCCGTGCCGTCACCGTCACCGCCGTCACAACCGGATCCTCCGGTGCCGGTCGCGCCGCGTCCGGTGCCCTTGCGGGAGGCACCGCTCAAAGGCCGGGTGGCCGTCGGGTAACGAAGTGGTGTGACTCGGTAACGAACTCGTTCCGGACGGCAGGCCGTCTCGCTTCACCCCGGGAACGGCTGGATAAGATCGCCGAGCTGTATGAAGGATCATGTTTTCTACGGGGTGAAGTATCCGATGAACGACACGAACAGCGCGCAGACCATGTCTGCCGACACACACGAGGCCTCCGGCCACGGCAAGCACCGGGGCCCGGTCTCGGCGCAGGACGGCGATGCGGCCGCCCACGGCCGACACCGCAAGCCGTCCGAGCAGTCCGAGCAGTCCCGGTACGCGGCGGTCTGACGACACGTCAGGCGCCCCGCACCACCTCGCACGACACGGCCCCGCTCGTCTCCGGACGGGCGGGGCCGTTTGTCATCCGGTGCCGGGTTCCCGCTTGAGTCCCAGTACCTCCGCCGCCGCGAACGTCTCCCCCGGCGGTCGCTCCGCGTAGTGCGGAGTGAGTACGGCGTCCAGCTCGTCGTAGCTGAACAGGTCCTGCTTGCTGTCGAACTTGGCCTGGACGTGCGGGCGTTCGACGATCGCGACCATGCCGCCGTGGACGACGAGGAGCTGTCCGTTGACGCGTTCGGCGGCGGGTGAGGCCAAGTAGCCGACGAGCGGGGCGACATGCTCGGGTGCGAGAGGGTCGAGGCCGTCGCCGTTCTCCCCGAACCCGGCGAAGACGTCCTCGGTCATCCGGGTGCGGGCGCGCGGGCAGATCGCGTTCGCGGTCACGCCGTACTTGGCCAGCGCGAGGGCCGTGGAGGTGGTCAGGCCGACGATTCCGCCTTTCGCGGCCGCGTAGTTGGGCTGTCCCGCCGAGCCTGCGAGGTAGGCCTCGGAGGAGGTGTTCACGATCCGCCCGTACACCGGCGCGCCGCTCGCCTTGGAGCGCTCGCGCCAGTGTGCGGCGGCGAAGTGGGTCGTGTTGAAGTGGCCCTTGAGGTGGACCCGGATCACCGCGTCCCACTCGCCCTCCGTCATGGAGAAGACCATGCGGTCGCGCAGGATGCCCGCGTTGTTGACGAGGATGTCGAGCCTGCCGAACTCGGCGATCGCCAACTCGACCAGTGCGGCGGCCTGTTGGAAGTCGGCCACGTCCCCGGTGTGGGCGGTGGCGCGTCCGCCCGCCGCGCGGATCTCGGCGGCGACCTCTTCGGCGGGACCGGCGGACGCCTCCCCCGAACCGTCCCGGCCCGGCTGTCCGTAGTCGTTGACGACGACGGCCGCGCCGAGCCGGCCGAGTTCCAGCGCCTCGGCCCGGCCGAGGCCGCGTCCGGCGCCGGTGACGATCGCGGAGAGGCCCTCAAGTGGCAGTGACATCAAGGTCCTTTCAGCAGAAGGGAATTCGGGGTCAGATCTCGATGCACGTGCGCAGGGCCGTCCCCTGGCGCATCTGGTCGAGGGCCTCGTTGATGTCGGCCAGCGGCACGCGGTGGGTGATCAGGCTCTCCAGGTCGACGCGGCCCGCGCGCCACAGGGCGATCGTGCGCTCGTAGGAACGCAGCACGTCTCCCCCGCCGTACATCGAGGGGAGGATGCGCTTCTCGTCGAAGAACAGCTCGAACATGCTGAGTTGGAGATAGTCGTCGAGGGCGCCCGCGCCGACGACGACGAGGGTGCCGCCGCGGCGGGTGTTCTCGTAGGCGGTGCGGGCGGTGGCGGAGCGGCCGACGACCTCGAAGACGTAGTCGAACCCCTCGCCGCCGGTGACCTGTTGCTTGGCGTCGGGCAGCTCGTCCGGTGAAATCGCCCGCGTGGCACCGAACTTGAGCGCGGCCTCACGGCGGGAGGCGACCGGGTCGACGGCGACGATCTCGGCCGCGCCCTTCAGCCGGGCACCCTGGATCGCGGAGATGCCGACACCCCCGCAGCCGATCACGGCGACCGACGAACCGGCTTCCACGTCAGCGGTGTTGAGGGCGGCGCCGAGTCCGGTGGTGACCCCGCAGCCGATGAGGGCCGCGATGTCGAAGGGCACGTCGTCGGGGATCGGTACGGCGCAGCCCGCGTCGACGACGACCTCCTCGGCGAAGGTGCCGGTGCCCGCGAAGCCGAAGACATCGCCGCTGGGGCGCTTGAAGTTGGGGGTGCCCGCGTTCATGAACCCGGCCAGGCACAGCTGGGTCTGGCCGCGCTTGCACGCCGGACACACCCCGCAGGCCGGCAGCCAGCAGACGACGACCCGGTCACCGGGCTTCAAGTGGCTTACGCCCTCGCCGACTTCGAGGATCTCGCCCGCGCCCTCGTGTCCCGGTACGAAGGGCGCGGGCTGCGGCAGTACCCCCGCCATCGCGGACAGGTCCGAGTGGCACAGCCCCGTGGCGCGCACCCGGATCCTGACCCGGCCGGGCCCGAAGCCCGTCGCCTCGACGTCGTCGAGGACCTCCAGTTTGTCCTGGCCTATCTCGTGCAGTACGGCTGCGAGCATGGTGCGGCTCCCCTCAACTCGGGTCAACTCTGGCCTGACTCAGGCGTGTTCGACGATCGTGTCGGCGAGGACGGGAGCGTCGTCCCGCTCCACGGCGCTCACCGCGACCCGCACGGTCCCGGCTCCGGCGTCGCCCTGCCGCCACATGCGGATGCGCAGTGTCTCGCCGGGGAACACCACTCCGGCGAACCGTGTGTCGTAGGAGCGCACCCGGGTCACATCGCCGTCGAGCAGGGTGTCGACGACCGCCTTGAGCGTCATGCCGTAGGTGCACAGTCCGTGCAGGATGGGCCGGTCGAACCCGGCGACCTTGGCGAACTCGGGGTCGGCGTGCAGCGGGTTCCAGTCGCCGGAGAGGCGGTAGAGGAGTGCCTGGTCCTCGCGGATGGCGCGCTCAACCACCTTGTCGGGGGCGCCTGTTGGGGGTTCGAGGCGCGTGGACGGCCCGCGGTCGCCACCCCATCCCCCCTCCCCCCGTACGAAGATCTGCGCGTCGTTGGTCCACAACGGGCCGTCGGCGTCGGCGACTTCGGTGCGCATGACGAGGACGGCCGCCTTGCCCTTGTCGTAGACGGCGGCGATGTGGCCGGTGCTGGTCGCGGTGCCCTGGGCCGGGATCGGGCGGTGGAGGCGCAGGGACTGGCCGCCGTGCAAGACGCGGGCGAGGTCGACCTCGATGCCGGGCATGGACAAGCCGCTGATCACGCCGGGTGAGCCGTTGCCCGCGACGGTGGCGAAACTCGGCAGGACGTGCAGCCGGGACTCCAGGGTGTAGCGCAGCTCGTCGGGGTCGGTCGCGGGGGTGCCCGCGCCGAGGCCGAGGTGGTAGAGCTGGACGTCCTTGGTGGTCCAGGAGATCTCGCCGGTCCGGGGTTCGGCCGCGAGGGCCTGGGCTGCGTCGATGGGCATGGGGCTCCTGATGTCGCCGGTGGTCGAAGACCTCGGTGCGGCCGTCCGCACCGTCGGCCGCACCGAGGTCGTCACGGGCCGACCTAGAACGCGTTCCAGTCCGGCGCCCTTCTGTATAGCCGAGCGCCCCGAACTTGTGAAGGCTCCTGACGGTGCGTCAGGTGGGTGTCGGTTCCGGTGTCCGTACCGGTGTCTGTTCCGGCGTCCGTTCCGGCACCCGTGACATTTGTCCTGCCCGAGTCCGTACATGCGCATCTGCCGGGCGAGGGGGCCGGATCCGTAGCGTCGTAGCCATGACACAGACAGGTGGGGCGGCGGACCGGACAGAGGCTGCCGTGTCTTTCGCGGGGGCGGTCAAGACGTTCGGCGCGGTGCGTGCCGTGGACGGTGTGGATCTGGAGATCGGGCGCGGGGAGACGGTCGCGCTGCTCGGCCGCAACGGTGCGGGCAAGTCGACGGCGATCTCGCTGCTGCTCGGGCTGAACGCGCCCGACGCCGGCACGGTCGAACTGTTCGGCGCGGCACCGGAGTTGGCCGTACGAAAGGGCCTGGTCGGAGCCATGCTCCAGGAGGCGCGGGCGGTGCCCCGGGTCACCGTCGGCGAGCTGGTCGCGTTCGTCGCCCGGCGCTATCCGTCGCCGATGCCGGTCGCGCGGGCCCTGGAACTGGCCGGTATCGGCGAGCTGGCCGGGCGGCGGGTGGACCGGCTGTCGGGCGGACAGACGCAGCGGGTGCGGTTCGCCGTAGCGCTGGCCGGGAACCCGTCGCTGATCGTGCTCGACGAGCCGACCGCGGCGCTGGACGTGGAGGCGCGGCACGCGTTCTGGCAGTCGATGCGGGCCTTCGCCCGGCGCGGGCACACCGTGCTGTTCTCCACGCACTACCTGGAGGAGGCGGACGCGCACGCCGACCGGATCGTCGTCATCGACCGCGGCCGGATCGTCGCCGACGGCACCGGCGAACAGCTCAAGCGCGCGGCCGGCGGCAACCTCGTCTCCTTCGACCTGGCGGGCGGCTCCACCGAGGGCCTCGCCCAGCTGCCCGGCGTACACACCCTCGAAGTACGCGGCGACCGCGCCCTGTTGCGCACCGACGACTCGGACGCGACGGTGATCGCCCTCGCGGCACGGAACGCGATCCGAGGCCTGGAGGTCACGCCGGCGTCCCTCGACGACGCGTTCCTGGCACTGACGGCACACGAACTCGAACCCGAACTGGAGACGGTGTGATGCTCGACCACCTGCGGCTCGCAGACCGCCGGACCACGCGTGACCCCGGTTCGATGACCGGCGGCACGGACACCGGCCGCCCGCTCGACGCCACCCCGACAACCTCGCACCGCCGTATCCCCGCCATGACGACCACCGGGACGGAGACCGTCTGATGCTCGACTACCTGCGCCTCGAAGTACGCCGGACCCTGCGCGACGTCGGCTTTGTCATCGGCGGGATCGCGATGCCGGTGATGATGTATCTGCTGTTCACGAACCTGGGCGGTGACGACAGCGGGTACAAGGCCACGGCGATGGTCGGTATGGCCGCCTACGGTGCCGTCGGGTCCGCGCTCAACACCGGGGGCGGGGTCGCCGAGGACCGGGCGATCGGCTGGCTGCGGCAGCTGCGGGTGACGCCGATGACCCCGCGCCAGGTGGTGGTCGGCCGGGCGCTGACCGGTTCGGTGACCGTGCTGCCCGCGATCGTCGCGGTGCTCGCGGCGGGCGGACTGGTGAACGGCGTACGGCTGGACGCCTGGCAGTGGGCGGCGATCGCGCTGCTGCTGTGGCTCGGCTCGATCCCCTTCACCCTGCTCGGCCTCGGCAACGGCTACGGGCTCACCTCCCAGACCACCGGCGTCGCGAACATGGCCTGCAACCTGGGGCTCTCGGTGATCGGCGGCCTGTGGTTCCCGATCAGCCTCTTCCCCGGCTGGCTGCGCGCGGTCTCCCACTACACCCCGACCAACCGCTTCGCCGAACTCGGCACCTCCGTCACCGACGGGCACGCCCCCGCACTCGGCGCGATCGTGGTGCTGACGGCTTGGCTGCTCGCGTTCGGTTCGTACGCTGTGCTGGCGTACCGCCGGACCGGGCGGACCGTGTGACCGGGGGAGCGAGAGAGAGATGCACTGGACGCGAGGGATCACCTGCCAGCTGCGCGCCTGGCGGGCGGCGCGGGCCGACTGGAAGACCGACATGGAGCGCTACAAGGCCGCCGAGAAGGAGGCCCGCAGGACCGGCGGGAAGATGCCCGACCAGCCCGGTCCGCCACCCACCGGCTTCGCGCTGCTGCCGTGGCTGCTGATGGGAATGGGCTCCTTCTCCAATCTCCTCCAGGGCAAGACCGCCAACCCCTGGATCGGCGCCCTGGGCCTGTTGGTCTTCAACTCCCTCTACATCTACGTCGTCTTCCGCGCCTTCGTGAAGGACAAGCGCGAGGCGGTCTCGACCCGCGTGGCACTCGGCGTGATGTGCGCGATCACCTGCGGTCTCGCCGCGGGCTACGGCGGCAGCTGGCTGTACTTCTTCCCGCTGCTCGGCCTCGCCACCGGCGCGGTGCTGCGCGGCCCGTGGCTCGGCAAGACCGGCATCGCGCTGGCCGCGCTGGCGGGCGCCGTCTCCGGTGTCCGGGCGGGCACGGACGCCATCAACATCGCGTACGGCACGTTCCTGTCCACGATGGTGACCGCCGCGATCCTCTCCCTCTCCGAGGCCGTACGCGAACTGCGCGCCGCCCGCGAGGAGTTGGCGCGCCGCGCGGTCGAGAAGGAACGGATGCGGTTCTCCCGCGATCTGCACGACCTGCTCGGGCACACGCTCTCGGTGATCGTCGTGAAGTCGGAGGCGGCCCGGCGCCTCGCGCCCCGCGACATGGAGGCCGCGCTCGACCAGATCACCGACATCGAGGCCGTGGGCCGGCAGGCGCTCACCGAGATCCGCGAGGCGGTCACCGGTTACCGCGAGGGCAGCCTCGCCACCGAACTGGACCGCGCCCGCTCCGCCCTGTCCGCCGCCGACATCGCCCCGGTCGTCCGCCAGTCGGGCCCACCCCTGACCCCACAGAACGAGGCCCTGCTGGGCTGGGTGGTCCGCGAGGCGGTCACCAACGTCGTACGGCACAGCCGTGCGACCCGTTGCGAGATCACCCTCGACGGCATCCTGGACCGCGTCCGCCTCACCATCGCCGACGACGGCACGGGAGACACGGCGGCGACCGGCCCCGCCGAGGGCATCGGCGGAACCGGTCTGAAGGGCCTCACGGAACGCCTCGCGGTGGCGGGCGGCTCCTTGCGGGCCGGCCCGTCGCCGCGCGGCGGCTTCACGGTCACCGCCGAACTCCCGGTGGAGGCAGCGGACTTGGTCGTTACGGCGCCCAGGGAGCCGTAACGGCCCAACTCACGTCGTCCGTCCACGAGGTGGCGCTGTCGAAGGTGTTGGAGCCGCCGTCGCTCGCGATGTAGACGTTGTAGTTGTAGTGCCGGAGATATCTGGTCGGGTAGTTGTACGACGCGAACGAGGTGCCCGTGCCGCTCTTGCCGGTCGAGGCGCAGAACGTCGCGTCCTGTCTGAACTGGGCGGTGCCGACCATGGGTTGGCGGTAGAGCTGGTAGTTGTAGTGCCGCAGGAAGTCGCCGGGGTAGTTCCGTGACTCGAACGAATAGCAGGAGCTGTCGGCGAGTCCCCTGCGGACGATCCAGGTGGCGTCGCTCTTGTCGAGCGCCGCGCTGCTGGACGTGATCGCCGAGAGGACCGCCGCGTTGTTCTGGTGGCGGATGTAGTCGCCGGTGCAGCACGAGGTGGTCGCGCGCAGCGAGATCTCCGAACCGGCGGCGAGCGTCCCGGTGGTGCCGGTCGAGGCGCCGTAGCCGACGGACACGATGTTGGCCTGTACGGAGTTGTCGGCGGCGTCGGTCGGGATGCCGGCGGTCATGACGCCCTCGAAGAACGAGCCGATGGAGCCGTTGCTGTTGTCCCCGCCGGTGCCCAGGACGATCGCGCCCTCCTGATGCATGGGCGAGTAACCGCTCGTGGTGGGTTCACCTCCGGAATAGGAGGTCGTGAGACTCCCCGACTGCGCGTTTCCGGATTTCAGCGCGAAATGGTCCTGACCGTTGTTTTTCAGCAAAGCGGTGACGAACGGTATCGCCCCGGTTCCGGTGTTCGCGGTGTTCTTGCTGTACCCGGAGTCCGACTGGAACAGCCCGTTCTCCAGGTCGGCCTGCACCCACGGGCCGCTGCCGTAGCAGGGCGCGAACCAGCACTCCGTACCGAAGTTGATCGCGTCCATGTGACCGTTGCCGGTGTCCTTGTTGTTCGTCTCGGCGTTGCCGTAGTCGAAGCAGCAACTGCCGTTGACGTGGGTGCCGGACGTCACCATGTACATCCCCTCGGCGGCACCGTTGGTGGCCACGCCCGAGGTGGCGTTGTCGCGGTAGCCCATGCCGGCCGAGATCTCCAGGCCGTAGACCTGATGCCCGCCGGCCGTCACCGGCAGCGCGTCCGCGGGCGCCCCGACATCGGCCGCGCCGGCCCCGCCCGCGCCCTCGACCGTGAGGTCGTTGTGGCGCGCGGACTGGTCGTAGATCTTGGTGATGATGCAGGTCGTACCGGAACAGAACGAGTCCTGCGCCGCCGCGTTGGCATACCCCCCGGCCGCCAGCAGACCGATGTTCGCGGTGGCGCTGTCGGAGGCCCGCTGCACTTGGTACAGCGAGCCGTTGTACGAGGAGTAGAGCGCCCGGACGAGACTGTGCGCGGCGACGCAGGGGGTGCCGGCGGTGGCGTAGATGTCGCACGGCAGCGAGCCGGCGGCCGACGCCTGCGGCACGCCGACGGCCAGCGCGAGGACGGTGACGAGCGCGGACAGCGCGGCCAGGGTGGCGTTTCTCAGCCGGCGCGGCCGGGTGCGGAGGAATCTCGGGAACACGGTGCACCTCTTCTGTTGCGGGTAGGGCGGTGCGGGTGGTCAGTGCAGGTGGTCGGTGCGGGTGGCTGGTGCGGGTGGTCAGTGCGGGTGGGGCGGGGTGCTCGGAGTTGCGGTGCGAGCGACTGGTCGATATACCGAACGCCGTTCGATCGATATGCCGAACCCATTCGCGATCGAAATGTCGAACTGCCGAAAGTTTGTCGAAAGGTTTCCGGAATCGGCCCGGTACGGGAAATTCCTGGGGTGATTGCAGAATGCCGAGGCGATTGTTTGCCCGCAGCCGGAGAGCGTCAAGACGTGCGGACGCGAACAATGAAGAGTTTTTGACAACGGCCCCGAGTCTCCCCGGGCCTTACTCTTGCCCCGTGGATGAGATGCCCCGGGACCACCGGCCCGCCAAGTCCGTCAGAGTGCTGCTCGCCGAGGACCAGGGCATGATGCGCGGCGCCCTCGCCCTGCTGCTCGGCATGGAGGCGGACCTGGAGGTCGTCGCCCAGGTCGGGCGGGGTGACACGATCGTGGACGCCGCCCTGACCCACCGCCCCGACGTCGCCCTCCTCGACATCGAACTCCCCGGCATGAGCGGCCTCGACGCCGCCGCCGAACTCCGCGAACAGGCCCCGGACTGCCGGGTGTTGATCCTCACGACCTTCGGCCGCCCCGGTTATCTGCGCCGGGCGATGGAGGCGGGCGCGGCGGGCTTCCTGGTGAAGGACGGCCCCGTGGAGGACCTGGCCGCCGCGATCCGCCGCGTCCTGACCGGCGAGACGGTCATCGACCCGGCCCTGGCCGCCGCCGCGTTGAGCGCCGGCCCGAACCCCCTGACCGCCCGCGAGTGCGATGTCCTCAAGGCATCGGTGGACGGCGCGACGGTCTCCGACATCGCCACGCAGCTCCACCTCTCCGAGTCCACCGTCCGCAACTACCTCTCCTCGGCCATCGGCAAGACAGGAACCCGCAACCGCATGGAGGCGATGCGGGAGGCCCGACAGCAGGGTTGGCTGTAGGCCTACGGCGAGGCGGGGGGATGACCGTGGGAACAGAACCGTCGAGTACTCCGAGCCGCTGGTTCAGGGGTACCAGCTTCGGGGTCCTCTTCAGTGGACTGACCGCAGCGGTGTCCACTGCCGCCATCGGGAGGGCATGGGCCGCTTGCGACGTCGGCGTCAACGCGGCGGCCAACAGCATGACGCTGCTGTTTCTTGCGCCTCTCATGTGGATCGCCGCCGCGATTCCCTGGGTGATCCTGCACGGCACCCTCGGACGACGTCATCGCAGGACAGCCCTTACGGCAGGGCTCGTCTTCACCCTGTGGTTCGCCTGGTTCCTGGTCACCTGGCTCGGCATGCCGGACTCCTACCCCGCCCCGTCATGCCCGGACAACGTCCCACCCTGGTGGCCGAGCTTCGTCCCGGCATGACCCGGCGAAGCCTGTGAACCCCGGCGTGTTACGCGTTCCACGCGCCAAGTCCCCGGCGGAACAACGCCGTCCAGAGGAAGTCCTCCCCGAAGCACGGCGACGCATCCGGTTCGTCCCGCATCCGACGCACCTCGACCACCTCCAACTCCCCGAATATCCACCGCAGTTCATCATCCGTGTAGGCCAACCCACCCTGAAGCCCGGACCCGCGATAGAGCTCGGCATCGGGCAGTTCGGATCCCATGCCGCCGGCAGCGAAGCATGTGAGCGCGAAGTACCCACCGGGGGCGAGGACTTGGTCCAGGAGGGCGAGGTAGCTGATGCGCCGGTGCGGGGGCAGGTGGTGGAAACACCCGGAGTCGTAGACGAGGTCGTAGGGACCGGGGAGTTGAAGTCCGGCACCGACGAGGGTGAACACGTCCCCGCAGTGAAAGCGAACCCGGGGGCCCTCCCCCTCCCCTCCCCCCACCCCCGCCTCCCCCACCCGGTCTCGGTCCCGCGCCCGCTCCTCCGCCCACGCGACAGCCGTCGGCGACAGATCCACGCCGTCCACCTCGAAGCCGCACGCGGCCAGTTGAAGCGCGTTGCGCCCCGGACCGCACCCCAGGTCCAGAGCACGGCCGCCCCCGCCTATCAGTCCCCGGTCGACATACCCGACCAGGTTCTCGTCCGGCTTCGCCACGAAGAACGGCACCGGCCGGTCACGGTCGGCATAGAACCCGTCCCACCAGGAGGCCGCCCCCGAGGTCCACCGATCGGCCTCCGGCGCGAACAACCTGTCCAGAAGCCGGAGTACGTCGTCGACCGTCCGTATGTCACGCCCACGCTGCTCTCGATCCACCCGATCCACCCGATCCGCCCGGCCCATCAGGACCCCCTCTCCGACGGTCCGATCGTAGAAGCGAACGCCCCGTAAGCCCAGGTCAGCAGACATCCGGGACGCTCACACGAACCCCGCCAACTCCCTTGTGCGGGGCGGGAGTCGACACCGAAAGGCCACCACTCCAGGGGTAGGGCGAAACACCGACGGCACCCCACCCGAAGGCCACCAGGACACCAGCCCCGGCCACGCTGAGCACACTTTTCAACCACCGAGCCCGCCGCCCAGCCCTCTGCCCTCTGCCCTCTGCCTGACCGCATGTCCGCGTCCAGCGACAGTCCGCGGTACGGGCCCGCATCAGGCGACAATGATCGTCAGCTGCCTGTGCGTATCACTTGGGGGGTCTTGTGAGTCTGAGTCCGCGCGAGGTGTTTCTCCGCCTTGTTCATGGGGTCGCCGACGGGAACTCAAGCGAGTTGCCCGACTTGTATGGCGAGGTCACCGATGTCCGGCATCCGATGGCGACGCCGGAGTCCGAACCGTTGACGAGTCGGCGTGCGCTCCGGGAGCACTTCACGGTGCCGCCGGAAGTTCGGGAGTCCTTGCCGAAGAGGAGTGTCGTCGATGTCGTCGTTCACGAGACCGCCGATCCTGAAGTGATCGTCGCCGAGTTCGCCTACGAGTTCACGTTGCCGGACGGCTCCAGGTCCAAGGTGCCCTGCGTCTTCGTCATGCGTGTGCGGGACGGTCAGATCATCGAGTCACGCGACTACATCGACCCGATCCGCACATACACGGCACGCGGGGATCTTGACCGCCTCCTCGCCTCGTTGCGCAAGGGCGTTTCCTGACCTCGCGCTTTCCCGTGGAAGAAGCGCTCTCCAGGTGAAGAAGCGCATCGAGTCCTACCCGCGTGTCCGTACCGAAGGCGGGGGTCGCGGGGTGGTCTCCCAGGTCGGCGGCGTGCTGCCTGTGGAGACGATCCGCAAGGGCGGCCCGGACAGGGCGATATCGGCGGCGTCGGCGGCGTCGGCGCCGTGACGCAAGCCGCGGACGGTGCATGATCCGGGCAAGGTCCTGCGTGATCCGGCGCTCGCGGTCGCCCCGGGCGGGACTGCCCGGCGGGCGGGGACTGCCCGGCGAGCGGGGACCGCCTGGCGGATGTGGGCACGCCTCGGGCCGAGCCTGCGGTGTCGGGGCGGGTGGCCTCCGATCCGACGGTGTCCCGCTTGTCCCGGTCGATCGACACCCTCACGCCGGACGGGGATCGGGCCCTGCCGGCGATCCGTACCGCCCGGGCCGAAGCCCTGCCGAACCCCGGCTGACCAGCGCGTTCCCTTCCCTGCGAGCAGCACCACCCCGCCGGAGCCGTGGAACCCGGCGCCCACCCGACGCGACAGCCTGACCCTCGCGCCGCCCACCATCAGCCCAACCCCCCGAAACGGCCCGCCAGTTGCACCGCCCAGCCGTCTTGAAATGCCGAGGCTACTCAAACTCGCCCGCCGCCCCGTCACCCACCGACAACTCGGCTCATCGCGTCAGCCGTTATACGAGGCCTTCCGCTTCTCTATCAGCCCTCTGATTTCACGAAACGCCTCGTCCCTCCGAAAAGCATTCGGCCACCCGTAGGCCCGATAGAGTTGTCGAGTGTATCGAATGTCCAAATGGGTTCCCCAGAGTTGATCGGTCTGCATCAGAACTTCCTCCTCACTCACCACTTCGCCCGGCATTTCCGGACCCACGCCCGATGCGCTGATCTCTATCATTTCCTCGCCGGGACAAGGAATGATCTCCAGGTTTCGATACTTTTCCTTCAAGCCCTCGAAATAGTCTTCAAGATCTTCATCGAAAGCGTCGCACCGGATCTCCACTTCGAAGACCTTGCCTTCCAGCACGTCGAGAAAAAGGGTTCGGCCACCGCTCTCGAATCCCTTCGCGAAGAGGAAGGCGTGGTCGGGTACGGCTTCTTCCTCCTCCGAGTCCTGATCCCCCACCCAGAGGTAATCATGATCCGTGAGCAGCTCGACATCGAACGTGGTGTAGTCGACCAGGTGCGACTTGTAGTGGATCTGCCCCAGGCTGTCCGAGTGGTCCGAGGCGCGACTGTCGAGGTACGGAAGGTTCCGCAGGACTTCGATGGCGAAATCAGACTTGAAGCCGGCGCAATTCTCGGGCGTGTAACTGGGCCACCCTTCCGGCGGCGGCATGACGATATCGTCAGGATGGCGATGCAGGGTCGTCAGAAAAGTAAAGAAGTCCAGTAAGACGGCGGCTATCTCGGAGGCCGAGTAAACCGGAATTTCCTCTTCTTCTGGCATTTCGTGTCCTTCATTAAGACCACATCATTGCAGTGTGCGATGCGGATCCTAACAGGCACGTTTGACCATGAGCCGAATTTTCAGCGGATGTACAGACGGCGGAAGCCGGCCCGGACCTTCAGCCCCTGCTACGGAAAGCGACCGACCAACCAACCCGGGACAACGTGCTGTCGGCCGCTCCCCGTACCTTCCACGCGGGAACGGCCGGACAGCTCCTACTTCGTCACCTTCACCGAGTCGAACGCCGCCCCCTCCGGCCCGACGCACACGAACCAGTTGTCCGAGGAGCCGGCCACCGGGCGGATCGTCGCTTCGTCGCTGTTGACGTCGGCGCCCGCAGCCACCCTGTGGGCCACCGTGGACGAGCCGTCCTTCCAGGCGCAGGTGACCTGTTGCGCGGTCTTGGCGACCTGGCCGACCACCAGACGCTGGGGACCGTCGGTCTTCTTCGGGTCCAGGGTGGACGCGCCCGACTTGAGGTCCGTGCCCGCCATGGTGTCCTGCTTGGAGGCGGAGTCGCCCATCAGCAGACCGGGTTCTCCGCTCCCGAAGGTCCGCTGGACGAAGTACGTGGTCTTGCCGACCAGTGCGGACGGGCGGTCCTTGTCCCAGGGCTCCTCGTGACGGCTGGACATGGCCAGCAGCTGGGCCTCGGCCTCCGCCTTGGTGAGGGGGGCGCCCCACACGTCGACCGTGACGTACCACGTCTGGCCCTGCTCGGTGCCCGCACCCAACATGGTCTGCTGCGGCTCGTACACATGCCGCTCCTCCGGAGTCGACGGCGCGGTCGACTGCCGTGTCACCGCCGGCGACACCTCCACCCCGTTCCCGTCGCGCAGCCCGGCCAGAGCGAACGTGCCCGACCCGCCGACGATGACCAGGGCCGCGGCTGTCGCCAGGGCCCAGCGGCGGGCCCGGCGTCGGCGGCCGCCGCGGATCACCGCCTGGTAGGGGGCTATACCGATCTCGACCTCGTCCGCGGCGTCGGCCAGCAGGAGGGCGATGTCTCTGTCCGTCATGGTCTGGTTCGTCTCCCGGTCCGCGCTCATCACTGCCGCCCTCCCTGCGTCACCATCTCGGCGAGTCCCGGTATGGCGCGGAGTTTCGCGATCCCCTTGGCCGCGTTGCTCTTCACCGCGCCGACCGAGCAGCCCATCGCCTGAGCCGTCTGTGTCTCGGTCAGGTCCTCCCAGTACCGCAGCACCACCGCTTCCCGCTGCCTGGGCGGCAGTTGGGCCAGTGCCTGCAACAGCGCGCTGCGGTCGTCGGCCTGGGCGATGCGGTCACCGGTGTCGGCGATCTCGCGCACCAGGCCCGAGTCGTCCCTGGGCGCCAGGAACTCCTTGAGTCGTCTGCGGTGTTTGCGTGCGTGCGCGTTGATCATCACGCGCCGTACGTACGCCTCCGGATCGTCGGCCGAGCCGACCTTGCGCCAGGCCACAAAGGTCTGTTCGAGCGTCGACTGGACCAGATCCTCCGCGGCGTGCTGCTCCCCCGTCAGAAGAAATGCCGTCCGCATCAGCCGCGGCCAGCGGCCGATGACAAAGCTCTGGAACCCGTCATCCCGAGCCTCCCGAGCCTGCTTGCGATCCCCCATGGGCACCTCCTAGATGTCTAAAGGAGTCCATGAGCCGCCCGAACCGTTGCCTCACCTCTCAAAAACCATTGCCTCACTTCTCGAAAGTCGTGGAAGGAGTGGAAGTCGTGGAAGTCGAAGTGGAGGTCGCCGCACTCTCGGGCCCCGCAGCCACCGCCGAGCCCGCACCCGCACCCGCACCCGCACCCGCACCCGCACCCGCACCCGCACCAACTCCAGCATCAGCCCCGACCTCCGAGGCCCCAGCCCCGGCCCCGGCCCCGACCTCCGAAGCCCCAGCACCCGAAGCGGCCACCGCCCCCTTCCCCCACGGCAGCCACACCACCATCAGCACCACCCCACCGAGCAGCACCCCCGCCCCCGTACGGAACGCCAGCGCGTACCCCTCCGTCAGCGCCTCCGCCGTACCCGCACCACCGCCCGCCGCCCGCGCCGTACGGGCCGCCGCGAGCGTCGACATCACGGCGAGTCCCAGCGAACCGCCCATCGTGCGCGAGGTGTTGACCAACCCGGAGACCAGGCCCGCCTCCCCCGGCGCGGCCCCGGACGTGGCGAGTGCGGCGAGCGGGGTGGCCATCAGGCCGGCGCCCAGCATCATCAGGATTCCGGGGAACATGATCTCGGTCAGATAGTCGCCCCGCGCGGTCATCAGGGACTGCCAGCCGAAGCCCACCGCCGCGAGCAGCGTCCCGAGGACGGCCACGTTGCGCGCGCCGAGCACCGGCATGAAGCGGGGTGCCGACTTGGAGCCGAGGAGGACCGCCAGCGAACTCGGCACCAGCGCGAGCCCCGCCTCCAGCGGGGTGTACCCGAGCACGTTCTGGGCGTACAGCGTCATGAAGAACCACATGCAGAACATCGCGGAGCCGCCCAGGAACATCGCCGCGTTCGCCGACGACACCGCCCGCGCCCGGAACAGTCCGAGGGGCATCAGCGGAGCCGCCGTACGGGCCTCGACGACGAGGAAGAGCGCGATCAGCGTGAGTCCGGCGGCCAGTGGCACCAGGGTGGCCGCGGCCGTCCAGCCCTCGGCCTCGGTCTGCGAGATGCCGTACGCCAGCACGCCGAGCCCCGCCGTGACCAGGACGGCGCCGGGCAGGTCGAGCCGTCGTCGGTCCCCGGCGCGGCTCTCCGGGAGCCAACGCAGCGCGCTGACCAGCACCACCGCGCCGATGGGCACGTTGATGAGGAGCACCCACCGCCAGGACAGGGTGTCCACGAGGACCCCGCCGACGAGTCCGCCCGCCGCCCCGCCTCCCGCGCCGACCGCCGTCCAGGTGGCGATGGCCCGCGCCCGGGCCGCGCCCTCCGCGACCGCCGAGGTGACGATGGTCAGCGTCGAGGGCGCCAGTACCGCGGCCCCCAGTCCCTGCACGGCCCGGGCGAGCAGCAACTGCCAGCCGTCCTGGGCCAGTCCGCCGCACAGCGAGGCGAGGGTGAAGAGCGCGAGCCCGACCAGGAACATGCGTTTGCGGCCGTAGAGGTCACCGGCCCGTCCGCCGAGGAGCATGAACCCGGCGAAGGCGATGGCGTACGCGTTGACGACCCACTGCAGCCCGGGTGCGCTCATCCCCAGGTCGGACCGCATCGACGGCAGTGCCACGTTGACGACGGACACGTCGAGCACGACGAGGAACTGCCCGGCGCACGCGAGCGCCACGATCAGCCAGGCGGGCGGTGCCGCGCCCCGACGGGACGGGCGGGATATCGGGGAGGCATCAGCGGCTCGGGGCATGGTGGTCATCCTCTCAACCGGCCCGTGCCCCTTGCATCGGCATTTCGCCCGACGCCGGGACCGCCGTACGACCTAAGCCCCGGCCCCCGTCGCCCGCAGCAACGTCACCACGGCCGCCCCGCCCAACCCGATGTTGTGCGCGAGCCCCACCTCGGCCCCCGGCACCTGCCGCTCCCCCGCCGTCCCTCTCAACTGCCAGACGAGCTCGGCGACTTGGGCGATCCCGGTGGCCCCCAGCGGATGCCCCTTGGAGATCAGCCCGCCGGACGGGTTCACGACCCACCGCCCGCCGTACGTCGTCCCCCCGGACTCGACGAGCTTCCCGGACTCCCCGGGCTCGCACATGCCGAGGGCTTCGTACGTCAGCAACTCGTTGATCGAGAAGCAGTCGTGCAGTTCTACGACGTCCACGTCCTCGATGCCGAGTCCGGACCGTTCGTAGACCTGGCGGGCGGCGGCTCGGGACATGAGCTGCCCTACGACGTCGATGCAGGACCCGGAGGAGAAGGAGTCCTCGGTGTCGGTGGTCATGGCCTGGGCGACGATCTCGACGGGAGAACCCCTCAACTCACGTTCCTGCACGAAACGTTCGGAGACCACGACCGCCGCAGCCGCTCCGTCCGACGTCGGTGAGCACTGGAGTTTCGTGAGCGGGTGGTGGACGACCCGGGCCGCGAGGATGTCGTCGACGTCGTACACGTCCTGGAACTGGGCGTTCGGGTTGTGGGCGGAGTGCCGGTGGTTCTTGGCGGCGACGGCGGCGAGCTGTGCCTCGGTGGTGCCGTACTTCTCCATGTGTTCGCGGGCCGCGTCGCCGAAGATCTGGGCGGTGGGCGGGGTCATCTCGAAGCCGTGGCGGGCGGCCATGATGCCGTAGTGCCGGGCGACGGGGGAGGTCGAGAAGTCGCCTCCGTCGGCGCCCCCGCCCAGCGAGCCGCGCTTCATCTTCTCGAAGCCCAGCGCGAGGACGCAGTCCGCCGCCCCGCCCTCCACGAGCTGCCGGGCGAGCATCAGGGCGGTCGAGCCGGTGGCGCAGTTGTTGTTGACGTTGTAGACGGGGATGCCGGTGAGACCTAGTTCATAGGCGGCGCGCTGGCCGGCGGTGGAGGGCTGGAAGCAGTAGCCGACAGGAACCTGTTCTACGTCGGCGTAGGAGATCCCGGCGTCCGCGAGGGCCGCGCTCCCGGCCTCGCGCACCATGTCCCAGTACTGCCACTCCCGGGTCTCGGGCTTCTCGAACTTCGTCATCCCGACGCCGGCGACATAGGCCTTCATGGCGGGCGAGATTAGAACACGTTGCAGTGAATGGCCAGAGCTGACGGCGGGTCAGATATTCATGGGACGGTCAAGGATTCGTTAGTACGCCGAAGCATCGGAATAGTTGCCCATGCATACGAGGTTTACCGTGCACTTATCCCGCACGGATCACGCCACACCTACGGCCTGGAGGCCCTACTCCATGACGCACACGTCGACCGACCAGCCCGCACGGAGGCCGTCCGGCGCCGTCGTGCCGGTGCTCGCCTTCGCGGGCATCGTTGTCGCGGTGATGCAGACCCTGCTCGTCCCGGTCATCAAGGACCTGCCGCAGCTGCTGAGCACCGAGCCCAGCAACGCGACCTGGGTCCTGACCTCGACCCTCCTGTCCGGCGCCGTCGCCACGCCGATCATGGGCCGCCTCGGCGACCTCTACGGCAAGCGCCGGATGCTGATCACCAGCCTGGCCATCATGGTCGTAGGAGCGCTGGTCAGCGCCCTCACCAGCGATCTGCTCACGATGATCGCGGGCCGTACGCTCCAGGGGTTCGCGATGGGCGCGATACCGCTCGGTATCGGCCTGATGCGCGACATGCTGCCCCGCGAGAAGCTCGGCTCGGCGATGGCCCTGATGAGTTCCTCGATCGGCGTCGGCGGCGGACTCGCGCTGCCGGCCGCGGCGCTCGTCGCCCAGCACGCCGACTGGCACGCGCTCTTCTACGGCGCGGCCGGCCTCGGTGTTCTCGCGATCGCCCTCACCCTCCTCGTCGTACCGGAGTCCCCGATGCGCGCCGAGGGCACGTTCGACGTGCTCGGGGCGATCGGCCTGTCCGCGGGCCTCGTCCTCTTCCTGCTCCCCATCACCAAGGGCAGTGACTGGGGCTGGACGTCCGGCACAACGCTCGGTCTGTTCGCCGCGGCCGCCGTCGTCCTGCTCCTCTGGGGCGTGATGGAGCTGCGCCTCAAGGCCCCGCTCGTCGACCTGCGCACCACCGCCCGTCCTGCGGTCCTCTTCACCAACCTCGCCTCGATCATGGTCGGTGTCTCCTTCTACGTCGTCTCCCTCGTCCTGCCCCAGCTCCTCCAGCTGCCGAAGGCGACCGGTTACGGTCTCGGGCAGTCGATGGTCACCGCCGGTCTGCTGGTGGCTCCGCTCGGCCTGACGATGATGTTCACGGCCCCCGTCTACGCCCGTCTCTCGGCGAAGTACGGGCCCAAGGTCACCCTGATCCTCGGCATGCTGATCATCGGCATCGGCTACGGCGCGGGGCTCGGCCTCATGAGTGCGGCTTGGCAGTCTCTGGTCATCGCCGTCGTGCTCGGGGCGGGGATCGGGCTTGCGTACTCGTCGCTTCCCGCGTTGATCGTGGGGGCGGTGCCGGCGTCCGAGACCGGTGCGGCCAATGGGCTCAACACCCTTATGCGGTCCATCGGTACGTCCGTTTCCAGTGCGGTGATCGGGATGGTGCTGGCGAACACCGCGAATCATGTGGGCGGGGTTGCGATTCCGACCATGCACGGGTTCCGGGTGTCGTTCCTGATCGCGACCGGTGCGGTTGCCGTGGGGCTGCTCATGGCGCTGTTCCTTCCCAAGCCGAATCGGGCTCCGCAGTTGAACTTCAGCAGTGAGGAAGAGGCGAACCTTGAGCGGGCCGAGGAGGTTCTTCGGGGGTTCCGGGGGCGGGTTCTCGGTGCGGACGGGGTTCCTGTTGCCCGGGCCAAGGTCACACTGATCGACCGTCGTGGGCGGCAGGCCGGGGCGACGCTCTCCGAGGAGGACGGGAGTTACGTGCTCGCTGTGCCGTCTCAGGGGGCGTATGTGCTGGCGGCGCGGGCGGTGGGACACGGGCCGCTTGCCTCGTCTGCGACGCACGGCGGGGACGAGGTCTCGGTTGACCTTGATCTGTCGTTGCCCGGTGAGACTGTCAGCGCGTAGTCGGTTTCGTCGTTTTCTGCGGGTGCGTGGGGGCTGGTCGCGCAGTTCCCCGCGCCCCTAAAGACGTAGCCTGGCTGCGCCCACAAGCTCGCCCTGTACCGAAGGGACCGCCCCATGCCCCCGGCGCCCAAGCCCGAGATCCTCGCCGCGTTCGAAGTGGCGAAGGGGTTCATGCCAGTCGGTGAGGGGCTCGCCCTGTACGCCGCCGCCGTAGAAGCCGGGCGTCTCGGTCTTCCCCTTCTCGAAGTCGGGACGTACTGCGGGCGCTCCACCCTCCTCCTCGCCGATGCTGCCCGTGAGGCCGGTGTCACCGCGCTCACTCTGGATCATCACCGGGGTAGTGAGGAGCAGCAGCCGGGGTGGGAGTATCACGACCCGGAGACCGTCGACCCGGAGATCGGGCTGATGGACACGTTGCCCACGTTCCGCAGGACCCTGCACAAGGCGGGGCTGGAGGAGCATGTGGTCGCGCTTGTCGGGCGGTCGCCGCAGGTAGCCCGTATCTGGGGCACGCCCCTCGGCCTCGTCTTCATCGACGGTGGGCACACCGACGAGCACGCGAACGGGGACTACGAGGGGTGGGCGCCCCATGTCGCCGAGGGTGGGCTGCTCGTGATCCATGACGTGTTTCCGGAACCGGAGGACGAGTTCACCGGGCAGGCGCCGTACCGGGTGTATCTGCGGGCGCTGGAGTCCGGCGCGTTCACGGAGGTGTCGGTGACGGACTCGCTGCGTGTCCTTCGGCGTACAGGCACCGGCATCTAGAGGTCAACTGGGCAGGTGCGCCAGCCAGTTGAGCAAGTGGCCGTTGACCTCCGCCGGGCGCTCCTGCTGGATCCAGTGGCCGCAGCCCTCCAGGATGTGTGAGCCGCGCAGGCCGGGCAGGGTCGCCGGGTACGCGGCGATCGCGTCGAACAGCCAGGTGGTGGACGCGTCCAGGGAACCGCCCAGGAACAGGGACGGCTGGGGAATCGCGGCGCCGTCGTAGGCCGTCAAGTCCTCCCAGTCCCGGTCCATGTTGCGGTAGCGGTTCAGGGCCGCTGTCAGGCCCGTGCGCTCGAACTCTCCCGCGTACACGTCCAGTTCGGCCTCGCCCAGCCATGCCGGCCGCTCCGCCGGGAAGCGGTCGCGCAGGGTGCCGCCCTCGCCCCTGCTCACGAAGTGCGGGTCGGGGGCGCCGGGTTGAGGCATCGTGTCGGCGGAGAACGCGGCGTAGAAGCCCGCCAGCCAGTCGCGTACGTCCGGTTCGATCTCCGACTCCGCCCGGCCCCGCTCCTGGAAGTACGAGACGTAGAACTCCTCGTCGCCGCCCATCCCCGCGAAGATCTCGCTGGGGCGCGGGCCGCCGCGGGGCGTGTAAGGGACGCTCAGCAGTCCTACGGCTCGGAAGACGTCCGGGCGGAGGAGGGCGGAGTTCGCGGCGATGCCCGCGCCCCAGTCGTGGCCGACGATCACCGCCGACCGCTCGCCGAGAGCGTGCACCACCGCCACGGCGTCCTCGACCAGGTCGAGCATCCGGTACGCCGACACGTCGTCCGGGCGGGACGAGCGGCCGTAGCCGCGTACGTCGACGGCGACCGTGCGGTAGCCCGCCGCCGCCAGCGTCGGGAGCTGGTGGCGCCATGAGTAGGAGGACTCCGGGAAGCCGTGCACCAGGAGGACCAGGGGGCCGGTGCCCTGTTCCACCAGGTGGATGCGGCCTGCGGGGGCGGGGACGAGTCGGTGGACGGCTTCCTTGAGCATGGTCGTGAGTCCTCCGGGACGGGGCTGGTTCTCTTGATCCTCTGCCCCTGCGCCACCACCCCACGACTCTTGTTGCCGCTTCAGCAAACCCGCCCTGTGCGGCGGCTAGGGTGGCTCCCGTGTCGTACGTAGGTCCGGACTTCGATCCTCCGCAGCCCCGCCGTCCCCGTCGAGGGCCCCTGACCGTGGCGCTGGCCGCGCTGGTCCCGGGGGCGCTGATCGGGTGGTTCGTCTACGAGGCGGTGGGCGGCCCGGGAGACAGCGCCTCGGCCCACACATCGCCCGCGTCGGCCGGCGCGTCCGTGTCCCCCACGGGCACCGCGTCCAACGACGACAAGCCGCCGGGGCCAAGTCCCCTCAAGGGCAAGGTCGTTGTCATCGACCCCGGTCACAACGTCACCAACTTCCAGCACAGCGCCGAGATCAACCGCAAGGTGGACATCGGCACGAACTGGAAGGAGTGCGACACCACCGGGACGTCGACCAACGCGGGGTACGCGGAAGCCCAGTTCACGATGGACGTGTCCCATCGGCTGAAGGCGATCCTCGAAAAGGCGGGCGTCACGGTGAAGTTGACGCACGACGGGGACTCGCCGGCCTGGGGACCGTGCGTCGACCAGCGGGCCAGGATCGGGAACGACGCGCACGCGGACGCCGCGATCTCCATCCACGCCGACGGCGCACCGGTCGGCGACCGGGGTTTCCATGTGATCCTGCCGGCCTCCGTGCACGCGGGCGGCGCCGACACTCGTGCCATCGTCGGCCCCTCCGCCGTCCTCGGGAAGGGCATCGCGGGCGACTACCGCCGTACTACGGGCGAACCGTTCTCCAATTACATCGGCGAAGGCACCGGTCTCGTCACGCGTAAGGACCTGGGCGGTCTCAATCTGTCAACGGTTCCCAAGGTGTTCATCGAGTGCGGCAACATGCGCGATAGCAATGATGCTGCACTGCTGACGAACGGCGCCTGGCGACAGAAGGCGGCGCAGGGGATCTCTGAGGGAATCGTGAGTTTCCTGCGCGGGTAGCGATCAGTGGGCTGATCCGGGCGGACACCCTGACAGGGTGGACGATAGGGTCAACCGACGACGAGACGACCTACGAAGGACCTGAAGTGAATATCCGCTCCCTCACACGAGGCGACGGCGTGGTGATCGGAGCAGCGGTATTGCTCTTCATCGCGTCGTTCCTCAAGTTCTACACGGCCAACGGGATCACCCTGGACATCACCGCGTGGACGAGCCTCGGTAACGGTCTCGGCACCTACATGGGCGGCGTCATCGGTGCCGCTCTCGTCGTCGTCAACCGTTGCCTGCCGCAGCCGCGCAAGGTCGTGGGCCTGGATCTCGGGACAGTCGGCGTGGCGTTCACGGTCCTCACCGCGTGGACCCTGTTCTGGACGCTGGTGGACGTCGGCGACAACCTCAGCGCCGGCGCCGGCCTCATCCTCGGCTTCATCGCCGCCCTCGTCATGGCCGGCGGCGCGATCGCGACGCCCCTCGTCCCGGCCCTCCAGGCCGCCCTCGTCCCGGCCCCCAAGCCGGCCGCCCCGCAGCCCTACGGCGCCCAGCCGCCCAGCGGTTACGGCTACCCGGGTGCCGGTCAGCCGCAGCCGTCGTACGGCACCCCGCCCCAACAGGCGCAGGCCGCGCAGCCGTTCGGGCAGCCCGCGCCGGCTCCGGCCGCGGACTTCTCGCCGTTCTGGTTCGCGGTGCCGGTGGCCCGGCCGCTGTTCGCGGAGGACGGTTCGCCGTCGCCGATCGCCGAACTGGCGCCGGGTACCTGGTACTTGGCCGTGGAGCAGCGTGGTCCGGCGCTCGTGGCGCAGACCCAGGACGGCCGTCGTGGCGTCCTTCAGGACACGTCGGGGATCCAGCGCGGCTGAGTCTCCCGCCGGCGTTCACCGCGGCCCCTCGCCCTTCCGGGCGGGGGGCCGTTGTCGTACAGTCGCAGCCGTCCGGCGACGGACTGACGGTCCGTCACATTCTTGGCTGTGGAGGCGATATGCGGCTCGGTCTCGCACTCGGGTACTGGGGGCGCGGGCCCTCCGCCGACCATGTGCCACTGGCCCAGGAGGCCGAAGGGCTCGGCTACGACTCCGTGTGGACGGCCGAGTCGTGGGGCTCCGACGCCTTCACTCCCCTCACCTGGATCGCGGCCCAGACCTCAACGATCAAGCTGGGTACGGCCGTTGCGCAGATGGCGGCCCGTTCACCGACGACCACCGCGATGCACGCGCTCACCCTCGACCATCTCTCCGGCGGGCGCGTGCTGCTCGGGCTCGGGCTGTCGGGGCCGCAGGTGGTGGAGGGCTGGTACGGGCGTCCGTTCCCCAAGTCGCCGCTCACCGCGACCCAGGAGTACGTCGAGGTCGTACGGCAGGTGCTGCGGCGGGAGGCGCCGGTCGAGGTGGCCGGACGGTTCCACGCGCATCCGTACCGGGGGGAGGACGGTACGGGGCTCGGCAAGGCCCTCAAGTCCATTACCCACCCGCTCCGTTCGGACCTGCCGGTGTTGCTCGGCGCGGAGGGGCCGAAGAACGTGGCGCAGACGGCGTCGATCGCGGACGGGTGGCTGCCGTTGTACTGGTCGCCGAGCCGGCCCGAGGTCTACGGCACGACGGCCTTCCGGGACGGGTTCATCGTGGCGCCCATGGCGCAGGTGAAGGTCTGCGACGACGTGGCCGAAGGCCTGCTCCCCGTGAAGATGATGCTCGGCTTCTACATCGGCGGGATGGGGCACGCGGCCCGGAACTTCCACGCCGATCTGATGGCACGCATGGGGTACGAGGAAGAGGCCCGGCGGATACAGGAGTTGTTCCTCGCCGGGCGCCGGGAGGAGGCCGTGCTCGCCGTGCCGGACGCGTTCGCCGACGAGATCTCGCTCGTCGGGCCGCGTGAACGCATCGCGGAACGGCTGGAGTTGTGGCGCAAGGGCCCGGTGACGGATCTCCTGGCCCTTGCGCCCGACCCGCACACGCTGCGGGTCCTGGCCGAGCTGAACTCCTAGGAGCCGCTCAACTCCCGGCCTCCGAAGGGCTCTTACCCTCCGGCGAGCTGCCCTGCCGATGGCACCTTGTCGGTCACCTCGGCGCCGGCGCTCTTACCGGCGTCCTTGACCTTGTTGATGATGTCGTCGAACGAACCCGCCGTGGCGTCGGTCGAGTCGCCCTTGCGGAGCTTGGACGGCAGGTCCTTGAGGGAGTCGATGCCGGCGCTGAGCGGCGCGACCGCCTTGGCGAGCGTGGGGTCGCCCTTGGCGTTCTTGGTGGCCGCCTTGAGCCGGTTGTACGCGAACGCGCCCGCGAGGCCCGCCTTGATGAGCGCGAACCTGCGCCCGCTCGCGCCCTTCTTGAACTTGCCCGCCTTCCAGGGCTTCACGATCCACTGGTAGGTGGCACCGGCGGCGAGACCCGCGTTCGCGACGAAACGGGTCTTGGCGAACTTCTGCCGTTCGGCGGAGGTACTGGGGCTCGGCGTCGCTGCGGCGGCCGCGGCAACGACGGCCGCGGTGTCCTGCGTGGCGTCATCGGTGGCGCTGCCGCAGGCCGTGGCTCCGGCGAGCAGGGCGCAGCACAGAGTGAGCGCCACGAAGAGGCGCCGTATCGGTACGGGCACGGGGTCCTCCGGGGTGTTCTCCCCGAGTGGGTGTCCTTACCCCGGCAGCCTCACCCGACTCGGCCACACGCGCCACCCGGCGGGGCCGTTCGGGTGCTGCGCGGCCGATTCGGGTTTCGACCGGCCGGGTTTCATCCCGTCGGAAGCGGCAATCCGCTTGGCATGTCCCCCTACTACCGACGCGGTTCGAATTCAGTCGGCAACGTCATCGTGATCATCGCCGACATCATGGCCCTCATCCTGGCCCTCTGGATTCTGATGTACCTGTTGGACGCCAACCGCGCGAACGACCTCGTGCAGTTCGTCCACCGCTCGGCCAACTGGCTCGCCGGCTGGTCCCGCGACCTGTTCACCTTCGACGAGGCGTGGGCGCGAGTCATTTGCGGCTACGGTCTGGCAGCGGTGGTGTACCTGTTCATCGGCCACGCGATCGCCAACAAGGTCCACCGTTAAGCGCAGGCCCGGTGGGGCAGTTCCCCGCGCCCTAAAGATACAGCGAGCCCGGGTTTTTAGGGGCGCGGGGAACTGCGCGACCAGCCCCCACCGGGCCCGCGCCTAACAACAATCCGGATCCAGCCCCAACGGCAAATGCTCGGCCCCGAACACCGCACAGGTGGCGTCATGCCCACCCAACGCCGCCACCGCAAGCAGCAACGACCCCGCAGTCCACGTGGTCAACTCCCGCGGCCACACCGCATCGTCGTCGAAGACGTACCCGGTCCAGTACAGCCCGCTCTCGGAATCACGCAGATGCTGAATGGACTGCAGAATCTCCAACGCCCGATCGGACTCCCCCAACACCCAGAGCGCCAGGGCGAGTTCAGCGGACTCACCACCGGTCACCCACGGGTTGGGAACGACGCACCGCACACCCAGCCCCGGCACGACGAACCGGCTCCAGCCCTCCTCCACCCGGGACTTGGCCTCCGCACCGGTCAACGCACCGCCCAGCACCGGGTAGTACCAGTCCATCGAGTAACGGTCCTTGTCCAGGAACCGTTCAGGATGCCGACGAATAGCGTGCCGCAACGCCCCGACCGCCAACTCCCAGTCCGGCTGCGGCTCTTCACGCTGCTCGGCGATGGCAAGCGCACACCGCAACGCCTGGTGGATCGAGGACGACCCGGTCAGCAGCGCATCCGCCGTGTCCGAACCGTCGTCCTCCCGCTTCCACCCGACCTGCCCACCCGGCTGCTGCAACCGCAACACGAACTCGACCGCGGCGAACACCGTGGGCCACAACCGGTCCAGGAACGTGTCGTCACCGGTGGCGAGGTAGTGGTGCCACACGCCTACGGCTATGTAGGCGACGAAGTTGGTCTCACGCCCCCGGTCGGTCACATCCTGCGCGTCACCGTCGGCGTAGGCCGCGAACCACGACCCGTCCTCGTTCTGGTGCCGCGCAAGCCAGTTGTACGCCCGCTCCGCCGCCTCGTGCTCCCCCGCCGCGTCCAGCGCCATCGCGGCCTCGGTGTGGTCCCACGGGTCGAGATGATGACCCCGGAACCACGGAATCGCCCCGTCCTCCCGCTGCACGGCGAGGATGCCGGCGACGGTCGCGGCGGCCTGCTCGGCGGTGAGGACCCCGGGCAGGACGAGGTGTTCTGTCCGGGGAGTGGTCACTTGGCTTCCGCCAGGGGCAGGTGCGGCTTGGTCGCGTAGGCCACGAAGCTCTTGCCGATCAGCGGGTTCAGCGCCTGTTCGGCGACCCGGGTGGCGAGGGGTTTCTTCATGATGTCCCAGACCAGGAGCTTGTGGTACGCCTGCACCGGCAGCGCCTTGTCGTTGTCCACGCCGAACGCGCACTTCAGCCACCAGTACGGCGAGTGCAGCCCGTGCGCGTGGTGCGTGCCGTACGGCTTGAGGCCCGCCTCGCGGATCTTGGCGAGGAGTTCGTCCGCCTTGTAGATGCGGATGTGGCCGCCCTCGACCTCGTGGTAGGCGTCGGACAGGGCCCAGCAGATCTTCTCGGGGCCGTAGCGCGGGACGGTGATGGCGATACGGCCGCCGGGCTTCAGCACCCGGACCATCTCGGCGAGCACTCCCTTGTCGTCCGGGATGTGTTCCATGACCTCGGAGATGATCACGACGTCGAACGACTCGTCGGGGAAGGGGAGTTGGAGCGCGTCGCCCTCCATCGCGGTGGCGGTGGCGCCGGCCGGGGCCTCGCCGGCCTCCTTCATCGCCGCGAACCACTTGGCGACCTCGCGGATCTCCTCGGCGTTCTGGTCGAGGGCGACGACCTGTGCCCCTCGCCGGTAGCACTCGAACGCGTGCCGCCCGGCACCGCACCCGAGGTCCAGGACACGGTCGCCAGGGGCGAGCGGGAACCGGGAGAAGTCGACGGTCAGCACGTGGCCCTGCTTTCGGGATAGACGCCGGTATCACTGGTCGAGCTGGGGGAAGGAGTGGGCGCGGGCGACAACGATGCCGAGGACGCGTTGCCCGTCGAGCCTGCGGCGATCGCCTCGCGGTAGCGGGCCGCCGTACCCTCGGCCGCCTTCGCCCAGGTGAAGCGGGCCAGGACGCGTTCCCGGCCCGCCGCGCCGAGCCGGGCCCGGAGCGCCGGGTCGGCCAGGAGTCGGCTCAGGGCGGCGGCCAGTGCACCCGGGTCCCCCGGCGGCACCGCCAAGCACGTGTCCCCGTCGCGCCCGGCGACTTCCGGGATCGCCCCGCCCGTCGTCGCGACGAGCGGCGTCCCCGTGGCCATCGCCTCCGCCGCCGGCAGCGAGAACCCCTCGTACAGCGAGGGCACGCACGCGACCTCCGCCGAGCGGACCAGGTCGACCAGTTCGGCGTCCGAGATGCCCTTCACGAACTCGACGGCTCCTTCGAGGCCGTAGCGCTCGACGGCTTGGGCGACCGGCCCT
This sequence comes from Streptomyces sp. NPDC050528, assembly GCF_044457795.1. Classification (NCBI taxonomy): domain Bacteria; kingdom Bacillati; phylum Actinomycetota; class Actinomycetes; order Kitasatosporales; family Streptomycetaceae; genus Streptomyces; species Streptomyces sp. NPDC050528. The sequence goes on from NZ_JBITHH010000002.1 coordinate 800,221, forward strand.
TCGGTGGGGCGCTTTCCTACGACGATCAGGTGGGCGTCGGGGTGTTCGGTGCGGACCTTCGCGAGGGCCTCGACCAGGAACACGAGGCCCTTGAGGGGGACGTCCGCGCTGGAGGTCGTGACGATCCGGCCCGGTACCTGCGGGACCGCAGGGTTCGGGGAGAACAGGTCGGTGTCGGCGCCGATGTGGACGACGTGGATACGGTCGTCGCGGACGCCGAGGTGGTCGATGATCTCCTGGCGCGAGGTACCGGAGACGGTGAGCACGGAGGGCAGGCGGCGGGCGACGCGCTTCTGCATCTGCGTGAACGCGTACCAGCGGCGCTTGGACATCCGCTGGCGCCAGTTCTCGGCCGCGTCCAGCTCCAACTGCCGGTCCACGGTGATGGGGTGGTGGATCGTGGTGACGAGGGGGGCGCCTACATCCCCCAACAACCCGTACCCCAGCGTCTGGTTGTCGTGCACGATGTCGAACTCGCCCTGCCGGGCGCGGAGATGGCGGCGGGCGCGGAGCGAGAACGTGAGGGGCTCGGGGAAGCCGCCGGTCCACATCGTCGCCACTTCGAGGGCGTCGACCCAGTCCCGGTACTCGTCGCGCTTAGGGGTGCGGAAGGGGTCCGGTGAGCGGTACAGGTCGAGCGAGGGCAGTTCGGTCAGGGAGATGCCGTCGTAGCCCTCGTCGAGGACCGGGTAGGGCTGCGAGCCGATGACCTCGACGCGGTGCCCGAGGCGGGCCAACTCGCGGGAGAGATGGCGGACGTAGACGCCCTGCCCGCCGCAGAACGGGTTCCCCTTATAGGTGAGGAGTGCGATACGGAGCGGTCGCTCGCCGTCGGCTGCCGAGTCCTCCTGGGGACCCGCCTGACTGGCCTCAGCGGTCACTCTGAGCCCCCTTCTCCCTGCACTGTCCCGCGAGATTACGCCGGGACGCTAATCTAGAACAAGTTTCAGACTTGATCGTCCAGGAGGTTCTGAATCTACCGGCCGGTACGGGCGCTCGGAGAAGTGGATCAGGTGATTCACACCACGGCCGCAGCCCTGCCATGATCGGTGCGATCACCCACCCTCACCGACAGTCACGGATCGGGAGCCATGCCAGCGCAAGCCAAGCCCGAAGCCACTGCGCGGACCTCGCCGCCCCTCACCGAGCGGCAGGAGGCCCGGCGGCGCCGCATCCTGCACGCGAGCGCGCAGTTGGCGAGCCGGGGCGGTTTCGACGCGGTGCAGATGCGGGAGGTCGCGGAGTCCTCGCAGGTCGCGCTCGGCACGCTGTACCGGTACTTCCCGTCCAAGGTGCATCTCCTGGTCGCCACGATGCAGGACCAGTTGGAGCACATGCACGGCACGCTGCGGAAGAAGCCGCCGGGCGGTGACACGGCGGCCGAGCGGGTCGCGGAGACCCTGATGCGGGCCTTCCGCGCGCTCCAGCGCGAGCCGCATCTCGCCGACGCGATGGTCCGCGCGCTGACCTTCGCCGACCGCAGCGTCTCCCCCGAGGTCGACCAGGTCTCCCGGCAGACCACGGTGATCATCCTGGACGCGATGGGCCTGGACGACCCGACCCCGGAGCAGCTCTCGGCGGTCCGCGTCATCGAGCACACCTGGCACTCGGCGCTGATCACCTGGCTCTCGGGGCGGGCGTCCATCGCGCAGGTGAAGATCGACATCGAGACGGTGTGCCGGTTGATCGATCTCACGGAGCCGGACGCCACCGGGGACCGATGATTCTCACCGGGCCGGGCGGGGCCAGGGGCCGATAATTCCCCCATGGCTGTCATTCACCAGACCTACGTCAGGCCCACCAAGCTCGAACTCCTCACCCCCTGGCTGCCCACCCGCCCCTGGTATCACGGCTCCCCCGAACCGGAGTTGACGAAGGCCGGCGGGTTCCGCCTCGACGACCCCGAGGGCGAGGTCGGCATCGAGTTCATGGTCGTCACCGACGGCAAGGGCGCCTACCTCGTGCCGCTCACCTACCGCGCCGCCCCGCTCCCCGGCGCCGAACACGCCCTCGTCGGCACCATGGACCACGGTGTGCTCGGCCCGCGCTGGGCCTACGACGGCTGTCACGACCCGGTGCTGACCGCCGGGTTGGCGGCGCTCATCGAGGGGCGCGTGGAGGCGCAGGCGCAGAGCGTCTCCCACACCCCGGACCGGGAGGTCGCCCGCTCCTGCGCCGACACGGCCCGCGTCCCCGCCCTCGGCACCCCGACCGACACCGCCGAGGCCACCGAGTTCGCCGCACCGGACGGCCCGACGCTGCGGCTGCACCGCGTGCTGACCCCCGGCTCCACGGCTCCCGAGGACGCGCTCGGCCAGGTCACCGGCGCCTGGACACAGCCCGACGGCACCCGGGTCCGAGCGCTGTTCGCCGCGCTCCGGCCGAGCTAGTCCCGGTGGCTCACGCGGTGGCGGAGGCCAGTGCCTTGTGCCGGTCCGCCACGTAACTCGCCACGGTCTTTCGGTCAGCGGCCGTCAACAGCCGTTTCTCGACCGCCTGTTGGACACCCCAGACGGCTTCGGACAGCCCGGTCCGCGTCTGGCACTCCGCGTCGGCGCGCGCGGTACGGATCTCGTCGTTGCCGAGCGCGCGGAGGGCCTTCTCGTCCGACGCGGCCTTGCGCAGGCGGGAGTTGACGGCCTCCCGGGGTGCCTGGAGGTCCTTCGCCGGGTGCCCCGCCTTCGTCATGCACGACGACCAACGGCGGACGGCGGCAAGGTAGTCGGGATCCTTCTCCACGGCTCCGAGGACGCGGTTCGCCAGGCCTATGGTGCGGGGTTCCACCGTGTTCCAGTCCGCGCCGTAGAGCTCGGTGCGGGCCCGGGCCACGCAGCCGTCGGTGGAGTAGGCGAGGGTGACTCCGTCGGGCAGGCGCAGGCTCACCCGGTGGGCCGGGGTGCCGGTCAACGCCCTTTGCCAGGACGCCTGGTGGGGTTCGCTCGCCGGGACGGGGGTGGACCGCTGGTAGAGGTACTCGCCGACGATGCCGTAGCCGTCCTGGGTCGCCTTCCTGACGGTGAGCAGGCCGTAGGGGTTGGTCTCCTCGCCGCGCGCGGACGCGGTGCGGGGCTCGGCCGTGTACGTCTGGCCGCGGGCGCGCATGCAGACGGCGACGGCGTGTTCCTCACGGTCGTGCAGGCGTACGGCGTCGGCGTAGGTGGACGCGGTGGCGCCCGCCAGGGGACGGACGTCGAGCGCCTCGGGCCCGCGGGCCGACTGCTCACCCCCGTGGGAGCAGCCGGCCGCGGACAGCACAAGGAACACCGCGAGCAGTGTCCGCCGCGCCGTGGTTGTGCTCACACGCACCAGTCGTTGGAGGCGACGTTGTGCCAGTACACGGTGTTCGCGAGCGAGCCGTTGTAGTAGCCCTTGGCGAGGATGTAGCTGGACCCCGTGTAGCCGGTGCCGGAGTAGATCCGGACGTTGCAGCTGTTGCCGTTGTTGTAGAGCGACTCGGCGTTGTTGAACTTGTTGTACTGGAGCAGGTTGGTGTTGTCGCCGTAGACCACGCCGGGGTCGCCCGCGCCGTTGACGCCGAGGTAGGCGCAGAGTCCTCCGGAGGGGCAGTCCGACAGTGCCGCGTTCGCGGGGGCGGCGGTGATGAACGCGCCGGTGGTGGCGAGGGCAACGCCCCCCAGGGCGATGCCGGCCTTGGCCAGGATCCGCTTCATTCTCGTGTTCCTCCATCACTCAAGGCGCCGCCCACGGGACGGAAGTCGTCCGTGGTGCGGGCGAGTTGCCGTGTCCAAGGTGGCGGAGGGAGGTGGCTGGGGATCTTGCGTAAACCTTGTCCCGCAGGTGGGCAGGTGATTGGGTGCGCGGTGGAGAACCTGTGGAGCGCGTGGGGTGGGACGGTGGAGACGGGCGTGAGGGGATTTCGGCTGCTGGGGCCCGTGGAGTTATGGGTGGCGGGCCGTCCGGTCGATCTGGGCCCCACCAAGCGGCTTACGGTCCTGGCGGCACTGCTGGTGGACGCGGGCCGCTGGGTACCGGCCGAGACGTTGATCGACCGGGTCTGGGGCGAGGACCCGCCGACGCAGGTGCGCGCCACGCTCTACGCCCACATCGCCCGGATCCGCCGGGTCCTGACGGAGACGGGGCCGCTGCTCGCCCAGGACGATGAGTCCTCTGAAGTCCCCTTGCTCTCCCCGGAGTTGGTACGCGGCCCTGCGGGCTATCGGATCGACATCGCGCCCGACCTGGTCGACATACACCGCTTCCGGAGCCTCGTCGCGCGGGCCCGTCGGGCCGAAGACGCCGATGCGGCAAGGGTGTTGACTCTGCGGGAGGCGATGGGGCTGTGGCAGGGAACGCCGTTGGCCGGGTTACCCGGTGAGTGGGCGGCGCGGACCCGGGAAAGCTGGCTGCGCCAGTACGTCGATGCCGTGCTCGGCTGGGCGGAGGCCGAACTCCGGGTCGGTGGGCACCTGGTGGTGGTCGACACGCTGTCCGTTCTCGTCGCCGAGCACCCGCTGGTCGAGCCGCTCGCCGTGGCGCTGATCCGGGCGCTCGCCGCCGCCGGGCGTGCCCCGGAGGCGCTCGCCTGCTACGCCGCCCTGCACAAGCGGCTGGCCGACGAACTCGGCACCGCTCCGGGGCCGGAGGCCCGACGGGCACACCAGGATGTCCTCGGCGGGAAGGCCGCCCCGCGCCCGCCGTTCGGCACCGGCGCCAGTCCCGGCGCCGGGCGCGGCAAGGTCGTACCCGCTCAGCTCCCCCTGGACCCGGCCGGGTTCACCGGTCGCGAGGACGAACTGGCCCGGCTGGAGAAGGCCTTGGGTATGGGCGCCGGCGCCGCGCGGCCGACCGCGATGGTGGTGTCGGCGGTGTCCGGGACGGCGGGCGTGGGCAAGACGGCTCTGGCGGTGCACTGGGCGCACCGGGCCCGGGACCGGTTCCCCGACGGCCAGTTGTATGTGAACCTGCGCGGCTACGACCCCGGCCGGCCGATGACCGCCCCCGACGCGCTGGTCCGGTTCCTGACCGCGCTCGGGGTGCCCGAGCAGGACATCCCGCCGGAGCCGGACGACCGGGCGGCGCGCTACCGCACCGAGGTCGCGGACCGGCGGATGCTGATCGTGCTGGACAACGCCGCCACGGTGGAGCAGGTCCGTCCGCTGCTGCCCGGCACCGGTTCCTGCGCGGTGCTGGTGACCAGCCGCGCCAGTCTGGCCGGGCTGGTCGCGCGGGAGGGCGCCCAGCGTCTCGACCTCGACCTGCTGCCGGCCGACGCGGCCCGCACCCTGCTGCGCCGGCTCATCGGCCCGCGCGCCGAGGCCGAGCCCGACGCGGTGGACACCCTCGCAGCACAGTGCGCCCGGCTGCCGCTCGCGCTGCGGGTCGCCGCGGAACTCGCCGCCGCCCGCCCCGGCACCCCGCTGACCGACCTCGTCGCCGAACTCGCCGACCAGCAGGGCCGGTTGTTCCTGCTCGACGCGGAGGGCGACCCCCGGGCCGCCGTGGTCACGGTGTTCTCCTGGTCGCTGCGGCACCTGTCCCCGGAGGCGGCGCGTACGTTCCGACTCCTCGGCCTGCACCCCGGCCCCGACCTCGACGCGTACGCCACCGCGGCACTGACCGGCAGCACGGTGGCAGACGCCCGCCACGCCTTGGAGGTCCTCGCCCGCGCCCATCTGGTGCAGCGCGCGGACAGCGCCCCCGCGCCGGACGCCCCCACCCGCACCCGACCCGTCCAACGCGCGGACACCGCCCGCTACGGCATGCACGACCTGCTGCGCGCCTACGCCGCCGGGCTCGCCACGGCTCAAGACCCGCCGGAGGAGCGGGAGTTGGCGCTGGAGCGGCTCTTCGACCACTACCTCGCGACCGCTGCCGTCGCCATGGACCGGCTCCACCCGGCCGAGGCCCACCGGCGCCCCGCCGCTCCCGAGACCTCGACTCCCGTGCCCGATCTGTCGGATCCGGACGCCGCGCGCGCCTGGCTGAGCGCCGAGCGCGCGTGCCTGACGGCGATGTCCGCGCACACCGCCGCTCACGGCCGCCCCACCCACGCGATCCGCCTCTCCCAGACCCTGTACCGCCATCTCATCAGCGGTCACCACACCGACGGCCTCACGATCCACGGCCACGCCCGTGACGCCGCCCGGCTGCTCGCCGACCCGGCGAGCGAGGCCCTCGCGCTGCTCGGCATCGGCACCGCGCACTACCAACTGGCCCGGCACGAACCGGCCCGCCAGCACCTGCAAGAGGCGCTGACGCTGTTCCGGCAGGCCGCCGACCCCACCGGCCAGGCCCGCGCCCTGACCAACCTCGGGCTCGTCGACGAACGCCTGGGCCGTTTCCTGTCGGCCGTCGAGTACCTCGAACAGGCGCTGCTGCTGTACCGGAGCGTCGACGACACGTCGGGCGAGTCGATCGCGCTGAAGAATCTCGCCCATGTCGAGGGCCAGTTGGGCCGCTACGACCAGGCCGCCGACCACCTCCAGCAGTCCCTGACCCTGCTGCGCCGCACCGGCAACCGGTACCTGGAGGCCCACGCGCTCATGGACCTCGGCACGGTCGAGACCTCCCTCGACCGCCTGGACGAGGCGGCGCACCACCAGGAACAGGCCCTGGCGCTGCTCAGGGAGGTGGGCGACGGGTACGGCGAGGCAGGCGCCCTGCACGGCCTGGGCCTCGTCCACTCCCGCCGCGACCGGCATACGGAGGCCGCCGAGTGCCACCGCCAGGCGCTAGCCCTGTACTCGCGGAACGGCGACCGCGACGGCGAGGCCAGGGCCCTCAACGGCCTCGGCGAAGCCGCCCACGCCGCCGGCCGTCCGTCCGACGCCCTCGCCCACCACACCGAGGCCCTCAGCATCGCCGAGGACATCGGCAGCCCGGGCGAACAGGCCCGCGCCCACACGGGTTTGGCCGAGGCTCACCACACCCTCGCCGACACCACCGCGGCCATCCAGCACTACGACCGCGCACTCGCCCTGTACACGGAACACGGCATGCCGGAGGCGGACACGGTCAGAAGGCGACTGGCCTCGGTGACCCCTGGAGTTCATCCCCCCGGGGCCACCAGTCCCTGAACCAGGGCGAGTTACTCCTCCGGCCTACTCCTCCGGCGGGAACACCGGTTCCCCGCTCCCCAGCAGCGTGATCATGATGGCCTCCACCGGGCAGCCCTCCGCCGCCGCGAGGATCCTCTCGTTGGCGTCGGTCTCCGGTTCGGCCGGGTGGGACTGCATGGCCGAGTCGAGGTGGAAGCGGTCGGGGGCCTGGTGGACGCACTGGGCCGAGCCGATGCAGATGGAGCGGTCGACCTCTACCTGCCAGCGGTCGCCCATCGTCCGGTCACCCCTCCCAGCCGGCGGGCAGGTGGATCATCTTGTGTTCGAGGAACTCGGAGTAGCCCTCGGGCCCGAACTCCCGTCCCAGACCGCTGTTCTTGTAGCCGCCGAACGGGCCGAGCATGTCGAGGCTGAAGGTGTTGACGGAGTAGGTGCCGGTGCGGACCTGGCGGGCGATGTCGATGCCGTGCGCCACATCTCCCGTCCAGACGCTGCCGCTGAGGCCGTAGTCGGAGTCGTTCGCGATCTTCACGGCCTCGGTCTCGTCGCCGTACGGGAGGAGGCAGACGACCGGGCCGAAGATCTCCTCGCGGGCGATGCGCATCGAGTTGTCGACGTCGCCGAAGAGGGTCGGCTCGACGTACCAGCCGTGGTCGAGGCCGGGTGGACGGCCGCCGCCCGTAAGGATCTTGGCGCCCTCCTCCTGGCCGATGCGGATGTAGTCGAGGTTGCGCTGCTGCTGCCGCTTGGCGACCAACGGGCCCACCTGGGTGGCCGGGTCGAGCGGGTCGCCGACGACGAGGGCACTCGCCGCCGCCGCGAACGCGTCCGCGAACTCGTCGTAGCGCGAGCGCGGTACGAGGATGCGGGTCTGGGCGACGCACGCCTGGCCGTTGTTCATCCAGGCGGCCGAGACGATGCCGGGGACGGCGGTCGCGATGTCCGCGTCGGGCAGGACGATCGCCGCCGACTTGCCGCCCAACTCCAGTGTCACGCGCGTGAGATGACGGGCCGCGACCTCCATCACGCGCTTGCCGGCCGGGACCGAACCGGTGAAGGAGACCTTGTCGATGCCGGGATGCCCGACGAGGTACTCACTGACCTCGCGGTCGGCCGGGAGGATCGACAGGACACCCTCCGGCAGCCCGGCCTCCTTCGTTATCTCGCCCAACAGATAGGCGTCCAGGGGCGATTCGGGCGACGGCTTGAGGATCGCCGTGCAGCCGGTGAGCAGCGCGGGCGCGAGCTTGGCGGCGGCCACGAACTGCGGGACGTTCCACGGGACTACGGCCGCGACCACCCCAACTGGCTCTCGCCGTACGAGGATCTTGCCGAGGACTCCGTCGCGCCGCTCCTCGTAGGTGAAGCCCTTCGCGACGGTGATCGCCGCGTCCCACACCATCATCGCGCCGAGGGCCTGCCCGAGGATGCTCCAGGAGTACGGCGACCCGTTCTCGGAGGAGATGACGCGGCCGATCTCCTCGTACCGGGCGGCTATCGCGTCCTTGATGCGGGTGACGACCGCGATCCGTTCGTCGAGGGACATGCGCGGCCAGGGGCCCTCGTCGAAGGCCTTGCGGGCCACGGCGACCGCGCGGTCCACGTCTGCGGTCGACGCGTGCGGGACGCGGCCGATGACCTCCTCGGTGTGCGGGGAGATCACCTCGATGACGTCCTTGCCCAGGGGATCGGTCAACTCCCCGCCGATGAACAGCTGTCGGTGTTCCACGAGCTCCGTCATGGCCGATTGCCTCCCCGGTACCGCTGTCTGACGATCCATCAGATACGAAGACTGAATACCAGTTCCGGTCGATGGAGTCCACGTATAGTGGCCGGAAGGCGGCGATTGGGGAGTCCATGACGTCCATGGGGCAGGTCCACGACCACGGCGGCGGCGTCCGCTCCATCGAAGTCCCCATCCCTGACAACCCACTGGGGACCACGCTCGTCTACGTCGTCGACACCGACCGCGGACCGGTCCTGGTCGACACGGGCTGGGACGACCCCACTTCCTGGGACACCCTGGTCCAGGGCCTGTCGGCCTGTGGCACGTCGGTCGGCGAGGTCCACGGCGTGATCATCACCCACCACCACCCCGACCACCACGGTCTGTCCGGGCGGGTGCGCGAGGCGTCCGGGGCGTGGCTGGCGATGCACGCGGCGGACACGGCGATCGTCCGGCGGGCCCGTTCGACCCAACCGGGCCGCTGGCTGGCGTACATGACGGCGAAGCTCGCGGCGGCCGGCGCCCCCGAGGAGCACCTCGCACCCCTGCGCGCGACCCGCCCCCGCAGTGTGCCGGGCCTGGCCCCCGCCCTCCCCGACCGCGAGATCGTCCCCGGCGAGCTCCTCGACCTGGCGGGCCGCCGCCTGCGCGCGATCTGGACCCCGGGCCACACCCCCGGACACGTCTGCCTGCACCTGGAGGAGCAGCACCCGGCCCAACTCCCGGGCCACGGGCGCCTGTTCTCCGGCGATCACCTGCTCCCCGAGATCACCCCGCACATCGGGCTGTACGAGGATCCAGACGACGACACGCTCCCCGATCCGCTCGGCGACTACCTCGACTCGCTGGAACGGATCGGGCGGCTGGGCGCGGCGGAGGTGCTCCCGGCCCATCAGCACACGTTCACCGACGCGGCCGGCCGCGTAAGGGAGTTGCTCGCCCACCACGAGGACCGCCTGGCCGACCTCCTCTCCCTCCTCTCCGAACCCCTCACGCCCTGGCAGGTCGCCGAGCGGATGGAGTGGAACCGCCCCTGGGCCCAAATCCCTTACCAGTCAAGGAACATCGCGGTCTCGGAGGCCGAGGCGCACCTCCGCCGACTGGTGAAACTGGGCCAGGCGGAGGAGATGACGGGGAGCGAACCGGTGATGTACGTGGCGGTGTAGTCCGGTCACGGGTGTAATTCGGTCGTGGCCCGGGGTGTGCCGCTGGTACCAACGACCGCATGGACCTTGCCCTTGACCCCTTGCAGCGCCTCCTCGCCGAACGTGCCTGTGAGCGCGTGATCCTGGACTTCGTGCGCCGGCTCGATCTCGGTGACCCCTCCTCCGTCGCCGAGTTGTTCACGGAGGACGGCATCTGGGAGTGGCCGGACGGCGACCGGCTCGTGGAGGGGCGGGGAGCGTTGCGGAAGTACTTCGGTTCCCGGCCCGCCGGGCGGCTCTCTCGGCGGCTGATGTCGAACGTCCTCGTCACCCTCACCTCCCCCGGCACGGCGATCTCGACGGCGTACTTCACGACGTACCGCGTCGACGGCTACCACGGCGGCCTGGTCCCCGCCGGTCCCCCGGTCCAGGTCGGGCACTACGAGGACAACTTCCGCGTGGTGGACGGGAGTTGGCTGATCGCGAGCCGGACGCTGTTCCTGCCGTTCGGTGGTTCCACTCCCCGTCACTGAACGCTCGTCGCGTAGGCGATTCCCTCGTCGTACGACATCGCCAGGCCCGCCCCGTATCCCGACGCGTACGCGGTGTCGCCCAGGCGTTCGCGGACGCGGAGTTCGCAGGTGCGGCGGGTGGCGATGAGGTCCGGGGAGTCCATCTGGGCGCGGCCGGTGAGTTCCCAGAGGCGGGTGCCGATGCCGAGGAGGCGGGCGGCGCGGTGGGCGTCGCCGGTGGTGACGATCGCGGCGGCCAGGAGGTCGAGGGACATGGCGGCGCCGACGGTGTTGTGGAGGAGGGCGTGACCGGCGATGGAGGTGCGGGCGCCGTTCACCGCGGCCGGTGTGTCGCCGTGGGCCAGGTCGGCCTGGGCGATGAGGTAGTCGGCGAAGGCGCCGCACCAGTACTCGCCCTGTTTGCGGCTGGCCGTCCGCACCTCGTCGGCGACTTCACGGCCGCGTTCGTACTCGCCGAGCAGGACGTGCGCGAGGGAGAGTGCGAGTCTGACCTGGAGCTGGGCCGCCCCGAACGCGTCGTCCTGTATGGGGAGTTGGGGTGCGGCGGCGAGGACCGCGATCGCTTCTGCCTGTCGGCTGGTGAGGGCGAGCTGGCCGCCCCTGAGGTAGACGGCGGCGACCGCGGCGACCGGGGAGCCCTGGTCGCGGGCCGCGTCGGCGCAGCGGACCGCCCAGTTGGCCGCCGCCTCCTGGTCGCCCTGGAGGATGGCGACGGCGCCGCGCGACCACAGGGCGAGGGTGCGGCCGTGTCCGGGGGGCGGGTCGGCGGCGAGGGCCTGGTCGAGGCAGTGCGCCGCCTCGCGGAGGTAGCCGCAGTGCCGCCACAGGAATCCGACATGGCCCGCCATCTCCACGGCGGCCTCGCGATCCGGTTCGGCCAGCGCGCTCTCGACGGCCGCACGGAAATTGGCGTGTTCGCTCAACACGCGCTCGCACCAGGCGACTTGCCGTCCGGTGTTCCACTCGGCGCAGCCCTGGTGGGCGAGGCGGGCGTAGTGCTCTCGGTGGCGTCGCCGTACGGCGCGTTCCTCGCCGAGGGCGTACAGCCAGTCGGTGCCGTACTCGCGGACGGTGTCGAGCATCCGGTAGCGGGCCGAGATGACGGGGTCGGGCAGCACGATGGACTGCGCGACGAGCCGGGCCAGCAGCCCGGGGATCCGCTCCGGGGCCAACGGGCCGCCCGCGCACACCTGTTGGACCGTCTCCTCGCAGAAACCGCCGGTGAAGACGGAGAGCCGTGCCCACAGCAGGCGTTCGAGGGGCGCGCAGAGTTCATGGCTCCAGCCGATGGCGGTGCGCAAGGTCTGGTGACGGGGCGGGCGTTCGCCGGGCGCGGAGGTCAACAGGTCCAGGGGCGAGGGCAGTTCGGAGGGTGAGGGCAGGCGTTCGCCGAGTCGGGCGTGAAGTTGATCGAGGGTGAGGTCGGCGAGGCGGGCGGCGGCGAGTTCGAGGGCGAGGGGGATGCCGTCGAGGCGACGGCAGACGGCGGCGGCGGTCGCGCGGGCGGCCGGGTCGTCGTCGGCCAGCGGGCGTCCGGCGGCCGCGGCGCGCTCGGCGAACAGGGTCACGGCGTCACCGACCGGGGCGCTGTCGCCGGTGCGGCCGTCCACCGGCAGCGGTTCGAGGGCGAGGACCTCCTCGCCGGGCAGGGCGAGGCGTTCGCGGCTGGTGACGAGGATGCGCAGGCCGGGCACGCGGGACAGCAGCGCGGCGGCGACCTTGGCGCAGTCGGCGAGGAGATGCTCGCAGGAGTCGAGGACGAGCAACAGCCGTTTGCCGTGGGCCCATTCGATGATGACGTCGAGGACCGGGCGGGTCGACTGGTCGGCGAGCCTAAGGGTCTCCATGACGGCGAGGTCGACGAGTCCGGGGGTGTGCAAGGGGGAGAGTTCGGTCAGCCAGACCCCGTCGGGGTAGGCGTCCCGGACCTCCGCCGCCGCGCGCAGGGCGAGCCGGGTCTTGCCGACCCCACCGACCCCGACCACGCTCACCAGCCGGGCCGCCGAGCCGCCCTCCGGGTCCAAGGCGGCCTGGAGCCGGGCGAGTTCGGCACGCCGCCCGACGAAACTGTGGGTCTCGGGCGGCAGATTCCCGAGGTTCCCGGGGTTCGGGTGAGTCGTGTCCGGCACGAGGCCCAGTGTGTCCGTACGTCGTCGACTCCATGCGCGGGTCCTGCGACGCGGTCCACGGCTGCCCGGAACAGTAGTGATGCCGATGAAATGGCCGCCTTTTGCGACCACTTACAGGCTCGTATCGACGCATCATGATCGAGAGGTGATCAACTCCCGGTTGGCGCAGGTGGGGAGGGGGAAATTCGGCGATCGTCGTGGCGTGAACGCGATGGATGGGGGACGCCGAATCCGCACGGCACCGGGTTTCCGCACGGCACCGACCCGTTGCCGTGCGGTCGGTGCGCCCGTGGGTTTTCTCGTCGCGCCCGTCGGCTGTCTGCTGGCGGCGACGCCGGGGCTGCTGATCGGGCGGGTGCAGCCGGTCCTGCCGTTACTGGCGATCGGGCCGCTGATGGCCGCGACCTTCCTGGGCGCCCGCCGTACGTTCCTGGTCTGCTGCTGGACCGTTCTGCTCGCGCTCGCTGCGGGGCTCGGCGAGAGCGAGAGTACGCATGTCACCGCCGGGTTCGCCGTCCGCTGGGCGGGGCTGCTGCTGGGCTGCGCGTGCAGCGTGTACGCGGCGTGGCAGCGCGGGCGGCTGCGGGAGCGGCTCGCGGAGGCGCGGGAGGTGGCCCGGATCACCCAGGAGGCGATCCTGCGGCCGGTCTCCCGCACCCTCTCCGGCACGCATGTCTCCACCCGCTACCACTGCGCGAGCCGCGAGTCGTCGGTCGGCGGCGATCTGTACGACGTGGCGGTGACGCCGTACGGACTGCGGGTGTTGGTCGGTGACGCGCGCGGGCACGGGCTCGACGCGTTGCGGACGGCGGCCGACACGGTCACCGCGTTCCGTGAACTGGCCTACACCGCGCCGGACTTGACGACGATCGCGCGGGCGCTGGATGCCCGCCTCTCCCCCCGGCTGGCCCCGGAGGACTTCGTCACGGCGGTGCTGGTGGAGTTCGGGCCGGGTGAGGTGCGGCTGGTCAACTGCGGTCACCCGGCGCCCCTGCGCTCCGGCCGGCGTCTGGAACTCCTCGAACCCCGGGTCCCCGCCCTGCCGTTGGGCCTGCACCCGGAGCCGCGCCAGTACCGGGTCCGGCTCCAGCCCGGTGACCGTCTGCTCCTCTACACGGACGGTCTCACCGAGTCCCGCGCTCCCGACGGCACCCCGTTCGCCCTGCTCACCGAGTCCGCGACGGCCCTCGGCGAACCGACGCCGGACGCGGCACTGCACGCCCTGTACGAGCGGCTGCTCGCCCACGCTGGCGGGCCGCCCACCGACGACCTGGCGCTCGTGCTCTGCCAGCCGACGGGGGTGACGGCGCCGGTGCGGGTCCAGGCCACGTAGAACACGCGGGCCACCCGGGCGCGGGGTCCGGTCGGCCCGCCTCTCAGCCCGACCTTCAGTCCGCCTCTCAGCCCAACTTGAGCAGCAGGTCGGTGAGTTCGGCCGGCTTGGTGATCATGCAGTCGTGGCCGGTCTCCAGTTCCCACACCTGGGCCGGGGTGCCGTTGGGCTGGATCGCCGGGACGGGCCGGCGTTCGAAGCCCTCCGGTTCGCTGCCGGCGCAGTGGATGTGGGTGCGGGGAATGGCGTTCGCGGCGGGGTTGTCCAGGTGGACCGGCTGCTGCAGGCAGAGCGCCGGCTGGTCGGAGACCATCGTGCGCAGCCAGGCCACGTCCGCCGGGTCGGTGACCCCGAACAGGCCGCCGGGCGGCGGGAGTTCGGGCAGCGGCGGAATCCGCCAGGGGGTGTCGGACCGCGCGGCGAGGTCGATCAGGACCTGGGTCACGGGCATGATGTCGGTCGCGCTCTCGCCGTCCACCGGGACCATCGCGTCGAGGTAGACGAGCCGGGCGATCCGGTCCGGGAGCCGGTTGGCCGCGCCCGAGACGACCAGCCCCGCGTAACTGTGCCCGACCAGGACCACATCGGTGAGGTCCTCCTCGGTGATCAGTCCGAGGACGTCCTCGACGTGGGTGTCGAGACCCACCTCGGGGCCGAGCAGCCGCGCCTTGTCGCCGTACCCGGTGAGGGACGGCGCGAACACCCGGTGCCCGGCCGCCGTCAGCAGCGGGACCACCCGGTCCCAGGCCCGCCCGCTGTGCCAGGCGCCGTGTACCAGCAGATACGTGGACATGAGTGTCGCTCCTTGGTGTGGTGGCCGGCGTCCCTGATCAGCACGCCGTGGGTCGGCTCCCGACCGGCCACCGCCGACGCTGCCGCCCGCCCCGCACCCCAACCAGGGCCCCACCGACCCTGGGGGTGACAGGACCAGGCACGCGCCCGGCCCGCCGATCTACAGTGCGGAGATGGCCGACGAACCGAATCCGCTGGGCGAGTACGTACGCGCCCGCCGTGAACTCGTCACGCCCGAACAGGCCGGCATCCCGGCCTTCGGGGTCCGGCGGGTGCCGGGCCTGCGCCGCGAGGAGGTCGCGATGCTGGCCGGCATCAGCGCCGACTACTACCTGCGCCTGGAGCAGGGCCGCGACCGCAACCCCTCCGCGCAGGTCCTCGAAGCGATCGCCCGCGTGCTGCGGCTCGACGCCACCGCGACGGCCCACCTGCTGCGCCTCGGCGCCGACGGCCCCCGCAGACAGCGCGCCCGCCCCCAGCGCCGTAGGGAGACGGTCCCGCCGAGCATCACCAAGCTGCTCACGACACTCCCGCTCCCGGCCCTGGTCGAGGGCCGCTACTTCGACGTCCTCGCGGCGAACGCCCTCGCGACCGCCCTGTCACCACGCTTCACAACGGGAGCCAATCGCCTACGGTCCCTGTTCCTCGACCCCGCCGAACAGGCGCTCCACCCGCAGTGGGAGAACTCCAGCGGAGGCATGGTCGCCGCCTTCCGTGAGGCGGTCGGCACCGACACCGACGACCCCCGGTTCATCGAGCTGGTCGGCGAACTCTCCCTCGCCAGCCCCCTGTTCAGCAGGCTCTGGGCCCGTCACGACGTCCAGTCCTGCGAGGGCGCGCCCAGGTACCTCGACCACCCCCAGGTCGGCGCCCTCCACCTGAACCGCGAACGCCTGAGCATCGACGGCGCCCCGGGCCAGACCCTCGTCATCTACCACCCGGACCCCGGCACCGACGCGGCCGACAAACTGGCCCTCCTGGCCGCCTCCATCGCCACACCCGGGGCACGGGACAGCCGTAGGCCCGCACGGCCGGAAATCTGACCCCTGCGTGAGCCGGCGCGCACCGGCCGTCACGAGGGCGGTGAAGCGGCCCACATGACCCATGTCACGAACTACCGGGATTAGTAGTGTTTAGGCATGACATGTACGCGCCCCAAACAGCCTCTGACCTGGGGTTTGAGAGCCACGTCACACAGTTCACCTTTCACCCACATGCGACCACAACTAGTAAAAGGGGTCTTTGCGGACACGGATCGAGAGTGCTTCTCTGGAGCAGTCGCACGGCGCCGACGAGTCCTCACGGGCCTCGGCGCCGACGCATTGCCACCGCCGCGCACCGCGTGACACCGGCAGGCGTACGACGCCTCTGTCCCCGAAGAAACAGGTTCTCCGTGTCCGTCTCCCGCATCGTCGCTCGCATCGCCTCCCCGAAGAAGGCCCTGACCGCCGCCGCTCTGGCCGCCGCCACCACCGGTCTCGTGCTGACCTCGGCGCCCGCCCAGGCCGCGACGACCTCCGCCTCCTCCGCGCAGTCGATCGCGCACAAGATGATCCCGAGCGCCACGCAGTACAACGCGTTCAGCAAGATCGTCGAGCACGAGAGCGGCTGGAACGTCACCGCCACGAACTCCTCCTCCGGCGCCTACGGCCTGGTCCAGGCCCTCCCGGGCTCGAAGATGGCCTCGGCCGGCTCCGACTGGAAGACCAACGCCGCCACGCAGATCAAGTGGGGCCTGGACTACATGAACTCCCGCTACGGCAGCCCCGCCGCCGCCTGGAGCTTCTGGCAGTCCAACGGCTGGTACTGATCACCGGCCCCACACACGCACCACACAGCGGCGGTCCCCGGCACACCGGGGGCCGCCGCTACATTGCGTTCATGGCCGAGAACACACCACCCCAGCCCTACGATCCTGAAGCGCGCGGGGTGCGGCTGGTGGCCGTGCTGCTCGGTCTCACCGTGGTCAGCGGGCTCATCGACGCCGTCAGTTATCTGGGCCTCGGGCACGTCTTCACCGCGAACATGACCGGCAACGTGGTGGTGCTGGGCTTCGCCGCCGCCGGGGCGCCCGGCTTCTCGGTGCCGCACACCCTCACCTCCCTCGGCTTCTTCGCCGTGGGCGCGATGGCCGGCGGCCGGCTCGTCGCCCGGATGGACACCGGCTCGCGCCGCACCTGGGCCCGGGTGAGCCTGGGCGCGGAGGCGCTGCTGGTCGGCGTCGCGGCGGTGATCGCCTTCGCGGCACCGGACGCGCACGCCACGACATACCCCTTGATCGCCCTCACCGCCTTCGCGATGGGCCTGCGCAACGCCACGGTCCGCAAGCTCGGCGTCAGCAACTACTCGACCACCACGGTCGTGACGATGACCATGACCGGCCTGCTCTCCGACACGGTCACCGGCGACACCTCGGGCCCCGCCACCCGCCGCCGCGCCGCCGCCCTGGTGGCGATGCTCGTCGGCGCGTTCCTGGGCGCCTGGCTCACCCTGCACCACGGCCTGCGCTACCCGCTCCTGCTCGCGGCCCTGGCCGCCGGAGTGTTCGCGATGACCGCATCTGGCCGGGAGTAGCCCAAAGGCCGGTCAAGAAGGCAGAATTCGTGCGTCTGAGTCCCACGATCAAGAGGATCGATCACGCATGATCACGCTCACGAAGGAAGACGGTCCGGCGGATCTGGACGGAGTGACCCATCTGGAGATCGGGGCGTCCTGGGACCCGACCGTCGGCAGCAGCGGCGGCTTCGTCGGGAAGCTGCGCCAGAAGGCCGGTACGGACCTCGACCTGATCGCCATCGCGATGCAGGGCCAGGACCCGGTACGGCTCGCGGGCCTCGACTCCGTGGACCCGCTGGGCAACGGCTCGCTGGTGCACAGCGGTGACAACCAGACCGGCAAGGGCGAGGGTGACGACGAGACGGTGACCGTCGACCTCGCGCGGATACCCGGCAACATCACGTCGATCGTCTTCGTCGCCGCCGCCTACAAGAAGGGCAGTTCCTTCCGGAAGGCCCGCAACATCGCCTTCAAGGTCTACGACGCGACGGGCGGCAGCACCCAGCAGGTGGCCGAGATCTGGCCCAACCTGCTCAGCGACCACAACGGCTGCGCGGTCGCCAAGGCGATCCGCGAGGGCGGGAGTTGGAAGCTCCAGGTCATCAATGAGACCGGCAACATCAAGCAGGGCGACGAGCGGGAACTGATGAAGTTCGCCGTACGGAAGTAAGCCGGACGTATGTGCTGGAGACGGGCCGGCGGCGCCGGGATGCCGCCGGCCCGAGCTGTGCGTTCACGTGGGGCACCTCAACCGGCGGTCACCTGAAGCTCTTTGACCCCGTTGATCCAGGCGGAGCGCAGCCGGCGCGGGTCGCCCGTCAGAGTCAGGCCGGGCATCGCGTCGGCGATCGCGTTGAAGATCAGGTCGATTTCGAGCACCGCAAGGGACTTGCCGAGGCAGTAGTGCGGGCCCCCGCCGCCGAAGCCGAGGTGCGGGTTCGGGTCGCGCATGACGTCGAACTCGTCCGGGTTCTCGAAGACTTCGGGGTCGTGGTTGGCGGAGGCGTAGAAGATGCCGACGCGGTCGCCCTTCCGGATCGACTTGCCGCCCAGCTCGGTGTCCTGGGTCGCCGTGCGCTGGAAGGCGTTGACCGGGGTGGCCCAGCGGACAATCTCCTCGGCGGCGGTCGACGGGCGTTCCCGCTTGTACAGCTCCCACTGCTCGGGGTGGGTGAGGAACGCGTGCATGCCGTGGGTGATGGCGTTGCGGGTGGTCTCGTTTCCGGCCACCGAGAGCATCAGCACGAAGAAGCCGAACTCGTCGGAGTTCAGGTTGCCTTCGTCCTCGGCGGCGACCAGGGTGCTGACGATGTCGTGAGCCGGGCACTGCTTGCGCTCGGCGGCCATTCCCATGGCGTAGGCGATGAGTTCGGCGGCCGACTCGGCGCCGACCTGCTCCGTGATGGCGTACTCGGGATCGTCGTACGCGATCATCTTGTTGGACCACTCGAAGATCTTGACGCGGTCGTCCTGCGGGATGCCGATGAGTTCGGCGATGGCCTGGAGGGGCAGTTCGCAGGCGACCTCGGTGACGAAGTCGAAGGGGCCGGAGTGGGCGCGGGCGCCCGCCACGATCGCGTGGGCCCGGTCGCGCAGGCGGTCCTCCAGTGCGCGGATCGCCCTTGGGGTGAAGCCGCGTTGGACGATCTGGCGGACGCGGGTGTGCTCGGGCGGGTCCATGTTGAGCAGGATCAGCCGCTGGGCGTCGATCGAGGCGCGGTCCATGTGCTCGCCGAAGCGGATGATCGCCGTGTTGAGGGTCGAGGAGAAGATCTCCGGGTGCGTGGAGACGTACCGGACGTCGGCGTGCCGGGTCACGGCCCAGTAGCCCTCGTCCTGGAACCCCGCGATGTTCAGGGGCTGCGGTATCCAGCGCACCGGCTCGGCCGCGCGCAGTTCGGCGAACTCCGGCAGCGGGACGCGGTGGTGGAGCAGGTCCGGGTCGGTGAAGTCGAACCCGTCGGGGAGAGCTGGACAGGGCATGAGTGACTCCGGCTGAGTACCGATGGGCTTCCGATGGCTTCTGACGGTCCATCAGGAACGTGGGACGCCCGTGAAGGTAATAACGGGTTCTACAAGTCGCAAGAGGCATGGCAAGTCGAATTCCCTGCACGACCCTTGCGGTTGTGGACGGCCTGTCAGCAGACTGCACACAGAACTAGAACGCGTACTAGTTTGCGTGGCGGGTGGCCGGGACGCCCGCGCCGCGCGGTGTACGAGGAGAGGACGTGTCCCATGGTCGCGGAACCCGTCATCGTGGAAGCCGTACGCACCCCCATCGGCAAGCGCGGCGGAGCGCTCGCCAACCTCCATCCCGCCTATCTCCTGGGCGAGACCTACCGTGAACTGCTGGGCCGCACCGGCATCCACGCCGACTGCGTCGAGCAGATCGTCGGCGGCACGGTGACCCACGCCGGCGAACAGTCCATGAACCCCGCGCGCAACGCCTGGCTGGCCATGGGCCTGCCGTATGAGACGGCGGCGACGACGGTCGACTGTCAGTGCGGCTCCTCGCAGCAGGCCTCGCACATGACCGCCAACATGATCGCGGCCGGCGTCATCGACGTCGGGATCAGCTGTGGCGTCGAGGCGATGTCACGGGTCCCGCTGGGGTCGGGGTCGAAGCACGGACCGGGGAAACCGTTCCCGGACGAGTGGAACGTCGACCTGCCCAACCAGTTCGAGGCCGCCGAACGCATCGCCCGCAACCGGCGGTTGACCCGCGAGAACGTCGACTCGCTCGGCCTGATCTCGCAGGAGCGGGCGGCGATCGCCTGGTCCGAGGAGCGGTTCAAGAAGGAGACGTTCGCCGTCCAGGTGCCGACGACGGAGGACGAGCAGCGCGCGGGCCACGGCATGTGGCGGCTCGTCGACCGCGACGAGGGCCTGCGCGACACGTCGATGGAGGCGCTGGCGAGGCTGAAGCCGGTGATGCCGACTGCCGTTCATACGGCGGGCAATTCCTCCCAGATCAGCGACGGCGCCTCGGCGATCATGTGGGCGTCGAAGCGGATGGCGCGGGCGCTGAAGCTGCGGCCCCGGGCGCGGATCGTGGCTCAGGCGCTGGTGGGATCGGACCCGCACTTCCACCTCGACGGGCCGATCGACGCGACGCGTGCCGTGCTCGGCAAGGCGGGCATGACACTCAAGGACATCGACATCGTCGAGATCAACGAGGCGTTCGCGTCAGTGGTGTTGAGCTGGGCGCAGGTCTTCGAACAGGACCTGGAGAAGGTCAACGTGAACGGCGGCGCGATCGCCCTCGGTCATCCCGTCGGGGCGACGGGCGCGCGGCTCATCACCACGGCCCTGCATGAACTGGAGCGCTCCGACAAGGAGTTCGCGCTGATCACGATGTGCGCGGGCGGGGCGCTGGCGACGGGGACGATCATCCAGCGTCTGTAGCAAGCCGGTTGGCGGGGTGCAGGTGCTCCTCGGCGCAGGCGCGGAAGGCCGCGAGCAGGGGGCGGCGCTCCTCGCCTGCGCGGACGGCCAGGACGACCGGGATGGGGTCGACGCCCTCGATCGGGACCGTGGTCACGTCGGCCCGCAGCCCCTTCGAGACGGCGCCGGCCGGAGCGAGCGCCACCGCCTCACCCGCGGCGATGAGTTCGAGCTTGTCCTCCAGTTCCCTGATGAGCGGACCGTCCGGCGCCGGGCGGCCGTCCGGGCGGGGGTCGACGCGCCAGAACGCGCTGAACTCTGGGTCGGGGAACCGGGGTACGGGCTCGTCCGCGATGTCGTCGAGGGTGACGTACTGCTTGCCCGCCAGCCGGTGAGTGACCGGCAGCATCAGCACACGGGGTTCTTCGTAGAGGACGCTCACGCTCAACTCCTCGGTGGGGAACGGGAGTCGGCCCACCACCGCGTCCACCCGGTGCTCCACCAGGGCGGACGGCAGCTCGCCCCAGCCGAGGAAGCAGCTGTGCACGTCGGCGTCCGGGTGGGCGGCCCGCAGGGCGAGCACTGCCGGGGTGACGATGATCCCGGTCATGAACCCGATGACGACCCGGCTCGGCCGCCCGGCCGCCCGCGCCACGGCCGCCGCCTCCTCCGCCGACCGCAACAGCGCCCGGGCCCGGGGCAGGAACGCGGCCCCCGCTTCGGTGAGTTGGGTGCCCTGCGTGGTCCGGTCGAAGAGCCGCACCCCCAACTCCCCTTCGAGCCGCCGCACATGACGACTGAGGGATGGCTGCGCGAGATGCAGGGCGGCGGCGGCCCGGCCGAAGTGCAGTTCCTCGGCGACGACGGTGAAACAGCGGACGAGGCGCAGGTCCAGGTCACTCATACACCGACTCTACGACGGTACGAGCTGCGCTGATACCGGAAATGAATCACGTCTTCCGGAGTCGGTCTTGGACGGCCGGGGCACGGCGGGCGCACGCTGGAAGCACACCACTTCCGAACCCGTCAAACCCACCTGGGGTGATTTCGTCATGCGTGTTTTCGTCACCGGAGCGACCGGATTCGTGGGCAGTGCGGTCGTCCGCGAACTGCTCGACTCGGGACACCAAGTGCTGGGCCTGGCCCGCTCCGACGAGTCGGCGGACCGGCTCGCGAAAGCCGGGGCCGAGGTGCACCGGGGTTCGCTGGAGGACCTGGACGCACTGCGCGCGGGCGCTTCCGCCGCCGACGGCGTGATCCACACCGGCTTCATCCACGACTTCTCGAACTACCCGGCCTCCGTAACAACGGACCTGAGCGCGACCAAAACCCTGATCGGCGCACTCTCCGGCTCGGACCGCCCCTTCGTCCTCAGCTCCGTCATGAGCCACGGCCGGACCGAGGACGACGTACCCGACCCCGCCGAACGCCCCGACCTGCCGCGCCTCCCCGCGGAGGTCACGGCCCTGGCGGCGGCAGCGCGGGGTGTCCGCGCCTCGGTGATCCGCCTTCCGCAGGTGCACGGCGAGGGCGACCACGCCTTCGTCCCCGCCGTGATCGACATCGCCCGCGCCAAGGGCGTCTCCGCGTACGTCGGCGACGGCAGCACCCGCTGGGCCGCCGTCCACCGCGACGACGCGGCGGTGCTGTACCGGCTCGCTCTGGAGAACGCGCCCGCGGGCACGGTCCTGCACGCGGTCGACGACGAGGGCGTACCCGGACGCGAGATCGCCGAGGTCATCGCCAGGCGACTGGACCTACCGCTGACCAGCGTGCCGGCGGAAGAGGCCGAGACCCACTTCGGCTGGCTGGGCCACTACGTCGCGTCCGACCTGATCGGCACGAGCACACTGACCCGGGAACGGTTCGGTTGGACCCCGACCCGGATCGGCCTGCTCGCGGATCTCGATCACGACTACTACTTCAACGCGGCGTCGTAGCGGTCCGGTTGACGAGGGCGAACAGCGATCACCGAGGCATCGACGGCTCCGAGCGGGAAGTCGGCGTATTGGAGGATGAGTTCGCTGACGCGGCGCAAGAAGAACTCCACGCACCGGTCGTGATGCTTGTCGTTGGCGTTGAACGCTGCGAGTTGGTCGTCGTGCCGCTCGGCGTAGTCGGCGGGTGCGTTGATGCTGCCGAACAGAGCCAGGAAGTCGTCAGGTAGCGCGTCTCCCCCGTCGCCTCGCTCCTCGGCCGCATCCGGGACGTCCCGGTCGACCTTGGAGAGTTCCTCGCACGCATCTGCTCTGTCCTGGCCCTCCGACCCAGGCCCCGGGCGGCCTGGCGTCAGACATCCGGCTCGCCCTCGTCAGCTCCGGATACGGTCGCCCGTCGCCGGCTCCAACTCGGTGCTGATCTCCGGCTGTTGGGGCCGTAGCGACCGTGCCCTCGGCCCCTGGAAGAGGTACGCCAGGCCGAAGCCCGCCGTGACGACCGCCGCGCCGCCTGCCGCGTCCAGGACCCAGTGGTTGCCCGTTGCGACGATCGCCGAGACGGTGAAGAAGGGGTGCAGGAGGCCCAGGGCCTTCATCCACCACTTGGGGGCGAGGGCGAAGATGACGACGCCGCACCACAGGGACCAGCCGAAGTGCAGGGACGGCATCGCCGCGTACTGGTTGGTGAGGGCGGTGAGCGTGCCGTAGTCCGGCTTGGAGAAGTCCTGGACGCCGTGGACCGTGTCGATGATGCCGAGGCCGGGGAGCAGGCGGGGCGGGGCCAGTGGGTAGAGCCAGAAGCCGATCAGGGCGAGGAGGGTGGCGAAGCCGAGGGCCGAGCGGGCCCAGCGGTAGTCGACCGGGCGGCGCCAGTAGAGGACCGCCATCACCGTCAGCGGGACTACGAAGTGGAAGGACTCGTAGTAGAAGTTGAAGAAGTTCTTGAGGAAGTCGACCTTCACGACCCAGTGGTTGACCGCGTGCTCGATGTCGATGTGCAGGAACCGCTCGATCGAGAGGATCTCGTGGCCGTGGTGTTCCGCCGTGGCCCGGCCGCCCGCGTTGGTGCCGCCGGTCGCCGCGAGGCGGACCTGCTGGTAGGCGGCGTAGGTGACGCGGATCAGGAGGAGTTCGAGGAGGAGGTTCGGGCGGGTCAGGACGCGGCGCAGGAACGGGAGCAGCGGGACGTGCTTCCAGCGGGTCGGGACCGGCTCGGCGTACTCCGTGGGGATCGGGCGCCGGTAGTACTCCGAGGTGCGGGACAGGAACGGGATCGCGGTCGCGGCGGCGAGGGCCGCGAGCAGGACGACGTTGTCACGGATGGGGTACATGGCCGGCATGTTCGGCAGCATCATCTTCGCGGGCAGCGTGACGACGAGGACGACCGCGACCGGCCACACGTACCGGTCCGAGGCCCGCTTGCCGACCCGGCCGACCACCGCGAGGAGCACCCACAGCAGCTGGTGCTGCCAGGTGGTCGGCGACACGGCGATCGCCGCGCAGCCGGTCACCGCGACGGCGAGCAGCAGCTGCCCGTCACGCGCGTACCGCACGGCCCGGCGCAGGCCGAGGTAGGTGACGGCCGCGCCCAGCGCCAGGAAGACCCCGATCTCCAGCGGCCCGGTGAGACCGAGCCGCAGCAGCGCGCCGTGCAGCGACTGGTTGCCCAGCCCGTCGGCCGCGCCGCCGAGACCCGCGCCGGCCATGTGGTGCACCCAGTAGGTGTACGAGTCGTGCGGCATCGCGGCCCACGCGATCGCCACACTCGCGGCGAACGTCAGCACGGAGGTGATCGCGGCCCGGCGCCGGCCGGTGAACCACAACAGCGGCGCGAAGAGCAGCACGGTCGGCTGGAGCGCGGCGGCGAGCCCGATCAGCACCCCGCTGGCCCGCTCGCCGCGCACGGTGAAGCACCCGAGGAGCACGAGCAGGACCGGGATGATGCTGGTCTGGCCGAGCCAGAGCGTGTTGCGCACCGGCAGCGACAGCATGAGGAGGCTGATCGCGACGGGCGCGGCGAGCAGCGAGGCACGGCGGGTGACGGGCTGGGGCAGGGCGCGGGAGACGACCAGGCCGAGCGCGACGACCAGCAGCAGCGTGCCGAAGGTCCAGCCCCAGCCGAGGGCCTGCTCGGCCGCGCGGGTCAGCGGTTTGAGGACGAGCCCGCCGAAGGGGGTGCCGGTGAACTGCGTCGAGTCGTACAGCGAGCCTTTCACATGCAGCACGCCGTTCGGTCCTACCCAGGTCTCCAGGTCCGTCAGCCGTTCCCCCTGCGGGGTGCTGAGGACCACGGCCACCTGCCGTACGGCGAGGACCGCGGCGACCAGCCACAGACCCAGGCGCGCCACGCGCAGCCGTGCCCTGGCCGTCTGGGCGGCACTCGACCCGAATGCTCCCGCGGCTCCCGCCGGTCGCCCGCTGTGCTCCACGTTCGCCACGCCTCGTAGGCCTCCCGCCCCGCTCGTCCCACGCGTCACACGCGCGGCTGTTCCCTCTGCGAACCCTATGAGGTTCGCACCCCCTGCGGGAGAGACGCAGGCAACCCCCCCTTCACCTGACGTCCGCCTCCTTTTGTCCGGATGACGATAGTCGGCCTCCGGTTGCCTGGGCACGGCAAATAACTGCGCGCTTACTTCGGGCCCGCTAGCTTGTGAACATGATCGGTTTACCGCGGGGGCGGGCTCACGCGCGCGTGCTGGCCGTCGTCCTGGCGCTGTTCGCCCTGCAGCTCGGATCGCTGGTGGCACCGGCCTGGGCCTGCGGCTGCGGCGCCCTGGTGCCGGGCTCGGCGCAGCAGGTGGCGGTGGGGCGGGAGGCGTCCGTGGTGCGCTGGGACGGGCGCCAGGAACAGATCGTGATGCGGCTCACCGTCTCCGGGGACGCGCGGCAGGCCGCGTGGATCATGCCGGTGCCGCACCGGGCGACGGCCACCCTCGCCGACCCCGCGCTCTTCGACGCGCTGAACACGATCACCGCGCCCGTGCACCGCGACCGCTCCCACTTCTGGCCCCAGGACGGCGACTGGCCGCTCGTCTCCGGCAGCGCGGACGGCGGCGCCCCGCCCGGCGCCGTGACGGCCCCCGGAGTGGCCGTGGTCGGCCGTGAGCGGCTCGGCCCCTTCGATGTGGCCCGGCTGACGGCCACCGACCCGGACGCCCTCGGCGACTGGTTGCACACGAACGGGTTCGTCCTGCCATCCCGCCTTGACCAGGCCCTCCAGCCGTACGTCGACCAGCGCTGGGAGTACGTGGCGATCCGCCTGGCCCCCGCGACCGCGGGCACAACCTTGACCGGCGCCCTCGACCCACTGCACCTCACCTTCGCCGCCGAGTCCCCCGTCTACCCGATGCGCCTCTCCCGCCTGGCCCGCACCCCGCAGTCGCTGGGCCTGTACATCCTCGCCGCCCACCGCATGGAACCCAGCAGCACCATCGGCGGCGACCCACCGCAGATCGCCTACGCCGGCCGCGTCACCACCACCTCGGGCCCGCTGGCCGCCCTCGCCAAGGGCACCCCGTTCCTGACCGCCGTGAACCAGGAGTTCCCCGACCCGTCCCGCATCACCGGCGACCACCTCCTGCGCCGCACGGCGACCGACGCGACGTTCCAGCAGGTGATCTACGAGGACCACCTGAGCGAGGTGGCGGGCATCCCGGCATGGCTGCTGACGATCGGCGGGGCCCTGGCCGCGCTCGCCACGACCGCTGTCCTGCTGACCGTACGGCGGTCGCGGCGGGCGGTGGTCCCGGCGCCGCCGACGTTCCCGCCGCCGCCCCCGCACCCACCGCGTAGTTGACTTGGGTGGCCGGCGCGGTAGGCCGGCATCTGCCACTGCACATACGAAAGGCACGAGCACATGAGCGAGGCGCAGCTGTGGGACGACGTCGACGACTACTTCATCGGTCAACTCGCCCCGGACGACGAGGTGTTGGCGGCGGCCCTGCGCGACAGTGAGGCCGCCGGGCTCCCGCAGATCGCCGTGAGCGCGACCGCGGGCAAGCTGCTGCACCTGCTGGCCCAGATCCAGGGCGCCTCCCGCATCCTGGAGATCGGCACCCTCGGCGGCTACAGCACGATCTGGCTGGCCCGCGCGCTGCCAGCCGACGGCCGGCTGGTCACGCTGGAGTACAGCCCGAAGCACGCCGAGGTCGCCACCCGCAACCTCGCCCGCGCGGGCCTCGACAAGATCGTCGAGGTACGGGTGGGCCCGGCCCTGGAGTCACTGGCCGAACTCGCCGACGAGACCGCCGAGAATCCGGCCCCCTTCGACCTGGTCTTCATCGACGCCGACAAGGTCAACAACCCGCACTACGTGGAGTGGGCCCTCAAGCTCACCCGCCCCGGCAGCCTGATCATCGTCGACAACGTGGTCCGCGGCGGCCGGGTCGCCGACCCGGCCAGCACGGCACCCGACGTCCAAGGCACGCGCACCGCCATCGAGTTGATCGGCTCGCACGCGCGCCTGTCCGGCACGGCGATCCAGACGGTGGGCAAGAAGGGCTACGACGGTTTCGCGCTGGCGCGGGTACTGGCCTAGCCCTTCCAGCTCTCCCTGTCCTCTCAACTCTCGTGATAGAAGCCGACGTTGACGCTGCGCGGCCCGGTGCGGTCCTGGATGACGATCTCGCCGCTCCCGCCGCGCGGCAACGGCACGCTACCGCCGTAGCCGACGGTCTGGGCGTACTCGCCGACGATCAGGCGTACTTCGGAGGACGGGTCGGGCTGGGAGCCGCGCAGCCAGCTCACCTGCCAGACGCCCTCGGGTCCGCACAGGAACTCCAGATGGACCCGCGAGATGAACAGCCAGTCGTCCGGTGTCACCAGCCGGCACACCGATTCGTCCCGGCCCACCCGCAGCACCGCGCCCGGGTCACTGGGCGCGTCGGCCATCAGCATGCCGGCCGTGGCGCCCTCTTCCGTCCCGGAGACCGAGGCCATGGTGAGTTCGAGCACGTGCGCTCCCCTTGAAGTGTCCTTACAGCAGCGGGCGCATGATAAATCGCCCGGCGCCACCGCGTCCGGCACAATTGAAGTCATGACCGAGCGAAAGCCACCGGGTGTGTCCTTCGAGTCCTGGGTCGACAAGCAGATCCGGGACGCCGAGCAGGCCGGAGAGTTCGCCCAACTCCCGGGCGCGGGCAAGCCGTTGCCGTCCGGCGCCGACACGACGTACGACGAACTGTGGTGGATCAAGCAGAAGATGGCCCGCGAGGGCATCTCCGTGCTGCCGCCGACGCTGGCGCTGCGCAAAGAGGCCGAGGACGCCCTTGCTGCGGCGTACTCGGCCCCTTCGGAGCGGATCGCACGGCAGATCATCACCGAAGTCAACGTGAAGATCCGCGAGATGATGTTCAAGCCGCCGCCCGGCCCCCCGCTGGGAATGAAGCCGTACGACGTGGAAGAGGTCGCACGGGAGTGGCGGGAACGCCGGGCGGTTGACGGACAGGGCTGAACAGGCAGCCCCCGCCGGTCACATGTGGAGGAGCCGCTCCGTCAGTTCGCGGTAGTCCCGCAGGGCCAGGCGGAGTTGCTCGGTGTCGTCCGAGCCGTCGGTGCCCTTGGACTCCCAGGAGCCGTGCAGGGTGGCGCGGCGCTTGGTGACGGCCTCCGTGAAGCGGTTGGCGACCTCTTCCAGGACGTGGTCGGCCTCCTCGACGGCGGACCGGGGCTCGTCGACGAACCCGGTGACCGCGTGCTGCAGCCGCAGGCTGAACTTGTCGCTCTCGTCGTGCGGCAGCAGGCTCCCGTTCTCGGCGTCCTGCGGAACACGCCGTCCGTTGCCGGAGGCGGCACCGGAGCCGACGCCGGGGGCGGGCTCGGGCGCGTGGACGGAGCGGGACGACTGCTCGGTGCGGTCGGCACGGTCGGAGCGCTCGGTGCCGGTCGTGTCGCCGGTGCGCGGACTCGGGATCGCCCGGTCGGCGTCGCGCGACGAGGTCGTAGCTGACGTGGACGACGTGGACGAGCCAGACGAAACAGCCGGGGTCGATGCCGTCGGCGTCCGCTCGGACGACCCGAGCGGAGTCACCTTCTCAGACCCGAGCGGCGCGGACGTGTCGTCGGCGCCCCTACGGTCGGCGGCCCTGCTCTCGAACCCCTTGGTACCGGACCCGACCCCGGCCCCGGCCCCGGCGTCACGCGAAACCTTCTCGGCATCCCGCTGCTCGGTGGTCTTGTCCGTGGTCTTGTCCCCGGTCCTGTCCGTGGTCTTGTCGGTCTCCTTGCGGTCGGCGCGCTCCGCGTTGGTGCGTGCGTTGGCGTCCGTGTTGTCGCCGGTCGGCCGTATAGCGTCGGACATATAGCTCAACTCCCCTTCAGTGCCTGCTTGTTGAATGCGCCGATCGAGTGGCGGCCGCCGCGTCCGTGGCCACTGCCGTTGCGGTTGTCGTCGCTCATCAGGTCGTCGAAGAGGGCGCGGGCTTCGAGCATGGCCTCACGCATCTCCTCGGTACCGGCCTGACTCTCCGGTGTGCCGTTCGTGCGCGTGGTGACGACGCGGTGCACGCGCCGGTAGCCGTGGACGTGGTCCGCGTGATGCACGGACAGCGCGTCGAACTGCTTGTCGTACTCCTGGACGTCGGGGAAGCCCCGGGCGCCGGCGACCTCTCCGAGCAGCTGGTCGACGTCGGCCATCGCCTGGCGCGGCGAGTCGACGAAGAGCTCCTGGGCGGAGGCCCAACGCGCCTGGTACTGCTCGCGGGCTGCGGGCTCCAGCGGCCGCTCCTGCAGCGAACCGTGCTCCTGGACGCGCGCGCCGAGCTCCTGCTCGGCGGCCTTCGCGTCGCCGTCGTGCCGGGCCACGGTCCGGTCGTACTCCGGCCCGAAGCGGCGCTTCAGGCCCGAGCCGCCGGTCGCGCCTCGGGCACGCAGCGCCAGGGCGGCCGCGGCAGCGACCACGCCGACCACGATCACGATCAAAACGATGATCACGCCTGTGGACATGAGTGCCTTCCGGGTTTTGGGCCAACCGGCTCTCGTAGTCGGTCGGTTCCCCTACCGGGTTGCCTCAAAGGCCCTCTTCAAACGACGGCCACACCTCGGCGGAATTCATGGTGCCGGTGTGTCGATTCCGCCCCGCCCCGTTCGACACACGGGTAAGGACCGATCGAGGAGGTAGTCATGGGTGAGGTCATCGCACGGCTGGCGATGTCGCTGGACGGGTACATCGCGGGCCCGGAGTCGGGGCGGGAGCATCCGCTCGGAATCGGCGGGGAGCGGCTGCACACGTGGGTGTTCGGGCTGCGGAGCTTCCGCCGTATGCAGGGCATGCAGGGCGGGGCCACGGGCCCGGACGACGAGTTGCTCGCCGAGTGGATCGAACGGCTGGGGCCGGTGGTCATGGGCCACGGCATGTTCGTCAGCGGCGAGACCCCGTGGGGCGACGAACCGCCGTTCCACGCCCCGGTGTTCGTGGTCACCCACGAGCCGCGCGAGTCGGTGGTGAAGAAGGGCGGTACCACGTACCACTTCGTCACCGAAGGCCCGGCCCGCGCACTGGAGTTGGCCCGCGAGGCGGCGGGCGACAAGGACATCTCGCTGGCCGGGGGCGCCGAACTGGTCCAACAGTTCATCAGCGCCGGTTGGTTGGACGAGTTGCTCCTGCACGTCGTACCAGTCCTGGTGTGCGGCGGACGACGGCTGTTCGACAACGTGGGCGACGCACACATCGAGTGGCGGAAAACCCAGGTCCTGGACGCCTCCCCCGAGGTGACACATATCCGGTTGCGCCGCGCCCCCACCGCGTCCCGACAATGACGGCATGACCTGGACGATCACCCCGGAACCCTACGACTCCCCCGTCGCCGCCGCGCTCTGGCGGGCGTACTACACCGAGGTCAGCGACCGCTGGTACCTGCTGCACGAGAACCGTCGCACGGACCCCGCGGAACTCGAACGCGAGATCGCCGCCCACACCGGCGCCGAACTCGCCCTCCCCAGCGGCCTGTTACTGGTCGCCCGCTGGCAGGGCGACCCGGCCGGCAGCGCGGGCGTACGCCTCCTGGACGCGACGACCGCCGAGCTGAAAAGGGTCTTCGTCCACGAGGAGATGCGTGGCCGGGGCGGCGCCCCGAGGCTCGTGACAGCCGCCGAGGACGCCGCCCGCGAGCTGGGCGCCAAGGTGATGATCCTCGACACCAGAAACGACCTGGTGGAGGCACGCGCCCTGTACGCACGCCTCGGCTACGAGGAAACAGACCGGCACAACGACGCCCAGTACGCAGAACACTGGTTCCGCAAAAACCTCCTCAACTGACCCGGCACCCAACAACCCCCGGCACCCACCTACCCCCGGCGCCCAACAACCCCCGGCAGAGAAGCGAACGGCGTCAGACAAACAAGCAGTGCGGGCCCACCAACTCCAACTTTCCCCACGCGGACGGCCGAGAGGGAGCCGTAGGGGCGCGCCGGTGTCGAGAGCCCCAGCGCGCGGAGGCGCGCAGCGCCGAGCACGGTGGGGCTCTCGACACCGGCTCCCAGCGCCCCGAAGGCGACCGAACCAATAAGAGGTGCGCGCGGGGTACCTGACCAACACCGGCACACTCCCGCACGGCACCCGACCAACACCAGCACGTATCGCCACCCGGCACCCGACCAACACCGCCACGTATCGCCACCCGGCACCCGACCAACACCGACCCACCCGCGCGGCACCATCCCAACACCGACCCACCCACGCGGCACCAACTCAACACCGACCCACCCCGCGCGGCACCAGACCAACACCGCCCCAGAAACCCGTCACCCCTCAAGCACCGCCCCCAAAAGACCTCAACTGACCCTCTTCACCACCCCATTACGCGGCTGCTCCCCATCCGACCCACACAACTCCCCATTCAGTTCCTTGACCAACTGAACGAGATCCGTAGGCCGATCCGCCCCCCACCAGTCCCCCAGCGTCTCCGCGAGAGATTCCTCACGAGCCTGTGACAACTTCTCGGCCACTTCCCGCCCCTGGTCGGTCAGTTGAAGGTCGAGGCCCTCGCGCACGGCCAGCCGCCGCTCCTCAACCTGACGAACCGCAGCGAGGATGACGGGCAACGGCACGGTACTGCGCTCCGCCAACACCCCCGGTTCCGCCCACCCGTCCCGCTTGATGCGCAGCAACAACCAACTCGCCGCAGGCTGAAGGTCGTAGCCCGCCTTCTCCGTGATGGTCCGATAGATCTCCCGCCGCCCTTCCCGCGTCCCCAGCACGGACAGCGCACGGCACACCTCGTCGTAGGAAGACCGTTGGACGGGGTTGCTGGCAAGGGTCTCGGTGACATCCGGCGCCGTAACGGAGCCCCGCAGCTTGTCCTCCTTGAGGAACCAGGCCAGGACGAAGCCGACGAGGGCGACGGGAGCGGCGTACAAGAACACGTCGGTGATCGAAGAGGCGTACGCGTGGAGGGCCTCCGGCCGTACCGCGACCGGCAGTTGGGAAATCCCCCGCGGATCGGACTCAAGCCCGTCCGGGGTGACACCCGCCGGCAACGCGGTCCCCCGGAGCGCATCCGTGAGCTTGTCGCCCAGCCGGCTCGCGAAGATCGTGCCGAAGATGGCGACGCCGAACGAGGCGCCGATGGAGCGGAAGAAGGTCGCACCGGAGGTGGCGACGCCGAGGTCCTCGTACGAGACGGCGTTCTGGACGATGAGGACCAACACCTGCATGACCAGGCCGAGTCCGAGCCCGAAGACGAAGAAGTACGCGCTCATCTCGGCGGTGGAACTGCCCTCGTCGAGCCGGTGGAGCAGCAGCAGGCCGAGCGCGGTGATGCCGGTGCCCGCGATGGGGAACACCTTCCAGCGGCCGGTGCGGCTGACGATCTGGCCGGAGGCGGTGGACGAGATCAGCATGCCGAACACCATCGGCAGCATGTGGACGCCGGACATGGTCGGGGTGATGCCCTGCACGACCTGGAGGAAGGTCGGCAGGTAGGTCATCGCGCCGAACATCGCGAAGCCGACGATGAAGCTGATGACGGCGGCGAGCGTGAAGGTGCGGACGCGGAACAGCTTCAGCGGGAGGACGGGTTCGGCGGCCCGCCGCTCGACGGCGACGAACGCGACGATCAGCACCACGCTCAGCACCGCGAGCCCGATGATCTGCGGTGAGCCCCAGCCCCAGGTGGTGCCGCCGAGCGAGGCGACGAGGACCAGGCAGGTCGCGACGGCGGCGATGAGGAAGGTGCCGAGGTAGTCGATGACGTGGTGGGTCGACTTGCGCGGGATGTGCAGGGCGGTCGCGATGACGGCGAGGGCGACGACGCCGACGGGGAGGTTGATGTAGAAGACCCAGCGCCAGCTCAGATGCTCGGTGAACAGCCCGCCGAGGAGCGGCCCGAGAACACTCGTCGCACCGAAGACGGCCCCGAAGAGCCCCTGATAGCGCCCGCGTTCACGCGGCGAGACGACATCGCCCACGATCGCCATCGACAGCACGATCAGCCCGCCGCCGCCGAGCCCCTGCAACGCCCGGAAGCCGATCAGCTGGGGCATGTTCTGCGCGGCCCCGCACAACGCCGACCCGATCAGAAAGATCACGATCGCGATCTGGAAGAGCCGTTTCCGCCCGTACTGGTCGCCGAGCTTGCCCCAGAGCGGGGTCGCGGCGGTCGAGGCGAGCAGATACGCGGTGACGACCCACGACAGATGCTCCAGCCCGCCGAGATCGCTGACGATCGTCGGCAGCGCGGTCGACACGATGGTCTGGTCGAGGGCGGCGAGCAGCAGCCCCAGGAGCAGCGCCCCGATCGAGACGAGGACGTTGCCCGACACATGTTCCTGCGCGGAACTGCCCCGCTGCGGGGGCCCCTCCGATGGCTGCGCGTCGTGCACATTCCCTGTCATACCGTGCGCATCGTCGGCCATGAAGACCTCCTGCGGCTCTCGTTACACATCCATGGTGATCGGTATGGCCGGTTACGGCCTGTCGAGTCCGAGTGGAAGCTCGCATTCCGGGGGTCGGAGGAGACGGCGTGAAGGAGATCCGCATAACCTCTGGAGTTCGACGGGGAGGAACGAACACGTGAACGAGGCGAAGGGCCACATATGCCCGCAGTGCGGGGCACCCCGGGCAGCCGACGGCTCCCCGTCCTGCGCCTGCACCCAACGGGCGTCCGACGCGCTGCGCGACGCGCGCACGGCGGAGGCGGCAGCGGCGGAGGACTTCGACCCGCTGCGGATCAGGCCGTATGTGGAACTGGACAGCACCTCGCAGGAGCAGCCGACCGCGCAGCCGCCCGCGCCGGTACCACCGACGACACCCGAGGGTGAGACCCAGCAGCTGCCGGCGGTCGAGGAGACGATGCTGCTGCGAGCGGTGACACCCTCACCGACCGCACCGGCTTCTCAAGAGGAGACGTCGGTCCTCCCGGCCCCGACGGACCTGAGCCTGTTCGCGGACGGCGGCAACGGCAGCGGGGGCGGGGGCGGGGACACCCCGGAACACCCCACGGACGACGAAGCCTCCCCGCCCCGCCGCAGCCGCCGCACCGTCCTCCTCGCCGTCACGGGAGCCGTCGTGGCGGTGGCGGCGGTCGCGGGTTTCGCGAGCGGCATGTTCTCGTACGAGCCCCCGTCGCGGGACGAGGCGGCCCCTCAGGACGTACGGGGGAGCGTCCCGACGGCTTCGAAGAGCGCGGGATCCGCGACCCCGTCCACAAGCGGCTCCACATCCCCACCCCCGACGTCGGCGTCCCCGACCCCGTCACTCAGCGAGCCCCCGTCTCCGACGGCATCGTCGACCCCGTCGGCTACGGCATCCAAGCCCGCGACCCCCAGCACAACCCCGACCCCCACCTCCACCGCGTCAACGGCCTCCGCCACGAACCGCCAGAGCAGCAGCACCCCCAGCCCGGTCCTCCAACGCGGCGACGAAGGCCCCGAGGTGACCGAACTCCAGCTCCGCCTAACCCAGTTGAGGCTCTACACCGGCCCCGACAACGGCATCTTCGACAAACAGGTCCAGACGTCGGTACGCACGTACCAAGTGGCCCGAGGCATCACATCCGACACGCTGGGGGTGTACGGGGCGGCTACGCGGGCGAGGCTGGAGTCGGAAACGACCGAGCCGTGACGCTGCGCTGGCTGGCGTGGTGGGGCCGGGTCGGGGGTGGGTGGTTTGGGCTGTGTGCGGGGTGCGGGTGGGTGGGGGCTGGGCGCGCAGTTCCCCGCGCCCCTGGGGGGTTGGGATGGGGGGAGCTAAGAGGCACCGAGCCGTGCGGGGAGAGCCAGCGTCACACACGGCCCGCAGGACACACCCCGAGGAGCAGCCCCCAAAGGGGCGCGGGGAACTGCGCGACCAGCCCCCACACCGCAGCACCCGCGACACAACCCAAGGCGGCACCACCAACGGCGCCCCTCACCCCACGTGCAGCCGAATCCCCCCACCCCCCAAATCCTCAACCCGCACCGCACGCAAATCCCGCACCACCACATCCGCCCGATGGAACCCGGCCTGCGGCCCAACCCCCACCACCCGCATCCCAGCCGCCCGCCCCGCCGCGATCCCCGCCCCGGAGTCCTCGAAGACAATGCAGTCAGCCGGAGCAACACCCAGCTCGGCGGCCCCCTTCAAGAACCCCTCCGGATCAGGCTTGCTCGCACCGACGGACTCCGCCGTGATCCGAACCTCCGGCAACTCCAACCCCGCCGCCCCCATCCGCGCCGTGGACAACGCGACGTCCGCCGACGTGACAAGCGCATGCGGCAACCCCCGCAACGACGCCAGAAACTCCCCCGCACCCGGAATCGGCACGACACCCTCGACGTCGGCGGTCTCCTCGGCGAGCATGCGCGCATTCTCGGCGTAGTTCTGCTCCATAGGCCGGCTGGGCAGCAGCAGCGCCATCGACGCATACCCCTGCCGCCCATGCACGACCTTCATGACCTCATCCGCGTTCAGCCCGTGCCGCTCGGACCAACGCCGCCAGATCCGCTCGACGACGGCATGCGAGTCGACGAGGGTGCCGTCCATGTCCAGCAGCAGGGCACGGGCGGTGAGCACGGTGGTGGCCGTCATCGGCAGGCTCCAAGGAACGGGAGAGAAAAACGCGGGTCAACCCCCGGAGGGACAAGGTGGCCCCGCCCGCCGGTCAGGGAGAACGGACGGGAGCCACTTTGTTTCTCTACGGTACAAAACCGGACCGGCATCGCGCCACCGCCCCCCGGAACAGTTCACTCACCGTTCAGCTCACCCGCCCGCACCAGACCCCCCTCACACGATCAGGCGGTCACGGCCTCCCACAAACTCCACGCCCCCAGCGCCAGCATCAGCACCGCCGCGATCCGCGTGATCAACTCCAACGGCACCCGCTTCATCAGCGCCTTCCCGCCCACGATCCCCAGCCCGGCCACCGCCCACAACGCCAGCACCGCCCCAAGCCCCACAGAGAACGGATCGTCGTAACGCGCCGCGAGGTTCGCCGTCATGATCTGGGTCAGGTCACCGAACTCGGCGACCAGGATGAGCATGAACCCGGCACCGGACACCCGCCAGAAGGACTGGTCCTTCGGCGCGCGGACCTCCTCGTCGTCGTCACCCTTCTTGAAGAGCAGCACCGCGGCCCCGCCCAGGAAGAGCACACCGGTCACCGCGGCCACCAACTGCTGCGGCAGCAAGGTCAGTACACTGCCCGCCGCCACCGCGAGCACGACATGCAGAAGGAACGCGGCGGCCACGCCCGCGAAGACGTACGACGCGCGATAACGGGTGCCGAGGACGAGTCCGGCGAGCGCGGTCTTGTCGGGGAGTTCGGCGAGAAAGACGACGCCGAAGACGAGCGCCGTCACGCTGATGCTGATCAAAAT
Source organism: Streptomyces sp. NPDC050528 (assembly GCF_044457795.1). Classification (NCBI taxonomy): domain Bacteria; kingdom Bacillati; phylum Actinomycetota; class Actinomycetes; order Kitasatosporales; family Streptomycetaceae; genus Streptomyces; species Streptomyces sp. NPDC050528. The sequence goes on from NZ_JBITHH010000002.1 coordinate 836,566, forward strand.
TCCTCAATCGGTCGGGGCTGCCCCACCGAGAGTGTGATTGCTGTCCGCGGACACCTCGGCACGGCAGCGCACACGAAAAACGACTAGTGCACTGCTTTACCGAAGGTCTCGCTGGCCGATCCCCCGCGTATCCACGCGATGGGACCTGCCTCCGGGCGCCGGCTCAGACGAGCTGAGCAGTATGTCGACGGTCCGGCGAAGAGCTACTCCCCTTCTGCGCCATCCACTGTACGCGAGGACCGACCCTGCCCACCCGTGAGGAAAGTCTCGTCGCGGCCCTTGTTGTGTCATGAGCACGTCACTAGCTTCTTACCGAACGCACACCTCCCCGCAACACGGCACCGCGAGCATTTCCCCGCTCGCACTCCAACACCCCCACACCACAAGGGAGTTCGCATGCCGAAGTTCTACGCGCGTCGACGACGGCTCAGCATACTCGCGGCTCTTACCGGACTCATAGCCTTCGCCGGACTCTTCAACGGCCCGACCGCCTCCGCCGCCCTCCCCACCCCGGTCAGCGCCGCCACCGCCCGCACCTACCTCGCCTCGCTCACCGTGGCGACCGAGGTCAGGACCGGCTACGAGCGTGACCTGTTCCCGACCTGGGACACCATCAGCGGTACCTGCAACACCCGTGAGTGGATCCTCAAGCGCGACGGTACGAACGTCGTCACCACCTCCGCCTGCGTCGCCACCAGCGGCAGCTGGTACTCCCCCTACGACGGTGCCACCTGGACCGCCGCCTCCGACGTCGACATCGACCACCTCGTCCCGCTGGCCGAGGCCTGGGACTCCGGTGCCCGCAACTGGACCACCGCCCAGCGCGAGTCCTTCGCCAACGACGTGACCCGCCCGCAGCTCCTCGCGGTCACCGACAACGTCAACCAGTCCAAGGGCGACAAGGACCCGGCCGAGTGGATGCCCTCGCTCACCTCGTACGCGTGCACCTACGTGCGTGCCTGGGTCCAGGTGAAGTACTACTACGACCTCTCGGTCGACACCGCCGAGAAGGCCAAGCTCACCTCGGTCCTCAGCGGCTGCTGAACCCCGCAACCAAGTGGTGATCCCCGGAACCTAGTCGCTGACCTCCGTCGTTCCGTACCGTACGGGGCGACGGAGGAAGGTGATCAACGTGGCCGCCGGACTGAGTCTTGGACCACTGCTTCGCTACGCCGACGGCTCGTCCGCGACCGTATGGGTCGAGGCGAGCCGTCCGTGCACCGCCGAGGTGCGCTGCGCCGACGGCGCCCGGGGCAGCACCCGCACCTTCCAAGTGGCGGGCCACCACTACGCGTTGGTGCCGGTGGAGGGCCTCACGCCCGGGACGTCGACGCCGTACGAGGTGTTCCTGGACGGCGCGCACGTGTGGCCGCTGCCCGAATCCCCCTTCCCGCCGTCCGTGATCCACACCCCGGACGCCGACGGCACCGTCCGCGTCGCGTTCGGCTCCTGCCGCTGGGCCGCGCCGCCCGCCGACGACCACGATCCGGTGGGCCCGGACGCCCTGGACACACTGGCCTCGCGCATCGCCCGCGAGCCGGAGTCCGAACGCCCGGACGTACTCCTCCTGTTGGGCGACCAGGTCTACGCCGACGAGGTCTCCGACGCGACCCGCCGCTGGCTCTCCGCCCGCCGCGACCTGAGCGAGCCGCCGGGCAGCGAGGTCGCGGACTACGAGGAGTACACGCGCCTCTACTACGAGTCCTGGCTGGACCCGGAGATCCGCTGGCTGCTCTCCACGGTGCCCTCGTGCATGGTCTTCGACGATCACGACGTGATCGATGATTGGAACACCAGCGCCGCCTGGCTCGCGGACATGCGCGAGACCCCGTGGTGGCGCGAACGACTGCTCAGCGGCCTCATGTCGTACTGGGTCCACCAGCACCTCGGGAACCTCTCCCCCGCCGAACTCGCCGCCGATCCCCTCTACTTGGCGGTCCGCTCCGCCCCCGACGGCACCGACGAACTCCGGGCCTTCGCCTGCCGCGCCGACGCCGACCCGGCCTCCGTCCGCTGGAGCTACCGGCGCGACTTCGGCCGCGTCCGCCTGCTGATGGTCGACAGCAGGGCGGCCCGCGTCCTCGACGAACAGAACCGCGCGATGCTCGACCCCGGCGAGGCCGACTGGCTACGCGCGGAGGCGCTGAAGGACCCCGGTTCCTACGACCACCTCCTCATCGGCACCTCGCTCCCCTGGCTGCTGCCACACCTCGTCCACGACGCCGAGTCCTGGGACGCGGCCCTGTGCCGGGGTGAACGGGGCACCCGCTGGGCCGAGTTCGGCGAGAAGCTGCGCCGCGCGGCCGACCTGGAGCACTGGGCGGCGTTCCCGGACTCCTTCGAGCAGCTGGCGGACCTGATCGCCGAGGTGGGGTCGGGGGACGCGGCGCCGGCGTCGGTGCTCGTGCTGTCGGGCGACGTACACCACGCGTACGTCGCGGAGCCCAAGTGGCGGACCGGCAGCCCGAGTTCACGCGTCCTGCAACTCACCTGCTCCCCCGTCCACAACTCCATCCCCCCTTACATACGCGTCGGTTTCCGCTTCGGGTGGAGCGCGGTCGCGCGCGGACTGGGCCGCCGCCTTGCCCGGCACGGCCGTTGCCCGGACCCGTCGGTCAAGTGGCGTAAAACGGGCGGGCCTTGGTTCGGGAACCAGCTCATGACCCTGACCCTGCGCGGCCGTTCGGCCCGGCTGCGGCTGGAGCAGGCGCGGAGGGACGGGACGCTGAAGACGGTGGAGGAGTCCCCCCTGACACCCCCGTGACCTCGGTGCGGGCATGATGAGGCGGGCCGTCCGCTTTCCCGGTGGGCGGTCTGCTCCATTGCGCCCCCACACGCCCGGGAGTCACCCCTTTGTCTGCAGTGAACGCGTCCGACGGTGAGCCGGCGACCCCCGTCCCGGGCTCCGTCTCGGTCGCCGTGGTCGGCGCCGGTCCGCGCGGCACCAGCGTCCTGGAACGCCTCTGCGCCTCCGCGCCGGAACTCCTCCCGCCCGGCACCCGGCTCACCGTCCACGTCGTCGACCCGGCGCCCCCGGGGCCCGGCCGCGTGTGGCGCTCCGCGCAGTCGCCCGAGCTGCTGATGAACACCGTGGCCTCCCAGGTGACCCTCTTCACCGACGCCAGCGTCGACTGCTCGGGCCCGGTCCGCCCCGGCCCGAGCCTGCACGAGTGGGCACCCGCCGAACTGGGCCCGGACGACTACCCCACCCGCGCGCACTACGGCCGCTACCTGGAGTGGGTGTTCGCCCGCACGGTCCGCGAGGCCCCCGACTCCGTCCGGGTCGCGACACACAGGGCACGCGCGATACGCCTCGACGACACGGCGGACGGCCACCAGTCCCTCACCCTCGACAACGGCCGTACCCTGTCCGCCCTTTCGGCCGTGGTCCTGGCCCAGGGCCACCTCCCGACGGCCCCGGACCCCACCCACCGCCGCCTCTCCTCCTACGCCGACCACCACGGCCTGCGCCACATCCCACCCGCCAACCCGGCCGACATCGACCTGTCCGCCGTACGGCCGGGCGAACCCGTCCTGTTGCGCGGCCTGGGCCTCAACTTCTTCGACCACACAGCCCTGTTGACGACAGGCAGAGGCGGCCGTTTCGTCCGCACGGAGAACGGGACTCTGCGCTACGTCCCCTCGGGCAACGAGCCCCGCCTGCACGCCGGTTCACGCCGAGGCATCCCGTACCAGGCCCGCGGCGACAACGCGAAGGGCCCCTACGGCCGTCACACCCCCCTCGTCCTCACCCCCGAGGCGATCTCCGCCTTCCGCAAACGCGCCGACTCCGCCGAGCCCCCCGAATTCCTCACGGAGATATGGCCGTTGGTGGCGAAGGAAGTCGAGACGGTCTACTACACCGCGCTGCTACGCCCCTCCCGCCGCCCGGAGTTGACGGACTTCACCGAGCGCTTCCTCGCCGTCCCGCACCGCGACCCCCAAGAGGCCCTGATACTCGACGAGTTCGGAGTCCCGGCCGCCGACCGCTGGAGCTGGGACCGACTGTCCCGCCCGTACACGGAGGCCGATCTCGCGTATCCCACCGCCTGGCGGAACTGGCTGCTGTCGTATCTGCGCGAGGACGCGGAACACGCGGCGCTCGGCAATGTGGACGGCCCGCTCAAGGCGGCCCTGGACGTGCTGCGCGATCTGCGCAACGAACTCCGGCTGGTCGTCGACCACGGCGGCCTGGCCGGCGCCTCCCGCCGCGACCATCTGGACCGCTGGTACACCCCGCTCAACGCGTTCCTGTCCATCGGCCCGCCCCGCCGCCGTACCGAGGAACTGGCCGCGCTGGTGGCGGCGGGTGTGGTGGAGGTGCTCGGACCGCGCCTGGAGGTGCGGGAGGCGGACGGCGCCTGGGTGGCCCACTCCCCGGAGATACCGGGCTCGGCGGTCCGCGTCACCACGCTCATCGAGGCGCGCCTCCCCGAACCGGACCTGCGCCGCACCGCCGACGAACTGCTGGGCCGACTGCTGCGGACGGGCCGGTGCCGGCCGCACACGGTGGACGGTTACGAGACGGGCGGGCTGGACGTGACTCCGCGCCCGTACCGTCTGATAGACCGTCAGGGAGGCGTCCACGCACGGCGGTTCGCGTTCGGGGTGCCCACGGAGGGCGTGCACTGGGTGACCGCGGCGGGCGCCCGCCCTGGCGTGGACTCGGTCACGCTGTCGGACGCGGACGCGGTGGCACGAGCGGTTCTCCGTGCGGCGACCACGGAGCGGGCGCCGGTCGCAGCCGCCCGCTCCTGGACGTATCCGCAGGTCAGGGAGCCCAGCCGAACGGCACGGTGAAGCAGGCGGCGCGGACCTTGCTGCCCGGCATGTCGTGGATCACGACGGAGGACGCCTCGCCCTGCCGGAAGCCCCAGTCGTGCTGGGCACTGGCCTCGGCGGCGCCGTGCTCGTCGGCCGTGAAGTCGAGCCAGACCTCGTTGTCGGCGGTGACGTCCGCCGGGTCCGTGGACGGCTTGTGCTGGAAGTGGCCGCCGGCCGCGGCCGGGTCGGCGCCGCACGGCTTCTGATGCACATGGACGGCGTACGCGTGCCCCGGCACCATCCCGTCGACCTTGAGCCGCACAGTCGTGGCACCACCGACCGCGGTGTGCTGACTCACCTGGATCCAGGCGGCGGCCGGGACCAGTTTGTTTTCGTACGTCACCGCCGCCGACGGGACGAGGGCGCCGACCGGCGCGAACCGCGCGTCCGTCCGCATCCAGTAACCGTCCGGAGCACTGGCCCCGGCACCGCCCGTACCGCTCGCCAGTACGGCCGCGACGACGGCGCCCGCGCATATCCCTACCACCATGATGTGTACCGTTCCTAACGTCTTGTCCCGCTCACATCCCCTTTACGTTGCTACGGGATACGGACGCGGGCCGCCCCCTGGGACGGGGCAGCCGGGTGAACACACTGTGCGGATCACACGTGCCCCCCGTGAATCTCCTGTCCCCACCCAGGCGTACGCTGTATGGCTGTCACTGGCCGCCCCTGCCGCTCCCTCGCGACACCGCGGCAGGTCCGGCCCACGGGGGAGTTCACGGGGAGATGCGTTGTTCGAGAGTGTGGGGTCGCTGACCGGCAGCCCATGGATCTACGCCTTGGTCGCCCTGTCCGTACTCCTTGATGTGTTCCTGCCGGTTCTGCCGAGCGGTGTCCTGGTCATCGCGGCGGCCACGGCGGCGGCAGCGGGCACCGGCGCGGCGGCGGACGCGGTTCCCGTCCCGCACGAGGTGCCCAGCATCCTGGCGCTGATCGCGTGCGCGGCCACGGCCTCGCTTCTGGGCGACCTGGTCGCCTACCGCCTCGCCTGGCGCGGCGGCGCCCGCCTGGACCGCGCGATCTCCCGCTCCCGCCGCCTCACCAACGCGCAGGAACGTCTCGGCCTGGCCCTCGCCCGCGGCGGCGGAGCCCTGGTCATCCTGGCCCGCTTCGCCCCCGCCGGCCGCTCGGTGGTCTCCCTGGGCGCAGGCGCGGCCCACCGCCGAGCCCGAGACTTCCTCCCCTGGTCAGCCCTGGCGGGCCTCTCCTGGGCGGCATACAGCGTGGCCCTGGGGTACTACGGCGCCCAGTGGCTGGGCACGACGTGGCTGGCAACGGGGGTATCGCTGGTGGCGCTGTTCGGGGCGGGCGCGGGGGCGGCGTATGTGATGCGAAGGCAGCCGGGGGCGACGGCGGAGGTCAGCGCGCCGTAGGGCGCGGGATGGCTATGGGCGGGCGTCCGTTGCAAATCGGGGCCGCGCGTCCGTTTTGGACCAGGGGCGCGCGTTGGTTTCTTAGGGGCGCGAGGAACTGCGCGACCAGCCCCCACCCGACCCGCAGACTCACGACGAACCAAAGGCACACGTCCGCTGCGAACCGGGGGCACGCGCCCGTCTCTTAGGGGCGCGAGGCTGCATCAATCTGCGGCTCCGCCGCGCGGGCGCGACCAGCCCCCACCGGCCCGCAGACTCACGACGGCCCGAAACAAAGGCACACGTCCACTTTGAACCGGCGGCACGCGCCCATCTTTTAGGGGCGCGGGGAACTGCGCGACCAGCCCCCACCGGGCCCGCGCTTTGATGACTACGCCCCCCGCGGAGCGCCCGCCCCCCTCACCTCAAGGCCCGCCAACAACTCAGCCGTGGCCTCCGCGATCACATCCACCGCGCGGTCGAAGACCTCGCGATTGTGCGCGGCCGGCGCCCGGAACCCGGAGACCTTGCGCACGTACTGCAACGCGGCAGCGCGAATCTCCTCCTCCGTGGCCTCGTCGGGCAGAACAGGCGGTCGAAGCGTCTTGATACTGCGGCACATACATCCAGTCTCGCGCGCCGGAGGAGATACCGCCGGAACTCCCCCGAACACACCTGCGATGATCGCCCCGAGGCGGCCACCGTTCACGGGGCCGACCGACGAGAGGACACAAGAACATGGCGAACAACAACCTCACCGTGGCGATCCTGGGCCCCGGCGGCGTGGGCGGCCTGCTCGCGGCCCTGCTGTCCCGGGCCGGCCACCGCGTGATCTGCCTGGCCGGAGAAGACACGGCCACCACCCTCCGCACCAACGGAATCCGGGTCCACAGCACCCCCTTCGGCGACTTCACCGCCCCCGTGGAGGCGGACACGGAACTCCGCGAACCGGTGGACGCCTGCCTGATCACGGTCAAGGCGACAACCCTGGACGCGGCCCTCACCCGCGTCCCGGCGAAGACTCTGGGAGACGCCCTCCTCGTCCCGTTCCTGAACGGCGTAGAACACCCGGCACACCTCCGCGCCCACTACACCCCCGCCCAAGTCGCCCCCGCGATCATCCGGGTCGAGTCAACTCGCACCGCCCCAGGCGTAATTGAGCACGGCAGCCCCTTCGCGGAGATCGACCTGACCGGCGACACGGTCCCCCACGACCGCCTGGAGACACTCGCCGCAGCCCTCCACGCGGCCGGCCCCAAGACCCAGGTCCTGCCCGACGAAACGGCCGCACTCTGGGCCAAGATGACATTCCTGGCCCCCCTCTCCCTCCTCACCACCCGCTACGCCCTCCCGCTGGGCGACGTACGCACGCGCCACCGCGAGGAGTTGACGGCCCTGCTGGAGGAGACCGTGGCGGTGAGCCGTTCGTACGGCGGCCCCTCGGACGCGGCCGGCGCACTGGCCCGCTACGACGCGTTCCCGCCGGGGACCAAGTCGTCGATGCAGCGCGACGCGGAGGCGGGCCGTCCGCTCGAACTGGACGCGATCGGCGGGGCGTTGCTTCGCGCGGCGGAGCGGCAGGGCATCGCGGTGCCGGTAACGGCAAGGTTCGTAAGGGAGTTGGGGACGCCGACCGCCAACTGACCGCCCGCTCACGCCTGGAGGTCGATCCGCCAGTCGTTGGAGGTGATCCAGCGCCCCTTGGGGTACTCGAACTCCGCCTCACCGAGCAGGGTGAACCCGGCCTTCCGGCACACCGAGTTCGACGCGGGATGGTCGACGCTCGGAAACGCGTGCAGATACCGGTGCCACCCGGCGACCCGCGCCTCCACGACGACGGCGCGGGCCGCCCGGGCGGCGAGCCCGCGCCCCTGGAACTCGGGCAGCACTCCCCACCCGGTCTCCCACACCGGCTCGCCCCGCCACTCCCGCGCCCAGAACCCGATCGAGCCGACGGTCTCCGCACTCGCCGCCAACTCGACCCGGTACATGCACCCCGGCTCCGGTTCGAGATACCGCCGATGCCGGACGGCGAGCTTCTCCTCGCTCTCGGGACCGCCCAAGTGCTCGGTCATCTCAGGGGCGTTGAGCCGCTCCAGCAACCAGAAGTCACCGTCCGCCCAGGGCCGAAGCCTCACATGTTCCACGTCCATGCCGAGCACCCTAGGCGGCCCCACCGACATACGACTCGCCCCGCACCCGGCCGGACCCGTGCCATGAGGTGAACGCGGGACGGTCCCCGGAGGTATGGCGGATGACTGCCGTATGCCTGTTCCGCGCAGACCCCGGCCGGGCAACCGAAGGCGACGGGCCGCCGTGGTGGCCGGTGCGGTCGGCATCGCGCTCGTCGGGGCGGCCGGGGCGCTGCTCGGCCCCTGGGGCGACGGCGCACCCGGCGCGCGAGACTCCCCCGCGACACCGACGTCCGTCCCCACGTCCCGGGCCGACCTGGTCGCCGCGCTCAAGGCCCTGCTGCCCGAGGGCAGGGTCACCGAGCAGGAGGCGATGGGCGCGGAAACCGGTCCGGACGCGGAGGTCGTCCACGACGACGGCAGGGGCCCGGCGGCCATCGGCATCGGCCTCACCAGCCTCGAACCGGGCGTCCAGGCCGAGATGTCCATCGGCTGCCCGGACACGACCCAGACCGAGTCCGACAGCTGCGTCACCGGCGAGCCGCCCGACAAAGCACGGGTCACGTTGCTCAAGAGGTACGCGTTCCCCGACGACCGACGCCTGGACACCAAGGTGTGGTCGGCCTCCCTGCTCACCCCGAGCGGACAGTACATCTCGGTCACCGAGTGGAACTCCACCGCCGGATCGGGCGCTCCGATCACCCGGGCCGAACCGCCGCTGTCCGGCGCCCAGTTGAAGAAGCTGGTCACGGCCGAGGTGTGGCGGCGCACCGTCCACCCCTATGCCGAGGGCAAGAGGCAGGAATGGACGGCGCCGCCCCCGCCCAGCGCGGACGCCGGACTGACCGGGACCGGCGTCCTGAGCACCCTCGTCCCGCTCCTCCCCCAGAACGTCCATGTGCTGTACGACGACCCGGACTACCCGTGCGTCTTCGTCAACGCCGGCCGGACCACCGACATGGCCGCGATCGACAGCACGGTACGGGTCGACCTCCGGCACATCACACCGGCCGCCGCCGACGGACTGTACGACGCCGACGCCGAGACCCTGCCCGACGGCACCAGGGTCGCCACCCGCCAGGAGCCCGGCGCCAAGGGCGTAGCCGCCAGCGCGCTGTGGACCGTCGACACGCTGCGGACCGACGACCTCCGTGTCGCGATCGGCGCCTACAACCCCGGCCACCGCGGCACGCCACGCCTGCCGCCCCCGGCGCCGGCCATGGAACAGCTCCGAAAGATCGCCCTCAGCCCGCGGTGGGACCAGTACCGCCAGTCGCTCCGGACACCGGCTCCGTAAACCCGATCGTGTGAAGTCCCTGAAGGAACTCGCGACTCAAATTCGAACAGGCGTAGCATTAGCGCGTGGCTACGACCTATGACTTCCCGAGTGACCTCCTCGCCGGTCAGGAGGAGCTGCATCAGGTCCGGGCCGAGCTGTCGGCCCTGCTGAAGCGGCTGCCCTGGTCGGTCGAGCCCCTGGACGGGTTCAGCGACACGGGAGGCTGGCGCAAGGTGGAGCGCCCGGCCTCCCCCGGCTGGACGCCCGACGAACAGGCCGAGGTGGAGAAGCTCCGACAGCGCGAACACGAACTCGCGGTCTTCGTCAGCGGCCACCGCTTCTGGACGGAGGTCGCGGCGGCGGAACGCGTGGAGACACGGATGAAGCTGAAGCACGCCCACGAGACGCCTCCGGCGGACGACCAGGGCGACTGAGGCGGCCGAGGCGGCTGGAACGACCGGGGCGACACGAGCTGGCGTAAGGCTTGGGTCGGCGACGCCGCCGCGAGGCGGCGATCACGATCGCAGGTACGGCGGTTCTGCCCTCAACTACGCCTTGCGCAGCGCCCGTTGGGCCACCATCAGGACCGTCACAGCCCCCAGGGCACCGACACCGACGGACCGGAAGCCCCGCGTGGACCGCCACGACAGCACCGACCACCGCGACTGCGCGGACAGGACGGATCCCGTGCTCAGCCACGACCCGGCCGAGACCAGCGACAGGGCCGAGCCGATCGACCCGACCGACAGCGCGCTCCCGATGGACCCGACGGACAGGCTCGACCCGACGGACCCGATGGACAGCACCGACCCCACCGAGCCGATCGACAGCACCGAGTCCTTCGACCACAGGGACAGCACGGAGCCCGAGGGGGTGATGCGGTGCGCCGCCGGTGCGAGGGGTTCGCTCATGAACCCATCCTGCCCACGACCGAGGGAAACCGCGACACGTCGCACCGTGACCGCCCCAACCCGCCCCAACTTCCCTTCCCGGCAAGGCAAGTGTCAGGGTTAGCCTGACGGGCATGACCGATGCCGAAGACGCGTCCTCCGCACCCGTACCGGCCTCACCCGAGCTGCACCGGCTGTCACCGCGCGACGAGTCCCGCGTGGCCTTGGCCCTGACGCTCCGTCAACTGGCCGACGCGGTCCTGGACGCGGTACCGGTCGAGCCGGACCCCGCGCCGGGCGACCTGCTCCGGACCGCGCTGAGACTTCAGCGCCGTATGGAGGACGTGGTGCGGGAGGCGGTGGTCGCCGAGCGCGAACGCGGCACCACGTGGAACCAGATCGGTGACGCGGCCGGGATCACGCGGCAGTCCGCCCACGAGAAGTGGTACAGCGACGTGCACGGCTGGGCGGCCATCGGGCGCAGCGCGCTGCCGCCGGACTTGAAGACGCTGGAGGTGGCGGCCGAGGCGGACGCCTGCTACGCCAGGCTGCGCCCCGACCGGCCGCACGCGGTCACCTCGGGCCTGGACGCGATCCGCTTCCCCGGCTCCCACGCCTACGAGGCCAGCCTGCGCGCCCGCGGCTCCGCCCTCCACCTCCGCCGCACGGACCTGGACGCACGCGCCACCCAACTCAACGACGAATACAGCGACTTGCACGCCCACGGCCCGACCTCCGCCCCCATCGGAGACGACCCGCTCCTGATAGAAACCCACCGCGGCCACGCGGACGCCGTACGCGCCAACCGCCTCGCGATCGCCGCGGTCCACGACGAGATCGCCACCATCTACGACGAACTCACCACCGCGGAGCCCTCGTTGGCGGACGAACACCACACCCAGTCCACCTGGCACCACAACGCGGCCCAACAGGCCCGCAGTTACGCCGATCTCCTCAGCGGCAAGAAGAGCTAGCCGTCTACAGATCCGGGCGGCGCGCTTCGTAGGATGCCGTACATGACCAAGAGCGTCGTGCTGTGGGACTTCGACGGGACCTTGGCGTTCCGGGGCGACAGGTGGCGTGGGTGTTTGGTGGAGGCGCTGGACGAGGTCGCGCCCGGGCACGGTCTGGTCGCTGCCGATATGGCTCCGGGGCTGCGGGACGGTTTTCCCTGGCATCGCCCCGAGAGCGGGCATCCCGAGCTGAGCACACCTGACGCGTGGTGGGGTGCTCTTCAGCCGCTCTTCGTGAAGGCGTACGTCGGGGCAGGTGTCGAGGCCAAGTTGGCCGACCTCGCCGCGAGCAGGGTGCGGGCCCGCTACACCGATGTGAGTCGCTGGACCGTCTTCCCCGGCAGCGTTGCCGCGCTGGAGGAACTCGCCGCCGCCGGCTGGCAGCACGTCATCGTCAGCAACCATGTGCCGGAGCTGGACGGTCTGCTGCGCGATCTCGGGCTCGACCGGTACTTCGCGGCCGTCGTCAACTCCTCGCTCGTCGGCTGGGAGAAGCCGCACCGGAGGATCTTCGAGGTGGCGTTGGACCGGGCCGGGCGTCCCGAGCGGGTCTGGATGGTCGGTGACAACCCGGTGGCCGATGTCGCCGGCGCCCGGGCCCTCGGAATCCCCGCGATCCTCGTCAGCCCGGGAGAAAGTGGGCTGCGGGCTGCCGTGCGGCGCATCCTCGACGGGGATGCGGACTCCACGTGGACTTCGACGGCCGACACGGAAAGAGGCCTCCCGGAGATTCCCCCGGAAGGCCTCTGACCTGCTGTTTATCCTGGTGGGCGCGGACGGTTTCGAACCGCCGACATTCGCCTTGTAAGGGCGACGCTCTACCCCTGAGCTACGCGCCCAGGACGAGTCGACAGCCTACATTGCCGGGGGGCCTGTCCTGCAAACCCGTATCCCCACGGAGAGATCCCGGGGGATCCCGGAGGTTCCCGGGGGTTTTCCCCACCCCGGGTCCGGGAGTGCGCCGGATGCCCCCGGCGGGCGCCGCTCTCTACGGTCGAGGGGAGCCGTAGGAGTCACCGGGACTCCGCGACCGTCCCAGGGGGAAATCACCGTGACCCGCACCGCTGCCCGCACGCTCACCGCCACCACCGCCGTCGCCCTGCTCCTCCTCGGTGCCACCGCCTGCGGTACCGCCTCCGCCGGGGACGACAAGCATCCCGATCACCGCACCTTCGCGCTGACCGGCCGTACCCTCACCATCGACTCGGACGACTCGGCGCTCGAAGTCGTCGCCGGGGACGCGAACCCGGCGGGGAAGATCGAGGTCACCCGGTGGTGGGAGGGGAGCGTGGCGATCGGGTCTGACCCCAAGGTGACCTGGGCGATGAAGGGTGACCGGCTGGTGCTGCGGACTAAGTGTTCCGGGGTGATCGCCGACTGTTCGGTCAAGCACCGGATCGAGGTGCCGCGCGGGGTCGCCGTGAAGGTGGAGGACGGGGACGGGAGTGTGCGGGCGCGGGGGTTCGCGGACGCGCTCAGCATCCGTACGCACGACGGGTCCGTCCATGTCACCGACTCCACCGGGCCGCTGGTGCTGCGCAGCGGGGACGGGTCCGTGCACGCCGAGGTGGCGTCCCGGCAGGTGCGGACGACGACCGGTGACGGGTCGGTGCACCTCGAACTCGGCGCCGTACCCGACCTGGTGGCGGCCGACAGCGGCGACGGGTCCGTGACGATCGCGCTGCCCAAGGACGGCGGGGCGAAGTACCGAGTGACGACCAGGACGGGGGACGGATCGGTGGATGTGTCGGTGCCCCGGGACTCGTCGAGTTCCCATGTGGTGACCGCGCACACCGGCGACGGGAAAGTCACGGTGCGGAACGCGAACTGACCGGCCCGTGTGTTCGTCCTCTACCGGTGGGAGAATGACAGCGGTCAGGATGGAAGACACGGGAGAGGGATGTGACGGCGACACCAGCGCAGCCGTATTCGCCGCTCACACGGCCCCGGCCCGGGCGCGGTTCCGCCGTCGGCCGTGCCGCCCGCGACACCCTGACGCTGGTGGGTCTGCCGCTGCTCGCCGCGCTCACCCTGTCGGCCACGTTCGCCGGTGGCGGCACCCGGCGCTGGTTCGGCGGGCGGGCGGAGAGTCAGCGGGCCGAGGCGCAGGCGGCGAAGGACGCGGCGGCCGCCGCGTTCTACGAGCTGGACACCGCCCAGCGGGATCTGCGGATCTCGATAGACACCATCACCGCGGTCGACGACTCGCCGGCCGCCCGCCGCGCGGTCACCGACTTCGAGGCGCTCGGCCGGCGTATCGACGAGGCCAGCGGCCGGTACATCAACGCCGTCGACGCGCACGACCTCGACCGGGACGACCTGGAGGCCGCCGCCGCGAACCGCGCCCGCACCGAACTGACCGCCGCCAAGGACCAGTTGGGGCAGGTCAAGCAGGAACTGGACCGGTTCGAGAACGGGCTCGGCCCGCTGCTCGGCAAGGCCGAGACCCAGCTCGCCCGGCTGGCGCCCGCCGTCGAGCGGGCCCGGCAGGCACTGCTCGCCGCCTCCAACGCCCTGGACGCCGTACGGGCGTCGGGGCTGCGGGCCGACGCTCTCGCCGCCCGGCTCGCCGCGCTCGGGCCGGAGCTGACGAAGCTGAACCAGGGGGCCGGGCAGCACGGCGTACCGCAGACCCTGGAGCGGGCCACGCAGGTCGCCCGGGAGGCCGAGGCGATCAGGGCCGAGGCCGCCGGGCTGCCCGAGCGGGCCGCCGAGATCGACCACCGGCTGGTCTCCCTCCGCACCCGCGCCCAGGCCCTCACCACCCGCGCCGGTCAGGTCGACCCGGTGCTCAGCGAACTGCGGCGGCGCTTCTCCGCCGCCTGCTGGCAGGACCTCCAGCACGTCCCCGACCAGGCCGGCGAGAACGTACGACAGGCCGAGCTGAAGCTGAAGGAGGCGCAGGCCGCCCGGGACGCGCAGCGCTGGCCGGACGCCACGTCCCTGCTGTCGACCGTCCGGGCCCTGCTGAACACCACCGACGAGGCCGTCTCGGCCGCCGGTGACCGACTGCGCCGGCTGAACGCCGTACAGAAGGACCCCCAGCAGGAGATCGACCGCACCCGCTTCGCCATCCGCGACGCCCAACGCCTCGCGATGTCCGGCCGCACCACACCCGACCCCCGCCACGCCCGCCCCCTCGACGACGCCGTGGCCCGCCTCGACCGCGCCATCGCCACCCTGGAGGGCCGCCACCCCGACTACTGGCACTTCCTGACGGAGACGGAGTCCGTACGGCAGACGGTCGCGCGGGTGGTCGGCCAGATCCGCGAGGAACGCGGAACCCCCGGGCACTGAACACGCATCGGCCCCCGGTCGCGTACCGGAGGAAGCGACGGGGGGCCGACAGGAAAGCGGTGCGGATCAGGTGCGGTACGCGTAGTAGTACGCGTTCGGGTACGACGCGATGAGGCTCGCCACCGACCTGCGCAGGGTGTTGTTCGAGTGGTATGTGACGTACGGGATGCCGTTGCTCTTGGCCGTCACGATCATCGTGTGGTCCTTGGCGCCGTCACGGTCGAAGTCCATCTGGAGGACGTCGCCGACCTCCAACTGGTAGACGTTCGCCAGCGGGGTGGTGCGCTTGGAGTTCTGCGCGAACCAGGACCACTCGTTGACGCCGACGAAGGAGTCCGACTGGATGTCCGCGGTGCCGAACCACTTCGTGTAGTCGTAGACATAGCCCGGGACGTGCTTCCAGCCGCCGGCCTTCAGGGACTGGCTGACGAAGTTGGTGCAGTCGCCGCCGTCCGCGTGGCCGTTGAAGTCCGGGTAGGCCGTGTTGTAGACGTTCCAGTACTTCTCGGCGTATGCCGCCATCGCCTTGTAGTCGTACGTCGTGCTCGTCTTCGGGACCGCCACCGGGTTGCGGGTGGTGGCCGCGCGCGGCGCGTCCGGCGTGGTGTTGCCGTCGTCGGCCGGGGCGGGCGACGCCTTGACCGCGGGCTTGGCCACCGTGTTGACCGCGAGGCCGCCGGTGTCCGTGTCCTGGATGTTCGAGAGCTGCCAGGTGCCCTGCTGGTCGGCCTTGAAGGTCAGTTCGTGGTGGGCCTGGAAGCCGGTGGTCTTCGGCTCGTTCCCCGTGGCCTTCGCGTACGTCAGCGTGGTCGTCTCGGTGACGTCGGCCTTGGCCGTGCGGCCGGTCACCCGGGTCGCGTCCAGCGTGACCTTGGTGGTGCCCGTGCTGTACGTCTCGCCGAGCTTCGCGATGCTGCTCTGGCGGCCGCGCAGCTGGCTGAGCGCCGACTTCTCGTCGCGCGACTGGGTGCTGGAGAGGCGGACGTCGCCGGAGAAGCGCGAGGTGCTCTGCTTCGTCGTGGCCCCGTGGACGAGCGCCTGGGTTCGGTCGGTGAAGACCGCGTCGGCCAGCTTCTGGAAGGTCGCCTTGGTCGCGGCGTTCACAGTCGGGTCGTCGACGACGGCCGCGCCCGCGCTCCAGTTGGGCACGAGGGCGACGCCGGCGACGACCGAGGCGGCGGCCGCCGAGATTATGGCCGTACGGCTCCGCTTACGGCTCAGTTTTCTGGATTTCAATGGTGTTCCCCTCTACGCCGGTACGCCTACCGGGCGAGGGCATCTTCGCACGCCATGTGTGGCTCCTGTGAAGGGGGTTGCACTTGGTCAGTTCACCAGTCCCGAGAGGTCACTTGACCACCGTGGACCAGTCCGGCGACTGCGCCGGGTCCAGGCTGCGCAACTGCTGCAAAGTCTGCGGCGACTGAACGTCCATCCAGTCCGAAAGCTCCCTGAAGGACACGCACTTGACGCCCTTCTTGGTGCAGATCTTCGGGATGATCGTGTCGATCGCCTTCATGTAGATGCTGCCGTTCCAGTTCTCGAAGTGGTTCCCGATGAACAGGGGCGCCCGGCTGCCGTAGTAGACGCGGTTGAAACCGGCCATGTACGAGTCGACCGTCTTCTTCTCCCAGTCGGCGAACTTCGACGGGTCGCCCTGAGTGGCGCCGCCCGACTGGTTGTAGAGGAAGTTGAAGTCCATCGACAGGGCCTGGATGTTGTCCCCGTAGGGGAGCAGTTCGAGCGGGAAGTCCCAGAGACCGTCCTTCTTGGTGGGCCATATCTGGAAGTCGCCCGGGGAGCTGGCGTCGTACTTCCAGCCGTAACCCTTCAGCGCCTTCAGGAGGTTGGGCTGGCCCTCCAGGCACGGAGCGCGGCCGCCGACGACCTCCTTCTTGAAGTCGAAGGGCAGGGCCGGGATGTCGGTGTAGCCGGTGTTGGTCTTCCAGTTCTCCACGAAGGAGAAGAACTGGTCGATCTCGCTCTTCCACTGCGCGACGCTCCAGTCACCGCCGCCCTTGGCCTCGCAGAAGTGGCCGTTGAAGTGGGTGCCGATGTCGTTGCCCTGCTCGTAGGCCAGGCGGAGTTGCTCCAGCGTGTCCCGGATGTGCTGGTCGGTGGGGAAGTCGATCGCGGCCGAGCCCACCGGGTGCATCGGCGGGTGGTACAGGTCCCTCTTGCTCTTGGGCAGCAGATAGATACCCGTGAGGAAGAAGGTCATGTGGGCGTTGTACTCCTTCGCCATCTCCCGGTAGTGCGAGAAGAGTTTGTCGTCCCCCTGAAGCGCCCCGTCCCAGGAGAAGACCACGAACTGGGGCGGTTTCTCACCGGGCTTGAGCGGCACCGCCTTCAACTGGTCCTTCTGCGGCCCCGTGTACGAGGTCGAGCCGTCCCCCAGCACCTGCGTCTTGCCGTCCCACACGGGTTCCTTCGTCGACTTCGGCTCGGCGTTCTTGCCGGCCGACGCGGTGGGCGCCGTGTTGTCCCGGTTCAGCGCCAGATACCCGGTCACCAGCGAGGCGACGACGAGGAACACGGCCAGGGTGAGGAACCCGGGCTTGGGGGTACGCCGAGGACGCGGTTCAGGGGCTCTGCGGCGGCGGCCGGACGGTGCCTTCGTCCGAGGCTTCATGGGCGGCTCATTCTGCGAGGAGGTGGCGGGGTCGCTGCGGTGGTCAGCCGAGCGGGGTCATGGCTCTCGACCAGATGCCGTAGGGGACGTCGGTTGCCGGGGTGCCGGAAACTCCCTTCAGTGGCAGCGGTTCCAGGCTCTTGCTCAGATCGATGCGGTAGACGACGACGGCGGTCGACACGGACTTGGCCGTCCCGACGTACCAGGCCGCGGTGTCGTCCTGGGTGGTGCCGGTCTTGCCCGCCACCTCGGTTCCCGCGGTCTTGGCGGCGGTGGGATGCGCGAGACCGAAGGAGTCCGTGAGCGCGTCCGTCACCTCGCTCGCGGTGGTCTTGCTCATCGCCCGCACCGGCTCCGGCCGCTCCAGGGCGACCGCGGCGCCGTTCCGGGTGATACGGCGGACCGAGTACGGCTCGGTGTGGACGCCCCCGGCGTCGAACGTGCCGTACGCGCTCGCCATGCGCAAGGCACTGGGCGTGGCATTGCCCAGCGACAGCGCGGGTACCTGGGCCCCGAAACTGGAGGAGAGCAGGCCGGCGTCCTCGGCGGTCTTCCGTACCGTCGTCAGGCCGGTGTCCATGCCCAGCTGCATGAACGGCGTGTTCACGGACTGCGCGAGGGCCTGGCGCAGACTGATCTGCCCGTACGACTTCTTGCCGTCGTTGTGCGCGGCGACCTTCTTGCCGCTGCGGTCCCAGTACGGCCCCTCGGGCGTGGTGACCGGTACGGCGTCGTCCCCGTCGTACAGCGTGTCCGGGGTGACCGAAGTCGGCGGTCTGCCACGGGTCTTGGTGACCCCGTGCTCCAGGGCGGCGGCATAGACGAACGGCTCGAAGGCCGAACCGGCGGGCACAGTGGTCGCGTTGGACTCGTTGAAGCCCTGCGTACGGTGGTCGGGACCGCCGTAGACGGCGAGGATACGGCCGTCGGAGGCGACCGAAGAGGCGCCGTAGTGGGCGGACTTGGCCGTGCCGGGGTTCTTGCTCTGCGCGTCCTTGCGGGCCTTGGTGACGGCGTCGGTCAGCTCGGTCTCGCGCTTGCGGTCGAAGGTCGTGTAGATCTGGTAGCCGCCGAGGTCGAAGTCCTTGTCCGAGATGTGCGCGGTCTTCTTCGCGTACTGCGTGGCGAGTTCGACCAGGTAGTCGCTCTGCTTGCCGGTGTCGTAGGTCTTCGACTGCTTCAGCGGCTCGGGGAAGGTCTTGTACGTGGCGCGCTCGGCCGGCGACAACTTGCCGATCTTCACCATGCGGTCGAGGATCCACGACCAACGGGCCACCGCCCGGGCGTGGTTGGCCTTGCTGAGCGTCGGGTCGTAGAGGCCCGCGCCCTTCAACAGCGAGGCCAGGAAGGCGCCTTGGCTGGCGTTGAGCTGGCTGACGTCCTTGCCGTAGTACGCCTGCGAGGCGCGCTGCAGACCGTAGGTGCCGCGGCCGAACCAACTGGTGTTGAGATAGCCCTCAAGGATCTTGTCCTTGCTCATCTTGTTGTCGAGCTTGAGGGAGATCATCGCCTCGGTGAACTTGCGGCTCACCGTCTGGTTCTGGGTCAGATAGACGTTCTTCACATACTGCTGGGTGATCGTCGAGCCGCCCTCGGTGTCCCCCTCGCCGACCGTGCGGTAGAGGGCGCGGGCGATGCCCTTCATGGAGATGCCGGGGTCGCTGTAGAAGCTCTCGTTCTCCGCCGCGAGGACCGCCCAGCGGACGTCGGTCGGGATGTCCTTGAGCGGCATCGCCTGCCGCTGCACCCAGCCGGTCCGGGCCATGGGCGTCCCGTCGGACCAGAAGTACACGTTGTCCTGCTGGGTCGCGTACGTGTTGAGGTTCGAGGGGATGTCGGTGGCCGCGTAGGCGACGACGAGGAACAGTCCGCTGAGGCCGATGGCGGCGACGACACCCCCCACCGACTGCCGCCAGGAGGGTATCCAGCGGCGCCAGTCGGTACGGCCGGGGCGCGGGTACTGCGGGCGCAGCTTCCGGACGTACGGCGTGAGGAAGATCACGGCCGGGGCGAGGCGGGCGGTGACCGGGGCGAAGCGGGTGCGGAGGAGCGCGGCGAGGCGGGAGAGACGGCTGCGGAGGGATGCACGGTGGGCATTGCGCCCCCGGTGGCGTACCGGTTTCGTCTCCCCCTCGGGTATCTCGGGCCCCTTGGGTATCTCCAGATCGGACAACCGCAGCTGCATGGTCTCGTCCGGCCTGAACCCGGCGGGGAGCTTCAACTGCATGGTCTCGTCCGGTGCCTGGCGCTCCTCCCCGTCCCCCTCGTGGGTCACGACGCGACTCCCCTCCGCACTCCGTATTGCTCGCACAGGCAGACGCATTGACGTACGAGGGTCTGAAACGGTTGCCGCGGACGCGACTGCAAATCCCGGTTCCCCCCGGCCTCACAGATCACGCGGCGCCCTCAAATTACCAGTGGTCTTCGCAAGTTCTCCATATAAGAAAACGACAGAACAGGACACAGCCGAAACCTTCATGAAAAAACAAGGTGCCGTACTCATGTGAGGTGGGGGTTAGCCTGATGCCATGCCTCGCTATGAGTACCGCTGCCGGACCTGTGGGACCACGTTCGAAGTCAGCCGCCCCATGGCGGAGTCCTCCGCGCCCGCGGACTGCCCTTCGGGGCACGACGACACGGTGAAGTTGCTGTCCGCCGTTGCCGTGGGCGGGGCTGCGGCCGCCCCCTCGCCTGGAGCGGGCGGAGGGGGCGGGTGTTGTGGTGGAGGGTGCTGCGGCTAGGCAAAGCCTGTGCGTTGTCGGGTGCGGGTGCGTTGTGGCTGGTCGCGCAGTTCCCCGCGCCCCTAGGAAGTCGGGGTTCGCGTCCCTGCCAAGAACTCCCGGAGGATGCGCTCCCCCGCCAGTACTCCCCGCTCCGGTAGGGCTGTGACGTTGGGGGCCGTCCACGCCTCGTCTGCCAGTTCGCCGTGGCCCGGGCGCCAAGATCTGTCTGCTGCCAGGAGGAGGTCGGCGTCCAGGAGGGAGTCGCCTGCGGCCAGGGTCAGGGTGGTGTTGGTGCGGTGGGCCACCTCTCGCATGGCGGCGCTCTTGGTGAGGGGCTTGGGGACGGCGTAGATCTTGCGGCCCTGCAACGACACCGTCCAGCCTCGGTTCTCGGCCCAGACCGCAAGTTCCTTCACCCACTCCTCGGGGAGAAGGTCGCGCTCCACGACGAGGTAGGCGAAGAGGTCCTCGGCGACGCGGTGCTTGCGTACCCAGGCCGGGTCGGCGGAGTCGGCCAGGTACTGGCGGACCTCC
Source organism: Streptomyces sp. NPDC050528 (assembly GCF_044457795.1). NCBI lineage: Bacteria > Bacillati > Actinomycetota > Actinomycetes > Kitasatosporales > Streptomycetaceae > Streptomyces > Streptomyces sp. NPDC050528. The sequence continues at coordinate 857,242 of NZ_JBITHH010000002.1, forward strand.
TCCAGGGGGGCGCACTCGGCGGCCAGCTTCGCCTGTACTCCGGCGTGCCAGTCCTCGTCCGTCACGCCGTCGACGAGGAGGTGGCCGCCGTTGGCGCAGATCGCGAACTTCGGTTGCGGGCCGGGCAGGTTGATGCGCTGGTACTGCTTGCGGGTGCGGGTGGTGGTCGGTACGAAGACGGCCGCGGCACCGAGTTCGCCGAGTTCGGTGAGGAGTTGGGCCGATGTCTCCGTCATGAAGGACAGCGGCTTGCTCTCGTGCACCTCGACGCAGAGCAGCCGGGGCGCCTGCGCGTCCGGCATGGTCAGGGCGAGGGCGGCCGAGGAGTAGATGAGCGTACGGTCGAGGTCGCTAGCGACGAGTACCGGCATCAGACCGCCACCGCCTTGCCGTCGGCACCGGTCGCACCGCGCGTGTACTTGGGGTGGATCAACCCCACGCAGGTGTACGGCAGTTCGGCCACCTCCTCGACGGGCACGCCCCGCTGCTCGGCGAGGAGTCTGACGTGGTCGAGGTCGGCACCGGCGCCGGCCCGCGCGAGGATCTTCCACGGCACGCGGCGCAGCAGCACGCGGGTGGTCTCGCCGACACCCGGCTTGACGAGGTTCACGTCGTGGATGCCGTACTCCTCGCTGATCCGCTCAACTGCCGCCCAGCCCTCCCAGGTTGGGGTGCGGTCGGCGGCGAGCAGTTCCTTGGCGAGGACGGTCACCGCGTCCGTGACCTCCGGGAAGCGGGCGGCCACGGCGTCCAGGAAGTCCACGGAGACGTCCGCGCCGGCAAGTTCGCGGTAGAACTTCGCGCCGTGGAAGTCGTGCGGGCCGACCAGGTCCGAGCGGAGCACCGTACGTGAAATCAGGCCCGACACGGTCGAGTTGAGGCACGCGGAGGGGATGAGGAAGTCCTCGCGGGTGCCGTACGTCTTCACGCAGGAACCGGGGTCGGCGAGTACCGCGATCTCCGGGTCGAAGCCGGTGATGCCGTCGGACTCCTCGAACTCCCTGATCGCCTCGGTGAGTTCGCGGGTGATGGCGCCCTTGCCGGTCCAGCCGTCGACGAACACGACGTCGGCGGGGTCGTGGTGGGCGGCGAGCCAGCGGAGCGCGTTGGCGTCGATGCCGCGGCCGCGCACGATCGACACGGCGTAGTGCGGGAGGTCGAGACCGTGGCGGTGCTGGGCCCAGCGGCGCATCAGGACGCCTACGGGGGTGCCGGCGCGGGCGAGCGAGACGAGGACGGGGTGCGGTGAGCGTTCGGCGAGGACGAGTTCGGTGACTGCCCCGACGGCCAGGGCGAGGCGGTCGGCGGCCTCGTCCAGGGCGGTGTGGAACAGCTGTTGATACTGCTCGCTCGGCTGGTACTCCACCGGGAGCGACTCCGCGTAGTGGGCGCCGCCGCTCTGGATGGCCTCCTCGCGCTCCTCGGTCGGCGCCTCCAGCGTCACGTCCGAGAGGTCCTGCAGCAGCCAGCCGACCTCTTCCGGTGCGTACGAGGAGAAGGCGGGGCCGCGGAGGGGGTCGGGGAGCATGGCGGGCCTTTCGGGGACGTACGACGGCACGACCGCGAGGACGACGTGCGGGGTGTGTTCGGCGAGCCTCGCCAACAGGCCGTTCGGGGCGTGGAGTTCGGGGGTGTCGGCGCGGGAGTCGACCACCGCCACCACGGCGTCGAAGTCGGCGCCGGCGATGTTGTAGGCGTAGCGGTCGCCCGGGCCGTCCGCGGGGGTGTCGTGGGCGGGGAAGGTCAGGCGTGAGCGGATTGCGTAGCCCGGGTCGTCCACGGCGAGGACGGGTGAGCGGGTGGTGGTGGAGTAAGTGACGCCGGCGTCGACGATCTGTTCCAGTTCGCGGGCGAGGCGGAGGGGGGCGTACATCAGCTCTTCGAAGCCGAGGATGTGCACGCGGTGCGCGCCCTCCGGGAGGGCTTCGGCGAGGCGGGCTGCCATCGCCGGGAGGGCTTGTTCCAGGCGTATTCGATGGGCGGGGGTAAAGCCGTGGCGTCCACCATCGGGGAGGTGGTGGGGCCAGCGGAGTCCGACTTGGGTGATTCGGTTGTGGGTCGGGTGCGGGTGGGTGGGGGCTGGTCGCGCAGTTCCCCGCGCCCCTGGGGGGTTGGGGCTGGAGGCGGTTTCGATGCTCGGCCCGACTTCTGTGGTCGCGGCCCCGCCGACGCCCTCGTCTTTCAGGGGCGCGGGGAACTGCGCGACCAGCCGCGCCGACGCAGCAGACGACTGACCACCTGTCCCGGCACCCCCTGACTCGTCGCCTTTCAGTGGCGCGGGGAACTGCGCGACCAGCCGCGCCGACGCAGCAGACGACTGACCACCTGTCCCGGCACCCCCTGACTCGTCGTCTTTCAGGGGCGCGGGGAACTGCGCGACCAGCCCAGACGCCGCCGCAGACGACGAACCGCCGGCCCCGGCACCCCCCGCCTCGTACCGCGCCACCAACTCCTGGCCCTTTTCCAGCACCCCCGCCGGCAGGCGAACCGTGCCGGACGCCGCTGCCACCAGGTCCACCCTCGCGCCGATCTCCGCCGCGAACTCGTCCAGCCGCCCCGCGTCCGCCGCCGAGCGCATGTCCACCAGGGCGACGACCACGTACCGGCCCCGTGGGTACCGCTCGTGCAGGTCGCGGATCGTGTTCAGGACCGTGTTGCCCGTGGAGAACTCGTCGTCCACGAGGACCAACGGGCCCTCGCCGGAGAGGAGTTCGGGGTTCTCGGGCAGCAACAGATGCGACGTCGCGTGGGAGTGGGACTCCTCGAAGCCGCCTGCTGTCGCCACGCCGGGTACCGGGCGGCGGGTCGAGTGGAGGTAGGGGGCGACCGCGATGCCGTCGGCGACCGCGTGGCCCAGGCCCGTCGCCGTCTCCGCGTAGCCGAGGACCACCGAACGGGCGGATTCCTCCGTGCCGAGGAGTTCGCGTACCCGCCGGCCCAGGGTGAAGCCGTAGCCGTAGACGATCGACGGGGACTGGGGGACGTGCTTGCCCAGTACGTTCGACACGAGGAGGTGGGCCCGCTTGGGGTTGCGGCGGAGGGCCAGGCCCAGGAGGTTGGTCAGCTCGGGGTCGCCGAGCAGTTCGACACCGAGCCGCTCCGCGACCCAACTGCCCGACCAGACCCCGTCGTTCACTGCCTTGTTCATGCGTCCCTTGCGATTCAGCCGGGAATTCCGGCGGCGAGCAGCTCCACGAAGCCGACGTCCTCGCGTGCGACCCCGAAGATCTCGGCGCGCAGCATCGTCCGCTCGGCCCAGGCGCGGTGCGGCTTCACCTCGTTCATCTTGTTCGTGTACGCCGAGCGCAGCACGCCCCCGCCGCCCCGCTCCGGCCGCAGGATGTCCTGCGCGTCGCAGAACTCCTCGTGGCTGACCACGGACAGCGCGTGCACGGGCAGCACGTGGGTGGGGTGGATGCAGGTCTTGCCCAGCAGCCCGTTGGCCTGGTCGAGGGCGATCTCGCGCAGCAGGCCGTCCATCGCGTGCTCGATCAGCGCCTCGCGCAGCTCCTCCGCCTGGCCCTCCAGGAAGGGGCTGCGGCGCAGCTGCGGCTTGAACATGCGCTCCTGGACCCGGAAGTACTCCCACACCGGGCCGGTCACCGTGAAGCCGGTGCCGTCGGCGCGGCCCAGCATGTTCACCACGTCGCCGATCACGTTGGCGACGATCTGGACGTCGTAGGCCGTCATGTCGGAGGCACGGCGGAGGCCGTAGGAGGAGCAGAAGTCCGTGACGCCCAGGCGCAGGGCGAGGACGCGGTCGCGGTACTTGTCGACCGCGCGGGAGATGCCCTCCAGGGTCTCGACGCGCGACTCGCGGTACAGCAGCTCGGGCGACTCCAGGACCGGCATCCCGAACAGCCGGTGCCCGCTCGCCGCCTCCGCGGCGGCCAGCGCCTCCAGGAAGGGGGTGCCGCTCTCCTCGGTGAACTTCGGCATCACAAAGCCGGAGAGCAGCTCTACGGCCGGGCCCATGCGGCGTACGAGATCGGGGATCTGTTCGGGCACGCGGACCCGGATGAACAGCAACGGGAGCTCGGCGTCCGGGCGGGCGGCCAGCTCGGTGAACTGCTGGACCAGGTTCTCCTCGGCGGCGGGAACGTCCTCGTCGCCGATCGAGTCCTCCAGGCAGAGCACCATCGACACCACGCCGCGGCCCGCCAGCTTGACGATGTCGTCGGCGAGGTGGGGGCGGGTGGCCGGGCTGTAGAGCGTGGCGCCCAGGGCCGCGGCGAGCAGCCGGGCCGGGGAGTCCGCGTCGAACTCGCACGGCTCCTGGAAGAAGAGACGCTGCCGTACCTCAGGGGCAATGTGCCCGAAATGACGCATAAAGCTCCCCCGTGGTGCCGTTGTGGTTCGTGAGTGTTTTCGATAGGTGGCCGGTAATAGTACGTACAAACCCATGTCAGGGGTTCCCGCCGGGCATGAACTTCAGGTAACTCGGCCGTGTCGGTGTCCGAACCCCCACGTTGTCGTGACCAGGACCGAGAGGGCAGGATGACCGCATGACGCACGCGATGCTGAAGGGGTCGAACGTCCCGCTGGAGGCCACCACGGTACGTGCCGTGCTGCGCTGGGCCCCCGGGCAGGGGGCCCCTGACGTCGACGCCTCGGCGCTGCTCCTCGGCCCCGCCGGTCAGGTGCGTTCCGACGAGGACTTCGTCTTCTACAACCAGCCCCGGCACCCCTCCGGGAAGGTCTGGTGGCTCGGCAAGAAGCGGGTCGCGGAGGGTCCCACCGACACGATCCAGACAGATCTCGCCGGTGTCGAGCCCGAGGTCAGCCGGATTCTCGTGGTCGCTTCGGCGGACGAGGTCACCTTCGACCACGTAAAGGGACTGCGCATCCTGCTGTACGACGCGGCCGTCGCCGAGGGTGAGCCGCTGCTGTATTTCGACATCAAGCCGGAGACCGGCGAGGAGACCGCGCTGATCTGCGGCGAGTTGTACCGGCGCGGGGACGGGTGGAAGTTCCGGGCGCTGGGCGAGGGGTACGCGAACGGGTTGCGTGGGCTCGCGATGGACTTCGGGATCACGGTGGACGAGTCGGAGGGGGTGGGTGCGGGGGCCGTTCCGGAGGTCTCGCAGCCGTTGCCTCCGGCGGTTCCGGTGCAGTTGCCTCCGGCGGTTCCGGTGCAGTCCGGGTATGGGTACCCCCCGTCTGAGGAGCCCGTGACTCAGCCTGCGTATGGGTATCCGCAGACCGCGCCGGCGGGGACGTATGGGTATCCGCAGCCGGTGCCTGTTGCTACTGCGCCGGATCCTGACTTCCGTTTGCCGCCACAAGGGCCCCAGTTCATCTGACTGTGGGTGCGGTCGTTCGTTTGGTGAGAGCCCGGTGGGGGCTGGTCGCGCAGTTCCCCGCGCCCCTAAAGGGGAGCTATCGCTCCACCTTTGTTTTGTAGCCCCTGCCCCACTGCAGGCCCCAGCCGTACAGCCTGTCCAGCTCTGCCTGGAAGCCGTAGACGAACTTGACCTCGCGGCGGACTACCAGCTCGCCCTTGACGTTCTCGATCATCACTACCGCGCAGGAGCGGGCCTGGGGGTGGCGTTCGTCCAGGCCTATTTCGATGCGGGGGCCGTTGCTGGGGTACAACGTGACGATCGCGTGGGTGCGGTCGAAGGCGGGGGTCTGGTCGTAGATGTAGACGAAGACCAGGAGGCGTTTGATCTGGTCGCGGTGGTCGAGGTTGACGTACATCGTCTCGCCGGACGCGGAGCCGAAGCGGTCGTCGCCGCTGAGTTTCACGTACGGGGGTGAGTTGACGTCGCCGAGGAGGCCGCCGAGGGGTTGTACTACGCCCTTGGTGCCGTCCATGAGTTCGTAGAGGCAGCCCAGGTCCAGGTCGACGTTGACCATGCTCTGGCTGTGGCCCATGACCTCCGGGGGCTTGAGGGCCTTGAAGGGGTGGCGTAGCAGGCTGTCGCGCTGGAGACCGCCGATGTCGGAGGTCCGCATCCGCCAGGTGAGGTTGACGCGGAGGTTGCCGGTGGCCGCGCCCTGCTTGGTGAGGGAGACCTGGTGGTGCCGTTTGGTCAGTTCGATCGCGTTGCTGGCCGCGCTGCCCGAGTCGAAGTCGGCCTCGCGCCGCCAGATTCCGTCGAAGAAGCCCATTCCCGCCCCCACGTTCGCATCCACGTACCGCATTCCGCATGACAAAGCCGTCGGGGCGGCGGACCGAGGGCATGTCCTCTGTCTGCCGCCCCGAACAGAGCGTTCCCTTACCAGGGAGCTTGTCACACCCCGGACGAGACCTCAGTCTTCTCGTCCGAGCCTGCTTTTCCCTCGGCTTCCGCGAGGGCGTTGTTCCTGCGGACCGAGGACCAGAAGGACCAGCCGATCAGGACCACGCCGACCAGGCCGGTGATGACCTCGTTGATCTGGTACTGGATGGTGACCATGAGGATCACGGCCAGGGCGCCGATCGCGTAGTGGGCGCCGTGCTCCAGGTAGACGTAGTCGTCCAGGGTGCCCTGACGGACCAGGTAGACCGTCAGCGAGCGGACGTACATCGCGCCGATGCCGAGGCCGAGGGCCATGAGCACGATGTCGTTGGTGATGGCGAAGGCGCCGATCACTCCGTCGAAGGAGAAGGACGCGTCGAGGACTTCGAGGTACAGGAACATGAAGAACGCGGCCTGGCCGGCGAGGACGACCGCCGAGCGCTGCTTGCCGGTGCGCGCGGCCTCTTCCTCTTCCTCATGCTCCCGCTCCTCCTCTTCTTCGAGCTTGTCCTCGAAGTAGCCGGAGAGTCCGCCGACGATCATGTACGTGATCAGGCCGGAGATACCGGCGATCAGCACCGTCTGCGCCTTGTCGGTGTGCGCGCCGCCGTGCTGGTGGGCGTGGGCCGCGAAGGTGAAGGACGTGATCAGCAGGACGATCAGGGCGATGCAGACCGACAGCATGTCGACCTTGCCCAGCTTGGCGAGCGGGCGCTCGATCCAGCGCAGCCACTGGATGTCACGGTCCTCGAAGATGAAGTCGAGGAAGATCATCAGCAGGAACATGCCGCCGAAGGCCGCGATCGCCGGGTGGGCGTCGGTGACCAGCTGCTGGTAGTGGTCCTTGTTGTTGAGCGCGAGGTCGACCGCGTCGATCGGACCGATCTTGGCGGTGACGGCGACGATGACGACGGGGAACACCAGCCGCATGCCGAAGACGGCGATCAGGACGCCGACCGTGAGGAAGATCTTCTGCCAGAAGGCCGACATCTTCTTCAGGATCCCGGCGTTGACCACCGCGTTGTCGAAGGACAGCGAGATCTCCAGGACGGCCAGGATCGCCACGATGCCGAAGGCTTCCCACCCCCCGTAGAACGCCGCTGCGACAAGGCCGAGCGCGGTGACCGCGAACGACCAGCCGAACGTTTTCAGAAGCACTGGCTACCCAATCCCTGTGTGTACGGGTCTCCCCCGCGCCGCACTCGGCTTTACTTAAAATTTGACGTTGCGGACAGAGTCTAGGGGAGACTTCGCCGATCGGGACATGTGGCCCGTCCCATCCGCAAACCCGCAGGTCTCGGGGTCCGTCGACGTCAACGCGGCTTCACTGCTTCGAAGATCACGAGGAACGGGGACACGTGGTCCAGGGCGGCGCGGTACATGAAGGCGTTGATCAACTGGGTGTGCTGTTGTGGGGGGCGAGCCCGGGGGAACGGAACCTCCGTCGGCACCCCCGGCCCTGCCCAGCGCCTCCTACGAGACGTTGACCCCGAAGTCCAGTGCGATGCCCCGCAGTCCGGACGCGTACCCCTGGCCCACCGCCCTGAACTTCCACTCGCCCTGGTAGCGGTAGAGCTCGCCGAAGATCATGGCCGTTTCGGTGGAGGCGTCCTCGGAGAGGTCGTAGCGGGCGAGTTCCTGGCCGTCGGCCTGGTTGACGACGCGGATGAAGGCGTTGCTGACCTGGCCGAAGGTCTGGCCCCGGTTGTCCGCGTCGTGGATGGAGACCGGGAAGGTGATCTTGTCGCAGTTGGCCGGCACCTTCGGGAGGTCGACCAGGATCGACTCGTCGTCGCCCTCGCCTTCACCGGTGAGGTTGTCGCCGGTGTGCTCGACCGAGCCGTCCGGGCTGGTGAGCTGGTTGTAGAAGATGAACCACTCGTCCCCGAGCACCCGGCCGCCGCTGTTCAGCAGCAGCGCGCTGGCGTCGAGGTCGAAGTCGGCTCCGGTGGTGGAGCGTGCGTCCCAGCCGAGGCCGATCAGGACGTTCGTGAGGTTCGGTGCGGCCTTGGACAGGGAGACATTGCCCCCCTTGGCGAGCGTGACGCCCATAGTGCTGGTCCTCCCCGAGGCGATGCTTCTTTGGTTGTCCTGCACTCCCCCACAGGGGGACCCCCGGGCGCCGCACGCGAACCGTGCGGCGCCCGGGCGGTGAAGCCTCCGTACGTCGGGCGTCCGTGCGCCGGACGCCCGTACGGCAGACGCCCGGACCTCAGACGTTGACGCCGAAGTCCTGGGCGATGCCGCGCAGGCCCGAGGCGTAGCCCTGGCCGATGGCGCGGAACTTCCACTCCGCGCCGTTGCGGTACAGCTCGCCGAAGACCATGGCCGTCTCGGTCGAGGCGTCCTCGGAGAGGTCGTAGCGGGCGATCTCGGCGCCGCCGGCCTGGTTCACCACGCGGATGAACGCGTTGCGGACCTGGCCGAAGGACTGCTGGCGGTTCTCGGCGTCGTAGATCGAGACGGGGAAGGTGATCTTGTCGACGTCGGCCGGGACCGCCGCCAGGTTCACCTTGATCGCCTCGTCGTCGCCCTCGCCCTCACCGGTGGTGTTGTCACCGGTGTGCTCGACCGAGCCGTCGGGGCTCTTGAGGTTGTTGAAGAAGACGAAGTTCGCGTCACTGGCGACCTTGCCCGCGCTGTTCAGCAGCAGTGCGCTGGCGTCGAGGTCGAAGTCGGTGCCGGTGGTGGTGCGGACGTCCCACCCCAGACCGACGATGACCGCGGTCAGGCCCGGGGCCTCCTTGGTCAGTGATACGTTGCCGCCCTTGCTGAGGCTGACTCCCACGAGTCCTCCATTGGTGTCCAGGGGCGGGGATGCCCCGTAGTGCGTCGGTATCGGATCAACGTCTCGATCCTAGTGACGGGTTCCCGACCCTCGCAGGCTCTGGAACCTAACAATCACAGGCTGTCGAGCGCCTTCACGTACTCGTTGAGGTCGCGCGCGTCCGGCAGGCCGTTGACGACCGTCCAGCGCACGACGCCCTCCTTGTCGATGACGAAGGTCCCGCGCACGGCGCAGCCCTTGTCCTCGTCGAAGACGCCGTAGGCACGCGAAGTGTTGCCGTGCGGCCAGAAGTCGGAGAGCAGCGGGTACTCCAGGCCCTCCTGCTCGGCGAAGACGCGCAGGGTGTGGATGGAGTCGTTGGAGACCGCGAGGAGTTGGGTGTCGCGGTCGGTGAACTGCGGCAGGTTGTCGCGCAGGGAGCACAGTTCGCCGGTGCAGACGCCGGTGAAGGCGAAGGGGTAGAAGAGGAGCACCACGTTCTTCTCGCCCCGGAAGTCGGACAGCTTCACGGTGGCGCCGTGGTTGTCCTTGAGCTCGAAATCGGGGGCCTTGTCGCCGACCTGGATCGCCATCTCGTCCTGCATCCCTTCGGTGGGGCCGTTCGGGTGAGAGCACCCGGGGACCACCACCCTACGCAGCGATCACCGCATGCGGACGGACGGGCTGGCGTGGCCAGCCCGTCCGGGATTCAACGATCGAGGTACCTCCGTGGACTACCTCTTGGACTTGGCCGCCTTGGGCGTCACCAGCCGGCTGCCGCTCCAGTCCTTGCCCACGCTGACGCTCTTGGCCGCGGAAAGGCCCGCGGTCGTGGCGGCTTCCGAGATGTCGCTGGGCTCGACGTAGCCGTCACGGCCGGTCTTCGGCGTCAGCAGCAGGATCGAGCCGCCCTCCTCGACGTACGAGATGGCGTCCACCAGCACGTCGGTCAGGTCGCCGTCCTCGTCGCGGAACCACAGCACCACGGCATCGGCGACGTCGTCGTAGTCCTCGTCCACCAGGTCGCTGCCGATGACTTCTTCAATGGCCTCGCGGAGTTCCTGGTCTACGTCGTCGTCGTAGCCGATCTCCTGGACCACCTGCTCGGGCTGGAACCCCAGCCTGACGGCAGGGTTCGTCCGCTCCTCCGCGTGGTCCGCGGTCGCGCTCACGGGTTGCCTCCTGATCATGTCTTGATGAATGTCCAGCATCGCGCGTGCGCGAAGCATTGGCCGTAGTCCACACGGACGGGCCGGATCGCGCAAGTACCCGGCGATTCGGAACGCCGAAACGGTGACGATCCTGGCCGTGTCGCCGCAACTCCAGGCACGCTATCGCGGCCGCCGGTGACGTACACCACAGCGTTCTGCCCGGTTTGCACGTTTGAGAACCCTCCGAGGGTACGCGACTCGAATGACTTTGCTAAACGAGTCACGGTTACCTCACGGTAGAGATGACGATTGCCGCCCTGCGGTAGACCATGGGGAACGGTGCAGCTCCCCCCTCTGACACGTTTTCCCCTCTGACACGTAAGGAACAGCGTGGCTTCCGGATCCGATCGCAATCCGATCATCATTGGCGGCCTTCCGAGTCAGGTTCCTGACTTCGATCCCGAAGAGACCCAGGAGTGGCTCGACTCGCTCGACGCCGCCGTGGACCAGCGCGGCCGTGAGCGGGCCCGCTATCTGATGCTCCGGCTGATCGAGCGGGCCCGCGAGAAGCGCGTGGCCGTGCCCGAGATGCGCAGCACGGACTACGTCAACACGATCGCCACCAAGGACGAGCCGTTCTTCCCCGGCAACGAGGAGATCGAGCGCAAGATCCTGAACGCGACCCGCTGGAACGCCGCGGTGATGGTGTCCAGGGCCCAGCGGCCCGGCATCGGCGTCGGCGGCCACATCGCCACGTTCGCCTCCTCCGCCTCCCTCTACGACGTGGGCTTCAACCACTTCTTCCGGGGCAAGGACGAGGGCGACGGCGGCGACCAGATCTTCTTCCAGGGGCACGCCTCGCCGGGCATCTACGCCCGCGCGTTCCTCCTGGACCGGCTCAGCGAGCAGCAGCTGGACGCGTTCCGTCAGGAGAAGTCGAAGGCGCCGTACGGACTGTCCTCGTACCCGCACCCGCGGTCGATGCCGGACTTCTGGGAGTTCCCGACCGTGTCGATGGGCCTCGGCCCGCTCGGCGCGATCTTCCAGGCACGGATGAACCGCTACATGGCGGCGCGCGGGATCGCGGACACGTCTAAGTCGCACGTATGGGCGTTCCTCGGCGACGGCGAGATGGACGAGCCGGAGTCGCTGGGCCAGCTGTCGATCGCCGCGCGCGAGGGCCTGGACAACCTGACCTTCGTCGTCAACTGCAACCTCCAGCGGCTCGACGGCCCGGTACGCGGCAACGGCAAGATCATCCAGGAGCTGGAGTCACAGTTCCGGGGCGCCGGCTGGAACGTCATCAAGCTGGTCTGGGACCGCACCTGGGACCCGCTGCTCGCCCAGGACCGCGACGGCGTGCTGGTGAACCAGCTCAACACCACGCCGGACGGCCAGTTCCAGACGTACGCCACGGAGACGGGCGCGTACATCCGCGAGCACTTCTTCGGGCACGACCACCGGCTGCGCGCGATGGTCGAGAACATGACCGACGACCAGATCCTGCACCTGGGGCGCGGCGGGCACGACCACCAGAAGGTCTACGCGGCGTTCGCGGCGGCCAAGGAGCACAAGGGCCAGCCGACCGTCGTCCTCGCGCAGACGGTCAAGGGCTGGACGCTGGGCCCCAACTTCGAGGGCCGCAACGCCACGCACCAGATGAAGAAGCTGACGGTCGCCGACCTCAAGGGCTTCCGCGACCGCCTCCACCTCCCGATCACCGACCAGGAACTGGAGTCCGGCGCGCCGCCGTACTACCACCCGGGCCGGAACTCGGAGGAGATCCAGTACATGCACGACCGGCGCAACGCGCTGGGCGGCTACGTCCCGACCCGCGTCGTCCGCTCGAAGCCGCTGGCGCTGCCCGCGGACAAGACGTACGCGAGTGTGAAGAAGGGCTCGGGCCAGCAGTCGATCGCCACGACCATGGCGTTCGTACGGCTGCTCAAGGACCTCATGCGGGACAAGGAGATCGGCAAGCGATTCGTGCTGATCGCGCCGGACGAGTACCGCACGTTCGGCATGGACTCGTTCTTCCCGAGCGCGAAGATCTACAACCCGCTGGGCCAGCAGTACGAGTCGGTGGACCGTGAACTCCTGCTCGCGTACAAGGAGTCGCCGACCGGGCAGATGCTGCACGACGGCATCTCGGAGGCGGGCTGTACGGCCTCGCTGATCGCTGCGGGTTCGGCGTACGCCACGCACGGCGAGCCGCTCATCCCGGTCTACGTCTTCTACTCGATGTTCGGTTTCCAGCGCACCGGTGACCAGTTCTGGCAGATGGCCGACCAGTTGGCGCGCGGTTTTGTGCTGGGCGCGACCGCTGGGCGTACGACGCTGACCGGTGAAGGTCTGCAACACGCGGACGGGCACTCGCAGTTGCTGGCGTCGACGAACCCTGGCTGTGTCGCCTACGACCCGGCGTACTCGTACGAGATCGCGTACATCGTGCAGGACGGGTTGCGGCGGATGTACGGCTCGGACGCGGAACACCCGCACGGCGAGGACGTCTTCTACTACCTCACCGTCTACAACGAGCCGATCCAGCATCCGGCCGAGCCGGCGGACGTCGATGTCGAGGGCATCCTCAAGGGCGTGCACCGCATCAGCCGGGGTGCCTCGGGCACGGTTCCGGCGCAGATCATGGCGTCGGGTGTGGCGGTGCCGTGGGCCATCGAGGCGCAGCGGATTCTCGCCGAGGACTGGAATGTGCGGGCCGATGTGTGGTCCGCGACCTCCTGGAACGAGCTGCGGCGCGAGGCGGTCGAGGTGGAGCGGCACAATCTCCTTCACCCGGAGGAGGAGCAGCGGGTTCCTTATGTCACGCGGAAGTTGAGCGGGGCGGAGGGGCCGTTCGTGGCCGTTTCCGACTGGATGCGGTCGGTTCCTGATCAGATTTCTCGGTGGGTGCCGGGGACGTACCAGTCCCTGGGTGCGGACGGGTTCGGGTTCGCGGATACGCGTGGGGCGGCTCGACGGTTCTTCCACATCGACGCGGAGTCGATCGTGGTGGCCGTTCTGACGGAGTTGGCTCGGGAGGGGAAGGTTGATCGGTCTGTGTTGAAGCAGGCGGTTGATCGGTATCAGTTGCTGGATGTTGCTTCGGCCGACCCCGGTGTCGCTGGAGGGGATGCGTAGTTTTTTGTCTGCGGGGGCGTGGGGGCTGGTCGCGCTCGCGCGGCGGAGCCGCACATCGATACAGCCCCGCGCCGCTGTTGGGCGCCCCTTCGGGGCGGCCCATCAGCCCACCCCCATCGCCCTAACATGCCGTCATGAACGAACCATCGGCACAAGCCCGTTGGGAACAGCGCACCCAACGGCCCCTGCTGGCGCTCGCGGTCGGCTTTGCCGTGGCCTATGCCGTGCCGATCGTGGACACCACCGCCGGTCATTCGCTGACGGAGATGTGCACGGCGGTCGAGTGGGTGGTGTGGGCGGCGTTCGCCGCCGACTATCTGATGCGGCTCGCGATGTCCCGGGACCGGCGGCGGTTCGTGCGGACGCACTGGATGGACCTGTGCGCGGTCGTGCTGCCGATACTCCAGCCGCTACGGCTGTTGCGCATGGTGTCGACGCTGATACTCGTCGGACGCCGGGCGCGGATGGCCTCGCAGATCCAGCTCACGACGTATGTCGCCGGCGCGGTGATCGGGCTGCTGATGTTCGGTTCGCTCGCGGTGCTCTCCGTGGAACGGGACTCGCCCAACGGGAACATCCGGACGCTGGGTGACGCCGTGTGGTGGTCCTTCACGACCATGACGACGGTGGGCTACGGGGACCACGCGCCGACCACCGGGCTGGGACGGATGATCGCCGTCGGGCTGATGCTCTCCGGGATCGCACTGCTCGGTGTCGTCACCGCGAACATCGCCACGTGGTTCATCGCCCGGTTCGAGAAGGACGACGTGGAGGAACGGCGTCAGACCCTGGCGATCGAGGCGCTGGCGGAGGAGGTGCGGGCGTTGCGGGCAGAGGTGGCGGCGCTGTCGGGGGCGCCGGGGGCGGGCGTCTCCGGGGCGGAGGCGGCGGCCCTGTCCGGGGCATCGGCGGCGGGTGTTCCGCTGCCGGTCGGGGACGAGTTGCCCCGCTAGCCGCGGTTCAGGAGAACGTTCCGCTCAGCGGTTGCTCAGGGGCAGGTCCACTCGGCCCGAGCTCGAAAGCAGGTCCACTCGGCTTCCGTCGAGAGCAACGCCCGCTCAGCCCCGGCCCACTCCGCCCCCGCTCAGAAGAACGTCCACATGACCGCCGCCAGCGTGTCGATCGCGCCCAGGACCAGGGCCACCAACGCCATCACCCGGCGGGAGCCCGTCCACCTGCGGCCCATGGCCAGCCAGCCGCACACCACCGCGATCGGGCCGAGGAGGATTCCCAGGTTCCCCGCGGTGAAGAAGCCCGCGATCGCGCAGACCAGGCCGATGATGGCGAGCGTCGCGCGGTCCTGCCCGCTCCCTGACCCCATGCGGCCACGCGAGCGGGGGTTCCTGCGCGTTCCGTTGCCGAAGCCCGTCATCGTCAACTCCCTGGGCGTCCGGGCCAGTTCGGCCGGTGCGGCGAATTTCTGTTACGACGATCGGATACCCGCGTACACGCGAAAAAAGCCTGCTTGCGCGCTGCCCCCCTCCGGCAGCGCGCCGCAGACCACCCCGTCCTCCCTGCCCTGCGGAGGACTTGACCCACTGTGACCTGCGGCGCGTGCCGGGTGCCAGGAATCTTTAGCCGAGTCACCCTGATAGGCGAACTCGGCCTGGAAGAGGGTTAGATGTGCGCCGCGCCCGCGCCCGCCTCCGCGTTCTCGCCGCGCTTGGTCAGGAACGCCACGAACACCGCGACCACCGCCACGCCGGCCGCGACCAGGCAGGCCAGGCTCATGCCGGAGATGAACGTGTCGTGGGCGACCTGCGTGATCTTCGCGGCGATCGTCTCCGGGGTGTTCGGGGCGATCGGGGCCACGCCGACCTGAACTGCCTCGGCGGCCGCGTCGAGTTGGGGCTGGGTGAGCTTGGGCAGGCCCGCGTCCGCCCAGTTGCCGGCGAGGTCGCTGTCGACGCGGGAGGCCATCACGGCGCCGAGGACGGCCGTACCGAGGCTGCCGCCGATCTGCATCGCGGCCTGCTGGAGACCGCCGGCGACACCGGAGAGCTCCATGGGCGCGTTGCCCACGATGACCTCGGTCGCGCCGACCATCACCGGCGCGAGGCCGAAGCCCAGCAGAGCGAACCAGATCGACATGACGCCGCTGCCGGTGTCCGAGGTGAGGGTGGACATGCCGTACATCGCGATCGCGGTCGCGGCCATGCCTCCCGCCAGCGGGATGCGCGGGCCGAGCTTGGTGATCGCGGCGCCGGCGAGCGGGGAGCCGACGATCATCATCCCGGTGAGCGGGAGAAGGTGGAGACCGGCGTCGATCGGGCTCATACCGTGCACGTTCTGCAGGTAGAACGTCACGAAGAACAGGCCGCCCATGAAGGCGATCGCCATCAGGACCATGAGGACCACGCCCGCGGACAGCGGGACCGAGCGGAACAGGCCCAGGGGGATGAGGGGTTCCGCGACCTTCTGCTCCCAGAACGCGAACAACGCGAAGCCCAGCACCGACACGGCGAGGAACGTCCAGGTCGTGCCGGAGCCCCAGCCCCAGGCCGGCGCCTTGATGAGGGCCCAGACCAGGCAGAACATCGCGCCGGAGAGCAGCACGATGCCGAGGATGTCGAAGGAGCGCGGGGCGTTCTCGGCGCGGTGGTCGCGCAGGATCAGCAGGCCGAGGATCAGCGCGATGGCGCCGACCGGCACGTTGATGAAGAACACCGACTGCCAGTTGACGTGCTCGACGAGCACACCGCCGAGGATCGGGCCGCCCGCGGTGGAGGCGCCGATGACCATGCCCCACAGGCCGATCGCCATGTTGAGCTTCTCGGCCGGGAAGGTGGCCCGCAGCAGGCCTAGCGCGGCCGGCATCAGCAGCGCGCCGAACAGCCCCTGGAGCACGCGGAAGGTGACGACGAACGCGATGCTGTGCGAGAGGCCGATCGCGCCGGACGCGAGGGCGAAACCGCTCACGCCGATCAGGAAGGTCTGGCGGTGGCCGAAGCGGTCACCGAGCTTGCCGGCGGTGATGAGGGAGACCGCGAGGGCGAGGAAGTACCCGTTGGTGATCCACTGGACGTCGGCGAAGCTGGCGCCGAGGTCCTTCTGGATGGCCGGGTTGGCGATGGCGACGATGGTGCCGTCGAGGGCCACCATCATGACGCCGACGGCGACGGTTATGAGGGTGAACCACGGGTGGCCGCGCAGCCCCGTGGACGGCGTCGGGTCGGACGGGGCGGCTGGTGCCTTGTCCCCCGGCCCCGTCGCGCTGATGGTGGTCTGACTAGTCATACGGGCGAGGCTAATGTCAGTCGCTGACAGTTGACAAACAGGTTCAGATGTCGGCGACTGTCAACAATCGCGAGGAGAACAGCATGGAGACGTTGCGCGAGCGCAAGAAGGCGCGTACGCGGGACGCGCTGCTGCGCGCCGCCCTGGAGCTGTTCACGAGCAAGGGCTACGAGCGGACCACGGTCGACGAGATCGCCGAGGCCGTCGACGTCTCGCAGCGCACCTTCTTCCGCTACTTCGCGAGCAAGGAGGAGGCCGCGTTCTTCGTGCCCCGGCTCACGGAGACGCACTTCATCACGGCCGTCCGCGCCCGCCCGCCGCACGAGGCCCCGCTGGAGGCGATGCGCCGGGCCGTGCTGGAGAGCTGGGACACCATCAACGAGGCGATCCAGCAGGTCGTACCGCTGGACCTGCACATGCGCACCTACCGCGTGATCGAGTCGACGCCCGCGCTGCTCGCCGCGCATCTGCGGCGCTCGCAGGAGCTGGAGGAGGAGCTGGCGCAGATCGTCGCCCGGCGCGAGGGCCTCGACGTGGACACGGACCCCCGGCCGCGGCTGGTGGTGGCCGTGTTCGGCGGGGTGATGCGGGTGGTGGAGCGGAGGTGGATCGCGGGCGACGACCTCAGCATCGAGGCGATGCGCGAGCTGACCGCCGCCTACCTGGACGGGGTGGGACCGGCGCTCGCCGGGAACTGGCGCACGAGTCCCGCAAGGTGAGTCGTACTGAGTTTCTCGTCACGTACCGCTGAAACGTGATCCCCGTCACTCGGTTAACGCGAGACCCTCTCGTTCTCCTAGTGTGTCCTCCCAGTGACTTCCTTCGACTCCTCCCCCACGCTGAACGCCTGGCGCGCACTGGCCGCGCTGGCCGTGGTGTTCGTGATGCTGGCGACCACCGGTTGGACCGCGGTCCGCAGCCACCCCGGGAAAACGGCGCTCCAGGCCTCCCTCTCCGCGTGGGAGCACGGCCACATCAACGGGCGCGAGCTGCCCGACCCGGACGCCTCCCCGACCCGGCTGGCCCGGTTCTTCGCCTCGCTCACCGCGCAGCAGCGGACGCGTCTCGCGCACCGCTACCCGCTCGCGGTCGGCAACATGAACGGCGCCCCGGTCTCGCTGCGCTACCGCGCCAACCGCGTCGCCCTCGACCAGCAGCGCGAGGTCGAGAAGAAGCGCATGCACGACAACCGCCTGACGCCGCTGGGCCAGCAGGACGCGGGCCGCCTCATGCACCGCTTCGAGGCGCTGATGACCGAGGGCCGCCACATCCTGGCCTTCGACCCCGAGGGTTCGGGCCGGATCGCCGAGGTCTTCGGCGACCTGGACACCGCCCAGCGCGTCTCGGTCATCGTCCCCGGCGTCGACACCGACCTGCTGACCTTCCAGAAGACGTACAAGGAGTACTCGGCACCGGTCGGCATGGCCCAGAACCTGTACGCGGCCGAGAACTCGGCGAAGACCGCGACGGGCACGACGGGCACGCGTACGGCGGTCATCGCCTGGGCCGACTACACCTCCCCCGGCGGCCTCGGCATCGACTCGGCCACCGCGGGCCGCGCCGAGGCGGGCGCCGTACGGCTGAACGCGCTGGTGCGGGCGCTGCCCGGGACCTCGCAGGTCGCCCTGTTCTGCCACAGCTACGGCTCCGTGGTGTGCGGGGTCGCCGCGCACGCGCTGCCTTCCCGGGTGACCGACATCGCGGTGGCCGGCAGCCCCGGTATGCGCACCTCCAGCGCCGCCCACCTGCACACACGTGCCCGGGTGTGGGCGATGCGGGACGCGAACGACTGGATCCAGGACGTGCCGTACATGGAGCTCGGCGGGCTCGGGCACGGCGAGGACCCGGTGTCGAACGCGTTCGGCGCGCGGGTGCTGGCCGCGAAGGACGCGGAGGGTCACACCGGTTACTTCGCGACGGGCACCGACAGCCTGACCAACTTCGCCGACATCGGCGTTGGCGCGTACCGCTCGGTGACCTGCGCGCACGAAGGTGACACCTGCCGAGAGGGTTTGTCCGGCGCCTCGGCGGCCGGACGCGCGTAGAAACAGCAGGAAGTGCGGTCTGCGCGGGGATGGGACGGAGGAGTGTGTGCCGCCTACGATGAGCCGCATGGGTGACGTACTGGCCGGATTTCATGCCGCCTGGGAGTTCGAGTCCGACTCCGTGCTCATCCGCTACGAACGTGGCATTCGAACACCCAAGCTATTTCAGGCGCTCGGTGAACGCCGGATCCCCTTCGAGGCGATCGAGGCGGTGACGCTCACCCCCGGCCGACGCGGGACGGTCGTGCTCCGCGCGGAGCCCCGGGCGGGGGCCGACCCGCTGATGGAGGCGGCCGCGGGTCAGCTGAAGGAGACCTGCGATCCGTACCGCCTCGTCCTGCCGGCCGAGCAGGAGACTCTCGCCGAGTACTACGCCGACGAGTTGCGTGCGCGGCTGAAACCGGACGACGGGCCTGCCGAGCGGTTTCTGGTGGCCGCGCCTTCCGTGCCGTTGCGATTCAAGGCGTACGACGGGAAGGCGTCCTTCGACGGGAAGACCGTGTCGTTCCGGTGGTTCTGGACGGGGGCGTCGTCCGCGAAGTGGAAGGCCGGCGACCAGAGTTTCGCGATCGCCGACCTGAGCGGGGTCGAGTGGCGGTCGCCCGAAGTCTTTGAGGGGCATCTACGGCTGTTGCGCGGGGCGGAGTCGCTTCTGCCGGTTGATCAGGATCCGGCGGCCGTGGTGTTCGGGCTGGGGTATGGGACTGTGCATGAGTCGTTGCCGTTTGCGGGGGCTGTGCTTGCGGCGGTTCGCTCCGCGCGGCCTGCTGCTGTGGTGCCTGCCGCTCGGCGTGATCCTGCGGATGTCGCCGAGCGGATTCGGCATCTGGCGGAGTTGCATCAGGCGGGGCTCGTGACTGATGACGAATTCGCCGTGAAGAAGGCTGAGTTGTTGGCGGAGTTGTAGCGGGGGGCTGCTCGTGAGTTTTTTGACCGCGGGCCGGTGGGGGCTGGTCGCGCAGTTCCCCGCGCCCCTTTAAAAGCGCTCCAGTCAAGGGCGCTGCTCAGCTACTCCCTGCTGGAAGAGGCGAAGGTCATGTCCGCGTAGCGATCGCCCGCCACCTTCCCGGCGATCGGCTCCAGGAGGGACAGCTCCTCATCCGTGAGGATGATCCTGGTCGCCGCTGTGTTCTCCTCCACCCGGCCCGGCTTGGTCGTGCCCGGGATCGGAATGACTGGGAGGCCGTGGACCTGCGCCCGCTGCTGCACCCAAGCGAGGGCGATCTGGCCCAGTGAAGCCCCGTGCGCCTCGGCCACCGTCCGTACCGGATCCAGGAGCGCGCCGTTGGCTGCCGCGTTCTCGCCGGTGAAGCGGGGCTGGGTGCGGCGGTAGTCGCCCTCGGTCAGGTCCTGGTCGGCGTTCGAGAACGAACCCGTGAGGAAGCCGCGGCCGAGCGGTGAGTACGGTACGACCGCCACGCCCAGGTCCGCGGCCGCGCCGACCAGGCTGATCTCGACGTCGCGGCTGAAGAGGGACCACTCCGACTGGACGGCGGCGATGGGGTGAACGGCGTGGGCCGCCCGGAGTTCCGCGCCCGTGACCTCGCTCAGGCCGAGGTGCTTCACCTTGCCCTCGGCGACCAGTTCCGCCATCGCGCCGACGGTGTCCTCGATGGGGACGGCCGGGTCGCGGCGGTGCATGTAGTAGAGGTCGATGACGTCGATGTCGAGGCGTTGCAGGCTCGCCTCGACCGCCTGGCGGATGTACGGGCGGTCGTTGCGGATGACGCGCCGGGTGGGTTCGCCGGGCGGGATCGACAGGGCGAACTTGGTGGCGACGACCAGTTGGTCGCGGTGGGCCTTGAAGAAGGGGGACAGGAACCGCTCGTTCTCTCCCTGGCCGTACGCGTCCGCCGTGTCGTACAGGGTCACGCCCAGTTCGAAGGCGCGGTCCAGCGCGGCCTGCGACTGCTTCGCGTCCGAGGGGCCGTAGGCGAAGCTCATGCCCATGCAGCCGAGGCCCTGGACGCCGACCTCGGGGCCGGCCGCGCCGAGTCGTGCGGTCGGGATCGTGGTGTCGGTCATCCTGCCTTCTCCTGTTCGTAGGCGCGGCCGGCCGTGGCGTAGAAGTTGATCTTCCGGTCGAGGACGGCCAGGGTGTCCTGCAGTTCGGCGATCCTGGCGATGACGTCCCTGCGGGTCGATTCCAGGAGTTCGAAACGGTCGCCGTAGGTGTGCTCGCCCTCGCGCATCAGCTCGGCGTAGCGGACCATGTCGGCGACCGGCATCCCGGTCAGGCGGAGCTTGCCGACGAGGTCGAGCCAGTCGAGGTCGCGGTTGCTGTAGCGGCGCTGGCCGGTGTGCGAGCGGTCGATGTGCGGCATCAGCCCGATGCGCTCGTACCAGCGCAGGGTGTGCGCGGTCAGGCCGGTGAAGGCGACGACCTCGCTGATCGTGTAGCTGTCCTCGCCGTCCGGACGCCGCTCGGCCTGCGGCGGGCCCGCGCAGCTGTCGGTACTGGTACCCGTGGTCTCCATCACCGTCATGGCCTCCACGCTATGGCCTTGGAGTGCACTCGAAGCAAGCGGAACCGGTAAGAAATCCGCAGGACGGGTCGGGGGTGCGGTGGCTAGCGTACGGATCATGAGTCTCGTACGACGGGCAGCCCCAGGCGATGCCGCCGAAGTGCTGCGACTGCGCCAGGTGATGATCGACTCGATGGCGGGGTCGGACCCCGCCACGGACTGGCACGCGGAGTCCCTGCCGACGCTGCGGGAGCGGCTCGCGTCGGACGAGGACTTCGGGGCGTTCGTCGTCGAGCATCCCGAGCGGCCGGGGGCGCTGGCGGCCCTGGTCGTCGGGACGGTGGACTACCGGATCGGGAAGGCCGGTAACCCGCGGGGCACGGTCGGGTTCGTGTTCAGCGTGGCCACCGATCCGGACGCGCGGCGGCGCGGGTACGCGCGTGCGTGCATGGAGGAGCTGCTGGCGTGGTTCCGCGAGCGCGGCGCCCGGCGCGTCCAGCTCACCGCGTCCGCGGCGGCCGAGCCGCTCTACGCCTCGCTCGGCTTCCTGCCCAAGCCGGACCCTTTGATGGAGCTGAAGCTCTGACCACTTAGGCTCGACGGCATGTCCTTGCAGAGCCTCGCGCTGATCGAGAACTGGCCGGTACCGACCGCGGCGGCGGCCGTCGTACGAGCCGACGGAACCGTCCTCGGCACCCACGGCCCGACCGACCACCGCTTCCCGCTCGCCTCGGTCACCAAGCCACTCGCGGCGTACGCGGCCCTCGTCGCGTACGAGGAGGGCGCGATCGAACTGGCCGAACCGGCGGGCCCGCCCGGCGCCACGGTCCGCCATCTCCTCGCCCACACCTCGGGGCTGGCCTTCGACGAACACCGCGTGACGGCTCCGCCCGGACAGCGCCGCCTGTACTCGAACGCGGGTTTCGAGCAGCTCGGCGACCACCTCGCGAAGGCGACGGAGATCCCGTTCGCGGAGTATCTGCGCCAGGCGGTCCTGGACCCGCTGGGCATGACGTCGACGACACTGGAGGGCGCCAACTCCCCGGCGAGGGACGGCGTTTCAACGGTCGACGACCTCCTCCGCTTCGCCGCCGAGGTCCAGTCCCCCCGCCTCCTGGACCCCCGCACGGTCGCCGAGGCGATGACGGTCCAGTACCCCGGCACGAAGGGCGTCCTCCCGGGCTACGGCCACCAGAACCCCAACGACTGGGGCCTCGGCTTCGAGATCCGCGACTCCAAGTCCCCGCACTGGACGGGCAGTTCGTCCTCGTCTCGCACGTTCGGTCACTTCGGGCAGTCCGGTACGTTCCTGTGGATCGACCCGGTCGCGGGGGTGGCGTGCGTGGCGCTCACGGACCGGGCGTTCGGGGCGTGGGCGGTGGAGGCGTGGCCGGGGTTCACGGACGCGGTGTTGGCCGAACTCTCCGACCGCTGACGGGCGTTGGCCTGACTGTCCGGCGCTAGGTCATCTCCCACATCAGCAACTCGCCCCCGGTCGCCGCCGCCTGGGCCACCAGATCCCGCGCGTCCGTGATCCGAGCCGCGTCCCCGGGCCCCAACTTCTCCCCGCCCAGGCCGACTTCACCCCGCACCACGTGCACATACACATGCCCGGCGTCCGGCACGGCCGTGCGCTCACCGGGCGCCAGCCGGCGCACATGCAGCATCGCACCGGCCTCCGGCACCGCGTACGGCGTGGAGTCGGCGATGCCGTGCACGATCCCGTACGACGGTTCGCCGCCCGGCTCCAGCGGGGCGAGCCACATCTGCACGAAGGTCAGGGGCGCGTCGCTGTCGTTCCGCTCGACGTGCCGGACGCCCGCCGCGGAGCTGAGGCGCTGGACGTCACCGGGGCGGACACGGGTGAGGTGGCCGGTGGAGTCGCGGTGGCTCAACTCCCCTTCGACGACCCAGGTGATGATCTCCGTGTGGCTGTGCGGGTGTTCGTCGAACCCGGCGCCGGGGGCGAGCCGCTCCTCGTTGCAGGCGATGATCGCGCCGAACCGCAGGTTGTCCGGGTCGTAGTGCGGCCCGAAGGAAAAGGCATGCCACGACTGGATCCCGGCCTGCGGGTCACCCCCTGGGTAGCGCTCGGCGGAGCGCCGTACGTCCATCACGGGGACCACGGTAGCCCTGCGGGGCGGGGGCGGATCCCTATGGTGGTGAGGGGGGAACCCCGGAACCCCGGCCCACCCCCCAACCCACCGAGCCTGCCCATGGCCCACCTTCGAACCCAGCGAGTCGGGTGGTGGGTGGGCACAGGCCTGGGGGTCTGGGGGCGGAGCCCCCAGGTACGGCAACCGCGACCCCGGTCCACGCACCCGGCACCGTAAGCCGCCCTGCAAAAGTCCGGCGCAGCCACCCCCACCGCACACCCCCGCCCGGATAAGGCAGTCTTGTCCCGTGCCCGAACCCGAAACCAGCAGACCCGCAGGCCCACTGCCCCGTGCCCACTCGCACCCGGCGACTCTGAAGCGGCTGGAGCAGTCGTCCGGGAGTCTTGCCGCCCAGGCCATCGCGCGCATGGACGAGACGCTGCCGTGGTATCGGGCGATGCCACCGGAGAACCGTTCCTGGATCGGGCTGGTCGCGCAGGCCGGTATCGCCGCGTTCACCGAGTGGTTCCGGCATCCGGACGCGCCGCAGGCCATCTCCACCGATGTGTTCGGGACCGCTCCCCGTGAGCTGACCCGGGCCATTACCCTCCGCCAGACCGTGGAGATGGTGCGGACGACCATCGAGGTCATGGAGTCCGCCATCGACGAAGTCGCCGCCCCCGGCGACGAGTCCGTGCTCCGCGAGGCGCTCCTCGTGTACGCCCGGGAGATCGCCTTCGCCACCGCCCAGGTGTACGCGCAGGCCGCCGAGGCGCGCGGCGCGTGGGACGCCCGGCTGGAGTCCCTTGTCGTCAACGCCGTGCTGAGCGGGGAGGCTGACGAGGGGGCCGTCTCGCGAGCCGCCGCGCTTGGTTGGAACTCGCCCGAGCATGTCTGCGTCGTCCTCGGCACCGCGCCCGACGGCGACAGTGAACTGACCGTCGAGGCGATTCGGCGCGCCGCCCGGCACGCCAAGCTTCAGGTGCTCACCGGGGTCCTCGGGGACCGGCTCGTCGTCATCGCCGGCGGGAGCGACAACCCGCTCGCCGTCGCCAAGTCGCTGATCGGGCCGTATGCCGCCGGACCCGTGGTCGCCGGGCCGATCGTGCCCGATCTGCTCGCCGCCACCCGGTCCGCGCAGGCCGCCGCCGCCGGGCTCAAGGCGTGCTCCGCCTGGCAGGACGCCCCGCGCCCGGTACTGGCGGACGACCTGCTTCCGGAACGCGCGATGGCCGGTGACCCCGGCGCCCGGGACCAGTTGGTGGAGGAGATCTACAGACCGCTGGAGGAGGCCGGGTCCGCGCTCCTGGAGACGCTCAGTGTCTATCTGGAGCAGGCGAGCAGCCTCGAAGGTGCCGCGCGGATGCTGTTCGTCCATCCCAACACCGTGCGCTACCGGCTTCGACGTGTGACTGACGTCACCGGCTGGTCGCCGTCGGATGTACGCTCCGCGTTCACGCTGCGGATCGCGCTGATCCTGGGGCGTCTGGCCGATGGAGATCCCCAGAACTAGCCTTTTGTCGGGGCTCCACAAAACCCCTTCCCGTTCTTCGTCCCTGTCCCCACGGGCGGCCGTGCCCGTCCCCAAGAGAGAGTGTGAGAGTGCTCGTACTCGTCGCTCCCGGCCAGGGCGCCCAGACGCCCGGCTTCCTGACCCCCTGGCTCGACCTCCCCGGTGTCGAGGACCGTCTGCGTGCCCTCTCGGCCGCCGTCGACCTCGACCTGGTGCACTACGGCACGGACGCCGACGCGGACGAGATCCGTGACACCGCCGTCGCCCAGCCGCTGCTCGTCGCCGCCGGACTGGTCTCCGCGGCCGCCCTCGGTGCCGTGTCACCGGGTGCCGTCGCCGGTCACAGCGTCGGCGAGATCACCGCCGCCGTCCTCGCGGGCGTCCTGGACGACACGGCCGCCCTGACCCTCGTACGCAAGCGCGGTCTGGCGATGGCCGAGGCCGCCGCGATCACCCCGACCGGGATGTCCGCGCTGCTCGGCGGCGACCCGGACACCACGGTCGCGCACCTGGAGCAGCTGGGCCTGACCCCGGCGAACGTGAACGGCGCGGGCCAGATCGTGGCCGCCGGCACGCTGGAGCAGCTCGCCGCCCTGGAGGCCGACAAGCCCGAGGGCGTGCGACGGGTCGTAGCGCTGAAGGTGGCCGGCGCGTTCCACACGCGGCACATGGCGCCGGCGGTCGACACGCTCGCGAAGGCCGCGCAGGACCTGACGCCGGGCGACCCGACGATCACGTACGTCTCGAACAAGGACGGCAAGGCCGTCGCCACCGGTGCCGAGGTGCTGGAGCGGCTGGTCGGC
The DNA here is from genome assembly GCF_044457795.1 of Streptomyces sp. NPDC050528. Classification (NCBI taxonomy): domain Bacteria; kingdom Bacillati; phylum Actinomycetota; class Actinomycetes; order Kitasatosporales; family Streptomycetaceae; genus Streptomyces; species Streptomyces sp. NPDC050528. The sequence continues at coordinate 882,681 of NZ_JBITHH010000002.1, forward strand.
CAGGTCGCCAACCCGGTCCGCTGGGACCTGTGCATGGAGACCTTCAAGGAGCTCGGCGTCACCGCCCTCCTGGAGGTGTGCCCCGGCGGCACCCTGACCGGCCTCGCCAAGCGCGCCCTGCCCGGCGTCAAGACGCTGGCCCTGAAGACCCCGGACGACCTCGACGCGGCCCGCGAGCTCATCGCCGAGCACGCCAACGCCTGAAGAAGGAGCCGTACGAACATGTCGAAGATCAAGCCGAGCAAGGGCGCACCGTACGCGCGCATCCTCGGTGTGGGCGGTTACCGTCCGGTCCGTGTCGTCCCGAACGAGGTGATCCTGGAGACGATCGACTCGTCCGACGAGTGGATCCGCTCCCGTTCGGGCATCGAGACGCGGCACTGGGCGAACGACGAGGAGACCGTCGCCGCGATGTCCATCGAGGCGTCCGGCAAGGCGATCGCGGACGCGGGGATCTCCGCCGAGCAGATCGGCGGCGTGATCGTGTCCACGGTCTCGCACTTCAAGCAGACCCCGGCCGTGGCGACGGAGATCGCCGACAAGCTGGGCACGAACAAGGCCGCCGCGTTCGACATCTCGGCGGGCTGCGCGGGCTTCGGCTACGGCCTGACCCTCGCCAAGGGCATGGTCGTCGAGGGCAGCGCGGAGTACGTGCTGGTCATCGGCGTGGAGCGGCTGTCCGACCTGACCGACCTGGAGGACCGCGCGACGGCCTTCCTGTTCGGTGACGGCGCGGGCGCGGTCGTCGTCGGCCCCGCGAAGGAGCCGATGATCGGTCCGACCGTGTGGGGCTCGGAGGGCGACAAGTCCGACACCATCAAGCAGACCGTGCCGTGGACCGAGTACGACTCCACGGGCAAGTTCCCTGCGATCACGCAGGAGGGCCAGGCGGTGTTCCGCTGGGCCGTGTTCGAGATGGCGAAGGTCGCCCAGCAGGCGCTGGACGCGGCCGGGATCACCCCGGACGACCTGGATGTCTTCATTCCCCACCAGGCCAACGAGCGGATCATCGACTCGATGGTGAAGACGCTGAAACTGCCGGAGCACGTCACGGTCGCGCGTGACGTACGCACCACCGGCAACACCTCGGCCGCCTCGATTCCGCTCGCTATGGAGCGGCTTCTGGCGACCGGCGAGGCCAAGAGCGGCGACACCGCGCTCGTCATCGGCTTCGGGGCGGGTCTCGTGTACGCCGCGACGGTCGTTACCCTCCCCTAGGCACTCCGTGCCGGATCATCATCGGATCCGGTACGGCAGAACTCACCCGTCGCTGCCGCGGCGGGAACGCCACACCCTCTGGATCACAAAGAAGGAGCGCCTGACATGGCCGCCACTCAGGAAGAGATCGTCGCCGGTCTCGCCGACATCGTGAACGAGATCGCCGGCATCCCGGTTGAGGACGTCCAGCTGGACAAGTCCTTCACCGACGACCTGGACGTCGACTCGCTGTCCATGGTCGAGGTCGTCGTCGCCGCCGAAGAGCGCTTCGACGTCAAGATCCCCGACGAGGACGTCAAGAACCTCAAGACGGTCGGCGACGCGACCACGTACATCCTGGAGCACCAGGCCTGAGCCACGTCTTGGGCCCGGACCACCGGGCCCGAGCACGCTCCCAGGCCCGGCTGCATGGCCCCGCCACCCGGCGGTGGCGCCGCTTAATCCTCGTACCGTTGGAGAAAGAATTCCCGTGAGCCCGACCAATCGCACCGTGGTCGTCACCGGTATCGGCGCAACCACACCGCTGGGTGGCGACGCAGCCTCTACCTGGGAAGGCATGGTCGCCGGCAAGTCCGGCGTGAAGCCCCTGGAGCAGGAGTGGGCCGCCGAGCAGGCCGTCCGTATCGCCGCGCCGGCCGCCGTGGACCCCTCGGAGGTCATCCCGCGTCCGCAGGCCCGCCGCCTGGACCGCTCGGCGCAGTTCGCGCTGATCGCGGCCAAGGAGGCCTGGGCGGACGCCGGTTTCACCGACAAGGCCGGCGAGGACGCGTCCGTCGACCCCGACCGCCTGGGCACCGTCATCGCCTCCGGCATCGGCGGTGTGACGACCCTGCTCGACCAGTACGACGTGCTGAAGGAGAAGGGCGTCCGCCGCGTCTCCCCGCACACCGTCCCCATGCTGATGCCGAACGGCCCGTCCGCCAACGTGGGTCTGCTCGTGGGCGCCCGCGCGGGCGTGCACACGCCGGTCTCCGCGTGCGCCTCCGGCGCCGAGGCCATCGGCTACGCCATCGAGATGATCCGCACCGGCCGCGCCGACGTCGTCGTCGCGGGTGGCACGGAGGCGGCCATCCACCCGCTCCCCATCGCCGCGTTCGGCAACATGATGGCAATGTCCAAGAACAACGACGACCCGCAGGGCGCCTCGCGTCCCTACGACATGGGCCGCGACGGCTTCGTCCTCGGCGAGGGCGCGGGCGTTCTCGTCCTGGAGTCCGCCGAGCACGCGGCGAAGCGCGGTGCCCGGGTGTACGCCGAGGCGGTCGGGCAGGGCATCTCCGCCGACGGCCACGACATCGTGCAGCCGGAGCCGGAGGGGCGTGGCATCTCGCAGGCCCTGCGGAACCTGATGGACAACACCGATCTGGACGCGGCGGAGATCGTGCACGTGAACGCGCACGCGACGTCTACTCCGGCGGGTGACGTGGCCGAACTCAAGGCGTTGCGCAAGGTGTTCGGTGACGACGCCGACCACATGGCTGTCTCGGCCACGAAGTCCATGACCGGGCATCTGCTGGGCGGTGCGGGGGGTGTTGAGTCGGTCGCCACCGTGCTCGCGCTGTACAACCGGATCGCTCCGCCGACCATCAACGTCGAGAACCTCGACCCTGAGGCCGAGGCCAACGCCGATGTTGTTCGCGGGGAGGCTCGGAAGCTGCCGGTCGAAGGGCGTATTGCCGCGCTGAACGACTCGTTCGGGTTTGGTGGGCACAACGTGGTGTTGGCGTTCCGGACGGTCTGAGACGTCTACTGAACGGTGTGTGGCCCGCCCCCTGGGTTTTGGGGGCGGGCCACATGTTGTTTTTTGTCTACCGGCCGGTGGGGGCTGGTCGCGCAGTTCCCCGCGCCCCTAAAAGCAGCGCCCCTGATCGGCGATTTTCAGACCACCTGGTGCAGCCAGCGCACGGGGGCGCCTTCGCCCGCGTATCTGAAGGGCTCCAGCTCGTCGTCCCAGGGCTTGCCCAAGAGCTTGGCGATTTCCGCCTCCAGGTCGGTCTCGCCCTGCTGAGATCGCGTCAGCGCCGCGCGCAGGCGGTCCTCCGGGATCAGGATGTCGCCGTGGATGCCGGTGACGGCGTGGAAGATGCCCAGGTCGGGGGTGCAGCTGTAGCGCTCGCCCTCGGCGGTGGGGCAGGGTTCGGCGGTTACCTCGAAGCGGAGGAGGTGCCAGCCGCGGAGCGCCGAGGCGAGTTTGGAGGCCGTGCCCACCTCCGCCTGCCAGGAGAACTCGGAGCGCCAGGTTCCGGGGGCAGCGGGCTGTCGGATCCAGTCGAGGCTGACGCGGGTGCCCAGCACCCCGGCGACGGCCCACTCGACGTGCGGGCACAGCGCGCGCGGCGCGGAGTGCACGTACAGAACTCCACGTGTCGTCACCGGGACCTCCGGACAGAGCGGGGCATCTTGCTGGCTGGCGAACGGCGGCGGCAGGGCAGCCACGTTGAGGGCGAGGCTACCGTGCGGCGGCGCGAGGAGTGTGACGTACCGTCCCTCCCGGTGCCAGGAAACGCCGCCATTCACCCATGGGGACGCTTGTACGGGGGTGAGCCGTTGCATCGCACACGTGCGGGAACCCTCGCGCGTTGTTATGGGCGGGGACCGCGACACGACACCAAGGGGCTGGGCCACGGCATGCGAATCCGACGTCACCGTTCACGGGCCGTGCTCGCCGTCGTGGCGGCGGCAATCCTGGGAGCCGCCGGCTGCGACTCCGGCGGCGCACACTCCAAGAGCGGTACGGCGGCCACCAAGGCGAAGCCCGCCCCCACCCCGCTGTGGGACCGCAGCCCGTCCTCGCTCGCCGCCGTCGGCGACTCCATCACCCGCGGTTTCGACGCCTGTTCGGTCCTGTCGGACTGCCCGGAGGTCTCCTGGGCGACCGGCAGCTCGGCCTCGGTCGACAGTCTCGCCGTACGGCTGCTGGGGAAGACGGGCGCGGCCGGGCGCAGTTGGAACTACGCGGAGACCGGCGCGCGGATGGCCGATCTGCCCGCGCAGATCGCTCAGGCGGCCGTGCGCAAGCCGGAGTTGGTCACCGTGATGGTGGGGGCGAACGACGCCTGCGCGGCCTCGACCTCGGCCATGACCTCCGTCGCGGACTTCCGCGCCGACTTCGAGACCTCGCTGAAGTCGCTGCGCCGGTCACTGCCCAAGACGCAGGTCTACGTCGCGAGCGTGCCGAATCTCAAGCGGCTCTGGTCGCAGGGGCGGACGAACCCGCTGGGCAAGCAGATCTGGAAGCTGGGCATCTGCCCCTCGATGCTGGCCGACGCGGACGCCCTGGACTCGGCGGCGACCGAGCGGCGCGACACCGTTCAGGACCGGGTGGAGGCGTACAACAAGGTGCTTGAGCAGGTGTGCGCGACGGACAAGCGGTGCCGTTTCGACGGGGGCGCGGTCTACGACTACCGGTTCGGGACGGACCAGTTGAGCCACTGGGACTGGTTCCACCCGAGTACGGACGGCCAGGCGCAGCTCGCCGCGATCGCCTACCGGCACATCACCGCACGCACACCCGTGACCTAGGGTTTCCCTCATGAGCGAACTTTTCGGCACCCTTCCCGACGGCACGCCGGTGCACCGCTGGACCCTGGAGCGCGCCGGCGTCCGGGTGCGGGTGCTGTCGTACGGCGGGATCGTGCAGTCGGTGGAGGTGCCGGACCGGGACGGGCACGCGGCGGACGTGGTGCTCGGGTTCGCGGATCTGGACGGCTGTCTCACCCATCCCGAGCCGTATCTCGGGGCGTTGGTGGGGCGGTACGCGAACCGGATCGCGGGCGGCCGTTTCCCGCTGGAGGGCGTCACGTACTCGCTGGCGCAGAACAACGCGCCCAACTCCCTGCACGGCGGCGAGCACGGCTTCGACAAGCGCGTGTGGGACGTCGAGCCCGTCGAGCACGGGGTGCGGCTCAGCCGGGTCAGCGCGCACGGCGAGGAGGGCTTCCCGGGGCGCCTCGACGTCACGGCGACGTACACGCTGGACGCGTCGGGCGCGCTGCGCTTCGTCTACGAGGCGACGACGGACGCGCCGACCGTCGTGAACCTCACGAACCACAGCTACTTCGACCTGAGCGGCGCGGGCAGTGCGGGCGGCGCGGGTGGTCATGAACTCCGGCTCGCCGCCTCGCGGTTCACGCCTGTCGACGGCGATCTGATCCCGACCGGCGCGCTCGACGACGTCACGGGCACGCGCTTCGACTTCCGTGAGGCGCGGAAGGTCGGCTCCGGCTACGACCACAACTTCGTGCTCGACAAGGGCCTCACCCCGGCCCCGGTCGAGATCGCCGAGCTGCGCGACCCGGCGTCCGGGCGGGTGTTGACGGTGGCGACGACCGAGCCCGGCATCCAGCTCTACACCGGCGACTACTTGGCCGACCCGTACGCCCCGGGTGCCGGAATCGCCCTGGAGACCCAGCACTTCCCGGACTCCCCCAACCGCCCCGAGTTCCCGAGCACGGAGTTGCGCCCGGGCGACACCTACCGCTCGGAGACGGTGTACGGCTTCTCGGCCCGCTGACCGACCATGCCCGTGCCGGGGTTGTCCGGTCCGGGCAGGAATGAGCCCCGGTCCAGGGGTCAGGTCCCGGACCGGGGCTGTCTGTGGGGGACGGTGTCCCGGATCAGACGTTAATCGTCGTCGCGACCCTGCGGTCGGTGATCGAGCGCCCGGCCTGGATCTCGTACGAACCCTTTACAAATGCCCACGCGTTCGCCGTCTCATCCCAGATCTCGAAAGATCGGCGCGGAAGTTCGACGACGACGTCGACACTCTCGCCGGGCCCGGCCTCGACACCGGCGAATCCGGCCAGCCAGCGGGCGGGACGCTCCAGGTCGGTCTCGGCAGGGGCCAGATAGACCTGGACGACCTCACGGCCGTGCCGGGCACCGGAGTTGGTGATCCGGACGGTCACCCTCGTGCCCTCCGCCTCGATCGCGTCGTAGCTCCAGTCGGTGTACCCGAGGCCGTGCCCGAAGGGGTACGACGGGGTGCGGCCCTCCTTCTCCCAGGCGCGGTAGCCGATGAACACGCCCTCGGTGTACGGGAGTTCGCCGTTGTCCGGGACGACCTGGGTGACCGGGGCGTCGGTGAGGGAGCCCCAGGTGGTGGGGAGCCGGCCGCCGGGTTCGTGGGCGCCGGTGAGGACGTCGGCGAGGGCGGCGCCGCCCTCCTGTCCGGGGAACCAGCCGAGCAGGACCGCGGCGACCTCGTCGCGCCAGGGCAGTTCGACCGGGGAGCCGGAGTTGACGATCACGACGGTGTTCGGGTTGACGGCGGCGACGGCGTGCACCAAGTCGTCCTGGCGGCCGGGGAGTTGGAGGTCCGTCCGGTCGTAGCCCTCGGACTCGACGCGCTCGGTGGTGGCGACCACGACGACGACGGTGTCGGCGGTGCGGGCCGACTCGACGGCCTCGGCGATGAGTTCGTCGGGGTCGCGCCGCGGTTCCTGGTGGACGAGGGTGAAGCCGATGACCTTGAGGTCGCGGTTCTCGGCGAAGCTCACGACGTAGGTCAGGGACACCTCGACCGGGGTGCCGGCGGTGAGGTCGACGCGGGCGCGGGGTTCGGGGGCGCCGAAGAAGGAGCTGAACGGGTCGTCCTTGAGCGGGCGTTGGACGTCGTCGTAGTACGTCGTGCCGTCGACGGTGAGGGTGAAGGCGCCGAGTCCCTTGATGCCGAAGGTGTGTTCGCCGGTGTCGCGCGGGGTGAAGGTGCCGGTGAGTTCGACGGTGTGGAGGGTGTCGTGGGTGACGCCCTCGGGAAGGTCGTCGCCCATCCAGCGGAGCTGTCCGCCGGGCGCGGAGGCGGTACCGATGACGGCGCCCTCGGCGTCCCGGCAGACCGCGCGCAGCTCGAACCCCTTGTCGGCGGCGGCGAGTTCGGTGTTCGGGTCGGCGCCGACTGCGTAGGTGAGGGCGCCTTCGGGGAGGGCGGCGGTGAGGCCGTCGAGCGGGGAGACGACGTGGGGCGGGAAGACGATGGCGGAGCCGCCGCCGAGGACGCGGGCGTCGCGGGCGGCGGCGCCGATGAGCGCGACGGTGTGGCCGGTCTTCAGCGGCAGGGCGTCGTTCTCGTTCCGCACGAGGACGAAGGAGCGGCGGGCGATCTCGCGGGCGAGGGCCTCCCCGTCGACGGGGGACGGGAGTTGGGCTTCCGCCACGACGGGCTCGGCGCCGTCCAGGATGCCGACGCGGGCGGCGAGGCGCAGCACGTTCCGTACGGCGGTGTCGACGGTGGTCTCCTCGACCTCGCCGTCGCGCACGGCCCGGGCGAGGGCCTCGCCGTAGACGGTCTTCGGGCCGGGCATCGCGGCGTCGAGGCCGCCCTCGATGGCGCCGACGGTGGAGCGGGCGGCGGTCCAGTCGGAGACGTTGAAGCCGTCGAAGTCCCATTCGCCGCGCAGGATCTCGTTCACGAGGTACCGGTGCTCGGTCATCGTCGTGCCGTTGACCGAGTTGTACGCGGTCATGATGCCCCAGGGGTGGGCGTTCTCGACGATGAGCTCGAAGGGGGCCAAGTACAGCTCGCGCAGGGTGCGTTGGGAGATCAGGTTGTTCACGGTGAAGCGGTCGGTCTCGGCGTCGTTGGCGACGAAGTGCTTGACGGTGGTGCCGACGCCGCCGGACTGGACGCCCTCGACATACCCGACGCCGATGCGTCCGGTGAGGTACGGGTCCTCGCTGTACGCCTCGAAGTGCCGTCCGCCGAGGGGTGATCGGTGGAGGTTGACGGTAGGGGCGAGGAGGACGTGCACGCCCTTGCGGCGGGCCTCCTGGGCCAGCAACACGCCTGCGCGGCGGGCGAGTTCGGGGTCCCAGGTGGCGGCGAGGGCGGTGGGGGACGGCAACGCGACAGAGGGGTCGTCGGCGGTCCAGCGCACACCCCGGACGCCGATCGGACCGTCGGACATGACAAGCGACGCGAGACCGATCTCCGGGAGCGCGGGCAGCGACCACATGTCCTGCCCGGCGAGCAGCCGCGCCTTGGCGTCCAGGTCGAGCTTGCGGAGAGCCGCCTCCGCGGCTGCTTCACGGGCCTCGTCGGCCGGGGTGCGGGTTCCCGCCATCGCTGTGCCTCCTCGTTGAGTCCGTACGGTGCGGTGCCTCCATCGTGCATCGGTTCCCTGTAGAGCGGTAGGTTTCGTAACCTTGCTGTTATGTGAACGCTCGCCAGGTGTCGTACGGTGACGCCATGAACGCCACGAACTCCAGGACCCGGCGCGAGGAACGACGCGCCGAGATCGTGCGGGCGGCGCTGGAGGTGATCGCCGAGCGCGGCTACCGGGGCACGAGCCTGGCGGCGGTGGCGGAACGGGTCGGCCTGACCCAGCAGGGCCTGCTGCACTACTTCCCGACGAAGGACGCGCTGCTCGTCGCCGTTCTGGAGGAGCGGGACCAGTGGGACGCGATGCCGGACAGCCGCTGGCGGATCGACCTGCTGGCCTCACTGGTCGAGTACAACGCGATGCGGCCCGGCATCATTCAGACCTTCTCCGCACTGCTCGGCGAGAGCGTCACGGAGGGACATCCGGCGCGGGGCTACTTCACCGAGCGGTACGTCCGGGTGCGGGCGAACATGGCGGGGGTGCTGCGGGCCGAGTACGGCGACCGCTTGCCGAACGGCCTGACACCGGAGCGGGCGGCTCCGCTGCTCGTCGCGGTGATGGACGGTTTGCAGTACCAGTGGCTGCTGGATCCGGAGTCGGTGGACATGCCGGGGGCGTTCAGGGACTTCCTGGCGCTGCTGGGTGAGGGCGAGAGGACGGGCTGACGCCCAGTCAATTCCCTTGCTACTGGCTCCAGATGACGGCGAGCGTCTTGCTCACCACGCAGACGAGGGCGAGGACGAGGGCCCAGTCGTAGGCCCCGGCGAATACGAGTGCCACCACCCCGGCCCCGAACCACACCACCTCGAACCCGACCCGGCCGGCGCCCCGCACCTTGTACTTGGCCTTCGGCGAAGCGCACAGTCCCCACAGCACGGCGAGCACGAGGGGCGCGCCGAGCCCGAGCAGCCAGGTCAGCGGCGTGGCGAGGTCCCGGGTGAACCCCCAATAGCCGACGGCGACGAGGGCGCCGAGCTCGATGGCGAAGAGGACGCCGAGGTTCGCCGCCTTCGCCGTGTCCACTGGCTTCGCCGCTCTCGCTGCCTTCGCTGCCGTCATGGGCGGCAGTATCGCCCGGAGAGGATCACTCTGTCGCGGGGGCGACGGCCACGACTTCGACCTCGACCAACGCCTCCGGCCGGATCGAGCTTGCCGATGTCGGTCGGATCTGTTCGGCGAGGAGGTACGAGCGCCGGTCCTCCCAGGGACGTGCACGCCGACTCGGGGGCCGTACAGCCGAGTTGCCGACACACCCGTGGCGTAGACCACTCCCGTCACGCGATACTGCGGCCGTCCGGCACCGCACCGCACCCCACTGCGAACGGAAGGCCTCAACCACCTTGAACGTCATACGAGTTCGGACCAGCATCCTCGGACTGGCCCTGCTGGCCGGTTTCTCCGCCCCCGGTACCGGGGCGGCGGCGGCCGACACCACCCTGTCCCCGACCGTCGAGGAGCAGCGGCTCGACAAGGAAGTCCCGCAGGAGATCCTTGAGCACTCCGGATTCGACACCGTGGCCCCGGAGTTCACCCGCGCCCTCGAAGCCGCGCACAGCTACGCGCAGGCCCGCCGCATCGTCGTACGCGAGGGAACCGCTCTGTGGCAGCGGGCCGTTGACCGGGCTCAGGGGCGGGGGCCCGCCGGTGGGGATCTGAGTCGGGACGACGATCGGCCGTTGTACTGGGCGCGGTTGGGGATGACTCGGGAAGTGCGGGAGTGGGAGCCCGAGTTCCGGATGACTGAGGGGCAACGGACTGCCCTGCTCGGCCAGTTGGAGGTGGCCTCGCGAGGGCAGAGCAGTATCGGTTATCCGCATGAGAAGGGGATCAAGCGGATACTCGTGACCGGGTTCGACCCGTTCACGCTCGACGCGGACATACGGATCTCCAATCCGTCCGGGGCCACCGCGCTCGCCCTGGACGGCACGGTGATCCAGACGGCGGACGGGCCGGCGCGGATCGAGACGGCCATGTTCCCGGTGCGGTGGGCCGACTTCGCGGACGGGACCGTGGAGCGGGCGTTGCGGCCGTATCTGCCGAAGGTCGATCTGTTCACCACCGTGAGCCAAGGGCGCGTGGGCCGTTTCGACGTCGAGCGGACCAACGGGGCCTGGCGGGGCGGGTATCCGGACAACGACAACGTGTCGAAGACGGAGACCGTGCCCGTCGCCGATCCGGGGTCACAGCCGCAGTGGACGTCAACGACCCTGCCGTACAAGGCGATTGTGGCCGCCGACACCGGACGGTTCCCCGTGTACGACCACACCGAGGTGACGGAGATCCCGGCGGGCGGCACGGTTCCCGTCGTACGGCCGGACGGGCCCACCGCGGGGTCCACGGCCCGTTCCGGAGGCGGCGGGAACTACCTCTCCAACGAGATCGCCTACCGCGCCACGCTGCTGCGGGACCGGCTCGGGCTGCACGACTCGCTGCCGGGTGGGCACATCCACACGCCGGTGCTGCAGTTCGGGGCGGGGAACACGGACCCGGCGACGGGGACGATCACCGATCCGGAGTTCGTGCGGAACCGGGTGGACATCATCGCGCAGGTCAGGGCGATGGTGACGGTAGCTATGGACGCGGAAGCCGGTTCATAGGGTCGTAGAAGACGACTCGCCCTCGTCCTCCGTGTCGTCCCCCTCGGTCTCCTCCCCCAACAGCTCCCGCGCCATCATCGTCGCCCCCGCCACCGCCCCCGGCATCAGGAACACCGCGACGAACGGGACCAGGAAGGAGAGGCCGAGGGGGGTGCCGAAGCCCCAGATGAGGGTCTTGCGGGAGCGGAGGAGGGTGAGGCGGGCGCGGAGGTCGATGCCCCGGCGTTGGAGGGCGACCGCCGTCAGCTCCTCGGTGAGGAAGAAGCCCGTGACGAAGAAGCCGATGACGGGGATGGCCGTCTGGCCGATGAACGGGACGAAGCCCAGGGCGAAGAGGAGGACGCCCCACAGCAGCGCGCGGACCAGGACGCGGAGGCTGTCGCGGGCGGAGATCCAGAGTTCGCGCCAGAGCGGAAGGCCTGATTCCGGGGCTGTGCCGTCCGGGGAGATGTCCTCGTCGACCTTCTCGGAGATCGTCTCGTAGAAGGGCTGGCCTATGAGCAGTGTGACGGCCGTGAAGGTCAACACCGAGAGCAGCAGGGCCAGTACGAACAGCACCGCCGTGAGGAAGCCCCGGAACAGCCCCTGCCACGGGCTCGACCAGTCGTCCGCGAAGGGCGTCGCCCAGCTGACGAAGTCCTGGCCCCACAGCGCCAGCGCGACCAGCGCCGCGATGTACAGCACCAGCGTGATCAGGCCGGGGATCAGCCCGAAACCGTACTGCCTGCCGTGCCGCGCCATCCAGCGCTGGCCCTTCAGGAGATAGCCGAACCCCGCCCCAAGATCATGCATGGGGCGAACTTTACGGTGCGCCTCACGCACGGTCGACACCGCTACGCACCCGCGTTCGACACCGCCACCACAACCCCCCGATCCGCCGCCGGCGCCACCGCCGCCGTCACCCGTACCGCCGTCGCCCGGGCCACCCGTCCCGCGCGGGAGGTCGCCGAGAGAAGGGCCGGCTGGAGGCGTTCCAGGGCGGAGACGAGGAGTTCCTCGCCCGCGACCAGGACCGGGCCCGCCACCTTCGTGGTCGCCGCCGCCGCTTCCGTGAGGTCGGCGAGTGGGGGCAGGGCGGCCCGGACCACGTTCACGCCCGCGGTCGCCGCCCGCTGTGCGAGGGCCACCTGGAACGGCAGCAGCGGAGCCAGCGCCGCCGTCAACGCCTCGGCCACGCGCCGGAGTTCGGGGGACGAGTCGGCCAGGGTGTCGGCCAGCGCACGGATCAGCGGAGTGAAGGCGAGCAGCACCCCGGCGGCCACGCCCGCCGCCGCGGGCAACAGCGGGGAGGCCGCCTCGACCAGGTCACCCAGTGCCGCGGCGAACTCTTCGACCGCCGGTTCCACCGCGTCCAGGATCGGCAGCAGGCTGTCGCCGATCACCGTCAGCAGCGCCTGCGCCGGTGCGCTCACCGGGTGCACGGCAAGGGGCGCTCCGGTCGTGCCGAGGCGGGTCAGGGTGTCGACGATGCGGTAGAACGCCTCCTGGGCCTGCGGCGACGCGCTCGCCTCGGCCAGTTCGGCGGTGGTCTCGCGCAGCACCCGTAGCGCCTCCGCGCCCGAACCGTCCCGTGGATCAAGGGTGTTGATCGCGATCCTGGTGATGTTCCCGGCCGTGTCCAGGAGTTGGCCGGTGATGTCGGTGGTGCTGCGGGCCATGCGCAGCACCTCGTCCCTGCTGGGGAGCGAAGGAATCGTTGCCATGGGAACTCCTCGCCGTGCGCACCCGCTGCTCGGTACCTGTGCTCAGCATGCCCCTTCCCCGGCCCCCCGAATGCGCCATCCGGGGCATCGACGACACCAACAACTTCCTGTTCACCGTTGAGTCGAACAGGTGCGGCTCGCCGTACCGATCTCTGGAACCAAAGAGGAGGTACGCGTGCGCACCATTGCCCGAGCCGTCCCCCCGAGACCCGTTCTGCTCACTGCCGTCGCCCTGACCACCGCCGCCGGTTCGCTCCTGCTCCAGCCCCGCCCGGCCGATGCCACGCCCCGCCCCGTCCCCCGCCGGGGTTCCGCGCCCGACCCCACCATTCGCGAGGGCTCCGGCCCCGACCGCCGCGCCGGCCTGGCCCCCGCCACCGCCGCCCGCCGCGCCCTCACCGCCGCCGTCCCGCGCACCGACCCCCGCCTCGGCTACCCCCGCCGCCACCTCCTCTCCCCCGACCCGACGAACCCCGGCGACAAGTCACTGAAGCTCGGCCTGACCCCGTACCACGCCCTGGCCCCGCGCCTGAACTCCCTCCAACAGCTGGGCGATCGGGTGAGTGTCGAGGTCGCGGGTGTCTCGGCCGGCGGCCACCGGCTCTACCTCGTCACGGTCACCGCCCCGGAGACCACCACCCAGGCCACCGCCCAGGAACGGATGCGCGAGCTCATCGAGAACGCGCCCGCCACCGCCGCCAAGTCCCCGGAGATCAAGGCCGGTTACAAGACCCCGGTCCTCTTCGACAACAACATCCACGGCGACGAACGCGAGGGCACGGACGCCTCCCTCGACCTCATCCAGCAGCTGGCCACCGCCAACGACACCAACACAAAAGACCTGTTGGCGCACAGCCGCCTCTACTTCAACATCACCGCGAACCCCGACGGCCGTATCGCCGGCACCCGCGCGAACGCCAACGGCTTCGATCTGAACCGGGACTTGATCACCGCGTCACAGCCGGAGTCCCGAACGATCCGCGCGCTCACGATCGACAAACAGCCCGCCGTCCTGCTCGACCTGCACGGTTACGTCAACGGCACCCTCATCGAGCCGACCACTCCCCCGCACGGCGAGAACTACGAGTACGACCTCTTCCTCAAGAACACCTACGCCAACGCCCTGGGCATGGAGACCGCCGTCAACGCCCTCGGCCACACACCGGCCGCAGACGGAGTCTCCCCCGCCCAAATCCCCTTCCGCGACCAGACGGAGGGCTGGGACGACTGGCCCCCGGTCTTCACCCCGCAGTACGCCGCCTTCCAGGGCGCGGTAGCCGCTCACACGATCGAGCTCCCCCTCCAGGTCAACAACTCGGCCTACGACACCCTCCCCACAGCCGAGTTGCACCGGCGCACCGCGATCAACGTGGCCGTCGCGGGCGCGGCCATGCGCGCCACCCTCAACTTCGCCCGCTCCCACCGCAGTTCACTCATCGCCGACCAGATCGAACTGTTCCGGCGCGGAGCCGAGGGCGCCGAACAAGTACCCGTGTCCACACTGACGGCCCCCGGGGTCCCGGGCATCGGCCCCGAGGACGTCTACACGACCGCCTTCCCCCGCGCCTACACCATCGCGCCCGACACCGCGGGCGCCCGCCTGGTCGCCCACCTCCTCGCCAACGACATCCGCGTGCTACGCGCGGCGACCGGCCCGTACGTCGTCGACATGCACCAGCCCAAACGCGGCCTGGCGAACGCCCTGTTGGCCGACGGCCGTGACATCAGCGACAAGGTGACGGCGATGTACGACATCTCGGCCTGGAGCCTGGGCCGCCTGTGGGGCGCCAAGGCCGAGCCCGTCCCCGCCCTCCCCACCACACCCCTCACGACCATCGCCGCCCCCTCCCCCGTCGCCCACGTCGCCCCGCACGGCGACCTCCGCCTGCCCCTCACCGACCCGGCAGAGTTCGCGGCCCTCAACTCCCTTCTACGACAGGGGATTCCGGTACGACGGACGGCGGACGGCGGCGCGGTGCTGCCAGAGCCGGTAACGGATTCGGCCCGGGCGAAGGTGACCGAGGCCGCGACGGCCTACGACGTGACATTCGAGGCCACAACCCTCCCCGGTGTCACGGCACTCCGCCCCGTCCGCGTCGCAGCCGCCGTCACGGCAGGCGAGTTGTTCGCACTGCGGGAGATGAACTTCGACGTCACGCCCGTGTCAACGGACATCCTGAACGCGGGATTCGACTGGTCGAAGGCCGACGTGCTGTTCGTGTCAACGGAGTTGGAGTACGGCGACCTGACCCCGACCGCCCGCACGGCCCTCCGCACCTTCCTCTCCTCCGGCCACGGACTCGTGGGCCGGGGCATCACCGGCGCCGCGCTCGCCGCCACGACCGGACTGCTGACGGCAACGCCCGTCTCTGGCACCGAGGAGGCCAACGGCGTCGTACGGGTGGTGAATTCGGGCCCGATCACAACAGGCGCCCCGCCCCACGCCTTCGTCTACGCACCGGTGTGGTTCACCGAACTCGGCCCCGAAATCCACGTCGAGCAGTCGTACGCGACCGGAAATCCACTCCTCGCCGGGCACTGGCGGACGAGGGCGGCCGACGGCTCCGGTGGCCCCGCGGACGCGGCGGGGCGCCCCTCGGTGATCAGCGGCCGACACGCCGTCCTGTTCGGTACGGAGCCGCTCTTCCGGGATCATCCCAAGGGGGAACTCCCGCAGGTCGGGCGGGCGTTGTTCACCATGGCACACACGATCGACGGCACACGAGCGATGGCACACGCGAGCAGCGGATCAGTGGAGGAGAGCAGATGACCCAGGAGATCCACGGCACCGTAGCCGACGGTTTCGAGACGGTGCGGGAGGAGTTCGCAGCCTTCGTGGCGACGGAACGCGCCGATTATGAGGGCCAGTTGTGTGCATACGTACACGGTCGGCGGGTCGTCGACCTGTGGGCGGGACCGCCTGGTACCGACGGCGACTCCCTCTATGGCGTGTTCTCGTCCACGAAGGGCGCCGCGCACCTCGTGGTGGCGCTGCTCGTGCAGGACGGCACGCTGGAGCTGGACCGCAAAGTGACGTACTACTGGCCGGAGTTCGCCTCCGAGGGCAAGGGCGTGCTGACGCTGCGCGAGCTGCTCGCGCACCGGGCGGGGCTGGTCGGCACGGACACCGGGTTCACGCTCGACGAACTGGCCGACGACCGGGCGGTGGCCGAACGCCTCGCCGACCAGCGCCCGTTCTGGCGCCCGGGCACGGCCTTCGGCTATCACGCCCTGGTGATCGGCGCGTTGACCGGCGAGATCGTACGGCGGGCCACGGGCCGTTCGCTCCAGGAGGTGCACGAGGAGAGAGTGCGCGCACCGTACGGGCTGGACTTCTTCCTCGGCCTGCCGGCGGCACACGAGCCCCGATTCCGCACCGTCCAGCCCCAGTTGCTGACCCCCGAGCAAGAGGCCGCCCGCGCAGCGCAACCACCCAGCCCGCACAGTCTCGGCGCGATCGCCTTCAACGAGCACGCGGCGCAGCCGACCGTCCTGGAGTCACTGCCGAACGAGCGGGTGATCCGGGCGAAGGGTCCGGCGTCGGTCGGCGGAGTGGCGTCGGCGCGCGGGCTCGCCGGGCTGTACGCGGCGGCGATCAGTGAAGTCGACGACAGGGCCCCGCTGTTGAAGCCGGACACGGCGGCCGAGTTCGGCCAGCTGCACTCCGTCGGCTACGACGTGGTGACCGGCACGCACCGGTCGTACGGCATCGGTTTCCAGGCGACCGCGGACGCCTGGTACCCGTTCCTCGGCGCCGGCACCATCGGCCACAGCGGCGCGGCCGGCTGCCAGGCCTTCGCCGACCCCCGCAGCGGCCTGGCCTACGGCTACACCAGGCGCCGCTTCGCCTTCCCGGGCGGCGCGGCCCCGGAGAACGAGGGCCTGGTCCAAGCCGTCCACAAAGCAACACTGGCCAGCTGAACAAACGGCGTGGGCCCTCGCCAACGGCAAGGGCCCACCAAGTCCCACTGTCCCCACGCGGACGGCCGAGAGGGAGCCGTAGGGGCGCGCCGGTGTCGAGAGCCCCAGCGCGCGGAGGCGCGCAGCGCCGAGCACGGTGGGGCTC